>JAFZSL010000061.1 GCA_017619375.1 Prevotella sp. | reverse complement strand
TCGCGTGGTGAAAGGCTCCGTGATGGACGTGGCCGTCGACTTAAGGAAAGACTCGCCCACCTATGGACAATGGGAGTCGGTGGTGCTGACCGAAGGCAACAAATTCATGTATTGGATCCCGGAGGGATTCGCACATGGCTTCGTGTGCCTTGAAGACCATTCGGTGTTCACATACAAATGCACCAACGTCTACAACAAAGCCTCGGAAGGCAGCATCCGCTGGGACGACCCCGACCTCGGCATCAATTGGGACATTGAAAACCCGATTCTGTCCGACAAAGACAAGATAGCACCTTTGTTTAAAGACTTCATTACGCCCTTTTGAATATAACGAACAGACATAGAACAAACATGAGAACAAGAAACCTCCTTTTGGCGTGCGGCATGGCTATTATATTAATAGGTATTACCGCGGCCGTCTCTTTTTCGCTGGCTCAATCCAACGACGAACAGATGGTAGAATACGAAGGCACCGACAGGGAATACCTCTCCTTCGACCAAATCGACCACCTCACCCACGACATCGAATTGCCCGAGAGCATGAGTTTCTGTGGGGAAGAAGTTCCTCTCGACCTATTCTATGTCAGGGAGCGTTTGGAACGCGAGATCATTGTCAACTCTTACCGGCATTCTGCCACCATCATGTTGCTGAAACGCACCACGCGATGGTTCCCTGTCTTGGAGCCTATCATGCAGAAAAACGGCTTGCCCGAGGACTTCAAGTACCTCGCCATGATCGAGAGTGAGCTGACCAATGCCGTCTCGCCCTCGAAGGCCGTCGGCTTCTGGCAGTTCCTCGAAAGCACTGGCAAAGAATATGGTCTTGAAATTAACAAGGAAGTGGACATGCGTTACAACGTGGAGAAAGAAACCGTAGCCGCCTGCAAGTATTTGAAGGCCTCCTACCGCAAATTCGGCAGCTGGACCTTGGCTGCGGCCGCCTTCAACTGCGGCAACGGGCGCATCACCAAAACTACCGAGGAGCAGCGTGTAGACTCTTACTACGACATGCTTTTGCCTGAAGAAACACAACGCTATGTGTTCCGCATCCTGGCACTGAAACTCATCACAGAAAACCCCGAAAAATATGGTTTCCAAATCAGCGACAATGGCTGGTACCAACCCTATGAGACTAAGACTATCAACGTTGTGCAGTCCATCCCCGACCTTGTGGATTTTGCCTATAGGCAAGGCACCAACATTAAGATGTTGAAGTATTTCAACCCTTGGCTGCGCAGCAACTCGCTTACGGTTTCGGCAGGCAACAGCTACGACATCAAGATTCCGAAGGGAAAATTCGCGAAAATGCATAAGAAGATGAGGAAGGCAGAATGAACGAGTTCAGCGAAGACAAAAACCTTGAGATCCTCGGTGCCAGAGAGAACAACCTGAAGAACATCGACCTCTCCATCCCGCGCAACGCCCTGGTGGTCGTCACTGGCATCAGCGGGAGCGGCAAGTCGTCGTTGGCCTTCGACACCATCTATGCCGAGGGACAACGCCGCTACATGGAGAGCTTCTCGGCCTACGCGCGACAGTTCATCGGCAACATGGAGCGCCCCGACGTCGACAAGATCACGGGTCTGAGTCCCGTCATCAGCATTGAGCAGAAGAGCGTGAACAAGAACCCACGCTCCACCGTGGGCACCATCACGGAGATTTATGACTTCCTGCGTCTGCTCTACGCCCGCATCGGCGAGGCATACTCCTACAACACAGGCGAGCGCATGGTGCGCTACACCGAAGAGCAGATCACCGACTTGATCCTTAAGGAGTTTGACGGCAAACGCATCAACATACTGGCACCCACCGTACGCGGCCGCAAGGGCCATTACCGCGAGCTGTTCGAACATATCCGCCAAGCAGGCTTCACCCGCGTGCGCGTCGACGGCGTGATGCGCGAGATTGAGTTTGGCATGATGGTGGACCGCTACAAGACCCACGACATCGAAATCGTCATCGACCGCATCGAAGTGCACGAAGACAGCCTTACCCGTATCAAGAAGTCGGTGCAAACCGCTTTCCGTTACGGCAAGGGACTGCTGATGGTCTTGGTTAGTGAGGAGTTAGGAGTGAGAAGTGAGGAGTATAAGGACGCTACAGCCAACTCCTCACTCCCCACTCCTCACTCCTCACTTAGGTATTTCAGCCGACTCTTGATGTGCCCCACCACAGGTCTCTCCTACGAGGACCCAGAGCCTAACACCTTCTCGTTCAACTCGCCCTACGGTGCCTGCCCCAAGTGCAACGGCCTAGGCGAAATCGCCATCGTCGACAAGGAGAAACTCATCCCCAACCCCAACCTGAGCCTTCGCAAAGGCGGATTGGCTCCTGCTGGCGAATACAAGGCCGGAAGTTGGATCTTCAAGCAGCTGGAGGCTATCGGCCTGAAATACGGCTACACTCTTGACACACCAATGAAGGACATCTCCGACGAAGCCCTGGACGTCATCCTCTACGGCACCAACGAGACCTTTGAGGTGAAGCGCGAGACCCTCGGCATCGTTTCAACCTATAAGATCAACTTCGAGGGCATCATCAACTTCATCGAGAGCCAGAACAACGAAGAGGCCTCGGCGGCCATCGCGCGCTGGGCGGGCTCCTTCATGAACCACGTGACCTGCCCCGTTTGTGGCGGATCGAGGCTGAAGAAAGAGGCGCAATGGTTCCGCATCGACGGCAAGAACATCGCTGAGGTGGCCAACATGGACACCCTCAGTCTTGGCAAGTGGATCGACGAGTTGCCTGACAAACTCACCGAACGCCAAAACGACATCGCCAAGGAGATCCTGCGCGAGATCCACAAACGCGTGCATTTCCTCTTGGACATCGGCATCGACTACCTCAACATGAACCGTCCGGCGGCATCCTTGTCGGGCGGCGAAGCCCAGCGCATCCGTCTGGCCACGCAGATTGGCTCACAGCTGACAGGAGTCTTGTACATCCTCGACGAGCCCAGCATCGGCCTGCACCAGCGCGACAACCAACGTCTCATAGAGTCGCTGAAGGAGCTGCGCGACATCGGCAATTCAGTCATCGTGGTGGAACACGACAAGGACACCATGCTCAACGCCGATTATTTGGTCGACATCGGTCCCGGTGCGGGACGTCATGGCGGCGAAGTCGTCTTCGCCGGCACACCTGCCGAGACCAAGACAGGACATTCCATCACCTGCGACTACCTCAACGGCATCCGCCAGATCGAAGTGCCTAAGACACGACGCAAGCCTTTGGAAGGCGAGTTCCTCACCATCAAAGGCGCCAAAGGCCACAACCTGAAGAACGTAGACTTGAAACTGCCTTTGGGCGTGATGGTCTGCGTGACGGGCGTCAGCGGCTCGGGCAAGTCCACCTTAATTAATGAAACCCTCTCCCCCATCCTCAGCCAGAAGTTCTACCGCTCGGTGAAAGAGCCCCTGCCCTACGACAGCATCGAAGGATTGGAGAAGATCGACAAGATCATCCAAATCGACCAGGCACCGATTGGGCGCACACCGCGAAGCAATCCGGCCACCTACACCAAGGTCTTCGACGACATCCGCAAGCTCTATGGCGAGCTGCCCGAGTCGAAGATCCGCAACTACAAGGCGGGACGTTTCTCCTTCAACGTGAAAGGTGGGCGTT
>JAFZSL010000004.1 GCA_017619375.1 Prevotella sp. | reverse complement strand
TTCGTTCCTTATGAAACGGATTTTTGACGTGTCCCCATACCGACCGAACCAAACTTTAATTAGTCATATTTTCAAAGAACTCTTTGGCTGCGCGGTATAGCCGTTATGCCATCTTATTGTATTTTTAACGAACTATTGTTACTACACTGGACAACATAATATTAAAAGGATGGCTCTCTATCTGTTCTGATTTGATGGATGCCGACAACCAAAACATTCAAGACTTCATCGACTTCCATAAAGACAAATTGGGTCACATAGAATGGATGACAAAAGCTCAGGTCGTGTACATAATACTTGAAACTTGTGTCAATGACATTAAACTGCGTAAATCCCTCCAAGACTGGTTTGGACAGTTCTTAGGAGCGCAAATCTGCTGTAATTGTGGCAAGGTGATGTGGAAAGGATATTCTTGGATGGGAAATACTTACTGCTGCATCGATTGCATACAGGAGAATGAAAATCTCACCTTGTCCGAAATAGAGGATTTTCTCAAAGATGCTAATACTCCTCTTGGCGAATACTATTATACAGAGTGGGGTTAATATTCAAAAAGGAAACGAGGGTAAATCCTATGAGTCCGTAGAGAACAACCTTCCGTAGCGTAAGTCTAAAAATCCAAGGAATAAAGGAAAATAGAACCCAAGAGAGTCTTCAGAGACTGTGGATTTCTTTCATCCAATATCACGTCATTTTAGTCACGAATTATAGATTTTTGAGACCAAAAATGATTGCTTCCCAAACTAATTCTCCAATTCGATAATTCGTGATATGATAATAGATGACTAACAAATTGGACACTCTAATTATGATAAAAAAAGGGTGCGCATGTGCGCACCCCTTTTTATGGAGAGATGGAATGATTATTTCCTGAGTATCTTCTTGCCGTTCACGATGACCACGCCCTTGTAGGACTTGTCTACGCGCTGACCTGCCAGGTTGTAGGCGGGAGCGTCGGTGGTTGTGGTGATGGCGTTGCTTATGCCGGTGGCGCTGCCGCCAGCAATGCGGATAAACGAAGGTTGCTCTCCGGTGGCTTCAACCTTGAGCCTGAGATAAGCCCTATGAGCCTTGTTGGTGAATGCGCCTCCTTCGTCGCCTCCGTAGTAGAAGCCTACGATGTCATTCTTGAAGGAGAGCATGTAGAGTTTTTCGCCCTCTTCAGGTGTAACCTCTTCGTCTTCGTCGGTGCCACAAAGCAAGTTCTCGCCTATTTGAGGCATCTCATATACACTATATGGCTCGAGACCATAGGTTTCACCCGGTTCGCCAGTGATGATCACGGCAGTCTCTTCCGGGATGAATCCGAAATCGATTTCGGTGAGGTTGGCAATGCCGTCCTCAACACCGCTGACGATGAATGCGTTGACACCCTCGGGAATGGCATAGTTGGTGGTGGAGCTGTAGAAGGTGCCCCAACCATAGGTGCTGTTGAAAGTGTAATCAATGTACTCGGGATCCTTGGTGAGCACGTATTCTGCATCGGTGTAACTGCCATCTTCGAAGGTTCTGGTCTCTTGGAGTAATTCCTGATAGCCCGTCTTCTCTACCCAGATGAGGTATTTCAACTTGTTCTGCACAATGTTCATGGAGAACTTGCCATCTGCATCAGTAACGGCTGTATATTCCACATCATTGTCCATATTCCATGCAACGACCTTGGCGCCCTCAATTGGATTGCTGGCGATGTCGGTCACCACGCCGGCGAAGGTTATTTCTTCAACGTCGAGCGACAGGTAGGCCACGGGCATGGAGGAAGATGACCATGCACCGCCGCTACGAGAAAAGTAGGCTCCTGAATAATTGCTATCAATAGGGAATTTGATGTTCACGTATTGCCCTTTACCGTGACCGTTGATGTTGGTGGCAATACGGATGCTTGAGGTGCCATCCCAAGTGATGGGCTCGTCAAGGTTGATGACAAAGTCGAATTCCTCGTTTTCAGTAAAATTGACGGTCTCCTCGTTGAAGATGATAGCATGGAACATATTTGACTTGTCGGCTCCGCCAGCGGTGAAACTTGTTCCTGCTTCCTCGATGCCCACCCAGGCCTCGGCGGTCAGTGAGTTGATTTCCTTGGAGAAGGCGGGGGTTCCCGTGAAGGTGATGGCGGAGATGACGTCGCCTTTACGCAGGCCGAATGCAGACAACATTTCTGCAGTGTAACGGAAGTCGCACTCTGCAAGACCACTTTCTTCGTCCATCCAAGTGGTGTTGAACGGCACGTTGGTGCTGGTTTTGTTGCTAACCACTTCGCCGATAGTAAGCAGGCTCTCTGTCTTTTCCTCGGCGATGGTCACATCCACTGTCTCGGTGGTGTAAACGATTTTCCCATCTTCGCCGCTCAGTTTGATATAGAGGGGCAGCACGCCGGCCTTGTGGGGCTTGAAGGTGATGGTGAGCACCGTCGGCTCGTCGATGTTGCTGTAATGGTTGCTGCCAATGCACTCAATGGCGGTTTTCTCGTTGCCGGGGAGTTCGATATAACCACTATAGTCAACTGCCTCACCGTCCAAGAAAATGGTACCTTCCACCCAGTCGGCCGTGGAGTTGATGTTCTTCAACTTGATGGTGGCGGTGTAGTCGGTATTCTGCTTGCCCTTGGTGGGGACGTCATTGCTGATGATATACCAGTTGTGCTCGGGCTGCTCGGCAAACGTCAAGCCGTAGATGTTGTCGAGATAGGCATTTCCTGACAGTTCGAATGCCAGCCAGTAGTCGCCAGCCTCCTCGATGGTGGTGATGATGGTCTTCAGCTTTGAACCGATTCCACTCTCCTTGGCCACCTGGGTCCAGTTTTCACGGTCTTTGGAGATGTAAGCGGTGACGGTGTTGTTTTCTCCGTAACTGTTAGCCCAAGTGTCGAAGGCAAACTGCTCACCAGCCTCTGCGGTGAGCAGCGGGGTGATGAACTTGGTGTTGCTGGAACCCTGCAAGTAGAAGTTGACTCCGTCGTCCACGGTCTCCTTGGAGATCCATACTTGGTTGGTATGAATGGAACCCTCTGGGAACTTGCCGTTGGCTTCCTCACCCGTCTTGCCGTTGTCGAAGGTGATCATGTTCTTCGACGGGTCGATGACGGTGGCTTTGACGTCAAGGGTGTAGGTGGCCTTCTCCTTGCCGAAGTTGGTGTATTCGATGGTGATTTTACCTTCGAAGATGCCGGGCTCTGTGGCGGGGAAGGTGATGGCTACCTGCTTCTTCTCGCCGGCTGCCACGGTGAACTCACCGGCGGGTGCGTCGGTGGTGAAGGGACTGTCGATGGTGAAGCTGTTGATGGTCAAAGGGGCCGAACCGGGATTGTAGATTTCATAGTTCAGCGTCGTGGCCTCGGTTACCTTGCCGAAGTCGATGGGGGTCGTGGTGGCCGAAGAACTGCTGTAATATGACGTTCCTGCCACGTCGAAGATGAATCCGGAGGCATACTCCTTCACTTGTGTCCACACTTGTGCGGAGGAGGTTGTGCCGCTGATGTTCTCCTTCACCTTAAGATACATCCAGCCTGTACCCAGTTCTGCGGGTGCTTTGAAGGAAGCAACGAAGGTGGCTTCTTTGCCTTTTTCAATGTCCTGGTCAATGGAGAAGACAGCATCGTCAAATACCGTTTCGGTGCTGCTGTAAGGGGCTTTCTTCACAAGGGTGAGGGTGTAATTGTCGTCACCAGCCTTGAAGTCCACGTCGCCTGTGTTTTTCAGGGTGACTTTCAGTTCAATGTCTGTTGTCCCGTCCGCGTTCTGGCTGACAATGTAATTGCCTCCCGCCACGCTGCTCAGACCGGTGATGGAGAGGCTCTTCTCCAACACGATGTCGGCATTGGCGGCGCTGAAGTTGTCAAGATACACGTGCTGGGCACGGATGCCTACGCGCTGGGCCTCGTCAAGGGTGATGGTGACATAGCTCCATCCCTCGATGCTCTCGTCAGCCACGTAGTCATTGTCGGTGAAGCGTTGGATGAGGTCGCCGCGGGTGGTGCCGGTGGCGTTCACCTTGTAGAACTCCACGAAGGAGGGAATACTTGTGCTGGCCGAGATGGATTTCTTCACATACAGCTTCACCTCTCCTGAGACAACGGGTGTCACGAGGAGGTCATAGACGGTGGCCCCACTGTTGTAGCTCGTCGGGTCTTGGGCATATTGCCTGTAGGCCAGCAGTGTGCCGGACCCTTCGATGCCTTCGTCGCTTTTGTAGGAGTAGCTCATGTAGTAGTCCTCGTCCCAGTCGTCGGTGTATTTGCCGACGATGTGCTTCCAGTTGGAGGCAACAGCGAAGTCGTGCACAGTTGTCGTGATGGTGCTGTTGAAGTCAGCTTCATACGGCGACACGTTGTCTGCCATGGCCGTGCTGTATCCCATCACAACGAGCAGGGTTAGAAGTAGTAATTTTGCTTTTTTCATAAGCGTTAAAAATTTGGTGATAAAATAGATTCAGATGATGTCAAGGGGGTGCAGTGCTTGGGTTGTCATTTTTCGCACGTGCATACCATATGTTCTTTGGTATATAGTTTGTGCAAAGATACAAATTTTCTTGTATTTTGCAAATATTATGAAAAGTATTTCCTTTTTATTTTTCTTACATACCAGAATGAAACTATTTGATAATTTATCATTAGTCCTTTAGTCCATTTGAGATGGTGATCACCGTCCCCCACTCATAGTGGATTCAATTATGAGTCCACTTAAAAAAGTGGAATAATATAGCCGTGAGCCGAATGGTATCCCTCCCATTCAAGGCTAAATTCTTTATACACATCTCTTATACCTTTGATTCACAAGATGTTAATGATAGCAATAAAAAAGAAGAAGATTAAAAAAGGAGGAAAAAGATATAAAATGGAGGAAAGTTGCGATTAAGCGAGAGCAGACCAAGCTTGCTTGAATTCTGCCGAGCGTGAGCAACTTCGAGAGTAGCTCAAAATCGCGATTAAGCGAGAGCAGACGAAAGCTTGTTTTCAGTTTGCCGAGCGAGAGCGATTTA
>JAFZSL010000060.1 GCA_017619375.1 Prevotella sp. | reverse complement strand
GTTCCCTCTTGCTCCCCATGGAATGGGGAGACGAGTCTTTGCCGGAAGCCTCTGACGTTCTCGTGTCTGGGCGCTGCTTCTGCAGCCTCGTTGCCCTGGCTCGTCTGGAGGCCTCTGGCGGAGAATATTGTTGTCTCCCTATGCCCGGAGGGACGCACCGGAGGGGCGGGAATGTTTGTCAGCAGGTGGGGCATGACCAGGTGGTCACCATTGTCTGATTTCAGCGGATGGTGTGCATGACCCGCGAAGGGATTTGTCGGCAAAGCCGCATTGGTACAACAGCAAGAGGGAGAGAAAGAATGTCAATTCTTTTCCCTACTGCTTACCTTTTCTATCCGAACCTACATTGCCTATGTATGTTTGGAACATCTCTTTGATGTTGGCCACGGTGATGTTCTCGTACAAGATTGTGCCGTTGCCCAGATTCCAGCCCATCAGCCTGTTGTTCCCAATTCGGGTGTACGGTGAGATGTCCATCAACAAGTCAAGTCCTCTCCACCATTTGTCAATCGTGGGTCGTGAGATGCCCGTCTCCCGATGGCATTGCATCTTTGTACCGTCGAGGTGCCAGGCTCGCCAATGGGCGATTTTCCATGCGGACGCATTGGAACCCAACGTATCGTCTAATCGACCTTTCTTATTTCGCCATTCTCCATCAGGATCGTCCACAGACTGAACAGCCCTTGCTCTTTTAAGGTGGGCAGTTTGGTTTCTCCCATTTCTTCTGTTGACTGGCATTTCCAACCCGGTGAGGTATTCGATACTGTTCCTTGGAAATGTACAATATCCAACTTTGAAAGCCTGAAGGGCATCCATTGCGTCCTTTTCAGTGAAGTGGTTGTCTTCGTGAATGGTCAATTCTTCCATCCGGCCAACCAGCTTCATGGCATCTTTTTCCAGTTCCTCGTAGCCTATATCGCACTTTACGGCATAAACAGCCAATGACATCAAGCAGAAATAGCGGTGCCCTGCCACGATTTGGTCAGACTCCCATAGGCGTTTCAGCCACCAGTCATAGAGGTCTCTTTTGACGTGCCACTTCTTTGGCGTTTTGATGCCCTCTATGACAACCCGCTCATGCCACTCCGGCCACCGTCTTTCTGCCTCTTTGAGGGTGACCCCATTTGGATTGTATTTGCTGTCTGAAAGTATTGTCAGCTCCTCCTTCGTCAATCTGTTCTCATTATATGACAAAATATGAGAATTCAGAGATTCTGCAGTGTGGTAATCGCCGTCGGAATTGTAGAAAGCCCGGACAATCTCCCCAAACTTTGTCTGGGTGCCAGGTATCCTGAAGCCTTGGAAGATGCCTTGGTGCTGCACCTGGTCTATCGTAGAGGTGAGTTTGGTCCAAATCATCTGGGTTAACCCTCTTTTCAGTTTGTTCAAGATTTCCCGATTCCTCTTATATAAGGGGATTGGCTCTTTTAGAAGATAGTACAGGTGAAGACCATGGCCACTATTTACGATGATATTTGCCATCGGGAGAGAATGAACGACTTCTCCACTTTTCAAAGTGCGTACCATCATCAGTCTCATAAGATGATCCAGTTCTTCTATGCCAACCCCATCGAGGTCGAACGCAAGGGCATAAAGATATCTGCCATTGTCTGCAGATCGGTTGCGACCTACGTATGTGATGGGCGACATAATGACAAACTTTCGCCCATCAAGGAACTCGTAGCTCTCAGGATTGTCCTTGAGGATGATAGAGTGTTTGGCTCTCGTTTCGCCCTTCTTGTTCTTGTAAAACTCAATGGCAATGGGGTTGTACCGGAAGCATGACACGTCATCATAATTAATTTTCTCGTTAAAGCCACCAGGCTCGTTGGGGTGTTCCTTCTTCCATGCCATAAGGCGCATGTTCCACTCCTTCTTCTTCTGACACCAGGACTGGTATTCCTTCGACATGGTCTCTTCAAACGGAAAACCGCCGTCCTCCCGTTCAAAGACATAGTACAAGAAGTCTTCCATGTACGCTTCCGTAAACTCAATGTCAAAAGGCCGACGTAGTAAATACTCGGACTTTTCGTTGAAGGCGGTAATGTATTTGTCGATGTTCTCGTCCATGATTGTTGTTTTTGTCTGTTGATGGTTTTCCCCGGACCCCTTTCCTTGGAGACGGGGCGTTGCCCCTTCTCCAAACCTCTGCCTCAGTAGGGGGTCTGCCACCCCCTACACCCCTGGCCCCTCACTCCCATCCGTCGCACTCCCTTCGGTCGCGCTCCTCCCTGAGTCGTGAGGTCTTTTGCCTTCTTGGCGTACAGGATGGAAGGGGCAGTTGAGGGGGGTAGGAGGTGAGATCATTCCAACCAAGGAGGGGTGAACACGGCGGAACTAACACTTCGCCTTTTGCTCACTGAAGGGGGAAGGCTGCACCCTCCCCCTTCACCCCTACCTGCTGTCCTGCCTCCGGGGCGTGCTTCGCTTAAAGAGCATGTGCCCCTAACGGGGCATCTAAGGGGGGCGTATATTATCAATACTGTAAAATTTACATTTTGCCTACAAAAATACTACATTTTTCGACACCAATCAAGCCTTGTCTGAAAAATATTATAAAAAAAACGAAAAAAGCGTACAGATTCACTCTAAAAAGCAACAAAATCAAGCCAAAACCAATGTTTTTCAATAAAATCCAATAACATCTCGCAAATAATGGGTAAATTTGTATTTTAAATCAAATATAAAAACCATGTCAACAGTCAACGACTTGAATAAGAAGTGGGCAGAAGTTCTGGACTACGCCCTGCAGCACGCCACCGGGCGAGGTTCCCGGACTGGCTTCAGATGGTTGGAAGATGCCTTTAATGAATATTTCCAGATGCATGAGGATGCCGTCGAAAAGGGCACCTGCGCTTCTTTCGGTGGCCAGTCCTACAGTCTGCATAACCGGGAGGTGCTGGCTGGGATGATCTGCCTGAAACTGGGCTATCATGTCGGTGGCCAGCACCTCATCGACGATAATCAGGAGGAAAAACTGAAAGAATCTCTCGACAAGATTGTCAACTCCCCACAGCACAACCGGGGATGCAGAAGATAGAAAAAGATACACGCTGACTGACCTAAGGCACGACGGCGTAGGCGCTCCTTGGCAGCAGCGGATAGACAGCAGAAAAAAAGGAGAGATGCCTGCGACCGCGCCGCCCTCCTCTGCTGTTGAACAGACGGCCACATCGACTCGACTCTCTAGATGTTGGCCGCCTTTTTTAGTACCTGGAAAAAGGGATGGAGGTTGGAGATACCCATTCCCCACCCCCTTAAAAAAGAGATTAAAAGTGTTTTTCAGGTCCAATTTAAGGAATCAAGAAACTCAAAATAGTAAGTATGGCTGCTACAAGCTCGACCATGTCAATGAAATCGTATGTTCTATCGTCCATATTAATTTTATTTTATTTTTTTTATTTATATGCTCATCTAACCTAAAAGTTTTAAGATCTAATAGTATTTTCATAAAAATAATCTTTCGCCAACGAAAAATCAACAGTTATCGAAAAAAATAACCTGCAAAAATTTATGTGATTTATTTTGTGGTTTCAAATATTTTTTGTAACTTTGTGCCAAATATAACAAACATAAATTTATGGAGATTAATTACAGGACACATGACGAACTGCGTCAGCTGCTCGTAGAGAACCAGGGCAAGTTCTTCGTTCGCTCGCTTGCCGACAGCCATTACAAACTCTGCGGGCGTATAAACCTCGACGAGGTGGAGTACCGCGTCTTCAGCGAGCTGACCGTCCGTGTGAAGAACGGCCAGATGTCATGGCAGGGCTACGAAAAAAGCGACAAATACCGCTTCGATGCCGTGCTATTCATCAAGCCGTCAGTAGGTGCTGTCGGCCAAGGGACGTGCTTCACCTGTGGCATTGAAATAAAAGGCGACCATGCCGACCTCATGCAAGACACAAAGATTATAGAATATGTTGGATGGACGGACATATTCTTCATCGGTGTTCCAAGAGAGCTTGTCGAAGATGCCATTGAAAAAAGGAATGAGCTGGTCAGGCTCTACCCCGAGGAAGCGAAATACGTAGGCGTGATGTGCCTGGACGATGGGATGGTGTACATCACTCCGACCATCCAAAAGGTGAGTCTGCAGGCCAGATATGAAGTGCTGCAGCAGGTCATCTACGGATCTCACCTGGTGTGGGGCGAGACCAGCGGCTCCGAGGTGGTAACGCTCCATGAGGCAGACCCGCAAGACATCACCATTCCCGACACAACCGAGTTGGAAGAGAATAACCAACAGGAATTTGTGCGGTTTATCGGTGGCGAAAAAGACGTGTCATCGTCGGCGACGGCAGCGGCGGCAATGGCCAACGCTGATGTTGCCCCTGGTGGCATCCGTGCCAGGCTTTCTGATGAAGAATATGAAGAATACAAGCGCAACCGGGCCAATGTAGCAGCCGTCAACGCCATGCGAAAAAAGGAGTTGGCAGAGAAAGCCCAGGGGTTGCTCGAGGATGCCCGGCAACGGCTCACCCCGATGTCAATCAGCACCCAAGAACTGTTCTGGTATCTTCGCCAGAATCCTTGCAATGGAGCGGCTTTGTGTACAGCCCTGGAAATGAGCCAGAGAAGCGTCGATGTGGCCGTGTCGGCACTCGCAAAGGCTGGTCTCGTCGAGCGCGTAGGAAGCCGAAAGACTGGCCACTACGCCGTCACAGAACTTGGTCGGTGTGACGAGAGTTGTGGCATCTGCGCCAAATACTCGACTTGCACCATCCGGCAAGAAGCAACAAATGTTCAAGAGACTGCATCAGAGCAAGAAGATGCTGTTAGCGGCGACGAAAACGAACAATAAAAATAAATTATGGCTAAATTCACATTTAAAAGTCTTTTAGAAGACATTAAGAACGACGGTTATTACGACAACAAGGAGGCATTCACAAGCCTCGTAATAGGGAAGTTTGAGCCTTGGATTAATGGACCCATCGTCAAGGCAAGATATGCAGATGACAAAGATTAACAAGGCCACGCTGGCCATCAAGACCATGATGTCCATCGAATACAACATGGAACTGCCGAGCCGGGAACTCCTCGACAGATACGCTGAGGAACTCGACACAGTTCTCCACGGCAAAGACCCGGCCATCCGAAAGCGTGTCATCCGAAAGGCGCTCGACGAGTATTTGCCGATGGTGAAATACCGCCTCATTGACCCCAGTCAGGAAGACGAGCGAAGGGCGGAACTGGCCGGTATGCTTGAAATCAAGTCGAAAATCTTTGAGTAAATCATGAAAACATACAAGAAAATCGTCGTCTTCGACACGGAAACCTCAGGGCTATGCGCTGGAGAGAACGTCATTCTCTCCCTGTCCTGGCAGGTACTCAACGCCGACCTCGTGAAGGTGGCCGAGGAAAGCAGGTTCTTCGACTGGCCGGAAGACGAAAGCCGGATTCAGGATAAGGCCATCGAGGTCAACGGACTCACGAAAGCCAGGCTGAAGGAGTTGGGAACTTGCAACAAGGTGGCCGCCCTTCAGGAATTCGCCAAGGTCATCGACGGTGCAGATCTGCTCGTAGCCCACAACGGCAGCTTTGACATTGGGTTTGTAAAAGCAGACGCGATGGAGGCCAATGTGGCCATCGACCTCAGCAAGCCCATGTTTGACACCATGCTCGAGATGACAGACTACTGCCGCATACCTCGTGGCAATGGTGAATACAAGTGGCCAC
>JAFZSL010000059.1 GCA_017619375.1 Prevotella sp. | reverse complement strand
GCAAAAGACGAAGTTTTTGCTTTCATTGTTGAGTAACGAATTGGGCAACACACAAAATGAAGCCCCGAATTACGTTTTTTCCAAGCCTCCGGCTTGAATGATTCACAACCACCCCGCCCCCTCCTTGAAGTCCTAAGGAGGGGCACCTACCCTCCCCCCGTCCCCCTCCCGACATCGGGAGGAGGCTCAACCGCACCTACGCGGTGCTCGTTCATTAAGGTACTGCTCCCTTAAAAGCGGTCGCCGTGATTCCTTACGCAACAAAGTTGCGATTACCTTTGTTCGCTACGCTCACCTTGCTCAACTCTCGTTTCGACAGCATCGACAATTTTGTTATATGGTAGGACGTGAAGAAGACAATTATGACATTCGGACTGTGCACGCTGTAGAGACGGGAAGAATCCGGAAGAATCCCGTCTCTACAAAGCCAACCATAAAATTGGTAATATGGAAGTAACGATTCGGGGACTTACACCCCTTGAAACGAGGGACAAATAATTAATTGCTATATTATTGATTATCAATATTTTACAATTTTATCGCATGATAGGCGCATCCTACTTTCGCACCTTTCCCTCCAGCACCATCATATTGACAAGACGGCGAGTGTAGGCGTAGGGGATGTAGTCGAGGGAGGGAATGGGCTTCAACACTTGCAAGTTGGCTTTCTTGCCCACAGCGATGGAACCATATTCTTTTTCCAAGCCCATGGCGTATGCAGCATTCAACGTGGCTGCGTTGATGGCCTCCATCGGGGTGAGGCGCATCTTGATGCATGCCAGGGAAACCACGAATTTCATATCCGAAGAGGGGGTGCTGCCAGGATTGCAATCCGAGGCAAGCGCGATACCCAGTCCACTATCAACCATGTGACGCCCCTTGGCATAAGGCATGTTGAGGAAGAACGACGTACCGGGCAGCAAAGTGGGCATGGTGGTGGCGCCAACCAACAGACTCAAGTCCTCGTCGCTGGCGTTTTCCAAGTGGTCGATCGAGAGTGCCTGATGCTCCACACCGACGCGGACACCGCCGGAAGAAGCCAGTTCACAGGCATGAATCTTAGGACGCATGCCATGGAGGGCACCAGCTTTCAGGATGCGTGCCGTCTCCTCTGGAGTGAAGAAGCCCTCGTCGCAGAACACGTCGATATAGTCGGCCAACCCTTCTTTTGCCACGGCGGGAATCATCTCGTCGATGACCAAATCCACATACTCGCCTTGCCGGCCGACGTATGCCCTCCCCACGGCATGCGCCCCGAGGAAAGTGCTGACAATCCTTAGCGGCGAACTCTCCTTCAAGCGTTTCACCACACGCAGCATTTTCAGTTCATCGGCGGTGTTGAGTCCGTAGCCGCTCTTGATTTCCACGCATCCCGTCCCAGTCGCCTCCAACTCCTCGAGACGTAGCATCGACAACGTGAACAGTTCTTCCTCACTCATGGAATGAAGGCGGTCGGCGGAGTTGAGGATGCCTCCTCCGCGACGGGCGATTTCCGCGTAGGAGAGGCCACGTATCTTGTCGACAAACTCCCCCTCGCGACTGCCAGGATAGACAAGATGCGTATGGGGGTCGCACCAGCAAGGCAGCACCACGCCGCCTTCGGCATCGATGGTGGCCTCCTCTCCTAAAGAAAGTGCATCAAGGTCTTTCATCTTCCCGAAAGAGGCGATGCGGTCGCCGTCGATGAGCAGCCAGGCATCATCGACGACATCCATCTCGCCCATCTCGCTGCCTTGGAGGCGGCGTGTTTCAATGGGATGGATGCCAGCCAGCATCCCGATGTGTTGGATGAGGGTTTTCATGGGATTTGGTCTCTCCGATTGCTTTGAATACTCCGATTGTTCTGATTACTCCTCCCCATACTCTCTCATGAAGCGGACGGTTTCGGCGATATATGGATACATCACCACGTCGTGGGTGATGAACGGCACCCTTTCGCGATAGGCGGCATGAATCCGCTCCAGGATGGGTGAAGACCGCAGGGGACGTCGGAATTCGAGAGCCTGCGCGGCGGTGAACAGTTCGATGGCAAGCACTCGCTCGGTGTTGTCGGTGATGCGGAGTAGTTTCGTGCCGGCGTTGGCACCCATGCTGACATGGTCTTCCTGTCCCTGGGAGGTGGGAATGCTGTCTGCCGACGAAGGCATGCACAAGGTCTTGCTTTGACTGACGATGGAGGCCGCCGTGTATTGGGCAATCATGAAACCGCTGTTCAACCCTGGTTCGGCCACGAGGAAACTGGGCAGGCCACGTTTCCCGGAAACCAGTTTGTAGGTGCGTCGCTCGGAGATGTTGCCCAGTTCGCTCATGGCGATGCAGAGGAAGTCCATTGGCAGTGCGATGGGTTCGCCATGAAAATTGCCGGCAGAGATGATGAGGTCTTCCTCCGGACAGATGGTGGGGTTGTCGGTGGCGGCGTTGATTTCGATGTAGATGATGCCTTTCACGTAGGAGAGGGTGTCCTTCACCGCTCCATGCACCTGTGGTATGCAACGGAAGGAATAGGGGTCTTGCACGTTGGTCTTCGGCTGAGAAGCCAATTCACTATCGCGCAGCAATTCGTTCATCTTGACGGCGGTGGCCAACTGCCCCCTATGGGCGCGCACCCAGTGTACGGCCACATTGAAAGGTTCGGTCCTTCCATCAAAGGCTTCCAAGGACATCGCGGCTATCGTGTCGGCCCATGCCACGATGCGCTTGGCCTTGATGAGCGACCATACGGCCAGGGCACTCATGTTCTGCGTGCCGTTGAGCAAGGCCAGCCCTTCTTTCGACCCGAGCCGGATGGGCTCCCACCCCATCCGCTTGAGCAACTCTCCACCTGTCATCCGCTCGCCTTGGTATTCCACCTCGCCAAGCCCCAACAGGGGAAGACTGAGGTGTGCAAGTGGCACGAGGTCGCCCGAGGCTCCCACCGACCCTTGCTCATAGACGATGGGATAGATGTCATTGTTGAAGAAGTCGACAAGTCGTTCCACCGTGTCAAGTTTGCAGCCGGAATGGCCGTAACTCAACGACTGCACCTTGAGCAACAGCATGATTTTCACCACTTCGTTGGGCAGGCGGTTGCCGATGCCGCAAGCGTGCGACATGATGAGATTGACCTGCAACTCCGCCAATTGCTCGGCATCGATGTTGATGTCGCATAACGACCCGAAGCCGGTGGTGACCCCGTAGATGGGCGTGTCGCTTTCCTCTATCTTCTTCTCGAGGTACTCCCGGCAGCGCAGGATGCGGTTGCGGGAGTCGTCACTGAGTTCCAACTTGTAGCCTTTTGTGATGATCTCGTCGATGAGGTCCTGGCTCAAGTGTTCGGCACTTATCTTGTGTATCATCGTCTCAAGGGTTTTGCGTGGAACAAAGGGTGGATGCGATGAGTTGGTCGTCGGCCAGATGAGGCAAGGTGACGGTCAGTCCCGGCGTGCGTTCCATCTCCCGGCGGATGGCATCCATGCTGCCCTGGTTACGAGCCCAACTGCGTCGGGCGATGCCGTTGTTCACGTCCCAGAACAGCATCTCCTTGATGTGTCGTTCGCTTTCCTCGCTGCCGTCGATGACCATGCCGAAGCCGCCGTTGATGACTTCACCCCAGCCAACGCCGCCACCGTTGTGCAACGACACCCAGGTGGCGCCCCTGAAGGCGTCGCCGATGACGTTTTGCACGGCCATGTCGGCACAGTGCTGCGAACCATCGTAGATGTTGCTCGTCTCCCGGTAAGGAGAGTCCGTCCCCGACACGTCGTGGTGGTCGCGCCCCAAGACGACAGGCGCGGCGAGCCGGCCGTCGCGGATGGCATCGTTGAAGGCCAAGGCGATGGCCGTGCGTCCTTGGGCGTCGGCATAGAGGATGCGGGCCTGCGACCCCACCACGAGGTGGTTGCGCCCCGCTTCGCGTATCCAGTGTATGTTGTCGTCGAGTTGTCCCTTGATGTCATCGGGTGCGGTGGCGCGCAACTTCTCCAAGGCATCGCCGGCGAGTTGGTCGGTGAGGGCCAGGTCGTCGGGCGAACAGGAGGTGCACACCCATCGGAAGGGGCCGAAGCCATAGTCGAAGAACAGAGGTCCCATAATGTCCTGCACATAGGACGGATAGCGGAAACGGCCGTCGGGAAGCATCACGTCGGCTCCTGCTCGGCTGGCCTCAAGCAGGAAGGCGTTGCCGTAGTCGAAGAAATACATGCCTCTTGATGTGAGTTGGTTGATGGCTGCCACTTGCCTGCGGAGGGAGGCTCGCACATGTTCCTTGAAGCGTTCCGGCTCCTCCGCCATCATCCGCTTCGACTCCTCCATCGTCAGGCCGACGGGATAGTAGCCGCCCGCCCATGGGTTGTGCAAGGAGGTCTGGTCGCTGCCAAGGTCCACATCGATGTCTTCCTTGGCAAGGCGCTCCCACAGGTCCACCACGTTGCCCAGGTATGCCATCGACACGGTTTTTTTCTGGGCGACGGCCTTACGGATGGCGGGGATGAGTTCATCGAGATTGTCGTGCACCTCGTCCACCCATCCTTGTTCGTGGCGTTTCATGGCCGCCTTGGGGTTGATTTCCGCCACCACGCTGACCACGCCGGCGATGTTGCCAGCCTTGGGTTGGGCACCCGACATGCCACCGAGTCCTGCCGAGACGAACAGCATCCCATGGGCATCGGCCTGTCCGGGACGGAAACGGCGGCGGGCGGCATTGAGCACGGTGATGGTGGTGCCGTGGACGATGCCCTGCGGTCCGATGTACATGTACGAACCGGCTGTCATCTGTCCGTATTGGCTCACACCGAGGGCGTTCAGGCGCTCCCAGTCGTCGGGCTTCGAATAGTTGGGGATGACCATGCCGTTGGTCACCACCACGCGGGGAGCGTCGGGGTGCGAGGGGAACAGTCCGAGAGGATGGCCGGAATACATCACAAGTGTCTGTTCGTCGGTCATCTCGCTCAGATAGCGCATCGTCAGACGATATTGCGCCCAGTTTTGGAAGATGGCGCCGTTGCCGCCGTAGATGATCAATTCGTGAGGGTGCTGAGCCACTCGCGGGTCAAGGTTGTTTTGTATCATCAGCATGATGGCGGCGGCTTGTCGGGAGCGGCAGGGATATTCGTCGAGTGGTCGGGCGTGAATGTCGTATTCGGGACGGTAGCGATACATGTAGATGCGTCCGTATTGGTGCAATTCGGCGGCAAACTCCCCTGCCAGCGTGGCGTGAAGGTGCTCGGGGATATAGCGGAGGGCATTGCGCAGGGCGAGGCGTTTCTCCTCGTCACTGAGGATGTCCTTGCGTTTGGGGGCGTGGTTGATATTGGGGTCGTATGCCTTTGCAGGAGGCAACGTGTCGGGGATGCCCGCCCTGATGGATTGTTGGAATTCGGTTGTCATAGTTTTAAGTTTTTTCGGTTTTTTCCAGGGGCTATAGTTTTCCTGGGAGCACTATATATTCTATGAGGCCTATTTGCTATAGATGCCTTTCTTGACTATTTCGAGGATGGCTTTCTCCTGCTTCTCGGCTTCGTCGATGAGGTTTTGGGCTTCTGCTTTAAGTGAATCGGCCCTGTTGCGGTCTTTGAGCGACGATGCGTTGATGAATACGTTCAAGCCAGCACCCAGGACGGCAGAACGGGCGGCCAGGGCGCCTACGCCGGCATCGGAGATGCTGTTGGGATTGCCGTCGCGAGCCATCCGTTCGCAGAGGGGAAGGACGCGCAAGGCAGTTTTCATCGTGCGTAGCGGAACCTCTGCGGCATGGAGCGTGGCGGCTTGGATGGCTGCCGAACGAGCGGCACGTTCCTCTTCTGTTCCCTTGGGCATTCCAAAGGCTGTCATGATTTGGTTGAAGGCATCGGTGTCTTCGTCCACAAGGTGGAGCAGTTCGGCCATCAGTTGCTGGCCCTCTTCGGCCTGGCGACTGAATTCCTCCCACCGCTCGTCCCATCCGGCCTTGTGGGAGGACAGGTTGGCGACCATCGTGCCAAGAGCGGCGCCCAAAGCACCCATGTAGGCGGAGATGGTGCCTCCACCGGGGGCGGGCGACTCGCGGGAAGTCTCCTCGGCGAACGCCGTGACGGAGAGGTCTGCCAGGCGTTTTTTCTTGTCTTCATCCTCCAGCAGGTATTCTATGACCTTCTCTCGGGGGTTGAAGGGCCGCAGGTCGGACAATCCCATGGAATGGATGGCGATGTCGATGATGTCGCGCTCTGGGATGCCTGTGGAGCGGTGCTGCTTTTCCAGAAAATACTTGCCCGCCTCGATGAGGGCGCGCTTGGGCACCAGTCCGACAATCTCGGTGCCGGTGACACGAAGGCCGCGCAATTGGGCGCAGCGGCACACCTCGTCGAAGGCTTTGTGGAGCGGCGTGGTGTTGATGTCGGTGATGTTCATCGACACTTGCGCAATGCCGTATTCGTCGATGTACCAGCCGATGGCTTTCGTCTTCTTCAACGTGCCGGGAATCATGATGGTATTGCCGTCGGCATCCTTCATGGGCGTGCCGGTGATGGGGTTGCCTTCGCGGCGGGGGCGTCCTTTCTCCCTCACATCGAAGGCTATGGCGTTGGCACGTCGCGTCGAGGTGGTGTTGAGGTTGAAATTGACGGCTATGAGGAAGTCACGTGCCCCTACGACGGTGCATCCGGTGCGAGCGATGTCGTCGTCCATCGGACGGCTGCCGAAATCGGGCTCTTCGCCTGGTGTGGACAATTTCTTGGGGATGCCCTCGTATTCACCGGAACGGCATACGGCGAGGTTGCGGCGTTTCTCAATAAAGGCGGCGGCTTCATAGCAGTAGCAAGGGATGCGTAGTTCGTCGGCGATTCGCCGGGCGAGGTCGCGCGACAAAGCCGCACACTCTTCGAGGGTGATGCCGCTGACAGGAATCAGAGGCAGCACGTCGGTGGCTCCGATACGGGGGTGTGCTCCATGATGCTGGCGCATGTCTATCAACTCCCCTGCCCTCCTGACCGCCCTGAAGGCGGCCTCCACCACTGCTTCCGGCTCACCCACGAAGGTGTACACCGTGCGGTTGGTGGCTTCACCGGGGTCAACGTTGAGCAAGGTGACACCGGGTGTGCCAGATATTTCGGCTGCAATCTGTTTGATGGTCTCTGCGTTGCGTCCCTCACTGAAATTGGGGACGCACTCCACGATTCGTCTTTCCATATATTGTCTTTTAAGGTTTCGGGAACGGTCGGCCGCTCCCCATTCGTCTTTCGGATGCAAATATAGTGCAAACCGAGCGAAGCGCAAAATAAAATGATGTTAATTTTGATTCCAAAATGCAGCCTGCTTTCACAAAGCAAAAGTTGTGCAAACAGGCTGAAGTGTAAAAGCCTATGTTCTCATGAAATCACAAAGCCAAAATAGCTCTTGGGATGGTATCCGTGTAGCTGTGCCAAAGGTTCAATTTGACAGGCTTAACGTAAATTAGTACGATTATCCTTGGCTTTTTCCAAAAACAACACTAAATTTGCAAATAAATTGCATAAAATTTCATTCACGCTATGGAAAAGACATCTGAGACCACCCATGAAAAGGGTATCATCCAGCCATCCGGCTTGGAGAAAACCAGTGAGCACTTGATGGATTTGGAAGAACGTTACGGCGCCCACAACTATCATCCATTGCCCGTGGTGCTGCATCAGGGCAAGGGAATCTATGTGTGGGATGTGGAAGGCAAGCAGTATTTCGACTTCCTTTCCTCCTATTCCGCTGTCAACCAAGGACATTGCCATCCCCGCATCGTGAAAGCACTGAAAGACCAGGCCGACTTGCTCTGCCTCACTTCACGGGCATTCTACAACGACGCACTGTGCGAATACGAGAAGTTCATGCACGAATTCTTCGGTTACGACCGCATCCTGCCCATGAACACCGGTGCCGAAGGCGTGGAGACCGCCCTGAAACTCGCCCGACGCTGGGGCGCGGTGAAGAAAGGCATCGACAACGACAAGATCAAGGTCATCTGCTGCGAAGGGAATTTTCACGGACGCACCGTCACCGTCATCACAATGAGCAACGACCCCAGTTCGTATGCCCAGTATGGCCCCCTCACTCCCGGTTTCATACGCATCCCTTATAACGACACCGAAGCACTCAGGGAAGCCCTCGAAAAATATGGCAACGAGACATGCGCCTTCATCACAGAACCCATCCAAGGCGAAGCTGGCGTTTTCGTTCCCGACGATGGCTATCTGAAAGCCTGCTATGACCTCTGCCACCAGCACAACGTACTCTTCGTTGCCGACGAGGTGCAAACCGGCATCGCCAGGACGGGAAAGATGCTCTGTTCGGAGCACGACGGCGTGCGACCCGACATCGTCATCCTTGGAAAAGCCCTCGGAGGTGGCGTCCTGCCCGTCTCAGCCTGTCTTGCCGACGATGACATCATGCTCAACATCAAGCCGGGAGAGCACGGGTCCACCTTTGGAGGATTCCCACTGGCAGCCAGAGTGGCCGTTGAGGCGTTGAAGGTGGTGCGCGACGAACACTTGGTGGAAAATGCCGAGGCCATGGGAAAGATTTTCCGTGAAGAGGTGAGGAAAATCAACTCGCCTTTCATCGAACAAGTCAGAGGACGTGGCTTGCTCAACGCCATCGTCACACGTCCCGTGGGTGGTAAGACGGCATGGGACATCTGCCTCCTGATGAAGGAGAAAGGCCTGCTCGCAAAGCCCACACACGACCACATCATCCGTTTCGCCCCACCACTCTGCATCAACGAGACCGAACTGATGAAAGCTATCGGCATCATCAAGGAGACTTTTGAGGAGATAGGATAATAAGCAACTGCCATGGACAGCAAGCAGACCACCAATCATCTGTTGATGGTGAGGCCGGCACATTTCGCTTTCAACGAGGAGACTGCTGGAAGCAACGCCTTCCAACAAAGGAGCGGCGGCGATGCCACCAGCTGCCTTCAACGACAAGCCTTGGAAGAGTTCGACAACTATGTCGGACTCCTCCGCCAAAATGGCGTGGAGGTCACCGTGGTGCAAGACACGGCAGACCCCTTCACGCCCGACTCCATTTTTCCCAACAATTGTTTCTCCACCCATCACGACACTTCCGGGCGACTGTTGGTGATCTACCCCATGCACGCCCACAATCGTCGCAAGGAACGTGAGAAGCTTTGCCAGACATTACGCCAAATGACATTCGACAAGGTGGTTGACCTGACACATTGGGAAGCCGAAGGACGCTTCCTCGAAGGCACAGGCTCGCTCATCCTTGACAGAGACCACCACATGGCTTATGCCTGTCGGTCGCCCCGCACCCACGAGGACGTGGTGCGGGAATGGGCGAGGGCGACTGGTTACGACTTCTTCCTCTTCGACAGTGAGGATGACAACGGAACGCCGGTCTATCACACCAACGTGATGATGCACGTCGGCACGAAAATAGCCATCGTCTGCATGGACAGCATCAGAAACGATGGTCAGCGGAAACAGCTGCTGTCACTCCTCAAAGACAATGGAAAGGAAGTGGTTGAAATCACCATGGCACAGATGCATCTGTTCGCTGGCAACATGCTCGAAGTGCGCAACAACCATGGCGAACAACTCTTGGTGATGAGCAAGACCGCCCGGATGTCGCTCACCGACAGACAGACGAGCCTTCTCACACGCGACATGCGCATCGTCGCTCCCGACATCCACACGATAGAGACCGTGGGGGGAGGCAGCGCCCGATGCATGATAGCGGAAGTGTTTCTTTAAGGGGAGTTCTCCCTCGCCCCTGGCCTACGGCCACCCCCTCTCGGGCAGAGGGGGAGGAGTTAAAGGGACGTATGTTCACTTTTAGAGGTTTAAGAGTTTAAGACTTTAAGATTTTAAGGACTTTAAAGACTTTAAGGGCTTTAAGGAAGTTGAATAACGTGCAGCCATTAGATAATTAGATGTTAAGATCATGAATACAGAAACCATCCTACCGTGCAACGTGAATGTCACCTCGGAGACCGGCCGCCTCAGAGCGGTGTTGCTCCGAAGACCGGGCATTGAAATAGAGCGCATGACACCGCTCAACGCTACCCAGGCTCTTTACAGCGACATCCTTGACCGACCGACGGTGTACAAGGAATACGACCTCTTCAGCGGGGTGCTCGAAAAATGGTGCAAGGTCTATTATGTGAGCGACATCCTCGAATTACTGCTACAAGACAAGGAGACGCGACAGCACCTGGTGAACGAGAGCCTGCGCCACGACCGCAGGACGTCGCAACAACAACAAGTGAACAACGGGCTGTCTGAATACCTGCTGGAACTTGATAGCAAGACCTTGGCACGAATACTCATTGAAGGATATGAAAAGGAGCAGTGGGATGGTTTCTCCGAAGACAGGTACCTGCTGAAACCGCTCTACAACCTCTTCTTCACACGAGACGCTTCATCAACCATCTACAACCGCGTGCTTATCAACTCCATGAGTTTCGAGGTAAGGGAAAGGGAGACGCTTATCCATGATGCCATCTTCCGCCATTTCTTCAAAGCAGAAACAATAAGCGCGTCATCGTGGACACCGATGGCTCGCACAGAAGGGGGAGACATCCACATCGCCTCACCAGACTTGCTCTGCATAGGTGAAGGCATACGCACCAATGCGAAGGGGATAGAATATCTCGCACAGACTTTCGCACGCGAGCGCGAACATTTCAACATACTCGTGCAGGAGATGCCCACCACCCCCGACTCGTTCATCCATCTCGACATGGTGTTCACCTTCCTTTCCAAGCACCAATGCATGGTGTTCGAACCCATGCTGAAGAAAGAAGGGTTCTTTGCCAACAAGGCCACAACGCTCATACGCATCCACAACGGGAAGGTGACCTATCACCAAATGCGTGACATCCTGGCAGGGCTGAGATTGCTGGGGTGGGACATCTCACCAGTCTTCTGCGGTGGCAGTGACTCATGGGTGCAACTGCGAGAACAGTGGCATAGCGGTGCCAACTTCTTCGCTCTTGGCGACAGCAAGGTGATGGGATACCAAAGAAACACACACACCATCGACACTCTCGACAAAAACGGTTTTGCCGTGCTCAATGCAGAGGACATCGTCAGCGGGAAAGTGAACATGGACGATTACAAGTCTTTCGTGGCGGCATTCCCAAGCTCCGAGCTTCCCAGGGCGGGAGGAGGAGCACGATGCATGACCATGCCGATTTTAAGGGATTGAAGATTGGACTACGCACGAAGTTGCCAGATGAACAACCTACGCCAAGAACGCTCCGGCAGTTTCAGACATAGGATTTGTAATCCATTAAAATCATCGCTTTCAATAAATTAACACTGCTTTAATCGGATTATGAATCCCCACACTAATCATCGGGCGGATTCTTGGACAAGCCAAGCAGCAGGGCCGAGCGTCAAATCCGCCCATCGCCAAACCTTATTTCACTACTCCCAGTGAGAAGACGCTCACCTTGATGTCTGCGACTTTCTTCAAAGCATCAACACAAGCGCAGATGGTGGCTCCGGAGGTGACGATGTCATCCACCATCAGCAGGTGCTTGCCGTTCAGGTCTCCCTTGCCTGTCGCACGGAAGGCGTTCTCCACATTCTCCATCCTTTCACGAAGGCTCTTCCTCGTCTGGCTCTCGCTGAAAGAGACACGCTCCACGGCATCGGTGATGACAGGCAGGCCGACGACCGCCGCCACGCCACGTGCGATTTCCAAACTCTGGTTGTATCCCCTCTGCCGTTGACGTTTCTTGGTGAGTGGGACGGGTATGATGGCATCGATGCCCTCGAAGAAGCCGAAAGCAGCAAACTCCTCCGCCGCCATCCTGCCCATGGCGGTGCCCGCCTCGGGGTGGTTGTTGTATTTGATGGCGTGGATGATGTGACTCACCTCCGACCCCGCCTCGTAATAGAACAGTCCGGCGGCTCGCTCGACGGGAATCCTTGCCCAGAAACGCTGCGCCATGAGGTTGTCGTAAGCGTTGGCGGCGAATCCCGTGCGTGGCAGGTGCAGATTGCACGATGCACAGACCACCTCCTCCTCGATGGCCAGGCGTGCGCCACACACCATGCAGGGTCGTGGTGAGACAAGGTCGATGAGCCGGCTCCAAAAACTAATCGTCGCCATCGTCGTCTTCCTCCGTCTCATAACCGTCGGTGTCGAGACACTGGCGGATGAGGTCCATGGTGAATCCCCTTCCCAGGGCGAAACGAATCAGCCGACCGTTCGCTTCGTATTCGCTGGCAACCTTCAACTGGCGACGCTTGGATTGCAACAAGGGGCGTAGCACGCGCAGGTATTCCTCGTCGTCAATCTCGTCGAGCACGGGACGGAAGATGTCGCTACCCACACGTTTGGCCATCAATGCCTGTTCCACCTTGCGCCGCCCCCACTTGTTGTACTTAATCTTGTCATGGGCGAAACAGCGGCAGTAGCGGGTGTCGTCCACGTAATGCTCTTTCACCAACTGTTCCATGACATGCGCCCGGGCTTCATCGGAAAGTCCCCATCGACGCATCTTCTCCGTCATTTCCCAAGTGCAGTGTTCGCCTTTGGCACAAAGGGTGGTGAGGCGGAGCAGCGCCTCTTGTTCGGTCAGTGTCTTGTTCTCTTTCATACAACAGGATTTTGAGATAGTATGAATTGTCTGTTTAGGGCGGGCTTGCTTGGGGTCTGCCGAGCGTAAGCAACTTCGACCACAGGTCAATCTTTCACCGAGCCTTTTGCAAAACGGGGTTTGCCGAAGGGGTCCTCGAGGGTTTCTACATCGCTGAAGCCTTCATCCTCCAACATACGAATGGTGTCTTCCAGGTGGTCGGGATTGCACTCAAAGAACAATTGTCCGCCCTGCCGCAATGCCCGACGGGCATGACGGGCGATGGCTTTGTAGAAGAGCAACGGGTCATTGTCAGGCACGAAGAGGGCGATGTCGGGTTCGTAGCGCAACACATTGGGGTGCATCTCCTGTGCCTCATGCTTGCAGACGTATGGCGGATTGGAGACGATGATGTCAAAAGCCCTTTTCACATCGGCCTTTTCAGCCACCTTGAGGATGTCCATCTCCACGACCGTCACGCCGGCATTGAAAGCCGTGGCATTGCGACGCGTCACCTCGAGGGCTTTCTGCGAGATGTCGAAGGCCGTCACTTGCGCGCCAGGGATGTCGAGGGCGAGGGTCACGGCAATGCAACCGCTGCCGCATCCGATGTCAAGGATGGAGGGTGCTTCGTCTTTCCATATCTCTTCCACCCACTGGCAGAGGGTTTCTGTCTCTGGGCGGGGGATGAGCACGCCAGGCTCAACATGCAGGCGACGCCCCATGAAAGCAGCCTCGCCCAACACATATTGCACGGGTTCCGACTTGCCCAGACGAACCATCATCTGTTCGAATCGCTCAAGTTCATCGGCCTTCATGCGCTCCGTCCCATAACAGAGGATGTCGGCCATGGACAACCCGAAACGCTCCTCCAGGATGGTGCGGACGATGGCTTTCGCCTCGCCGTCTTCATAAAGGGGCGTGAGGCGCCGCCACAATTGTTGGTAGGTGGTGGCGCTCATGGCATTTTCACACTCTTGGGGTTTCATGCAGGTTTGCAAAAATAGAAGTGGACTTGAACTGCGGGATGGGGGTCATTCCTCCTTGCCGAAAATCTCTTCGATATACTCTTGGCAGTGTATGGACTTCTTGATGGTGTCTTCAGAAGGTGGTGTGCGCCAATCGCCGTAAACATTTGTCAAATAGGCATCCATGTCTTTGGGAACAGGCATCAGCACTCCTTCAAACTCGGTGGTGGTGAGTGGGAAGACATCTTTCATGTAAAAAGTGCTTTTGGGAAAGCCCGTGCCCAACACATAATGGTATTCACCCTTGGGATTGTAAAGCCCTATCAGTCGGAGAATTGGAAAGAAGACATACGAGCATGTACCTTCAATGCATCGAATCAGGGTCTTGCGGAGCCATGACTGCCGAATGCCAAGCGTCAGAGGTTCCAGTGTCCTGTAGATTTTCGTCGCCCAGTAAGCAGCGAAATAACTGGTCTTCTCCAAAGAAAAGATATCGATGCCTATGCCTTTCCATTTATAGTAATCATAACGCTTGCTCGCCGACCTGATGACGCCATGGCGTTTCCTGAATTTCCCGTAATAATTGACATAGTCCACATCCGTATCCATACTATGCAAGACGAACTCATCGCTTTGAAGTTGGCGCAAGGCCTTCTCCAAACGCCGGCAGTCCTTGCGAAGAACTGCGATGTCCATGTCATCGTCCCATGGAATGAAGCCTTTATGCCTGGCGGCACCAAGCAGTGTGCCAGAACTCAGCCACCATGGGATGTGATGTTCCTCGCATACCTTGGCAAGGACTTTCAGCATGCGGAACAATTCCAATTGGTCTTTACGCAGAAGCGACCCTTCGGGATTCCAAACACGCTCTCCTTCCTGATTGTTCTTATCGTTCATCTTTTACTTTTCATATCACTTGTTTGCCATACCTGGATGTAAAACCACGATGCAAAAGTAAGCAATAATTGTGAAAAGACTTAGGTTTGGTGCGTTTTTTTGAGGTGTACTCCATCGTATTGGAAAAATATCATTAACTTTGCAACTCCACATATGAAGCCAACAGGCTCCAGTCGCATCAATTCAAAAACACACTTGAGATATGCAAGCAATCATCCTCGCTGCCGGAATGGGCAAGCGGCTTGGCGAATACACCAAGAACAACACCAAATGCATGGTTCCCGTCAATGGAACGCCATTGATCGACCGTGTGATGAGACAATTGTCCAACCTTTCGCTCAACCGCGTCGTCGTTGTCATCGGATACAAGGGGGAGCATGTGAGGCAGCACCTGGGCGACGAGCAATATGGCATGAAAATCGAATATGTGGAAAATCCTGTCTATGACAAGACCAACAACATCTACTCCCTCGCCCTGGCCAAGGAGAAACTGCTCGAAGACGACACCTTGTTGATAGAGAGCGACCTCATCTTTGACGACAAGATGTTTCAGTTGCTGCTCGACAACCCCCACCCCAATTTGGCGCTGGTGGCCAAGTATGAGCCGTGGATGGACGGGACGATGGTCTGTGTGGACGAAGACTACAACATCCTGAATTTCGTGCCCAAGGAGGCGTTTCGATACAAGGAAACCTCTCATTATTATAAAACGGTGAACATCTACAAGTTCTCACGTGAATTCTCCCAAAAGAAATACGTGCCCTTCCTGGATGCCTATACCAAGGCAGTGGGCAACAACGAATACTACGAGAACGTGCTACGAATCATCTCGTTTCTCAACAGCCACGACTTGAAAGCCCTGCCCATCACCAACGAGAAATGGTATGAGATAGACGACAAGCAGGACCTTGACATCGCAGAGGCGTTGTTCGCTGACGAGAAGGATGTGTTGCGCAAGTACTATGGACGTTATGGTGGTTTTTGGAGATTCCCCAAGATGCTGGATTATTGTTACCTGGTGAACCCCTATTTCAACGAGAGCCGCATCGTGGATGAGATGGAGGCGCAATTCCGCATCCTTCTCTCGGAATATCCCTCCGGCATGAAGGTGAACAGCCTGATTGCAAGCAAATGCTGGGGAATCAAGGAGGAATATGTCATTCCGGGCAACGGGGCAGCCGAACTCATCAAGGCCTTGATGGAGATGCTGCCAGGCACTTTGGGCATCACACGCCCGACTTTCGAAGAATATCCCAACCGGCGGGACAAGGATTCGCTGGTCACTTTCATCCCTATGAACAGCGACTATCGCTACGGCGCAAAGGACTTGATGGATTTCTTCGGAGAACATCATGCCGACAATCTCTTGCTGATCAATCCTGACAACCCCTCGGGCAACTTCATCCCCATCGACGAGGTGCTCGCCTTGGCGGCATGGTGCCAGGAGCGGAACACCCGCTTGATCGTGGATGAGAGTTTCGTAGACTTCACCGATGGTTTCGAGACCAACACGCTGTTGCATGACAGCATCCTCGAAGCATATCCGCAGATGGTGGTGATGAAGAGCATCTCCAAGAGTTATGGCGTCCCGGGCATACGCCTTGGCATCCTTTGCTCGGCCGACACCAACCTCATCCAGAAGATGAAGAAGATGGTGAGCATCTGGAACATCAACTCCTTCGCCGAGTACTTCATGCAGATATTCAACAAGTATGAGAATGATTACAAGAGGGCTTGCGAGAAGTTCATCGAAGAGCGCCAGGATTTCGAACGCAAGTTGAAAAGCATCGGATTCCTCCGCGTCATGCCCTCTCAGGCCAACTATTTCCTTTGCGAAATCCTTCCACCGAAGCATGCCAACCAACTGGTGCTTGCCATGCTGAAACGCTACAACATTCTTGTCCGCGATTGTTCTGACAAGCAAGGCTTCGATGGCAAGCAATACATGCGGATAGCCGTCCGCAGCCATGAGGACAATTCGAGACTGATAGCAGCATTCCGAGAAATAGACCAACCTAAGGAAAAATGAACATCACGATTTGTGGGGGAGGCAACCTGGGCCATGTCTGCACGGGCTACTTTGGCTCCAACAATGAAAACAAAGTGTCGCTTCTGACCACCCGGCCCGAGCGATGGAGCGACCATGTGGAAGCGATCGACCCTGAAGGGAAAATCTTTCGAGGCAAGATTGCTCGCGTTTCTTCCTCTGCCGCCGAGGTCATCCCGGATGCCGACCTGGTATTGGCTTGCCTGCCAGGATTCGCCATCCACGACGTTTTGCAGTCCATTGCACCATACCTGAAGCGGGATGCCTGGGTGGGGTCCGTGGTATCGAGCACCGGCTTCTTTTTCGAGGCGATGAAGTTGCTCCCCAAAGACCAGGTGCTGTTCGGTTTCCAACGTGTGCCATTCATCTCACGCATCATCGATTATGGACATCGCGCAGAGTTGAAGGGTTACAAGGAGTCGTTAGGCGTCGCCGTGGAACATACCTCCCGCAAGGAGGAAGTGCGTCAGACGATAGAGCGACTGTTTGGGACTCCCACCACTCTTCTTGACAGTTATTACGCGGTAAGCCTTTCCAACAGCAACCCCTTGCTCCATACCTCTCGTCTCTATGACCTTTGGAAGGAATGGCATCCCGGCATGTTTTATGACCGCCAACCTTTTTTCTATTCAGATTGGACAGTGGAGGCGTCTGAATTGCTCATCAAGATGGATGAAGAGTTCATGTCTTTGCTTGATGTCATTGGATTGAAAAAAGGAGCCATCATGCCCATCTTGGACTACTACGAGAGTGTTGATGCAGAATCCTTAACCAGGAAAATCAGGTCCATACCTGCCTTCATGGGCATCCTCTCCCCCATGGTTGCCCAACAGGAAGGGAAATACGCACCCGACTTCAGCAGCCGGTATTTCACCGAGGATTTCCCTTATGGCATGAGGTTCATCGTAGAGACCGCAGAAAAATACGAAATGAGACTCCCCACCATCCAACATGTGTATGGATGGGGAATGGATAGCATAAGGAACCATTTGGCACCTTCCCGTAAATAGTTTTTCTAACATGAACGAACAATGTCATCCCAAATGTCAGGAGCATATCGATGAGATGTATATGCGGCGCTGCCTCCAATTGGCTTCATGTGGCATGCAGGAGGCAAGGCCCAACCCCATGGTGGGGGCTGTCATCGTGGCACGGGGACGCATCATCGGCGAGGGATACCACGTCAGATGCGGCGAGGCGCATGCCGAGGTCAACGCTTTCGCCTCGGTGGCTCCTACTGACGAACACCTGCTGCCCGAAGCCACCATCTATGTCAGTTTGGAACCCTGCGCCCACCAAGGCAGGACACCGCCTTGCGCCGACCTCATCGTAAGGAAAGGGGTGCGGCGCGTTGTCGTGGGATGCGTGGACCCTTTCGCCAAGGTGCAAGGGCGCGGCATCAACATCCTGCGCGAGAGTGGCATCGACGTGACAACGGGTGTGCTGGAGAAGGAGTGCCGATGGCTCAACCGCCGTTTCTTCACCTTCCATCAACACCAAAGGCCTTACATCATCCTGAAATGGGCGCAGACCACCGATGGCTTCCTCGACGACCATGGGAAAGCCCTGCCCATATCCTCCCCTTTCACAAAAATGCTCGTCCACCGACTGCGTTCCGAGTGCGACGTCATCCTTGTGGGACGTGTGACGGAGGAGCGAGAGTGCCCGAGACTTAACGTGCGGCTGTGGAGCGGGCGCGACCCTGTAAAGAGGGTGCTTTCCCACGACTACGGCATCGAGGACGTCCTTGCAGAATGTCGTGACAAACAATGGCTGTCATTGCTGGTGGAAGGCGGACGGCGCACACTCTCGTCGTTCATCGAGGCCGGATTGTGGGACGAAATACGAGTGGAGACTGCCGGCATGGTCGTAGGCGACGGGACACCGGCCCCATCCATACCGGAAAATGCCTTAGCGCAATCAAGGGAGTGGTGGGACGGCCGCACGGTGGAGTGGTTTTGCAAATCAGGCATCAAGTGACACCCCGCAGTTATAAACAACATTTCTTTAACATGCCATACTGAGACCAAGAATCCTCAGGCAAGCAACAAAAATTAGACGATATGAAAAAGATTTTTTTGACAACAGTGATCATGATCATGGCCTTGTCTATGCATGCACAGACAAGTGCAAGTGCTTTTATCTGTGACAATAGCGGCACACCCACCAATGTCAGGAATGCGCCAAAAGGCAAGGTGGTGCAGAAACTCCCTGACATCGATGGTGGTTATGTGGTCTCACTGCTTGCAGTGAAAAACAACTGGTGGAAAATCGACCCTATTGTCGACATCTACGGCGACGAAGAGGATGAAAACATACGGCTAAAAGGCTCGAAAACAGGCTATTGGATGCATTACTCCGTGTTGCAGTTCGGCATCGCTGGCGACCATGAGAATGTCTTGCGCCAGGCTCCATCGGCCAATGCCAAACCTCTTCAATTAGAGCCTTCCTATTTGTTTGAAGTCGGCCTGCATCCTCTTGAGATTAGAGGAGAATGGATAAAGGTGATCACAACAGACAAGCGCCATACAGGATGGATGCCTATCGACAAGATTTGCTCCAATCCGCTGACCACTTGTCCGTAGGGCAATCAGGGCTATGCGCATGGGAGACAGGATTCTTCTCGTCTCCCCTGCGCACAGCCGTTCTCTTTCGGTCTACGGACTTTTAGGACTAAAAGGACTAAATGCGCCAGAGGCGCATTGCAATTGTCTACGGAGTCAAGGAGTATGGGAGTTTTTCATGCGCCAAAGGTGCATTCTCCTTTCCTCCATGACTCCGTAGACACGTTTCAAGAAAGCCCCAATCCCGTCTCTACTTCGCCAAGTGAGCAGGACAAAGAATTCTCCAATTCGATAATTCGGGGATGAATCATTACGTCCCATGTTCTTAGTATCACGAATTAGAGAGATTTGTCGAAGACCCACGACTGATAGGGAGTAATTAGAGAATTTTATACGCCATTCAGGCTGTGCGCATAGTAGAGACAGGAGTCTTCCCGTCTCCCCTGCGGAGAGCCGTTCTCTTTTGGTCTACGGACTTTTAGGACTAAAAGGACTAAATGCGCCACTGGCGCATTGTAATTGTCTACGGAGTCAAGGAGTATGGGAGTTTTTCATGCGCCAAAGGCGCATTCTCCTTTCCTCCATAACTCCGTAGACACTTTTCATGTTCTCTTACTTATTCCCCTTCGGTATCGACAAGTAAAATTCTGCCAAAACTGTCGAAGAGGATGAACTGGGTGTACTCTTCATTTACCGGCCAGGCATAGAGAGCACCGTAATTATTCTTTAATGCTATGTCTTGCAGCAGTTCATTCCCGGTGGTAATAAATGACACATGAGTATTCTTATCACCAGAATAGAGTACTAACAACTTATCATCTTCAATGAAGTAAAAATTGGATGGATATGATGAATCTTGACTATTCAGCAAACATGTCCATTCTATCTTTCCTTGGGCATCCGTCTTGACAACGATAGTGCATGGGTGGGATCCTCCCGTTGTTATTTCACAATACCCCAAGAAATAGGTGTTGCCCTTGTTGTCTCTGATAGACTGAATAAAGTTTAATCTGTAGTCCAAATCCCTATATTCTGAATAGTCCGAAGACTTGCCAACAACCTTGCCTGAGGCATCGAAGGTGATGGTCACCAATGTCTGGTCTCCTTTCTTACCCATAGCCACGACACTGCCGTCAGCCATCTCGTGAACATCATATAGTTCATCGGCAGCGTCACCTTCCTCCTCATGAATCAGTTGGCCGTTGGCATCTATGCGTGCAAAGTAGTATTTGTCTGGGTTGTTGCCCCTGCCCACAATAGCCATGCCTCCATCCTTGCAAGGACAGACACTATTGATGTAACCGTCCTTGAGTTCCGGGGTGTATTTGTACAATACGGCACCTGTCTCAGGATTCACCCTGCACGCCATTACATATGACCATGCTGCAATATGGCCTTCCTCTGAGACAGAGGCACTGGTAACAGCTATGTTGGTTCTCCACTTCACCTGTCCGTCAGCATCAGTTCGACGGAGGCGGTAGCCATCTTCGGAATAATCGTAGTATCTGTGGGTGAAATCGAGGAAGTCGCCTCCAGGAAGTTGGCGGACAAAATCCACAACTTCCTCGTTGTTCCCGTAAAGGTCCATTTCGCGCCATCCTATAACATCTGAATACGACTTGAGTGTCCTGAATGTTGTATCCTTCTTAAGAACCTTCTCGCCTTCCAGGGCGGTGATCAACAGATGGTACTCCGTGTCTGGTGTCAGGGCACGCAGCGTAACCTTTTTGTTTTTGGAAGTTTGTTTGATTTGCACACCATCAAGGTTTATATAACAAGTCAAGTCTTTTTGGAAAATCACGTCGACACGGTCTTTATGAACCTCCATTTCGACAGGAAGTTCATCATTGCTATACGAAGGCATTTCCTCACTGTAGGAAATTTCTTCCCATTCTGTACTGCAACCAGCCATCACCATTGTCCCGACAGCTGAGAGCACTGTTATTATGATAGATTTAGCATTCATTTGAGGTTGAAGTTGATGAAGTGCATACTTGTAGCGCCTAAAATGCCCGTGTATTTCAACATAGGACCCAAGATGAGCTTGTCCCTATAGAATGTGCTTGTTAGCATATTGGGGCCAATGGTATAAGTATCGTAAAGACCTAACAGTTCCCATTCCTTGGTGTTGAAATCATAACTGTAGATGGCAGAGTTGTCTTTATTGCCGGCATAGATGAGTTTGCCGTCATGCTCGAGAAGACATTGATTCTGGTTGCTGGTGTTATAAACAGATGTCAACTGTGTCTCCATGGTCCATTTGTCTTTACTTGAGTCATACACCCAGAGGAAGCCTTGCGGTGTCATAAAGTAGCCATTGGTCTCACCGTTGCCCGTCTGCATTACCTGCTGGTCTGTAGGCCTGTCGGCCACCTTCGTCCATTCTCCCTTGGAGATATCATACTTCCATGTCTCCATAAACTGCTTGGTTGTAGTGGAATAGTTTCCGCCCAAAATATACACACTGCCACCTGCTGCAAAAGTCCTCATGTAGTAAAACTCCCCTCTGACAGGCAGGTCTGCCAGTTTCTTCCAACTGTCAGTTTCGGGATTGTACTCATACAATTCATTCTGTACCGAGTTGCTGTCGCTGCCATAAGGTTTTTGTATTTCCGTGATACCATACGCTTTGGAGCCTACAGCCACAATCTCCGTGATGTCATAGGGCACATCCTTGTGTTTTTTCCATGTTTTGGTGTTGAGGTCGCAGGAGACAAGTAGCTTGTCTGCCATCTTTGTGTAATAGTACATCCTGTCATCGATTCTGAAAGATGCCCTGGCAAAGTGTGGCAGATCCTTAAACTCGCTGAATGGTGTTGTGGCCTCCTCTTCCGGCTTCAAGGGCAGTATCCGGATTTTCTTTGGCAAAGGCAGTTCAGCATCAGGCCAGTGCAAGGCCACGTCGTAAATGCCTGGTCCAATGTCTGTCATGTCCACAAAGAGACAAATATCTGCTTCCCCGGAGCCCTTCATTGAGTTTTCCCATTCTACAGGGTAGATACGATCGCCCACCCTGACCTCTACGGGTTTACCTTGCATCGCATACCTCACCACAATGCCAAAACGCCTCTTCGCTGAAAAGTGCAGTGCTATTTCATCCGTCTCATATTTCCATGGGTATGACGTCCCATCTACAATGGCATCAAGATAGGTTGGCTGCCCCCAAATATGGAGATAACTTTCAGCGGTCATGTTTGTCAGACTAATCATGAGCGATCTTGACTTGAATGAGTTCTTGTCTGTTTTAAGCACTGCACTCACTATATATTCGTGGTCTTTAGCCGGCACTGCAAATGTTTTCTGAACTTTTTGCATACGGTCATCTCCAAGCTCCACGTTGGTTGTAGAAAGAGCGTTGCCCGCATCCTTCGCGTCATAAACAAGCAACTGCAAGCTATGATTGAAGAAAGACTCACCCTTGTCCACCGTCATATAGGCAGTGAAAGAATTGCCAGAGGTGACAACACACGAATCCATCGTGATGCTCGGTAGGGAATAATTCTCCACCACCTCCTCCTTTGTACAAGCCATTAGCATCAAGAAAAAAGCTAATAGCGATAGGAATTTCTTCATCGTCATATTATTCAATACTTAGTTATTATTTCATTTAATCGTCTGAAAATCAATGAGTTACTTTAACATAATATAACTATAAAAATTTGGCCAAGTGCCTGATTTTCAATAACTTAGAGGTCTCTTACATCTCAAGGTAATGAATAAAATAT
>JAFZSL010000058.1 GCA_017619375.1 Prevotella sp. | reverse complement strand
GCCGCCCGTAACATACAGGTTGTAAAGAGTGCTTTTTTCATAATATGGTAGTTTTTAATCTTTAATCTTTCATCTTTCCGCCCCTCTTTGCGGGCGGGCACAAGACCCGCCCCTACGGTGGGAGGGGAGAGTGCGCACCGCCCTTTTGCTCATTGTCCACCTTTTCAAGTGGACTCAATTATTAATTATTAATTATCAATTATTAATTGTCAATTAGCATTCCCGTTGCGATTAAGCGAGAGCAGATATAGGCTACAAATTTAATACTTTATCCGCAAATTGCAATGGGATTTGTGAGTTTTTCGCTAACATTCGTGTCATTTTGTCGGAATTCGTAACACCTTCATCACCTCGCATGGAGGCCGCACTACATCAAATATTAAAGTAAGTGAAAACCAAAAGGTTACAACTCGTTACAAAATCACCAAGGCAACGGTCTTTCGTTGTTTAATGAACAATCTTATATCACCACGTTCCTGACGACGAAAATGGTGGACTCGTCAACCACCGCAGCGTCTGGGACGAGGAATAACACGTCCCAACATTGTTCTTTCAACACCCTGTCGTCATCAGGGGGATATCCGAATTGTCCAGTCTCACCGGCTGCGTAGGCGTGTTGTGTTTTAACTCCTGAATCAAACAGACTCCCCTTTAACCGATGCCGCCCCCTAAAAATCATAATAAATGTGGAGTGTGAGTTTAAAATGATTGTTGTATCTTTGCACCCGAAATCAATCGTGCAAGATAAATGAAGATAAGATATTGTATGTTGTTCTTGGCTTTCGCGCTTGTTTTTCAGGCACATGCACAAAAGCAGGATGACATGAGACAAGCGGTGGAATACTTGGCATCCCAGGAACTGGGAGGAAGGTTTCCCGCTACGGTCGGCGACACCCTCGCTTCGGAATTCATCGTTGGCAAACTTCGCAGCCTGAAGTTGAAGCCTGTTGTCAAGGGGAAGAAAAAGGCAGGCTTCTTCCATGATTTCACCTATGGAAAGACCGAGAAGAAGACCACGCATAACATCATCGCCGTACTACCGGGAAAGGACAAGCAACTCAAGAACGAATTCATCGTCGTTGGCTCCCATTACGACCATCTGGGCATGGGAGGAGAAGGGTCTGGCTCGCGTCGTCCCGACACGTTGGGCGTCCACCCCGGCGCCGACGATAATGCCAGCGGTGATGCCGTGGTGCTCGAACTGGCCAAGCATTTTAAGAAGGTGGGTTCGCCACGGAGCATCATCTTCGCGTTCTTTGGTGCTGAGGAACAAGGCCTCGTTGGTTCCAAGTTCTTTTTGGAATGGATGAAACAAGGTGACGACCGGCGCGTCAACCTCCCTGTCGATGAAAAAAACATTGTCGCCATGGTGAATCTGGACATGGTGGGACGCATGCGCGACAACGCCATGAGCGTATCGGGCACGGGTACCAGCAGCGGATTCAAGTCCATGGTGGAGGATGTGGCCGAACAGACCCATCTGAAAGTCACTTGCATCCCCGATGGATATGGCCCTAGTGACCATGCCTCTTTCGTGGCGGTCGACATCCCGGTCCTCTTCCTCACCACGGGCGGGCATATGGAGTATCACACCCCGGCCGACGTGCCATCAACCTTGAATTACGATGGCATGCAGCAGACCCTGGAGTTCTCCCAGGAACTGATAGCCCGGTTGGCTGCCTTGCCGGAGACCCCCGATTACATCAATGTGCCAAGCAGCCAGAAGATGAGCCATGCCAAGTTCAAGGTCACCTTGGGGTTGATGCCCGACGTGATGGGTGCAAGCAGCGTTCCCGGTCTTCGGGCCGACATAGTTGTGGCAGGCAAGCCTGCGCATGACGCCGGCATCAGGAGCGGCGACATCATTCAGGAAATAGACGGCAAGCCCCTCAAGGACATCGAAGAATACATGGAACGCTTGTCGGAACTCACCCCCGGCACCACCATTCCTGTGAAAGTGCTTCGGGGTGAAGAGACCATCATATTCCAAGTTCACTTAACACCCCCTGTGAGATGAAAAAAAGTTTGTATTGGATTCTGGCTGTTGTCATCACCTTGGTGCTGAGCATATACCAGCGCATGACCGGTCCCACCTACCCCAAGAAGGTGACCGTGGAACTGAATGGGGAAAGTTACAAGTTGAAACTGCCCAGAAGCAGCGTGCAGCATGACGAGGTGGTGACGCTTGAAGGCGTTCCTTCAGACGCCAAGACCCAGATGCATTATCGTTGTTATCCGACGGCAGACGACTACACCACGGTGGACTTCAGTTGGAAGGACGGCAAGTGGCAGGCTGTATTGCCCATGCAGCCTGTCGGTGGGAAACTGCAGTATTACATCACCGTGGATGGAAAGGACTATCCTGCCGACGAGCCACCCTTGATACGTTTCCGCAATGATGTGCCCGCCGGCATCCTGGTGCCACATATCCTCTTCATGTTTGCGGCAATGTTGTTCGCTGTCTATACTTTCTTGCTGGTGATCACCCATAAGGAATATGGCAAGTGGTTGAAAATCACCGTGGCCACCTTGTTTGTTGGCGGCTTCGTCTTCGGCCCTCTTGTGCAGCATGCGGCATTCGGCCCTTGGTGGACAGGTTTTCCTTTCGGAACAGACCTTACAGACAACAAGACACTCCTTTCCTTCCTCTGCTTTGTGGTGGCCCTTGTCACTTTGAAATGGAAGTACAACAAATGGGTGGTCGTCCTTGCCGTCCTGTTCATGATAGCCATCTTTAGCATTCCTCACAGCACCTTCGGGTCGGAGTATGACTATGCCACACAGCAGTTGGGCACGGGAAAATAGAGACATTTGCATGGTCAAGACATTAATCATCACACATATTTTTTATGACAACGAAAAATTTTATGACAATCAAGAGTTTTATGACAATGATGGTTGCCGCGGTGGTCATCGTTTCGGGTTTGTGTTCTTGCGGAGACGATGACGATGAGCCAGAGGCAGCCGTAGCCACACAGGTGGCAGGTTCCTATACTGGCAATGAGGTCATCATGGTCATGGGCGAGGAATCGTCCAACGTCACCACCACCTATGAATTCACCAAGGCTTCAGACATCACTGTCAACATGACCATCCCGGAGTCGGGAGAGGGTGCCATGCTCATCCCCAAACTGGTGGTGAAGAACATCCCTGTGGCAAAGAACGGCAATTCCATTGCTGGAAAACTCGCCTCATACACCGGGACCGTGACAACCTCCTCAGGCAGTGAGAAAGCATACACCGTGAGCAATGTCACCTTGTTGATGAACGACAAGACGATGGTGGCAACGTTTTCTGTGAAGTATGGCAACATGCCGATGTCAATGGAAACCACTTTCACTGGGACAAGGAGGTGAGAAGATTTAAGATTTAAGATTTGAGATTTAAGATTTAAGATTTGAGATTGACCTACGGTCGAAGTTGCTCACGCTCGGCAGACTCCAAACAAGTTTGGTCTGCACTCGCTTAATCGCAACTGTGAACTTCGTTCGAAGTTGCTCACGCTCGGCAGACTCCAAACAAGTTTGGTCTGCACTCGCTTAATCGCAACTTTGAAGATTGAGTCCACTTTAAAAAGTCAGTTATGAGCAAAAGGGCTGTGCGCATATCCCCGCCCCTCGAAGGGGAGGGGATGGGGTGGGGTGAATCACACTTGGAAATCAACAGGTTACAGACCCCACCCCTGCCCCTCCCCTTGAATGGGAGGGGATACCATTCGGCTCACGGCCATCTTATTCCACCTTTTAAAGTGGACTCAAGATTGAGGATTAAAGATTGACCTTCGGTCGAAGATTGAATTGACGATGACGAACAGGTTTTCACATTCCATTGTGATTGGTATGGCATTGGCCATGCCAACACTTGGTCTGCATGCCCAGGCCATTCGTGACTCTGTGGAGTTGGAGCCTGTCGTCGTGACTGCTTCACATTCGCCCAAGGCACTCAAGGATGCGCCCGTCGTCACAAGGCTGATCACCATCCATGACATCAAGATAGCCGATGCGACGAACATCCAGGACATGCTTGTGCAGGAGATTCCCGGCCTGGAGTTCGGATTGGCCATGGCCCAGGAGACGTCTCTCAACATGAGCGGCTTTGGCGGCAATGCCGTCCTCTTCCTTGTCGACGGGGAGCGGATGGCTGGCGAGACCATGGACAACATCGACTACAGCCGGATGAACCTCGACAACGTGGGGCGCATAGAGATTGTGAAAGGCGCCTCGTCGGCTCTCTATGGCTCGAATGCCGTGGGAGGGGTGGTCAACATCATCAGCCGTGAGAACATCGAGCCGTGGACGGCAAACGTCAACTCACGCTTCAACACTTTCGGGAATGAATGGCGCAATAGTGCCAACTTCTCATTCAATACGGAGAAATGGAACTCCCAGACGAATTTCCAACATACGACAATCGACCCCGTCAACCTGCCTAAGGCGCACTCCCCCGAAGAGATAGCCATGGAACTGATGAAGAAGGCGCAGGGCTTGCCCTATGACGAGTCGGTGCTGCAAGACGACTCCAACATAAGCCGGCTCTATGGGCAGAAGACCTACAACGTCAAGGAACGACTGACATGGCGCCCCGTGGAGCAGTTGACCATCATCGGCAGGGGCGGCTATTTCTTCCGCACAAGCGAGCGTGACACCCATGACTATCATTTCAATGGCTATAGTGCCGGACTGAAGGGCAAGTACACATGGGACCAGGGTCGACATCTCGAACTGTCCTATGCCTACGACCAGTATGACAAGGCTAATTTCATGCCCGACGGCAGGCGTACCCACGACCATGACTACAGCAATCGGCAGCATGTCCTGCACGCCCTGCTCACCCATTCGCTGGGCAAGAACAACCTCATCCTCGGAGCCGACTTCATGCACGACTATCTCACCACCTATCAGTTCATCGACAACACCAGTCATTCACAAAACGACATCGACGGCTTCGCACAGTTTGACTGGAACATCACCGAGCGGCTGAATGTCGTGGGCAGCGTCCGTTACGACTACTTCTCCGCTTCTGCCCTGCAGGCGTTCACCCAGCGCCTCGCCGTTGTGTACAAGTTGCCGTGGATGACCTTCCGCGCCAACTATGCCAGTGGATTCCGGGCTCCCTCGCTCAAGGAGATGTACATGCATTTCGACATGGGCGACTTGGGATACATGATTCTTGGCAATCCCGACTTGAAGCCGGAGAGGAGCAATAATTTCAACATAGCCTTGGAGAGGACGAGCCGCATCAGGAACAGCGGGTTCCTGGATGGACGCTACGACTTCACCCTCGTGGGCTATTGCAACATCTTCGACAAACGCATCACTACCATCGACGGTGGCTTGTACGAGGGGATGGAAAGTGCGCTTTACTGGAATGAAGAAGGCGTCAAGGTGTGGGGCGTCGACCTCAGCATCGCACACATCTGGGATTGCGGGGTGTCTCTCAAGTTCAACTACTCTTGGATGCACGAGACAGGCAACGTCTATTTCTCGCAGTTCTCCCAGCCCCGCTCACATTCCTTCACATGGCGGGCAGGCTATGGCCATCGTTTCTCACGCCACTATGCCCTTGATGCGGCCCTCTCTGGACGTTGCCAGGGCAAGCCGCAGTCGGGGCGCAAGGATGTCGACCAGGGATATTCCATCTGGAAGTTGATGCTTCAGCACCATGTATGGAAAGGCGTCCATCTCAATACCGCCATCGACAACATCTTCAATTACAAGCCCAAATCGTATTATTATTGTTCTCCGCTGACCACCGGGACAGCCTTCAGTGTCGGCCTGTCTCTTGATTTGGACAAAATGCTTTAACCCGTATTCTCGGCATATCCATGCCAAGTGCTTGACACAAGGATTTTCTCACAATTAAAAACAACACCCCGTCTCACACCATGTGAAATGGATGAAAGTGCCGTTCTCCTTGCTTGTTGCATCCGCAGGTTGCCATAAATGCTCGTCGGAGAAAAAAAAGAAAAAAATTTGTCAGAATGCATAGGATTTCGTATTTTTGCCAACTCAAAACCTGAATGCTGCTCAACCTATGGATAGTCGCGTAAAAGTCTTGTTGATATTGGTCATCGTCCTGGCTTGCGTATTGGCGTATGCCTTGACGCCGGACGATTTCACCATCACTCTCAAGAAGATAGACCTCTCGGGCCTGTCTGCCGACACGGTTGCTGTTGCCGACACGGTCGCCGTGGAGGAACCCGACACGGTGAAGAAGGTGGACGACCGTCCCCAGACCATCTTCTTCTTCGGCGACTCCATGGTCGAGGGGCTCATGCGCCGGTTTGGCGACTACGCCGGCCACAATGGTCACGAACTCGACGTGGTGTGCTGGTATAGTTCCACAAGCGACAAATGGGCCAACACCGGCACGTTGGAATATTACATCGACAAATACTCGCCCACGTTCATCGTGGCGTGCCTTTGTGGCAACGAACTCTTCGTGCGCGACCTTCCACAACGCGAGAAGCACATCCAGAAAATCATATCCATCATCGACACCATACCTTTCGTGTGGGTGAGTCCCCCCAACTGGCGCGACGACACCGGCATCAACGACCTCATCATCAAACACGTGGGCAAGGAGCGATATTTTGACAGCCGCCATCTGGAACTCGCCCGTGGCAAGGACCACGTGCATCCCACGTTCAGCGCCGCCGCCGTATGGATGGACACCATCGCCGTGTGGATGGGAAGCATGGAGACAGCCCATCCCATCAAGATGGAGAAACCCACGGAAAAGCACAAACCCACCCGTCGAACCTTCTTGCCTCCCGACTACAAGGGAGCAGGCGAAAACACCACCCCGAAGAAATGAGACAACTGGCAGACTTCCTCTTCACACAAGACAGCAGTTGGTCGATTCTCACCTTCCCCTTCCTGGTGACCTTCGTCCTCTTCTATGCAGCCTACTTGCTGTTGACCCGTGGCAGCCGGCGCACCACGCTGATGTGCTACGTGGTCGCTTTCAGCCTGTTCTTCGCATGGAAGGCCAACGGCGTGCTGATGGTCCTCCTGCCGGCCAGCGCCTTCATCTCATGGTATCTCACCCGATGCATGATGGCCTCCACCAGCGCGAGAAACCGCAAGTGGTGGCTGGCCGCCACCATCGTCATCGATTTGCTCCCGTTGGTCTATTTCAAATACACCAACTTCCTCATCAGCATCGTCAACGACATCGTGAGCACCAACATGTCGCCCATGTCGTTGATTCTCCCCGTGGGATTGTCGTTCTACACGTTCCAGACCATCAGTTACTCCGTCGACGTGTACAGGGGCAGGTTCACCTTGGAGACGTCGCTCCTGGAGTATCTCTTCTACATCACCTTCTTCCCCCTGTTGATGGCAGGACCCATCACACGTGCGGGAACGCTCATCCCCCAGTTGAAGAGAGACGCCCAGAACACCAGGTCATCCATCCTCGTCTACAGCGGACTGTGGCTCATCATTCTTGGCTTGTTGAAGAAGGCGCTTGTGGCAGACTACATCGCGGAATACAACAACTGGATTTTTGAAGACCCCACGGCCTATTCCGGTTTCGAGAACGTGATGGCCGTCTTCGGATATTCCCTCCAGATATACTGCGACTTCTCGGGCTACAGCGACGTGAGCATCGGCATCGCGGCACTCATGGGCTTCCGCCTGAAGGAGAACTTCCGCTTCCCATACCAGTCGCTCAACCTGCAGGAATTCTGGCGGCGATGGCACATCGCACTCTCCACATGGTTCCGCGACTACCTTTACATCCCGCTGGGCGGCAACCGCAAGGGCGAGTGGCGCACCTATTTCAACAATTTCTTCACGATGGTCGTGGCAGGATTGTGGCACGGGGCCTCTTGGATGTTCTTGATATGGGGTGCGATGCACGGCCTGGGCCTGGTGGTGCACAAATACTGCAAGCGCTGGCTCGACCGACTGCCCGACACCATCTTCACGAAAGCGGGGGCATGGGTGGTCACCTTCCTGTATCTCCAGGTCACCTGGCTGTTTTTCCGCGCTCCCACATGGGACAACGCCATGGCCATGTGCTCCCACATATGGCATGATTTCGACTGGGCTTACCTGGTGCCCTTCGTCAAGGCTCGTCCCGTATGGACCTTGCTCACCTTTGGAGGACTGCTGATGCAAGGCATCCGACAGCGTCACGCCGACAGGTTGCGCGCCGCTTTCATCCGTTCGCCCTGGCTCCTCAAACTCATCATCTTCGCCATCGTCATACAGATGGTTGTCAACTTGAGCCAGGACAACGTGCGTCCGTTCATCTATGCACAATTCTAACCCTGTAAACGTATGAAAAAGTCATTCCGTAATCCAACCATATTCGCAGGTTTTGTCTTGGCCTTGACCATCGCCAGCCTGCCTCAAGTCTGTAGTTCGCAACAATTGGTGAAAGCCGATGACGCCCGCATCGTGTATACCGGACGATGCAGTCACAGCACTCTCGGCGCAGTGGCCTGGAACTGGCCCGGCCTCCAAATCGACGCCGCCTTCACCGGCACGTCGATAGGCATGAAGACCTCTCCCGGCAGCGGATACTACATGGTGGTCATCGATGATGAGCCAGCATTCAAAGTGGAATCGAAGGAGGGGACCAGCGTGGTGGAAATCGCCAAGGACCTCGCCCCGACCTCACACCGCATCACCATCACCTATTGCATAGAAGGCCTGTTGAAGAACCCCGTGTTCTATGGACTGCTCCTGGACGAGGACGCCCGGTTGCTGGAGAGTCCCACATTGCCGGAGCGATGCATTGAATTCATCGGCAACAGCATCACCTGCGGCCTGGGCATCGAGGGCGACGGCAGTGAGAAAAAGTCGTCGCTGGCGCTTCAAAACGTCTACTACACCTATGCCGCACGCACCGCACGTGCGCTCAATGCACGATGGATGACGGTGGCCCGCTCGGGCTTGGGCATTTACCGCAACACGCTGGGCAACCCCAAGGGTGACAAAGGCGTGATGCCCGACATGTATCCTTACACCTTTTTCAACAAGAAGGCCGAACTGTGGGATTTCAGCCAATGGCAACCCGATGTGGTGTGCATCGGCTTGGGCACCAACGACACCACCAATCCCTCATACGATGTCTCCTTGTTGGCGTCGGCCTTCAAGCGTTTCATCAAGACCGTTCGCGGCCATTATCCCAAAGCCAAAATCATCCTTCTCACCGGCACCATGATAAAGGGGCAGCGGCTTGCCAACCTGCAGAAAGCCCAACAGGAAGCATTGGACGATGCACACGCAAACGGCGACATGGAGGTTTACCGCTTCGACTTCACCCCTGCCGACGGAAGCCTGGGCTATGGCTCTTTCAAGCATCCGTCGTTGCGCCAGAACGAGCAGATGGCCAATGAGTTGGTCCCCTTCATCCGACAAATCACCGGGTGGGATTAGGGCATCACTTTTGTAGTCGCTTTACTCACCGCCAAGTGTTCGGGGATGAAAAGAAGCAAGTGACAATCAGGAAATGAAGAAAAAACATATCATACTTGCGGCTTTGTGCTGTCTTCACCTGGCTCTTTTCGCACAGGTTCCTTCCGTCGCGCCAGAAGGTGACGATGCGGAGGAAATGTACCAAAAGGGTTGTTCTTCTTATTGGGGTGAAAACGGTGTGGCGCAGGACTATGGCGAAGCCGTGAGGTGGTTCCGCCTGGCGGCAGGGCAGGGCAATGCCAAGGCCATGAGAAGATTGGGCGTATGTTATAAATATGGCTATGGCGTGGAGAAAGACGAGGCCAAGGCCGCGGAATGGTTCGCCAATGCCTTGCCCGGACTCCAGTTCCAGGCCGAACTCGGCGATGCCGATGCGCAATACGGCCTGGGGGCTTGTTATGACTTCGGCGACGGCGTGATGCAAGACTACGGCAACGCGGTGGCATGGTATGGCAAGGCGGCAGAGCAGGGAAATGTCGCTGCGCAATACAGCATGGGACTGAGTTATTATTGGGGAGAAGGTGTGGCAAAAGACCCTGTCAAGGCGGTGGAATGGTACCGCAAGGCGGCGGAGCAAGGCCATGCCGCAGCACAATTCAACTTGGGATATTGCTATTTCAATGGAGAGGGTGTGGCCAGGGACTTCGCCAAGGCCGCGGAATGGTATCGCCTGGCGGCGGAACAGAATCATGCCGATGCGCAAAACAGTTTGGGATATTGCTACTATGTCGGCTATGGCTTGACAAAAGACCACGCCAAGGCGGTGGAATGGTATCGCAAGGCGGCGGAGCAGGGCGATGCTGATGCACAACTCAACCTGGGGGGATGCTATTACGCCGGCGAAGGTGTGACACAGGATTATGCCAAGGCCGTGGAATGGTTTCTCAAAGCGGCGGAGCAAGGCAATGCCGTGGCGCAAAACAACTTGGGGATTTGCCATGCCAATGGCCTGGGGGTGGCGCAGGACCATGCCAAGGCGGTGGAATGGTATTGCAAGGCGGCGGAACAAGGACTTCCCGGAGCGCTGCACAGCCTGGGGACTTGCTATGAAAACGGCTATGGCGTGGCACAGGACTACTTCAAAGCCGTGGAATGGTATCTCAAGGCGGTGGAACAGGGTGACGTCAACGCGCTAAACAGCATGGGGATTTGCTATTATCATGGCCTTGGCGTGGAGCAAGACCATGCCAAGGCGGTGGAATGGTGGACCAAGGCGGCTGGGCAGGGACATGCCGGAGCACAAAACAGTCTGGGCGCTTGCTATAAGAACGGGGAGGGCGTGGAACAGGACTTCGCCAAAGCCGTGGAATGGTATCTCAAGGCGGCGGAGCAAGGCAATGCCGTGGCGCAAAACAACCTGGGCCTCTGCTATTACAAAGGCAACGGGGTGACGCAGGACTACGCCATGGCCGTGGAATGGTTCCGCAAGGCGGCGGAGCAGGGCGACGCTGAAGCCCAAAACAACCTGGGCGCTTGCTTCCACAATGGCAATGGTGTGGCGCAAGACTACGCCAAGGCGGTGGAATGGTATGGCAAGGCGGCGGACCAGGGCGATGCCGACGCCCAAAACAACCTGGGTAAATGCTATTATCATGGCTATGGCGTGCCAACGGACTATGCCATGGCGGTGGAATGGTTGTGCAAGGCGGCAGAACAAGGACATGCCACCGCGCAAAACGACTTGGGGAATTGCTATTACGACGGCAACGGCGTGGAAAACGACTACTCCAAAGCGGTGGAGTGGTATCTCAAGGCAGCGGAGCAGGGCTATGCCAATGCGCAATTCAACATGGGGGTTTGCTATGAAAACGGCAATGGCGTGGAAAAAGACAATGCCATGGCGGTGGAATGGTACAGCCTGGCAGCGGAACAGGGAGATGCCAACGCGCAATTCAACCTGGGTGTTTGTTATGAAAATGGTGAAGGGGTGAAAAAGGATTTGGTCAAAGCGGCGGAATGGTATCGCAAGGCCGCCGACCAGGATCATAAGGATGCCATAAAAGCCCTGCGTACCTTGAAGCCCGGTAAAAAATGAAGATAATCTCGCATCCCCTCCAAAAATCTTAAAGCCCTTAAAGCCCTCCTATTTTCTCCTAAAATCACCTATCCCCCTCCTAAAATCTCCTATTCTCCCCTAAAATCTCCTATCCTCAAAAAAAAGGGCCCCGAAATTTCGGAGCCCTATCTTATACAAAATGGAGCAAGGCCGTCAGTCTGGTCTTCACCTTTGTGAGAACCTTCTTCGCTCTCTCGGCTTCAGGGTTTTCCATGCTGCCAAGCAGGGTGATGGCCTCCTTGAGGAGTTTGCAGTCGTCCATCGACAGCGGCATATCCGTGATGGAGTAGTCGGGGTCGGCGTAGGTGTAGTATATCTTGTCATACACCACGATGGGGGCGTTGTAGCCCAACTTGTCAGACCTCATGATCTGGATGTCAAGTTGGACGGTCCTGGTGCTGATGCCCTTGGTGATGCCCTCCATGTTACACCTAAGTAGGAATAACATGGATTATTCCGAGTTAAAAATTATTCTGATAATAATGCATAATTATTTGATAATCAGCACTTATTTTACAATCTCTCGGAGTAATATAATCTTTCTATAATGTCTTTTTTCTTAAAAGAGAACGAAGTCCTCCCTTTAT
>JAFZSL010000057.1 GCA_017619375.1 Prevotella sp. | reverse complement strand
CCGAATGACTTGGATTCAGGTGTAAAGGTACATTATTATCTCCAGGTGGCAAAATGTCAAAGAACAAATGTGAGAGTGAACCATATTATTAACCAATGGTCTCGGAGCCCGGACTTTTTAAAGTGGACTCAATTTTCAATTTTTTAAACCACTTTCGTGGCGTAGAATTGGAAGTCGTTGTAAAGGGTGACGAGGAAATTCTCGTAGTTGTTGTCTTTCGGTTTGATTCCCAGCATCTCAGTGATTTTGTCGGTGAGTTGGTTGATGTAGCGGGTGCGTTCTTCTCCCGACTTCAAGTCGAGCACTTTCTCGATGATGCCGACTTGATGCATCGTCAGTTTGCTGGCTTCAGGGAAGGAAGGTTGGTAATCTTTGGAAATGAATAAGATGGCATTGAGTATTTCCGGGCGTTTTCCTTTCGGATTTTTCACCACGGTGGTGCCAGCGGCAAGGTCGCCGATGCGCTGGCTGTTTTTGGAGAAGATGATGAATGCGAGTCCCAAGAAGATGTCAATGGTCAGCGTGAGCCACCTGATGAATAAGGCGCTGATGGATGGTCTTGTGCCATCAAGGCATACCACCCTGATTTTCATCACCATTTTCCCTACGGACTGCCCGTTGTTGAACTGTTCCATCCAGAACGGGTAGAGGGAGAGGGCAAGAAAGGAGGCAACCACAAATGCTACCTGTAAATCCTCATTGTTAAGATCACTAATGAGTGCGGCTATGATTAAACCAAAGAAGATGCTGGCTAAGAAAAGGACAAAATAGTCAATAATCCATGCTATCAAGCGTTGGAGCACGGTGGCGGCAGTCTGCTGGATTTTTACGTTCTGCCCTGTGATGATGCTGGTTTGCGCCATAACTTAGTCTTGTTTTTCATGCAAAAATAGGAATTTATTTTTATTATTTGCAGATTTTGATTATTATTTTTATTTTTGCAAAAAAATCACCAAAGGTGTTTCCCCTATTTGAAAACACGAAGAAAGCTATTTTATGAACGAAGCGGTTTTCATACGTCGCAACATAGAAAAATGGCGTAAGATGGAATGGATGGAGGGCGATGATGTGTTCACCACTCCAGACGACATGGTGAATGCCTACAATGACATCACCTCTGATTTGGCTTTTGCACGGACACACTATCCCGATTCTCCCATCACTTCCTATCTCAACGACATAGCCTTGGGGCTACACCGTGACCTTTACCGCCACAAGCACACCACGATGCGGCAATTGCTTCGTTTCTGGACCCATGAGATTCCGCTCGCGGTGTATGACGCCCGCAAGGCGTTGCTCCTTTCCTTTGCCATATTCGTCTTGTGCGTCTTGGTGGGTGTCGTGTCCACCATAGGCGACCCGGAGTTCCCTCGACTCATCCTTGGTGACCCTTATGTGCATATGACGGAGGAGAACATCAAAAACGGAGAACCGTTTTCTGTCTATGCCCAGGAAACACAGGTCAGTAGTTTCCTGGGTATCACGCTCAACAATGTGTGGGTGTCGTTCAAGACATATGCATTTGGGTTGCTGACAAGTTTCGGTACGGGCATCATCTTGCTTTTTAACGGAGTGATGGTGGGTTGCTTTATGACGTTTTTATTCATGAAGGGTTTGTTATTGCAAGGTTTCCTGACGGTGATGCTCCATGGCACTCTTGAACTGTCGGCCATTGTCATCGCCGGCGGAGCAGGCATCATGCTTGGCAACGGGTGGCTATTCCCGGGCACCTATGGCCGCCTGGAGTCGTTCTTAAGGGCTGGTCGGCGCAGCATCAAGGTGCTGGTGTCCACCTTGCCCCTTTTCATCATCGCCGGGTTCATCGAGGGTTTCCTCACCCGTTATACCGATGCGGGTGACTTGTGGCGTCTGCTGGTCATCCTGCTCTCGGCGTCTTTCATCGTTTATTATTATGTCATCCTGCCTGTCAGGCGCCATCGTGAGTCAACGGCCTATGAAGATCTCACTATATAAAGAGCGCAAGATGACCGAATGCTTGGAAGCCACTTTCGACTTCCTGCGTGCCAACCGCCGTGTGTGGTTCCGCTCGGCGCTCTTGCTGTTCCTTCCCCTCTGCGTGGTGAATTCGTTCCTGTTGTTCTCTTCCTATGACATGGATAGAATTGGAATGAATGCGAATCCCCATTTCTGGATGGAGAATTTCTTCGATAGAACGGACAATTACTCCTTGTCCTTCATGGTGATGACGTATGTGGTGGTGTGGATGGTGTTTGTACAAGTCTTTTCGTTATTGTTGGCCAACGAGGATAGTGCCGACGGGGTGGAGGGAATGTCGCTCAAGGAATTGAGGCCAAGGTTCATCAGTACGGCGAAATGCTCTTGGTATCTGTCTCTCGTCTTTGTGGCATTGCTGATTCTGCTGATGGTGCCGGGTTTGAATATCCTTGTGGCGGTGTGCATGGTGCCTCTGGCCTTGCTGCCTGCCTTGCACATCGTTGAAAGGCTCAATGTCGTGAATGCGGCATCGAAGGCTCTTTCCCTGGGGTTTCCCATTTGGTTCAAGTTGGCCTTCAACATCGTCTTGGTGTCCCTGCTCGGCTTGTATGTGTTTGTGGCGTTGTTCCTCCCTACATTGTTCTTGCAATGGATGATGGAATCTTTGTCCACCTCGCAAGTCCATGAACTGGAAAGGCTGTTTGTCATTGCCACAGGCTTTGTGTTCACCATCCTGGCCTTTTTCGGGTTGTATGTGGTTTCGTCCATGGTGGTTCTTCTTTGTGCTTTCCACTATGGCAGTTCTTCTGAGGAAAAAGATGCTTCTTCCTTGGAGGGAGAAGTGGCTGATTTTGGAAATGAAGGATAGGCGCGTATGAAAAAAGGACTGATGGATGTGATGCAAAACGACTCTTTGGCGGCTGAGTTGGCCAAGGGGCACGGCTACAAACGTTCGCTGGCAGGCGACAAGTTGAAGGATGATGATTTCTTTGGTTCGGTGAATCAAACGGTGAATCAAGCGGTGAATGATGCTGACCACAATTTTAGGGATGCGTTGAGAGATTTCATCGAGGCGGTGCCAATCGAGGTGTGGTTCATCCTTCTCTTGGCATTCCTCGCCTTCATCTTCTATCGGCTGTATCTTCGTGGAATACTTGGATGGGGCTTCACCTCTACGAAAGTGGAGGTGGGTGAGGATGACAACATCTATGAGATAGACTTCGACAAGGATAACCAAGAAGCGATGGCAAAAGGTGACTATGCTGCATTGGTGCGTCTGGTCTATCTGGGCACGTTGCGTTCGCTCGACCAGGCGCAACGCATCGTTTGGCGCATCTACAAGACCCCTTCGCAGTATGATGAAGAGATGGCAAAGCCCGCCTTCCACCAGATGACTCGTGAGTTTGTCAAGGTGAGATATGGCAAATACCCGGCCGACAAGGCTCTTTACGAACAGATGCTCTCTTGGCAGCAGCAGGTATTGGAAGGAGGTCACTCATGAAGAACAAGTGGATGATGTTGGCTGGCCTTTTGCTCGTGGGGGTGTTGGCCATGTTCTATCTCATGAGGGAGCGCCATTTCATCTGGGACATGAATACCAGGTTTCAGACAGATGATGACGAGCCTTTCGGCTCAGAGTTGTTTGACAAGATGGCGGAGGCTACTCTTCCCAACGGCTATCGTGTCTTTGATGGCGATTTCGAGGAGTTGCTCGCCACCAACGAGCGGTGCGCCCTCCTTCTGGTCTACACGGATTTGCCACAAGTTTCCATATTCTATGAGGAATTGGAGAAGTTTGCAAAAAAAGGCAACAAGGTGATGCTCGTCTGTGACGGCACTCACTACTATGCCGAAGAAACGTGTTTCGATACATATGTTGTTAATAACTTTTCTTTGGAAGTTTTGAAGAAGGAGTTGACAGGCGAGGAAGAGATGGCGAAGGTAGTGGTGAATGCAAAAAAGAAGGAAACGTTGGAAATACCTGAAACCCTGCTTGGGCGGATTTCCAGCTCACCAAATGGTGTGAAACACACTTCGTACAAATTTGCCGGCTCTGGTTCGTTTTCCAATGACCTTTCATACAACCTCTCCTATGAAATCAACGTGGGAAAGGGGATGGCATATTTTGTAAGTTCGCCGCTGTTGTTCACCAATTATGGCGTGCTCGACAAGAACATCTCCCGTTACCTTGCATTCCAGATGGGGCAGTTGGCCGACCTGCCGGTGGTGAGGGTTTCCTACAACTCACAGGCCCAATACAACTATGCGCATGGAGCCAATAATCGCGATAGATATGACTCCAGGGGTTCGTCGCCACTCTCCCATATGTTGAAATATCAACCCCTTCGTTGGGCGTTGTACACCATGCTGTGTGTCGCTCTCATCTTCATGTTCTTCACTGCACGCCATCGTCAGAGGGTGATTCCTGTGGTGAAAAAACCTGTCAACCGCAATATGGAGTTCGTCAGGCTGCTGGGCACCATCTATTACAGGCGTCATGACAACCACGACCTTTTCCTCAAGAAATACACCTATTTCAAGGAGGAGTTGCGGCGGAGCCAGATGATAGACCTCGATGATGAACGGATGCGAGAGGGCAATGCCAGAATGCTCGCCTTGCGCACCAAGACAGAAGAGGAGGATATGGCAAAGACTCTCGAATTGCTACGCACCATGGCTGAAGCCGTAGAACTGGGCAATGAGCAGCTACTGGAATGCATTCAAAAAATCGACGATATCCAGGCAAGGCTGTAGGCTTTATGTCTCATTTGCCGGATTTCCGTAAGCAGCGGCTGCCGCTGTCTCGATAATAGGAAAAGACAAAAACCATATAAAAAAGACAAAAAATGGAAGAAACCCAACTTCAACGCCTTGATTTGACGGCGTTCTCGGAGAAGATCCAACTGGTGCGACAGCAGATAGGTACTGTCGTGGTGGGGCAGGACGAGGCTGTCACCTTGCTGCTTGCCGCCATCCTGGCCGATGGCCATGTGTTGCTTGAGGGCGTTCCCGGTGTGGCTAAGACCTTGTTGGCCAGGCTTATCGCCAAACTCATCGATGCCAAGTTCAGCCGCTTGCAATTCACACCCGACCTGATGCCTTCCGATGTCCTTGGCACCTCGGTGTTCAATATGAAAGAGTCGGAGTTTGAATTCCACCAGGGACCGGTGTTTGCCGACCTGGTGCTGGTGGACGAGATCAACCGCGCTCCGGCGAAGACACAGGCGGCGCTCTTCGAGGTGATGGAGGAGCGGCAGGCTACCATCGATGGTGTCACCTATCCCATGGGCGACCTTTTCACCGTCCTCGCCACGCAGAATCCTGTGGAGCAGGAGGGCACCTACAAGTTGCCGGAGGCACAACTCGACCGTTTCCTCATGAAGGTGGTCATCTCATATCCTACGCCCGAATTGGAGGTATTGGTGCTCAAACGGCATCATGAGAATGTGAGGCTGGTGAAACTGGATGACATCAAGCCGGTGTTGACCCACGATGAACTGCTGCAGTTCCGCTCGCTCATGTCGAAGGTGATGGTGGAGGAGAGCCTTCTGAAATACATCATCCAGGTGGTGCAACTGACACGCAACACCAAGGCGGTCTATCTGGGAGCATCGCCCAGGGCCGGCGTTGCCATGCTGCAAGCCTCCAAGGCGCTTGCGTTGCTCCAGGGGCGCGACTTCGTCACGCCTGAAGACATCAAGAGGGTGGCTCCCTCCGTGCTTCGCCACCGCCTCATCCTTTCTGCCGAGGCGGAAATGGAGGGATACAGCGCACCTCGCATCGTGGAAACGCTGATAGACCAGGTGGAAGTCCCGAAGTAGCCCAAAATTCTTTTTTCACGCATTAGAGAATTGTCCGCGAAATGAAAAGGACTTAAAAAATGAAAGTGGAAAGTGGAAAGTAGAAAGTGAAAAGTGGAAAATAGAAAGTGAAAAGTGGAAAAGTAGAAAGTGAAAAGTAGAAAGTGGAAAGTGGAAAATGAAAAGTGTGAAAAGTGAACATATGTCCCTTTAACTCCTCTTTAACTCCCCTTTAACTCCTTTTTAACTCCTCTTTTAAAAACTCCTCTTTAACTCCTTAACTACAGAATAAAAAAATGTTTCTGACACATAGGTTTTACTGGGCGATGGGCTTGACAGCCCTGGTGATGGCCTCCGGCGTGTTGTTTGGACCGATGCTCACGATGGGGAAGGGGCTGCTGATGGCGCTCTTCGTGGTCGTGATACTCGATGCGCTCGTGGTCTATGTCAGAGTGCGGATGGCGGCACGACGCGACTGCCCCGTCCGATTCTCCTTGGGAGATGAAAACGAAGTGGCCATCGTGGTGGCCAACCGCTCGTCATTGCGACTCGACTTGGAGGTGGTGGACGAACTGCCGTTCCAGTTTCAAAAGCGCGACTTCTCCATCAAGGGGAGGGTGGCGCCAAAAGAGGGGAAGACCTTCACCTACACACTAAGGCCCACGGAGCGTGGCGTCTATGGCTTCGGACATGTCTTGCTCTTCGTCTCTACAAGGGTGGGGATGGTACAGAGATGCATCCGCACGGCAGAACCGTTCAACGTGAAGGTATATCCTTCCTACTTGATGTTGAGGAAATATGAGTTGATGGCCGTCTCCAACAATTTCTCCGAAATGGGTATCAAGCGTATCCGCAGAGCCGGCAACAACACGGAGTTTGAACAAATCAGGGATTATGTGCAGGGCGACGACTATCGCACCATCAACTGGAAGGCGAGTGCGCGAAGGAGTCACCTGATGGTGAATGCCTACCAAGACGAGCGCTCGCAACAAATCTTCTCCGTCATCGACAAAGGGAGGCTGATGCAGCAGACCTTCAATGGCTTGACGCTGCTCGACCATTCCATCAATGCGGCTCTCGTGCTCTCCTATGTGGCCATCAACAAGCAGGACAAGGCCGGACTCATCACCTTTGCAGACAAGTTCGACACCTTCGTCCCTGCGGACAGGAAGACCACGCAGATGCAACTCATCCAGGAGAGCCTTTATCATCAGCAGACCCTTTTCGGGGAGTCCGACTATTCCATGCTTTGCCCCAATGTCAACCGGTTGGTGGGGCGGCGAAGCTTCATGATGTTATACACCAACTTTACTGATTTCAGCAGTCTGGAGCGTCAGCTCCCTTATCTCAAACTGCTCAATATGTACCACCGCTTGTTGGTGGTGTTCTTCGAGGATGTGGAACTGAATGAGTTCACTCGCACTCCTTCTGAATCCATGGAGGACATCTACCAGCACGTCGTGGCTGAAAAACTTATCTACGAGCGAAGGCTCATCGCCAACACCCTCAAGCAGAACGGCATCTACTGCCTCCTCACCTCACCCAACAAACTCTCCGTCGATGTCATCAACAAGTATATGGAGATGAAGTCGCGGCAGTTGCTGGGATGAAACTGGTTTTTCTGGGATATTCCGATTACTCTTAAAACACCAAAGGCGGCTCCAATTAAAGGAGCCGCCTTTGGCATAAATTGTTGGGGTTTTATTCCCACACGGATTTTTGATTGCCCAACACTTCTTCCTGACTGTTGTCGAATTCTGCTTCGTTACCCAACTGCTCGCCTCCGTTGCTGTTTACGACGGGCAGGGTTTGCATCAGTTCAGGGCTCTTGACGAGAACTTTCGTCATCGGTTTGTTGTACTTCATTTCCTTTTCCTTAATTTAATTTTATTATTTGATGATTACTTTCTTTCCGTTCTTGATGTAAACACCCTTCTGGAGTTGGCCGTTGACACGTACGCCGCTGATGGTATAGACCTCGTCGCTATCTTGTGTTGCGGTGGCGTTCTTGATGCCGTCAAGTTCGTCGAAGAGGAGGTAGAAGTCGGCGGCTGCACTGCCCTCCACGTCAAGGTATGCCTTGTGGGAGCCATTTGTGATGCTGCCACCACCAGGCACTTGATAGAAGAAGCCCACTTTGCCAGCACTGTTGGTGGAGAGCATGTAGTACTTGTGACCACTCTCTGCAAAAGTTTTCTCTTCGTCGGAACCTTTGAGCTTGTTTTCGCCAACAGGTGTTTCATCCTCTATGACATCGAACTTGTATGTACCGGCAGATCCCTCTATAATGACACCGGTTCTTTTAGGAATTCTTGACACTTCGGCCAGTGCCAATGTTTTTCCATCAATACTACTCACAATGTATGCCTTGACATCATTTGGAACGGCGAGGTCCATTCCTCCATAATACATGGTGGCCCATCCCACATCTGTGATGGTCACCTCCACGGGTTCATAATACAGGAGTGTGAAGTTGTTGAACAGTGTCCAGCAGTCCCAGATGAAATTCGGCTTGTTGATGGTGATGGTGAGTTTGCCGTCTTCGCCAACGTAGGTGTAAAGTTCGTTGAGGTATTTGCCATCTTCGAATTTTTCCACTGCCTGATCAGTATTGTTGGGATTGTAGTTGCTGTCTGCAGCATCAAACCAGGAAGCGAACCTGACCTGCTCGCCGTTGGCCACCATGTTGGAACTCACAAGGTTGTAACCTTTCTGTCCGAGAGAATAAGATGTGGCTTTATTGGTTCTTCTTTCAAATCCGTTGACGGAGAGTTTGTAGATGCCTTGGGGAAGGCCTGTGATGGTCTGTGTCCAAGATCCTGTTGCATTCCATGCCTCACAGAAATTTTCTCCGTATGCAGGCTGGCCATCCTGATGTCTGACTTCAGAGAAAGTCCAGGCGCCTGCGTTGCCATCGAATATGGGGGTATCCATTTCGTCGGTCATATCGACAGGAAGCATGGTTGAGAGATAGGTGTCCAAGTCTCCTTCAATCTTTGCAGTAGTCATTACGGAAGCCTTGTTTGCTGCAGGATATGCATCTACGATGGCATCGTGGTCGGCTTTGCTCATCAATGTCCATACGGTGGCGACAGAAGCGTCATCTGTGGTATGCAGATATTCTCCAAGATTTCCAAGGTCATGGGTGGCGTAAACGCTTCCGTCAGCCTTGCACAGTTTGTAACCGTTGGTGTCTTCCACAAATTTCCATCCGGTGGAAGCATTGTCGGTGTAAATTCCTGTTCCTGTGATGAAAAGATATACACCTGTACAGTCGATGAATTCAATGCTTCCCGCACCATCGGCACCGGTTTTCCAATTGAATGGCACACCATATTTGTCGGCAACTGCTTCTGTACCCCAAGCACCTCCTCTGGCAAGGAACAATTTCGCATTGGCGTCGTAAAGGTAGTAGATGCCATCGGCAATGAGCGGAGTATTGATTGCAATGGTGATTGCCTCGTTGACAGCTTGTCCTTCAAAACCAACCACGCCGGCGGGCAAAGTCAGAGTGTATGAAGAGGATGGTTGGAGTTGTACGTTGGAGAATGTGGCTGTTAGTTTGTTTCCTTTAAGTGTCAGGTCTCCTTCTGCCACGACGGTTTCACCATTCTTCAGTTGTGCCTTCCCGCTTCCAATGAGTGCAAAGGTTGCATTTGGGTCATCGGTGAATGGGTTAAAGGTAATCTCCCATGTCGTAAGTGCACTCACGCAATTGCCATCATTGATGTTTAATGTTGGCTCCCCTAACTCATACGTATAGCTCAATGGTGTGAATGTGAGCGTTTGTGCGGTGGAGGATTTGAAATAATAGGTCCCCGCCGTGAGTGCCATGGGTGAGGTGAACTGATCATTCACATTATTGGCTTCGGAGAGAACAATGGAGCCATCGGTGGTATATACCACATTACTCAAATCTGTTCCTGCCACAACACTGTAATCCCCTGCGGTAGGTATTTCCACGGCATACCAAGTATTCGCCAGTGCCTGGTCGCCACTGGTGAAGTCTTCAGCCACGACGGCGATGGTCGGCTCTCCACAGAAATAGAGTTTGAAGTTGTCGAAGTGAACCCAGTTGGCTGTTCCATCGGCAGTCTTTCCTGCTGTGATGGTGAGGGACTCTCCCTCTCCGATAATGCAAATCAATTCATAGTCTTTATCAGCTGTCCAACTGGCAGTTTTGTCATTCAGACTGACGTAGGTGCCATTGCCGCCCAAGTTGGCAGTCAGTTTGTAATAGCCCTGTGGCAGTCCGGTCAAAGTCTGGGTCATGCTACCATCGGGAAGAGCACCGGATGCTTGCCATTTCTCTGCATAAAAGCCACCCACTTTGAATCCTTGATTGTTGCCTTGTGTGCCGAAATACCCATCAGGAGAGACCGTCCATCCCGTCATGTTGCGATATTCGAATCCTGGATTGGTAATGTAGCCGGTCACGTCGAATGGAGCTTCCAACGATGCTGGCAAATCATTGTTGATGAGTTCGAATTGGCCTACGATGCACCAGGAGCGCGCTTCATCAAACGTGCCATCAACACCAATCTCTATAGTGGTGTTGTCTGTTTCGATGGTGAAATCAATCGTATTACGGTACATTTTTGAGTCGAAGACGTTTGCACCTTCTTTTTGAGAGTTGGCGAAGCCGGAGGCGGGGATGCTTCGCAAGGTTTGCAAAAGGACACTTTTTTCACCTGCTCTCAAATACGCCAATGACTTGCTGTTATGGTCAGCGTCATCAGCATCGCCTTGGCGGAAGAACGAATAGTTTACCAATGTGTAATGTCCTATGGGCAGGGTGATGGTCTGCTTCATCGAATACTCTGTTTGAAATAGGGCATCCCATCCTGCGTAAGCCTCAGTAGCCCAACCTGTTGTGTTGTTGCCTTGGACAGAACTGGAGAACGCATCGGCAGGAGCGTTGGGTGCTTGATCTTTCGTGAAGGTTGTTGTCCAGCCGTTTGTTCCATTAGACAGTGTCGCATTCGTGATGTACTGTGAGACATCCCTTTGCGCATAGGCTGCCAAGCCCGTTAAAAGGGCAAGGACCGCCATGGTTAGTAGTCGTAGTTGTTTCATAAAAAAAGGTATAAAATAAATAATAGTTATAACTGAATGCAAATATACAACATTTTTTTAAAAACCGCCCTTTTTGCTCGAATTATTTATAGTTTTTTGGGCTGAGGTTTGGTAAAAGGACTCTGTTGTCCGCATCCTGTTTTCTTGATTTAAATCAAGTAATTGTCTTTTTTACACTTTTTCTTTGCGAAACATTTGGAGGTTTGGCGAAAAGCCATTATCTTTGCAACGTGTTTTTCATAGTATTAGATTTAAGGTTAACAAAGGTTGGAGTACAGCGGTACTCCTTTTTTTGTGCCCTTTTTTTGGTAAACAGGTGCTCTCCTTGTATCCCTTGCATTCCTTGTATCCCCAGTATTCCTGGCTTTTCATGGTCTCCTTGGCATTCTTGGTCTCTTTCGGACAAAAATCTTAAAAAATGTTGCGAAATTAAAAAATAATAGTTATCTTTGCGCGTTATATGTATGAATTCGGTCGAGAAGACTATGAATATTTGTAATTTTTAACAATACGGGAAGGATTAGAAATTTAAAAAACAGAATAAAACATTAAAAAAAAGGAATTTATGAAGAAGTATTTAGCAGAATTGGTGGGAACTTTCGTTCTCACATTCTTGGGGTGTGGCGCAGCCGTGGCCTTGGGATGTGATGTCACTTCGCCAGCGTCGGTGGTGGGCACCGCCATGGCATTCGGTCTTTCTGTCGTGGCCATGGCCTATACCATAGGGGGTGTTTCCGGATGTCATATCAACCCCGCCATCACGTTGGGTGTCTTCCTTTGTGGAAGGATGAGTTCAAAAGATTGTTTCATGTATATGCTCTCACAGGTGATTGGCGGTGTATTGGCGGCAGCCTTGCTCATGGGCATCACGGCGACTTCCGACCCCACTGTTCTTCACGGTCTCGGTGCCAACACTTGTGCTTTCGATGTCACCAATGGATTGATTGTGGAAATCGTGCTCACCACCCTTTTCGTATTGGTTGTCTTGGGTGCCACGTCAAAGACCAACGGCGCCACCAACAATTTCGCAGGTGTGGCCATAGGACTTGCCCTCATCCTGATTCACCTGGTGGGCATACGTTTCACCGGCACGTCGGTCAATCCGGCACGTTCCATAGGACCCGCCATCTTCACGGGTGGACAAGCCCTATCCGAGATATGGGTGTTCATCGTTGGACCGCTCATCGGAGGTGCCATCGCCTCGCTCATCTGGAGGGCGATAGATACGGAGGAATGATTCTCTATACGATATATTTTAAGAACAGCGGCTTTTCGAACTTTCGGGAAGCCGCTGAATCTTTCAGCCATTCGAATGGAATGGTGTCTACGGAGTCGGAGGAAATGTTGTTGTTGTCTTCCAGGTATTGTCGTAAACATCGAGCGTAGCGATGACTTCATAACTCCGATAACTTCTCAGACATGGTGACAACTTCGTTAACACACAAATTGCAATGTGAATTTTGCAAAACTGTGGAAACCTGCCCATAGGCTGCAAAGTATATGGACTTCATAGGATTTCATCCATAAAAAAAACTTCCAAATGCTTTGCATTGCCAATTAAAAATGCTAATTTTGCACAACAATAGCAACCAAACTTTTTTTTATAACATTTCAGTCAAATTTATGGTAGACTACAAATCTTTGGGCCTTGTGAACACTCGTGATATGTTCGCACGTGCCATCAACGGAGGCTATGCCATCCCGGCATTCAATTTCAACAACATGGAGCAGCTGCAAGCCATCATCAAGGCTGCCAGCGACTACAAGAGCCCTGTCATCCTGCAGGTGTCAAAAGGCGCACGCAACTACGCCAACCAGACTTTGCTCCAATACATGGCACAGGGTGCCGTGGAATATGCCAAGGAACTGGGTTGCCATCATCCCGAAATCGCTTTGCACCTCGACCATGGCGACAGCTTCGAGACCTGCAAGAGTTGTGTTGACTTCGGTTTCTCTTCCGTCATGATCGACGGCTCCTCACTGCCTTACGAGGAGAACATCGCGCTTACCAAGAAAGTGGTGGAGTATGCCCATCAGTTCGATGTCACCGTGGAAGGTGAGTTGGGTGTCCTCGCCGGCGTTGAGGACGAGGTGGTGGCCGCTGAGAGCCATTACACCAAGCCGGAAGAGGTCATCGACTTCGTCAGCCGCACCGGTGTCGACTCCCTCGCCATCTCCATCGGCACATCCCATGGCGCATACAAGTTCACTCCCGAGCAGTGCACACGCGACCCGAAAACCGGAAAGCTCGTGCCACCGCCACTGGCATTCGACGTCCTCGACGCCATCATGGTGAAACTCCCCGGATTCCCCATCGTCCTCCACGGCTCATCGTCCGTGCCACAGGAGTATGTCGACATCATCAACGAGTATGGTGGCAAACTGCCTGATGCAGTGGGCATTCCCGAGGAGCAACTCCGCAAGGCTTCTGCCAGTGCTGTCTGCAAGATCAACATCGACTCCGACTCCCGCCTCGCCTTCACCGCCGCCGTGCGCAAGGTGCTTGCCACCAAGCCCGGTGAGTTCGACCCACGCAAGTTCTGCGGTCCTGCTCGCGACGAAATGGAGAAGATGTACAAGCACAAGATCAAGGAAGTGCTTGGCTCTGACAACAAGCTCGCACAACTCGACTAAAATCTATATTTTCAAGGGCCTTTAGGAAAACAAGTGTCCTTAGAAAAATAGATAAAAACACGGCGGGAGCATCTGCCCTTCGGGGTGGACTCCCGCCTTTTTCAACTACCAACCTATGAACAAGATGAAAAAACTATTTTATGTCATGCTGATGGCATTCCTCCCAATGGCTGCATCGGCGCAAGACCAGTTCTTCTATATCTACCTCTGCATCGGACAGTCGAACATGGTGGGTCAGGGAACCATCTCGCCCGAGGATTGCAATATCGAGGAGGGCGTGCTGAGCATGTCGGCCGTCGACGGCCCCGACGGGCGCCGGGTCGGCGAATGGCGCAAGGCGGTTCCGCCGCTTTGCAGGGCCAACACCGGTCTCTCCCCGGTGGACTATTTCTTGTGGATGTTGCGTAAGAACCATCCTCTCAATGTCAAACTCGGCGTGGTGCATGTCGCCGTGGACGGATGCGCCATCGACCTCTTCGACAAGGATGCTTGCAAGGAGTATATCGACAACGTGAAAGAGGACTGGATGCGCAACGAGATTGCTGCTTATGGCAACAACCCCTACCAGCGACTTGTCGACATGGCCAGGAAGGCACAGAAGGAAGGCGTCATCAGAGGTATTCTCCTCCACCAAGGGGAGACCGACGCCTACAACGACCAATGGCTGCAGAAGGTGAAGAAGATATACGACAACCTGATGGCAGACCTCAACCTCGACCCTGCCAAGGTGCCCCTCATTGCCGGAGAGGTGGTTGGTGACGACCAGAAAGGCGTATGCGCACATGCCAACCCCACCATCAATCGTCTGCCGGAGGTCATTCCAAATGCCTACGTGGTGTCGTCGGAGGGTTGCGAAGCCGGGCCTGACCATGTGCATTTCTCAGCAGAGGGATATCGCACACTCGGTAAGCGCTACGGCATCAAAATGCTGCAAACCATGGGATTCAAGGAATTGGGCGACGGACGTGAGTTGACGCTCACCCCCACTGTCACCCCTACAATGGAGACTCCCATCGACGTGGATGCCTCCATCGATTCAAACGGGGTGATGCATGCCAAGGCCACCAAACCCATTACCAAGATAGAATACGTGAGTTTTTCGGGAAAAGTCCTCAAGACTCTCAACATGTCGGGTGAAACCTCCGCCGACCTGGACACGAAACTCTTCCCTGAGGAAAAACGTCTCGTCATCGTCTTTCATGACAAGAGCGGCGCCTCAGTCTCGATGGAAATCACGAGGTGATTTTATAAAATTGAAAATTGACCTGCGGTCGAAGTTGCTCACGCTTTGCAGACTCCAAGCAAGCTTGGTCTGTTCTCGCTTAACCGCAACTTTGAAAATTTATCTACGGTCGCAAAAAATATTGGGGCGGGTCTTGCACCCGCCCCAAATTTGTCTATATGTCTCATAACCATCTTGGCATCCTACGATACGCTCCTTTCTTTTTCCTCAGACGCCCGAATGGCAATTTTCAATCTTCAATTTTCAATCTTCAATCTTCAATTTTCAATTTATTTCAATCTCCTCAAGTGTCTTGAACGCTTGGGGGAGGAAGTCGATCAAGTCTCTGGCCATGAGGCTCTCCTTACCTTTCTCCTTCGCGGCGAGGTCGCCAGCCAGTCCATGGAGGTACATGCCCAGTTGGCAGGCCTCGCGCTGGTGGTAACCTCTTGCCAGCAGGCCGGTGATGATGCCCGTGAGCACGTCGCCCGAACCGGCTGTCGCCATTCCCGAATTGCCTGTGGAGTTGAACACCACCCTGCCTTCAGGCAGGCACAGCGCGGAATAATGTCCTTTGAGGATGATGAACACCTGCAGCCTCACAGCCATGTCCACCGCCTTCATCAGCCGCTCGTAGTCGTCGCTGGTACGTGTCTCGCAGAGTCGGTCAAATTCCTTCGGGTGTGGTGTGAGAATCAGTCCTTTAGGCAGTTGCTGCAGCCATGTCTTGTGGCTTCCAAGGATGTTGAGTGCGTCGGCGTCGGCAACGATGGGGGCTTGCGTGCGGCGCAGTTGGGCGCTTAGTGCAATGGCCGTGTTCTCCACCTGTCCCAGACCCGGACCGATGCCAAGGGCGTCATAAGGTTCTGCCGGCACGGCATCAGAGAAGAAGGCATCCTCGTAGTCCACTTCCAACACCGCCTCCGGCACTGCCATCTGCAAGATGTCACAATTCTTCTTCGGCGTGTGGATGGTCAGTTTGCCTGCACCGGAACGCAGGCAGGCACGTGCGGCAAGTATGGCGGCGCCTGCCATGCCGTAGCTGCCGGCGATGAGCAAAGCGTGACCCATCAAACCCTTGTGTGCGAAATCGCTGCGGGGCATCAACATGGGTTTCAAGTCCTTGGCTTCCAACATGGTATAATTGGAATGTGTCTTTTCCATGTATTCCTTGGACAAGCGGATGTCGAGCACCTTGAGACGGCCGATGTATTGTTGGATGTCGGAGAAGAGGAAACACAATTTTTTCGTCTGGAGCGTCAGTGTCACGTTGGCACGGATGATGCTCGAATGGGAGTTGTAAGTGTTGCTCTCCGCCATCAGGCCCGACGGCATGTCTATGCTGATCACTTTGCAGGGAGACTGGTTGATATATTTCACCAACGAGGGGAAGCCACCCTCCAATGGCCTGACAAGCCCTGTGCCGAACAACCCGTCGATGACCACCGTGTTGGAGGTGAGCTGGGGTGGGTCGAACTCCTTCGTCACTTCAGTGAAATTCTTCAGGCGTTTGCATTCCATCGCACGTTGCTTGTTCTCCATGCAGTCGTCAGACAACTTGTTGTTGATATTGAACAGATAGACTGACACGCTGTAGCCACGGTCGGCAAGCATGCGGGAGACGGCTAAAGCGTCACCGCCGTTGTTGCCCGGACCGGCGAAGACAACGATGGGGCTTTCAATACTGCATTCGTCGATGATGGCCAGCGTCAGCGCCTTCGCCGCACGCTCCATAAGGTCGATCGACTTGATGGGCTCATTTTCAATGGTATATTTGTCGAGCTCCTTAATCTGGGTACTTGTAAATATCTTCATACGATGCAAAGTTACGAAAAATCGAGAGCAGAACAAAAGAAAAGCGTTTCTTTTTTATGCCGAGATGGAGTAACTTCGCCTTTAACTTTACCTTTCAAGGCAAAGTTGTAAAAATATAGCCCACTCATGGCCGTTATGTCCCATATTTTTATTAAATTTGCTGCAAATTACAAAAACACTCACTTATGGACACCATTCAAGTATTAGACAAAAAATTCCGTATTTCCATCCCTGAACAGGAGGTGTTGAAACGCGTGGACGCCGTGGCGGAGCAGATCAATCGTGACATGGCGGGAAAGAACCCCATCTTCATCGCAGTCCTTAATGGCTCGTTCATCTTTGCTGCCGACCTGATGAGAAGGATTACCATTCCTTGTGAGATTTCGTTCGTCAAATTGGCTTCCTACCAAGGCACCACCTCCACAGGAAAGGTCAAGGAGGTGCTGGGTATCAACGAGTCGCTTGCCGGCAGGACGGTCATCATTCTCGAGGACATCGTGGAGACAGGACTCACCATCAAGCGTATGATGGAAACACTCGGAACACGCAACCCGGAGTCCATACACGTTTGCACGCTGCTGCTCAAGCCTCAAAGGTTGCAAGTGGACATCGACATCGAATACGTGGCCTTGCGCATACCCAATGATTTCATCCTGGGATATGGACTTGACTACGACCAGCAGGGGAGGGGGTTGAAAGACATCTACACCCTCGTGCCAGAAGAAGACCTAACACCAACAAACATAAATATGAGAAACATTGTCATTTTCGGTGCTCCCGGTTCGGGAAAGGGCACCCAGAGCGATCTGATTATCGAGAAATATGGACTCAACCACATTTCCACCGGCGATGTGTTGAGAGGTGAAATCAAAAACGGCACCGAACTGGGAAAGGTGGCCAAGCAGTATATCGACGATGGCATGCTCGTGCCCGACACCCTCATCGTGGACATGCTTGCAAAAGTGTATGACTCCTTCGGCGCACAACACAAGGGTGTCATCTTCGATGGTTTCCCACGTACTGTCAACCAGGCAGAGGAACTCAAGAAGATGCTTGCCGCGAGAGGACACAAGGTGGCTGCCATGGTGGAACTCAGCGTCCCGGAGGACGAACTGATGACGCGACTGCTCAAAAGGGGACAAGAGAGCGGAAGGAGCGACGACAATGAGGAAACCATCAAGAAACGCCTCAATGTATACCACGACCAGACTTCCCCACTCATCGAATGGTATGAGAAGGAGGGCATACGCCATCAAATCAACGGATTAGGCGAACTCGACCGCATCTTCGCCGACATCTGCAAGGTGATTGACGAACTCTAACATCCCCGGTGTCTCCAGTGTCCCTAAAGGCTTTGGTATTTCTTGTATCCTTATTATAATTCATCATGGAATCCAATTTTGTCGATTATGTGAAAATCTGCTGTCGCTCAGGAAAAGGTGGACGTGGGTCCATGCACCTGAAACACGTGAAATACAACCCCAACGGAGGCCCGGACGGTGGCGACGGAGGGGATGGAGGAAGCGTGTACCTACGGGGCAACCACAACTATTGGACGCTGCTTCATCTGAAATATCAGCGTCACATCTTCGCACAGCATGGAGGGAATGGTGGAAAGGACAAATGCCACGGCACAAAAGGAAAGGACGAATACATCGACGTCCCTTGCGGCACCGTGGTCTATAATGCGGAGACAGGGAAGTTTGTCTGCGACATCAACTACGACGGACAAGTGGTGTGCCTGCTCAAGGGGGGTAGGGGAGGACTGGGAAATTTCCAGTTCCGCTCGCCCACCAATCAGGCGCCACGCTACGCACAACCCGGTGAGCCCATGCAGGAGATGACGGTCATCATGGAACTCAAACTCCTCGCCGACGTGGGACTGGTGGGATTCCCCAATGCGGGCAAATCCACACTGCTCTCTTCGCTCTCCAGCGCCAGGCCAAAAATAGCCAACTACCCCTTCACCACGCTTGAACCCTCATTGGGCATTGTGGGATACCACGACAAACAATCGTTTGTCATGGCCGACATCCCCGGAATCATCGAGGGTGCAAGCGAGGGAAAAGGCTTGGGGCTGAGATTCCTTAGGCATATCGAGCGCAACTCCCTCCTCCTATTCATGGTGCCGGGCGACACCGAGGACATCAAGCACGAATACGAAGTGTTGTTGGGTGAACTGGAGAAGTTCAACCCTGAGATGTTGGACAAGCACCGTGTGTTGGCCATCACCAAGAGCGACCTCTTGGACGAGGAGTTGATGGAGATGTTGCGGGAGACGCTGCCCACCGACGTGCAGACCATCTTCATCTCCGCAGTCACCGGCTATGGCTTGGAGGAACTGAAAAACGTGCTGTGGAAAGAACTCAACAGCGAGAGCAACAAGTTGCAGACCATCACGGCGGAGGACACCCTCGTGCACCGAGACAAGGACATGAGCCGTTTCCAAATGGAGATGGAGGCCGAAGGTGAGTATGGCGACATCCTGATGGTGGACTCCGACGAGGTGGAAGACCTTGACGACTTCGAATATGAGGAGGAAGAAAGGCCATGACCAAGCCTGTCTTGCTCGACTATGACTTGGCTGCGGGCGTCAAGGCCTTCAGCACCACCCGCAAGGGAGGATGCAGCCAAGGAAACTATGCAGATTTCAACATCAATTATTATTGTGGCGACAAGCGGGAATGCATTGAGGCCAACCGCTTGTCGCTATGCCATTTGTTGGGTGTTGAGCCTGACATGCTGGTCTATCCCCACCAAGTGCACGGCGTAGAGGTGAGGGAAGTGGATGAGGCTTTCCTCGCTTTAGACAAACACCAACGTGCCGAGGAGCTCGAGGGGGTGGATGCCGTGATGACCCGGATGACGGGTGTATGCATCGGTGTCTCCACCGCCGACTGCATCCCTGTGCTGCTCTATGACATGGAGCATCGAGCCGTCTGTGCCATACACTCCGGATGGAGGGGGACGGTCAAACGCATCGTCACCAAAGCTGTGCAGGCCATGGAGGCCGGCTTCGGCACACGCCCCGCCATGCTCAAGGCGGTCATCGGGCCGGGCATCTCGCTGGAGCATTTCGAAGTGGGCAACGAGGTATATGACGCGTTCCGCATCGCGGGTTTCGACATGGAGGCCGTGGCCAGGAGTTATGGGAAATGGCACATCGACCTATGGGAAGCCAACAGGCTCCTCCTCGTGGAATGTGGCGTATGCCCCGACAACATACAAACAGCCGGCGTATGCACTTATGCACACGCCGACCAATTCTTTTCCGCCCGTAGGTTGGGCATCGACTCCGGCCGCATTTTCAGCGGAATCATGCTGGAGCCATAATCTTGTGATTTCGTTATCTCGTTTTCCCGTTATATCGTTATTACGTTATTACGTTATAACGATATTCCGTCATTCCGAAATTCCGTCATTCCGAAAAATCTCACATCTATTTCCTCCTTTTCGCCCTTTGCTCGCGGTATTTCGCCTTTTGTCTGGCGCTTCCGCTGCCATGGGCGCCGGTGATATAGGCCTTTTTCTTGGCCTTCGTCTTCACCTTGTCGCGTTTGGAGTCGTCAGACTCCTTGGCGCCACGGCCCCAAACGAGGCCTCCTTGGATGATGGCATCAATGTCGTCTCCTTTGCTCATGGCGGATGGTGTCAATGGTGGAAAAGCCTGACGCCGGTGAAGGCCATGGCGATGTCATACTTGTCGCAAGTGGCGATGACATGGTCGTCGCGTACCGATCCTCCTGCCTGGGCGATGTATTTCACGCCGCTCTTGTGAGCACGCTCGATGTTGTCGCCGAAGGGGAAGAAAGCATCGCTTCCGAGGGCTACTTCCGTGTTCTTGGCAATCCACTCTTTTTTCTCTTCCATGGTGAGCACGGAGGGACGCTCGGTGAAGAACTGCTGCCAGACGCCTTCGGCCAGCACGTCGTCGTGGTCCTCGCTGATGTACACATCGATGGTGTTGTCGCGGTCGGCACGGCGGATGCCAGGGATGAAGGGGAGGCCCATCACCTTCGGGTGCTGTCGCAACCACCAGATGTCGGCCTTGTTGCCTGCGAGGCGTGTGCAGTGGATGCGGCTCTGCTGTCCGGCTCCGATGCCGATGGCTTGGCCGTCTTTCACGTAGCAGACACTGTTGCTCTGCGTGTATTTCAGTGTGATGAGTGCGATGACGAGGTCGCGGCGGGCTGCATCGGAGAAGGTCTTGTTGGCCGTGGGGATGTTGGCGAAAAGGGCGTCGTCGTCGAGATTGATTTCGTTGCGCCCTTGTTCGAAGGTGATGCCGAAGACTTGCTTGCGCTCGATGGGTGCAGGCGTGTAGTCCGGGTCGATTTGGATGACGTTGTAGGTGCCTTTGCGCTTGGCCTTCAGGATGTCGAGGGCTTCGGCAGTGTAGCCGGGGGCTATCACACCGTCGGACACCTCGCGCTTCAGCAGCAATGCGGTCTGAGCGTCGCACGTGTCGCTCAATGCCACGAAGTCGCCGTAACTGCTCATGCGGTCGGCGCCACGGGCGCGGGCATAGGCGCTGGCGATGGGTGACAATTCACCCTCGATGTCGTCTACAAAATAGACCTTTTTCAACGTGTCGCTGAGGGGAAGTCCCACGGCGGCGCCGGCGGGGGAGACGTGCTTGAAGCTGGCGGCGGAGGCGAGTCCGGTGGCGGCTTTCAGTTCCTTCACCAGTTGCCAACTGTTTAGTGCGTCGAGGAAATTGATGTAGCCGGGACGCCCGTTGAGGACCTCCAAGGGCAACTCGCCTTCCTCCATGAAGATGCGGGAAGGCTTCTGGTTGGGGTTGCAACCATATTTCAATGCCAATTCTTTCATCGTGTATGTCGTGTTTGATGGTTTGATTCAACGAAAAAAGAGGCTTCATCATATGAAACCTCTTGTTTCTCTTTTTTAGGATTGTGCTTTCGGAGCAGTCCACTTCTCCTTGATGCGTGCCTTCTTGCCCGTCAGTCCACGGAGGTAATACAACTTCGCGCGGCGCACCTTGCCTCGCTTGTTCACCTCGATGCTGTCGATGTTGGGCGACTCGATTGGGAAGATACGCTCCACACCAACGGTTCCAGACATCTTGCGCACAGTGAAGCGCTTCTTCTCCCCATGGCCGGAAATACGGATGACCACACCGCGATAGAGCTGGATGCGCTCCTTGCTACCCTCGATGATCTTGTAGGCTACGGTGATGGTGTCGCCAGGGTGGAACTCGTCGAATTTCTTGCCAGCGGCCTTGGCCTGCTCGGCAACGTTCGTTGCAAATGCTTGTTCAGCAACTTTGATTAAATCCATTGTGATAAATGATTTATTGTTGGTTGTCATCCTACGCAACATAACAAGGCTACTCTTCTTCCTGTCATCGGTTACGTAAAAAGCGGTGCAAAGGTAAGCATAATTTTTGAAAAAACTCTCCTAAATGAGGAAAAATCAAACAGAAAAACCTTTTTCTCCTCAAAAATGTCCCAAAAATGGAGAAAAATGGCTATCTTCGCAGAAAACTAATTCTTTTTTATGCGAAACAAACATTTGATTATCGGTTTGGTGATGCTCACCACCTTGCTCTCTGCATGCGTCACTCATTACCATGTCACCGGCGTCACGCGCACGAGAGTCCTCATCGATGACTCCTACGACAAGCCCGTGCCGCAGCAGGTAACGGATTTCATGCAACCTTACAACAAGCAGGTGGACCAAATCTTCTCCCCTGTCATCGGGAAGGCGAAGAAAGACCTTGTCGCCGCCAAGCCGGAAAGCACATTGGGAAACCTCATGGCCGATATCATGGTGTGGGCGGCGAAAGACTATGGGGAGCAGGTTGACTTCGGCGTGTACAACAAGGGGGGGCTCAGGGCTTCCATCGCCAAAGGTGACATCACCATCGGCGATATAACCGATGTGGCGCCCTTTGAAAACAGGATATGCTTTCTCACCCTTTCTGGGGAAAAAGTGCTCGAACTGATGCAACAGATTGTCTACAGGGGTGGGGAACCTGTCAGCAAGGAGGTGAAAATCTTTGCCACCAAGGACAATCAGCTCAAGCATGTCACCATCAATGGCAAGGAGGTGGACCCCAAGGCTTCCTATCGTGTGACCACCGTCGACTATGTGGCGCACGGCAACGACCGGATGACTGCTTTCAAGGATGGCACCCAGAAGAGGGAGTTCGATGGTGAGGAGGACCTCACCCGGTCGATTTTCATCAAGTATGCCAAGGAGATGACCGCACAAGGGAAAATCATCGACAGTGAAGTGGAAGGACGTTACATCATCGTGGAGGAATAAGAATATGAAAACCAGGATATTTTTCATCGTTGTTGCTTTCGCATTGGCCTCATCCCATGTGTTGGCGCAAGGAAAGCAACTCGTCGTATTGCACACCAACGACACGCATAGCACCATCATGCCTCTCAACCCCAACCTTCAGGACAAGGAACTGGCAGGCAGGGGTGGGTTCATCAGAAGGTTGGAATTCCTACAGCAACAGCGGAAGGAAAACCCCGACTTGCTCTATTTCGACAGTGGAGACTTCTGCCAGGGGTCGCCATACTTCACCTTGTTCAAGGGTGATGTGGAGGTGGGACTGATGAACATGATGGGCATCGATGCCGCCACCATCGGAAACCATGAGTTCGACTATGGTATGGACAACATGGCGCGTGTCTTCAAGATGGCCAACTTCCCCATCGTCTGTGCCAACTACGATTTCACGGGAACGCCTTTGGAAGGGGTGGTCAAACCCTATGTCATCATCAAGAGAAACGGTGTGAAGATAGGGGTGTTCGGTCTCTCGCCCCAACCCGAAGGACTGGTGGAGAAGCGTAATTACCCGGGGATGACCTTCCTCGACCCGGTGAAGAAAGCCCTTGAAGTGGCCACGCTGCTGAAGAAAAAGAAGAAGTGCGACATGGTCATCTGCATATCTCACCTCGGATGGAACACCGACTTGGTTGACGATATTGAAATGATTCAATCTTCCAGATATATCGACCTCGTGCTTGGTGGGCATACCCACACCTATTTCGAGGATCTCAGATTCGTCAAGGACCTTGACGGACGTGACGTGCCGGTGGACCAGAATGGGAAACATGGCCTCTGGATTGGAAAAATGGTCTTCGAATTGAGCAAATAAGAGTTACCATGAATTGGAGATTTTCCGGCATACGCTCCTTGGGGACAGTCATTCTCAAATTTGGGTTAAAGAATAGAGAACAGGAAAGGTGGCATTGAGGGTGATGTGGCATCTGTATTAGCCCAAGCGCTGGGAGAGTATGGGAGTATTTCTCATCCATCTCATCCATTTTTTATACTTTTCTTCCTACATTTTTCTTCGCTACTCTAAAAAGTGTTATTTTTGTAGCGTTATACTTGGAAGCGTACATTTGTTTCTGCTCAAAATGGCAGGGTCTGTAGCTTCGACAGCGTCTTTTAATATGCATGTGTACGCCCACAATACAAAAAAAAATAAAAAACAGCTCACAATGAATGCACTTTCAGAAAAAAGTTCTACCTTTGTCATTGGAGTCCTGAGAAAGGGACTATAAAACATCGAGGAGAGCTATAAGCTTTTGCCCGTCTGAGAATCTGGAAAATTCCGAAGTTATATGGGAAAAGTCTGAAGGCTGCTTCTCCTGTAGTATATATATTGCTGCCATTCGCTCGTTTGGTCAGCTTACATATATATTCCTACAGGTGTGAGCTGATTTCATTCTTTATATAACGGGTATTCCAGAACCTTCAGACGAAGAATGTCAGAAGGCTCACACTTCTGTGTGCATACGCCGACTTGTTTGGCATCGTGTATGATGTTTTTCTGATATACTATTTCGCCAGGACAAGAGCCAGTACAAGAAGCCCTTTTCCTAATAATGGCAAGGAGTGACCATCCCAAGGCTGGCCGGGAAAAGTTCCATTGTGTGGAAATACATAAAGCGTGGCCGTCGGGAAGTGATTGGCAAAGAACAAACAGAGGTGGCCGATTCGCTGGAAAGGAGGTAGGCTGATTGTTAATTGTTTATTTCTATGAAAAGAGTATCTCTAAAAAAATTAGGTAATGATGGGTGGAAATCCTTTTGATGACTTGTTTTTCAACTTTCAAGTCGTTCTATCTGACTTGGCAATAAGCTTATACGTAGACCAAATAGAAAAAGTTTGTATTATAGAAAAATGACTAATTAATTATTCTAACGTTGTATGAAAAGATTTTATTACTTTTTTTTGATGGTTGTCCTAATTATGGCTGTACCTAGTGTTTCTTTTGGTGCAACAGATATCCTTCAACCTACAAAAAATGCCCAGCAATTCACCAATTTCAAAGTTACGGCTTCATCTTACGTTGCTTCATATTCCTATAAGGGATATAATTTAAAATGTTGGAAAGTGAATAAGGAAGGTGGAACACTGAAGATAGAAGGTAATGCTAATGTTTCGAAAATAACCAAAGTGACTTTACACGTTTTGTTTCCAACAAAAACTTTGAAGACTTCGTCTGGCACATCAAAGCTAACGATGGATGTTTCCTCATCCCCACATCCCGATTTTTTTATTTACACTATAACAAACGTAAATCAAAAAAATCTCACGGTAACCAATACTTCGGTTTCAGAATACGACGACTATTATTATTATGAAAATGGGATTGATTTGTTAATTTGGAGAATAGATGTGGAGTATGAGGCGGCCACACCGACTTACATAGCCACTATAAATGTACCCAAAAACGGAAAACTCTTCTTTGTGAACAGTGTTGGCAGCACTACAAGCCAGGGCACCACCAAAACAGGCATTAAAAAAGGAGAAACAGTATATTTCGTGGGAGTTGCTGAAGGCGACTGGGGTAATAAACTCTCTAATGTCACCTGTACAACGGAATCAGGCAAAAGTGTGACAGTGAAAACTGAAGGAACCAAAACCTTTTCTTTCGTCATGCCGGCAGAAAATGTGACAGTAACAGCGAAAATTAGTTATAAAATTAAAGTCACCCAACCTAAAAATGGAATTATCAACTGTTCAAAAGATTATGCTTTGAAAGGAGATATAGTACAACTTTCAATTGAGCCCAGTACTGGTTACAATTTCAAATCATACACTGTAAAAGATACTGACGGCAATAATGTAACTGTCTCCAGCAACGGGCAATTCAAAATGCCTGAGGCTGGTGTCACCGTAACGGCCTCATTGGAACAAGCTACCTACACAGCCACAATTGTTTTACCCGAACCCACAGACAAAGCATGGCTCTCTTTTAACACAGAAAGTGATACAGAACCAGCGGTTTTGGTTAAGTCATATCATTATGGAGATAATCCGTTTTTCACTGCTAAGGAGATAGATGACAACTATCATCTCTATGGTATATCATGTACTACGACTTCTGGCGAGGAGGTGGAATTATTCAAAGGCCGATACAATATCAATAGGCCTGATATAATTGACTTCACTATGCCAGCTGAGAATGTAACTATCACCGCAAGGGTTGATAAACTTATGAAGCTCAATGCCAACCCAAATCCAGAAGCTCCGTCCGACTATTACACCACATTCTTTAGTAGCGACTGTAATTACACCTTGCCGGATGGCTCTACAGCATACATAGGAGAGGTAGTAGGAAGTGAGCTTAACTTAATAGAGATTGGGACAAATGTTATACCCGCTTCTACGGCTGTTATCATAAAGGCAGATATGACACCTATTACGCTAATACCTACAGCAGAGAATGCGACTGTGGAAAAAGGGGTTCTCCTCGGCTATGATGAGGATACTTCATGTGAATCTCATAGCGTGTATGTTCTGAGTGCTCTTAATGGTATAATGGGGTTCTATCTCTATAAGGGAACGATGCTTGGTGCGCATAAAGCCTTTTTGCCCAGAAATGCTGTTCAAGCAAACGTCAACTGTCTTACGTTTTTGTTCGATGAGGAAACAGGTGTGGAGCAAATTTTAACAAATCCTCATACTGTAAAATATACGATATACAATATTAGTGGTCAACGGATTGCCCAACCTGCAAAAGGTCTTAATATAATTAAAGGAAAAAAAGTCTTTATAAAATGAATTCTAACATGGAAAAACGTAAATACACCCCACCCCAGATTGAAATAGTTCAGGTAAATGCATCGGAGATTCTTGTGATAATAGCTGACTCTGAAACCAATACACAGTGGGCTCCTCGCCATAATTTTGATGAAGATTCCTTTGATTTTGAAGGATACGATGATTATGGTATAAGGAGTTTTGATGATAGAACAGGAGATATTTGGGAATGACATGGAAATGGGGCGGAAACATCATCCTGTTTCCGCCCCATTTCTGTTCAAGGGAAAGAATGATGCTAATTTCCATGTTGGCTGTTGTGTTCTCCGTGATTGTCGTACATGATTTTCTTTGGTCAGGATTTTTGGGGCGAATGGCATGTGGCGTTATTCGAAACTATAACTGTTGACGTCATGAAGGGGCGATAAGACCATAGTCGGGGGTGGAACCCCCAGAAAAGGCGCTAAACTTCCCGTCCTTCACGAGACCATAGATTTCGCCTGAAGAGGTGCGGAATTTTACACATTATCGCTTGGATTCTTGGAATTATGTTGTACATTTGCACCCAAAGAAGTCTCAGCAGCGCTGTCACGTGCCTCTTCGGAGTGTGTTGAACGTGCGGCTGCTGTGACTTTCTTGTTAATAAGAAATCAGCAAATTATGTAAAACCCCGAAGGGGTGACAAATCTTTCTGTCACCCCTTCGGGGTTGTTATATAAAATCCTTGTTTGCAGGGGTTTCACCCCTGTCTGTGGTCTAGCCAGGCCTTCGGCCTTCAAGAAACTTCAGTGATTATGATTATCCGCATGCTTCCGTATGACAATCATGATTAATGATATGATAATGAGATGTTATAAATACTCTAATTCTCAAATTCGTGAACAGTTACGGTGAAAGTTCCGACAATTCTGGAGCGTCACTCAAAATAGAATGTGAGGGCGATGATTTTTGTGGAAGCCTTGCTTACTGAGTTGGTATACATGATCATCTCGCGGTTCCTCAAGTGTTTGGCGTGGTCTTTGTCAAGGCTGTTGCTCGGACTGTACATGAATTTCAGTTCTGGACGAAGTTTGAAGAAAGGCAGGTAGAAGTCGCAGCCCATGCCAACTTCGAAGAACAAATCATAACGTTTCAGTTTCAGGTAGTCGTTGTCCTTTCCTGAGAGGTTGATCACCGGGTTGAGGCCAGCCATCAAATACGGTCGATGGTTGTTGAACCGTGGTGCGGCGAAAATCAAGTCGAGTGCCGATGAGATATAGGCAGTCTTCATCTCCTGTCGTTCCTCGTGCAGCGTCTGGTCGGAATGGTTGAGGAAGGTCAGATGTCGTGTGCCGAAATACATCGCCGGTGCGATGCGGAACTGGAAGTTGGTGTTCAGACGAAGTTCGCCCAACACACCCACCGTGAACCCGGGGTCCCATCGGTCTTGGTCGCACGACACCAGTCGCTCCACATATGTGCCGTCCTCCTGCTCGATCTGTTGCGGACCGACGTTGAGCAGTTCGATGTCCTGAAGGTGCGCACCGACAAGGACACCGAAATGGAACTGCCGCAAGTCACAGTAAGGACGGTTTTCCACCTTCCTGTCCTGGCTCCACGACGGCCATACGATGAGGATAGCCCACAACAGGGCGAATGCACGTTTCAACATATTTCTGGAGGGCGGCCTTTACTTCTTCAAGGGCGCAAGATAGGCTCACCACATTATTATAACGGCTTTTCTCCTTGCTTATTGTCTTTCTTATTATTTTGAAAATATATAAATAATCAAAAAAAGTGTACCTATTTGTAGGTAATTCAAAATAAAAATGTATCTTTGCAACACATAAAAAATAGGTATTCTCCCGCCTTTGGCTGGACATAAAGATGCCCTTAACATTAACATTAACAATAAAACGATTTTAGACTATGGCTTATGTAATTAGCGAAGACTGCATCGCATGCGGTTCCTGTATCAGCGAATGCCCCTCCGAGGCTATCTCCGAAGGTGACATCTATTCCATCGACCCGGATCTTTGCACCGAGTGTGGCACTTGTGCAGACGTATGTCCCAATGAGGCTATCAGCCTTCCTTAAGAAAAAGAAAATAGAATAGAATAGCGAGCGACCCGTCACGGGTCGCTTTTTTCGTTGTCATCCTGACATAGGCTAAATCAAAAACTCCCGCAGCGACCTGCGGGAGTTTTTGATTATAGCTTCTATAGTATCTATAGTATCTATAGTATCTATAGTATCCTACTCTTCAATACCAAGAGCCTGGCGAGCGATTTTCTTGTAGCTTTCCACTTCGGAGTAGTTGAGCACATCCTGGAAGAAAGGCTTGGCTGTTTCCAGGTCTTCCTTGCCACCCCAGTAGATGTAGCCGATATCGAAGCAGGAGTTGGAGAGGTAGTATTTGTCGTCGTCGGTAAGGTCGCTCTTGGCTTTGAGTTTGCTCACCAGAGGCAGAAGGTAGTTGAGGGCTTCGTCGTCCATCTCCAATGAGAAGGCATTGTGACCTTTCTGGTAGTTGGCATAGTCGGAGAGTTGCGGGAATTTCTCTACTATCTTGTTGTAAATGCCGAGGGCTTTTTGCCAGTTGGTGTTCTTTTCTGCATTGAAGGAACTTACGTCCGCTTTCTTATTGGCTTCGAGCTGTGCCTTTGCCAGTTTACCGGCTTGAGTGGCTTTCTCCACATAAACGGCTGCCAGTTTGTTGTATTCCGAAGGTTTGGCGTTGGGGTTGCTGTCGAGATACTTGATGCTGTATTCTTCAGCCTTGTCGATGTTGCCCAATTGTGTGTATGCGTCGGAGATGCTTTGGAGGTTGGAGAAAGTGGTGTTGTCCATGGAGAATGCCTTGGTGAACTGCTCGATGGCCTTCTCATACTGTCCACCAGCCATCAATGCGCGAGCATAGTAGGTGAAGTCGTTGGAACGCTTTTCGACGTCGCTGTTGTTAATCAGCTTCTCTGCAAAACTGATGCCATCGTTGATGTTCTTGCCTTCAACGGCGTTGAACATGGCCAGGCGCAGGAATCCACCGTTCTTGGGGAAGCGGTTGATGGCTGCCTTGGCTATCTCCAGACCTTTGTCATATTTGGCAGTGGAAAAAGCAGAGAGGATGTACTCTCCAAGGTAGGCTTCTCCGATGGTGTTGATGTTGGCTTTGCTGAAGGCGTCGAATGCCTTGGCGTCTTCGCCGCTCTCATAGTAGTTGTGTCCCAATTCGGCATCGATGGGATAATTTGGTACGTTCTTGCGAAGTTCCTGGAAAATGCGCTCAGACTCCTTGGGGTCCACCTTGCGATAGACGCTGGCATAACGGGTGTAGCCATGTGGGTTCTGCGGGTCATGTTGCATGGCCTGCTGGTACCACATGGCAGCGGCGCCACCGTCGTCCTTCAGAGCTTCCACGTCGCCTTTGAGGATGTAGGCGTCGGCGTAGTTCTTGTCTTTCTTGAGAGCCAGGTCTGCGCAAGCGATGGCTTGCTCAAAGTTCTTCACACCAATATAAGTGTTGCCGAGTGCCACCATGGCTTCCGGATTCTTCTTGAATGTTTTCGTGTAGTTTTTCACTGCTTGTTTTGCACCGGCAAGCCCTGAGGGGTCGCTTTCGAGTGCTTTGGAAACTTCACTGATGGCAGACAAGTAATCTTGTGCCATCACGGGAGCCGACATGCCGAGGACAAGCGCTCCCATCACTAAATATTTAACTGCTTTCATAATCTTTGTTTTTTTGTTATGATGTTCGTGTTGTCAGTTGTATGATTGTTTTCTTTTTCGAAGGTTTAAGTTTTTGTCATTTCTTAACATTCACATAGTTGATGACGATGTCTCCACGGTAGGGCAGCAGTCCGGAACGGAGGATGATTTTCTGCCCCACTGGCTTTGTGATGTAGTTGGCGAAACTGTAGGGGAGTTTGCGTGGCGGGTCCACGACAATGGCGTATAGTGTCCTCGCAAAGGGATAGCGTCCGTCGAGCAGATATCCGGCGTAAGGCTTCCAACTGTTTTGTGGTGTGGCCGTTTCGCGTGTGGTTACGCTCATGACGCGTATCTTGTTGATGAATGTGAGGTTGGTGGTGTCGTTTTTGTCGTTGAGCCAGTTGGAGCCGATGACTCCGATGGCGTTGGGGGTGTTGTGGACATACTCGATGACTTCCGCGCTGGTCTTGGCTGCGGTGACGTTGGGGTTGTTGATGGGTTTGCCGTCGAGGATGGAGTCCACCACGTAGTGTAGTGTGGCCGATTCCTTGTTGTCGAACACCACGTCGAAGTTGCCCAGTTTGGAGCCAGGGTATGCCTCACTCCATTTGGTGATGTCACCGTTGAGAATGCGTTTGATGTCATTCACGGTGATGCAACTGTCAGGGTTGTTGGGGTTGATGATGAAGGACAATGCGTCGTATCCGATGGGGAAAGATTCCGGCAGTTGGTTCTTCGTCTTGAGGTAAGCCACCTCGCTGTCTTTCAACGGGCGGGTGGTGAAGAAAAGGCATGTCTTCATGTCGCGGATGAGTTCGAAGCCCCTGTTCTCGGTGGTGTCAAGAAGGTTGATTTTGGCTTTCGGGTATTTGAACTCGAAGTCGTCGATCAGTTCCTGGATGATGGGATGGAGGCTCTCGTCGGTGGCGATGGTCACCTCTCCGGAGGTTTCGGTGTCGGTGCGACCGTTGGCGGGCGGGTTGTTCTCGCAGGACGTACTGGCAAAGACAGCCATGATGAAGCCCAATAATGTGAGGAGGAATGCCTTTCTCATTGTTTTTTGGTTTGTGTGAGTTATTTTAAAATTTTTCGTCAGGGGTGACACCATTTGTCACCCCTGACGAATGAGGATTCTACAATGCTTTGTAGAGAATGTTCAGTTGCATTTTACTGGAGCTTGAACGTTACGGGGAGGTTGTACTTCACGCGCACAGCCTGTCCGTTCTGCTTGCCAGGATTCCACTTAGGCATGGATTTCACCACGCGGGCGGCCTCCTTGTCAAGTGACGGGTCAACACCCTTCACCACTTGTACGTTGCTGATGGAACCGTCAGGTTCGACGACGAAGGACACTACCACACGGCCTTGGATGTTGTTCTCCTCAGCCACGGGAGGATAGTGGATGTTCTGGCTCAGCCACGCAATCACGTTGCCATGAGCGAACGATGGTGGTTGCTCCACAACGTCGAAAATCTTGTTCTCGACTTCCTTCTTCACCTCTACTACTGGTTCGGGCTTGGGAGCTTCTTGCACAGCCTGGACGACGTCGGTACGGGCGGCCTCGATGTTACGGTCTTTTACACCTTCTTCATCCTTCACACCCACTGCGACGTTCTCGTCGAGTTTGTCCTGTGCCTTCAGCTGGTTCTCTTCCTTCACGAGCTCATCCTTCTTGATGACAGGAGCGGTGAACTTTTGTGTCTCACGTACTTGAGGAATTTCCTTCTTGGGTTGCTCGATTTTCGGCTTCTCAATTTTCTGTTCCTCTTTGCGTTCATTTTTGGCTTGTTCCTGAAGTTTGGAAAGTTCCAATTGCTCCATGTAGGCAGCGCGTTCTGCAGCGCGCTTGTCTGCTTCAATCTTCCAGACCAGGTATCCACCGATAAGGAGTGCAGCAACGATGAGTGCTATAAGCGCAGTGACGTTTCGCTTGCCAGTGCCTTTACGCAACTCGTATGCTCCGTATTCCTTGTTCTTGTTTTGGAACACCAAGTCGACCCATTTGGGATCGTATAGATCTATTTTTGCCATGGTTTTTCTTGTTTTAGGTCATTTTACAGTTCCACACCTTTCGATTTGAGAAGTTTCTCGTCGTCTGGTGAGATTTTGTCGATGACGTATGTTCCAATACTTAGAATCTGCATTTCATCCAAGGCGTCCACCACGTTCTTGTAGGAAGCGTTGTCGGTGGGTTTGATGACGATGGTGAGGGTCGGGATTTTACCGTCTTTCAGTTCGCCAGCCTTGATTTCACTCAATTTCTTGTAGTAGATGCTGTCGTCGGGATAGTTCTGGGGGTTCTGCTGCTTGTCTTGCTTCAGTTCCTTGGCAGCGAGTTCGATACGCTTCACTGGCTTCGTGCCGTCTTCAATGGCGTGTTCGCGCAAGACTTCACGTACACCTTTGTTGCCCCAAGTGGTTTCCTTCACCCAGTCGGGGTTGTTATACTCGGGGATGCCTTCGCCATAATAGATTTTGTCTTTGGCAGCCACATAGAGTGTAACGGTCTGTGAAGCTTTTGACTCATTCTGGTTCTCCTCATTCTGGTTCTGGTCATTTGAAGGCATGGTCAGCTCCATGGTCTGAGGCTTGCTCAGTGAGGTACAAAGCATGAAGAACGTGATGAGAAGCATAAGCATGTCAACCATAGGCGTGAAGTCCACGCGAACGTTGATTTTTTTCTGTTTGCTTTCTTTTTTCTTTGCCATATCATTCGTCCTCCTCTAATTTAAGGTTGGTGATCATGTAGTAGTGGCTCTCGTCCATGTCCTGCAATTCACTCATCACCTTTTTGACAGTTTTGTAGGGTGTTTCGGCATCCGACTTCAACGCAATCTTGATCTTGTCGTTGGCGTTACGTGCTGCATCCACCCATTGCTGGAACTCGCTCATGCCACCATCGATGCTGTCGAGGGGTATTCCCTTGGTGGGAAGTATCTTCTGACGCTGGTCGGTGGTCATATTCAAGTAGCCTTTCAACTCATCGAGAGGGATTCCAAAAGTGCTCTCACGCGTGAACACGTCTAGTTCGAGCGCGTTGGCATCAGGCACCATGGTCTGGAATGTCGTACCCAGATTTTCTGTGTTGTCGATGCTCATGAAGACCTGTCCCTCTCCGGTAGGATTGCCGGCGGCATCCTTCTCCGGGTTGATAAGGATGGTCAGGACTCCATTTTCTGGCACCTTGATTTCGGAGACCGACCCAGGCACGTTGACCTTCACCGGCTCGTTCTTGACGAACGTAGACGTCAGCATGAAGAAGGTCAGCAGGAGGGTCATGACGTCCGACATCGGTGTCATGTCAATCCAGACATCACTTTTCTTAACTTTTACTTTACCCATAGCGATAAATGTTTAGAGGGTTAGCAAAAATTAAGCTTCTTCCGTGTGGTTTGCTTCGTAGGTCTGAGCAATTGAATAACCAACCTCGTCGAGTGCGAAAGTCAATTTGTCCACCTTGTTGGTGAAGTAGTTGTAGGAGACCACGGCGAACCATGAGGTAGCGATACCGAAGGCGGTGTTGATCAGAGCCTCAGAAATACCAGCGGAAAGTTTTGCAGAGTCGGCACCACCACCAGCGGAAAGTGCGGAGAATGACTTGATCATACCGACCACAGTTCCGAGAAGTCCGGTAAGCGTACCGAGGGTGACCAAGGTAGCGAGGATGGGCAGGTTCATTGTCAGGGTAGGCATCTCAAGCTGCGAGGCTTCCTCGTGTGCTTGCTGGATCTTGGCCACCTTCTGGGCCTTCTTGATACCAACGGTGCTTTCCATTTCCTTGTAAGCTTTGAGGGAGGCGTTCACCACGTTGGCAACGGAACCTCTCTGACGGTCGCAAAGCTTCTGTGCTTCGTCGAAATTGCCGGCATTGAGGGCGGCCTTGATGTTGGAGACGAATTTGGGAAGGGCACCCTTGCCAAAAGCGGTCTTCAGAGCGAGCCAACGCTCGATGGACAAAGCAATCACGGTGAGCAGGAGGGAGTGGATGACAGGCACGATGATGCCGCCCTTGAAGATGGTTCCCCATACGTCGGTCGGGGTTTCCTTGGTTTCGTCAGCAAAGTGAGTAGGGCTGCCGAACCAGGTGAAGAACAAGGTGAAAGCGATGATGGCGCAAATCAAGATGATCCAGAATGCACCTCTTACTCCTGTGAAGCCCTCTGATTTCTTTTTGGGGGCTGCTGCTTTAGTTGAATTTGCCATAATTTTTTTAGTTTGTGATTTAAGTTATTAAAAAATTAGAATTGTACACGTTGTTTTTAATGTCCGTTATGGTAAAATCGCGTAGTTTCGCTTGTGCATGGCAATAGCACAGCGATTAGCATGGCAAAGATAATAATTATACCTTAACTTTTACGACAATTTGCGAATTTTAACAATATTTTTTTTATTGCTTGCCTCGTGCCCGGTCTGATTGGCCTTGCGTTGGGGCTTTCGCTCGTGTGGTTTACACTCTGGCGGCCTGGTTTCCCGGTGTGTGGCTCTTGGATTATTCCAACTTGAGCAATGCTTCCCGGATGCGTCTGAGGGCCTCGCGGATGTTGTCGTCGCTGGTGGCGTAGCTCATGCGGAAGCATTCCGGATCGCCGAAGGCATCGCCTCCCACTGTGGCGACGTGTGCCTCTTCCAAGAGGTATAGTGCGAGGTCGGTGGAGTTGGCGATGGTTTTCCCGTTGTGGCTTTTGCCGTAGAAGCTGCTGCATTTCGGGAAGAGGTAGAAGGCGCCCTCGGGTGTGTTCACCTCCAGGCCCGGTATGGCCTTGGCGAGTTCCACGATGAGGTCTCTCCTTCGTTGGAAGGCAAGTCTCATTTCCTCCACACACTCTTGTGACTGTGTGTATGCGGCCTCTGCGGCTTTCTGGCTCACAGAGCAGGCTCCGCTGGTGTACTGCCCTTGTAGTTTGTTGCAACCTTTTACAATCCATTCCGGCCCGGCCATGTATCCGATGCGCCATCCCGTCATGGCATAAGCCTTGGAGACGCCGTTGATGATGATGGTGCGCTCCTTCATGCCCTCGAACTGTGCGATGCTCTCATGTCTGCCGGTGTAGTTGATGTGTTCGTAGATTTCGTCGGCGATGACGAAGAGGTCTTCGTGTGCGAGTATGACGTCGGCGAGGGCGCGCAACTCGTCCTTGGAATAGACGCTTCCCGTGGGGTTGCTTGGCGAGCAGAGGATGAGGAGTTTGGTCTTTGGGGTGATGGCGGCCTCCAGTTGTGTGGCGGTCATCTTGAAATTCTGTGCGAATCCTGTTTGCACGATGACAGGCTCTCCTCCTGCGAGTTTCACCATCTGAGGATAACTCACCCAGTATGGGGCAGGTATGATGGCTTCGTCGCCGTCGTCGATGAGGGCGAGTACGGTGTTGCACACCGACTGCTTGGCGCCGTTGGAGACGAGGATTTCACTGATGGTGTAGTCGAGGTGGTTCTCGCTCTTCAGTTTGGCGGCAATAGCCTTTCTCAGTTCCGGGTATCCGGGGACGGGTGAGTATTTTGACCAATTGTCGTCGATGGCAACCTTGGCACTCTCCTTGATGCCGTCGGGTGTGTTGAAGTCGGGTTCGCCCACGCTGAGGTTGATGACATCGATGCCTTGGGCTTTCATCTCGCTGCTCTTCTGAGACATCACGAGTGTGGCGGAGGGGGCCAGTCGTGTGAGCCTTTTGGATAGTTGTGCCATGTCTTTGTTGGTTTGTTGTGCAAAGGTAACGCTTTTTTTGATTTGAACGTGCAAAATGCCACTTTATTTCGTCTTTTACTGACTTTTTTCTTTTTGAAGGGTTTGGAGGGGGATTTTCTAATATTCCTATTATCCCTATATGCTATAGACTATCTATAACTCAATTATCAATT
>JAFZSL010000056.1 GCA_017619375.1 Prevotella sp. | reverse complement strand
ATATTTTATTCATTACCTTGAGATGTAAGAGACCTCTAAGTTATTGAAAATCAGGCACTTGGCCAAATTTTTATAGTTATATTATGTTAAAGTAACTCATTGATTTTCAGACGATTAAATGAAATAATAACTAAGTATTGTCTTATAGAACACATTGTATATGCTCGTATCAGCCTCTTCCACCTTTGGCTTAATAAAGCCTTCTCTTGACACGCCTCTAATCGGCAGGTCATAGTTTTTATTTTTCTCGCGGCGTTGTGAAATAAGGTCGCCTAATTTATACTTAGTTAATTGCATAGCCAAAGTCTTCAAATAATGCTTTTAATTCCTTACTACTTTCTTCCTCCTGCTTAAGCAAATCCCGCATCTCCGCTTGCAACTGCTTCATCTTCGTATCAAAATCGACATGCTCATCCCTATCCCTAAATTCAATATATTTACTTGGGACAAGGCTCCATCCTTTTGCTTCAATCTCGTCTATAGCAGCAGAATAACAATATTCTGGTTCATTGTGATAAGTCGTTTCGTGGCCCTCGCGCTGCCAATTGTGGTAGTTCTCTGCAATCTTTTGGATTTGGTCAGGAGGAAGTTGAACGAACTTTTTCTCGTAAGGCTCACCCCATTGGCGCAAATCAATGAAAAGAACTTCGTTTTCGCGATTTCGGTATTTCACTATTTTGCCGTTTTGCTCGATAGTGCGCGCCTTTTTGTTATTGTTCAGAATCCACAAGGTAACACTAATACCTGTAGAATAGAACATATTCTGAGGAAGAATCACAATTGCTTCTAAGATATGGTTTTGAATAAGTTGCTTTCGGATAGCCAATTCTGTTCCGTCGCCACTCAATGCTCCATTAGCCAATAGGAAACCGGCTATGCCATTGGCAGAGAGTTTGCTAACAATGTTAAGAATCCAACCATAGTTGGCATTACTTGTAGGTGGCACATCATAACCCACCCAACGAGGATCATCCTTTAATTCGTTCTCTGCTCGCCACGCCTTTTGGTTAAAGGGTGGATTAGCCATGATGAAATCTGCTTTTAGGTCCTTATGCTGGTCGTTGTGGAAGGTGTCGGCAGCCATCTCACCCAAATTACAGGCAATGCCACGGATGGCAAGATTCATTTTAGCCAGTTTATAGGTGGTGTTGGTGTATTCCTGGCCATAGACGGAGATGTCACGCTTGTTACCATGGTGAGCTTCGATGAACTTCATACTCTGTACGAACATACCCCCAGAGCCGCAACAGGGGTCGTAAATTTTTCCGCGATAAGGCTCTATCATCTCTGCTATCAGATTGACGATGGTCTTGGGCGTATAGTATTCACCTTTACCCTTGCCCTCGGCAATGGCAAACTTTCCAAGGAAGTATTCATAGACACGCCCAATAAGATCGTTCTCTGGGTCTTTCAGCGTGTCAATCTTGTTGATTTCATCAAGCAAGGCTGCGAGTTTCATGCGGTCAAGCGTAAGACCTGCATAATAATTGCTGGGCAAGGCCCCCTTCAACGTAGGGTTATTCTGCTCCACCTTGGCCAAAGCCTTGTCTATCTTAATGGCTATATCGTTCTGTTTGGCATTTTCAATGAGGAAGTCCCAACGGCTTTCGGGTTCCAGATAAAACACGTTCTTAGCATTATAGAATACAGGATTATCCGCAAACGCTTCCTTGCCGTCTGATATCAGTTCGTTGCGTCGCTCCGTGAAGCGGTCATTGGCATATTTTAGGAAGATGAGACTCAACACTACATGTTTATATTCCGATGGTTCTACAGAACCACGCAACTTGTTCGCCGACTCCCACAGAGCCTCCTCTATTGATTTCTCTTTTATTTGTTTTTTTGCCATAGCATCAATAATTCTTTTGATTCAGAACAAATATAGACTTTCCTTCCATACACTTTGCATATCTATTACAACCTATGGTGATTTGCATCATGCGAAACACTTGGGTTTCTTCTTGAAGATTTGTCAAATTTTGACCACAAAGATAAGAAATATTTCCGAAATTATTATAATAATGTGAAAAATCACTATAAAAAACTCATCGTAGTTCTAGAATTCTAAGAAAATACCTACCTCTGAGTTTCACTCGAAAGTAGGATGCGGTTCGGAAAAGCAAAATAATCTTCGATTCTTTTGGCTTTTCGCTCACCTTTCACTACCTTTGCAGCAAGTCACGAAGCGTTGACCAGCCATGGTTTTGAGTGGCGCCGATTTCCCGGCCATGGTAAAATGCAGGAGATTCCAAGCGTGGAATAAAGTAAGAGGTGACCTCCTGCTTGCGGAAAAAGGCATTGCCTCCGATAGGCAATCCTTTTCTGTGCATCTTAACAGGGTCCCGCCACCCATCAGGTTTTCCTAAGGGGGCGCGAATCCCGGAAATGTATCTAATGCAGATGCTGAGTACGGGCAAGATGGACTGACAGCACCGTTAAGTTGATGCAGATGTCTCGGAAAAGCATCGTCAGTGATGCATAGGAAAATCCAGATGTTCTGTCATGCTGCTTAATTTTCGATTCATGTGATCTTGAAAATTAAAAAAGGACCCTGTTATGACAAAAAAGAAAAAAGAAGACAGAATAGCCGGCAAGCTATTCAGAACAAGAGTTGGAATGTGTAGCATTTCATTGTTGCTTGATGTAAGACATCCCGATGGCGGTGCCGAGTATCCTTTATGTATTTGCTTTTCCATCAATAGGAAGCGCATCTATCATTCTTTGGGCGAGCATTATTCTCATGAGGAGCTGACTAAGATGATGAGTGCCACAGGTCAGGGTGAACATCGAGGGCTGGTGGAAACTAACTTTGAACGCAAGCAGCGCTTGTCAAACACCTTCTCCACTTATGTCACCATGGTGGAGGAACTGCATCAGACAGGAATCTTGACCTTGGAAAGAATCAAGACCATACTGACAGGTAGGAACAAAAGCAACTCCTTTGTGGAAGAATGGGAAAACACCATCGAGGAGATGATCCATGATGGAAAAGCTGGTACAGCAGACAGTTACAAGAGTGCTTACAGGTGCTTTGTCTCGTTGTCTGGATTCACCAGATTCGAAGGTTTTGCCATCAGCAAGGAAATCGTTGATAGGTGGGTTGCGGCAATGAAAGACAAGGGCATCTCCGTGACAACGCAAGCCATTTACCTGCGTTCCTGCCGTGTGATTGTCAACCGCTGCATCGAGAAGGGCTTCATCATGCAGCGCAATTATATGTTCGGTAGGGGAAAGACCAAGGTATCAATCCCCATTGGCAACTCCCGGAAAGACAAATATCTCAATGTCGACCAAATGACAGAGCTATTCTATCATTGGAAGAACCGTGACCTTAACCTTCCACTCTTCCTTGAAGGCAAGCCAGACAACCCTTCCTATTCTGTCAAGACAGACAAAGCCCGAGAACTGGTGTATCTTTCCCTTGGTATGTTCCTCATGCAGTATTTGTCGAATGGATGCAATCTTGTCGATTTGGCAATGTTGCGGTATAATCAACATTACTACGATTCCAATGCTCGAATTCTTCAGTTCGTTCGACATAAGACACACAACAAGGCACACGAGGGAGCAGGGATGGAAGTCATCATCCCTATCATTGAACCAGTGAAAGAGATTCTTGACGCTTATGCGGCAAAACCACAACCAAACACCCTTGTCTTTCCCTTCTTGTTGGGAGATGCCTTGAAAGAAGATGAGGTCAAACAGCGTAACAAAATCAAGCAGGAGGGAAAGAATATTGCCGACCGAATGAAGAAAGTGGCCGAGTCGTTGGGTTGGACGCAGTCACCCACGGGAACATGGTGTCGCCATTCATTCGCCACGAACCTTAACATCGCCGGGGTACCGATGGAGTACATCAGTGAGGCGATGGGGCATAGTATTGGCAATACAGGCATGATTACCAAGAGATATATGGCCTTTCCCATCGAGCAATGTTTCAAATACAACCGCCTTTTGATAAAAATGGAAACGGAAGAGTCCTTGGCCGCATCTAAAAGGGAGGAACTGTTGAAAAAGTTGGATAGGTTCTCTGACGAGGACTTGAAGGAGGCCTTGATTTCGCTGACGAAGAAAGAACTGGAACGTCTTATGTCGAACTCATAAAAAGGTATGGCTATGCGCAACAAATTAATCACAGAAGTCAAGAAGGTTCTCGCTGCATGGTATGCCGACAACCAAGATGTGTATTCAGAGTTCAAGGAAATGGTGGACAAGGCAATCTCAGAGGGCGACATGAGGATTCACGAAGAGGTCATTGGGATGCTGAGAAGCTTTGTCCCTGATGACATCGGACAAGAGGCAGAATCAACCATTGAAGAATTGGATTCCGAAATGGAGGAAGAATATGACTCCTTCATGGAGGAGTTGACATCTGATGTGGAAGAATGCGACGGAGAAGAGGATGAGGAATCACTTCTTGAAGATGCCAATTATGCGGAGACCATGGAATTGTTGGACTCTGCGATGGATAAAGTAGTGAAAGAAACATCGAGCGAGTACGATAAGATGGTCGTCGGTATGAAACCTGAGATAGAAGCAGTGGAGTATGTCATCGCCAAAAAGATACGGACCAAAGACAAGATGGTATTCTGCTATTACTACTGGATGATCTTCGATAACGGACAGACAGACATGGCCACCATCTATGCGAACCATCTCAAGAACAACCATGTCGGGATTTTCTTTAGGTGGATTTTCAGGTTAGCCTTCAAAGTATTCGTTGTGTACAGTTTCAAAATGGGCGCCCGGCGGATGGACTGGAAGAGTTTTGTCAGGAAGTTGAAAGATGAAAATGCACGCGAGGACATCAACAAGGGACTGCAACTTGCCACGCCAGGGCAAAGCCAGGGCAAGCGGGTGGATTGCAGCAGGCTGGATGAGCTCATTTCCAATCCCAACGTCATCGAACTGATTGGCCTGGTTCTTGGAAGGAGGAAGTCCGACGTCGACATCGCCTACCTGCTGATGAACCTGCGCCACAACAAGCTCATCTCAGATGTGGCCTACACCACCTTCCATCGTGCCCTGCAGAATGCCTTTCCCAATGCCGGGATAAAGGGATGTTGCAAGGCCCAGGCGAGATACAAGGAACTCGAGAGGATATGTCAGAAGAACCCGAAAATTCCTTGTTCCCTTTCCCATGAGAAGCAGGTTGTCGCAAGATTGAAGGTGAAGGCTCTGGATGTCTATTTCAAGCCCTACAAGAATAAGAAAGAAGAGGATGAAGAAAACGAATTCGACTTATGAAAATAGTGTTTTCATTAGGTCAATTCATAATAATTCTTAAGGACGGTATGTTTAATTCTGACGCCCGAAAATAACTTTTTTGTTTCTTTCCATCCCCATAAGAAAACCCTATTTTTGCATCCGTGATCATCAACGAATGGTCACGGATTTTCTTTTACACTTTCTATTTGTAACACGATAATTAAAAATCTAACAAATAATAATTTATGAATAAGAGAAACATAGAAATCAGCACATTGCTGGACAAGCCCATCTGGCAATTGAGCGGACGTGAGTTCGTCGCACTGATGAAAAGCACTCTACAGGATACGGAAAAGGGCAGGGAGGAAGAGCCGAAGAAGCGTTTCGTCTTCGGGCTGGACGGTATCTGCGACCTGTTCGGTTGCAGCAAGTCCACCGCCGAGCGCATCAAGCAGAGCGGCATCATCGACGCTGCCATTACCCAGGTGAAACGGAAAATCGTTGTTGACGCGGAACTCGCCCTCCAACTGTTCGGAAACAGGATGAAGGCAGGGGCTGTGGACGTGGATGGTGACTCATCAGACCTGAAACAGAGTTTCCCCTCGGTTCTGGAAATTTCGTCAAGTCGAGTATCAACCAATCAAGGAAGGACAGGCAGATGAAAGACGGGTTACTTAGCATCAGTTCAGAAAACGCTCAGAAGTCTATTATGGACTATGTTGATCGTCTGGACACTGACAGATTCCTCCAACCTGAGCCGGCATTGGTATCTGCTGTCGACGAGAAGTCGCTTGCTTTCCCCATCGACATCTTTCCCGAAAAGCTGCAGAGGATTGCGAGAATCCTTCACGACGACGAGGGGCATAACCTTGACTATCTTGGTGCCTCCATGCTCACCGTCCTTGCCGCAGCCGTGGGCAACCAGTGGGCGTGCCAGTTCTCCACCACATGGATTGTCTCGCCCATCATCTTCATGGTGTTGGTCGGTCCCCACAGCTGCGGCAAGACACCGCCGCTCAGGTTGGCGGTCAGGCCTTTCCATCTCTACGATGCCGAACTATGCAATCTCTACCGCAAGGAGAAGGAGATATATGACAAAGCTATGGAACTGCCCAGGGAGGAACGTGAAGCGAACGGTTTTGAGAAGAGTCCCATCAAACCCGTTTGGAAGTCGGTGGTGACCACCAACACGACGATTGAGGGGTTGTACGCAGCTCTCGACAAGAACCGTCGCGGCGTGCTGATGCACGTCGATGAGCTGGACTCCTTTCTGGGAAACATGTCAAGGTACAGCAGGGGTAACGACGAGGCGTACTGGCTCCAGCTCTTCAACGGCGACGAGATCAAGTGCAATCGCAAGAGTTCCGAGGACTCCTTCTCCATCCAGCACCCTTACGTGTCAGTCATCGGCGGCACGCAGCCGGGAATCCTCCCCGAACTCTTCGGAGGCAAACGGCTGATGAACGGTTTTGCATCACGCCTGCTGAAAGTCTTTCCCGACATCAACGAGATGCCGGGATGGAAAACGCAGCATGCTCCACAAAGCGTCATCGATGAGTGGAACGCACTTGTGAGAATAATACTGGAGGTACCTTCAGAGTATGACGAGAATGGTGACGTCTGTCCACATATTTTGCAGTTCAGCAAGGAAGCAAAGGAGATGCTGTGCAAATGGAAAAATGTTGAGAACGGCAAGGCATGGCAGGAGACCGAAGACGGCTACCTCAAGGGATTCTATGGCAAACTGGAGACCTACGCCGTGCGGTTCAGTTTGGTTCTCCAGGTTGTGCGCTCCTTCTGTGAAAAGGATTGCAGCCGAGAGGTCATCGACGAGACATCCGTCAAGTCGGCCATTGGGTTGGCTGAATATTTCAGGCATATGGAGAAGAAAGCGTATCGTCACATGGGACAGACCTCCGAGGCCGACAAGGACATGCTCTTGTTCGACAGGATGCCTGACGAGTTCACGGCTGCCGAAGCGTACACCTTTGGTGTTTCAATCGGAAAGTCCAAGAGCACGATGAAGCGTTTCCTGAACAAATGCAGGGACGTGTACGGGATTCTGGAGAAGACCGGGCATGGTTGCTACCGAAAAGTTCACCCAAACCCCGATGATGACCCTATGAGCCTATGAACTTTTGACCCTTTCCAACCCCGAAAGGTTCAAAGGCTCAAAAGCTCAAGGTTCAAACAAGTAAAAAGATGGACTTTTACCCCTCTCGACCCCCCGAAAGGCTCAAAGGCTCAAAAGTCCAAGGTTCAAACATTGAAAATGATGAACTTATGGAGAATAATTACCGATTCAGACTGAAGCCCTACAAGGTACCGTCCGACAGAACAGATTGTCCCAACTGCCACCACAGGCGCTGCTTCGTACCTTATATTGACACAGAGGGGAGTATTTCCTTTCCCCCTTATGTCGGCAGGTGCAACCGTGAGAACAACTGCGGTTACCACTACCCACCGAAGCAGTTCTTCCGTGATCACCCGGAAACGAAAGGGGAATTGGACGCAAGTCCCATCCCCTCCTTCGTACCCGCACCTCCAAAGCCACAAGTGGAGCCGTATTACTTCCCGGCCTCAATGATGGAGCAAAGTATGAGATACTATCATAAGAACAATTTCTATTTGTTCCTCAAAAGCAGGTTCGGGGAGAATGCGGCAAAAGACATGATGAGTAGGTTCCATATTGGCACTTCCAAGAACAAAAAAGGCTCCTGCGCATTCTGGCAGGTGGACGTGGAGGGGCGCATACGTGATGCCAAGGTCATGCTATACGATGATATCAGCGGCCACCGCCGCAAGGACATCCATCCCACCTGGGCGCACACGTTGACGGGGATTCCCCATGAGCGCATCCACCAGTGTTTCTTCGGCGAACACTTGTTGCCCGCCCATCCTGACCTCCCAGTGGGAATAGTCGAGAGTGAGAAGACGGTCGTCATCGCCTCATACCATCTTCCCAAATTCGTATGGCTTGCTACGGGCGGTTCTGGAGGTATGTTCGGCAAGGCCAACCTTGAAATCCTCAAAGGCAGGAAGGTGATGCTGTTCCCCGACCTCGGACAAATGGCCAACTGGCAAGGGAAAGCCTGCCAGATGCGGTTGCAAGGGATAGACGCCAGTGTGTATGACTATCTTGAAAAGCACGTGACGAAAGAGGAAAAAGAGAAGGGGCTTGACATCGCAGACTATCTGTTGAACGAACCCTCCCAAGTCATCACTCTTCGGTTGATGGTTGATAGGAAACCTTGTCTCCAGGTCTTGATAGACAAGTTGAAATTGGAGATTGTTGACAATGCCTGATGGATGGAGGAATCTTTGGAACATCCCAATATGCCGAAAACGAAAGACCGATAGGGAATGAGTTTGAGAGTATATTGCAAGAAGTGTTTTTGTCGTACAAAAACGGTGTTTCGGTTCGCTCCCGTTGGTTGCAAAATGGGTGTGTGAACATAGGCCTGATACGTAGATAGGTTATCAGTTTATTACAGAAATCATATAATCGTATATTATGGTATTGAATGATTGTTGCATTACGAAAAATACGAAAATATATAAATTGAGAAATCAAAAATTACAAAAATAGAAAAATTGAAAAGTATAATTTTATAAAAAAATGAATTATGAAAAAATCTTCAAAAATGGATTTCCGATGTGAGGAGCTTGAAGCCGACCTCATCCGGAAGAACGCAAGCGAATGTGGACTGTCCACTTCCAACTACTGCCGTCAGGTCATCCTCGGCTACCGTCCGAGAAAGCGGCTGACGGACGAGGAACTCGAAACGCTCACCGACGTGAGGAAGCTGTGCGCCGACATGGTGCATATCACCAACCTCTTCAGGCAGGGCAAGTACAAGTCCATGATGGTCGAGGTGGCCGACCTGGCACTAAGATTAAAAGAGATCGTCTATGGTGTCTAAGGCAAGATCCATCAGTTACGGCACGGCCAAGCTGGAGTATGACGCGAACAAGACCATTGGTCGTGAGCATGTCGCCAGCGAGGCCTGCCGCCACAATCTCTACGGCGGAACGCCGGGGGAGATTACACGTGAGATGAGAGACATCCAGGAGATGAGCCACCCCAACCTCACGAAATGCTACTTTGACATCGTCATCACCTTGTCAGAGTCGGATGCCGGGGCTGTCGGCACCCAGGACGAATGCCGCCAGCTCGTCGAGGAGTACATGCACAGGCTGATGGTCATACAACTTGGCTTGTCTGAGAAACAGTTCGCAAGCATGCAGTGGATAGCGTACCAGCATGAGCGCACCGACCACAACGTGAAGCTGCGGCACTGGCACGTGCTGGCCAACCGTGTGCTGCCCGACGGCACCGTGGTATCGGACTCCAACATCGGACGGAAGGCGGTGAGGGTGGCCAATGACATTAGCCGAGAACGTGGTTTCACCAATGCGGAGAATGTGTCACAGAAGAACAAGGCCGAGATACGCGAGGCTGCGTTCCGGACTCTGAATAGTATGTCATGCTACACATTCGAGGTGTTCAAGGTGAAGATGGCCAGGGAGGGCTTTTCTGTTCAGGAGGCCTACTCCAAAAGTGGCAGGTTGCAAGGTTATTACATTGCCTCCAAGTCGGGAACACTCTACAAGGCAAGCGCCATCGACCGCGACCTCACGCTCGGGCGAATCGATAACACCTGGAAGCTGATACACTCAGGGAGGTACAGGCAAACAATGGCTGCAGACCATGCATATCCCATCCGACGTAACTCCAGCAATGGAGCCCATATTCCACCTCCATCACTGTCATCGGTTCTGAACGCACGTGTCTCGAACGCACATTCCCGCAACCGCGAGGATGAGGTTGGACATAACCGAAGGAGCTATGATGACGATTATAATGAAAATAAGAACAAAGGATATTCAATGTAAAAACCCCAAAAGAAAGGATAATAAATGACAAACAAGAATTACCCAGTAAGACCGACAAGCAGCCAGAAGGCTGCGCCGGTCAAGAAGAAGGACATTCACGAGAGCCTTCAGGATGCAAACCAATCAGCAGAAAAACTGCATGAGCAGATGACGGAGTTAAACACCAAATTCGCCACCATACAAGAGTCGGGTGTAACAACAAGATTGGATGCCCGTTCAGTGGAGTTGATTAACACTGCCCTCGCACATATGAAGGCAACACCCAAGGAGGTGGAAAAGGTGTTGGACTCGAAGATGGACAAAGTCATCAAGCAGATGGATGAGAAGATTTCCGAGATCAAAATGCTTTGCATTGCCATTACTCTTTTCCTCAATGGACTGCTGGCGATGGTTGTTTTTGCTTGGCTATCGTGAGTACAAATGACAATAAAAAATCACGTCTGAACACCTCGAAACCCCAACCTGTGTGTTCCCGTGGTGTTCCCGCAAAAAATGAAAAAGGAGTTAGCGTCATGCTAACTCCTTGATTTTTAAGCGCTTCAGGATGGGCTTGAACCAACGACCCCCTGATTAACAGTTAAAAAATGTAAACTTTTGTGATTTTCTAAAATATTTATTTTGTTGATTACCAAATATTTAATATCTTTGCGATAGTTTATGATAGCCTATGATTTGGCATAAATACGAGTATTAATAACCAAAATTTGTTCAGATTTAAATTACTTATATTCAGAAGTATATATTGATTCTTTCAAATTGGCTTAGCCAAAATTTGTTCAGATTATTCAAATTTGTTTACAGGAGGACTTATTATGAAAGAGAAGAGAAACAAGATTGCATGCCTTGAGTCTGTCACCATCGGCAACTGCACGGTGGCTCTCACGCTGGACACAAGGTACAAGAGCGAGGATGACAAATATCATGTCTCTGTCCGTTTCACGATGAACGGAACGAGGTATTACCTCCATCTCGGTGCCAAATACTCGGCAGAGGAGTTTGAGGCCATTTGCAAGTCTGATGGAAGGGGACGCGGCGGGAATGCCACGCCCAATTTCGTTGAGAAGAATCGTCTGATGGAGTTATTCAACCAGAATGCAGACATCATCAGGGATATGTTCAATAAGGGCACCCTCAAAACCATCGACAACGTGCGGGCCATGCTCACAGGAAAGGTCTCGACCTACGGCAATGAGGATGAGGATATGGCCACACACGTCAATTCCTTTGTTGGACTGTGGGACGAAATCATCGCAGGGAAAAAGGCGAGCACGGCAGAGACATATAGGAATGCAAGGGATTGCTTTATCCGTAGTGGTGTGTATAATCCTAAGGATGGATATAATGTGGATGTGGATAAAGTGAAAGCCTGGGTGGAATGGATGAAGAAGATGAAGTACACACAAACCACCATCGGATTCTACCTGCGAGCCATCAGGGTGGTGTTCAAGACCTGCATCAGCCGCGGCTTCATGAGAGAAAAGGACTATCCTTTTGGTGCCAACCAACCCAACAAAATCAAGATTCCGTCGGGGACATCCAGAAGAACCGACTTCCTCACCATTGAGCAGATGACAGAGCTTTATAACTTCTTCTTAGATGGGGAATATCCCAGCGATATCAAATCGGCAGACTTGATCAGACAGAGCGTGGGCATGTTTTTGTGTCAGTATCTCTGCAATGGCTGCAACCTCTACGACCTTGCACTGCTCCGCTATGACGACTATTATGATGTCTCCGAACAGAAGGCTTTCCGTTTCTTCCGTCATAAGACCAAGGAGCATTCCGAGACCGGGTCGGAAGTCATAGTTCCCATCACTCCTCCGCTTCGCAGGATTATGGATGAGTTGGCGGCTCCATATCAAAAAGGGAAATTGGTATTCCCCTTTCTGCTGGGAGAGGGCATCGACCCCGACAGTCTGCAAGCCAGGAACAAGATACATCAGGAGAACCACAACATAGGCGACCGTATGAAAAAGGCAGCCAAGATACTCGGCTGGAACATCATGCCCTCGTCCACATTCGCCCGCCATAGTTTCGCCACCAACATGAGCCGCTCAAAGGTACCGATGGACTACATCAGTTTTGCCATGGGACATTCCATCGGCAACCGTGGACAAATCACCAAGCGATACATCTCACCTTATTCTTTGGAAGAGCAGTTAGAATACAACTCCTATCTGCTCGACCTACCCGAAATGAAGGCACTCCGTCATCAAGAGGTGAGCAAGGAGGAACTCATTGCCATGGTCAAGGAGAAGATGTCAAAGGAAGAACTGCTGAGGATGTTGCTCAATGACCAATGAAGCCCATTTTTTCTTCCCTTTTGTCATTTTTTCACGATCTTTTGCCTAAATGCGTTAAAAACATCATTTTTTAACATAAAAATTTGGAACTTTCGATTAAAAACCATATATTTGCCGTGAATTTTTAACGGAATCGCCATGCTTTTGAGATTAATTGCAGAAAACATCACGTCTTTCAACGAGGCAGTAGAGTTCAATACATTCCCGTCGAGCAAGAGTCATAGTCACGAGAATCACAAAATCACATGTGGCCATGCGACGGCTTTGCGTATGAGTGCCATCTATGGAGCCAATGGAGCAGGCAAGAGCAATCTCATCAAAGTATTAAGCACCCTGAAAGGACTGGTAATGTCTGGCTCACTTGGTGACATGAACATTGGCGGCGATCAAACGTTCAAGTTTGATCCTCTTTGTGCCGACCAACCTTCCGGGATTGCCATAGAATTTCACCAGAATGGCACCACATTCTATTACCATATAGAATATGACCACCAGGAGGTGTTGATTGAGGAGTTGCTTCTGAGCAAAAAGACCAAAGACATAAAGGTTTTCAGCAGGGAGAACTCTCAAATATCAGTAAAGGGCGACTTCTTTGTCAAAGGGCTGAACGAGTCGTTCATTGATGCCCTGGACAGGCTCGTGCGTCCCGACATGCTTTTGTTGACATTTTTGGGGAAATACTATCCCAATGAGATTCCCATGGTGGCTGATGCATACCGATGGTTTGGAGAAACGCTGAATATCGTCCAGCCGGGTGCCACTACAGGTGTCGTTCCTTTTCTTTTTGACAGTGACACCGCTTTCGCAGATACGGTCAACAGCATCATGCCTGAACTGAATACAGGAATAGAAAAATTGAAAGTGAACAAGGAGCTGGTCAATGAGGAGGAGATAAAGGGCAACAAGATTTTGCTGGGTTTGGTCAATCAAGCGAAGCAACATCCGGGCAAACCGCAAATCGCTATTGGCATCTATGACAATGAGGTCTCGAACATTGTGGCAGAGGATGGGGCCATATATATAAAGACACTGGTGGCTATTCACAAAGACTCGGACGGAACGGAGGTAGAGATGCCGCTTCGCTATGAATCAGATGGCACTTGCCGCCTCATAGAATACATGCCTTTGCTGTATGCTATCATTAAGAAAGATGCCGTATATGTGGTCGATGAGATTGAAAGAAGCATTCATCCGATAATGATCAAGGATATCGTGAGAAAACTATCGGAAAGCAAGACTGCTAAAGGGCAACTTATTTTCACCACCCACGAGTCGGGGTTGCTCGACCAAGACATCTTCAGACCGGATGAAATATGGTTCGCCCAGAAGGATGCAGAACAGGCCACTCAACTCTATCCGCTGAGCGATTTCAACATCCACAAGACAGCCAACATCGAGAATGGCTACCTCAATGGCCGCTACGGCGGCATCCCGTTCCTGTCCAACCTAAAAGATCTGCATTGGTGATATGATACGGCGAATAAGGGACTACAGCAAGCGCGAACCCTCCAGGGACGCCCACAAGATATACATCATCTGCGAGGGGAAAGGTACGGAGCCAAGTTACTTCACCTTCTTCGAAGGACTGTCCTCTAACCTGCAGGTCATCACGATTCCTCCCAAGGATGGCACAGACCCGTTGAAGTTGCTGGAACGTGCAAAACAGGTTTTGTTGGGTGAGGAAAGGAAGTACACTCTTGACTTTCTTCATCGTGATACGGTGTGGTTTGTCATCGACACTGACACTTGGGAGAAAGAAGGCAAGATTACTCCCTTGCGTGAGTTTTGCGCCCAGCAGAATGTGGCCATACCCCAGAAATTTGATGAGGTCAAGCCATACAGTGCCTGGAACGTCGCACAGAGCAATCCGAGTTTTGAAATATGGCTTTACTATCATTTCTATGATGCCATGCCTGCCATAGATGAGGTGGAGAAACATGCGTCCTTCAAGGAGTATGTCGATAGCACCATTGCAGGAGGATTCAACTTTCAGAAAGACCCGGTAAGGTTGGAAGATGCCATAGCCAATACGGAGAAAAACTATTCATTGGACAACGAAGGAAAGCCCCGCGTCTTTTCTTCCGAGGTGTCCTTGCTTGGCAGGGAGATTGAAGGCTTTGTCAAGTCGGACATCAAGAAATTGATGAACAAATTGAGATGATTATGTCATCTGATTTCATTTGATTTCACGTTGTTAATAAGATATAAAAATACGTTCCGAAAATTGGAACGCACCAAATTTTTATATACTTTTGCGTTGCAATTGCTTGACATACGTAGCAATGTCACTGGATTTTTGAGCACCATCTTTATTTTTGTCTTTTTATTTGGGTGCTCCAGTTCATCCATGTGCTTTTTATTTGTAACATGTAAGTAGTACTCATAAAATCTTGTTTTATGAATACTGATGATTATGCTCCTGAAATAAAAAGACTAATCAAGGAGTACCTGAATGATTATCTCCACTCACCTGAGTTCCGGCAACAGTTGGAAAGCATCATGTGTGAGGAGGAGAAGTACATGACCCGGGAGGAACTGTGCCGCTATGCGCGGCTCTCCCCCTCTACTCTGTGGCGTATTGAGCAGAGGCAAGCCATCCCCCACAATATGGTGGGAGGAAGGAAACTCTATGCGAAAAAAGAAGTCGACAGGTTGATTGCCGAAGGTAGGTTGTCGCTGTACAGTCAGCAAAACCAAGAAACCAGCAAAAGTCGTCGCTCCCATTGTTCAACCAACAATAAAGATGCATCATGAGTCTCAATACGATTTCCATAGAACAACTTCTACAGACTCCGGTCTGCATGATGACAGGAGAGCAATTGGCTTTCCTCCTGTTTTCCGCAATGGGGTGACCCAAATCGAGGGTTATGGGGTTTTCAGCTGGAATTTGACCCTCAAATAACGGATTGATGGGGTATAACTGACTTTTAACCCAGCAGCATGAGTGCAGATACAACATTTTCAACCAATATTATATCCACCTATGATTAGTTCTTATGTCTCAACATGGTCTCATTGTAGAAAAAATTGCCTAACAAACCTCAATTTTGGCCTGTATCCCACCATTGTTATCCATCCAGAGCCGTTTATTAGAGAAATTTTAGGTGGGTGAGGCCCCCATGAACAGTAGTCATGGCGAAACGAGGTGACCCAAAACGACCCTTTGTTGGTTCACAACTATCTCATTTACAAGTAAATGACTTTTTTAGGACAAAATTCTGCGGAAAACAGGAGAAACCAGCAAAAGTCGTCGCTCCCATTGTTCAACCAACAATAAAGATGCATCATGAGTCTCAATACGATTTCCATAGAACAACTTCTACAGACTCCGGTCTGCATGATGACAGGAGAGCAATTGGCTTTCCTGATGAACAACTTGCCCTTTTTCTCTGAGAGAAAGGATAGCACCTCTCCAACTCCCACACCCGACCGTAAACTTGCGTATGGTATCAAGGGTATCGCTGAGACCTTTGGCTGCAGCATCCCCACGGCCAACCGCATCAAGAAAAGCGGAATCATCGACAAGGCCATCACCCAAGTTGGGAGAAAGATCGTGGTCGATGTGGAGTTGGCACTTCAACTTGCCCATGGCTACAATGGATTGAATCAAACCGACCTCAAAACACAGCAGCCATGAACAACCATTCAAACCCATCCCTTCCGTCCACATCTTCATCTGGACGGACGGAAGGGAAAGAAAAATCCATGATCAACCGTGACAGTATCTTGAAGAGTCTGGAATCCTGGCTCCAGAACGAACAAACTGGAGTGGATGCTTCTCTCAATGCCGGCATGCTTGAAATTGTGGATGCCAACCAGGCAATGGCAAGAGCCAGTATGTGCAATAACCCCAAGCCACTTTTCGACCCATTCTGGTATGAAGGGGAGATTGGGTGTCTCTTTGCCGACTCCAACGTAGGCAAGAGCATTCTTGCTATGCAGATAGCCGTGGACATAGCAAAGGAGCAGCGTGTTCTCTATTTCGACTTCGAGCTGTCAGAGAAGCAATTCCAGTTGAGATACACAGACGAAAACAACAAGCTCTACCGCTTTCCCGACAACCTCTTCCGCGTGACCATCAACCCCGACAAAATTTGCTCCCTATCCATCCCCTTCGAGGAGGCAGTCATGGGTAGCATCGAGGAAGCAGCCATCAGCACGGAATCCAAGGTGCTTGTCATCGACAACATCTCCATCCTGTGCATGCAGACCGAAAAAGGTGAGGACGCTGCAGTGCTCGTCAGGAGGCTCAGGGAACTAAGGGCAAAACACGGATTTTCCATCCTCATCATCGCCCACACCCCCAAGCGCAACATGTGCAACCCTATCACTCAAAACGACTTGGCAGGGTCGAAGAAGCTGTTCAACTTCATCGATAGTTGCTTCGCTGTCGGGAAGAGCGTGGTGGGTTCCAACATCCGCTATGTCAAGCAAATCAAGGTGAGAAATTGTGAGGAGCGACATGGTACCGATAACGTGCAGGTTTACAGCATAGACAAGGTTGGTCCACTCCTATGCTTCGTCTATCTGGAAAACTCGCCTGAATGTTTGCATCTAAGGAAAGCGGACAAGGAGGAGTTGGATGGTGAGGTTCTGCGTCTCTCTGGTGAAGGAAAGTCGACAAGGGAAATAGCCAGTTTGACGGGCAAGTCGAAAAGCACTGTCCACCGCATCATCCAGGATGCCGCCCGCAAGGGAGGGGGTGTCCCAACTGGGCAGATGGGACAAGCGGGACAGAAGGGACAAGGTGAGCCTTCTCCATTGTCCCAAATGCCCCAAACGTCCCAAGTGTCCTGCTGTCCCGATGGGACAGGGACAATAGGGAAAGAAAAAAAGGAAGGTGTGGAAGACACTACGGTCATACAGGCTATGGAGGTGAAAATCGACATCGACGGTCTGAGGGAAGATCCTCTCCGCGAGGAATTTTACCAAGATGGGGAACCCCCATTTTAATGGGGTTATAGCGCACTAGGACCCTGAAGGAGTCCATGCGCAAGGGAACGTATTTCCCTTGACCTTTTCGGGGGATTCCCCTCGACCCCTTTTTCTTTTCCCTTTTGTCATATTGCAATTATGTTTAACATCAAAAAGAATTGTTATGTCTAATATCAGTAGTATACATATCTGTCCCCTCAAGTCCTCCGCGATGTTCCACAACGACCGGCGGAAGGAGATGCCACATGTGAGGGGCGACCTGACCCATCTTAATGAGAAATGGGAGAATCCCCTGTATGAGGGGAAGGGCATCGGCGAAATCCGCAAGGACATCGAACGGCGGTATTTCGATAACGTCCATCAACGGATGCAGGCCAAGGCGGTTCCTCTGAGGGAGGGTGTCGTCAACATCAGGGAGGGCACCACCCTTGACGAACTCCGTCATCTGGCAGAAAAGCTCCAGCAGGAATTCGGCATCAAGACCATCGCCATTCACACCCATCGGGATGAGGGGCATGAGGAATCTGGAGAATGGGTTGCCAACCATCATGCTCATCTTATTCTCGATTGGACGAACGACCAAGGCAAGAGCCTCAACCTCAAATCACCCGACATGGCACGGATGCAGACCATCGTGGCAGAGGCTTTGAATATGGAGCGTGGCAAAAGTTCCGACGTGAAGCATCTCGATGCCATCCAGTACAAGAACAAGATGCAGGAGCAGCAAAACAAGCAGCTGTTGGAGACAGCGGAACAACTGCGTGAGGAAATCAGCAAGTTGCGCATCAGCCACAAAGGCAAGGAGGCCTTGCTCCAACGTCTCGACAAATTTTCTGGCCTCTTTGGCAAGTCCGACGTGCGTTTGCAATTGGATGCTTCTCAGGACGAAATCGCCCAACTGAAAGAACAACTGGATGAACTCCGACAAAAGGTGGAGAACATACAGCAGAATCTGGAGCGCCGCACCCGAGAGCGTGACAAGGCAAGGGAGGAAGCGGAACGATTCAAGAAGGAGCGTGACGCTTACGCCCATAAGGCAGAGGAAAGTGAGAGACGTGCAAAGGATGCCATAAAAGAAGTGGGATGTTTGCGTCGTCTGCTTTATCCATGGCGATATGAACTGCCAGATGTCGTTGACCTCTCACGCAGCAAAATGAGCAGACACGGTGGCCGTTGTTGGCTGCATGTCACCATCGAGGGACACAATGGGTATGTCACCAAACCCATTTCCAGCCGTGAGGAGGAGATGTACGAACGCGGTGAGATTACGAAGGAACAACTTATCGCCAAGCATTTCACCGACGAGATTGACCGTGCCTGTTACCGTAGGTGGCAGGGGATGAAGGGTGCTGCACTGGAGAAAGAACTCCAGAAAACCGCCGGAACAATGTTCTTTCAGTTACCACAAATTCTCTTTCCCTCAAAGTTGCTCTCTGCCCCCGGTGGGTCAAGGGATGGCGAAAACATTAACCTCCGCCACAAGAGTCGCGATGAGATAATCCGGGAAATGATTGATGAAGGGTATAATATGAAATTGTCGTAATTCGGAATCTGCACAATGACATCGGGCAAATAATCCATTCGCCCGATGTTATTTTATAGCAAAAGAAATATTCATAAGTAAGAAAAGTGTTAAAAAGATGATGTCCATACTGTTATCTGCCAGTTTTCTTGTCTATTAAAGAAAATAATGGCGCACCTGCATAACCTTGTGTTTGTTTTATAATGAAATTTACACGATTTACGTTTTTATTCCTTACCTTTGCAACTTCAAAACTTTGGATATGAAAATGAAAGAAGAGGAATTATACGAACTGATTAACAAACTAAATCAAAAGGTAGGAGTAACAAACAGTAATGATAGCATAAGTTGGCATGCACACAGAACTGTTGAAAAGATGTCTGATGATTCTTTATATCCTATTTTGATAAAGATAGTTGGGGATAATCGACAAGCAAAGAATAAGGCTATACGTAGAGCTGCGTATTATATTATTGGCACTATGCTGCGCAATGTTTTCAATAAAGAAGTGTGCTGGTTCTTTATCCAACAGTTAGGTGCGGAGAACGATAAGTACATCCTATCAGATATATTGGAATGCCTTAGCAAGTTTTCCATTCCTCAAGAATTTGATATTAGTTTAATAATCGAACATTCTAAAAGTGACAAATGGCTGATACGTCATAGCGCTATAAATGCTCTCGGATCATCAGCATCACAAAAGAGCAGACAGGCACTTCTATATTACCTTAATCAAGATGACGAAGATAAGTTTAAGTATGAGATTATTTATTCAAATTGTTCACTTGGAAAAATAGGAACGGAAGCAGACATCCCATTCTTGCAAAAACACATTAATAGCCGGAAAAGTGATATACGTATAAGTGCAAAGATTGCAATTGAAACAATATCAAAAAGATCCTAAACGTGACTTGGCATAGTTTAAGTGAACTTTAATACTGCACTTGATACCAAGTAATTTCATTTATTTGTTAAATTTGTCTGCAAATAAACGGAAAAACAGGCGCACCTGCATGGTGTGGTCGATGTCAAGTTCTTCCTTTTTAGACGAACAAACATCTACGGGTAAACACAGGTATTTACTAGTGCGCCTGATTTGTTCACTATTTTCTCTTATGAAATCTTCTTTTCTTTCCCTTGAAGTCCATGATATTTAGTGATATTGTGACCCTAAATACCCAGTATTGCTAACCAAAATTTGTTCAGACGGGCAAAAACAAAAGAGAGTTACTTTCGTAACTCTCTCATTTTGAGGCGCTTCAGGATGGGCTTGAACCAACGACCCCCTGATTAACAGTCAGGTGCTCTAACCAACTGAGCTACTGAAGCAGGTCTTTTTTGTTTTGCGGTTGCAAAAGTATAACGATTTTTTTGTTCCACCAAACTTTTTCGTGAAAATTTTATCTTTTCATCTAAAAATCCTTGTTTTTACCATCTTTTTGCCTTCTTGCCAACCCAAAAAGATGGAAGGAACAAGACATGGTACAACTCGATACTCCAAATTATAACAAGGAAAAGAAAGGTTAGGCGAAAGCAAGATGCACCTCGGTTTTCACTACCTTTGCCTTGAAAGGGCGAAGGCAGGATGCACCTTGGATAAGAAAACATGCAGCATGTTTTGCTTTTCACTCGGTTTTCACTACCTTTGCCTTGAAAGGGCGAAGGCAGGATGCACCTTGGATAAGAAAACATGCAGCATGTTTTGCTTTTCACTCGGTTTTCACTACCTTTGCACCATGCTTTCGCCAAATGCGGAGAAAGAAGGAACAGAATTCATCAATTTCATCATATGCAACGCATCCTGACCCTACTCATCGCCTTCGCCATGACAGTCACTGTCACAGCTCAGACCGACGACAGTCACTATTTTGAGACGAAGAAGCAGCTCGACATTTTCAACTCCATCTACAAGAGCCTCGACCTCGCCTATGTCGACACACTCGATGCAGAGGAGGTGGTGGGCACCGCCATCAAGGCGATGCTCCGCAGCCTCGACCCCTACACCGAATACTATCCCGAGGAGAACATGAAGGACCTCAAGGAGATATACACTGGCAAGTTTGCAGGCATCGGCGCACTCATCCGCTACAACCTGAAGTTGGACCGCGTGGTGATTGATGAGCCATACGAAGGGATGCCTGCCGCTCTCGCCGGCCTCCGCAAAGGCGACATCATCCTAAGCATCGACGACTCTTCCATGGTCGACAAGAGCGTCAGTTATGTGAGCAGCCGTTTGCGCGGCGACCCAGGCACCAGTTTCATCCTCAAAATCCAACGCCCGTCGACAGGTAAGAAAATCAAGATGAAAATCACCCGTCAGATCGTGCAGACCCCCTCCGTCCCCTACTACGGACTGCGCCCGGGCGGCGTGGGATACATCAACCTGAGGCAGTTCACCGAAGGTTGTGCCAAGGAGGTGCGCAACGCGTTCATCGAGATGAAGGAGAAAGGGATGCGCGGCCTTGTCCTCGACCTTCGCGACAACGGCGGCGGGTCAGAGTCTGAAGCGGTGCAGATTGTCAACATGTTCGTGCCGAAAGGCAAACTCATCGTCTCCAACCGTGGCAAACTTAAACGTTCCAACATCGACTATTACACGAAAGTGGAGCCCCTCGACACCATCATGCCTGTCGTTGTCCTCGTGGGCGACATGACAGCCAGCGCCAGCGAAATCACCAGCGGCGCCCTGCAAGACCTTGACCGCGCCGTCATCCTTGGCATACGCACCTACGGCAAGGGATTGGTGCAGACGAGCATCGACGTCCCCTACAACGGCAACCTCAAGTTCACCAGCAACAAATACTACATCCCTTCCGGCCGCTGCATACAAGCCATCAACTACCGCCACGCCAAGGGCGGCTACACCGAGCACATCCCAGACTCGCTCACCCATGTCTTCCACACCGCCAACGGCAGAGAGGTGCGCGACGGCGGAGGCATCACCCCCGACGTGGTGGTGGAACCCGACTCCCTCCCCAACATAGGCTACTATCTCGCCTCCTCGGGCACCGACTCCACCGAGGTGATGCTCGAATGGGAAGTCGACTACATCGCCAGGCATCCCCAGATAGCACCCGCGGCCGAGTTCGAGATTTCCGATGCCGACTATGCCGACTTCAAGCGTCGCGTCATAGCCAGCGGATTCAAATACGACCCTGAAAGCGAGAAATACCTCAGCAACCTCATCAAACTCGCCAAGTTTGAAGGCTACTACGACGATGCCAAGGAAGAGTTCGACCGGCTGGAGAAAAAACTCACCCACAACCTCGAGCACGATCTCGACTATCACAAGGAAGCCATCAAGCGCCTCCTGGCCGACGATATCGTGTCGGCCTATTACTACCAGCGCGGGGCCGTGGAGAACAGCCTTCGTGGAGACAAGCAGATGGAAGAAGCATGCAGGATTGCACTGTCACCGGAAGAGTACTGGAAAATACTCAGACCGTGAAAAAAAGTGCCACAACAACGTTTTTTCACCTTATTATAAGGGTAATACATATCAATAAAACGCTTTTTAGTGACAAAAAACACTTAAAAATTTGGCTGCACGGGCAAAAATACGTACCTTTGCAGCCGTTCAGTGGAATGAGGGGCTTGCAAAAGTCCCTCATTTTCATTATCATCATCTTACACCACCCTTGAAGAACGGTGGAAAAAGAATTGCGAAAAGCGAAACAAAATGACAGAAAAAAGCATCATCAAGAATTTAGCCGAAGAATGGCTGGAAGGAAAAGATTATTTCCTGGTGGACATCGAAGTCAGCCCGGACAACAAAATCGTCGTGGAAATCGACCATGCCGACGGAGTGTGGATCGAGGACTGCGTGGAGCTAAGCAAATACATCGAGGACCATCTGGACCGCGACAAGGAAGACTTCGAACTGGAAGTGGGGTCTGCAGGCCTCGGACAGCCATTCAAGGTGCCACAGCAATACATCAACTTCATCGGCAAGGAAGTGGAAGTGCTCAATGCTGACGGAAAAAAACTCAAAGGAACCCTGAAGACGGTGGATGGAAACCTCTTCACCGTCACCACACAGGAGAAAGTGAAAGTAGAAGGCAAAAAGCGCCCCGTGCTCACTCCTGTCGACCATCAATTCGAAATGGACAAGGTAAAATACACAAAATATATCATAAGTTTCAAATAAAGACATGGCAAAGAAAACCAATCCTTCAACCCCGAACATGATCGACACGTTCAACGAGTTCAAGGAAAACAAGAACATCGACCGCACCACGCTCGTCAGCGTGCTTGAAGAAAGTTTCCGCAACGTCATAGCCAAAATATTCGGCAGCGACGAGAATTTCGACGTCATCGTCAACCCCGACAAGGGCGACTTCGAAATCTACCGCAACCGAGTGGTGGTGGAAGACGACAAAGTGGAAGATCCCAACAAGGAAATCTCACTGAGCGATGCTCAGAAAATCGACCCCGACTATGAATTGGAAGAAGAGGTGAGCGAACCCATCGAGTTTGCAAAATTCGGCCGCAGGGCCATCCTCAACCTTCGTCAGACCCTGGCCTCCAAAATCCTCGAATTGGAGCACGACTCCCTTTACAACAAATACAAGGACCGCGTGGGACAAATCATCAGCGGCGAAGTCTATCAGACTTGGAAGCGTGAGGTGCTCATCGTTGACGACGAGAACAACGAACTTATCCTCCCCAAGGCAGAGCAGATTCCCAACGACCAATACCACAAGGGTGAGACCATACGTGCCGTCATCCACCGCGTGGACAACGAGAACAACAACCCGAAAATCATCCTCTCACGCACAAGCCCCGTCTTCCTCGAAAGACTCCTTGAAAGTGAGGTTCCTGAAATCAACGACGGCCTTATCTCCATCAAGAAAATCGCCCGCATGCCTGGCGAACGCGCCAAGGTGGCCGTAGAGAGCTACGACGACCGCATCGACCCCGTCGGTGCCTGCGTGGGCGTGAAGGGAAGCCGTGTGCACGGCATCGTCAGAGAACTGTGCGGCGAGAACATCGACGTCGTTCCCTACACCTCCAACATCAAACTCTACATCCAGCGCTCGCTCAGCCCCGCCAAGGTGTCGAGCATCAACATCGATATGGAGAACAAAAAGGCAGAGGTCTTCCTCAGGCCAGAGGAAGTGTCACTCGCCATCGGACGTGGTGGACTCAACATCAAGCTCGCCTCCTTGCTCACAGAATACACCATCGATGTCTTCAGGGAGATCGAACAAGACCAAGCCGAGGAGGACATCTACCTCGACGAATTCGCCGACGAAGTGGACCAGTGGGTCATCGACTCCATCAAGCGCATCGGACTCGACACCGCAAAAGCCGTGCTCAAGGCACCTCGGGAAATGCTCGTGGAGAAAGCCGACCTGGAGGAAGAAACCGTCGACTACCTCATCAGCATCCTCAAGGCAGAATTCGAGAACTGACCCTTCGAGGAATGTCCTGGAATAGCCTGGGAAATTCTGAAAATCCTATAATGTCCTGAATCATCATAGGAAACCTGGAAAAGCCAAGAGGCCCTGAGCGCGTAACAATAAAAATAAAAAATCATCAACAAGAGAATGGCTATAAGATTAAATAAAGTAATAAGAGAACTGAACATCGGACTCCAGACGGCAGTGGAGTTCCTACAGAAAAAGAGTGCCCTGGGCGAAGTTGAGGAGAATATGAACTTCAAAATCAACGACGCCCAGTATGAAGCCCTTGTGGAAGAATTCAAGAGCGACAAGGAGACGAAGAACAAGGCCGCCAAGATCTTCCCCAAGAAACCAAAGGAAAAGAAACGCGAGCCGGAGAGCCACCGTGCCGAAACCTTGCTTGAAAGCAACAGGCAGCAAGTTCGGCCTCTTGGCAAGATAGACCTCAACACTACCGGGAAGCAGGCTCCCAAGTCCGCAGAACCTACCGTGGAGGCCGACAAGGCAAAACCACAAGAGAAACCTGCCGAAACTCTTGTGACCACACCACCGCAAACCATCAGCAAACCCACCGAGACCGTTGCACCTGACAAGGAAGAGCAGCAAGCTCCGGTCGCCCCTGAACAAAAGCCCGCCGTCTCTCAGGAAACACCCGAAGAGGAGACAACCACCACACCATCCAAGGAGACCAACATGGCCGTGGATGAGGCAAAGAAGGTGGAAGAGACGTCAAGCGAGAAGAAGGAGGAAGAAGTGGAGAAGAAAGCCACCGTCGAGGAGAAAGACGGGGAAAGCGACAGTGCAGAAACTGCAGAAGCCGCCGAGCAACAAACTTCAAAAACTGAAATCTTCACCCTGAAGAGCGAGCAAGACAATGCCCCGAAAGTGAACGTGGTAGGCAAAATCGACCTCGACTCCATCAATCAGAGCACGCGGCCGAAACGCAAATCCAAGGAGGAGAAGCGCAAGGAACGCGAAGAGAAAGGACAGCACGGCGCCACACCCGCCACGGGAGAGAAGAAAAAACGCGTGCGCATCGGCAAAGAGCGCATCGATATCAACGCCGTAGGCAACCAAGGTGGACAAAGCAACCGTGGCGGACAAGGTGGAAACCAAGGTGGGAACAACCAAAACAGCGCACAAGGCGGCAAGAACAAAGGCAAGAAAGACAAGAACCGCAAGCGCAACCAGAAACCCATCGAGGTGAATGAGGAAGACGTGGCAAAGCAGGTGAAGGAAACCCTCGCACGTCTCACCAGCAAGAACCAAAACAAGAAGGGTGCCAAATACCGCAAGGAAAAACGAGAAGCCGTGCAGGAACGCCTCCAGGAAGAGAGGGCCGAGCAGAAAGCAGAGAGCAAGATCCTGAAACTCACGGAGTTTGTCACCGTAAGCGAACTCGCCAATATGATGAACGTGGGGGTCAACCAAGTCATCGGCACCTGTATGAGCATCGGCATCATGGTGAGCATCAACCAACGCCTCGATGCAGAAACCATCAACATCGTGGCCGACGAATTCGGATTCAAGACCGAATATGTGAGCGCCGAGGTACAGAATGCCATCACCGAAGAGGAAGATGACGAAAACGACCTCGTGGCAAGAGCACCCATCGTCACCGTGATGGGACATGTCGACCATGGCAAGACCTCGCTCCTCGACCACATCCGCAACACCAACGTCATCGCTGGAGAGGCCGGTGGTATCACACAGCATATCGGTGCATACAACGTGCAACTTGCCGATGGTCGAAAAATCACCTTCCTCGACACACCGGGACACGAGGCGTTCACCGCCATGCGTGCACGTGGCGCACAGGTCACCGACATCGCCATCATCATCATCGCAGCCGACGACTCCGTGATGCCCACCACCAAGGAGGCCATCGCACATGCACAGGCTGCCAACGTGCCCATGGTCTTCGCCATCAACAAAATCGACAAGCCGGGAGCCAATCCCGACAAGATACGCGAGGACCTCGCCAACATGAACCTCCTCGTGGAGGAATGGGGAGGCAAGTACCAAAGCCAGGAAATCTCCGCCAAGAAAGGCATGGGCGTTGACGAACTGCTCGAGAAGGTGCTCCTCGAGGCCGAGATGCTCGACCTCAAGGCCAACCCCAACCGCAAGGCCACAGGTTCCATCATAGAGTCGTCGCTCGACAAAGGACGTGGATACGTCTCCACCGTCCTCGTCTCCAACGGCACGCTAAAGGTGGGCGACATCGTGGTCGCCGGCACCAGCTACGGGCGCATCAAGGCCATGTTCAACGAGCGCAACCAGCGCATACAGGAGGCCGGTCCCTCCGACCCCGCCATCATCCTTGGTCTCAACGGTGCACCAACTGCCGGCGACACCTTCCACGTGATGGAAACGGAGCAGGAGGCACGCGAAATCGCCAACAAACGTGTGCAACTGCAGCGCGAGCAAAGCCTGCGCACCACTACGAAACTCGGACTTGACGAATTGTCCCACCGCATCGCTTTGGGAGAATTCCACGAACTCAACATCGTCGTCAAGGGCGACACCGACGGTTCCATCGAGGCCCTCTCCGACTCCTTCATCAAACTCTCCACAGAGAAGGTGCAGGTCAACGTCATCAACAAGGCGGTGGGCCAGATTTCCGAGAACGACGTCATGCTCGCTTCCGCATCCCAAGCCATCATCGTAGGCTTCCAGGTGAGGCCTTCCACCGACGCCCGCAAACTCGCCGAGCGCGAGGGTGTGGAGATCAACACCTACTCCATCATCTACGACGCCATCGACGAGGTGAAATCCACCATGCAAGGCATGCTCGACAAGGTGAAGAAGGAAATCGTCACCGCAGAGATCGAGGTAAAGCAGGTGTTCAAGATTTCCAAGGTCGGTACCGTGGCCGGCGGCCTGGTCACCGACGGCAAGGTGCACAACAAGGACAAGGCACGCGTCGTGCGCGACGGCATCGTAGTCCACACCGCCCCCATCGGCGCCCTCAAGCGCTACAAGGACGACGCCAAGGAGGTGGCCACGGGTCTGGAATGCGGCATCTCCCTCGTCAATTTCAACGACATCCAGGTAGGCGACATCATCGAGACCTTCATGGAAATCGAGGTGGAGCAAAAACTCTAAGATGAACAATAAGAAGGAGAAGAAAAAGAAGATGCGGTCGTTTGCCAACCGACTGACATGGTGGATCGTGCTTATGATGCTCCTCGCCATGGGACTTGCCGCGTGGCTCATCTATGAAGCGGCAACCGAGTTGGTCAAGGAAGAGGAGTATTCAGTCCACAAAGCCTATCAGGACACCAACATCCAAGAAATCAGGAGAATCATCTCCGATGTCTATTTAGGTGCATCCAACCATGTGCCGGAAATAGAGGAAAGCCTTGGCAACCCCGACCGTCTCCACACCCTTATGGAGCGGGTGGTCGAACAGAACACCCGCATCCATAGTTGTGGTCTCTCCTTCGTGGCCGACTATTATCCACAGAAAGGCCATTGGTTCTGTCCCTATGCAGTACGCCGAGATAGTGCACATATAGAGACGATGACCATTGGCGATGCCACTCACGACTACCTCAAAGCCGAGTGGTTCATCGAGGCGTTGGAGAAAAATGAGCCCTATTGGTCAAAACCATTCTTCGACAGCACCGACTCCATCACGCCTCTGGTGTCCTACCTTATTCCCATCCATGACAAGAAGGGCCGAATAGCAGCAGTGCTGGGCGCCGACCTTTCTCTCGAATGGCTGAGTGAGAAGATGGAAAAGGCTGACTGGGAAATATACGGCAAGGAATGGGGCGGGGTCCAACAAGAGGAAGCCAAGACCCGGAAAGTCAATAGTGAGAAGAAATTGGAAAGGAAACCCTACAGTTTCATCATCACCGGCGACGGCACCTACCTCGTGCACCCCGACAAGGAACGTGTCATCCATAAGAATTTCCTTTCCTACGCTAATGAATCTCCCGACACCGCCGACAATCATGTCGCCTACATGATGATGGCAGGCGAGAAAGGGTCATTTGGAATGGAGGAATACGATTCAGACTATGCAACAACCATGGATTTGGAAGGCAAGGAAGTGTATGTGTTCTTTGCCCCCATCAAATATACCGACTGGTCGTTGGCGACCGTGGTTCCTTCTTTCAACATCGATATCATCGCCTTAGCGGTGGGAATCGTCTTGATGTTCCTGATAGCCCTCGGCCTGTTGGTCTCCTTCCTCGTCAGCCGTTTCGTCATCCGCCGTGCCACCAAGCCGCTGAAGCAACTCGCACTCACCGCCGAAGAGGTGGCGAAAGGTAATTTCAACACGCAGTTGCCGGTCATCAAGCACCATGACGAGGTCGGTCTGCTACGTGACTCCTTCGACGATATGCAGCAATCCCTGACGAAATATGTCGATGAACTGAAGCACACCACGGCTTCGAAGGCGGCCATGGAGAATGAACTGCAAGTGGCCCACGACATCCAGATGGGCATGCTCCCCAAGATCTTCCCACCCTATCCCGAGCGCGACGATATCGACATCTTCGGCTCGCTGACCCCCGCCAAGGAGGTGGGCGGCGACCTCTTCGACTTTTACATCCGCGACAACAAGATGTGCTTCTGCATCGGCGATGTCTCCGGAAAGGGAGTGCCCGCATCATTGTTGATGGCGGTCACGCGCTCACTCTTCCGCAACATCTCCGCACACACGTCGGCACCCGACCAGATTGTCTCCACACTCAACGAGGCCTTGGCGGAAGGCAACGAGACAAACATGTTCGCCACCGCCTTCGTAGGCGTGCTCGACCTGGAAACAGGCGTCCTGCACTACTGCAACGCCGGCCACGACGCACCGATACTCATCGGCAGGGGCGTGGGACTGTTGCCTTGCGACTCTAACGTGCCACTCGGCGTGGTGTCAGGATGGGAGTTCACGGCACAGAAGGCGGACATCGACTCGAAGACCACCATCTTCCTTTACACCGACGGACTCTCAGAGGCCGAGGATGCCAGCCACGTACAGTTTGGCACCGACCGCATCACCGCCTTGGCCGAGAGATTGCTGAACGAAGACAGAGACATGCCAGAGGTGATTGTTAACGAGATGATTGTGGCGGTGCACGCTTTCGTGGGCAAGGCTGAACAGAGCGACGACTTGACCATGCTTGCCATCAAATACTTGAAAACCGGACTTTCCCGGTAAAGAAATGGAAAACAAAGACAAGGATAAGCACAAGGAGGGAGAGACTCCGAAAGACGACAACGAACTTGTTCGCCGCATCGCCGAACAGAAATACGAGTTTGGCTTCACCACCGACGTGCCTACGGAAATCATCCCCGTGGGACTCAACGAGGACGTGGTGAGACTCATCTCGCAGAAGAAGGGCGAGCCGGAATGGCTGTTGGAGTTCCGCCTGAAAGCCTTCCGACATTGGGTCACGATGACACCCCCCACATGGGGGCACGTCCATGTGCCGGAGGTGGACTACCAGGCCATTTCCTATTATGCCGACCCGATGGCCAAGAGGCCAAAGGGCGACGGGAAGATCGACCCGGAATTGGAAAAGACCTTCGACAAGTTGGGCATACCCCTGGAGGAACGCCTCGCCTTGAGCGGCACTGCCGTCGATGCCATCATGGACTCCGTATCGGTGAAGACCACCTTCAAGGAGCAGTTGGCAGAGAAAGGCATCATTTTCTGCTCCATCGGCGATGCTGTGAAACAGCATCCCGACCTGGTAAGACAATACCTGGGCACCGTCGTGCCCTATCGCGACAATTTCTATGCCGCCCTCAACAGCGCCGTCTTCTCCGACGGGTCGTTCGTCTATATCCCCAAGGGCGTCAGATGCCCCATGGAACTCAGCTCCTATTTCCGCATCAACGCACGCAACACAGGACAGTTCGAACGCACGCTCATCATCGCCGACGACGACTCCTACGTGAGTTACCTCGAGGGATGCACCGCCCCCATGAGAGACGAGAACCAGTTGCATGCCGCCATCGTGGAAATCATCGTCTGCGACCACGCCGAGGTGAAATACTCCACCGTGCAGAACTGGTATCCGGGCGACGAGAACGGGAAGGGCGGCGTGCTCAACCTCGTCACCAAGCGCGGTGACCTGAGAGGTGAAGGCAGCAAACTCTCCTGGACGCAAGTGGAAACCGGCAGCGCCATCACCTGGAAATACCCCTCCTGCATCCTGCGTGGCGACAACTCCGTAGCGGAGTTCTACAGCGTCGCCGTCACCAACCACCACCAGGAGGCCGACACCGGCACGAAAATGATACACATGGGGAAAAACACCAAATCGACCATCATATCCAAGGGCATCTCGGCAGGACACTCCCAAAACTCCTACCGCGGACTGGTGAGGGCCACCGCCAACGCCGACGGCGCACGCAACTACTCCTGTTGCGACTCCCTGCTCCTCGGCAGCGAGTGCGGCGCGCACACATTCCCCTATATGGACATACACAACGACACAGCTATCGTCGAACACGAGGCCACCACCTCGAAAATCAGCGAAGAACAACTCTTCTATTGCAACCAGCGAGGCATACCCACTGAGCAAGCCGTGGGACTCATCGTCAACGGCTATGCCAAGGAAGTGCTCAACAAACTCCCCATGGAATTCGCCGTCGAGGCACAGAAACTGCTGAGCGTCTCACTGGAGGGTACTGTGGGATGAACCCACACCCTTCCCCCACCAAACCATCCAATATCAACACATGCTACAAGTAAGAAACCTTCACGCCCGAATCGGCGACAAAGAAATACTCAAAGGCATCAACCTCGACATCCGCGACGGTGAGACCCATGCCATCATGGGGCCCAACGGTTCAGGCAAGTCCACCCTTTCCGCCGTACTCGTGGGCAACCCCCTCTACGAGGTCACCGAAGGCGAAATCACCTTCAACGGCAAAGACCTACTGGCCATGAAGCCCGAGGACCGCGCTCGCGAGGGACTCTTCCTCTCCTTCCAATACCCGGTGGAAATCCCCGGCGTCTCCATGACCAACTTCATGCGCGCCGCCATCAACGCCAAACGGGAATACCAAGGACTGGAACCCCTCAACGCATCGGAATTCCTCAAACTCATGCGCGAAAAGCGCAAGGTGGTGGAACTGGACAGCCGCCTGGCGCACCGCTCCGTCAACGAGGGATTCAGCGGTGGTGAGAAGAAACGCAACGAAATCTTCCAAATGGCCATGCTCGAACCCAAACTCGCCATCCTCGATGAGACCGACTCCGGCCTCGACGTCGATGCTATGCGCATCGTGGCCGACGGAGTGAACAAGATGCACACCCCGGAGACATCCACCATCGTCATCACCCACTACGAACGGTTGCTCGAGATGATACGCCCGCAGGTGGTGCATGTGCTCTACCAAGGACGCATCGTAAGAACCGCCGGACCGGAACTGGCCAAGGAGATAGAAGCAAGAGGCTACGACTGGATCAAAAACGAAGCCAATGGGTAGCGAACAGCAATACATCGACCTTTATCGCCAATGCCGCGAGATGATCTGCCGCCACTCCGGAGGCAGACTCAACTTGTTGCGCGACGAAGCGTTCAATCATTTCTGCCAATTGGGATTCCCCTCGCGCAAGGTGGAACGCTACAAATACTCCGATATGCAGAAGGTCTTCGCACCCGACCTGGGACTCAACCTCCAGAGGCTCGACATTCCCGTCAACCCCTACGAAGCCTTCCGCTGCGACGTGCCCAACCTGAGCACCTCCCTTTATTTCATCGTCAACGACGCCTTCTACGACAAGGTGTTGCCCAAAAGCACGCTCCCTGACGGGGTGGTCATCTCTTCGTTGAGACAGGCTGCCATACAGCATCCGGAACTCGTCGACCCTTATTACGGCACAATCGCCAAGACTGGTGATGACGCCGTGACCGCACTCAACACCATGCTCGCCCAAGACGGACTGTTGGTGTACGTGCCCAAGGGCGTCGTCGTGGACCGCACCATACAGGTCATCAACATCCTGCGCTCTGATGTCGACCTGATGGCCAATCGTCGCGTCCTCGTCGTCGTGGAGGAGGGTGCCGAGGTGAAACTGCTTTTCTGCGACCATGCCGCCGACGACCGCAATTTCCTCTCCACCGAGGTAATGGAGGTTTTCGTCGGCCCCAGAGCCTCCCTCGACATTTATTGCCTGGAGGAGACACACCACAAGAACACCCGCGTAAGCAACACCTATATCGAGCAACAGGCTGGCAGTCAACTGCGCCACAACAGCATCTCCCTGCACAACGGCGTCACACGCAACCGCATCGACCTCGTCTTGAAAGGGGAAGGCGCGGAATGCCAACTCAACGGCTGCGCCATCAGCGACAAGCAACAGCACGTAGACAACAACACCCTTATCGACCACCAGGCGCCACGTTGCACCAGCAACGAACGCTACAAGTACGTACTCGACGAACAGGCCACCGGTGCCTTCGCCGGTCGCGTCCTCGTCAGGCACGGTGCACAGAAGACGGAGTCGGCCATGACCAACCAGAACCTCTGCGCCACCAAGGAAGCAAGGATGTTCACACAACCCATGCTCGAAATTTACGCCGACGACGTGAAATGCTCACACGGAAGCACCGTAGGCCAACTCAACGACGCCGCACTCTTCTATATGCGGCAGAGGGGCATCAGCCTAAAAGAGGCCAAACTGCTCCTGCAGACCGCCTTCATCAACGAGGTGATCGAACTGATGCGGCTCACGCCCCTGCGCGACCGACTGCACTACTTGGTTGACAAACGTTTCCGGGGAGAACTCAACAAATGCGAAGGCTGCAAACTCTGCAGATAACCTCTATTTTTGGAATCACACAAGACCATGTCCACACCATACGACATCGCTGCCATACGGCAAGACTTCCCCATCCTCTCACGCACGGTATACGACCGGCCATTGGTGTACCTCGACAATGGTGCCACCACGCAGAAACCGCTCTGCGTGCTCGACGCCATGCGCGAGGAATACCTCAACGTGAACGCCAACGTCCACCGGGGAGTGCACTACCTTTCCCAACAGGCCACCGACCTGCATGAAGCGGCAAGGGAGACCGTGAGACGTTTCATCAACGCCAACTCCACCGACGAGATAGTCTTCACGCGGGGCACCACCGAGGCTGTCAACCTCGTAGCGTTCGCCTTCGGTGAGAAATTTGTCGGAAAGGGCGACGAGATCATCGTCTCCACCATGGAGCACCATTCCAACATCGTGCCTTGGCAACTGTTGGCCGGACGCAAGGGGGCCACCGTCAAGGTCATCCCCATCAACGACCGCGGAGAACTCCTTCTCGATGAATACGAAAAGTTGTTCACCGACCGCACACGCATCGTCAGCATCACTCATGTGAGCAACGTACTCGGCACCATCAACCCCGTGGCAGACATCATCGCCACGGCACACCGACACGGCGTGCCCGTGATGGTCGATGCTGCTCAAAGTGCGCCGCACACACGCCTCGACGTGCAAGCCCTCGACTGTGACTTCCTCGCCTTCAGCGGACACAAGATGTACGGCCCCACGGGCATCGGCGTTCTCTACGGCAAGGAGCATTGGCTGGAAGAGATGCCTCCTTACCAGGGCGGTGGCGAGATGATCGACACCGTGAGTTTCACTGGCACCACCTTTGAAAGACCGCCGCTGAAATTCGAGGCCGGCACGCCCGACTATGTGGCCACCCACGGCCTTGCCGTGGCCATCGACTATATGGAGCGCATCGGCATCGAACGCATCGCCGCCCACGAGCACGACCTCACCCGGTATTGCATGGAGCAGTTGCTCGACATCCCTGACATGCGACTCATCGGCCAAGCCGATGCGAAGACCGCCGTGGTGAGTTTCCTTGTAGGCGACATCCACCATCTCGACATGGGCACCCTGCTCGACCGCCTCGGCATCGCTGTGCGCACCGGCCATCACTGCGCCCAACCCCTCATGGACAGGATGGGTGTGTTAGGCACCGTGCGTGCCTCCTTCGCCCTCTACAACACCCGTGAGGAGGTAGACACCCTCTGCCAAGCCGTCAGGCGCGTCAGCAAAATGTTTTAGAATAGGAAAAACTAAGGATACTATAAAATCATAGGAAAACCTAGAGCAACCTAGAAAAACCTAGGACAACCTAGAAAATCCTAGGACAACCTAGAAAAACCTAGCACCCCAAAAACCACCTCCAAAAAATGCTCAAAAGCCATTATCACGAAGGTCTTATAGAGGCTGGATGCGACGAAGCAGGGCGTGGCTGCCTTGCGGGCAGCGTGTATGCCGCTGCCGTCATCCTGCCCTTGGACTATGAGAATGTCGCGCTCAACGACTCCAAGCAACTCACCGAGAAGCAGCGCTATGCACTTCGCGAGGTGGTGCTGCGAGATGCTGTGGCGTGGGCCGTCGGAGTGGTTACTCCTGCAGAAATCGACAAAATCAACATCCTCAACGCCTCCATCCTCGCCATGCATAGGGCATTGGATCAACTCTCTACAAGACCGGAGGCCATCATCGTCGATGGAAACCGTTTCAAACCCTACCAAAACCTACCCTACTCCACTATTGTCAAGGGTGACGGGAAATATCTCTCCATTGCGGCGGCCAGCATCCTGGCCAAGACCTTCCGCGATGACTATATGAACCAACTGGCAGAGGAATATCCCCTTTATGACTGGAAGGGCAACAAAGGTTATCCCACCCGCAAGCATCGAGACGCCATCCGATTGCATGGCGTCACACCTTATCACCGCCGCTCCTTCAACCTTTTGGGCGACGGCCAACTCATGCTCGACTTTGGAGAATAGGTGGTTGTAGAGCCACTTGAAACCACCTAAAATATTGTTTTTACGCTGGCTTGGAAACCTTCGCCATCAGCCCTCACCACCACGGCACCTGAACAAGAGGGAATGGAGATGGCCGTGGTAGCACCTAAGCAAGTTTTTTGAGTCATCTGGCGCCCTGCTGCGTCATGGATGGTAAGTCGCCACGGGCGGTTGGCCTGTGAGGCATTCACCGTCACAAGAAGCAACCCTCCCATGGTTTGTTTCAGGTGCAACCTTCCATCGATTTCCTGCGGCTTCACACATCCGATGCCGGTGGGGTCGTCGCTCTCATACGCCCCAAGGTCGGGTGCCGTCCCCTTGTAGTCGATGCCGGCCACCTCGATGCCACGATAGGTGGTGGCCTCCACCGGCACGCCGGCATCGATGAGGAACGACCCTTGCGCCAAGTGGGCGAAAGTGGTTTCCGGGATTTGGCCATCGTCTCCACGTGGGGCTATAAGTTCCTGATGATTGGTGATGTCGATGAACTGTGTGGGGTCGGCCTTATGGAATTCACAGTTCACCACGGAGATGCGGTCCAATGTTTCGTCCACCTCGAAGCGTCCGTATTCACCATATTTGCCATGTTCACCCGGTTTTGGCAGTCCTGTCTCTTTGTCGCGCTTGTCGGTGGCGTCGTTGTCGTTGATGGCGATGCAGTTGGTGAGTCTCACCTCATGCCCGTTGCTGATTTCCTCATAGATGCGATAGGAGTAGCTCTTGTCGCTGATGCTCTTGAGCGTCATACCCGTGCAATTGTTCATGATGACGTCACCTGCGTTATGGTTCTGGTCGAATCCCTTGGCTTTGTTGCAGATAGCGAGGCAGCGGTTGAGATAGACATTCATCGCTCCTTGGTTGGAACCGCATTTGAAACCGTTTCCATTGCCGTCTTCAGCGATGGTGTTCTCGTCGAGGAACCCGTTCTTGTAACTGATGCAATTCTCCAGGATGATGGTCATGTCATCGCCTGCCGTCCCATTCTTTTTGTAAAATACGTCCCATCCGTCGTCGGAGTTGAGGTATGCCCTGCAGCCGTAGAAGTAGTTGCCGTCACCCACGGAAAGTTTGGGTGCGAAACCATCGGCGTCGCCCTGTCCCTCGTCGCAGTTGAGGTAACTATCGCAGTTGATGACTTTGTTGAAGGCGCCAAGGTTCTTGATCTGCAGTCCGGTGTCGCCGTTCTTGTAGAAGTTGCACTCCTCGATGAGGTTGTCGTGAGCCTGTTCCTCGGCGGAGTTGGTGGCCCGTTCGATGAGCAAGCCGTTGTCGCTGGCGTTGCAGATGTCGATGCGGTAGAAATGCCAATGACTGCTGGTGAGCCTCACCCCTTGGTAGGGATTGTCGGAGTGTTTGTGATAGGGCATGGCGGAAAAGTCGAGGACGGCTCTCCCTCCCACGGCGAAGAGTTCGATAGGTGCCTCTTCCGTACCGTTCTTGTTGTCGATGTTGATGCGGTGGTCATAGACGTAGGTGCCGGCTTTCATGCAGATGCGCATGCCGGGTTCCACGATGGCGATGGCCTTGTCGAGGGAGAAGAAGGGTTTTTGCTCCGTGCCATCGGCAGTGGTGTCATCGCCGTCGGGTGCGCACCAGATTTTCTCGGTGAGGTCGGGCGTGGGCGGCACGCTCTCGTCGATGGTCTGCTGCCGCTCCTCACCCATGCTCGTTCCCACGGTGGTGATGGCGTAGGCGCGGAAATAATAGGTCTTCCCCCATTCGAGGGGGAGTTCCACGCGGAAGACGGCCTTTGGAGTCTTGGCGGACACCTTTTGCGACGCCACGGTGAGGCCAGGTGCCTCCCCGTAGAGCACGCCGACTTCCAAAAGGTCTGCACCACCGTCATCGACGACCATCCCCGTGGCCACGTATTTGTTTGAACCGAAGGTAAGGTCGCCCGTGGCGACAACCGCCATTGTGGCTTCTGCGGTGCGGAAGGTCTTCTCTTCTCCATACACCGTCCCGGCATTGGAGACGGCGTAGGAACGATAGTGGTAGTCGGTGCTGGCCTTCAGTCCGACGGCGGTCACCGTGAACGCGCCCTGGCGGGGGGTCTCCACCTCGGCTTTGTAGTCGCCCACGGTGGGATTGGTGCGTGTGGACCACACCACGCCCAACTCCCTGACGGGTTGGTCGCCTGGGTCGTCGAGCGTTCCCGAGAGGTCGGCCGTGTTCTTGGTGATGTTGGAAGCGGTGCCGGTGCTTACCTGGGCCTCGATGCCAAAGGCGGTGGCGGAGACGGCAAGATCGTCGATGTCGGCATCACCACTGCCATCGTTGGCTATCTTCACACGGTTGGCCTCGCTGTTCTCCACCGTGACGGTGACCTGTCCGGTATTGCTGATGGTTGCCACCTTCGTCCAATTCTTTCCTGCATCGGTGGAAATATGGACATCGATGCCCTTCCCTTTTCTCCCCACGTAGAAAGTGACCTCCTTCACGCCTTTGTCAAGGACGGGGGTCACCACATAACTCCCGTTCTTGTAAAGACGAAGGTTCTGCGTGCCGCTTCTCACATAACTGGAATTGGTGGATACGAAGGCCCTGAGGAAGAGCCATTCACCCTGTCCCTCCACATAGATGGCGGTCTCCTCGTCGGAGCGGGTCGGGGGAACGTTGCTTTCAAAGTCGTTGACGAAATAATAACCGTCGTCGTCAATGGTCGTGACAGCCATCGAAGTGTTGACGCCTACAACGAGGCAGATGGCAGTGACCATCATGCGCAAGAGGTTTTCCATCTTTTTCATATTGGTTTTTAGTAGTTTGCCATTTTACGTTGCAAAGATAGTGCAAGCTGAAGATAAATCAAAACAAAACATGACAAAAATTGATAAATAATTAAATGACAATTTATTAAAAAGCATCGGAAACTCATGTTTCTATTTTTCACAAGACAAATTCATGGCTTGCAATGAAACTGACATCACAGCATATCCTTTCCGTGCTTATATAATGGCAGGCGAAATGCCTTACCAGTCATTCTCAATCAATACCACTGACCATCCATTGAACATTCTTAAACACCTTGATTTTAATAATGGCACGATTATCTCCATCCATGATAGCAAAGAATTACAAAACAAGACGCTACAACAAGGATTTAACTTGATTGGATTGGATGATGGTAAAATAGAAAAAGTGGTTTTCAAAATGAGATGAAACCATTTGACTCAAGGTGCTTTTGTCTGGCGATTGGCGACATACACCCCGACGAGGATGAGCGCACTGCCGACATAGGCCATGAAGGTCATTGGCTCATCAAGAATCAATGCACTGGCCAACACCGTGGTGACGGGATTCAGGTAGATGTAGTTGCTGGTGGACAATACTCCGATTTTCTTCACAGCGGCATTCCACCACAAGAAACAGAGGAAAGAGGCCACGATGGAAAGGAACAGCAGGTTGAGGCCTACCGTCGGTTGTAGAAGGCCTTCAAGGGGGAAGTGCCAAGGCTTGAAAAGAAAAAGCGGAAGGACGGTGACGATGCCATAGAAAAACACCTTGCGGGTGATGAAAGAGGCATTGTAACGGGTGGAAACCTTCTTGATCAACATGCTATAGACAGCCCAACTGAAAGCTGCCGTGAGAGCCAGCATGTCGCCCAATGGGTTCAGTTGAAGCACGAAATGACCATTATAGATGACCATGCCCACGCCTGCCAATGCCGTGATGGAACCAAGAACCAACGGAGCCGTCGCCTTCACGCTCTTCATGAAAAAGAAGGCAAGGAGCATTGTCAGTAGAGGGGCGGTGCACACGATGAAAGCCACATTGTTGACGTAGGAGTATTTGATGGCCGTGCTTTCCGCCACGAAATACAATGTCCCTCCAAGAAAACCAAGGAGAAAGAACAAACCTTCGTCTGCCCATGACTGAGAAAACACCTTTCGGGGAGAAATCGACCAGATGCAAAGATAGGCCACGATGAAACGGAGTAAAAAAATCTCCATCGGCTGCAAACCATGTTGCAGCAGCACTTTCGTGTTGACAAATGTCACTCCCCATATCGCGATGGTGAAAAGGGACAGTAAATGATATCCTATATGCCTCATTCTTGCTCATCATGGCTCCTTATGGCGCCATCTTTGAAATTTGAGGACAAATTTAGTCAATAAAAGCGGCATTCAAGATTGTTCAAAGGAAAAACAAGGTCTTCCGTGGAAAATTCACCATCTTTTCTCTAAAGAAAAGTGAAATTCTTTATCGGAATGGCTTATGATATCGGATTATTTATCTAAATTTGCTTCGAAAATCCTTTCTAATGCCATGCCAATGTTGAGAAAGACCACGGCCTTTGTCCTTTTCCTGTTTATAGTGCTGCCCGCCGTCGCCCAGGAGCAACGGCCATGGGAGATCTTGCTCGGCGAACTATCCACCCAGGAGGATGTGGAGAGTATGGAATGGGAGGACACTTACGAGATGCTCTGCGATCTGGAGCAACACCCCCTCGACATCAACACCGCCACACGCGAGCAACTGCTGCAGTTCCCTTTCCTCAACGAACAACAGGTGGAGGACCTGCAAGTCTACCTATATTATTACGGTGGGATGAAGACCTTGGGCGAACTGGCGATGGTGGCGTCGATTGACTACCACACCCGCTGCCTCCTCACTCATTTCGTCTTTTGCGGTGAACAGAAGCCACGTTCCACGCCACGATGGAGCGATGTACTGAAATACGGACACAACGACGTGGTGGCCGATTTCAATATCCCCTTCTACGAACGACGTGGTGACAAGAAAGGATATCTTGGCTATCCCTACCGGCACACCGTGAGATACAGTTTCAGCTACTACGACCGCCTGCGCATCGGACTGTTAGGCGCACAGGATGCCGGCGAGCCCTTCTTTGCCAACAAGAACAGCACTGGCTATGACTACTACTCGTTTTTCGCCGAAGCACACCGGTTGGGGAAGGTGAAGACCCTCGTCGCCGGACGCTACCGGGCATCCTTCGGCATGGGACTGGTGATGGGCAACAGTTTCAGCACGGGGAAGATGTCGGCTCTCTCCTCCCTCGGCTACAAGGCCGACGGCCTGCGGGCACACACAGCACGCACCCCAGGCAACTACTTGCAGGGAGCAGCAGCCACGGTGGAGGTGGCACACGGGTTGGAACTCACCGCTTTCGCCTCCTACAGGAAGGTTGATGCCACATTGGCAAAGAGCGACTCCACCGACATCCCTGCCACCATCACGGCCATCGTCAGCGATGGCTACCATCGCACCACCACGGAAATGGCGAAGAAAAACAACTCCTCTGAAACCACGGCAGGCGGCCATGTCTCCTACCGTTTGAAGGGGTTTCGCATTGGGGCCACCGCCGTCACCACCACCTATGACAAGGCGCTCGCCCCCGACACGTCGGTGACCTACCGCCGTTACTATGCCATGGGAAAGAACCATTGGAACGTCAGCGCCGACTATGGCTACACCAGCCACCTATTCTCCTTCCATGGAGAGGCGGCCACGGGAGGCTGCGGCGCCATAGCCACCACCAACGCCCTGGCTTTCACGCCATCGTCGCAACTGGCGCTGATGGCGCTCTACCGCTTCTATGGAAAGAAATACCATGCCGTCCGCGCCAACGGGTTCAGCGAGGGTGGCAGGGTGCAGAACGAGAGCGGCATATATGTGGGAGTCAAATGGCAGGCCACCCGTCAACTGCAACTGATGGCCTACACCGACTACGCCTATTTCCCTTGGGCGAAATACCAGGCGAGCGTGTCATCGGACGCATGGGACAACCTCGTGCAAGCGCGCTACGCCACCGACAAGGTGTCGCTCACCGCCCGCTACCGACTGAAGATGCGAGGGTATGACAACACGGAAAAAACGGCCATGCTCACCAAGACCACGCATCATGCACGACTCAGCAGTTCAGTGAAAGCCGGCAGATGGAATGTGGGAGCCAATGCTGACTTGGCCTTCTGCGACTTTGAGAAACAAAGCATGGGATGGATGGCATCGGGAAACATTGGCTACACACACCGCTGGCTACGACTGACAGGCAATGCAGGCTATTTCCACACCGATGACTATGACAGCCGTGTCTACGCTTATGAACAAGGGGTGATGTATGCCTATTCCTATCTCTCTTTCGAAGGCGAAGGCCTACGATGTTCTATGTCGGCTCGTGCCAGCCTTGGAAGCAGTCTCACCTTGGTGGCACATCTTTCCACCACAAAATATTTCGACCGCGACCATATCTCCAGCAGTTACCAGCAAATCGACCACTCCTCAAAGACAGACCTCGCCCTACAACTACGCTGGAGATTCTGAAATTAATAGAAGCCCCAGGAATACTATAAGCCCTATGAATACTATAGACCATAGGAATACTATAAAAGCAAGAAAAAAACTACCTCAAATATCTCGCGAGCGACGACCCTATCTGTTTCAATCCCGTGCGCACGCTCTTGGCATTTTCCTTGGCGCCTTTCAGTGAGGAGTGGGTGTGGTCGTGATTGAAGCAAGCAGCCACCTTTTTCTCGCCCATGCGGTCGTATCTGTCGGCGGTGATGTTATGCACGTCGACGAACTCCACGCCGGTTTGCTCCACCACCTCCCTGTACCATTTTCCATAAGAGTCGTTGCGTCGCTCGATATGTCCGTCGCGCCAGATATTTCTCGGTGTGAGCGAGACAAGAATGGGTGTGGCGCCTTTCTCACGGACATCGTTGATGAACTTGCGCAGATACCATCCGAAGGAATAGACCACCTCGTACCTGCCATTGGATTGGAGTTTGTATACATGACAGGTGTCGGCGGTTCCTGTGATGTCGGCCCTCTCCTTGAGGCTGTCGATGGCCCCTACGTCGTTATGTCCGAACTGGATGAGCACGTAGTCGCCCGGCTGGATGCTGTTGTACACCTTGTCCCAACGTCCCTCGTTGAGGAAGGTGCGGCAGGAGCGGCCCGCCATGGCACAATTGGCCACGGTGATTTTCTGCGGGTCGAAGATGTCGTAGGCTACGGCTCCCCATCCCCACATGCCATCCTTGTCCTTGTCGGCGTTCTTCACCGTACTGTCACCGGTGAGGAACACCACCGGTTTGCCTTCTTCTCTCTCCACCTCTGCCGTGGGGAGGTCCACACCGACGAGGCATGACTTGAGGAAAGCAATCCAAGGATGGTCACAAGCAGCAATGCCTTCGGCGGCACTACGGGCGTTCAGCACCGCCCCGAACTTGCTGGTGTGTATCTTGTCGCCAAAAAAATGGTAGTTCATCTTCTCTGGCCCGAATGCTTCGAGTTTGCGTGCGGAGATGTCATTGAGGTCGATGTAAGGCACCTGTTGCTCTTCGGCCACGAGGCGGCACCACTCGCCATGCGGCTTCCTCACCACGTGTCCGTCTTCCCAGGCGTTTCGCGGCGTGAGGGACATCAGGACGGGGAAGGCACCGGCGGCGCGTGTCTCGTTGATATACCGTCGCAGGTATCCCCCATAACTGTACACATCCTCTGCGCGGTAGATGGTGTCACCCTTGTTGATCTCCTGCACGTTGACATGGAGCACGGTGTCCTTGTCCACCCCGGGGATGCTGGCTCTTGCCCTTCCAGTGTCGTATGGCCCGTTGTCGTTGTGTCCGATGCTGATGATGACCCAATCGCCAGGTTTGAGAGCCTTGCGGATGTCGGGCCAGAACAACCGGTAGAAAGTGCGGCTGCTGGTGCCTCCCAATGCTTGGTTCTCCACGGTGATCTTGTTTTTGTCAAAAAAGTCCTCGGCATAGTAACCCCATCCCCATTGTCCGTTGTTGCCATTGCCGAGCGTACCGTTGCGCATGGTGCTGTTTCCCACCAGAAAGAGTACGGGATTGGAGCCGCGACGGCTACTGCCAGGCACGACACGAGCCTGCCTGACCTTTTCAAGGCTGTCGATGGTGTTGTCCACCACTTTGTTCACGTCTTCCACACCTTTCGGGTTCACTTGTGCTGTCAAGGTATGAGCGAAGATGAAGGCAAGAGCCGTCAAAAAAAGACTTTTTTTCATAGATTACGGGGGATAGGAGGTCTTAGGAGATTATATAGGAAGCTCTATAAAAAATAGGAATACTAAGGAAAATAGGAATACTATAGAAACTATGAATAGGAAAAACTAAAAATCCCAGGGATTATAGTCTCTCCAGCCCCTCTGGCATCACTCAAAGGTGCACGGCAATGCAAGTAGCTGGTACATCATGGTGCGCGCCATGCGGATATGTCCGTTGTCGTTGGGATGCAGTTCGTCCTTGTCGTTGTGGCAATAGACGGAATGTTCCTTGACCAAAGGGTAGAAACCGCATGTGGCGTTGAGGTCGATGACGGGGACGGCCCAGATGTTGGCGGCCTCCTTCACACTCTCCACATAGGCGTCGATCCACTCGCCTATCTCGTTGGTGTATGCCTCTGTGGGTTGGATGTTTTTCTCGTTGCCATAGAAATATCCACGGTGGATGGGTGTGATGAGCACCACCTGCTTGGTGGGGAACATCTCCTTGAGGCGTTGCATGGCAATGTTGATGCGCCCCCGATATGTGTCCTTGTTCATCGAAGGCGTGCGATGTCTGCGCAAGGCCATCGCCTTGGGGCGGTGGACGGCAGCCTCCACGGAGTCCTCTGCGACGGCATACCACTCCCCGATGGGAACAGCGGCGTTGAAGTCGTTCGTCCCAATGAAAATGAGGATGGCGTCGAAGTCGTCGCCGTGCTCAGCCTTCAACTTCTCTGCCTGGTTGGGGATGTCGTTCCATTGTCTCCCACTGATTGCATAGACAAAAGGTTCGATGCCAAGCCAGTCCTGCAGCCAGTTCCACCATTTCCGTTGCGACCCGCTGTTTCGCGGGTCTGTGATGCTGTCACCAAAATAGGCCACGCGTTTCCCCTGCCAGGGATGTTGGAACAACGCCTGTGCATGGACGGGAAGGGTGGTGGCGATGAGCATCACTACCAAGAGGAGAGCCATCCTTTTGAAAAGTGGCGATGGTGTCATGGCAATTCCGGTTTTTGGGGTTTGGATGGCGGGTCAATGTCGATATTGACTTCCGAGCGCCTCACCTCTTCGTTGAGGATGTCCCTGCTGGGCAATTTGGGCTTGCTGGGTTTCGCCTCTTGGGTGTTTTTCTTGGGTGTGTTGTCCACCTGTTGTTTCGGCATGTTGGCCCATTCGGCTTCGGTGAGACCGCTTATCTTGTCTCCATTGTCATCGTAGACGGCCTGACGGCCGTTGGCCAACACGGTGAATTTGCCTTTTTCTTTCATGACACTACCTTTGTCGATGTATTCCAACGTCAAGTTGTCTGGGTCGGTGCCCAATCTGTAGAGGCCGAACTCCGAGTTGACGGGGTTGCGGGCAGCGATGATGATGATGTAATTTTGGTTGGCGCTGGGGTCTGCGCTTTGCACTCCGTTACCTTTGAAATCGACGATGGCCTTGGCGTTGAGTTCCGGTAGGTTGAGTTCCTTGTTGGATTTGTCCTTGGCATCGAAGAGGAACAAATGATTTTCCTGGAGGTAGAACAGACAATGCTTTTCCTTGTCGGGGAATTTGGCCACGATGGTGGAAGAACGTTGGTAGAGTTTGCTCTCCACGCTGTCGAGCACCTCCTTCATCGTGTTGTCCACGGAGTTGCTGAGTTTGAACGTCTTCTGCTCCATGGAACTTTTGGCAATATACAATGCGAGGACGACGACGGAGAGGAAGATGATGACAGAGGTGATCAAGATGGTGGAGCCAGAATACTTGCTTTTTATTTTCTTCTGGTATTGCTTCTTCACCTTGTCCTTGTCTTTCTTGAGATGGTCGATGTATTTTCCCAACCTCTTCTCTTCCTTTTGGTCGGAGGAATGTTCCTCCTCCTCGTATTCCGGTTCGCTTGCCGGCACCACTTCCTCGATGTCTTCCGGTTGCTGCTCCTCGTCGACGGAAATGAAATGTGTCTCTGCCTTGCAGTAGGGGCACACTTGTGCGTGCATGAAGATTTCTCGCCCGCAAGCGGGGCATTTCCTTGTTTTGCTCATGGTGGCAGTTGTTGTGTTGAAAGCTATTTGTTGAGTTTCCAAGTCACACCGTCCTTGGTGTCCTTCACTTCGAAGCCGGCGGAGGTGAGTTCGTCGCGTATCAAGTCGCTGGTGGCCCAGTCCTTGGCAGCCTTGGCCTTGGCCCTCAAGGCAAGCACCATGTCGACGACTTTACCGTATGCCTCTTCCCGTGCATCGCTGGAGTTGCCTTTCTCCGGCCTTAATCCGAGGAGGTCGAAGGTGAAGAGTTGCATGGTTTCAGAGAGTTCCTTCAAATCTTCCGCGCTGATGTTGGCCTTATGGTCGATGATGATGTTGATTTGGTGGCATGCCTCGAAGAGAAGGCTGATGACCACGGGCGTCTGCAGGTCGTCATTCATGGCGTCATAGCACTTCTGCCTCAGCGCCGCCACCAACTTGTGTGTGGCGGGGTCCGACTCCTTCGCGGGTTGTATGCGTGACATGTCGCTGATGCCGTCGAGGAGTCTCTCGAGTCCTTTTTCGCTGGCCTTGAGTGCCTCGTTGGAGAAATCGACGGTGCCCCTGTAGTGTGCCGAAAGGATGAAGAACCTGATGGTCATGGGCGAGAAGGGCTGCGTGAGCGTGGGGTTGTTGCCGGTGAAGAACTGCTCCAAGGTGATGAAGTTGTTGAGGCTCTTCCCCATCTTCTGCCCGTTGATGGTGATCATGTTGTTGTGCATCCAGTATTTCACCATCTGCTCGCCCTGGCTTGCCACGGCTTGTGCTATCTCACACTCATGGTGCGGGAAGATGAGGTCCATGCCGCCGCCGTGGATGTCGAACTTGGCTCCGAGGTATTTCCTTCCCATGGCGGTGCACTCGCAGTGCCATCCCGGGAAGCCGTCGCTCCACTCGCTGGGCCATCGCATGATGTGTTCGGGCTGCGCCTTCTTCCACAGGGCGAAATCGGCTTGGTTGCGCTTCTCCCCCACCCCGTCGAGTTCACGGCTGGCATTGATGACATTGTCCAGGTTGCGCCCGGAGAGTATGCCATATCCATGCTTCTCATTGTATTTCTCCACGTCGAAATAGACGCTGCCGTTGCTCTCATAGGCGAATCCGTTGGCGAGGATTTCCCTGACGAGTTGCTGCTGTTCGATGATGTGGCCGGTGGCATGTGGCTCGATGCTTGGTGGCAGCACGCCAAGGGCTTCCATGGCTTGATGGTAGCGGTTGGTGTAGTATTGTGCTATCTCCATCGGCTCGAGTTGCTCGAGTCTTGCCTTTTTGGCGATTTTATCATCTCCCTCGTCGGCATCGTGCTCGAGATGCCCCACATCGGTGATGTTGCGCACATAACGCACCTTGTAGCCGAGGTGTTTGAGGTATCTGAAGAGGATGTCGAAGGTGATGGCGGGTCTTGCATGTCCCAGGTGTGGGTCACCATAGACGGTGGGGCCGCACACGTACATGCCCACGTTGGGAGCGTGAAGGGGCACGAAAGGCTCCTTCCTCCTGGTGAGCGTATTGTAGATGGTCAAAGTCTGTTGCATGTCATAAAATATATAAATCACGGCAAAGTTAATGCATTCCATTGAGAAATCAAAGAAAACCCGTCAAATCATGCTTTTTTTCATGGTTTTGACGGGTTTTTAATAATCAATTTTCAATCTTCAATCTTCAATCTTCAATATTTCATCACTTTCCTTCCTCCAACGATGTAGATGCCTGCCGGGAGGCCATCGAGGTTATTGGTCTTGCGCAGGAGGGTGCCTTGTATTGAATAGACACCTTGTGGTCTTTGCGGGACATCCATTTCGCTGACCTCGATACCCACCGGGGCGCGGTTCTGTCCGAAGAAGAGGAGCCGGAAGTGGTCGAACATCGTCCAATAATATGCCGGCGCGATGGTGCATCTCAACCCCACGCGCAAGGTGCTGCCATTCGAGGTGACCTCGCTGGCCACACGGCTGTCATACAGTCCCTGTGCGAAGTAGCGTTCCGCTCCTGCCATGCAGTTGGGGATGTATGTTCCGTCGGCGAGTCTCTTGTCGCTCCCCCATCCTCCGTCGTCGAAGAGCGCTGTCGGCTGTCGGTCGTCGCAGATATGATGGATGAGGGCTATCTTGTTGTTGATATACAAGGATGTGGTCACGGTGCTGGTGCCTGCCACATAGGATGCATAGACGTTGTCGGCGCTGCCGGGACGCTGGAAGGCGCTGGCGTGCAACTCATAGGTTCCGGCAGGCATCTGTTCCAATTCCTGGTAGAAATTGAAGGTCTTTTCATAGAACTCCGCTCCTTGTTCTCCATATCCCGGCGTGCCGTTGGTGGACACCCATCCTGTGGTGGCGTCGTTGTCGAAGTCGGGGTTCGTCAACATGAACGTGAGGTCGAAAGGCTGTTCGATGTCGGTGGCTGCAACTTTCGAGAGGAAGTCCATCCCTTCCTTTCGTGCCTGTTGGATGAGCAGTTCCACCTCGGAACCTTTCGTGCAGGTCTTGGCGGCCTCTTCGATGGCGGCGAGTTGCTGGCTCAGTCGTTCGTCAACACCTTCCTCCATCTCTTGGTGAGGTGTCTCTGCCAAGTTTCGGATGCGAGCCAGCACCTCTTGCAGTTCGTTGAGTGCCAAGGCGATGTCGCCATTTTCCAACGCCGCAGCCTCCTCAGCCGTGAGGATGAGCCATCGCTGCGTGGTGGCTGTGTTGGAAATGTTCCACGCCGTGGTGCCGGTCATGCCGTTGTTGTTGGCGATGAGTGTGGGTGGAGTGGCAGAACTTTCCGGATGGATGATGTAATATCCCCTATGCCCGTTGACATCCACCCTGCCGCGCATGAGGTGGAAATTGTCGGCGCTGGCGGGCGTGGCATGGGCAGCCGTCTTGATGCTGGTGGCGTAGGTCATGTAATAGCCGGAGGCGGCGTTTTTCAATTGGTAGTACTGGTTGGAGGGTGTGAAGGAGAGGAACCATGCAGCGGCATCGTCCTGTGCTGCTTCTTCGGCGGTCATCACCTTCCAATGCAGTTGATGGGTGTTGGTCTCCACGAGGAAGGCGGTGCGCAGTCCGTGTTTTTCATCCTCATTCTTGATATAGTATTTCACCCCGTCTTCATGGTTGAAGGAATAATAGGGCAAGGCATAGCCTATCTCCCCCGACCCAGGCAGTCCGTCCTCGTTGAGCGCCTGAGCGAGGATGCCCATCATGCAATAAAGGTTGTCGCTATGGGTGTCCTCTTGCGCCCCGTTGCACCCATAGGGCCACATGTGCATGTCGTCGCCATACAATTCTCCCGTGGTGTTGTTATCCCAGAAGCGGATGGCCTCGGTCACCCTGTCGCCCTTCCAAGTGCCGTTGGGTCGTATCTCGCCGTTCCACCACATGCCGTGTGTGCCCACGCCGATGCCGTGCAGCGCCTCGTGCATGATGGTGCCGGGCGACTGGTAAGCGGAGTTGGCTCCCACGCGCATGCTGCCGCCGTAACTGCAGTCGGCCGTGGGCGTGCCGGGACTGTAGGTGACGCTGATGCCGAAGCCGTGGATGCTGGAGAGGTTGTTCCAATAATAGTCCATGGCGGTGTTGATGGCATTGTTGATGCGGTCGTTGGTCTCTTCATCCCCGCCGTTGTTGTACCAGTGTCCGACGGTGCCCTTGGGCAGGGTGACAACCTTGAGTACATCGCCATATCCCACTCCAAAATCTTTGTTGATGGCATAGGCTCGCATGTAATAAACCGTGGCGGGCTTGAGGTCGCGGAGCCAGTAAATCTTTCCGGCCTGGTTGAGGTATTGCGTGGTGCGGTGATCGGTGACCTTCGGGTCGGGTTGCTCGCTCCAGCAAAAGCCTTCCTCGATGATGTTTCCACCTTGTACGGTGGAGCGTCCGAAGGCCCATGTGGCTCCACGTATGAAGCGTTTGTCGGTGGTGACGGTAGGCGGCGTGCCTCCACCGTTGAGCACCTTGAAAGCGAATGTGGCCTCTGCCAAAGCCGTGATGGCGGCCTCTGCCTCCGCATCGGTTGTCGCCGGGTTGTCATACACCGCCTGTGCAGCATCGATGGCAGTCTGGTAATCTTCTTTCTGGGCTGTCGGCGAGGCGTTGATCTCTTCTTTCGCATCGGCGATGGCGGTGGCCAGTCGGGCGAACACCTCTTGTGAGACGATGGCCATGGCATAGGCGCTTTCCAATTGACGTGCCGCCACGGCCCATCCCTCGGTGGTCGTCTGTTCCAACAATGGTTTGGCGGCATCGATGGCGGTCTGCAACGCCTGCCGTGCCTCCGTGTTCATCCTCAGGGGCAGCAGCGCCTCAGCCTTGGCCACAAGGTTAGCGAACTCCGCCTTCACATCATCGAAACTGTCGCTGATGTATTCCAATCGGAAATTATCGACTGCCAGCCAGTTGCCTGTGGCTCCCTTGGCCTCGAAACCCAGGTCCAATTCGTCGCTCACCAGGACGAATTCCAATGTGTAGGTGTTGCGGATGGTGACCGTCTCGGTGTGTATCCCTGCAAAAATCCAGGCTCCTGTCTGTGCGGCATTGGGGGTGTTCTCTTGGATGTTCTGTGCGGCGGCATGCAAGCGATAGCACCCGGCAGGAAGGTTCTTGACGGTCTGGACGAGGCGTGCATCGCCCACTGCTGCTCCGCGTCCTGTCCACCGCTCGACATAAAACTGGCCTTGCTTGATGCTGAACACGCTGTTGCCCTGCGTGCCCATGCCGGAGGCTGTCCACCCCGTCAGGTCACCGGTCTCGAAACTGGGATTGACCAAGCGGTCGGTCATGTCAAGGGGATTGTCGGCGGAGGCATTGGCGCAGAGGTAAATCTGCACCGCCTGTTGCAAGGCTACGATGGCTGCCGCCTGCTCTTCGGCGGTGGCATCGGTGCGGGCGGCGATGGCGCGGGCGGCCTCGATGGCATCTTTCAACTGCTGGCTCTCGCGACCCGTGGCATCGCCATAGGCGGCGACAGTCTCCTCTATGGCTGCCGCCAGTTCGGCACTCAGGTCGGTGCCCACGAGGGTGAGTCGGAAGTCATCGACGGCAATCCAATTGCCTGACGCCCCGACGGCCTCGAAGCCAATGTCAACGGCTCCGGCAACAAAGTTGAAACGGACGGTATAATGGTCGCGGACGGTCACGGCGGTCTTCGCATTGCCGGCGAAGATCCAGGCTCCCGTCTGCGCGGCGGTTGGCGTGTCTTCCTGAATGTTCTGGGCTGCGGCCGTCAACTCATAGTTGCCTGGGGGCAGGTCGCGCAACTCCTGGGCCAAGCGTCCGTCGCCAACGGCTCCGCCTCGCCCGGTCCATTTCTCCATATACTTATTGCCTTCCTTGATGCTGAAGACACTGTTACCTTGCGCACTCATTCCCTTGTGCACCCATCCCTCGGCATCTTGCTCGAAACTGGGGTTGGTGATGTGGGAGGTGTAATCGGTCTGGGCTGATGCAAGAAGGCTGACTTGCAACGCTACCCATAAGATGGTCAATTGTCTTTTCATGGCAAAGATGTTTTTTCGTGTAGAGTGATTTTTTAAAAGTCCCAGGAAAACCAGAAGCCTATATATCACTTAGGGATTCACCTTCTTCTTCCCGTTGATGATGACGATGCCCTTGCTGTCGGGTGCGATACGCCTTCCACTGAGGTCATAGGCATCGCCGTTTGTCGGGTGGACCATCGTGGCGGCGTTGGTAATGCCCGAAGGGTCTTCAACCGTATGGATCTCTATCTTCGAGAGTTCGATATTTGCTTCGGAATCCTGGCGGGTTATTTCAAAATGATACTCAGCCCATCCGCCTTCGGTGGTGAAGTCAAGCACGACGTCGGAACCTTCTCCCACCGTCACCGTCTGGTCGAGCACGACACGCTTGTCGCCACTCAACTTCTGCAATTTCACGCCGATAGTCTGCTCACCCGGTGTGGCAGCATGGAAGGAGAGGCGATGGTTGCCTGTCTCCAACTGCAATGAGCGGTAGATGTTCTTGTTCGACGAGTTCTTCTGTTCCGTGGCGTACGAGGCGAGGATATTGCCGTTGTTCATCTTCCATCCGTGTGAGGTGGGCTTGTAGTTCTCCTGCTCGATGTTCGGTCTCCATTCGAGTGTGGCGTCGCATTCGTCATCCAGGCGATACTGGCTCATGAAATTCCACATGGTCTGTACGGAACTGCCATCTTCGGTGGCATTCGTGTCCGCCTCATGCCCCATGCCTGTCACCTCGTAGAGGATGTATGGGAAAGAGCCTTCCGTGGCGGCATAGACGCTCTTCTTTCCCTTGGTGGTGACATTCTCCACTGTCGGGACGGGGTTGCATCCGTTGCGTGCGATGACATTGTCAACGATGATGGGCAACTTGGAATAGACAACGAGGTTGTCGGTGGTCCCGTGGATATGGAGGAACGGGAAGGGTTTTGAACTCGACTGGTGGAGGTGCATGGACTCGATGGGGAAGCCTGCTATGGATGCGAAGGCGGCGAAGGTGTCGCGCAACGTGCTGGCGACGGTGTAGGTCATCATCCCTCCGTTGGAGAAGCCGCAGCAGTAGATGCGCTGCCGGTCAACGGTGTAGCGGCTGTTCACATCCTCAATGATGGCCAGGAAGAAGTCTGTGTCTTCGCTTAATTGCCCCGTAGCCTGCCAACCAGACATGCTCATGCCAAACTCAGGATAATAGACGTTGTTGCCCGATGGATAAGCGACGATGAAGCCGTTCTTATCAGCCAGACCGTTGAAATCCGGATGCCCCCATTCGCAACTGCCTCCGGTGCCGTGGAGTGAAAGCACCAATGGGGCGCAGTCCGACACATTGTCGGGAACATATAGTTTGTAAGTCCGTTGTTTGCCGTTCACCTTGATTTGGATGTTTCCGTTGTGCTTGGCCGCAAAGGCTCCAGTGGCAAACACGAGGCACATCACTGACAGTGCCATCTTGAACAATTGTCTTTTCATACCATTTGTTTTTTAATGAATAGTGTTGTTTAGTTAGAATATGCTCTTCAATGTTGCAAAGATACACTTTTTTTGATGATGTCATGTGTTCGAAAACAAATTTTCGGGGTTGCTACTTAAATATTTGTTGAAAATACCTATTTTTGCAACTGCATAGCATTTATAATGCAGCATTATTCATCTACCAATCTCCCCCAAAAATGAACAAGAATATTTTTACACCATTCAAGGACTCCAAGGTCTCCAAGGCCTTTTTCCTCACTGTTTCGCTTTTTTTCACACTCACCTGCCAGGCTCAGCCCGATGAGATGAGCCGTGAAGGGATGGAGCGCATGTCGTGCACCAGCATCATGGTGGGCAAGGCCGCCTCTGTCGACGGCTCCGTCATCACCTCACACACCTGTGACGGGATGTACCGCACATGGATGCAGGTGGTGCCTGCACGAGACCACGCACCTGGTAGTCGTGTGAATATTTACGAAGGCAAGAATCACACGCTGAGTGCGGCGGACAGTACAGGGATGCACGTGAAGGGCAACATACCCCAGGTGGCCCATACCTATCGTTACCTCGACACGGCTTACCCCTGCTTGAACGAGAAGCAGTTGGGCATCGGAGAAACCACCATCTCCGGCCGCAAGGAGTTGCAGAACAAGAAAGGGATGTTCTTGATAGAGGAGTTGGAACGCATCGCCTTGGAACGTTGCTCCACGGCGCGCGAGGCCATTCGACTGATGGGCGACTTGGTGAAAAAACATGGCTACTGCGACGCTGGAGAATGCCTTACCATCGCCGACAAGAACGAGGTGTGGATTTTCGAAATCTTCGGCGAGGGCGAGAAGAACATTGGAGGCGTGTGGGCTGCCGTGCGCATCCCCGACGACGAGGTGAGCGTCTCTGCTAACATCAGCCGCATCTCGACCATAGACCTCGGCGACAGCGACCATTACATGGCCTCTGACAACGTGTTCGACGTGGCGAAGAAGATGGGATGGTGGGATGGCAAGGAACCTTTCTGCTTCTGGAAGGCGTATAGCGGCGGCAATTATCTCAACGAGGTGAAGAACTACAGCGTGAGGGAACATTTCATCCTCGACGCCCTTGCTCCTTCGCTCCACCTGAGCGACACCGTGAGCAACTTGCCGCTGAGCGTCAAACCCGACCAGAAAGTGAGCGTGGAGCAGGTGGTCCAATTGTTGGGCAGTTATTTCGAAGGCACTGACAAGAACCTCAGCGGAAGACTCAAAATCGTTAACCCAAAACGGAAAAACGGATTGGAAGGCGAGCCGGACAGCATCGTGTCGCCCGTGGCGAACCCTTGGATGCGCCCCGATGAAATCAACATGTATTATGCGTCAGGCGACTCCTTGATGAAGAACATACGCACGGTCAGTGTGCCGTGGTGCTCCTACAGCACTGTGATACAGTTGCGCTCGTGGCTGCCCGACGAGGTGGGAGGCATCGTCTGGATGTGCCTCGACAACCCCGGGGAGAGCCCGCGCTTCCCCATCTTCTGCGGCACGACGAAACTACCGACATTGCTGGGCATCTGCGGACAACACAGTGAGCGCGACGATGCCGCATTATGGCATTTCCGCAAGGCCAACCGCCTGGCCACACTCCGATGGGGCACCTACCGCAAGACTTTGGAACCCCTGCGCGACTACTTCATCGAGAAGGGGATGCGCGAACTGCCTTTCGTGGAGCAGACCTGGCAGCAACTCCACGATAGCAACCCCCAAAAAGCCATAGAGATGCTCAACGGCTACACCGCCGACTTTTTCGGTGCCACCATCCTGAGATGGGACGAGATGGCCCGACAACTGTGGCGTCAGTCATGGGCGGGATGGTGATCATAGAAAGAACTATAATCGCCAACAGCAGGACGGACACCTTGCGGAACTGGAGCAAGCCGTTCCTGCCTTGCAGCAGCAACTGTCACAGGCAAAAGCCGAAGCCGCTGAGTGGAAAGCAAAATACGAGGACTTGAAACAACGCGCTCTCAATACCTATCAAAAGCAGCAAAAGGAAATAGAGCGATTGAAAAGGGAAGGAAAGAAAAACGAGGAATGAGAAAAACTATCACCATAGGAGATTAGGGCATAATGAAAAATCAGCAACATTACATCTCTGTAAGTTGCTGATTTTCCATGTGGACCAGGTAGGGCTTGAACCTACGACCTCCAGATTATGAGTCTGTTGCTCTGACCAACTGAGCTACAAGTCCGAGATAAAATATTGGGGTGCAAAGGTAATCTTTTAGGTTGAAACCGCCAAATATTTGATGGATTATTTTTTTAAACCACCAAATATTTGGTGATTCAATTGGCAATGCTTACCTTTGTTGGCTGTTAATATGGGAATGTAGCCGACATCATATGGACTTGACGTGGTCAAGACGAAAGGAATGTTGATAATACGATTGCCCATAAGGAGGAATACTATCCATGGATGAAGATTTTGACATAAGAAATGAGCGCGTGTCGCCTGCAGAGAAGGATTTCGAGAATGCCCTTCGCCCACTCCGTTTCTCTGACTTCAGCGGCCAGCAGAGCGTGGTGGACAACCTGAAGGTGTTTGTGGAGGCTGCCAAATACCGTGGCGAGCCCCTCGACCACACTCTTTTGCACGGTCCTCCCGGACTTGGCAAGACGACGCTGAGCAACATCATCGCCAATGAACTGGGGGTGGGGTTCAAACTCACCAGCGGGCCGGTGCTCGACAAACCTGGCGACCTCGCCGGCATTCTCACCTCGCTGCAGACCAACGACGTGCTGTTCATCGACGAAATCCACCGCCTTTCACCCGTGGTGGAGGAATACCTCTATTCCGCCATGGAGGACTACCGCATCGACATCATGATCGACAAAGGGCCTTCGGCACGCACCATACAAATCGACCTCAACCCCTTCACACTCGTAGGCGCAACCACGCGCAGCGGACTGCTCACCGCACCGCTCCGTGCACGATTCGGCATCAATATGCACCTGGAGTACTACGACCCTGAGACCATCACGAAAATCCTCAAGCGGTCGGCAGGCATACTCGGCGTTCCCATGGAACAAAAGGCGGCTGAAGAGATAGCCAGGAGGAGCCGCGGTACGCCCCGTATCGCCAACGCACTGCTCCGACGCGTGCGCGACTTCGCACAAGTGCGAGGCAACGGTACCATCGACCTCGACATCGCCAACGTGGCACTCACCGCACTCAACATCGACCAGTATGGACTCGACGAGATAGACAACAAGATTCTCAACACCATCATCGACAAGTTCCGGGGAGGCCCAGTGGGCATCACCACCATCGCCACAGCCATCGGCGAGGATGCCGGCACCATTGAGGAGGTCTATGAACCCTTCCTTATCATGGAAGGATTCATCAAGCGCACGCCACGCGGTAGGATGGTCACCGAACTGGCCTACCGCCACCTGGGGCGCAATCCCTATCACGGAACACCGCAACAAAGAGACTTGTTTGAATGAATACCATCGCCATCTTCCCAGGAAGTTTCGACCCCTTCACCATCGGGCACGAAGACATCGCACAGCGCGCACTGGCCATCGCCGACAGACTCGTCATCGCCGTGGGCGTCAATGAGCACAAGCAATACACCCAGAGCACAGAGGAACGCGTGAACGCCATCGCAACCCTCTTCGCCGACAACCCACGGGTGGAGGTGGTGGCTTACAGCGACCTCACCATCGAACTGGCGAAACGCGTGGGAGCGCAGTTCGTGGTGAAAGGTGTAAGAAGCGTGAAAGATTTTGAATACGAGCGTGAGCAAGCCGACGTCAACCGCCTCGTCAGCGGACTGGAAACCATCATCCTCTTCGCCAAACCGGAACTGGCATGCGTCAGTTCGACCATGGTGAGAGAACTCGCCCATTTCGGGCAAGACACAACACCGTTCCTCCCAAAACAAAAACAGGAATAAAAAACCAAGACAACATAGAAATACCAGGAAAACCTGAAATAACATAAAAAAGCCATCACCATGATCACCTACAACAACGACGGGGTGAAAATGCCCTCCATCAAGAAACGCCCCACCACGGCATGGGTGAAAGCCGTGGCCGCCTCCTATGGCAAGAAGGTGGGCGAGATAGGCTATATGTTCGTCGACGACGAGAAAATCCTGGAAGTCAACCGCGAATACCTGGGTCACGACTATTACACCGACATCATCACCTTCGACTACTCCGAGGGCGACACCATCAGCGGCGACATCGTCATCTCACTCGACACCGTGGCCTCCAACGCACAAGAGCAAGGTACCTCATACGAAGACGAACTATACCGCGTCATCATTCATGGCATCCTACACCTCTGCGGCATCAACGATAAAGGACCGGGAGAACGAGAGGTGATGGAAAGGGCGGAAAACAAGGCCCTCGGCATGAGAAAAGCCGTATAAGACAATTTTCTCACTCCAAAAGTTGCAACCATGCGCAAAAATCACTATTTTTGCACAAAATTGACGAGAATGACCGCCACATCGACATCAAAAAAACTCTGGCCATACCTTTTCTTGTTGCTTGCCGCCATCCTGGTGACCGGCACGACAGCCATTGCTGCCAGTCCGGAAAAAGCCGAGGACGGATACCCCATCTGGGATGCCAGCAACATCGACATGGTCTATCTCAAAGACTCCACCCAGTATGTGTGCGACCCCGACCACCTGCTCGACCCCGAATACAGGGACTCGGCCAACTATTACCTCAATCTGCTCAACCACGAGTTTGACATACAAAGCGTCTTCATCGTCGTCAACCATGTGAAGAACGCCGACGCCTTCCGCATGGCACAAGACGTAGGCAACAACTACGGAGTGGGATACAAGGACACACGCACCGGACTCGTCATCGTACTCGCCGTGCGCGACAAGCAATATTTCATTGCACCGGGAAAGGGACTGGAGGAATTCCTACCCGACATCACCTGCAACCGAATAGCCACCAACTTCATCAAGCCCAACATGCGGGCAAACAACACCAGCCTCGCCGTGGCGCAGACATGCCAGGCTGTCTATACACAAATCAAAAGTGGAGAACTGCCACCAGCCACATCCATCGTGGCTGATGACGAAGAATTGACCTTCAGCGACATCTTGTTCCTCATCCTCCTTATCATATGCATCATCTACCTCTGGAAAAGTGACGGAGGAAAAAGTGGTAGCGGTGGTCGAGGAGGAACCATCTTCATAGGAGGTGGCGGCTTCGGAGGAGGTGGCGGCGGCTTCGGAGGTGGCGGCAGCTTCGGAGGCGGCAGTTTCGGAGGCGGAGGCGCCGGAGGAAGCTGGTGATAAATAATTTATAATTAACAATTAATAATTGAGAATTGACAAGCGAGACATTGCAATATATTCACTAAAAACATAAGAAGTATGAAAAAAACTACAATGATCATCCTTGCCGTCATCGCGGTATTGGTGTTATGGTGCATCAGCGCCTACAATGGAATGGTGGGTGCTCAGGAAGATGCCACACAAGCATGGAGTGACGTGCAAAACACTTACCAGCGCAGAGCTGACCTCATCCCCAATCTTGTGGAAACAGTGAAAGGTTATGCCCAGCATGAGGAAAACACTTTCAAGGAAGTGGTGGAAGCACGTGCAAAGGCCACAAGCATGAACATCGATCCCAGCAACTGCACACCCGAGCAACTCGCTGAGTTCCAGAAAGCACAAGGTGAACTGGGTTCCGCACTCGGAAGACTTATCGCCGTTTCGGAAAACTATCCCGAACTGAAAGCCAACGAGAACTTCATGGACTTACAAAAGCAGTTGGAAGGCACTGAAAACCGCATCAACGAAGCCCGCAACAAGTTCAATGACAAGGTGACCGTCTATAACAAGGATGTCCGTTCCTTCCCCAACAACCTGTTCGCCGGCATCTTCGGCTTCCGCCAGATGGAGAAATTCCAAGCCGATACTGAAGCCCAGAAAAGGCCCGAAGTGAAATTCTAACCCCATATTTCCATAACACATCCCTTGGCCACCGCTTGCTCTTGAAGCAGGCGGTGGCCTTCAGCACATATCAAGATGAAAAATTTTCTTCTCGCCACCATCATCCTCATGGCATGCACCAGCCCGAAAGCTGACATTCCCAAAATGACCGACAACATGGAGTCCGAGGTCATCAAAAACGTTGTGGACTCCAACTCCGCCAAAGAAATGGCAGCGGCTCCAGATACCGTCCCGTCCGACACCCTCAGCGCCACGGCACGCTCTATGGAGCGCCAAGGGTTGGTGAACATCAAGTCGGTGGACCCCACCATCGAGGTCAGCCTGATGTACAGCCGTCCCGACAACTTCTGTGGCAAAGTGCTTTATGAGGATTTGCGCGAGGGATACCTGCACCCCAAGGCCGCCGAGGCCCTCGCCAAGGCACAGAAAAAGCTCAAGGAACTTCATCCTGAATACAGTCTCATCATCTTCGACGCCACACGCCCTTTGAGCATTCAGCAAGTGATGTGGGACGTGGTGAAGGGTACTCCCAAAAACATCTATGTGAGCAACCCTGCCAACGGTGGCGGCATGCACAACTACGGCATGGCGGTGGACATCTCCATCTGTCGCGTCGGTGGCGACACCATCCCCATGGGTGCCAAGGTGGATTACATGGGCACGCTCTCACATACCGACATCGAGGACCAACTCGTGGCAAGCAAGCGGATGACCAAGGAGGCACAAGCCAACCGCCAACTCCTGCGTGAGGTGATGGCTGCCGGTGGCTTCAAGGTCTTGCGCACAGAATGGTGGCATTTCAACCTCTGCACCCGGGCCGAGGCGAAAAAATACTATAAAGTCATCAGATAGGTTTTAGTTTTCAGACTTTAGACTTTAGGCTTTAGTTTTCAGACTTTTATCATGGGCACCAAAGCCTTCATCCTCGCACACCGCAACGACGACACGCGGACGCTGGCACTGCAAGCCTCCAAATACCCCGATGTGGACATGGCTTTCGCCATCGACCAAATCAGAGGTTGGCAGAAAGCCAGAAACAAGTTGCCGTCGTGGGCTGCTTGCGAAGATATCACCTACCCTCCCCCACTGGCCATGGAACAGTGCTCGTCGGAACAGACGTCACGCTACAAGGCCGACCTCTGCCGAAAGGTAATAGGCGACAAGGAACGGCTCGTCCTCGCCGACCTCACAGGTGGAGCAGGTGTCGATTTTTCCTTCCTCGCCCCACTCTTCGACCATGCCATCTACATCGAGCGACAGGACACACTCTGTCAATTGGCACACCACAACTTGCAAGTCTTGGGCATCAGCCATGCCGAGGTGCGGCAAGGTGATGCCATAGGACTGCTCGACACGCTGCCTCATCTCTCCCTCCTTTTCATCGACCCGGCACGACGAGATGAACACGGCGCACGCACCTTCGCCATCAGCGACTGCACACCCGACATCCTGCCCGTCTTGCCACGTCTATTGGAAAAGGCCGACCATCTGATGGTGAAACTCTCACCCATGCTCGACTGGCACGAAACGTTCAAAAGCCTCGACAACGCCTGTCCGAACACAGTGAAGGAGATGCACATCGTGGCCACCGCCAACGAATGCAAGGAATTGCTCGTATGGCTCAGCGCACATCACGACAGCACCGACACCACCCTCTGCTGCATCAACGACCAACAAACCTTCCTCACCGACGTGGAAGCGGAGCAACACGCCGGCCCAACACCCTGCATCAACGAGATTCCCATTGTTCCCTGCTCTCCCATTGCCCCCACTCCCGACACTTGGCTTTATGAGCCCAATGCCGCCATCATGAAAGCAGGGTGTTTCGCCACATTGGCGAAAAGGTTCTCCCTCTGCGCCATCTCCCCAAACAGCCACCTCTTCCTCTCCTCACAGCACATCCCACAATTTCCCGGACGTGTCATGCGCATCATCGGCACTACCACGATGAACAAACGGCAATTGCGTGAGACGCTCAAGGGCGTCACCCAAGCCAACATCACCACCCGCAATTTCCCCCTCACCGCCGACCAACTGCGTAAACGCCTGCGACTGGCCGACGGAGGCGATATATATCTTTTCGCCACCACCACAAGCGACAAACAGCACGTGATTTTCATCTGCAAAAGGGTCGGGATGACGGGATGACATAACGACGAATTTTCGTTATATCATCATGATTTGCCAACAAATAAAGGGGGATGACCATGTGGCCATCCCCCAATCCTAATCAATAAACTTACGAACTAATTTCTATAAGCAGGATTCTGATATGCTGCTTTCTCTTCGTCAGACATTTCCATACCATCAAGCTGACCCTGTGGGATAGGACGGATGTAATAGCCGACAGGAATGTCGCGCTTGAACTCCTTGAGATCCTTGTCGGTGTATCCGTCACCAGCGATGTGGTAGATGGTGGAACGCTCGGCCCACTTCTGTGTACGCACAAGGTCGAACCAGCGGTATCCCTCACCCCAGAACTCACGGCTGCGCTCATCGAGGATGTAATCGATGGTGATGGTGGCCGGTGTGGCAGCCAGCATCTCTGCACTATGGTCGGCCACGAAGGGTGCACGGGCGTTGACGCAGTAGGTCTGCTTACCGGCACGCACACGAAGCACGTTCACCAAGTCACGGGCAGCACCGTTGTTACCCATCTTCACAGCAGCCTCGGCGGCGATAAGATAGAACTCGGAGTACTTGGCGATGTTCCAGGGGCGGGGGCTGCCACCGTTCACCTTAGAGCCGAGACTACCAGCATTGTCGGTACGATAGATACCTATTTTCCAGTTGCAGGGGTACTTCTTGCGGCTGATGTGGTTGACGGCTACAACGAAGTCGTCGTGTCCGGGCATCTCGCCGAAACCAAGCTTACCGTCGGCACCCGTGTAGTTGATCTTGCTGTCCTCGCTCTCGGGAACCCAACTGAAGTAGCTCTCACCAGGCTTGATCTGTGAACCATTAGCACCCGTGACATAAGCAGCAGTACCACCAGCCTTGTCCCAATTGGTGAAATAGCTCAGTGTGAATGTTGCATCGTATCGGGAGTCGATAGCCTTTACAGCATCTTCCCATACACCACCCTCCATGAAGGCATCGGCAACAGGAGCCATACGGGTCCAAGGACGACCGAGACCCTGAACTGCTTCACGCTGAACGGGGTTGATGTTATTGCCTGAAGGATCCTTGGCAATCATCTCTGTGTAGTTCCAAGTCTCCATCCAGTATGCGAAGTTCTCTGGGGAACCGCCGCTACCCCAACCGTAACCTGTACCGCCGTTACCGAACTTCTCGTCTTCGTCGTGATCAGCATAGAGCATGATTTCTGAGTTGCGGTCGTTGGTGGCCACATTCACATCGTAGAATGTTGGCTGCAATCCGTAAGGGCCAGGATTGTTGATGGCCTCCATGGCTGTCTGATATGCCAGTTGGAAATAGTTTTGAGCCTGTCCGGCATCACGGCTGCACTCAGGATAGGTGGGAATCTGGTTGGGGTTCTCCAACCACCATGCGTAGGTCAAGTAAGCCTTGGAGAGGAACAGACGTGCAACATTCTTTGTCACTGTACCTGTGAGACGAGGGTTGTCAGGCAGGTCGGCGACCGCCTTCTTCAGGTCGGCAAAGATGGCCTCGTAAACCTCGGGTACGGTGTTACGCTTTGAAGTACGGACTGTGGAGGTGTTGAACTTCAGTTCGCCGGCACCCAGATCGAGGGGCACACCACCGTAGTACTGCACCAAGAGGAAGTAGTCGAAGGCACGGAAGAAGTAAGCCTCAGCAAGCAAAGCAGCGTCGATACCTGCCTCAGCACCATTTTCAATAATACCGCTAGCAGTGTTGATATTGGCAAATGCTGTCCCCCAGCAACCGCCTGCAATACTGTTAGTGGAAGTCATGCTGCCAACACCTGAGAGGTCGGCATCCTTGAAGTTTCCATCGGCAGATTGTGCGTATGTGTATTCGTCGGTACCCGTCTCACAAGCATTCAGCCAATAACCATTGCCATAGAAATAGCGCAGATGGGCATAGAGCGATGTCAGACCACCCTCAATACCTGCCTTCGTGTTGAAGAACGTAGGGTCGAACTGGCTGCGCGGCTGCTCGTCAAGAATGTCTGAGCAAGAGGTGAAAGTGGTGGATAGTCCACAGCACAACAAACCCGCAGCAAGGATATATTTGATATTTTTGGTTTTCATATTTTATCTATATTAAATTGTCAATTCTTTGTCTTCAATTGTCAATTAGAATGTTACGTTGATGCCGAAGAGGAAGTTGCGTGTGGCAGGAGTGTTATAGCCAACGATAGGCATCTTGTGCTTGCCGGAATATTCACTGTATGCAACTGCAGTATTCTGATTTGCCCAGGAGTTGGTCTCGGGGTCAAGTCCGCTCTCGTTGTTGAACGGAGAGAAGAGTACGAAGGGGTTCTGCACTGTTGCATAGAGACGCAGACGGCTGATGCCCAAGTTCTTGATGAAACTCAGTTTGTCGAAGTTGTATCCAAGGGTGATGGCGCGGATCTTCAGGTAGCCGGCATCGAAGTAGCCAAGGGTGGAACCATATTTGGGGTTGTCACCGCTCTGGATGCCACCTGGTTTCGGATATTTGGCACCAGTATTCTCCTCTGTCCAGTAGTCAATGTCAATGTTGTTGCGGCGGCCTGTCATCATGTTCAGGTAGCCGTTGGAAGAGTGGATGGCGGAAATCAACTTGCCACCTACCTGGAAGGCACCAATGACATTCAAGTCGAAGCCCTTGTAGCCTACTGTTGTGTGGAAACCGCCAATCAAGTCTGGCTCCATGCTCATGATCTGACGATCCTCAGGGCCGATGGCGCGGGTGGGCAGACCATTTGCATCATAGTCACCTGTATATTTCACCTTGATCATACCAATGTTGCCACCTGGCTCGAGTATATTCATGGCAGCCTCTTCGCCTGCCTGCCACAGGCCCTCATATTCGTAGTCGTAAATCACGTCGATAGGATAGCCCACGAACCAGCGGTTGCCCTCATCGCGATCCTCACCTGATGCCAAGGCTGTCAACTTGTTACGGTTAGCATAGAGGTTGATACCTGCTTCCCAGTTCCAGCCGTTCTTATTGTCAAGGATGATGCCGTTTAAAGTGAACTCCCAACCCTTGTTCTCTGTCTTGCCAATGTTGCCGGTGAAGCTGCTCACACCTGAAGTGGAAGGCAGTGAGACATCGAGCAGAATGTCGTTGGTCTTCTGGATGTAATATTCTAATGATCCATAGAGGCGTCCTCTGAAGAAAGAGAAGTCGAGACCGATGTTCCATGTCTTGGAATATTCCCAACCAAGGTCAGGGTTAGGCAGAGCATTCACATAGTAACCTGCCATATAATTGGTTCCGTTGCCGAAGTTATAGTTGCGGATTGCAAGGCCACCGAGTGTCGAGTAAGGGCTGATACTCTGGTTGGATGTCTCACCGTAACCTACGCGGAGCTTCAGGTTGTCAACCCATCCCACATTCTCCATGAAACTCTCACGAGCGATGTTCCAGCCGGCGCTGATGGCAGGATAAGTGTGCCACTGATGACCCTTGGACAAACGTGAAGAAGCGTCGGAACGTACGGCGGCAGAGAGCATATACTTGTTATCATAAGAGTACATCACACGACCCATCCACGAAATCAGACCGCTCTGCCAATAATTGTAACCTACAAGGTTTGCCTGTCCTGTGGCCTTGTCAAGGGCATAGTACTGGAAATAGTCGGCTGGTATGTCCTGTGCAGAACCGCCACTCTGCTCGTAAGTGGTCTGCTCGGCGGAGTACATTCCTACTACATTGAAATTATGTTTGCCGAAAGAACGGTCGTAGGTAATCAGGTTCTCAATAGTCCAGTTATAGGTTTGGTTCTCATAAACAGAACCGCTGTTAACGGCATTGGCATCCTTATTATTTATACCGGTGCCAGTGAAAGAGCCCGACTTCGAAGAACGGAAGTTCAGACCCACATTGATGCGGTAACTTAAACCTTCTACCCACGGACATTTCACCTCACCAAAGAGTGTGTTATAAGAGCCGATACCCTTGTTCTCGCTAAGCCAGACGTCCTTGTCACGTTCTACAGTCTCCTTGGTGACAACTACCTGGTCGTCAGCCGGAAGAGCGTTGTAACGCTTCAAGTTGCCATCTGCATCGTATGGACTTGACAAAGGAGATGAACTCAATATATTATACATATTGTTTACACCCTCAGTCTTGCGATAACTGTTATTGGTGCTCAGACCGAAGCGGAACCATTTGCCCACCATCTGGTCAAAGTTGCCACGAACGCTGATGCGGTTGTAGCCCTCTGTGGGGACGACAGCCTCATCGTGGTAGTAACCAGCACCGAAACTGTAACTGCCGCCATTGGTTCCACCTGAAACACTCAAGTCGTGGTTGTGGCTGACACCAGTCTGATAATACAAATCCTGCCAGTCGGTGTTGGTGCCTTCGTTCTCGTCAAGAGAGTTCTGGTATTTGCCGGCATATTGACGGAATTTTGAGAAGGTGGGGCCGTCCATCATAGGATAGTCGCTGAAAACGGTCTTGAAACTTACATAGCCATTATAACTCACTTTGGCGGGAGCACCTTGATTGCCTTTAACTGTTGTGATGATAATCACACCGTTGGCACCACGCGAACCGTAAATGGCTGTTGCAGAGGCATCCTTCAAAATATCCATCGACTTGATGTCGGTGGGGTTGATATCAGAGAGTTGTCCCATGAAAGGGATACCGTCGAGCACGATAAGCGGGTCGTTGCTGGCACTCAGAGAGCGTTGGCCACGGATACGTATCTGCATCTCGGCTCCAGGCTTTGAAGAGGTCTGTGTCATAAGGACACCTGCCACACGACCCTGAAGAGCCTGAGCAGCATTGGTGGCTGCAATCTGGTTGAGTTTCTCACCATTGACATTGGCCACCGAACCGGTGACGGCCTCACGGCGCTGCGTGCCGTAACCGATGACCACCACCTCGTTGAGGTTGCCACCTTCGGAATCAAGCACGATGTTCAAGTTGCTTTGGTTGCCCACCTTGATTTCCTGTGTGGTATAACCCACATAGGAGACGACCAGTGTGGCTCCTGGATTAACATTGATGGTGAAATTGCCGTCTACATCGGTGATGGCACCGTTCGACGTACCCTTTTCCATCACAGTAGCACCAATGAGTGCGCCATCGGCATCACTCACCTTTCCCGTCACTCTCTTGGATTGTTGCACCTCGTCGATGGAAGAGACCCCGGCAGGCGCTGCAATGGCTTGCGGTGCACTCAACACCCCAAACAAGGAGCAAACACCCATCAAGAAGATGGTTTTTTTCAAGTTAAAATGCATGATAATACTTTTTTAGTTATTAGAAAGTTATTTGGGTTAAATATTTACATAGTGTAACAAATGACGGCGCAAAGATAAAAAAATCTTAATAATGGAGGTTTTAAATTCGTTTCAACGATATATGATAATGTTTCATCCGAAAAAAAACTCATTTGTCGCCTTTTAATTAAGGTGAATAGGTCATCATTGGTCTAGATTAGGGAGACTAGAAGCCCTAGGGAAACTGGAAAAACTAGGAAAACTGGAAAAAAGCAAAAAATTATGTCTTTTCACTCGCTTAATCGTTTACTTTGGCTTCGCCGAAGGCACTCTCGTTCGGAAAAACTCAAAATTCTTTTGGTTTTTCGCTCACTTAATCGTACCTTTGTCGGATGTATATTAATATGTAGCAATTTAACCCCTTATTCAAGATATCAAGGCCCATGTCTGAAATCACCATCAAGCGAGTGGAAACGCGCAAGGACCTCCAACGCTTCATCGAATTCCACTACGACCTGTACAAAGGAAACGAATACGACGCCCCCGTCCTCTTCAGCGACGATATGAAAACACTCAGTCGCGACAAGAACGCCGCCTTTGAGTTTTGCGAAGCCGACTATTTCCTTGCCTACAAAGACGGGAAGTTGGCAGGCCGGGTTGCCGCCATCATCAACCACAATGCCAACAAGAAGTGGGACCGCCGAGTGGTAAGGTTCGGCTGGATTGACTTTATCGACGACCTCGACGTGTCGAAAGCGCTTTTCAAGGCCGTGGAAGACTGGGGAAAGGCAAAGGGAATGACGGAAATGGTGGGACCGCTGGGATTCACCGACATGGACCCGGAAGGCATGCTCGTCTGGGGCTTCGACCAACTGGGCACGATGGCCACCATCTACAACTACCCCTATTATCCTGAGCACCTTGAACGCATCGGCGGCTTCGAGAAGGACAACGACTATGTGGAGTACAAAATCTTCATCCCAAAGGAGGTGCCCGAGAAACTCGCCAAAATCTCCAGCATGATAGAGAAGCGCTACAACCTGCACGTGAAGAAACTCACCAGGCGGGAAGTATTCAAGGAGGGATACGGAAAACGCGTCTTCTCCATCCTCAACGAGTGCATGCAAGACCTTTACTCCTTCTCCGAACTCACCGAGCGGCAAGTGGACCAATATGTCGACATGTATCTCCCGCTGGCCGACCTGAACCTCATCACCATCATAGAAGACTGGAACTTCGAACCACACAAGATGGTGGGCGTGGGCATCACCCTGCCCTCGCTCACAAAAGCATTGCAGAAATGCCACAAGGGAAGACTTCTGCCCTTCGGATGGTGGCATCTGCTCAGAGCCATCAAATGGCACAAGACCAACATCGTGGACCTCTACCTGGTGGGGGTCCTGCCCGAATATCGCAAGAAAGGCGCCAACGCGCTGCTCTTCTCCGACCTCATCCCCCAATACGTGTCTTATGGCTTCGAATGGGGAGAGAGCAACGTGGAGATGGAATCGAACACCAACGTTCAGAGCCAATGGGGCTTCTTCGATCATGAGATGCACAAGCGCAGACGCTGCTTCAAGAAAAACATTTAGGAAAAAAGAACATGGAAGAAGAAAAAGATATTTTCGAGCCCGGACTCGAACAAACCGAATATATCGATGACAATATTCGCACACTCTCCGGCATCGAACACATCCGGCTACGCCCCGGCATGTACATCGGGCGCCTTGGCGACGGCTCCCTGCCCGAGGACGGCATCTACGTGCTGCTCAAGGAAGTCATCGACAATTCCATCGACGAGTTCAAGATGAACGCCGGCAAGCGCATCGAAATCGACATTGAAGACCACCTCCGTGTACGCGTGCGCGACTACGGCCGCGGCATCCCACAAGGCAAACTTATTGAGGCCGTCAGCGTGCTCAACACCGGTGGCAAATACGACTCCAAGGCGTTCAAGAAAAGCATCGGCCTCAACGGTGTCGGCGTGAAGGCCGTCAACGCCCTGAGTTCACGCTTCGAGGTGCGCTCCTACCGTGAGAGCATGGTGCGCAAGGCCACCTTCTCCCTCGGCGTATTGCAGTCAGACGCCACCGAGAAGACCGACGACGAGAACGGCACCTACATCTGGTTCGAACCAGACAACACGATGTTCAAGAACTACCGCTTCCAAGACGACATCGTGGAAACCATGCTCCGCAACTACACCTACCTCAACACCGGGCTCACCATCATGTACAACGGCAGGCGCATCCTCAGCCGCAACGGACTGGAAGACCTACTCAACGACAGCATGACAAGCCAGGGCATCTACCCCATCATCCACATGAAAGGCGAGGACATCGAAATCGCCTTCACCCACACCAACCAATACGGGGAAGAGTACCACTCCTTTGTCAACGGCCAGCACACCACCCAGGGCGGCACCCACCAAAGCGCCTTCAAGGAGCACATCGCCAAAACCATCAAGGAATTCTCCAACAAGGCGTTCGAGTATGGCGACATCCGCAACGGACTGGTGGCTGCCATCGCCGTCAATGTCGAAGAGCCGATGTTCGAGAGCCAGACGAAAATCAAACTTGGTTCACTCACCATGAGCCCCGACGGCGTGTCGGTGAACAAATACGTGGGGGACTTCATCAAGACAGAGGTGGACAACTACCTGCACAAGAACCCCGACGTGGCGGAGACAATGCTGCAGAAAATCGCCGAGAGCGAAAAGGAGCGCAAGGCGATGGCCGGCGTCACCAAACTTGCCCGCGAGCGCGCCAAGAAGGCCAACCTGCACAACCGCAAGTTGCGCGACTGCCGCATCCACTACAGCGACACGAAGAACGACCGCAAGGAGGAGAGTTGCATCTTCATCACCGAGGGAGACTCTGCCAGCGGCAGCATCACCAAGAGCCGCGACGTCAACACGCAAGCCGTCTTCTCCCTTCGCGGCAAGCCGCTCAACACCTACGGCCTGACCAAGAAAGTGGTCTATGAGAACGAGGAGTTCAACCTCCTGCAAGCGGCCCTCGACATCGAGGACGGCCTCGACACCCTGCGCTACAACAAGGTGATCGTGGCCACCGACGCCGACGTCGACGGCATGCACATCCGACTACTCATCATCACCTTCTTCCTACAATTCTTCCCCGACCTCATCAAGAAAGGCCATGTCTACGTGCTGCAGACTCCTCTCTTCCGTGTACGCGCGAGGCGAACGAAAATCAAAAACAAGCAAGTGATAGCCGAAGCGGATGAAAAACGTGCACCGGGCGAAAGAAAGAGCGACTACATCACTCGCTACTGCTACAGTGACGAGGAACGCCTCGCCGCCATCAACGACCTCGGTCCTGACCCGGAAATCACACGCTTCAAAGGATTGGGAGAAATCTCCCCCGACGAATTCGTGCATTTCATCGGTCCCGACATGCGCCTGGAGCAAGTCACCCTCCACAAAAACGACCAGGTGGCGCAACTTTTGGAATACTACATGGGGAAAAACACCATGGAACGACAGAATTTCATCATCAACAACCTCATCATAGAGGAAGACATCCCGAAAGAAAACATCGACGAAGCATCATGAAAAAATCGTTTTTCATCGTCATCGCCTTGCTGGTGGCATGGCTTGGCGCACAAGCACAGATAAAAATCAATTCCTCCACCCCGCTCAACAAACTCAACATGGCTGTGATGGCCATCAACAACCTGTATGTAGAGGACGTGGACCAAGAAAAACTCACCGAGGATGCCATCAAGGGCATGCTCGAAAAACTCGACCCTCATTCCACCTATTCCAACGCGAAGGAAACCAAACAGTTGAACGAATCACTGGAAGGCAGTTTCGAAGGCATAGGCGTGCAGTTCAACATGATGGAAGACACGCTCGTTGTGATACAAACCATCTCCAACGGACCATCGGAGAAAGTCGGCATCATACCCGGCGACCGCATCGTGATGGTGAACGACACTGCCATCGCCGGCGTGAACATGTCGAAAGAGGACATCATGTCACGACTGAGAGGGCCAAAGGGAACAAAGGTCAATCTCAAAATCGTGCGCCAAGGCATCAAGGAGAAACTGCCTTTCACCGTCATTCGTGACAAAATCCCCGTCTATTCGCTCGACGCCTCCTACATCATACGCCCGGGCATCGGATACATACGCATCGGAAATTTCGGAGCCACCACCTATGAGGAATTCATGGCCGCCATGGCCAAACTCCAGGCCGAAGGGATGAAAGACCTCATCATCGACCTGCAGGACAACGGCGGCGGATACCTGCAAGCCTCCGTCATGGTCATCGAGGAGTTCCTGGAAAAGGGCGACATGATCGTATACACCGAAGGACGCCGCTCGCCAAGACGAGAGTATCACTCCTCCGGCTCCAACACCTTCAACGGACGTGTCGTGGTGCTCGTCAATGAATACAGCGCCTCGGCATCGGAAATCACAGCCGGAGCCTTCCAAGACCAAGACCGCGGCATCATCGTGGGACGACGCACTTTCGGAAAAGGTCTGGTGCAACGACCCATCGAATTCGACGACGGCTCGATGATACGGCTCACCATCGCCCATTACTACACCCCTTCCGGACGCTGCATACAAAAACCCTACACCAAGGGGGACAAGAAAGACTATGTCGATGACATTGAAAAACGGTTCCGCAATGGGGAGATGACCAATTCCGACAGCATACACTTCGCCGACTCGCTCAAGTTCCACACGCTGCGCAAAAACCGAGTGGTGTATGGCGGAGGCGGCATCATGCCCGACTATTTCGTGCCACTTGACACGGTGAAATACACCAAGTACCATCGTCAACTCTCCGCCAAAAGCCACATCATCAACGCCAACCTCAAATACATTGACGAAAACCGCAAGGCGCTGCAGAAGAAATACAACACCTTCGAAGATTTCAACAACAACTTCGAGGTGCCTCAAAGCCTCTTGGACAATATCTTCAAAAAAGGAGAAGCCGACAACATCAAACCCAAGGATGACGAGGAACTGGCACACACCATACCATATCTGAAAACCCAACTCAAGGCACTCATCGCACGCGACCTATGGGATATGAACGAGTACTTCCATGTCTTCAATGAAACCAACGACATCGTACTCAAAGGAATAGAAATACTGCAACAATGACATGCGGAAAGTCTTCCTCATCACCATTCTGACAACCATCCTTGCATGCTGTTCACAAAAAAAGGGGGACATCGTCAATGAGAAGGTGAAGCGTTTCCACACCGACGTTCTGCTGCGCACCACACCCGTCAAAGAACAAGGCGACAACAGTACTTGCTGGATTTATGCCATGCTCGCCACCATAGAGAGCGAGCACTTGCGATATGGAGACTCCGTCAACCTCTCACCCATCTACCTCTGCCGGCATGCGCTAGCCGAACAGGCGCAGAAACGATACGCCACCGATGGCAAGCACAACGTCAACCTGAGAGGAATGGCCACCATGACTCTCGACCTGCTGCAAAGCCACGGCGCCATGCCCTACGACTCCTACCACAAGGCGGGAGACGTGGACTATGAGTCCCTGGCCATGCAACTCACCCGGCTGGCCGACAGCAGCCGAGCACACCGCAAAGGTATTGCACACCTCAACGAACAGGCAGAAAAACTGTTCGACGACGCTCTGGGCTTCGCACCCTCCTGGGTCTTCATGCTCGGATGCCAATACACCACAATGGAGTTCGCACGCAGCGTCTGCCAAAAAGACGAATATGTGGCCATCACCAGTTTCACACATCATCCTTTCGGCTCGACGTTCCCACTTGAAGTGCCCGACAACCAACACCTCAACCGGTTTCTCAACATCCCCATCGACTCCATGATGGCAGACATGGAACACGCGCTCCGGCACGGGCACCCCGTTTGCTGGGAAGGCGACATCACGGAGCCTGGATTCAATGCCAAAAGAGGATTGGGAGAACTCACCTCCAACCAACCTGTGACACAAGAAAGCAGGCAACGCGACTTCGACCTTCTCAAAACCACAGACGACCACTGCATGGAGATGGTGGGCATGGCCCATGACGACCAACAACGCAAATACTTCATCTGCAAGAACTCCTGGGGCAAGGACAACCCCTATGGAGGCTTTGTATTCTTATCGGAAGACTACGTCAAGGCCAAAACCATCTGCATCGTCCTCCCAAGGGCCGCACTATGACGAAAAAGCATGAAATAATGATACAACAAATCGTGATAACATAATAACGTGATAACGATAATAATAAAAAAATCTTAAAAGAACTTAACAAAATCATTAATATCTCCTTCTTGGTATTATATTTGTAGGGTATATTGTTTCAAGTGAATCCATGGCCAAGCAAACCATCAAACAAGGACTGAAACAGACGCAGAAGCAAAGGCTCACCCCCTTGCAACTGCTGATAGGGCAAATGATAGAAAAGCCCATAGACCAACTGCAGGAGTATGTCAGCCACCAGTTGATAGACAACCCTGCACTCGAAGCCAGCCCCGGAGAGGAATCCGCCTGGGAGACGACCCCTGTCCCTGGGAGCGAAAGAGACCAGACCTCCGATGACTACCCCCTGCCGGCCATCCCCGTGCAGACACAAGGACCACGCCAAGACCCTTCAGACAGCCTTTCGTTCTACGACCAACTGAAGGAACAAATGAGACAGACCGAACTCGACGACCGCCAACGCCATATCATGGAATATCTCATCGGTTCGCTCGACACCGACGGCCTGCTCCGCAAAAGTAGCGAAACCATCTGCGACGAGATGGACATCTACCACAACTTTGAATCCACACCTGAAGAGGTGGATAAGGTGCTCGCACTCCTGCAAGACTTCGACCCACCAGGCATAGGAGCACAGAGTTTGCAACAATGTCTGATGCTTCAAGTGAAAAGGCGCAAGGAAGGGAGAATGAAAGACATGCTCTCCAGCATCATAGGCAGCCATTTTGACGACTTGCTCAAAAACCATTGGGACAAGTTGCAACGCTCGCTCCACCTCACCGACGAGGAAAAGGAGGAAGTGAGGGCAGAGGTGCGTAAACTCAATCCTAAGCCGGGTTCTTCGCTTGGTGAAGCGATAGGCAGAAGCAAGCAACAAGTCACCCCCGACTTCATTGTGGAAACCAATGAGGAAGGCGACATAACCTTCACACTCAACAGGGGGAGACTGCCACAACTGGAGGTGTCGGAAACCTACATGGAAATCATCAACAGCATGAAGAACCTCTCAAGGAAAGACAAGGAAGCCTTGCCGCTGCTCAAAAAAGACATGGAGGGAGCCAAAATGCTTATCGAGGCATTGCAGCAACGACAACTCACCCTTGCCAAAACCATGAGCGCCATCATCAAGAGGCAGAAGAAATTCTTCCTCGACGGCGATGAGGCAGACCTCTTGCCCATGACTCTCAAGGACGTGGCTGCCGACACCGGACTCGATATCTCAACCATCTCAAGAGTCACCAACGAGAAATACGCCGAAACCCCATGGGGCATCTTCCGCCTTCGCTTCTTCTTCAACGACCGATACGACAACGATGGCGACGAGGTGTCTACAAGGAAAATAAAGAGCCTGCTGAAGGAAATCATCGACAAGGAAGACAAGCGGCATCCACTCACCGACATGCAATTGGAAGAGGAAATCAAGAAAAAAGGCTTCAATACCAAGCGCCGCACCATCGTGAAGTATAGAGAACAAATGAACATCCCCAAATCTAGCCTCAGGAAACAATGAAAGAAAAGGACCTCGTCAGAATGTCGAAAATAGTGAGCACGGTGTGCTCACCCTTCCTCATACCCGTGGTGGGACTGCTCGCACTCTTCACCTTCAGCTACCTCAACATCCTGCAATGGCAAGCTAAACTATACATCTTCATCATCTTCCTGCTCTTCACCATCATGCTGCCAATAACCCTCATACGCATGTATTGCAGGTACAAAGGGTGGGAAATCAAAGACTTGAAAGACAAAGAAAAAAAATTGGTGCCTTTCATCATATGCATCTTGTCCTATGTGGCAGGATATTATTGCCTGATGTCGAACCATATCGCATACTCCATCAGATGCATCATCATCGCTGCAATCGTCATACAAATACTCTGTGCCATCATCAACATATGGTGGCACATCTCCTTGCATACCGCTGCCATCGGAGGAATTTTGGGAGCCATCATCGCATTTTCCTGGGTGTTTTCCTTCAACCCCGTGTGGTGGATGTGCATCATCATCATCCTCGGAGGACTTGTGGGTACAAGCAGGATGGTGCTCAAGAGACACACCTTGGGACAGGTGGTGGCAGGTTTCCTGATAGGCACCATTTGCACCATCATTATCATCTGACAAACATCAACAAAAATACTATCCACCATGAAACCAATGGTAACCATCATCATGGGCAGCACCAGCGACCTGCCCGTCATGGAAAAGGCCATGGGCCTGCTCGATGAAATGGAAATCCCCTTCGAGGTCCATGCCCTCTCGGCTCACCGCACACCGGCTGCCGTGGAAGAATTCGCACGCAACGCTAAAGGTAGGGGTGTCAAAGTCATCATCGCTGCCGCCGGCATGGCTGCAGCATTGCCCGGGGTCATCGCAGCCAACACCACGCTCCCAGTCATCGGAGTGCCCATCAAGGGAATGCTCGACGGACTGGACGCCATGCTCAGCATCATACAGATGCCACCGGGCATACCTGTCGCCACCGTGGGAGTGAACGGAGCACTCAATGCAGCCATACTTGCTGCTGAAATGCTCGCACTCACCGACGACGCCATCGCCCAAAAGGTGGAGGACTACAAATCACGACTGGGTGAGAAAATAGTGAAAGCCAACCAGCAACTGGCCGACATCAAGACCTACAAGCACAAGACCAACTGACACCATGCACGACCTTTTCAATTACAACCGAAGGAAATCTTCGGAAATCCATGTCGGCGACTGCCCCATGGGAGGCGACAACCCCGTCAGGGTGCAGTCGATGGCCACCAAACCCACCACCGACACAGAAGGCTGCGTGGAACAGGCACGGCGCATCATCAACGCAGGAGGGGAATACGTCAGGTTCACCACACAGGGAACCCGGGAAGCGGAAAACATGAAGAACATCCATGACCGACTGCGAGAAGAAGGCCTCACCACACCCCTCGTTGCCGACGTGCATTTCAATCCTCACGTGGCGGAAGTGGCAGCACGATATTGCGAAAAAGTGCGCATCAACCCCGGCAACTACGTCGACCCCGCCAGGACCTTCAAACATTTGGAATACACCGACGAGGAATACGCTCAGGAACTGAAGAAGATAGAAGACACACTGCTGCCCCTGCTAAGCATCTGCCGAGACCATGGCACCGCACTGCGCATCGGGGTCAACCACGGCTCGCTCTCCGACCGCATCATGTCGAGATACGGCGACACACCCGAGGGCATAGTGGAAAGTTGCATGGAATTCCTGCGCTTATGCAAACGGGAGCAGTTCGACAACGTGGTCATATCCATCAAGGCTTCCAACACCGTGGTGATGGTGCGTTCCGTGAGACTGCTCGCACACCAGATGGAGAAGGAAGGCATGGCATACCCGCTACACCTCGGCGTGACTGAAGCAGGTGAAGGAGAGGACGGACGCATCAAGAGCGCCGTGGGCATCGGAGCACTCCTCGCTGACGGCATGGGTGACACCATACGTGTGTCGCTGAGCGAAGATCCTGAATGTGAAATCCCCGTGGCAAGACACCTCGTGGAACACATCGCAAAACGAGAGGGACATCCCGCCATCGAAGCACAACCCTTCAAAGGCTTCAACTACCTGAATCCCGAAAGGAGAAAAACCAACGACCTGCATGTCATCGGGAGCAACCATGTTCCAGTGGTCATCACCACAGCCAATGAAAATGGTACTTTCACCGGAACAATGAAACCCGACTTCATCCTCCCTGGAACCGTACCACTCTTCCAACCTGACGAAATGGGAGAAATCGACCATTCAAACCATTCCTTGAAATTCCTCATCGTGGAATATGGAAAGAGAAGGGAGGAATACCTCGAGTGTCTCAGGAAACACCCCGAAGTGGTGGTGGTGAGCGTGAGCCACCATCAAAACCCCGTGGGTGAGCACAGGGCACTCGCCCATGAGTTGATGACGCAAGGCCTGGGAAATCCCATGGTGGTAAGACTTTCATACGCATATGGAAAAGCACAGAAGGAGCTATTGCAACTGGAGGCTGCTGCCGACATGGGACCATTGCTGATGGACGGACTGGTAGACGGCTTGTGGATCACCAACAAGGGAGACATCACAAACGACATCCTCGCCGAAACCGCATTCGCCATCCTACAAGCGGCAAGACTCCGCATGAGCAAGACCGAATACATCAGTTGCCCGGGATGTGGACGGACGCTCTACGACTTGCAAGACACCATCGCGAAAGTCAAAAAAGCCACACAGCATCTGAAAGGACTCAAAATAGGCATCATGGGATGCATCGTCAACGGACCTGGAGAAATGGCTGATGCCGATTATGGATACGTGGGGGCAGGACCGGGAAAGGTTTCCATCTACAGACGCAAACAATGCATAGAGAAAAACGTCCCGGAAAGCCAGGCCGTGGAAAAACTGCTTGAACTTATCAATAAAGACAGGCAACCAACAACCTGACAAATGGCTTTTCACACTATCTTAATATATTAAAAATAGTGAAAAACCACCTTTTTAAAAAAGTTTAGGCTAAATTTGCAACTCCATCTCCAACACCCTACAAAAAGAGATGGGAAAACTGGATGAAATGAGCATTACAAAGATTGTCAACAAACTCTTTTTCCTGTCGCGACAAAAAGAACTCGACCGACACTATGGCGAGCATACAGTTGACTTGCAAGAGAAGGTGCTAAGGCATCTCGTAGACCGTGCCAAAGACACGGAATACGGGCGTCGGCATCTTTTCAGCACCATCACCGACTATGAGAGTTTCACGCACAACATCCCGTTGAACTCCTACGAAGACCTCAAAGGCGACATCGACCGAATGCGCCATGGGGAGTCTGACATCTTATGGCCGGGACGCGTGAGATGCTTCGCCAAGTCTTCTGGAACTACCAACGACAAGAGCAAATTCATACCCGTCAGCGACGATGGACTGCAACGCATACATTACGCTGGAGGGCAAGACACCGTGGCAATCTATCTCAAGGGGAAGCCTGACAGCCAACTCTTCGACGGGAAAGCACTCATACTTGGAGGCAGCCATGCCACCAATTACGACATCACCGACTCGCTTGTAGGAGACCTTAGCGCCATACTCATAGAAAACATCAACCCGTTGGTCAACCTGGTGAGAGTGCCGAAGAAAAAAACAGCACTGCTCTCCGACTTCGAAGTCAAAAGAGAACGCATCGCACGAGAAACATTGCACAAGAACGTCACCAACCTCTCCGGTGTGCCATCTTGGATGCTCTCCGTGCTCACCCGCGTGCTTGAACTGTCAGGAAAACAATTCATCAACGATGTATGGCCCAACTTGGAAGTGTTCTTCCACGGAGGAGTGGCTTTCACTCCTTACCGCACACAATACGAGCAAATCATACGAAGCAGCAAGATGAAGTATATGGAAACGTACAATGCCAGCGAGGGATTCTTTGGAATACAAGACAACCTCGCAGACCCCAACATGCTGCTCATGCTCGACTATGACATCTTCTACGAGTTCATACCCGTGGACGAACTGCATAAGGAACATCCCAACATCGTACCACTTGAAGGAGTGGAAACCAACGTCAACTACGCCATCATCATCTCCACCTCATGCGGACTGTGGAGATACCTCATAGGAGATACCATCACCTTCTCATCGAAAAAACCATACAAGTTCACCATCACCGGCAGGACCAAGCACTTCATCAATGCCTTCGGAGAGGAACTCATCGTAGACAACGCAGAAAAAGGATTGGAATACGCCTGCAACCTCACTGGCGCCGAGGTGCTCGAATACACCGCCGCACCTGTTTTCATGGATAACAACGCCAAATGCAGACACCAATGGCTCATCGAGTTTGCAAAAGAACCCGACAGCCTCGACCACTTCTCCGATGTCCTGGACAAGAAACTCCAGGAAATCAACAGCGACTATGAAGCCAAAAGATACAAGGACATCACCTTGCAGCATCTCGAAGTGGTGAAAGCAAGACACGACCTCTTCAACCAATGGCTCAAGTCACGCGGCAAACTGGGAGGCCAACACAAAGTGCCTCGACTCTCCAACAGCCGGAAAGTCATCGACGAACTTCTTGAGATGAATCTATGAGAAAAACTTTCGTACTGCTCGCAACAGCTTTGCTCATCTTGACAGGCTGTGCCAAAATGGGGCAGCCCGATGGTGGATGGTATGATGAAACACCTCCACACGTGATTGGCTCCACACCAGATGACAAGTCCACGGGTGTCAACACCAGAAACATCAACATCTTCTTCGACGAGTTCATCAAAATCGACAACGCCACGGAAAAAGTGGTGGTGTCGCCACCACAATTGGAATTACCTGAAATCAAAGGGGCCGGAAAGCGCATCACCATCGAACTCAAAGACTCGCTGATACCCAATACCACCTACACCATCGACTTCTCCGACGCTATTTCCGACAACAACGAGGGCAATCCCTTGGGAAACTACGCCTTCAGTTTCTCGACGGGAAACCACATCGACACGATGGAAGTCGCAGGAAACGTCGTGGAGGCTGAAAACATGGAACCCATCAAAGGCATCCTCGTAGGACTTTACAACAACCTCTCCGACACAGCCTTCACCACCACTCCCATGCTGCGGGTGGCACGCACCGACAGCCGGGGACGTTTCGTCATCAAAGGGGTGGCGCCGGGAGAATACCATGCCTATGCTCTGCAAGACAACGACGGAAACTATTTCTTCTCACAAAAAAACGAGAAAATAGCCTTCTCCCACGACATCATCATACCCTCCAGCAAACCTGATGTCAAGCAAGACACCATCTGGCAAGACTCACTGCATATCGCAGACATCATACCTACAGGATACACACACTTCCTGCCAGACGACATCGTCCTCAGAGCCTTCACAGAAGTTCAGAACGACCGATACTATCTGAAAAACGAGCGAAAGCAGGCAGACAACTTCACTCTCTTCTTCACTTATGGCAGCGAACAATTGCCCGAGATCAAGGGCTTCAACTTCGATGAGCAAGATGCCTTCCTCCTCGAAGCAAGCGAGCATCTCGACACCTTGCGCTACTGGCTGAAGGACACCATGCTCGTCAACCAAGACACGCTGAGCATGCAACTCACCTACCTGGCCACCGACTCCACTGGAGTGCTTCAACCAAAAACCGACACCCTCCATATCCTCTCCAGGGAAACCTATGCCAAGCGCATGAAAGACAAGCAGAAGGAGGTGGAAAAATGGAACAAGGAACAAGAGAAAGCCAAGAAAAAAGGCAAAGAGGTGCCAACGGAAATGCCACCGAAACCACTCGAGGTCACTGTCAACATCAAAAGCGACATGGCGCCCGACGGATACGTCACCATCGAGTCGTCAACACCCATCCTCCATGTCGATACCACCAAGATTCACCTCTCTGCAAAACGAGACACTCTCTTCGACGATAAACCTTTCCACCTCGAATGCGTCAAAAGGGAAACTGAAGGCATGGAGGCGGCAAAACGCATCTTCATCCTCAGGCCTGACAGCACCGACCATCTCTGGACGATGGGAAAGCAATACTCCCTCGTGCTCGACTCAGCCGCCTTCACCGACATCTACGGAAAGGTGTCCAACGAAATCAAGAAAGGGATGGCCATCCGGCCGGAAGAAGACTTCACCTCCATCACCATGCAAGTGGCGCGAGTGGAAGAGGCTTCCTACGTGGGACAACTGCTGGACACGCAGGACAAAGTGCTGAAACAAGTGGCATCGGCCGATGGAAACATCGTCTTCAACTATGTCAAGCCGGGCCAATACTACTTCAGGGTGTTTGCCGACAACAACAACAACGGGCGATGGGACACGGGCAACTATGCCGCCGACCAACAAGCTGAAATCGTGTACTACTACCCGGAGAAACTGGAATGCAAGGCCCACTGGCCATTGGTGAAAAGTTGGAACCCTGCCAGACAAAAAATACTCAAACCCAGTGAAATAACCAAGCAGAAGCCTGATAAGGAAAAGAAAATTAGAAACCAAAACCAAGAAAGAGCCCGTAAAATGGGTATCATTTACATACCACCAAATTACAATATAAACAACCCCAAAAAATGAGAAAATTCATCATCACATTATTACTGTTTGTCGCCATTGGCGCATCAGCACAATGCCCATTGGAGAACAAAGCCTTCTCCAGTGGTGAATACCTCTCATACAACCTTTATTTCAATTGGAAATTCGTATGGGTGAAGGTAGGCACCGCCTCTCTCTCCACCGTCTCCACCACCTACCAAGGCAAATCAGCCTATAGGACCAGCCTCATCACACGCTCCAACGGAAAACTCGACAATGTATATGCCATCCGTGACACTCTCACAGGTTATGTCACCACAACTCTCTCACCTCTCTATTTCAGGAAGGGAGCACGGGAAGGCAACCGCTACACCGTCGACGAAGTGTGGTACAGTTATCCCAATGGCAAGTGCAACGTGAAAATGCATCGCAAGAGACATGACAACACCCACAACAGGAGTGAGAAGACCGTCAGCGAATGCGTCTATGACATGCTCAACATCTTCTCTCGCGCCAGAAGTTTCAACAGTTCAGGATGGAAAAAAGGACACACCATCAAATTCAACGTGGCTGATGGAAACGGTGTCACCACAGGCATACTCAAATATGAGGGAACGGAAGTCGTCAAAGGAGAGAACGGAGTGAAATACAGATGCTTGAAACTGGCCTACTCGGAATGGAGTGATAGGAAGAAAAAATACAAGCAATACGGGTCCTTCTTCGTCACCGACGATGCCAACCACGTACCCATACGCTTGGATATCACCCTCAGCGTGGGCGATGCAAAAGCATACGTTTCCACCATGAAAGGACTCAGGAACCCCACTTCTTGCATAGTGAAATAAGTGAAATAACAACCCTTTCACGACAAAATAGAGACGCCACTTGTGACGTCTCTATTTTTTTGCCAGCATGAATGGTTGTAATTTCTATATCATAGTCATAGGTGTCTGCTAAAATCGGGGGTTACCCCCCCAGATGTGATCTGTCGCCCCTTCGGGGCTTGGGTTGACGTGTCGCCTTTACCGGGGGTTACACCCCTTGGTCTGTCGCTCCGTCTGAAAGAATTATTGTGCCATTGACTTCGCCGAAGGTACTCCCGCTCGGAAAAACTCAAACAAAGATTTGGTTTTTCGCTCGCTTAATCGTACCTTTGCGCATGGTCGTGGATTTCAAACTTTATTGTTTCATTACTATAAAGTGACTCAATCCCAACGACTTGAGAAAATCTCAAGACCATTTTTGTATAAAACATTAACATCTTATGCAGATGCCATGCACTTGAGAAAGTTCAGTATAAAAAACTAAGAAAGAGAAATATGAAATTTGCGAAAATATGCCTTATATGCCTCATCTCCATTCTTTTTTCTTGTAACGGAAATCAGACTGAAGACATCATATCGGACACCGACACTTTGCTTGTTAATAATCCGAAACGTGCCATTGCCATATTGGACTCTTTGGAGCAAGTGAGTAGTTTAAATGAAAAAGAGCGGATGCATTTGGTTTGGAACCGGGCATTGGCACATCAAACATTGGGACAGTCACTGGCAGAAGATGATCAGTTGATGGAAGCAATCAACTATTACAGAACAGAGAACGATAAACAAGCAGACAGTTATCTGCTGGAAGCATCTTACTTCAACTGGAAGGGTAAGGAAGAAGATGCCATAAGAGCCATAGACAAAGGTCTCACGGAAATATCAGACTCTATAAAACGTGTTCAACTACTGGTAGCAAAAGTAGGCATGTTAGAACATCAACGTAAATATGACCAAGCCTCAGGTGTGCTGAAAGAAGCATTAACCTATGACATGTCGAAACGTGAATCGGCCATACTCAACTATAAGTTGGGGCTGAACCTTTCCCTGTTAGGCGATAAACATTCAGAATATTACTATGACAAGGGCATCAAGTTGGCTACCGAGAACGGTGACACAGACATTGCATGTGAAATCATGCGCAACTATGCCGACTATTTGGCAAACAATGGACAATACAGCCGTTCAAACGCCATGTTCTACCAAATAGGCAAACTGATGCCACAGGCTGCGGAATTGTCGGCGATTCAAATGTCAATGGCTGGCAATTATATCAATATGCATCGGCTTGACTCTGCCCGCATCTGTAATGACAAAGCCATCAAGAGTGAAACAGAACTGGAAGCAAAAGGGTTTGCAAACATTGCGCGTAGGGCAGAACTGGAACAAAAACGTTTCTTGTTGGATTATGAAAGTGGCAAGCCTGTATCATCTGTGGAGTTTGCCCGATTCTTAGACTCCATCACTGCTGACATGCAAGCGAAAGAGAGTACATTGGCCAGACGACAAGAAACAAAAAACCGTCTGCAAGCGGCCAACTATGAACTGAAACTCAGTAAACAGCGGATGGGATGGCTGCTGTCGGTAACAATGCTGCTGCTGATTGGTGGTGGAATGGGTGGCTATCTATACTATAGGAACAGGATTAGACAACTGGCAGAGGCAGAAGACAGAATTGACACCTTGACGAAAATGCTGACAGAGGCACAAAAGGCCCCGGCAGAAAACGAAATAGGAAAAAGCCAACCTCAGGTGGAAGATGACGCTTTCTTCAAGAAAATACTTTTACAACAGTTAGGCATCATCCGACTTGTGGCCAGCACACCTACCAATCAGAACCAGGCTCTTCTGAAACGTATATCGGGCATCAGTGGTGGCGAAATACCCACTGACAGTTTGCTCGTATGGTCTGACCTCTATCCTGTAATAAACAGGCTTTATGATAATTTCCATACCCGATTGACAAATCAATACGCTGGTGCACTCACTGAAAAGGAAGTGCAGATTTGCTGCCTGTTGTGTGCGGGATTCTCAACAAAGGAAATAGGTGTCATCACACAACAGTCTAACGCAACGATTTATGTACGCAAAACAGCCATACGGAAGAAGATTGGAGCAGCAGAAGGACAAGATATTGTTGCTTGTATCAACAGCGTTAAGGGTTGACTAAGACTCCGTAGAGCATAATTTAGATTTTTAGAAACGTAACCATTGAATTTCAATAGGTTACGTTTATTTTATTAAGACTTTTTATTTGGTCATTTAGTCGTTTTAAAGTGCATTTCCATTGTAATTTTGCACTGACAAAAGTTAATAAATCATCAAATAAAAAACGTATGAAAAGAAAATGGATTTACATTGTTGGGTGTTTCGTTATTGTGATGCTTTGGGCGTATGCGAAAAGCGGACATTTCAATTTGCCTGGTCATGGTAATTGGGAGAATAAGAATTTTGAGGAAGTTGTCGTACACCACGCTTCTTCCAGACTAACCAATGGCGAAAAGGTTGAATTTGGAGGAAAGTACTACTGTGAAGACTATAAGGAAAATGATGAAGTGCGCTTCTCTGCAAATGTCATATATTATGTGGTATCAAATGATGGTTCCAAAAAGAAGCATGTTGCCCATGTGGTATGTAATGAAGATAAAAATAAAATCATTGAGTGGAAGGACATCAAGAACAACCAATTGGATTAACATATATATGAAAGTATAACATTAGCCATGTAACCCTTCCCACTGAAACTGATAAAACCAAACCCCGAAGGGGCGACAGAATGGTTTGTCATCCCTTCGAGGTTCTTGTTTAATCATCTAATTTAGAAATAAAGAACCCAAAAAACAACTTTATATTCGTTACGCAAATACATTGCGGAGCACCCTCATACCTTTGCATCAGAAATCAGAAACAAAGGAAAAAACCTTATTCTGACAAACAAAAACTGGGGTTTAGGTCAAACGGTTAAGATGTCTGCCTGTCACGCAGTTCGGAGCGGGTTCAACTCCCGTAAGCCCCGCAAAAGAAAGGAATAATGAACTTGCTGTTCAAAGGGACAAAGAAACGAGAGTTCGACTATCAGCAGGTCTTGCAGAAATGTTGAATGATACATTGCGAGTTGGTGTAAAGGAAACACGATGGTCTCATAAGCCATAACTATTTGTTCGATTCAAATACTCGCAACCAAGCCGAGGGGTTAATCTCCAAAAGTCGCATCATTTGAATAATGAAGTGGAAAAAATACACTTTATTTATTATTTTCTTTTCAAAACATGCAGATTTTATGGTGTATGTTTTGTAATTTTGCACCTGTTTTCAACACAACAGTTGCATCTGTTGAAATTTAATATCATTTAATTCTTATCAACTATCAAAAAGAAAAAAATTTTTCAATTCGCCATTGCAATCGCATTAGTCGGTATGATGGCAGCCTGTGGTGACAAAGCCACAAACAAAGAGGGAGAGAAAGAAAATGAAACTGAAGGTACTGAGCAAGCACAAGCAGAAAAAGAGGAAGTCTCGCGTGACTACGACTGCGACTACTTCTCAGTGACAGGTCTTGAAGGCTGGAATCTGAAACCAAATTCAGGCAGTTTCAGAATGGAGAAAGACGGTGCTTCCATTACCGTGAGCAATTCCACCATCTCCTTCGAAAAAGTACAAGAGAACTATGCCAAGGACACGAAACTTGATGATATGACAGTTGCCGGCATTACTTGGAAAGTGTTCGCCAACGAGAGTTCAAAACTCTACACCCTCATTACCGATATCGCCAATGAACCCGAAAAGGCTTTGATGGTCAAAACTTTCAAGGTTACTCCTGACTCACCAGAACTGAAAGCAGTTTTGGAGACCATCAAACTGAAATAATCGATAGTATAAATTGATTCATTCACTTGAAAGGCTCCTTTTTGGCACGTTCCAAAAAGGAGCCTTTGCATTTCAACCCATCCCCCTACCCCTGCCTGCTACATTTATTGTTGTCGGCATGGTTGCAAAGATGCAGGTTGAACCATGTTGTTCATGATTTTTCGCCCCTTATGTTTTTTTATAAGGTGAGATTGTTGTAACTTTGCACGCAAATTGCGCGCAAATGTGTGCGCTGACAAAAGAAACAAACGTATATCAAAGATATGGAATACAATTTCAACGAAATCGAGAAAAAATGGCAGAAACGCTGGGTTGAACAGAAAACCTACAAGGTCACTGAAGACCAAAATCGTAAGAAATTCTATGTGCTCAACATGTTCCCCTATCCCTCCGGGGCAGGACTTCACGTGGGACACCCGCTCGGATACATCGCTTCCGACATCTATGCACGCTACAAGAGGCAGCAAGGCTTCAACGTGCTCAACCCCATGGGATACGATGCTTACGGACTGCCGGCTGAGCAATATGCCATACAAACCGGGCAGCACCCCGCCATCACCACCGTCAAAAATATCGAGCGATACCGCGAACAACTTGACAAGATAGGCTTCTGCTTCGATTGGGACCGCGAGGTGCGCACCTGCGACCCCGGCTACTACAAATGGACGCAATGGGCCTTCCAAAAGATGTTCAACTCTTATTATGACAACCGTGAGCAACGCGCCCTGCCCATCGAGCAACTGGTGGACCACTTCACAAAACAAGGTACTGACGGTCTCGACGCTGCCTGCACGGAGGAACTTCATTTCACACAAGAGGAATGGAAAGCCATGGACGACAAGCAGCAGCAGGAGACGTTGATGAACTACCGCATAGCCTACCTCGGGGAAACGATGGTGAACTGGTGCGCCGGACTGGGCACCGTGCTTGCCAACGACGAGGTGGTGGACGGCATCAGCGTGCGCGGTGGATATCCCGTGGTGCAGAAGAAGATGATGCAGTGGTGCCTTCGCGTGTCGGCCTATGCACAAAGGCTGCTCGACGGTCTTGACACCATCGAATGGACCGACTCCCTCAAGGAAACCCAGCGCAACTGGATAGGCCGCTCGGAAGGAGCAGAAGTGGTGTTCCATGTCAAGGACAGCGACATCGACTTCACCATCTTCACCACACGCGCCGACACGATGTTCGGAGTCACCTTCATGGTACTCGCACCGGAAAGCGAGTATGTGGATAAAGTGACCACTGCAGAGCAACGCAAAGCCGTGGACGACTACCTGGTTGCCACCAAGAAACGCACCGAACGTGAACGCATAGCTGACAAGAAGGTCACCGGCGTCTTCACCGGCTCCTATGCCATCAACCCCTTCACCGGGGAGGCCATACCCATCTGGGTGAGCGACTATGTGCTCGCAGGATACGGCACGGGAGCCATCATGGCCGTGCCGGCACACGACTCACGCGACTATGCCTTCGCCAAGCATTTCTCACTCCCCATCATACCACTCATCGAAGGATGCGACGTGAGCGAGGAGAGTTTTGACGCCAAGGAAGGCATCGTGTGCAACTCACCAAGAAAGGATGTGAAACCCTACTGTGACTTCTCCCTCAACGGCCTCACCGTGAAAGAAGCCATCGAAGCCACCAAGAAATACGTGGCCGAACAGCACCTTGGCAGGGTGAAGGTGAACTACCGCCTGCGCGACGCCATCTTCTCACGCCAACGCTATTGGGGCGAACCCTTCCCCGTCTATTACAAGGACGGCATGCCACAGATGATTCCCGAGGACAAACTGCCCATCGAACTCCCTGAAATCGACAAGTACCAACCCACAGAGACCGGTGAACCGCCACTCGGAAGAGCCACCAAATGGGCTTGGGACACCGTGAAAGAGGAAATCGTGGACAAGGCATGCATCGACAATGTCAACGTCTTCCCCATCGAACTCAACACCATGCCCGGTTTCGCCGGTTCGTCGGCTTATTACTTGCGCTACATGGACCCGCACAACGACAAGGCACTTGTGGACAAGGCCGTGGATGAATACTGGCAGAACGTGGACCTCTACGTGGGAGGCACCGAGCACGCCACCGGACACCTCATCTACTCACGCTTCTGGAACAAGTTCCTGCACGACTACGGCTACTCCTGCAAGGAAGAGCCTTTCCAGAAACTCATCAACCAAGGCATGATACAAGGAAAGAGCAGCTTCGTCTATCGCGTCAACACCAACAACCACGACAACAAGCCACTCTTCGTGAGCAACGGTCTCAAGGACCAATACGAGACCACACCCATACACGTGGATATCAACATCGTCGAGTCCAACGTGCTCGACATCGAGGCCTTCAAGCAATGGAGACCAGAATTCAAAGATGCTGAGTTCATCCTTGAAGACGGGAAATACATCTGCGGACAAGCCGTGGAGAAAATGTCCAAATCCATGTTCAACGTGGTCAACCCCGACATGATCGTTGCTCGTTTCGGAGCCGACACCCTGCGCCTCTATGAGATGTTCCTCGGCCCTGTGGAGCAAAGTAAGCCTTGGGACACCAACGGCATCGACGGATGCCACCGCTTCCTCAAGAAGTTCTGGGCTCTCTTCTGGGGCAATGGCAAGGACGGCGACCAACTGACCGTCACCGACGAACCGGCAACTCCCGAGATGCTCAAGAGCCTGCACAAACTCATCAAGAAGGTGAGTCAGGACATCGAGAACTTCTCCTACAACACCTCCATAGCCGCATTCATGATCGCTGTCAACGAACTCTCTCAGCAGAAATGCCACAGCCACGAAGTGCTCCGACAATTGGTGGCTCTCATCGCCCCATTCACCCCTCACATCGCCGAGGAACTATGGGAAGCATTGGGAGAGAAAGGTTCGGTATGCGATGCCGAATGGCCCAAGCATGACGAGAAATACCTTGTGGAGAGCCAGATGCAAATCACCATCTCCTTCAACGGAAAAGCAAGATTCCAGATGATGTTCCCTGTGGATGCCAGCAATGGCGACATCGAACAAGCCGTGCTTTCTGACGAGAGGACTGCCAAATACATCAACGGGAAGAATGTGATGAAAGTCATCATCGTTCCCAAGAAAATCGTCAATGTAGTAGTGAAATAGGCTTATGCCAACCAACACAAAGAATAAATTCTTCAGAGAGGCCGAGGACTATTTCTTCATCACCCTTGGACTACTGCTCTACACGATAGGTTGGACATGCTTCCTGTTGCCATACGAAATAGTGACAGGAGGCGTGACCGGCATATCGGCCATCATCTTCTATGCCACCAACGGAAACGGACATGGCATACCCATCAACTACACCTATTTCATCATCAACTTCATATTGTTGGTCCTGGCGCTGAAAATACTGGGGTGGAAATTCCTCATGAAGACCATCTACGCCATCTTTGCACTCTCGCTCATGCTCGGCGTAGCACAGGAGGTGATGACCAACAAAGATGGGACAATGATCAAACTATTGGGTGATGAGAACTTCATGTCGCTCATCATAGGATGCTGCTTGACGGGGACGTCGCTGGCCATCGTCTTCTTGCATAATGGTAGTACGGGAGGTACTGACATCGTGGCGGCCATCGTCAACAAATACCGCAACATGTCGCTGGGCACTGTGCTCATCTTCGTCGACCTGGTCATCATCGGTTCCAGTTTCCCCATGTTCATCTTCGCCCGCGACTACACCATCACCGATGCCCTCTACAAGATAGTATTCGGACTCTGCACCCTTGTGGTGGAGAACTTCATGCTCGACTATGTGATGAACTCCAGGAGAGAATCTGTGCAATTCTTCATCTTCTCCAAGAAATATCAGGAAATAGCCAATGCCATAGGGACTCAGATGAATCATGGGGTCACCATCCTCGACGGGCATGGATGGTATACGGGACAAGATATGAAGGTGCTCTGCATCCTTGCCAGGAAAAGAGAGAGCGTCAGCATCTTCCGACTGATCAAGACCATCGACCCCAACGCCTTTGTCAGTCAGAGCAGCGTCATCGGCGTCTATGGAGAAGGTTTCGATGAAATGAAAGTGAAAATCAAGAAGAACAACAATGAAAATAGTATTCGCAACCAATAACCCACACAAACTCAGTGAAATAAGGGAAATCCTCGGAGAGCGGTTCGAAGTGCTGTCACTCAACGACATCGGTTGCCATGCCGACATACCTGAGACATCCGACAACCTGGAAGGCAATGCCTTGCTGAAAGCACTGTATATCTATGAAAACTATCATATCAGTTGTTTCGCCGACGACACCGGATTGGAAGTGGATGCACTGAATGGTGCGCCAGGCGTGTTTTCTGCCAGATATGCTGGTGAGGGGCACGACAGCGAGGCCAACATGCAAAAATTATTGCACGAATTAGGAGAAAATAACAATCGAAATGCAAGATTCCGCACGGTCATTGCGTTAATCATCATAGACGAGGACATCCACAAAGCAAAAGACGTGAGAACCTTCGAAGGCATCGTAGAGGGAAAAATCACACGTGAGAAGCACGGTAAAGAAGGATTCGGCTACGACCCCATTTTCCAACCGAATGGGTATGATGAAACATTTGCACAACTCGGAATGGACATCAAAAACCACATCTCACATAGGGCCAAGGCTGTGGAGAAACTCGCACAATACTTCAATAAATAGACCCTTATGAAAAGATTGACCACAACACTACTGCTCATCGCCATGATCACCTTCGCCAAAGGTGGACCCATCGGCTCTTGGACCAGTTACCTGGCTTATGGCGACATCACTGAAATAGTGCCTGTCGACAAAATGGTGTATGTGCTCAGTTCAAAAGGTCTCTTCTCATACAACACCAACGACCACAGCGTGGAAACCTATGACAAGATGAACACGCTCAGCGATTGCAACATTTCGCACATCGCTTACTGCAAGGCCGCAAAACGCCTCGTCATCGTCTATGAAAATCACAACATCGACTTGCTCGATGACAAAGGCAACGTGGTGAACATCTCCGACTACTATAACAAGTCGATGACGATGGACAAAACCATCAACAGCATCAAGACAAGCGGAACATTCGCCTTCGTAGCCACCAATTTCGGCATCCTGAAAATCAATGTCGCAAATGCTGAAATCACGGCCACCTACAACCTGGGACGCAAGGTGAAGGAAGCCATCTCATTCGGCAACCATATCTTTGCAGCCTGTGAAGAGGAAGGCATCATCAAAGGCAATATCAACGACAATCTGCTGGACAAGAGCAATTGGACCAATGAAAGCAATATACAGGTGGACCACCTTTTCGACTTCGGAGGAAAACTGCTGGCTGCCAACAATGGAAACATCTATTGCAAAGATGGAAACGAATGGAAGGTCATACAGCAATATGCTTTCAACTCGTGCAATCTCTCCGGAGAAAAACTGCTCTTCGTGCAAGATCATGGCGTGATGGTGCTCAACTCCATCAACGATGCCACCTTCATCCGGCAAGAGGACATCACCCTCAAGACCGTGGCTTATGACAGCAAGAGCCACTGTTTCTGGAGCAACCAGGATGATGGAAAACTCTGTTCCTTCACATTGGATGACAACAATGAAATGGCCTGGCAAACCAAAGACATCAACCCCGACGGACCCAAATACAACTATTTCGGCGTATTGAAATTTGTCAACAATACGCTCTTCTCTTGCGGAGGAGGTTTCGATTCCGCAGCCGAACTATTCAGAAAGGCTGTCACACAAACCTACACCAACGACAAATGGACCATCTACCAAGATGACTTGAAGGAAATAGTAGGCAACCGTTTTGAAGACATGACATGCCTCGACATCGACCCGAAAGATCCGAAACACGTCTTTGTGGGTGGAAGGACAGGACTATACGAATATCTTGACGGACAATTCGTCAAGCACTACAATCCCGACAACAGTCCGTTGGGATATGCCTTGGACAGCGAAAGCAAGAATTATGTACTCACATTGGGCATCAAGTTTGACAAGCAAGGCAACCTTTGGTGTCTCAACAGCCAAGCCAAGGAAAAGTCCATTTTGGAACTCAAGTCCGATGGCACGTGGGAGGACCATCACAAGGATAACTTGATGGAAGACAAACGCAGCCTGGGCAACATGAGAGGAATGATACTGGACAACAGGGGACTGTTGTGGTTTGTCAACAACCATTGGGATACTCCCTCATTCTATTGTATCGACCCCTCAAATAATGCCATGAACCATTACACCTCCTTTGTCAATGAAGATGGCACAAGACTGGAACCCACCGGAGTGAGATGTGTTGCGGAAGACAAGGATGGCAATATCTGGATAGGCACCAGCGTAGGACCTGTGATGCTACCTGCCAATGACATAGACAATGGTTCCAACAGCGTCTTGCAACAAATCAAAGTGCCACGCAACGATGGCACTAATTTCGCCGACTACCTCCTTGGAGGTGCCGACATCAATTGCATCGCCGTGGATGGAGGAAACAGAAAATGGTTCGGCACCAATGGAAACGGTGTCTATCTCATCAGCGCCGACAACATGACTCAGTTGGAGCATTTCCTCTCATCAAACAGTCAGTTGCTTTCCGACAACATTGAAGCCATCACCATCAATGACGAGACAGGAGAGGTGTTTTTCGGTACCGACAACGGGTTGTGTTCCTATATGAGCGACGCCACTGCCACCAGCGAGACGATGAACAAGAACACGGTACATGCCTACCCCAATCCCGTCAAGCCTGATTACACAGGACTGATCACCATCACAGGACTCACGATGAACGCAGATGTGAAGATAGTCACTGCAAACGGCGCACTCGTAGCAGAAGGCACCAGCAATGGCGGAACTTTCACATGGGATGGCTGTGACAACAGTGGAAAAAAGGTTGCCTCCGGAGTATATATGGTACAAACAGCCACCAGCGAAGGAAAGAAAGGAACGGTCTGCAAGATAGCCATCGTCAGATAAAAGAGTTGACCATGCGCGACACCAAAATAGACATTGCAAAAGGACTCTGCATGGTGTCCATTTTCCTACTCCACACTGAAATATATTATACAGGTGAGGAAATCGTTCCTTACGCCTATCATGTGGACAACTCTCTTCTGGCATTCGTCTTTGTTTCTGGATATTTGTTCGTCAAGCAATCATACGACAATTTTAATCTTCAACGCAAGGTCATCTCCATACTGAAAGGCATCACCCTACCCTATTTCATTTTCACCTCAGCCATCGCCTTCCCGAAAGCCTTGGTGAGAGACGACACCACCTTGCTTGAAGCATTTAAGGCCGTCATCACTGGACACGCATCATGGTTTCTTGCAGCACTGATGCTGGCCGAGATGCTTTTCGCACTCATCATATTTATCGCTTCCAAAAGAAAAAACAGCATTTTCTTTATTTTCGTCTGCTGTTCCCTACCCTATCTCCTCGTTGCCTGCTGCTATCATTTCATTCACAACGACCTTTTGCATGACATCAACATCTGGTGCTGGCAAAATGCCTTGATAATGCTTTTTTTCCTCTTCGCGGGTTTGACATGCAAACAAAGGCAACTGATACCTCGTCTGCAACAACCAAAAGTACTCTTCATTCTTGCCCTTGTCATATTGGCCGTCAAATGGATGGTGACCCATGAAAACATGACATTGACGATGGAACCCATTAACGTAAGTTCATTCACATTGCTCTTGGTGGACGGACTGGCAGGAGCCATGTTGATCGTAGGTGGTTGTCGCCATCTGCCCGACAATGCTCTCTTGCAATTCATCGGAAAACACTCGCTCATCTACTATTTCATCTGTGGGGCAACACCCATGGCTGTATGCCTTGCACTCAAAAAGATAGGATTCTCCTATACAGGACATTATTGGCAAGTCATCGTGACCTTCATACTCGTTTTACTCGCAGCCACCATCATCACATACGGAATAACCAAAATCAAAGGCAAATACCTTGATTAAAGTTATCCACACTCAATTGTGGATAACTCATTCATAACTTCAGCATAACTCCATACTTTTCCATACTCCCTACAACAAGCCTAAAAAATGTTCATAAAAGTGTAAATTAACAATAGTTTATGAAACATTTATCCACATCTGAAATCGTCCAAAGTTATCAACAATAACTTATCCACAAGTACAAATAATAGTGGAAAAGTATGTAACAAACATATAATCAATGAATTATTATCCACAATGGGATGTTGATAAAAAATGATGAAACAGAATAAGTTGTTTTTAAATAGTTTATCCACTTTTCCCCACCATATCATCATTACAATATTCTTTTTTTTAAAAAAAACAAAAAAAAATAATGATGAATAGGATGAGGATAACCTTTCCTTAGCCTAAGAAGTCGGGGTGGTTGTGAATATCCAAGCCGAGGGCTTGGAAAAGGAACTTCATTTTGTGTGTTGCCCAATTCGTTAATCGGAAAAGAAAATAAAAACTTCGTTTTTTATTTTGCTTTTAACTCGGCTTGCACTATCTTTGCCCTTCAGGCGAAGATAGGATGCACCTCAGAATCGAAAATAAATAAATTTATTTTGCGCTTCACTCGGTTTTCACTATCTTTGCAAAACACAAATCACTCTATGGCAAAGAAAGAAAAAGGACTGACACCAATGATGCAGCAGTTTTTCTCGCTGAAGGCGAAACACCCCGATGCGTTGATGCTGTTCAGATGCGGTGACTTCTATGAAACCTATTGCGAGGATGCCATCGCAGCAGCGAAAATCCTCGGCATCACGCTCACCAAGCGTAATAATGGTGGTCAGACAGCTGCCACTGAAATGGCTGGATTCCCACACCACGCCTTGGACACCTATCTGCCAAAACTCATCAGGGCAGGACGTCGTGTGGCCATCTGCGACCAGTTGGAAGATCCTAAACTCACCAAGACATTGGTGAAAAGGGGTATTACCGAACTGGTGACACCTGGTGTGGCAATGGGTGACAATGTGCTCAATTATAAGGAAAACAATTTCCTCTCTGCCATACATTTCGGAAAGACAGGTTGTGGCGTGGCTTTCCTCGACATCTCCACAGGTGAGTTCCTCGTTGGTGAGGGAACTTATGACTATGTGGAGAAACTGATGGGCAATTTCCAACCCAAGGAGGTGCTTTACGACCGTGCACACAAAGGGGATTTTGAACAATATTTTGGTTCAAAATACTGTGTCTTCGAACTCGATGACTGGGTGTTTACGGAGTCGACGGCAAGGCCTAAACTGCTCAAGCATTTCCAAACCAAGAATCTCAAGGGTTTCGGCGTGGACCACTTGAACAATGGAGTGGTGGCGGCAGGAGCCATCCTGCAATACCTTGAACTTACGCAACACACCCAGATCAGTCACATCACTTCCATCTCTCGCATCGAAGAGGACAAATATGTGAGACTTGACAAATTCACCATCCGTTCCCTGGAACTGTTGGGGACGATGCAGGACGATGGGTTGTCACTGCTCAATGTCATCGATAGAACCATCACCGCCATGGGCGGGAGAATGTTGCGGCGCTGGCTGGTGTTTCCTTTGAAGGATGAGAAACCCATCAATGAGAGACTTGACATCGTGGACTATTTCTACAGGGAGCCTGAATTCCGCCAATGCGTGGATGAAAAACTGCATCTCATAGGTGATCTGGAACGCATCATTTCCAAGGTGGCGGTGGGGCGCGTGTCTCCGAGGGAGGTGATACAACTTAAGGTGGCGCTACAGGCCATAGAACATGTCAAAAGTGCTTGTATGGATGCTGACAACGCGGTGCTGAAAAGAATTGGTGAGCAACTCAACTTGTGTCATACCATTCGTGAACGCATCGCACGGGAAATACAAGCAGACGCTCCATTGCAGGTGAACAAGGGAAATGTCATCAGCAACGGTGTGAACGAACAACTTGACGAATTACGCAACATTGCATACCATGGCAAGGAATACTTGTTGAAAATCCAGGAGCGCGAGGCGGCCGCCACCGGCATATCCTCGTTGAAAATAGGTTACAACAATGTTTTCGGCTATTATTTGGAGGTGCGCAACACCTACAAGGACATGGTGCCGGCGGAATGGGTGAGGAAACAGACCTTGGCGCAGGCAGAGCGGTATATCACGCAGGAGTTGAAGGAATACGAGGAGAAAATCCTTGGTGCTGAAGACAAAATCCTATCGTTGGAGACACAATTGTTCAACGAATTAGTCATGGCCATTCAGGAATATATTCCCGCCATCCAAATCAATGCCAACCTGCTGGCTCGCATTGATTGTCTCTTGTCATTTGCCAACGTGGCGGAGGAAAGACGCTACATACGTCCCGTCATCGACAACACTGAAGTCATCGATATCAAGCAAGGAAGGCATCCTGTCATCGAGACCCAATTGCCCTTGGGAGAAAAATATGTACCCAATGACATCTATCTCGATAATGAACGACAACAAATCATCATCATCACTGGTCCAAACATGGCCGGTAAATCGGCGCTGTTGCGTCAAACGGCCTTGATAGTACTATTGGCCCAGATAGGTTGTTTCGTGCCAGCAGAGAGCGCGAAAATAGGCTTGGTGGACAAAATATTCACACGTGTGGGTGCATCAGACAACATTTCGGTGGGTGAGTCCACCTTCATGGTGGAGATGACAGAGGCTGCCAATATCCTCAATAATGTCTCTTCAAAGTCTTTGGTGTTGTTTGATGAACTGGGTCGCGGCACGTCAACCTATGATGGGATTTCCATCGCATGGGCCATAGTGGAATACCTTCACGAACATGTAAGGGCGAAAGCGAGGACGCTCTTCGCAACCCATTATCACGAACTCAATGAGATGGAAAAGAACTTCTCTCGCATCAAGAATTACAACGTGAGTGTGAAGGAGATTGACAACAAGGTGATATTCTTGCGCAAACTGACAAGAGGTGGTTCTGAACACTCTTTCGGCATCCATGTGGCGGAAATCGCAGGCATGCCCAAAAGTATTGTCAAAAGGGCCAGTGTCATCTTGAAACAACTGGAGGCGGAGAACAGCAATGTAGGCACGGTGGGAAAACCTTCGGCACAGGCCATCGGAAGGACAAGGGAAGGCATGCAACTCAATTTTTTCCAACTTGACGACCCGGTCCTTTGTCAGGTGCGTGATGAAATATTAGGCATTGACATCAATAATCTCACACCTATGGAAGCACTCAACAAACTCTTTGAAATCAAGAAAATAGTAAGTGGAAAATCATCGTAGGAATACATTAATTATGGGTCCACTTTTTCAAGTAGACCCATAATATATTTTTCAATCTTAGCTTCGCTGATTTGACTCTGCTCTCGCTGCTCCAAAAATATAATTTTCAATTTTCAATCTTCTTCAATCCCCTACCCTATTTTCTTCATCCATTTTCCTCCTATCATACACATCACTCCGATGATGATGAATGGAATGCTGAGCAATTGTCCCATGTCGAGTGGTAATGAGTCTTCAAAATTCACTTGGGTGATTTTCGTGAATTCGATGAAGAACCTGGCGGTGAAAATCAAGGTGAGGCAGAGTCCGAAGAAAAATCCCGTGCCCACCTTCTCTGGTTTGTGCCTGTAAAACCACCATCCTATGAAAAAGAAGATGAAGTAGGTGATGGCTTCATACAATTGACCGGGATGTCGGGGCAAGTCGTCCACTTGTTCGAAAATAAAAGCCCAAGGCACGTCTGTCACCTTGCCGATGATTTCAGAATTCATCAAGTTGCCCAAACGGATGAAGCAAGCCGTAATGGGTGTGGCGATGGCAATGAAGTCGAGGACACGCCAAAGATTGATTTTTGTTTTCTTGCAATAGATGAAGAGTGCCAGCATCAGTCCCAACGTTCCACCATGTGAAGCCAATCCCTCATAACCAGTAAATTTCCAAGAACCGTCGGCCATCTTGTGAATGGGCAGGAACATCTCTATGATGTGGTTGAAACTGCTCAAGAAATAGTCAGGCTCATAGAACAGGCAGTGTCCTAAACGTGCTCCTATGAGGATGCCAAGGAAACAATAGATGAAAAGAGGGTCGAACAATTCATCCTTAATTTTGGCTTCTTTGTAAAGTTTTCTTACTATAAAATAAGCCAATATCAATCCTATCAGCCAGCAGAGTGAATACCATCTGAAGGAAAAACCACCTATGCTGAAGGCTGTTTCACTTGGATTCCAAGTAATAAATAGTAAATTCATCATTTCTTAAACGTTGAATCTGAAATGCATGATGTCTCCGTCTTGCACAATATAGTCTTTTCCCTCAATGCCCATCTTTCCGGCTTCTTTCACAGCGGCTTCCGAACCATACTTGATGTAGTCGTCGTATTTGATTACTTCTGCACGGATGAATCCTTTCTCAAAGTCGGTGTGAATGACTCCGGCACATTGTGGCGCCTTCCATCCCTTGCGGTAGGTCCATGCTTTCACCTCCATTGGTCCGGCGGTGATGAAGGTTTCCAAATTGAGCAGCGAGTAGGCTTTCTTGATGAGTCGGTTGACACCACTCTCTTCCAAACCTAATTCGTCAAGAAACATTTTCTTGTCTTCATAACTTTCGAAACTGGCGATGTCCTCCTCTGTCTTGGCAGCAATGACCAACACTTCCGCTCCTTCTTCCATGGCCACTTCTTCCACTCGTTTTGAATAGTCGTTGCCATCTTTGGCACTGGCTTCATCGACGTTGCAGACATAGAGAACAGGCTTTGCTGTCAAAAGGAAAAGGTCGTGTGCTGCCTGCTGTTCCTCGCGGCTTTCGAATGTGACAATGCGTGCGTTGAGGCCTTTCTCCAACACTTCCTTGTAGGCAAGGAGGACATTGACTTCCACCTTGGCTTCCTTGTTGCCTACGGATGCCGCCTTTTGTTGTTTGGCAAGGCGTGACTCTATGGTTTCAAGGTCTTTCAACTGTAGTTCTGTATCGATGATTTCCTTGTCGCGTATGGGGTCGATGGTTTCATCCACATGGGTGATGTTGTCATCATCGAAACACCTCAACACATGGATGATGGCGTCTGTCTCGCGTATGTTGCCCAAGAACTTGTTGCCTAATCCCTCGCCTTTGGAAGCCCCTTTCACCAATCCTGCTATATCGACGATTTCACACGTTGCAGGTACGATTCTTCCAGGATGTACGAGTTCGGCAAGGCGGTTGAGCCGTTCGTCAGGAACAGTGATGACACCCACGTTGGGTTCGATGGTGCAGAATGGGAAATTTGCCGCTTGTGCCTTGGCACTTGACAAGCAGTTGAACAAAGTGGACTTGCCTACGTTGGGCAGTCCGACGATACCACATTTTAAAGCCATTGATTACTATTTTTATTTGATGGTGCAAAGATAGTGCAAAAATCTGATTAAGTGAGTAAAAAGCACTTATTATTTGCTCTCCATGGTCATTAAGGTCTTTAGGGTGCTTAAAGTCCTTAAGGTCCTTGGTCTTCACTTGTGTCAGTGTGCTTCCAACCAGTTGCTCCCCCACCCTGCATCTGCGATGAGCGGCACTTTGAGTGCATAGGCGTTTTGCATCTCTTGCAAGACGATTTGTTCCACGCGTTCTTTTTCTTCTGGCAATACACTGAAATTGAGTTCGTCGTGTACTTGTAGAATCATCTTGGACTTCAATTGTTCTTCTTTGAATCGCTGATGAATGCGAATCATTGCCACCTTGATGATGTCGGCAGCTGAACCTTGTATAGGAGCGTTAATGGCGTTGCGCTCGGCGAATCCCCTGACGGTGGCATTACGGCTGTTGATGTCGGGAAGATAGCGTCTGCGTTTGAAGAAAGTTTCCACATAACCTTTTTCACGTGCGCTCTCTTTGGCTTTTTCCATATACTCCTTGACTTTCGGAAAGGTTTCAAAATAGCCGTCGATGAGTTGTCGTGCTTCGGAACGCTCTATTTCCAGACGTTCTGCCAGTCCGAAGACGGTAATGCCGTAGATGATGCCGAAATTGGCCCTTTTGGCTTTCCTTCGCTGGTCGCTGGTGACTTGATCGATGTCTTCCTTGTAGATGTTGGCTGCAGTGGCTGCATGGATGTCATAACCCTTGTTGAAGGCATCTATCATGTTTTCATCACCACTAAGGTGTGCCATCACCCTGAGTTCTATCTGACTGTAGTCGGCTGAGAAGAACAGGCATCCTTCTTCCGGGATGAACGCCTTTCTGATTTCCTTACCGTCTTCTCCTCTCACAGGTATGTTTTGAAGGTTGGGGTCGCTTGACGACAACCTTCCCGTGGCAGTCACTGTCTGGTTGAAGGAGGTGTGTATGTGCCCGGTCTCAGGGTTGATGAGCGTGGGCAACGTGTCGATGTAGGTACCGAGTAGTTTTTTGAGTCCTCTATGAGCAAGAATCTTTTCCACGATTTCATGCTTGCCCTTGAGGGTTTGAAGTATTTCTTCCGAGGTGACATATTGTCCTGTTTTGGTCTTTTTGGGTTTCTCGATGATTTTGAGTTTTCCGAAGAGTATGTCACCCACTTGTTTTGGCGAGGCGATGTTGAATTGTTCACCAGCGAGTTCGTAGATGCGTTGCTCGAGGTCGTTCATCCTTTGAGTGAAGACACGTGACGTTTCAGCAAGCGATGCGGTGTCGATACGCACTCCGTTGCGTTCCATGGATGCCAGCACCCTTACGAGTGGCATCTCGATGTCGTAGAACAATTGTTCCACTCCCACTTCCTTGAGTTTTGGAAGCAGGATATTTTTGAGTTTGAGTGTCACGTCGGCATCTTCTGCTGCATATTCATATACTTTTTCGGGTGCGAGGTCTCGCATGCTTTGTTGTGCTTTTCCTCTTGGACCGATGAGTTCGTCGATGTGTATGGTCTTGTAGTTGAGATAAGCCTCTGCCAGGAAATCCATGTTGTGCCTCACCTCGGGTTGTATGAGATAGTGAGCCACCATGGTGTCCCATAATGGACCCTGAACTTCTATACCATAGTTGGCGAGAACTTGCAAATCGTATTTGATGTTCTGTCCGATTTTCAATGTTGACGGATTTTCATAGAGAGGTCTGAGAATTTCGATGATTTTTTGTGCCTCTTCTCTTTTTTCCGGTATGGGGATGTAAAAAGCCTGGTTTTCCTTGATGGAGAAGCTGACTCCAACCAATTCTGCTTCCATGGCCATGGTGGAAGTGGTTTCCGTATCCAGACTTAAAAAATCATTTGTCAATAAAAAATCACGTAATTTTTCAATATCTTCTTTATTTTCAATGAGTTGATAATCGTGCTGTATGGTTTTAAGGCTTTCAAAACTCGAATTTTTAATTTCTCCTTGGTCCTCGTCTTGAAAATCGGCGAATAAATCGAGTTGAATGTTCCCTTTTTTAACATTTTTTACAGGTTGCTTGATGAATTTCTCAGCGAGGCTCTTGAATTCCAATTCTGCAAAAATCTGTCTGAGTTGTTGCTCATCGACTTCCTTGATTCTCATCTCCTCAAGGTTGAGTTGGATGGGAACATCCGTTTTGATGGTGGCGAGAAATTTCGACATGGTGATGTCATCGATATGTTCTTCCACTTTCGTCTTAAGTGCTCCTTTGAGTTGGTCGGTGTGGGAGATGAGGGTTTCCACGTTGCCGAATTGTGCGATGAGTTTCACCGCAGTCTTCTCCCCTACTCCGGGACATCCTGGGAAATTGTCTGCGGAATCTCCCATCAGTGCCAGGAGGTCGATGATTTGCAATGGATTGTCAATCCCATATTTGCTCTTTATTTCTTCTTCTCCAAGCACTTCATAGCCACCTCCGTAGCGTGGACGATAGATTTTCACATGGTTTCCCACGAGTTGCCCGTAATCTTTGTCGGGTGTGAGCATGTAGGTCTCAATGTTTTCGTCTTTCAACTGAAATGCCAGCGTGCCGATGATGTCATCTGCTTCATAGCCTTCCTTCATCAATATGGGTATGCGCATCGCTTTCAAGATGCGCTGTATGATGGGAACGGAGATGAGTATGTCTTCTGGGGTCTTTTCCCTTTGCGCCTTGTATGCAGGGAATGCCTCACTTCTGAAGGTGAGTCCATGGGGGTCGAACGCCACTGCCAAATAGGTTGGTTTTTCCTTGGAGATGACTTCGTGCAGCGTGTTGCAGAAACCCATGATGGCGGAGGTGTTGACGCCTTTTGAGTTGATTCTGGGATTTTTGATGAAAGCATAATATGCTCTGTATATGAGCGCATATGCATCTATAAGAAATAGTTTCTCCATATTTATTTTGTATTTTCTGTGTAAAATTACTACATTTTTTTTATTTATACGAGATAAAATGCTTATTTTTGTATCAAAATTAGGCACAATGGATGTTCTTTCTGAAATCAGGCAACCGATAGAGCGTGAGATGGATGCTTTCATCCACCTTTTTGATGAGTCGTTGTCGCATACTGATGGTCTTTTATCCAACACGCTGGACCATATCCGCAAGCGTGGTGGAAAACGAATGCGTCCCATCCTCACCTTGCTGATGGCGAAGAATTTTGGCGAGGTGAATGACACCACTTTGCATGCTGCCGTGGGATTGGAGTTGCTCCATACGGCAAGTCTGGTTCACGATGATGTCGTGGATGAAAGCAGTGAGCGTCGTGGTCAACCTTCTGTGAACGCTTCTTTCAATAACAAGGTGGCAGTACTTGTTGGCGACTATATCCTTTCCACTGCTCTTTACTATGTCTCTAAAAGCAATAATACAGATATCATCACCAGTCTGGCCCAATTGGGAAGGATATTGTCAAGTGGTGAATTGTTGCAATTGAATAATTATGATGAGGATGGTATTTCCGAGGATGTATATTATCAGGTGATCAGCAAGAAGACTGCATCGCTTTTCGCCACTTGTGCTCGGAATGGTGCATTGTCAGTGGGAGCAAGTGATGAGGAAGCTCAAGCTGCCTATGATTTTGGAATGTCGATAGGCATGGTTTTCCAAATCAAGGATGATATTTTTGATTATTATGACTCAAAGGAAATAGGAAAACCTACGGGCAATGACATGGCGGAAGGTAAGTTGACTTTGCCGGTGATTTATGCTTTGAAAAATTGCCATTATGAGTCGATGTACAATCTGGCCCGAAAGGTGAAAAAGGGTATGATCAACAGTGATGAGATTGCCGTTTTGGTGGATTTCGCGAAGGTGAATGGTGGCATCGACTATGCTGTGAAACGAATGAACGATTTCAGTGAACAAGCCAAGAAATACATCGATTTTCACGTGAAACAACCTGAGATACGCGAAGCCTTGTTGAAATATTTGGATTTCGTAGCCCTGAGGGATATCTGATTTTTCAGAAGTGAAAGGGGAGTAAAATTGGAGTTGAAAAGACGTGTTTTCATAGCGGACATAAGGTAAAAAAACTTTGATAAAAAAAGGATGTGAAGATAAAAATCTCCACATCCTTTTTTTTGTTGAATGTAGTATCAGAAGAATTTGATTTCTTCTCCCATCACTTCGCTGAGCAGCATGTTGGCAAGCCTGCTGGTTCCAAGTCTGAACCATTTGTTGGTCAACCATTGTTCTCCCAGGATTTCCTTGACGATGGTGTAATAGGTGAGTGCATCGGTGACGGTGTTCAGTCCGCCAGCAGGTTTGAAACCTATCTGGATTCCTGTCTTGTCGTAGTATTCCTTGATGGCTTGGCACATCACGTAGGCGGCTTCCGGTGTTGCAGCGGGACTGAGTTTTCCTGTGGAGGTCTTGATGTAGTCGCCACCTGCATACATGGACAATATGGAAGCAATTTTGATGTTCTTGGCTGTCTTGAGACATCCTGTTTCAAGGATGACCTTCATGTCTTTGTCTCCACATGCGTTTTTCATCTCTGTGATGTCGTCGCATACGCCTTCATAGTCTCCGCTGAGGAATTTTCCAACTGGCATGACAATGTCTATTTCCGTTGCACCGTCTTTCACGGCCAATGCTGTTTCTGCCACTTTCACTTCTATGAGAGCTTGTGATGAAGGAAAACTACCAGAGACGCATGCTATTTCGACGCCTTCCACATCGAGTGTGTTTTTCACCACACTGGCGAAGCACGGATAGACGCAAATGGTGGCAATGTGTGGCAGTTGTGGGTAGGCATCATCGAATTGGTTGACCTTTTCTGTGAATGCCATGATGCTTTGGTCTGAGTCTGTGGTGTTGAGAGAGGTGAGTTCCACGCTTCCCATGAGGAATTTTTTCACTTCCAAGGTGTCGTTTTCAGGCACTTTTTCCATGATGAGTTTCTTCACTGCTTCTTGTACTTCAGCATCGCTGATTTCAAGATTGTACAGGCTGAGCGCTTGTTCAATCTTACTTTGTGTTTTGTCTTTCTTGAGTTCCATTTGCTTACAATTTAGGTGGTTTATGCTTTCAATTTCGGGTTGGCGATGTGTCTCAGGCTATCCCTGTTGGTTTTCTTTTCAATGGTTTTGTGGAATTCCTCCGTAAGGTCCACGTTGGTTTGGTTGGCCAGGCAAACGAGCACGAAAAGGATGTCGGCCATTTCTTCTCCCAGGTTGCTTTTGTCGCCTGCCTTGAAACTTTGGTCTCCGTATTTCCTTGCCATGATGCGTGCCAGTTCTCCTACCTCTTCTGTGAGACAGGCCATGTTGGTGAGTTCGGAGAAATATCTTACACCATATTCTTTCACCCATTGGTCTACGGTGCGTTGCACGTTTTTCAATGTGATGTCTCTATTGTTCATTGCATGCCTTGTATTATGATTAGCCTCTTTTCATTCCTTGTTTTTGGTATCCATGCAGATGGTCACAGGCCCGTCGTTGAGCAATTCCACCTTCATGTCAGCCCCGAAGATGCCTGTTGCCACTTCTTTGTTGATGGCTTGTGAGATCTTGTCGCAGAAGAGTTGGTAGAGTGGGGTGGAGGTGTCTCCTTTTGCAGCCCTGAACCAAGAGGGCCTGTTTCCTTTCTTGTAGGATGCGTAGAGTGTGAATTGGCTGATGACCATGATTTCTCCATCCACTTCGATGACGGATTTGTTCATCACCCCGTTCTCGTCGTTGAAAATTCTCAGGTTGACGACTTTTTTGACCAACCATTCGATGTCTTCTTCATTGTCTTCATCGCAAATGCCCAGCAAGAGCAGTAGTCCTTGCTTGATTTCCGACTTGACTTTTCCCTCGATGGTGACGGAAGCATGTGATACTCTTTGTATGACGGTTCTCATGGTTTTTTCATGCTTTTCTAAGGGCAAAGATAGGTTAATTTGGCCTTAAATCAAAAAAAAAGTGCAATTATATTATGATTAGGCATGATTTTGTTGTGATAGTGTTATGTTGGATGGAAGAATTGGGTGATGATTTGTGCTTTTGCCTTTCCGACGATGTCTGTCAGTTCTTCCATCGTGGCATTTTTGATGCGTTTGACCGTCTTGAATTTTTTGACCAGCAGTTCTTTTGTCTTTGGTCCTATGCCTTTGATGTCGTCGAGTTCTGACTTGAGTGCACTTTTGCTTCTTTTGTCCCTATGGAAAGTGATGGCGTATCTGTGCACCTCGTCTTGAATGTTGGTGAGAATGCGGAAGAGTTCGCTGTCTGTCTTCATGCCTATGACAACGGGAGGGAAGCCGTAGAGTAGTTCGTTTGTCCGGTGCCGGTCGTCTTTCGCCAGTCCTGCAATGGGGATGTTCTGGTGTAATTCGTCTTCCACCACTTGCCTGACGACCTCCATTTGCCCTTTTCCTCCGTCGGTGATGATGAGGTCGGGTAGGGGAGTGCCTTCCTCCATCATCCTGGTGTATCTTCTTCTGACTACTTCCTGCATGGAGGCGTAGTCGTCGGGTCCGACCACAGTCTTGATATTGTATTTCCTATAGTCCTTCTTGCTTGGCTTCATTCCTTTGAAGACCACGCATCCTGCCACGGCATTGGTGCCGCTGATGTTTGAATTGTCGAAGCATTCGATGTGGTATGGCATTTTTTCCATCTTCAGTGCTGTCTGCAATTCTTTCATCAGCCTTGTTTGTCTTTGTTCGGGGTTGAGTTTTTCGCTTTGTTTGAGCCTGTCCACCTTGTATTGCTTGCCGTTCATTTCCGAGAGTTCGAGCAGGTGTTTCTTCTCTCCTCTTTGTGGTATGGTGTACTGTGCCCCCTCGATGTTCCAATCGATGTCGATGGGTACGATGATTTCCTTGGCTGTGCTTCCAAATCTTTTCCTGATTTCAGGAATGGCGAGGGCGAGTAGTTCTTTGTCGCTTTCCTCCAGTTTCCTTTTATATTCGATGGTGAATGCTTGGTTGATGCTACCGTTAGTGACGTGTAGGTAGTTGATGAATGCGGTGTGCCGATGGTCGTCGTTGGTGATGCTGAAGACGTCGATGTTGTTGATCGTATGACTGACTACCTCGCTCTTTGCGCAGTAGTTTTCTATGAGAATGATTTGTTGCTTGATGAATTCTGCTTCCTCGAATCTCAGTTCTTCCGCTTTTTGCATCATTTCCTCTTTGAGTTGGTTGAGCAGTTCCCTTGTGTTTCCTTTGAGTATTTCCTTTGCTTTTCTGATGTTTTCTTGGTATTGCTCGAGGGATTGTTTCCCCACGCATGGTGCGTCGCAGATGTGGATGTGGTATTTGAGGCAGGTCTTGTATTTGTTTTCCTTGATTCTCTCGGGTGTCATCACCATGTTGCACGCTCTTGGCTTGAAGAGTTTCTTGATAAGTTCCAGCACGGCGTACATCGGTCCTTGGTTGCTGTACGGTCCGTAATAGGTTCCCCATTTGCGGTTGATGTTCCTTGTTTTGAAGATGCGCGGATAGGGTTCGTTGGTGACGCAGATGCTTGGGTATGTTTTTCCGTCTTTGAGTAGTACGTTGTATTTCGGGTTGTATTTTTTGATGAGGCTGTTTTCGAGTAGCAGCGCGTCTTCTTCTGTTTTCACCACGGTGTATGTGATGTTGTGTATCTTGCTGACAAGCACTTTTGTCTTGTACCTGTCAACTTCCTTGTGGAAATAGGTGGAGACTCTGCTCTTGAGGTTTTTGGCCTTTCCCACGTAGATGATGATGTTGTTTTCATCCCAGAACTGGTAACTTCCTGGTTGCTCTGGCATGTTGAGCACGATGTTTTTCAGTCGTGTGTTGCGCTGCTCTTTTCCTTCGTTTTCCATAGTTGTTTCACGTGAAACAAATTTTTTTGAAGGGCCTGGCCTCACTTGGAAGCCAGGCCCGTTGTTTCTTGTGTCAGATTTGCATGAGTGCTGTGATTTCGATGTCGTCGTTCTCGAACGGTTTCCTTCCATTGAGGTTTTCGTTGACGAGTTCGATGAGGAAATTCATGTAGGTCTTCTTGGGGTGGAATTTGTTGACAAGGTCAAGTGCTGCCTTCATGGTTCCTCCTGTTGCGAGCAGGTCGTCGTGGAGCAGTACGACATCGTTTTCGGTGATGGCGTCTTTGTGAATCTCGATGGTGTCTGTGCCGTATTCCTTGGCGTATGTTTCCTGCACGGTCTCTGCGGGGAGCTTGCCTGGTTTCCGACATAGCACGACGCCTGCTCCGAGTCTTACGGCGAGAGCGGATGCCATGACGAATCCACGGCTTTCGATGCCGACAATCTTGGTGATGCCCTTGTCCTTGTAGAGATCGTAGAGTTCGTCTTCCATGATGCGCAGGCATTCAGCGCTCTTGAAGAGGGTGGTGACATCTCTGAAATTGATTCCTTTCACGGGGAAGTCCGGGATGCTGCGTAGGTTTTGCAGCAGTGTCTCATTGTTCATGTCTTTAGTTGTTGATGGTTGAATGTTTCACGTGAAACAATAAAAATATTTTACAAATTTTACTTCGCTTCGTTGGCTGATTATCAATCTTGGCTTCGCTGATTTTTATCGCGACTCGGCAGAGTTCAAGCGAGCTTGATTCTGCTCTCGCTGCTCCAAAAATTCAATCTTAGCTTCGCTGATTTTTGTCGCGACTCGGCAGAGTTCAAGCGAGCTTGACTCTGCTCTCGCTGCTCCAAAAATTCAATCTTCAATCTTCAATTTTCAATCTTCAATCTTCCCTCATCTTCCTATGAGCACGAGCATGGCGTTGATATCGCTGGGCGACACGCCGGGGATTCTGCTGGCTTGTGCCAATGTGTCGGGGTTGATGCGTTGCAGTTTCTGTCGTGCTTCGATGGAGATTTGGGTCATGTTTTGGTAGTCAAAATGCCCTTTGATTTTGATGTTCTCGAGTCGGTGCATTTTTTCGGCCACCATGCGTTCCCTTTCGATGTACCCTTTGTATTTCATGAGCACTTCGGCAGCCTCGGCGATTTCTTCTTTTCTGTTGGGCAGATTGTCGATGGCTTGCTTGAGGGCCGGCAGCATTTCTTGCAGCACCTCGAGGTTGACTTGAGGTCGTCCAAGCAGGTCGATGGCTTTGCAGCCGTAGTGGAGTGGGGTGGTGCCGAGAGCCTCGAGCCGTGTGTTCACCTCCTTGGGTTTGATGGATGTCTGTTCGCAAAGTGTGATGATGTGTTCCACTTGCTCCTTTTTCTGCAGCCACCATTGGTATCTCTCCGTGGACGCCAGTCCAAGAGCATGTGCCCGCTCGGTGAGTCGTGCATCGGCATCGTCTTGTCTCAGCAGGATGCGGTATTCCGCCCTTGAGGTGAACATGCGGTAGGGTTCGTCCACTCCCTTGGTGACGAGGTCGTCGATGAGCACCCCGATATAGCTCTCGTCACGGTGCATCACGAAGGGGTCTCCCCCTCCGCAGTGGATGGCGGCGTTCACTCCGGCGACGAGTCCTTGTCCGGCAGCCTCTTCATATCCTGTGGTGCCGTTCACTTGCCCTGCGAGGAATAGTCCTTTCACTTTTTTCGACTCAAGGGAGTGTGAGAGGAGGGTGGGGTCGAAGAAGTCGTATTCGATGGCGTAACCCGGACGGTATGCCTTGAGGTCGCGCAGTGCGGGGATTTGCCTGAGTGCTTTTATCTGCACGTCCATGGGCATGCTTGACGAGAAGCCGTTGAGATACATCTCGTTGGTGGTCTCTCCCTCTGGTTCCAGGAAGAGCATGTGCTGTTCGCGTTCAGGGAAGGTGACCAGTTTGGTTTCTATCGAAGGGCAATAACGTGGTCCGATGCTTTGTATCTGTCCGTTGTAGAGTGGGGAATCGGCCAGTCCTTGGCGAAGGATGTCGTGCACGTCGGGGTTGGTGTAGCAAATCCAGCAGGTGAGTTGTTTCAAGGGTCTTGGTCCATCGAGGAAGCTGAACTTGTGGAAGTCGTGTTCTCCCTCCTGCACTTCCATCTCTTCGAAGTGCACCGACCTTTTGTCGATGCGCACCGGTGTGCCGGTTTTCATCCTCGCCGTGGTGATGCCATGGCGAAGTATGCTTTCCGTTAGGTGCTCGACGGCGGGTTCTGCTATCCTCCCTCCCGGCACTTGGCAGCGCCCGATGTGAAGGAGGCCGTTGAGGAACGTCCCCGCTGTGATGACGACGCTTTTGGCTCGCACCTCGGCGCCCCAGAGTGTGCGCACGCCGGTCACCTCGCCATCTTTCACAAGCAGTTCCTCCACTTGGTCTTGCCAGATGTCGAGTCCGGGAGTGTTGTCGAGTTGTTCGCGCCATTTCCAAATGAATTTCCCCCTGTCGCACTGGGCACGCGGACTCCACATGGCTGGTCCTTTCGAACGGTTGAGCATGCGGAATTGTATGGCTGTGGCATCGGTGACGATGCCCATTTGACCGCCTAAAGCATCGATTTCACGAACAATCTGTCCTTTGGCGATGCCTCCCACGGCTGGGTTGCAACTCATCTGGGCGATCTTGTTCATGTCCATCGTCACCAGCAGTGTCGTGGCTCCCAGTCTTGCCGAGGCACAGGCTGCCTCGCAGCCGGCATGGCCGCCACCCACCACCACTACGTCATATGTCATCTTATGGTTCATCTTGCTTCTGCTTTTGTCTTTTTGCACGTCTCATCATATCAGATAACAGATGGTAGACAGTGAAAAACCTCCTTTCATCCGCAAAAGTAAGCATAATAATCGGATTTTTTGTCCAAAACTTTTGATTTATAACAAAAATATACTATTTTTGCATTCTAAAGCGGTCTGATATTACCTATTAATGGGTATTTTTCGGCCTTTCTTAACCCTATTTCATGCATTCACATTCATTCAAATAATTAATTTATTAAATCTCAATCATTTATGTGGTTAATTAATTCTTCTATTGGTAGGAAGGTTGTGATGTCGGTCACTGGCATCGCACTCATCCTTTTCTTGACGTTCCACTGTTGCATGAACGTCGCGGCGCTCTTCTCAGGAGATGCCTACAACACCATCTGCGAGCTACTCGGCGCCAACTGGTATGCCGTGGTGGCCACGTTGGCATTGGCAGCTCTCGCTGTCATCCACATTGTATATGCGTTCATACTGACCGCCCAGAATAGAAGGGCAAGGGGAAATGAGCGATATGCAGTCACCGACACTCCAAGCAAGGTGGAGTGGGCCTCGCAAAACATGCTGGTGCTCGGAATCATCATCCTTCTTGGGTTGTTGCTGCACTTGTTCAACTTCTGGTACAACATGATGTTCGCAGAACTCTTGGAAATGGACGTGTTGCATTCGCCGAGTGATGGTTTCGCTTGGATTCAGGAGACTTTCTCCAATCCTGTTTTTGTCGTTCTCTATCTCATCTGGCTTGTGGCTCTCTGGTTCCACCTCACACACGGATTCTGGAGCGCCATGCAGACGCTGGGTTGGAACGGAAAGACATGGTTCTGCCGTTGGAAGGTCATAGGCTTCGTCTATGTCACCATCCTCATTGCTCTGTTCATCATCGTCGTGCTGGCTTTCGCATTCAAATGCGCACCCAGTCTATGTTGCTCGCTTTACTAACCATTTAATCTCGAATTGTCATGACTAAGAAAATAGATTCAAGAATTCCCGAAGGACCAGTAGCAGAGAAATGGACCAATTACAAAGCCCACCAGCGACTGGTGAACCCGAAGAACAAGCTGAAACTCGACGTCATCGTCGTAGGTACCGGCTTGGCTGGAGCCAGTGCGGCTGCAAGTCTTGGAGAGATGGGGTTCAATGTCATCAACCTATGCATCCAGGACTCACCCCGTCGTGCACACTCCATCGCCGCACAGGGTGGTATCAATGCCGCCAAGTGCTATCAGAATGACGGCGACTCCGTTTACCGTCTTTTCTACGATACCGTGAAGGGTGGCGACTATCGTGCCCGCGAGGCCAACGTCTATCGTCTGGCCGAGGTGTCGAACAACATCATCGACCAATGTGTCGCCCAGGGCGTGCCTTTCGCACGTGAATATGGCGGCATGCTTGCCAATCGTTCATTCGGTGGCGCCCAGGTGTCGCGTACCTTCTATGCCAAGGGACAGACAGGACAGCAGCTCCTCCTCGGCGCTTATTCATCACTGAGTGCACAAGTGCAGGCAGGAAAGGTGAAACTTTACACACGTTACGAGATGGAGGACGTGGTCATCGTCAACGGACGTGCAAGGGGCATCATCGCCAAGAACCTCGTTACAGGAAAACTGGAGCGTTTCTCGGCAAACGCCGTCGTCATCGCCACTGGTGGATATGGCAACGCTTATTTCCTCTCCACAAACGCCATGGGATGCAACTGCACCGCTGCCGTGCAGTGCTACCGCAAGGGTGCCTATTTCGCCAATCCTTCTTATGTGCAGATACACCCCACCTGCATTCCCGTACATGGCGACAAGCAGTCGAAACTCACCCTCATGTCGGAGTCGCTTCGTAACGACGGACGCATCTGGGTGCCCAAGAAACTCGAGGATGCCAAAGCACTTCAGGCAGGCACCAAGCAAGGATATGAGATTCCCGAAGAGGATCGCGACTACTACTTGGAGCGCCGCTATCCCGCATTCGGAAACCTCGTGCCTCGCGACGTGGCGTCTCGTGCCGCCAAGGAGCGCTGCGACAAAGGTTTCGGCGTGAACAACACCGGACTGGCCGTATTCCTTGACTTCTCAGAGTCCATCAACCGTCTCGGCATCGATGTCATCATGCAACGCTACGGAAACCTCTTCGAGATGTATGAGGAAATCACAGATGTCTTCCCAGGAAAGAAAGCCTGTGAGGTTAATGGCGTCACTTACTATCACCCGATGATGATCTTCCCCGCCGTGCACTACACGATGGGTGGCATCTGGGTGGACTATGAACTGCAGACATCCATCAAGGGACTCTTCGCCATCGGTGAGTGCAACTTCTCCGACCATGGCGCCAACCGCCTTGGTGCTTCCGCACTCATGCAAGGCTTGGCAGATGGCTATTTCGTGCTGCCTTACACTATCCAGAATTATCTTGCAGACCAAGAGATTTGGCCGCGCATCCCCACAGACCTGCCAGAGTTTGACGAGGCTGAGAAGGGTGTTCAGGCTGAGATTGACCGACTGATGAACATCAAGGGTAAGCGCAGCGTTGACTCCATCCACAAGGAGCTCGGACACATCATGTGGGAGCACGTGGGTATGGGACGCACCGCTGAAGGTCTCAAGGAAGGCATCGAACTCATCAAGAAACTGCGCAAGGAATTCGACACCAACCTCTTCATTCCTGGAACGAAGGAAGGCCTCAACATCGAACTCGACAAGGCCATCCACCTTCGCGACTTCTTCACCATGGGACAGCTTGTAGCCTATGACGCACTCTCTCGCAACGAGTCGTGTGGCGGACACTTCCGCGAAGAATACCAAACCGAGGAGGGTGAGGCTAAACGCGACGACGAGAACTATTTCTATGTAGGATGCTGGGAATACCAAGGCAGCGACGACAAGGCTCCCGAACTCATCAAGGAACCTTTGGAGTATGAGGCCATCAAGGTCCAGACCAGGAACTACAAAAACTAACAACCTTTAAATTCAAGAACAATGGCTAAGAATATCAGCTTTACAATAAAGTTTTGGCGTCAGAACGGTCCACGTGAGAAAGGTTATTTCGATGAGCACGAGATGAAGGACATCCCCGACGACACCTCTTTCCTTGAGATGCTTGACATTCTCAACGAAGAACTTATCAATGATGGCAAAGAGCCTTTTGTCTTCGACCATGACTGTCGCGAGGGCATCTGCGGCATGTGCTCCCTTTACATCAACGGCACTCCTCATGGGAAGACAGAGCGTGGAGCCACCACTTGCCAACTCTACATGCGCCGCTTCAACGATGGCGACACCATCACCGTTGAGCCGTGGCGCTCGGCAGGCTTCCCTGTCATCAAGGACTGCATGGTGGACCGTGGCGCTTTCGACAAAATCATACAGGCTGGCGGCTACACCAGCGTGCGCACAGGACAGGCACAGGATGCAAATGCCATCCTCATCCCCAAGCAGAATGCCGACGAGGCGATGGACTGCGCTTCCTGCATAGGATGTGGTGCATGCGTCGCAGCTTGCAAGAACGGCTCGGCCATGCTGTTCGTCAGTTCAAAGGTCAGCCAACTCGCCCTCTTGCCACAAGGAAGGCCTGAAGCAGCCAAGCGCGCCAAGGCTATGATGGCCAAGATGGAAGAACTGGGATTCGGCAACTGCACCAACACACGTGCGTGCGAGGCTGTATGCCCGAAGAATGAGTCCATTGCCAATATCGCAAGACTCAACAGGGAGTTCATCAAAGCCAAACTGGCCGACTGACCTCGCCTGCTTTGAATAAGAAAACGCCCTCATGGCAAATGGCCATGGGGGCGTTCTTGTATCAGTTTCTCAAAACAAGGGCTTTCTATGAAGGTCTCCCCTGCATTTTTCCTATAATATCCTATGATTTTTTAGTCGAAGGTCAGTCCTCCAGCTCCGCAAAGGCGGCTTCCTCGGCAGCAGCGATGATTTCCTCTCGTGAAGATGGTGTGGGGGCGGCAGAAATGTCGCTGAGGTCGAATTCATCTTCTCCATCATTCTTTTCATCGTTTGCAGGAGAAGTCTTTGCGCGCTCCTCTTTCTTGTTGGACTTGGCGGTTTTTGGGGCTGCCGCATCTTTGTTTTGGACGATGATGAAATCGTCTTTGGGTTCGGTGTCTGGCACTATCTCTACAGGTTCCTCCTCCATCTTGGTGCGGTTGCCTTTGGCTGAGAATATGGCTTCGATGTATTGCGGCTCTTTTCTCAGGCGTTCCAATGTGAGTTTGGAAGCCTGCTGCTGGCTTTCTTTCTTCGAGTAACCACGGCCGATGCAGCCTTCCACACCTTCTATGGTCACTTGGTATTGGAATACGGGGCTGCCGCTGTTGTCCTTCTTTTGCTCAATAAGCACGAAGTTGATGTTGACGCGGTTTTTCTGGCTCCATTCGATGAGCTTGCTCTTGAAATTCACTTCCTTGTAAGCCACCTTGTCGATATTGATCAACTGCCCAAGGATGCGTTTCTTGATGAATTGGGTGCACGCCTCGTATCCTTTGTCCAGATAGATGGCTCCCACCAATGCCTCGAATGCATTGCCACCAAGATAACTGTTGTGAGAGCCAGAATTGCCTGATGTGACGATGAGGTTGGTGATGCCCAGTTCGCGGGCGAGTTTGTTGAGTGTGTCGCGTTGTACGATTTTGCTTCTGGTGTTGGTGAGAAACCCTTCCCTTTTTCCTTCGAAATGTTCGAAGACAATATGTCCCACCACGGCGCCGAGAATGGCGTCGCCAAGAAATTCCAGTCGCTCGTTGTTGATGGGTTTCCCCTTTTCCCGATGCATGATGCTCTTGTGCATCAATGCTTGTTTGTAATATTTGATGTCATCGGGATAGAAACCCAGGATGTCATATAAAGACGCATAAAGTTCTTTGTCTTCTTTACGGAAAAAGAACTTTATGCGTCCAATGAGATTATTCAGCATATTTCTTGAAAATGACACAAGCGTTGTGTCCGCCGAATCCGAAAGTGTTGCTCAGTCCGGCACGCACGGTGCGCTTCTGTGCCTTGTTGAAGGTGAAATTGAGGTTGTAGTCTATTTCCTCATCTTTGTCGTCCTCTTCGTGATTGATGGTGGGAGGGACGATGTCGTTTTGCACGGAAAGCAGCGTGATCATCGCCTCCACGGCACCGGCGGCACCTAACAAGTGGCCTGTCATCGACTTGGTGCTGCTGATGTTGAGTTGGTATGCCGACTCGCCGAAGACTTCCTTGATGGCTTTTACTTCAGAGATGTCGCCCACATGGGTGGATGTGCCATGGACGTTGATGTAATCGATGTCGTCAGGTTGCAGGCCGGCATCTTCCAATGCACTTTTCATCACCAGACGCGCACCAAGGCCTTCTGGGTGGGAGGCTGTGATGTGGTAGGCGTCGGCGCTCATTCCCTCGCCAACCATTTCTGCGTAGATCTTGGCACCGCGAGCCTTGGCGTGTTCCAGTTCCTCCAAGATGAGGCATCCGGAACCCTCTGCCATCACGAAGCCGTCACGGCTTTTGCTGAAAGGACGTGAGGCGCGTGCCGGGTCGTCGTTTCGGGTGGAAAGGGCCTTCATGGAGTTGAATCCTCCCACGCCGCAAGCGCAGATGGCCGATTCGGCTCCTCCAGCGAGAATGGCGTCAGCCTTTCCCAATCGGATGAGGTTGAAGGCATCTGCCAAAGCGTGGCTTGACGAGGCGCAGGCAGATGTCGTAGTGTAGTTGGGGCCATGGAAGCCGAAGTGGATGGAGATGTGTCCTGAAGCGATGTCGGCTATCATCTTGGGGATGAAGAAGGGGCTGAAACGGGGACCTTCTGCCTCATGCACTCCATAATATTTCACTTCTGTCTCGAAGGTGTTGATGCCGCCTATTCCCACACCGTAAATCACGCCGATGCGGTCTTTGTTGACCGTCTCCAAGTCCATTTTGCTGTCATTGACGGCCTGTATGGCGGAAACCAGTGCCAACTGTGTATAACGGTCCATCTTTCGTGCTTCCTTGCCGTCGATGTAGTCGGTGATTTTCAAGTCTTTTATTTCGCAAGCGAAATGGGTCTTGAATTTCGATGTGTCGCAAGTCTTGATTTCAGCGGCACCACTCACACCGGCCAGGATATTGTTCCAAGTCTCTTCTGCTGTATTGCCCAACGGGGTTACAGCACCAAGGCCTGTCACTACTACTCTTTTTAATTCCATGAATAAAATGTTCTGTATGATGATGGGGAATGTTGCTTATGCTGTCTTAAAGTGTGATATAAGATGCAAAACCCCCATTTTTGCTAAAAAATGAAATATGGCTTATAGCCACGGCTCATTGGTTATGGGCAGCCGGGACTATAAACCATAAAAAGAAAGTCGAATGACTTATTTATTGTTTAATGTTGTCCTCAATATACTTGACGGCATCGCCCACGGTCTGGATTTTCTCAGCTTTGTCGTCAGAGATAGACACATCAAAAACTTTTTCGAACTCCATGATCAACTCCACTGTGTCCAGCGAGTCAGCACCGAGGTCATTTTGGAAACTTGACTCAAGCTTGATTTCGCTTTCACTGACGCAGAGTTTATCAACGATGATTTCTCTTACTCTTTTCTCAATTTCTGACATGATACTCTAATTTAAAATGGTGATATAAATATTCTATTTCAAAATTCGGGTGCAAAGGTGCAAATTTTTATTCAAGTTTGCAAATTATTTGATAAAAAAAGGACCCTGTTATGCACAAACTATAGTCAATTGTGCAAAAAATAAGGGGGAAAAGAAAAAATAACGTCAATTATTTGTGATGTTTTGTGGTTTTTGCTATATTTGCACATATCTTTTTTACTATTGAAAAAATGAATCATATGTCAAACACGGAGATATACAACAACGTTTTCAACAAGGCCATCATCGACTATCATATCCTTGACAATGTCGACACACCCATCAATAATCCTTATGAAAGGGAGTCTTTGGAAAACCGTCTCTACCTGAAATGCTGGATCGACACGGTGCAGTGGCATCTTGAGGATCTCATCCGAGACCCCCACATCAATCCTTTGGAAGCACTGTCGCTGAAAAGAAGGATTGACAGGAGCAACCAGGATAGGACCGACTTGGTGGAGCAAATCGATTCTTTTTTCCTTCACCAATATAGTGATGTCGTCGTGAAGCCTGAGGCGCGCATCAACACGGAGAGCCCTGCATGGGCCATCGATAGACTCTCCATCCTTGCATTGAAAATCTATCATATGCGTGAGCAGGTGGAACGTAAGGATGCCGATATGGCTCACCGTGAGCGGTGTCGTGAAAAACTGGCCGTGTTGCTTGAGCAACAGAAGGACCTTTCCACTGCCATCGACCAATTGCTGGAAGATATCGCTTCGGGTGATAAATACATGAAAACCTATCGGCAAATGAAGATGTACAACGACCCATCCACCAATCCTGTGTTATATAATAAAAGGAACTGATAGACTGACATGGCGAGAAACAATCATTTGCTGGTCATGAGGTTTTCCGCCATGGGTGACGTGGCGATGCTCGTGCCCGTGGTATATTCTTTGGCCAAACAATACCCCGACCTGCGCATCACAGTGCTCAGCCGCAAGTTCGCAAAGGTGTTCTTTGAAGGACTGGCTCCCAATGTAGGTTTCATGGAGGCCGACCTTTCAAAGGAATACCATGGCGTGAGAGGGTTGAATGCTCTCTATAGGCGCTTGAAGGCGAAGCATTTCACTCTCGTCGCCGACATGCATGGCGTGTTGCGCACACAGTATCTGCGTACAAGATTCAGACTCGACCGATACAAGGTGGCTCATATCGACAAGCACAGGGCAGGAAAACGAAGGTTGCTATCAAAAAAGAACCGTAAATTGGTTCAGCAGCCCACTTCATTCCAAAACTATGCCGATGTGTTGGCGAAATTGGGCTTTCCTGTAACCTTGAACTTTGAGTCCATCTTTCCTCAGCAGGGCGGTAATTTGAGGCTTACAGGCGTCGACGTGCTGGCTGAGAAGAAATCTTTCCAACAATGGATTGGAGTGGCGCCATTCGCCGCCCATTCCAACAAGGAATACCCTTTGGAGAAGATGGAGGAGGTGCTGGTGGAACTGATGCATTTGCATCCCAACGCGAGAATCCTGCTTTTCGGTGCTGGCAAGAGAGAGCACAAGTGTTTCGAAGAATGGTGTGGGAAATATCTCAAATGCATCAATGTGTCCGCATTGGCCGGGGGATTGGGCAATGAATTGGTGGTGATGAGTCATCTCGATGTCATGGTGTCCATGGATAGTGCCAATACCCATCTGGCATCCATCGTTGACGTTCCTGTGGTATGCTTGTGGGGGGCCACTCATCCTTTTGCCGGTTTCATGGGATGGAGGCAGGGATATGACACCCAGGTGCAGGTCGACCTGCCTTGCCGTCCCTGCAGCGTCTATGGCAGCAAGCCTTGCATGAGAGGGGACAAGGCATGCATGGAGAGCATCACACCCAGTCAGGTGGTGGAAAAGGTGGAATTGGTGCTTGAGCACAAGAACAAGCGGCCTTGACCTATGTGAAATGTGGATTGAAAATATTCAACCTTATTTATATAATACATTAATCTAAAATCGAGAGAAAATGAAGTACATTTGTGAAACTTGCGGGTATGTTTACGACCCGGCAGAGGGAGATCCCGACAATGGCATTGAGCCAGGAACGGCTTTTGAGGACATCCCCGAGGATTGGGTTTGCCCCATCTGCGGAGTAGGAAAGGAAGATTTCAGCCCCGAAGAATAACCTTGTTCCTCCATTTGATAATACCGCCCAGCTTGTTGACAGGCTGGGCGGTATTGTTCCACGCTGTTGCGGCATTTCGTTATTACGTTATCACGAAGTAAATAGGATTTTCTTTGCCTATATTCTTCCATGTCGTAAATAATGCTTACCTTCGCGGCATGAAAGCAAACGAACATACTCCTTATGCTATCAGCGACTTCGAAGTGATGGCTCCGGTGGGGTCGAGGGAGTCGTTGGCGGCTGCCATGCAGGCAGGAGCCGACTCCGTCTATTTCGGCATCGGCCAACTCAACATGCGTGCACATTCCGCTAATGCTTTCGGTTTGGCTGACTTGAAATACATTGCCGACGAGTGCCAACAACGGGGCATCAAGACCTATCTCACGGTCAACACCATCATCTACGACGAGGACATCACAACGATGCACACCATCGTTGATGCTGCACACCAAGCTGGCATCACCGCCATCATCGCCAGCGACGTGGCCGTGATGACCTATTGCCAGTCCATCGGACAAGAGGTGCACCTTTCCACACAACTCAACATCAGCAATGCCGAGGCTCTGAGATTCTATGCGTACTTCGCCGACGTGGTCGTCCTCGCACGGGAACTCAACCTCCATCAGGTGGCCGGCATCCACCAACAAATCGTAGAGGGCGATATTCGGGGGCCGGGGGGACAGCCTGTTCGTATAGAGATGTTCTGCCACGGTGCCTTGTGCATGGCCATCAGCGGGAAATGCTACCTCAGCCTTGACAATGCCGCCCGCTCGGCCAACCGCGGGGAATGTATGCAACTCTGCCGGCGTTCTTATACCGTCACCGACAACGAAACGGGCACTCAACTGGAGATAGACAACAAGTATGTGATGAGTCCGAAGGATTTGAAGACCATCCGTTTCATCGACCAGATGATGGAGGCCGGCGTCCGTGTGTTCAAAATCGAAGGCAGGGCACGTGGGCCGGAATATGTCTACACTGTGGTGAAATGTTACAAGGAAGCCATCGCCAGTGTCATCGATGGCACCTTCTCTGAAGAGAAGAAGGATGAGTGGGACCAACGTCTTGCCAGTGTCTTCAACCGCGGTTTCTGGGATGGCTATTATCTCGGACAAAGGCTTGGGGAATGGAACAAGAACTATGGCAGCAACGCCACCATACGAAAGGTGTATGTGGGAAGGGGTGTGAAATACTACTCACGTCTCGGAGTGGCGGAATTCACTTGTGATGCGGCAGAATTCAGCGTGGGAGACCAACTGCTCATCACAGGACCCACCACGGGGGTGATGTATCTTGAGGCTGAGGAGATACGCTACGAACTGCAACCCGTGCAGACGGCTCGGAAAGGGACTCACATCTCCATACCCGTACCGGCAAAGGTAAGGCCAAGCGACAAACTCTTCCTCCTTGTAGAGGACCCATCCACATCCCGTCTTTCGGTTTCCAGCAATGCTGCCAACTCTCAAACCCTTTAGTCAACAAATATTAGAATGACCATCGACGAATTGCAAAACGAAGTGGTGGAGGAATTCTCCGACTTCACCGACTGGATGGACAAATACCAATTGCTCATCGACCTGGGTTCCGACATGGAGCCATTGGAGGAGAAATACAAGACAGAGGACAACCTCATCAATGGTTGCCAGAGCCGTGTGTGGATACATGCCGACTATCACGACGGGTTGCTCACCTTCCAGGCTGAAAGTGACGCGCTCATCGTGAAGGGCCTTATCGCCCTTTTGTTGCGTGTGCTCAGCGACCACACTCCTCAGGAAATACTCGACGCCGACCTCTTTTTCATCGATAGCATAGGATTGAGAGACCATCTCAGTCCCACCCGCAGCAACGGACTGCTTGCCATGGTGAAGCAGATACGGGCGTATGCATTGGCCTATCACACCAAGGAGCATGCGGAAACTTAGGACCATCGAGATGCAGCGCCTCTCCGTGGAGGAGTTCAAGGCATCAGAGAAACTGCCTCTCGTCGTGGTGCTTGACGATGTGCGCAGCCTTTACAACGTAGGTAGCATCTTCCGCACATGTGATGCTTTCCGCGTGGAAGCCGTCTATCTCTGCGGCATCACTGCTTGTCCGCCCCACCCGGAAATCCACAAGACGGCATTGGGAGGTGAGGACAGTGTAGATTGGCGTTATTTCCCCACCGCTCAGGAAGCAGTGGAAACGCTCCATCAAGCAGGCTTTTTTGTCTATGCCATAGAGCAGGTGGAAGGCAGCACCATGCTGCAGGACTTGAAGGTGGAACAAGGGCGGCGCCATGCCGTCGTCTTCGGCAACGAGGTGAAGGGAGTCCACCAAGAGGTGGTCGATTTGTGCGACGGTTGTCTCGAGATACCCCAATATGGGACGAAGCATAGCATGAACGTGGCAGTCACCGCCGGCATCGTGATATGGGAAATGAGTTTGAGAGCAATGGTTTCCGAGGAGAAACAATGAATAATACCTCCTCATGTCCACATTTTAGTCTATTTTTGTTCACTTGTTTGATTTTTTTCACTATCTTTGCATCACATAGCAATATTGATTATTCACTAAAAACAACATTATTATGGGAACAGCACTTGCCTTAATTTTTGGATTGATCATTTTCTTGGTCGTTGTGGTATTGTTGTATATTTACAATACGCAGCGCAAACTTGTCAGCATCGATGAGTTGTGCAAGAACGCATTGAGCCAGATTGCCGTGCAACTTAACTCTCGTTGGGATGCCTTGCTCGCCGCAGCCAAGTTGGCGGCTCAATATTCCAAGCATGAGTCAGAAACACTCATCAATGTCATCAATGCACGTCGTGGGGCGACGGCGACTACCGCCGAAGAAGTTCAACAGCAACAGGGAGAACTCTCCCAAGTGCTGGGACGCCTGCTCGCCATCGGCGAGGCCTATCCCGACTTGAAGGCCAGCGACCTTTTTTCCAAGGCAATGGATAGCGTCAACTCCTATGAGGAGAATGTGCGCATGAGCCGTATGGTTTACAACGACACAGCCACCAAGATGAATCGTTTGGTGCGCATGTGGCCATCATCCTTTGTGGCTTCCATGCTCAACTTCCGTGAGAAGGATTACCTGAAGGTGGATGAAGAGAAGAAAACCAATTATCCCAATCTCGATGAAGCATTTGGCAAGTAAGCGTCTTTGGTTTTTGGCTGGGTTGCTTGCCGTCACCATGATGGTGTCGGCAGGCCCGTCTTTGCGCAACCTTGCCATCCACGTGGACTTGCTCGACAATGGAGATGCAGAAATCACCGAAACTTGGCAGATATCCGTCGACAGCGAAAAAACGGAATGGTATATCGTCATCGACAATCTCAATGGCAGAACCATCACCGACTTCTCTGTGACCGACGAGACTGGACAAAAGTACACCAATGTTGGTGACTGGGATGTGAAAAAGTCTCGTGAGTGGAAGACGAACAAATGTGGCATCGTGCGCAAAAACAATGGTTGCGAACTGTGCTGGGGTTTTGGCAAGAGCGGCGAGAGGATCTATGTCTCCCATTATGTTGTCACCGACCTGGTGCTTGACTATGAGGAGAGCGATGGCTTCAACTGGATGTTTGTCACTCGTGATATGGATCCCGCCCCGCAGCATGTCAACATGGAAATCGAAGCGACTTTCCGGGAAACCGGATTGCCCGAGGATTCCGTTGGCGTATGGATTTTTGGCAGCAGGAACAACAATATCCGAAAGATGGAAAACACGGTGGTGGCCTCGGTGTCGAATATGAAGTCCGATGAGTCGGTCATCCTATTGATGGAACTCAAGAAAGGGTTGCTGCATCCCAAGAAGAGTGGGAATTGCACCTTTAAGGAGCTTCGCAAGAATGCTTTTAAAAATAGTGACTACAAGGAGGAGACATTGTGGAGAAAGGCCATGAATTTCTTATGGGAAAATTTGGAGTGGCTCTTTACCGCAGTGATAGTTTTTTTCATTGCCATTTTGACGATATTTACATCGATAAGTCTGAAACGTGAGCGCAAGAATTTGTTGAACAACTTGGAGTGGTTTCGGGAGATTCCGGCGAATGGCGACTTGCGTCGTGCCAGAAATTTGATGGGTGCGTTCTATTTGACCAATCCCATCTCCAGAGACAACCTTATCAATGCTTTGGTCCTGCGCCTTTTACGCACCAACACCCTTCGCATAGAGCAGCATTATGTGGATGCCACCGGTTTGAAAAAGGTGTTTGGAGGTGAGGGAAAGTATCAGGAATGCATCGTCCTCGGCGATTTCGACTCATCCAACCGTTTGCTGTCCGATGCCTCATTGAAGAAATTGTATGACATCATCAAGGAGGCGGCTGGTGAGGATGGCATCCTCCAACCCAAGGAACTGAAGAAATGGATGAACAGGCACGAGACAGAGGTGATGGAGTTTGTCAGGTTCTTGGATAAAGGTTCCATGAAACTCAAGGAGGCCAAGCGAAGCATCGATGATGTGCAAAAGGTCTTCGGATTGAAGAAATTTCTGGAGGACTTCACCTTGGCCAACGAGCGCCATCTCACCGAGGTGTCGTTATGGAAGGACTATCTGGTCTATGCCACTCTCTTTGGCATTGCCGACCAAGTGAAAGCCGATATGAAGAAAGTCAATCCGGAGTTCATGAACATGGACATCGAAACCCGCAATATGACCAATGAGACGTTGGTGCCAGTGTTTGCATCCAGTTTATGTCACGATGTCGCGTCGGTGGAGAGAAGTGTCTCACGCGACTCCGGCGGTGGCGGCCATGGTTCTTTCGGCGGCGGTGGCGGCTTCAGTGGCGGCGGCTCCGGCGGTGGAGCAAGATAAGACGGCACAATCGTCTTTGTAGTATCTCTACATCCAAGTGGACTTGCCATAGTTCTTTCGCCTATGGCGGCGGAATAAGATGAAAAAAGCCTATGAGACATTTCTTCTCATAGGCTTTTTTCTAAGATATTATAGGAAAATCTTTGAGATTATTCTTTTACGTATTCAGCGTAGTCGGTGAGACGCATGTCGCCTTTGCGGCGCAGCGTGTCGTGCATGGCGAATGCTGCGGGCAGGCAGTGACGAGTGTGGCCACCTGTGCCTAACTTGAGATAATCCCATAGTAGTTGCTTGTAGTCGGGATGTACGCATTTCTCGATGATGAGTTGTGCCCGTTGCATCGGGCCTTTTGCGCGCAGGTCGGCCACACCTTGTTCGGTGACGATGACGTTGACATCATGCTCTGAGTGGTCTTGGTGGCTGACGAAAGGTACGATGCTGCTGATGAGTCCTCCCTTGGCAGTGGAGGGGCAGGTGAAGATGCTCAGGTAGGCGTTGCGCTCGAAGTCTCCAGAACCTCCGATGCCGTTCATCATCTTCACGCCGCTGATGTGTGTGGAGTTGACATTGCCATAGAGGTCGCATTCAATGGCGGTGTTGATGGCGATGACGCCAAGTCGGCGGATGACAGCCGGGTGGTTGGAAATCTCGCTTTGGCGCAGTGTGAGGTGGTCTTTGAAGTAGTCCATGTTGTCATACACCTGCATCAAGCATTCGTTGCTCACGGTGAGGGAGCATGCTGAGGCGTCTTTCACACGTCCGGTGAGCATCATGTCGATGACGGAATTCTGAATCACTTCCGTGTAGATGTTGAAATCGGGCACATGCTTGTCGGCACCCAGTGCGCCGAGGATGGCGTTTGCGGTGGAGCCTACGCCGCTCTGCAACGGGAGGAACTCTTTTGGCATACGGCCGGCATGCAGCTCTTCAACAAGGAATTCCGCCGTGAGGAAGCCGATGCGGTCGGTGACAGGGTCGCTGTCCTTGAAGGCGCGTGCCTCGTCGGGGATGTTGCATTCCACCACGCCTACGAGTTTGTCCTTTGGAATCTCCACGTATGGCTTTCCGATGCGGTCGCCTACTTTGAAAATGGGGATGGGTTTGCGGTAGGGAGGGTCGAGTGGCTCATACACATCGTGTATGAATTTTGCATTGGGGTTGTGGAAAGAGTTGAGTTCCAGGATGATTCGTTTTGCCAACCTGGCGGCCGTGGGGCTGATGCCTCCAGCAGCGGTGAGGTAAGCCTTGTAGAAGCCGTCGGCTTCCTCGATGTCGCACACTTCGAGGATGGCCCAGTCCACCTCGCCATAGAAACCATATCGCAACTCTTGTGCCATATGGCTCAAGTGAAGGTCGTTGTAGGGAATCTCTCCCATGTTCACGTGCTTACGGAAGTCGTTGTTGGTGGTGTAGGGAGCACGATACTTGATGGCTTGGGCGTTTGCCAGGTCGCCATCGGTACTCTGTCCTGTGGAGGCACCTGTGAAGATGCCAACCTTGAACTCTCTTCCTGCCTCATGCTCGGCAAGGGCTATCTTGGCAAGTTCCTTCGTCACGGCCTTGGCCACACCGGCTGGTGTGAAGCCACTAAGAGCGAGGTTTTCACCATTCTTGATCAATGAGGCTGCTTCAGCAGCAGTTAGTTTTGTATAAGCCATAAATGTCTTTGATTTGTGAATTTCTATTTGGGTGCAAAGTTACTTTAAATCAGCCGAAACCACAAATAATTTGATGTTTATTTTGAACCTTGGAAACATACGATAAAAAAACCAATCCCTGATGGATGGCATACCCCCAAAAATAGACCGAAGCATTGGTGCGGAAAAAACATGGCAAATATACGTTATTTCAACGAAAACATATAAGAATCCTCTGTTGGTGTGGACTCATCGAAATACAACAAACCATCAAATTATGAATATGAAAAATTGATTGCAAGTCCTTTGAAAATGCATAAATAATCATTCATTCGGCCGAAATCTAACGAAAAGGTGTGGATTTCTCCCCAAAATTTGGTATTCATGCATTTTTGTCTTATTTTTGTATAACTAATATTGTTCACTATGGACAACTATCAAAACCTAAGCAAGGTGTGGCAAAAGGTAAGTACGCCATGTATTTCATATCATAAGAAAATGAAGAAAACCATCATATTATTCGTTTGCCTCATGTCTTCAGTACTATTGCTTGCGCAGGATGTGGAGAGTTTTGTCAACAAGCAGTTGGAGACTTATCCTCAATCCCGTCTGCTCGACATCTACAAGTCGTGCTTTCAGGACTATATGGGTGCGGAGCATCTCGTCGCTGACCGCCAAAGCGTAAAGGCGTATTTGGACCAAGAGTTGGAAACAACCAATGTTGACGCCCTCATGCCTTGGCATTATGAGTTTTGCGGCATCGATGGCAATTATGTCCGTGTCAGTCTCAAGGTTATCAAGGAGAATTTGATAACAAAGGATATGCTGCTTGATGCTTTTATCCGCAGTGCCAACGAACGGAGCAGCGAGCACCATCCGAGTTTGCCCGAAAATGGCAGAGTCGTGACGGACGAATGCGAAGCCAACGGCGGGAAACGCCCTTCTGTAGAGTCGTGGAGAGAAAGATGGAATGTTATCATTGGCGTGATTGACCAGATGGGAGTCAACTTGCCTGATTACACGAAAGACAAGTTGTTTCTTGACAGCATCTTGTCCATCAGCAAGTATGCCATCAGCCATTCGCCGGAATACCGCGAGGCCTACCGCCCGCATTACAGGATTGTGGAGAGGGGTATCTTTGAAAAGGAGATTAAGCCGCTGTTGGAATCGAAAATGATGGTGGTGAGGATGGCTGAAATAGAGGTTTATCCCCAGTATCTGGAAGAATATCTGAAGGCTGCGAGGAATGTCGGTGCCAAGTCTGTCGAGAAGGAGCCAGGAGTCATCTGCATCTTCCCCAACCAGGTGAAGGAGGGTGAGAATAAGTTTCGCATCATTGAGATTTATCGTAACAAGGAAGCTTACGAGCACCATCTGACCACTGAGCACTTCCAAGCCTACAAGCAGGGAACGCTCCACATGGTCAAGTCGCTTCGGTTGGTGGATGTCAGTCCCCTCGACGTGAATTCCATGCCGATGATTTTCAACAAATTGAAGTAGGGGTGCAATCATCCGGGGGTGTTTTTTGACTTGGTTTTTTTGTCAGGCCGTTTTTTTCGCTTACCTTTGTGCCCGCTTTTGACAAGGATGGAAGACCGTAAGAAGAAGGATGTGGAAAAGGCGGCGACACCAGGAGTGAAGAGCGAGGTTGTCAGTGGCCTGCGTGATGGCGTTCCCATTGCGATGGGCTATTTTGCTGTGGCGTTTTCGCTGGGCATCATCGCCAAGAAGGCGGGTATTACGGCATCACTTGGTTTTGTGAGCAGTTTCTTCACTCGGGCATCCGCTGGAGAATATGGTGTATATACGCTGGTGGCCATCAATGCCGCCTACGTTGAGATAGTGGCCATGAGCCTTGTGGCCAATCTGCGTTATATGCTGATGAGTGCGGCGCTCTCACAAAAGATAGCCCCTGGCACACCCTGGTATCACCGAGTGCTGATGGCGTGCTGCATCACCGACGAGGTGTTCGGCATCTCCGTCAACCACAAAGGCTACACCCCTCCTGCCTACACCTATTCCGCCGCCTTGGTCTCCACCCTCTGTTGGGCTTCCGGTTGTGCGGCAGGCATCATTGCCGGTGGTTTGTTGCCATCAGCCATAGTTTCGGCATTGAGCGTAGCCCTTTATGGCATGTTCATCGCCATCATCATGCCACCGTCGCGCAACGACCGCAACGTGCTGTATGCCGTCGCCGCCAGTTTCGCATTGAGCGGATTGTGTGCCATTGCCCCCATTGTAAGCACGTGGAGTTCCGGAACGCGCACCATCGTGCTGACGGTGGTCATATCGTCTGTCGCCGCTTTTCTCAAACCCATAAAGGACACTGGCCATGGAGAAGCGTGAGGTCATCATCTGCATCATGTTGGCGATAGTCACCACCAACCTCATCCGTATCCTGCCGATGACGCTTATCAAAGGTAGGATAAGGAATGTATACCTTCGTAGTTTTCTTTATTATGTGCCATACGTCACATTGGCCGTGATGACCTTTCCTGCCATTGTTGAGACCACGCTGTCGCCCGTTTCCGGTGTTGTCGCGCTGGCAGTCGGCGTTGTTGCTGCCTGGCGTGGGGCTGGATTGTTTCCCGTCGCCATCATCTGCTGTGCCATCGCCTATCTGATGGATGGAATGATGATGGGATGGTCATTCGGTTGAATGAAGTTTCAAATAATGCGATCATATAAAATCTCATTCAGGTACGTCAAAAAATGTTTTTTGAGGGGTGGATTTTTGGCATTTCCAATGGAATTGTTTACTTTTGTAATTTAATTAGTATTAAATATATAAATGAAGAGCAAGCGAATCGTTACTTTCGGTGAGTTGCTGCTTCGTTTCTCGAAGCAGGGTCACAAGCGTTTCACACAAGGTGAGCAGTTGTTGGGCAATTTTGGCGGCAGTGAGGCCAATGTTGCCATTTCGTTGGCCACTTTGGGCGACGAGGTGGAGTATGTCACCCGTCTTCCGAAAGGACAGATTGGCTTGGCCGCCAAGATGATGCTCAGGGAATATGGCCTTGATGTGAGCCATGTGTTGTGTGATGGCGAACGCATGGGTACCTACTATTTCGAGGGTGCGGCGGCATTGCGCAACTCCTCTGTCACCTATGACCGTGGCGCCTCGGCTTTCGGATTGATTGAGCCGGGCATGATTGATTGGAGGAAGGTGCTGCAAGGAGCGGGCGTGTTCCACACTTCCGGTATCGCAGGGGCGTTGTCGCCCAATGCTTCAGAAGCCACGTTTGAGGCGTTGCGTGTGGCCGATGAGATGGGACTCACCATATCGTTCGACATCAACCACCGCAAGAACCTATGGAAATACCCTGGTGCGAAACCCATAGAGACTCTCAGCGCCATGCTCGAATATGCTGATGTCATGTTTGGAGATGTCATTGAGTTTGAGTTCCTCACCAGCCATCCGAAGATACCTTTCGAAGCTCGCGACGTCCACTATGTGATGGACTTGGAGCCTTACCGCGAGTGGTTTGATGCGCTGCACCAACGGTTCCCACGCTGCCGGAAATGGCTGATGGGCATGCGCAACCAGGTGGATGCCAGCCACCATCTGCTCACCTGCCTGCTGTGGAGTGACGGCACCCTCTATTCCACCCGCATCTACGACATCCAGGACATGGTGGACCCGATGGGTGTGGGCGACGCCTTCGCCGCCGGACAGATACATGCCATGCTGGAATGGCCCGACGACGACCAGCGCATTCTCGACTATGCGTTGGCGGCTTCTACGTTGAAATACACGTTCAATGGCGACTTCAACCTTGCCACTGATGAGGAGATTCTCCAGTTGATGAATTCACCTTTGATTTGATGCAAGGTGCTTGCGGGACAATGTTTCAAGAAATAATCATCATAGTTTCTCTCCTTAATGTTTTTGAAAAATCATGGTTAATTTAAAAGGATTGCTCAAGGATACTTTCATCTATGGTTTGAGTAGTATCATTGGAAGGTTTTTGAACTATCTGCTTGTGCCGATCTATACGATGAAGATGTCGGCAGCCGAAGGAGAGTATGGTGTCATCACCAATGTCTATGCCTGGGTGGCGTTGTTGTTGGTGATTTTGACCTATGGAATGGAGACCTCGTTCTTCCGCTATGCCAACAAGCAAGGTGAGAATGCCGACAAGGTCTATTCCACGACGCTGTGGTCGGTAGGATTCACCTCGGTGTTGTTCATCTTGTTGGTGTTGGTGTTCCTTCAGCCCCTTTCCAACTTGCTTGGCTACCATGATCATCCCGAATACATCGGCTTCATGTTCACCTGCGTCGCCATCGACGCTTTCCAGTGCATCCCCTTTGCTTACCTGCGTTTCAAGAAGAAACCAATCAAGTTTGCTGCCTTCAAACTGGCGTTCATCGCTATGAACATCACTCTCAACTGCATCTACTACCTTGGCATGGATGGCCACGATGCAAAGACAGCCCTTCTCATCAACTTGATCTGCACGACTTCCATCACCTTCTTCTTTTATAAGGAACTTCAAGGTTTCAAACACGGCTTCGATTCACAATTGCTCAAGCGCATGCTGAACTATGGTTGGCCCATATTGGTGCTTGGCATCGCCGGCGTGCTCAACCAGACCGCAGACAAGATTCTGTTTCCCTATCTCTATGAAGGGCAGGATATGAAACAGCAGTTGGCCATCTATGGTGCCGTGGTCAAGATAGCAATGATCATGGCCATGATCACACAAGCCTTCCGCTATGCTTATGAACCCATCGTTTTCGGCAAGGACAAGGACAAAGACTCAAAGGAATACTATGCCTCGGCGATGAAGTTCTTCATCATCTTCACACTGTTGGCCTTCCTCTGTGTGATGGCTTACATGGGTATCTTGAAACGAATCATCGGCAAAGACTATTGGGAGGGACTGTATGTGGTGCCCATTGTCATGGCGGCGGAAATCATGATGGGGGTTTATTTCAACCTCTCTTTCTGGTATAAACTGATTGACAAAACCATTTGGGGAGCCATCTTCTCCGGCATTGGATGCGCTGCTCTCTTTGCTGTGAACATCCTGTTCGTTCCAAAAAATGGCTACATCGCGTGCGCCTGGGGTGGATTTACTGGTTATGGCATTGCCATGGTGCTTTCCTATATCGTGGGGCAGCGCTACAATCCCATTAAATACCCGCTTCGCGACATCTTTGTTTACGTGCTCCTCACCGCCGTACTCTTCATAGGCATCCATTTCTCTTCTGCCAATTTGCCATTATGGGCTTCGCTCATCGTGAACACCATTCTTGTCGGAGTATTCGTGGCTTATACTGTCAAGCGTGACTTCCCCCTTAAAAACCTTCCTTATGTGGGAAAGTATTTCAAATAACAGAGGGCATTGGAATTAGAATCATCAAAATCAAAACATAAATATTATGATTAGAAAAACATTTTTGTTGCTGGCCTGCGTGGTCGCTTCTTTCCAGGCCAAGGCCGATGAAGGCATGTGGACCTTGTACAACCTGCCTCCCCAGGTGTATGAAATCATGCAGAACGAAGGTTTTGCCATGCCTTACAATGACTTGTATTATGGTGACAACGCATTGAAAAACGCTGTTGTCAATTTCAGCGGTTATTGCACCGGCGTGGTGGTGTCACCCAACGGACTGGTGTTCACCAACCATCACTGTGGCTTCGAGGCCATCCGCAGCCATTCCACCGTGGAGCACGACTACATGCTTAATGGATTCTATGCCAAAAGTTATGAGGAAGAACTGCCCAACAAGAATATGTTCGTCAGTTTCATGATCGACCAGATGGACATCACCGACATGCTCAAGGCAAAAGGTTTCGATGACCTTGGCAGTTTTGGGCAGGAGGCGTTCATCGACTCTCTCACCAACGCCATGACCGACTCGGTGAAACTCATCGACAAGTCATTGCATGTGACCATCGACCCCTTCTTCGAGGGCAACCGCTATTATGCCACCACATATCAGGATTTCACCGACCTGAGACTCGTCTTCACCATCCCGAAGTCCATGGGCAAGTTTGGCGGAGAGACCGACAACTGGATGTGGCCCCGACAGACATGCGACTTCTCTGTCTTCCGCATCTATGCCGACCCGAAAACCAACGGCCCGGCTGAATACAGCGAGGAGAACGTGCCTTATCATCCCAAGCGCTGGGCCCAAGTGTCGATGCAGGGATACAAGGCTGGCGACTTCGCCATGACCATCGGCTATCCGGGAAGCACTCAGAGATATCTCTCTTCCTATGGCATCCAGCAGATGCGCGACGTGGAAAACACCATTCGCGCCCAAGTGAGAGGCGTCAAGCAGGATGTGATGATCAAGCACATGAGGGCCAGCGAGGCCGTACGCATCATGTATGACAGCAAGTATGCAGAGAGTTCCAACTATTGGAAGAATTCCATCGGTATGAACAAGTGCATCGACTCCATCGGCATCATCGCCCAGAAAGCCGCCTTTGAGGAGAAGATTCAGAAGTGGATAGACGAGACTGGCTATCTCAAGGGCAAACTGGACTTCGACAGCCTGAAGAATTTCTATGCGGAGTGCAGAGAGCCAAGCATCGTTGTGCACAACCTCTATGAATCCTTCTTCGGCAACAGTGAACTTTTCACTCGTTACATGCAAACCAACAGGGGCAAGGAGGTGAAAGGTCCTGAAGACAATCCCGACGAGCAATACTACCTCTTTGAGGACAACAGCGACAAATGGGACAAGGCGCTCGACAAGGAGGTGCTCACGGCCATGCTCAAGAACTATGCCGAGCAAGTGGATGAGAAGCACTGGCCTGACTTCTACGAGGAAATCAAGACGAAATTCGACAACAATTATGCCGCTTATGTGGACTATCTATACGACAATTCACTCTTGATGAAGAATGACACTAAAATCTATTTCAACAAGGATGAATTCGATGAAGACCCCGGCGTGGCGTTTGGAAAAGGGGTTTATAGCAAACTCATCGGTCAGTATTTTGCTTTGATGATGAATAATACGAAAATCGAAGAACAGGAGCGCTATCTATGTGACGCCATCGTCCGCATGGAGCAAGACCAGCCTCATTACAGTGACGCCAACTTCACCATGCGACTCAGTTACGGACAAGTGGGCGAATACATGCTCAACGGCGTGGGCTCCGGATACTACACCACCGCTGAAAGCATCGTGGACAAGATGGACAAGGCTAGCGAGAACGTGGAGTATGAAGCTGAGCCTATCATGAGGCAGCTGCTCTCTGCAAAGGATTTCGGCCCTTACACCGACCGCACCACAGGCAAGATGCAACTCTGCTTCCTCACCAACAATGACATCACGGGCGGAAACAGCGGCTCGCCGATGTTCAATGGAAAAGGCGAACTCATCGGACTGGCTTTCGACGGCAACTGGGACAGCCTTTCCAGCGACATCTTCTTCGACAAGCAACTGGCACGCTGCATCGGCGTAGACATTCGCTTCGTCCTCTTCATGATGGACAGATGGGGACATGCCGACAGGTTGCTCAAGGAAATCAACGCCCAATAACAAGGCTTTCTTCTGTAGAGACGGGATTCTTCCCGTCTCTATACGTTTTGTGTCATCATTATAAGTTACTTAACGGCATCACCCAAAACATCTTTCCCATGCTTCAAATTCGCTGTAAGAACATCAACATCACCAAGAGCTTCCTGGAGGGAACTTCGTTGCTCGATGTCTATCAGGCTTTCGCCGATGAAATCAAACTGCCTTATCCCGTCGTGGCCGCCAAAGTGAACAACACGTCGCAGGGACTGAAATTCAGACTTTTCCAAAACCGAGACGTGGAGTTCCTGGATGCACGAGAGGGAGCGGGATTCCTTGTCTATGTGCGTTCCCTGTGCTTTGTGCTCTACAAGGCCACCAGCGACCTCTTCCCTGGTAGCAAACTCTTCATTGAGCACTCGTTGTCAAGAGGGTATTATTGCAATTTCAAGAAACGCGGCAATGAAGGCCTTACGCAAGAGGACGTGGAGCGCATTCGTGAGCGTATGCAGGAAATCATCAACCTTGACATGCCGTTCAGGAGGACGGAGGCCACGACAGAGGAGGCCATCAGGGTGTTCAAGGAGAGGGGCTTTTCCGACAAGGTGAAGTTGCTCGAAACCTGTGGGCAGATTTACAGCGACTATTATACGCTGGGCGACACCGTGGACTACTATTATGGGCCGTTGGTGCCTTCTGCGGGATATTTGAAGGTATGGGGGTTGGAATTGTTGCACGATGGCATGCTGCTTCGTGTTCCCGACAGTCGGAATCCATTGAAATTAGGTGAGATGAGGGATATGCCGCGCACCTTTGAGGTGTTCTCTGAAAAGGTGCGGTGGGACATCATCATGAGGTTGTCGAATGCAGGTGATGTGAACAAGGCCATCCTCAAGGGTTATGCCTCCGAACTGATACAGGTGAGCGAGGCTTTGCAGGAGAAGAAAATCGTGCAGATAGCAGAGGAAATCGACCGTAAGTCCCGTTTGGAGGAGAATCCTGTGCGTGTCGTGTTGATCACTGGACCGTCGAGTTCGGGCAAGACCACCTTCACCAAGCGCCTTTCGGTGCAATTGTTGGCTTGCGGGCTTCGACCCATATCCTTCTCCACGGACGACTATTTCGTCAACAGGGTGGATACACCGCTGCTGCCGAATGGCCAGTATGACTTCGACAACATCAAGGCGGTGGATTGTGCTTTGCTCGAAAACCATTTGGGACGATTGATTGCTGGCGAACGGGTGGAGGTGCCTGAATACAATTTCGTCACCGGCAAGCGGGAGTTCAATGGCAAGAAACTGAAACTACAGAACGACAACGTGCTCATCATTGAGGGCATCCATGCACTCAACCCGTTGCTCTTGGAAAATCTTCCCGGCATAGCCACCTACAAGGTTTTCGTCTCTGCGCTCACCAGCATCTCCCTTGACGACCACAACTGGATTCCTACTCGTGACAACCGCTTGCTGCGCCGCATCATCCGTGACTACAACAAAGGGGCTTATTCCGCACGAGAAACCATCAGCATGTGGCCCAACGTGTGCGAGGCGGAGGAAAAATGGATTCTGCCGTTCCAGGAAACGGCCGACGTGATGTTCAATTCCGCACTCAACATCGAGTTCGCCGTCTTGCGCAACAATGCCGAGGTCATCCTCTCCACGGTGCCCAAGAACTGTCCTGAATATGCCGAGGCACACCGCTTGCAGAAGTTCATCCACTATTTCCTTCCTGTCAGCGACAAGGAAATACCGCCTACAAGCATCATGCGTGAGTTCGTGGGCGGCTCAAGTTTCAAGTATTAGGGGCTATTCTTATGGACTTTTGGGTCCTTGGGATATGAAAAAAGGGGATGCGCCATCGCAGGCACATCCCCTTTTTCAGATGTATGAGGGTATTATTTCTTTTTCTTCGGCTTGCGTCGAGCCCAGCCCTCTTCATTGAAGTCGGGTTCATCACCTTTCAGTATGATGTCGTGTCCTTGGAAGAACTGCCGCCAGTCATCCTGTCGCCCGCTTTCCATGCGAGCAGCGCCTCTCGTGCCTTTTTTCTGCTTGCGAGGCTCCGGTTGTTCTTCCCTGGCCGGCTTCCGTTTCGGTTTCTTCTCGAAGCGTGAGAAATCGTCGTTACGCGGTCGGTCCTCCCTGGTGTCCCTTCCTTGAGAGGCACTCCTGCCGCCACGGTTGTTTTTCCCGTGTCCTTTTTCATCGGCGTCGTTGCATCTCACCTCACGGCCTTTGTAGGTGGTGCCGTCGAGCGATTGCATCACCAGTTCGGCATCTTCTTCTGGCACCTCGATGTAGGAGAACTTGCTCATCAGGTCGATGTGCCCCACCTCCTGTCGGCCGGAGACATGCTTGTTGATGAACTGCATCACTTCTCCAGGATAGAATCCGTCGACCTTTCCGAGGTTGATGAAAAGCCTGCGGTAGCCTCTTTCCGTCTTGCCACGTCGGCCTTTTCCCTTCCCTTCGCCTTTCGAACGTTCGCTCTTGGCGCTGGGTTTTTCTATCTCGGGGGCGTCGGCATAATAGGCCAGGAAGCGGCCGAAGTTGCGTGAGACGATTTTCTTGATGAGGTCTTCCTTTTCCATATATTCGAAATGGCGGTTGATCTCTTCCATGAAGGGGGCGATTTCCTCCTCGTTCACGTCGGTCTTCTCTATCTGGTCCATCACGCGGTAGAGTTGCTTGGTGCAAATCTCCTGGGGTGTGGGTAGGTCGGCTTCTACGAATTTCTTGCCGATTTCCTTCTCTATGTTTTTGATTTTCTTTTGTTCCCTGGTGTGTACGATGGAGATGGACGTGCCTTTCTTGCCTGCGCGTCCTGTCCTTCCGCTGCGGTGTGTGTAGTTTTCTATGTCCTCAGGCAGTCCGAAGTTGATGACGTGTGTGAGGTCGTCGACATCGAGTCCTCGTGCCGCCACGTCGGTGGCCACGAGGAGTTGTGTGAGGTGCTGCCTGAATTTCTGCATGGTGAGGTCTCTCTGTTGCTGTGAGAGGTCACCGTGCAGCGACTCTGCATTGTATCCGTCGCGGATGAGTTTGTCGGCTATTTCCTGTGTCTCCACCTTGGTGCGGCAGAAGATGATGGCGAAAATCTTGGGGTAATAGTCAACGATGCGTTTCAGTGCGAGGTATTTGTCTTTGGCATGCACCATGTAATAGATGTGGTTGACATGCTCGGCACCCTCGTTGCGGCTACCCACCACGATTTCCTTGTGGTCGTGTAGGTAGTTTTTGGCTATGGCCTCTATCTCCTTGCTCATGGTGGCGGAGAAGAGGAGCGTGTTGCGGTTTTCCGGGACACCCTCGAGTATTTCGTCGATGCTTTCGGAGAATCCCATGTTGAGCATTTCGTCAGCCTCGTCGAGGACGACGTTGACGACATTGTCGAGTTTTGCCACGCCACGGTTCATCAGGTCGATGAGGCGTCCCGGGGTGGCTACGATGATTTGTACACCTTTCTTGAGAGCGTTGATTTGGTTGACGATGGACGTGCCTCCATATACGGGCACGATGCGCACACCCTCCATGTATTTGGAAAAGTCTTTGAGGTCGTCGCTGATTTGCAGGCACAGTTCGCGTGTTGGTGAGAGGATGAGTGCCTGGGTGGTGTGGTCGGAGGGGTTGATTTTCTGCAGGAGCGGAATGCCGTAGGCGGCAGTCTTTCCCGTTCCGGTCTGGGCCAGTGCGATGACATCGTTTCCGATGCCGAGGAGGTATGGAATGACCTCTTCCTGCACGGGCATGGGGTTTTCAAATCCCATTTCTGTGATGGCGCGGCGAATCTCTTCGGCGACACCAAGTTCTTCGAATGTTTTCATTTGCTTGTGGAAGTTTTCGGGATGGGCGTCACGTCCATCCCGAAAACAGTTTTAAAAAAAATTATTTCTTGTTCACCTTGATGAGTTCCACCTTGAAGATAAGGGTGGAGTAGGGAGGTATCTTGCCAGCCTGACGCGCACCGTAACCGAGCTCTTGCGGAATGTATAGTTCCCATATGCTGCCTTCAGGCATCATGGTAAGTGCTTCTGTCCATCCTTTGATGACTTGTGTGGGACGGAACTTGGTGGTTTGGGGATCGCGTTCGTAACTGCTGTCGAAGATGGTGCCGTCGATGAGTCTTCCTTCGTATTTCACTTCCACCTCGTCATCTTTGGTGGCGATTTCGCCATTGCCCTCCTGCAACACTTTGTATTGCAGTCCCGAGGGGGTGGTTTTCACGCCTTCCTTGATGGAGTTGATAGTGAGGAATTCCATGTTCTTTGCCATCATCTTTTGGTTGGCAGCATCCCTGGTCTCGACGATGTATTTCTGTGCATTGTCGGAGTTGAAGAGGGTGGTGTCCTTCTGCAACCATGCCAGGAATCCCTTGTAGAACAAGTCGCTGTTGATACTGTCCACGGCGTTGGCCATTTGTTGGTTGGCTTGGGGAACCATCCTTTCCGCCACCATGTGGGCCACCTGCACGCCGGCGGCGTAGGCGGTGATTTCCTTGTTGTTCTGTTTCTTGTCGATGGCTGCTTTGAGGCCTTCCACGAACTTGTACATGTATGCCGTGTCAACCCCCAGTTGTTGCTGGAGGAAGGGTATGAGGCCGTTGGTGGCGTCCATGCCCATGGCATAGCTGAGAGAGTCGGCGGTCGTGCCGAGGGTCACGGGTGTCTCGACTACTGTCTCGACAACCTCTTTCTTGCCTTTCTTCTTCTTGACTTTCTTGCCTTTTTCCGTATCTTGGCAGAAAGAGGCACTCGCCACGAGGACGAGTGCCAATAGGATAACAATCCTTTTCATGCAGGTCTTATTTTGTTGTCGGACTCACATTGATTGGCATAGCAGCCCTCGGGGCGTCGTTCTTCAGGATGTCAAGAAGTTCGATGGTGAAGATAAGTGTGGAGAAAGGTTTGATTTCTCCTGCCTCACGCTCGCCATAGGCTTGGTCGGCGGGGATGTAAACTTCCCATTTTGAACCGACAGGCATGTTGATAAGGGCTTCGTGGAAACCAGGCACCACTTGGTTGACCAACATCTCGGCGGGTTCTTTCCTGTCGTAGCTGCTGTCGAATTTGGTTCCATCGATGAGTTTGCCTTCATAGTGGATTTTCACTTTGTTGGCAGTGGAGTCATTGGGCACGGCGCCTTTACCTTCTGTAATCACTTTGTACATCACACCGCTGGGCAGCTTTTTCACATTGGAGTCCTTGGCTTTCTCAGTGAGGAACTTGGCTCCGGCTTCCTTGTTCTCCTTGTATTTCTTGCTCATGGCCTTTTCGTGGACGGAGTTCACCATTTCTTCAAGTTTACCCTGGATGATTTCGGGTTTGAAAACGGTGGTGTCGTTTTTCACACCAGCGGCGAGTCCTGCCAACAACTTGTTGACGGCGAGTTTCTCTTCACTGTCTTCACCGCCGAAGATGTTGTTGTTAAGGCCTTCGATCATTTGCAAGCCTTGCATGAGGCCCATGCTGTATGCTTTCTTTTTCTTGTCTCCTGAAGCATTGGCACCGTCCTTGAAGCCTTTGAGGAAGTCAGCGATGTTTGTGGAGTCAATCCCTTGTTGCTCAAGGAACATTTTGAGTTGTGTGCCATTGACTTGTCCAATGGCATAGCTGATGGAGTCCACGTCGGTCTTGAGGTTGGCTTTGTTGGCTTTGCCACAAGAGAAGGCGGTGGCCAACACGATTGCCAAAACGGCAAATAATGAAATCTTTCTCATTTTCTTGTTCTTTTTTGTTGTTATGATGTTTTTATTTTACTTCTATGAGTTCCACGTCGAAGATGAGGGTGGAGTAGGGGGGGATGAGTGTTCCCACCCCGCCTTCGCCATAGGCAAGTCGGTATGGGATGAAGAAACGATATTTGGCTCCTTCTTGCATGAGTTGTAGTCCTTCCGTCCATCCTGTGATGACACCATCGAGAGGGAACTTGGTGGGTTCGCCCCTTTGATAGCTGCTGTCAAAAACTGTGCCGTCGATGAGGAAACCTTCATAGTGGCACACCACTTGGTCTGTGGCTTTGGGCTTTTTGCCATTGCCTTCTTGAAGCACCTTGTATTGCAAGCCGCTGGGAAGGGTGATCACGCCTTCGTTGTTGGCATTCTCCTTGAGGAAATTCTCACCTGCTTCGCGAGCGATCTTTCCTTTTGCTGCCTTGTCTGCGTTCAACTTCTGTTCTTTTTCCTTGAAATAATCTTCCACGATGCGTTGAGCATCCTTGTTGGCAACTTTGAGGGGGTTTCCTGCCAGGACATCCTTGATGGCGTCTGCGAAATCGTCGATGTTCAGGTCTGAAGCACCCATCTGAAGCAGTTGATGCCCGATGCCCAGCCCCAAAGCGTAACTAACATTGTCCATAAATTGTCAAATAATTAAAATGCATTTTAAAAAGTTCGGCAAAGTTACTATTTTTTCTTCGAAAGGGAATTGTGATTTGAAGAAAAAGTGCTATTTTTGTACATTATTAATAAAACATACGACTTTAAACCTGCATTTTATGAAAAAAATCGTTGTTCTTACAGGAGCTGGCATGTCGGTGGAAAGTGGTTTGAAAACCTTTCGCGATGCCGATGGCCTATGGGAGAATTATCCTGTCCAGCAAGTGGCCACCCACGATGGGTGGTTGCGCGACCCGAATTTGGTGACGGAATTTTACAATATGTTGCGCCGCAAGTGTTTGGACACCAAACCCAATGAGGGGCATCGCTTGGTGGCGGAATTGGAGAAATACTATGATGTCACCGTGGTGACGCAGAACGTGGACAACCTGCATGAGGCGGCAGGCAGCACGAAGGTCATACACCTGCATGGCGAATTGATGAAGGTGTGCTCCAGCATCGACCCCTACGACCCTCGTTACATCAAGACCCTCACACGTGAGAACCCCGAGGTGGTGCCCGGCACCAAGGCTGGCGACGGCTCGCTGCTTCGTCCTCACATCGTTTTTTTCCAGGAAGCCGTCCCGATGATCGAGGTGGCCGCCCGCGAATGTTCCAAGGCCGACATCTTCATCATCATCGGCACTTCGTTGGTGGTGTATCCTGCCGCCGGACTGGTGCATTACGTTCCTCCCAAGGCTCCCATCTACCTGATTGACCCGGGTGATGTGAGGGTTCAGGAGACGGATGGTTTCAAGCATTTGAAGATGGGTGCTTCGGCAGGCATGAAGATTCTTTTCGAGGAATTGAAGGGATGACTGTGGAAAGGTGCGATAATCCTTCTCTTCTATGGATTGCCGTACCTTTCCCTGGTTTGTAAAAACAAGGGGGGCAAAATGAAATGCCCCCCATTTTCATTATTCCTGAAAGTTGAGCGAATGTGAAATAGGTAAAAGCCATTAAATATGGGTATAAAGCCCCCGAAATGGTCATAAAGTAGACTTTTGTCCCTTTAACTCCTCCCCCTCTGCCCGAGAGGGGGTGGCCGCAGGCCGGGGGCGAGGGAGAACTTCCCTTTAACTCCCCTATAACTCCCCTTTAACTCCTGAAGATGATGTGGTGGTCAGGCGTCTTTCTGCCTTGTTCCCATGCGCGCCTCCACAACGTTGACCACGTAGTCGCCTAATTTCTCACATTCGGCGATGATGTCCATGTAGATGGTGCCTACGGCGTAGGTGTACTCATGGTTGTTGATGTCTATGATGTTTTGCGTCTTCAGTTGGTTGCGGTAGTTGTTGATTTCGTTCTCGATGTTGAAGGTGCGGTTGACATCAAACGATTCCTTCCTTCCCGACATCAAGGTGTTCATCTGTTCCAGGCCATTGTTGATGAGTTCCATCATCTGGTGGAGATGTTCATACTGTCTGTCAGTGAAATGGTCTTGCTTGCCTTGAACCTTGCGGTTGATGGTGCGTGCCATGTTGAAGCAGGAGTCCCCGATGCTTTCCAGTTCAGATATCTCGCGCAGCATGGCGCGTATCTTCGCCTTGGTGTCATCGCTGAGGTGGGCGTCTGACACTTGGTCGAGGTATTTGGCGATTTCAATCTCCATGTTGTCTGAGATGCCTTCGTATTTCTCGATGCGGTTGTAAAGTTTGTTGAATTTCTGCTCATCCTTTTCTGTGAGCAGTTCCCGCACCATGGCGAACATTCGTTGCATGCGTTCTGCGAAGGCTCTGATTTCCTTATGAGCCTCGAGCACCGAGAGTTCTGGAGTCTTCATGATGCCGGAGGTGATGAAATGCAGCCTGAAGTCCTCATCCTCCACGACGGCATTGGGTTTGATGACCCAGCACACGAATTTGGAGATATAAGGGATGAACCAGATGAGCAGCAGCGTGTTGGCGACGTTGAAAGTGGAGTGGAATGTAGCAAGCACGACAGAGATCTTGGCCAGGTTGGCAGCATATCCCGGGTCGCTGGGCCCAATGCTTCGGTCGAAGCCAACGAATCCACAGACGAGGTTGACGAAGGGTTGCAGCAGCAGCAGGGCCCAAGTGACGCCCAAAACGTTGATGGACATATGTGAGAAGGCTGCTCGTCGAGCCTGTGTATTGGCGCTGAGAGCCACAATGTTGGCGGTGATGGTGGTGCCGATGTTCTCTCCTAATACGAGCATGATGCCTTGGTCGATGTGCAGCACGCCTGTTGAGCACAAGATCATGGTGATGGCCATGATGGCCGCCGACGACTGTACGCAAAGCGTGAGCACCGTACCCATGACGAGGAAGAGGAGCGAGTTCCAGAAGTTGGGTTCGTTGAATTTGGCAAAGAAGTTGCTGATCATCTGTTTGGTTTCCTCATCCTCTACGAGTGAGAATCCGGTGGCCTTCAGCGTTCCCAGTCCGAGGAAGAGGAACGCCACGCCAAAGAGGAAGTCTCCCAGGATGCGCCTCTTCTTCATATATATAAGTATGATACCGATGAAGAACGCAGGATAGACGAAGTCTGTGATTTCGAAAGAGAATCCAAGGCTCATGATCCATGCCGTGACAGTGGTTCCGATATGCGCTCCCATGATGACACTGATGGCTTGCACAAGTGTGAGCAGTCCGGCATTGACGAAAGATACAGTCATGAGCGTCGTTGCAGTAGAACTTTGCACTGCTGCGGTGACGAACATGCCTGTCAGTGCTCCTGTGAAGCGGTTGGTGGTCATTGCCCCGAGGACGTGTCGCAGTTGTGGTCCTGCCATTTTTTGTAAACTCTCACTCATCGATTTCATGCCGAACATGAGGAGTGCGAGTGAGCCAAGAAGCTTGAAAATAATCCAAATAGACATATTTTTGAAAATAATAAGGTTTCAACAACCGATTTCTGTATTTTTTTACTACTTTTACACGCTGAAATTTAAAATAGTTCGCATACTATGAGAGAAACCATTAAAATCCGTTGCAAAAATAACAAAAATAAGTTAGAAATAGCCATAGGAAGCACACTTTCTGACATTTTTTCCATTTCCGGGGTGGAAATGGAGCATGGCCCCGTAGTGGCCAAAGTGAACAACCGGGTGGCGGGGCTGGGGCTCCGCCTCTACCACAATTCCGATGTTGAGTTCCTCGACCTCTGTTCCAGTTCTGGCAGCCGGACTTACACGCGCACACTCTTCTTCGTGCTTTGCAAGGCGGTCCAGGATTTGTTCGCCACGGGGCGCGTGGTCATCGACATTCCTGTTTCCAACGGCTATTTCTGTGATTTGCAGATAGGGAGGCCGATAACTACAGCCGATGTGGATGCTGTACGCCGGAGGATGCAGGAAATCATCGATGCCAATCTGCCCATACGCCGACATGAGTGCACCACAGAGGAGGCGATCAAGGTGTTCAAGGAGAAAGGCACCGATTCGAAGGTGAAATTGCTGCTCTCCACCGGCGACATCTACACTGTCTATTACACCCTTGACGACTATGCCGACTACTACTATGGCGCCTTGCTCCCCCGCACGGGCATGCTGAGTTTGTTCGGCTTGGAGCCTTATTATGAAGGAATGTTGCTCCGCATCCCATCCCTTGCCGATCCCTCCGTGTTGGGCGAGATGATCAAGCAGGACAAGATGTTCGGCATCTTCCAGGAGCATCATCGCTGGCAGAACATCCTTGGCATCAGCACCGTTGGCGATTTCAACGACGTGGTGTCAAAGGGGCATACCACTTTCTTGATCAACCTGGCAGAGGCACTGCAGGAGAAGAAAATAGCGCACATCGCAGAGGAGATCGCCAAGCGTGACGGCGTGAGGATGGTGCTCATCGCCGGCCCTTCCTCCAGTGGAAAGACCACCACATGCAAGAGAATCTCCATACAATTGGTGTGCAATGGACTCAAACCCATACCCATCTCATTGGACGACTATTTCGTCGACCGCGATTTCACACCACGTGACGAGAAGGGTGACTTTGACTTTGAAAGCATCCACGCACTCAACATAGAATTGCTCAACAAGCAGCTCGAGGCACTCTTCAAGGGGGAGGAGGTGGAACTGCCACGCTACAATTTCCAAAAGGGAAAGAGTGAGAAAAGCGGGAAGAAACTGAAAATGGGGGAGAACGACATCCTCGTCATCGAGGGAATCCACGCCCTCAACCCGGAACTCACTGCACACATCCCCGAAGAATTGAAATTCCGGGTTTATGCCTCTGCGCTCACCACCATCCTTCTCGACACTCACAACTACATCCCCACCACCGACAACCGGTTGCTTCGCCGCATCGTGCGTGATGACAAGTATCGTGGCGTGACGGCTCAGGAAACCATACGTCGGTGGCCGTCGGTGAGGGCTGGCGAGCAGAAATGGATCTTCCCTTATCAAGAGAATGCCGACGAGATGTTCAATACGGCCATGATCTATGAGTTGGCGGTCATCAAGCGGCAGGCTCTCCAATTGCTTGAGCGTGTGCCCCAGAATGTGGAGGAGTATTCCGAGGCATATCGCTTGTGCAAGTTCCTCCGCTATTTCAATGACATCCCGGAGGGAGACCTGCCACACACCTCGCTTCTCAGGGAGTTCCTGGGAGGCAGCTCTTTCACCTATTGACGATATTTCGTTATTCCGTAATGACGTTATAACGAAATTCCGTAATAACGTCATCACGAAAACATTCTTTTTGCGCATATTTATCACAAAAAATGTGGTAAATATGCGTTTTTTTTAACATTGTGTGCGCAAAAAACGATTTTTTATTCATAAACATTTTGTGGTTTCAATATTATTTAAGACCTTTGCACCAATTTTTCAAGGGATGCCCCTCGATATGATTCAATAGGAAGAGATTAGGTGTGAAGAAAGTTATAAAGAAGCATGGGTAAGCAGAAAAAGTGAACATATGTCCTTTTAACTCCTCCCCCTCTGCCTGAGAGGGGGTGGCCGCAGGCCGGGGGCGAGGGAGAACTCCCCTTCAACTCCTTTTTAACTCCCCTTTAACTCCTTTTTAACTCCTTAAAATTGGGCGAATGTGAAATTTGATAATGAGTACTTATTTTAAATAATACACTTATGGCAGAAAAAATGGAAATCAAGGAATTGGACCACGTGGTGGTGCGTTTTTCAGGAGACTCTGGTGACGGCATGCAGTTGGCAGGCAACATTTTCTCCACCATCTCCGCCACCGTGGGCAATGGCATTTCTACGTTTCCCGACTACCCCGCCGACATCCGCGCCCCGCAAGGGTCGCTCACCGGCGTTTCGGGATTCCAAGTCCACATCGGCCAGGGCAAGGTTTACACCCCTGGAGACCAGTGCGACGTCTTGGTGGCGATGAATGCCGCCGCCCTGAAGACGCAGTATCGTTATGCGAAGCCTCAGGCCACCATCATCATCGACACCGACAGTTTCGGTCCCGGCGACTTGAAGAAAGCCAACTTCCAAACTCCCGACTATTTGGGTGAGATGGGCATCGACCCCGACCGCGTGGTGGCTTGTCCCATCACCAAGATGGTGAAAGACTGTCTCGCAGACAGCGGAATGGACAACAAGGCCGTGCTCAAGTGCCGCAACATGTTCGCTCTCGGACTGGTATGCTGGCTCTTCAACCGCGACATCGAACTCGTGTTCAATTTCCTCAAGGACAAATTCGCCAAAAAGCCCGCCATCGCCGAGAGCAACATCAAGGTGGTGCAGGCTGGTTTCGACTACGGCCACAACGTGCACGCCTCCGTGCCGGCAACATACCGCATCGAGTCGAAGTCGAAGGTGAAAGGTCGATATATGGACATCACCGGCAACAAGGCCACTGCCTACGGACTGATAGCCGCTGCAGAGAAAGCAGGAAGACGCCTTTACCTGGGCAGTTATCCCATCACCCCTGCCACGGATATCCTTCACGAACTCTCCAAACACAAGTCGTGCGGCGTCATCACCGTGCAGTGCGAGGATGAAATTTCCGGATGTGCCAGCGCCATCGGTGCCGCCTTTGCCGGCGCCCTTGCTGCCACCTCCACCTCAGGACCGGGCATCTGCCTCAAGTCGGAGGCCATGAATCTCGCCGTCATCGACGAACTCCCATTGGTGGTGATTGATGTACAGCGTGGCGGCCCCTCCACGGGACTTCCGACAAAGAGCGAGCAGACAGACCTGCTGCAGGCGCTCTACGGACGCAACGGTGAGTCGCCTATGCCGGTGATTGCCGCCAACAGCCCCACGGGTTGTTTCGACGCCGTCTATGCAGCCGCCAAGATGGCTTTGGAGCATCTCACACCCGTCATCCTTCTCACCGACGCCTTTGTTGCCAACGGGTCGGCAGCATGGAAACTGCCCACCATGGAAGAACTGCCCGACATCCATCCCCATGTGGTGACTCCGGAGCAGAAAGGCAAGTACACACCCTATGAGCGCGACCCTGAGACACTCGTGCGCTACTGGGCGGTGCCGGGACAGGAAGGCTACACCCACATCATCGGAGGACTGGAGAAGGACGGCGACACAGGAGCCATCTCCACCAACCCCGAGAACCACGACAAGATGTGTAGGTTGAGGGCCGAGAAGATAGCACGCATTAAGGTGCCAGACGTGGAAGTGGCTGGCGACAAGGACGATGCACAACTCCTCATCGTCGGATTCGGAGGAACCTACGGACACTTGTACTCCGCCATGGAGGAACTGCGCGGTGCGGGCCACAAGGTGGCACTCGCCCACTTCGAATACATCAACCCGCTGCCAGCAAACACGTCAGAGGTGCTCATGCGCTACCCCAAGGTGGTGGTGGCAGAGCAGAACCTCGGACAGTTTGCCGCCTACTTGAGGACAAAGGTCGACGGCTTCGTACCCTACCAATTCAACCAAGTGAAAGGCCAGCCTTTTGTGGTGGCCGAACTCACCAAGGCATTTGAGGAAATCATCAAGAAATAGGAAAAGGAGACAATCATGAGCGAATATCAAGCACAAGACTATAAGAAGGGGCAGCCAAGGTGGTGTCCCGGATGTGGAGACCATTTCTTCCTGGCATCCCTGCACAAGGCCATGGCCGAGGTGGGGGTGGCGCCACACGACATGGCGGTGATTTCCGGCATCGGATGCAGTAGCCGACTGCCCTATTATGTCAGCACTTATGCCATGCAGACCATACACGGACGTGCCGCCTCCATCGCCACGGGTGCAAAGGTGGCCAATCCCGACCTCACCGTATGGCAGGTCAGCGGCGATGGCGACGGACTGGCCATCGGCGGCAACCACTTCATACATGCCATGAGGAGGAACATTGACATCAACATGATCCTGCTCAACAACCGCATCTACGGCCTCACCAAAGGCCAGTACTCACCTACCTCGCCCAGGGGATTCGTTTCGAAGTCCAGCCCCTACGGCACCGTGGAAGATCCTTTCAGACCGGCTGAACTGTGCTTCGGCGCAAGAGGGAATTTCTTCGCCAGAGCGGTGGCCACCGACTCTCCCGGAACGGTCGACGTCCTCAAGGCAGCCTATCACCACAAAGGTGCTGCCGTGTGCGAAATACTGCAGAACTGCGTCATTTTCAACAATGGCTGCTACGACCCTGTCTACAACAAGGAAGGGCGCAAGAAAAACGCCATCTATGTGAAGCATGGGGAGAAATTGGTCTTCGGAGAGAATGACGAGTATGGACTCGTACAGGATGGATTCGGACTCAAAGTGGTGAAGATAGGGGAGGATGCCTCCATCGACGATGTCCTCGTGCATGACGCACACTGCCAAGACAACACCTTGCAGTTGAAACTCGCCATGATGGACAACGAGCACGGATTCCCCATCGCACTGGGTGTCATACGCGACGTCGAGGCTCCCACCTACGACGCCTCCGTGGCCGCGCAAATCGAAGAAGTGTCTGCCAAGAAGAAATACCACAACTTTATGGAACTCTTGGAGACCAATGACATCTGGGAGGTGAAATAACATGACAAGCCCTTTTAGGGAATTTCTTGTAATTTTCTAAAAGTTCCTGACACCTTCTGGAAACTCCATATTTTGCAAACCCCATGTGGCAAATGAGTCGCATGGGGCTTTGCTTTCAAAAAACTTTAGGCTTTTTTGAATTGCACACCACAATTTTTGTGTGCCATTTTTTGCCATTACACGCTTTTTTGCTAATTTTGCACTCGATTTCAACAAAGGTAAAATAGGAATATTCACACATTTAAATATTTAGTGAAAATGGCAAAGTTTGATAAGGCAATTTTACTTGAGAAGTACGGCATCGCCGGAACCACCGAAGTGGTTTACAACCCCTCTTATGAGGAACTCTTCGAAGAAGAGATGAAAGCCGACCTCACGGGGTATGACAAAGGCCAACTCACAGAGCTTGACGCTGTCAACGTGATGACTGGCATCTACACCGGACGTTCACCTAAAGACAAGTTCATCGTCATGGATGAAACATCCAAAGACACCGTGTGGTGGACAAGCGATGAATATAAGAACGACAACCACCCCGCCAGCTTGGAGACATGGGTTGCCGTGAAGACACTTGCAAAGGCTGAACTATCCTATAAGAAACTTTATGTAGTGGACGGCTTCTGCGGCGCCAACAAGGACACCCGCATGAAGGTGCGCTTTATCATGGAAGTGGCTTGGCAGGCTCATTTCGTGACCAACATGTTCATCCGTCCTATCAATCAGGAAGAATTGGACCAAGAGCCCGACTTCGTGGTCTTCAACGCTTCAAAGGCCAAGGTGCCCAACTACAAGGAACTGGGACTCCACTCTGAGACCGCTGTCGTCTTCAACGTCACCAGCCGTGAGCAGGTCATCCTCAACACATGGTATGGTGGTGAGATGAAGAAGGGACTCTTCTCCATGATGAACTACTACCTGCCCCTCAAGGGCATCGCTGCCATGCACTGCTCTGCAAACACCGACATGGAAGGCAAGAACACCGCCATCTTCTTCGGACTCTCCGGAACAGGAAAGACCACCCTCTCCACAGACCCGAAACGTCTGCTTATCGGCGACGACGAGCACGGATGGGATGACAACGGCGTGTTCAACTTCGAAGGTGGCTGCTATGCAAAGGTCATCAACCTCGACAAGGAGAGCGAGCCCGACATCTACAACGCCATCCGTCGCAACGCACTCCTCGAGAACGTCACCGTCGACGAGAATGGTAAAATCGACTTCGCCGACAAGAGCGTCACAGAGAACACACGTGTGAGCTACCCCATCGAGCATATCGAGAAAATCGTGAAGAATGTCAACCCCATCAGTGCAGGACCTGCAGCCAACCAGGTGATCTTCCTCTCGGCTGACGCATTCGGCGTGCTTCCTCCCGTGAGCATCCTCACACCGGAGCAGACCAAATACTACTTCCTCTCTGGTTTCACCGCAAAACTCGCTGGTACAGAGCGCGGCATCACTGAGCCCACACCTACCTTCTCCGCTTGCTTCGGACAGGCTTTCCTCGAACTGCATCCCACCAAATATGCTGAGGAACTCGTCAAGAGAATGGAAGCCAATGGTGCAAAGGCTTACTTGGTGAACACAGGTTGGAATGGTTCAGGCAAGCGCATCTCCATCAAGGACACACGTGGCATCATCGACGCCATCCTCGACGGAAGCATCAATTCTGCACCCACCAAGAAGATTCCTTACTTCGACTTCGAAGTGCCGACAGAGCTTCCCGGTGTGGACACCAACATCCTCGACCCCCGCGACACCTATGCCGACCCCAACATCTGGGAGGAGAAAGCCAAGGATCTCGCTGGAAGGTTCATCAAGAACTTCGTCAAGTATGAAGGCAACGATGCTGGAAAGGCTTTGGTAGCAGCCGGCCCGAAACTCTAAACCATACAAGTCGTTTTAAATACGCAGCCCCGGCCAATTTTGGCCGGGGCTTTTGCGATCAGTAATCTTGGTAATTTTGGTAATCTTAGAAAAACAAGGTAATCCTCCATTTGACCTATGTCAAAAAAATGGCAATAAAAAGGAAAAATCATGGCGAAACGCTTGTGTGCGCGCACACAATTTATTAATTTTGCATCGTGTTCGTGAGAATGCTTTTTTCATATAGGTTAGTAGTTTGATAGATTTAAGGTAAAGATTATGTTATTAGATTTTGAAACGACAGCAATGTTGGTCTTGGTTGTTTTTGCAACCGTTATGAGCATCATTACTTTGGTGAAGACCAACATCCGTTGAATTGTTTTCAGGAGGCCGGTGTGAGCGATTCATGTCGTCCTCTTTTTTTGTGCCTTTTTTCTGCTCTTTTTTCTGCACTTTTACCATCCAGCACCAGTATGGACAGCCAGACCTGTCCGACCAGTCCGATTCGCCTCACTCGTCTTTTTTCGCCAATAAGTCTAAACAGACCTTAAAAAATGCACTTGAAATCAATAAATTGCATAATAAAGTGGAGAAAATACGTTATTTTTGAGGAAATCTGATTAAATTTGCAGTCAAATTAAAGACAAAGGCCAGGCGACACCCCTTGAGGGCGCTATCCGCAAGGCTGCGGAGAATATATCTCGGCCGATGCAACCCAATAAAAATATAGAAATGAAACATTCTTTGATGCTTCTCGCCGTCTTATGCTCGGTGCTTTTCACCTTCACTTCTTGCTTAGACGACGACAGCGACGAGATCGTCTATCCCAGCGATGCAGCCATTTCGGCGTTCTCTTTGGGAACACTCAACAGATACGTCACCACCAAGTCCTCTACAGGAAACGACAGCACCATCAAGTCCACCGTCACCGGAAGCAGCTATAGGTTCTATATCGACCAAGTCAACCGCACCATCTACAATCCCGACTCGCTGCCATACGGGACTGATGTGAAACACGTCGTATGCACCATCGGAAGCAAGAATTCCGCACAGGTGCTGCTCAAAAGCACCATCAGCGATTCGTTGTTCTATTACAACAGCAGCGACTCCTTGGACTTCTCTGTGCCAAGAGAGTTGGTGGTGTATTCCCTCAATGGGGAAAATGTCGTACGTTACTCCGTCAATGTCAACGTACACAAGGAAGAGGCCGACTCTTTCTTGTGGCACAACACGACCAATCAGCAGGATTTCGCGGAAGCCACAGGGATGAAGGCCATCTCTCTCGGCAATCATGTATACCTCTTCTGCTCCAACGGCAGGACTGGTAACATCTATTCCACTGACATCAACGACGGAACAAACTGGGAAGCATTGCCATGGGATGGCAATGTGATGGCCCAACCCGACATCCATGAGAACGTGGTGCCTATGGGAGGCTATCTCTACCTCTACAGCCATAGCACCATTTGGCGCACCGACGACTGCATCACATGGGAACCGACAGGGAGCGGGGAACTTCATAGGTTGGTGGCTGCCAGCAGCACCAAACTCTATGCCCTTGACGAGGGAGACAACCTCATCTCCTCTTCAGACGAAGGTGCGACATGGGTCAGCGAGCAGCTCGACACCAATGCCAGCCTGCTCCCCACCACGGACCTTTCATTCTGCTGCTTCTCGTCACGCGTGGACAAAGATACCGAAATCATCACACTTGTCGGCAACCGTTCCGAAAGCATTTTCCCGGATGATGTGCAAGCACACGTCTGGAGCAAGTTGGCCGACTTCTCACAATTCTCCACTCACGACCCTTGGATGTATGTCAATCCTGATGACGTGGCTTCACGCATGCTGCCACGATTGGCATCTCTCAACATCGTGAACTACGACAATGGCATCCTGGCTGCCGGGGCATCCGGGCGAGGTGCTTGCCAGGAGAAGGGCTTCCAGCGCTTCTATTTCAGCAACGACGGGGGAATCTATTGGAACAAGAGCGAAAGTTGCTCCTTCCCCGCCGGCTTCGAATGTGGCGACGTGTTCACCATGACTGTCGATGCCAACAACTTCCTCTGGCTTGTCTGTGGAGAAAGCGGACAGGTGTGGAAAGGCCGCATGAGTGCCAATAGTGGGGAAAAGAGACCCACAGCGTTCACGGAATAACATCACCCGACACCGTCATGAGAAAGGCCATCCTGCTGCTGTTGTTCGCATTGCCCGCTGCCGCCAAAGCCCAAGGCGACGTGGAATATCTCATGGAAGTGGGAGGAGGACTCGGACTGATGAGTTACATGGGCGATTTCAACGAAAGCCCACTCAAGCATCAGCAGCCCATGCTTTCTGCCGTTCTCAGGCGCATGATCAACCCCTACCACGGATTCAAACTTGGATTGAGTTACGGAAAGGTGAAAGGTTCATCGAGCAACGAGGAAACATATTACCCGGGGATGCAGGAGACACCATACAAGTTTGACAACTCGTTGGTCGACCTCTCCGCCACTTATGAATACAATTTCTGGCCCTATGGCACGGGGCGTGAATACAGGGGGGCGAAACCACTCACACCCTTCATCAGCATCGGTCTGGGAGCAACCTATGCGAAAGCCGACAAAAACGTGTTCACAGCCAACCTACCCGTAGGCGTGGGAGTGAAATACAAACTGGCCGACCGAATCAACCTCGGTGTCGAATGGAGCATACATTTCTCCATGAGCGACCATCTTGACGGAATGCCAGACCCATATAGCATCAAGAGCAGCGGAATGTTCAAGAACACCGACTGCTATTCGGCACTGCAAGCTACCATTTCTTACAGCTTCATGGCCAAATGTAGAACTTGTCATAACGAGGATGAATAATTTGGACTTCAACCGTATACCAGAGCACATCGCCATCATCATGGACGGCAATGGAAGGTGGGCCCTCGAGCAGGGGAAACCACGCAGTTTCGGACACCAGGCAGGCGTCGACGCCGTCAGGCGCATCACGTCGGAATGCACCAGGCTGGGTGTCAAGTTCCTCACCCTCTATACCTTCTCCACGGAAAACTGGAACAGGCCCGTGGATGAGATAGCCTCACTCATGAGCCTCGTCCTTTCATCCTTGGAAGACGAAATCTTCATGAAAAACAATGTGAGGTTCCGGGTCATAGGAGAGATAGAAAGATTACCAAAGGAGGTGCAGGAAAAATTGCAGGAAACCATGGACCACACCGCTGGAAACACCACCATGCAGATGATTGTGGCGCTCAGCTACTCCTCAAGATGGGAAATCACCAGAGCGACAAGACAAATCGCACAGGAGGTGAGGGAAGGAAAGGTCAAGGTGGAAGACATCGACGAGGAAATGATGTCGAAACACATGGTCACCAATTTCATGCCCGACCCGGACTTGCTCATACGTACAGGGGCTGAGGTGAGGGTCTCCAACTACCTGCTCTGGCAAATCGCATATTCCGAACTCTATTTCTGCGACACTTATTGGCCCGACTTCATGGAGGAAGACCTGCACAAGGCCATCCAGTGCTACCAAAGCAGGCAGAGACGCTTCGGAAAGACCGAGGCACAGGTGGAGGACAACAATTTGTAAAACATCGACTAAAAAGCAACCATGCGATACCATAGGATTTTTCTCGCTCTTGTCGCTGCCATCATCACATCAATGGCGGCAAAGGCACAAGAGGTAATCGTCAATCCAGACATCTCATATGCGGCAATGCCACGCACCATGACCGTGGGAGGCATTGCCGTCACGGGAGTGCAGGAGTATGAGGACTACACCCTCATTCCCATCTCGGGACTTTCCGTGGGGCAGTCCATCACCGTGCCGGGAACAGAAGTCACCGATGCCGTGAAAAGATACTGGAAACACGGGCTCTTCTCCGAAGTATCCATCTCTGCCGACTCAATCGTGGGAGACAAGATATACCTCAACATACATCTGAGCATTAGGCCAAGGGTCTCCACCATCAACTACATAGGACTCAAAAAGTCGGAGAGGGAAGACATGGAGGCCAAGTTGGGCATCATCGTCGGCGGCCAACTCACACCCAACGTGCTGGACAGGGCAAAGATCCTCGCCAAGAAATACTTCGATGACAAAGGATACAAGAATGCTGAAATCACCATCACACAGAGGGATGACGTTGCCAACAAGAACATGGTGATCCTCGATTTCGAGGTGGACAAGAAAGAGAAGATGAAGGTGCACGAGATATACATCGTGGGCAACGAGCAACTCACCGACAAGAAAATCAAGGGCGGATTCCTAAGGAAAGGTGCGCTGGCCAAGACACATGAGGCCGGGAAATTCGGCTCCATCTTCAAGTCAAAGAAATTCACACCTGACCGCTGGAAGGAAGACAAGCAGAAAATCATCGAGAAATACAACGAGTATGGCTACCGCGATGCCACCATCTTGGAGGACAGCGTATGGAACTACGATGACAAGCATGTCAACGTATATGTCAAGGTGGACGAGGGAAGGAAATACTACATCAGAAACATCACATGGGTGGGGAACACCGTCTATCCCACCGATTTCCTCAGCAGGGAACTCGGAATGGGAAAAGGGGATGTCTACAACCAGAAACAACTCAGCAAAAGACTCTCTGAAGACGATGACGCCGTGGGAAACTATTACTGGAACCACGGATACCTCTTCTATAACCTCCAACCTACCGAGGTCAATGTCGTAGGAGACTCCATCGACCTTGAGATGCGAATCACAGAGGGCACGCAGGCGCATATCAACAGGGTGCGCATCAATGGCAACGACAGACTGTATGAAAACGTCGTCAGACGTGAACTCAGGACCAAGCCAGGCGACCTCTTCTCCAAAGAAGCACTCCAGCGTACCGCTCGTGAACTGATGTCAATGGGCCATTTCGACCCGGAAAAGGTCAATCCCGACGTGCAACCCAACTATGAGGATGGGACCGTGGACATCAACTGGCAACTGGAACAAAAGTCCAATGACCAGATAGAATTCTCACTGGGATGGGGACAAACCGGTGTCATCGGCCGAGTGGGACTCAAACTCAACAACTTCTCCATACGCAACCTGTTCAGCAAGAACAGGGAGCACAGGGGAATACTGCCCATCGGCGACGGCGAGGTGCTTTCCATCGGAGCACAAACCAACGGCACCTATTACCAGTCGTACAATGCCTCTTATTCCACGGAATGGTTCGGAGGGAAACGACCCATACAGTTCAACGTGGGTGTATTCTTCTCCAAGCAGACCGACGTGTCGAGCACCTATTACAACTCGGCTTACAGGTACAGTTACTACAACTATCTCTATGGTGGCTATGGAAGCAGTTATTACAACAACTACGAAAACTACTACGATCCCGACAAGTATGTGGAACTGCTGGGCGCATCCTTAGGATGGGGTAAACGACTCCGCTGGCCCGATGACTATTTCACACTCTCGCTCTCTTTGGGATACACACGCTACATGCTCAGGAATTGGAACTATTTCCTCGTCACCAACGGCAACTGTAACAACCTCAACTTAAACATCGCGCTCAACCGTGTTTCCACTGACAACCAACTCTTCCCGAGAAAAGGTTCGGAGTTCTCACTCTCGCTCTCTGTCACCCCGCCTTGGTCGAAATGGGAGAACAAGGACTTCGAGCATCTGGCCACCGACTATCGCTCGGCTACCTTCACTGAAGAGCAGCAGCAGAAATACAGGTGGGTGGAATACCACAAGTGGAAGTTCAAGGCTCGCACATTCACAGCACTCACCGGCGGGACAAAGTGCTTCGTGCTCATGACCAGGGTTGAACTGGGCATCCTCGGATACTATAACAAGTACAAGAAGTCGCCATTCGAAACCTTCTACGTCGGTGGTGACGGCATGAGTGGATACTCCAATGGATATGCTGAGGAAACCATCGGACTGAGGGGATACGACAACGGGTCGCTCACACCGTCGGGAGCCGCTGGATATGCATACGACAGGTTGTCGCTCGAACTGCGCTATCCGTTCATGCTCGGCAACACCACCATCTACGGACTCACTTTCTTGGAAGCCGGAAATGCATGGAACGACCCCAAGAAATTCAACATCTTCGATATGAAGCGTTCTGCGGGTGCCGGTGTGCGCATCTTCCTCCCCATGGTCGGAATGATGGGTATCGACTGGGCTTACGGCTTCGACAAGGTGTGGGGCAAGAAGGGTGGTTCGCAGTTCCATTTCGTACTCGGACAAGAATTCTAAACATAATCATTTTCCCGAAACCACAAAAACAACTAATATGAAAAAAATGATCATGATGAGCCTGATGGCGCTGGTGGCGCTGACGGCCAATGCACAGAAATTCGCACTCATAGACATGGACTACATCTTGAAGAACATCCCTGCTTACGAGCGGGCCAATGAGCAACTCAACCAGGTTTCCAAGAAGTGGCAGGCCGAGGTGGAGGCGCTCAATACCGAGGCGTCCACCATGTACAAGAATTACCAGAACGAGGTGGTCTTCCTTTCACAGGAGCAGAAAAAGAAGCGCCAGGACGACATCCTCGCCAAGGAGAAGGAAGCCAGCGATCTCAAGCGCAAGTATTTTGGACCGGAGGGCGAGTTGTTCAAGAAGAGGGAGAGTCTCATGACCCCCATCCAGGAGGAAATCTACACCGCCGTGAAGGACATTTCCGAACTGCGAGGATACTCTCTCGTACTCGACCGGTCCAGCGACACCGGCATCATCTTCGGCTCGCCGAAAATTGACATCAGCAACGAGGTGCTCGAAAAACTGGGGTACAGCAGATGACACCTTGATGAATTGCGTGAAAAAAACTGAAATAATTTTGAGTTACGATACGCATTAATTAATTTTGCACCGCATTTGAAAAAGAAACAAGCAATAACTATTTTAATTCAAAAAGAAATGAAAAAAATTATCATTATGTTGATGTTGCTCGCTCCTATGGCAACTTTCGCACAGAAGTTCGGGCATGTGGATACTGACGCCATCGTGCAGTCGCTTCCCGACTACAGTCGTGCCAAGGGTGAGATAGAGGCCGTAGCCAAGCAATATGAGAACGAGCTGCAGGCTTCACAGGATGAATTCCAAAGGCAGGCAGAGGACTATGACAAGAAGAAGAGTTCGATGAATGCCACACAGCAGCAAGAGACAGAGCAGAAACTGCAAGAGATGTACGCCAAGGTGCAGCAGCAGGCACAGCAGAGCCAGCAGGAGTTCCAAAAGGCTCAGCAGGAAAAGATGCAACCCATCCTCACCAAGGTGCGCCAGGCCATCGAGACCGTGGCCAAGAGCGGTGGATATGTATATGTGATGGACGTGGCCAGTGGCTCAGTGCTTTACATCAATGATACCATCAGCAAGGACCTCACCGCTGAGGTGAAGGCCCAGATTGCCAAAATGAAATAATACCTACGGGTTTTCAGATATTTCCAAGTATTCTGATTACTCCGAATACTCTGACAGGGCGGGTGTAAGACCCGCCTCTACAAATCACCCCTACCCATCTTAAACCCCCGAGCCCTTCGAGAACTCCGAGCCTTGTTTTTGCTACGGGATTCTTGGGGGGCTTTTCCAATATCTTGAGCGATATGAAAAGACTTTTCTTTGTTTTGTTGGCGACGGTGTTGCTGCCTCAAATGGCAGCGGCACAGCAGAAGATGTTTGGCTATTTCAGTTACGAAGAAGCCATCAAGACGATGCCGGAATACGTTCTCGTACAAGAGAATCTCAATGACCTGAAGTCGAAATACGACCAGGAAATGAAGCGTGTGGAGGATGAGTTCAACCGCAAGTATGAGGATTTCCTTGACGGTAGGAGTGATTTCGCACCCACCATCTTGCAGAAGCGACAGACGGAATTGCAGGAGTTGCTGAAGAAGAATGTCGCGTTCAAGGCTGAGGCGCAGAGATTGTTGCAACAAGCCGAGGTGGATGCCTTGGCGCCTTTGAAGAAGAAATTGCAGGGAGCGCTGGACAAAATTGGTGCAGAGCGGGGCTATGCTTTTATCCTCAACACCGATGGCGACGCCTGCCCATACATCAATCCTGAGATGGGCGAGGATGTGTCGCTATTGATAAAGGAGGCGGTCAGATGAGTAGTGCCTTGCCTATCGGGCCCGGACCCATTGGCGTGTTTGACTCCGGCTACGGAGGACTCACCATCCTCGAGGGAATCCGAAGGCGGATGCCACAGTATGACTATGTCTATCTGGGAGACAACGCTCGCGCACCTTATGGACCAAGGTCGTTCGACGTGGTTTACGAATACACCCGGCAGGCGGTGATACGCCTTTTCGAACTGGGATGCCATCTCGTCATTCTGGGATGCAACACGGCGTCGGCCAAGGCCTTGCGTTCCATCCAGCAGAACGACCTCCCGCATATCGATCCCGACAGGCGCGTGCTGGGCATCATCATCCCTACGGCAGAGGTCGTGGGACAACTCACCCGTACACGCCATGTGGGCATACTTGCCACGGATGGCACGATTAGAAGCCAAAGTTATGAGATAGAGATTGCAAAGCGTTACCCCGACATCCAGGTGACCGGGATGGCGTGCCCCATGTGGGTGCCTCTGGTGGAAAACAACGAGGTGAACACCCCGGGGGCCGATTATTTTGTCAGGAAAGACATAGAAAAAATGATGGAGAAAGACCGCAGCATCGACACCATCATACTCGGTTGCACCCATTATCCCATCCTCTTGCACATGATAGAAAAACACTTGAAACCGGGGGTGAGGGCTGTGTGTCAGGGGGATTATGTGGCGGAAAGCCTCTTCTCTTATTTGCAGCGTCATCCGGAAATGGAGGAGCGTTGCAGCAAGGGAAGCCATATGCGTTACCTCACCACCGAGAGTGCCGAGAAATTCTCGGAAAGGGCGAGACTCTTCCTCCGAGAGCACGTCTGTGCCGAGCACGTCGACCTTGGGGGGTAGTTGGAAAAGACCCTCTGGCATACCTCTGAAATGGGGGAAATCAGAAGAGATTGAAGAAGAATAAGTCCAAAGCCGGGGTCGGAATGAAAAACACAACGGAAATCTATGACGCTGAAAGCGTCACCTTTCAATAACCGTAGTGTCCGTAGGACCTGCGGCAGGCATGAAGGATTAGCCTGCACTCTGAAAGAGTGCCCCAACAGCAAACTTGGGTGACCCCATCAGGGTCAAAGTCCCCCGTTGCATTTCCATCCAGGGGTGCTACGCACACCCTGGCTATTGAGAATTGACCCTTTCAGGGTCCCGTGCACACCCCGGCTGAGGAAATGTGGTAAGATGATGCAAGGGAGGAAAGCATGGCTTATTCCTTTGCGCCATTTTCGAGCAGTCTTTTGCTGAGGTGCCTGATGGGGTACCACACGGCTATCCACCCCACGACGATGACGGTGAAGAAGATGAGGATGACATCCGAGACATGCACGCTAACGGGGTAGGCATCGACGATGAAGGAACCGCTGCTGTTTCCCAAGGCCACCAGACCGAAGCGTTGCTGCATCCAGCAGAGCAGCAGTCCCAGCAGTATGCCGAGGATGGCACCTCCCAAAGTGATCATGCGCCCTTCGAAGAGGAATATCTTTGAGATTTGCTTGTTGGATGCACCAAGGTTGCGCAGGGTGTTCACATCCTCTTTCTTGTCGATGATGAGCATTGAGAGCGAACTGATGATGTTGAAACTGGCCACCATGAGGATGAACGTGAGAAACACATAGGCGATGTATTTCTCGATGTTCATGATTTTGTAGGTGTCGGCTTGCTGTTCATAGCGGTCTTCCACCAGGTATTTGTCACCAGCCAACTTCCTCATTTGTTTTTTCACATCATCGAAGTCGGAACCCGGCTTCAGGCGGATTTCCAGTGAGGAGAGCATGCCTTGCTGCCCGAAGAGGTTGCGTGCGAAGGCGATGGAGGTGATGATGTAGTTGGCGTCGTATTTCGGCTGGTTCATATTGAACGCGTTGCCAGTGGAGAGCAAGGAGTCCTCCACGAAGGCGGCTTCTGGATTCGTCATGTCGAGTTGGCCCTCGCGTTCCGGGGCAAAGATGTGCAAATAGTTGCGCCAGCCGGAGTTGCCTCTCATCAGCACTTGTACCAGACGGGAGCCAGGGACGCCGAACTCAAGGTTGGCGGCATGGAAGTCGATGTCGGCACCTTTGTCGGGAATGAGAATCTCGCTGAAATGCGTCAGTTGGTTGAAATTGTCCTCAACGCCTTTGATCATCACCATGGCCTGGCGGTCTTCATAGATGGCGAGGGCCTGGTCTTCCACACATTCCATGGCGATATCCACCTCGGGAAGGTTTTTGATCTGGGTGAGGATGGGGTCGTCGCTCGGCGCGGTCTTACCCTTGGCGGGCGACACTTTGAGTTGGGGGTCGAAAGAGGTGAAGAATGTGGCCACCAGGTCGTGGAAGCCGTTGAAGACGCTGAGCGTGACCACCATGGCCATGGTGGCTATGGCCACACCGAGCACCGAAATGGCGCTGATGAGGTTGATGGCGTGGGTGCTCTTCTTGGAGAAGAGATAGCGTCGGGCGATGTAGAAGGGGAAATTCATTCCTTATTTCTTCAGCAGTTCGTCGATGTGGTCGATGTAGTCGAGTGAGTCGTCGATGAAGAAACGCAGTTCGGGGATGATGCGCAGTTGATTGCGCACACGAGTACCCAGTTCATACCTGATGGTTTTCACATTGGCGTTCACATTGCCGATGATTTCCTCTCCTTTTTCCGCGGGGAAGATGCTCAGGTAGGCCGTGCAGACGCTCATGTCGGGCGAGATGCGGCAGCGGGTCACACTTACCATCACCCCGTGCATCATGCGCGTTTGCGACTGGAATATCAGACTGAGTTCCTTCTGCAGCAGTCGTGCGATGCGGTTTTGTCTTGTTTCTTGCATTTTTTTATTTAATAATTTATAATTAAAAATTAATAATTGAATCCACTTGAAAAAGTGAATGGCTCATTTTTTAATCTTTAATTTTTAATTTTTATTTTTAATCTTTAATCTTTACAATCGTCAGACCGTCGCGCAGGGGCAGGATGACTTGCTCCACACGTTGGTCCGACGACACATGGTCGTTGAATGCCAGGATGCCGCGTGTCTGGGCGTCGCCGTCATAGGCCGCATCTACCACGTGTCCGTCCCATAGCGTGTTGTCGGCGAGGATGAATCCGCCGGGGCGGGTCACTTGCAGCGCCATCTCATAGGCCTGGATGTAGGTGCGCTTGTCGCCATCGAGGAACACCATGTCGAACGTGATGCCTAATTTCGGTGCTTCGGTGATGGCGTCGCCGATGAAGAATGCTATGCGCTCCGCCACAGGCGACTGTTCTATCCACGGCCGTGTGAAATCCTCCAACTCGTCGTCGATTTCGAAGGTGTACACCTTTCCGCCTGTTTCCAATCCCTCTGCCATGCAGATGGCGCTGTAGCCGCTGAAGGTGCCGATTTCGAGGATGTGCTTCGGCCGTATCATCTGCACGAGCATCTTCAGCAACCTTCCCTGCAGATGTCCGCTGGCCATCCGTCCTGCCAGCAGGTGGATGTTGGTGGCGCGCCACAGGCGATGCAGGTATTCCCCTTCCGGTTCGATATGGGCGAGGACATAGTCCTCCAGGCGCTGGCTGTCGTTCATTGCTTCATCGCCAAAAGGGCCTCCAAGGCCAGCCGGTAGGAGTCAAGGCCGAAGCCGCAGATGACACCGGTGCAAGCACTGCTTATCATGGAATGGTGGCGGAACGGCTCCCGCTTGTGCACGTTGGAGATGTGCACCTCCACCACCGGTGTCTTGAGGGCGCGGATGCAGTCGTGCAGCGCCACGCTGGTGTGTGTGTAGGCACCCGCGTTGAGGATGATGCCGTCGTAGTCGAACCCCACCGCCTGCATCTTGTCAATCATCTCCCCTTCGATGTTGCTCTGGTAGTATTCTATTTCCACATCGGGGTATCGGGAGCGCAGCAGGGGGAGGTAGGTCTCGAAGGAGTCGCTACCATAGATGCCTGGTTCGCGCACGCCCAACAAGTTCAAGTTAGGGCCGTTGACAATTTGTATTCTCATATTTCGGGAATTATTGTTATCTTTGCACACGTGTTGTCCATGTTGCCTTGATGGACGACGGCGCAAAATTACTCAAAAAAATGGAAACCGACAAGAAAAGCGAGACTAATGTTGTGAGGGCCTACCGTCGCTATCTGCGCTTGCAACGCAACATGTCGCCTAATACGCTTGATGCCTACATGCGCGACTTGCAGAAGTTGATGAACTATCTCCAGGGTGAGGGCATTGCTTTGGAGGATGCCACGCTCGACGACCTGCGCCATTTCGCAGCAGGGTTGCACGACATCGGCATAGGGCCGCGCTCGCAATGCCGCATCCTCAGCGGCGTGCGCTCATTCTACCGCTTCCTCGTCATCGACCGCCGCATAGAGAACGACCCCACCGAACTGTTGGAGTCGCCGCAGTTGGGCGACCACCTGCCGGAGGTGCTTTCCACCCGGGAGGTGGACCGCATGGAGGAGGCCATCGACCTCTCCAAGTGGGAGGGGCATCGCAACCGCGCCATCATCGAAGTGCTCTTCAGTTGCGGACTGAGGGTGACGGAACTGGTAACCCTGCGCCTCTCGCAACTCTACCTTGACGAGGGTTATGTGCGGGTGATGGGTAAGGGAAGCAAGGAGCGTCTCGTACCCATCTCGCGCCGTGCCATTGATGAGTTGGCCCTGTGGTTCGACAGTCGTTGCCACATGGACATCAAACCCGGAGAGGAAGATTATGTCTTCCTCAACCGCCGTGGCGCACACCTCACGCGCACGATGGTGCTTATCATCATCAAGAAGACGGCAGAGGACGCCGGTATCAAGAAGACAGTCAGCCCCCACACCCTCAGGCATTCCTTCGCTACTGCATTGCTGGAGGGGGGCGCCGACCTGAGGGCCATCCAGGCCATGCTCGGTCATGAGAGCATAGGCACGACGGAGATATACACCCACATCGACATGACCACATTGAGACAACAAATTCTGGACCACCATCCGAGGAATAACAGGTGAGAGGTTTTGAATGGGTCTAATGGGCTTAGTGGGGCTTATGGGTTTGTAGGTGGTATGGGAAGATTTATGGCTATGGATTTTCTCAATTCAAAATAACAAGTTATCTTTGCATTGCAAAGCGTGTAACCCCGAAAGGTTCGACCATATTTGCATAAGGACAACAGACAAAAAGGCTTTTTATGGAAGCATTGCTGCACTACTGCTGGAAACACCGCTTGTTCCCCTTGGGGACGCTGGAAACCACCGACCACAAGGTGGTGGAGGTGCTTGACCCCGGGCTGCACAACCACCACGCCGGTCCCGACTTCTTCAACGCCAAGGTGAAGTTGGATGGCACGTTGTGGGTAGGCAATGTGGAGATACACGATAAGGCAAGCGACTGGTACGCCCATGGCCATGACCACGATGCCGCCTATGACAACGTGGTGCTCCACGTCTGCGGGGTGGTCGACGCCGTGGTGACCATCCACAATGGTCTCGTACTGCCACAGATGCAGTTGAGCGTCCCCAAGGAGGTGGAGGACAACTACCAGCAACTGATCACCACCGACCATTACCCCCCTTGCTACCAAATCATCCCCAACCTCTCAAGGTTGAAGGTGCACAGTTGGATGAGCGCCTTGCAGACGGAGCGTCTGGAGCAGAAGACACAGGCCATCCGACAACGGGTGGCACTATGCGACGGGTCGTGGGAGGACGGCTATTTCGTCACCCTGGCACGCAACTACGGCTTCGGGGTCAACGGCGATGCTTTCGAGGCATGGGCACAGAGCATACCGCTGCACGCCGTGGACCATCACCGCGACGACCTCTTCCAAGTGGAGGCCATCTTCATGGGGCAGGCGGGACTGCTCGATATGGAAGCGGTGCCCGAACGTTACCGTGAAACAGCCGTCCAGGAAGGTTATTTCACACGACTGAGCAACGAATACGCCTACCTCAAGCATAAGTTCTCGCTCACACCCATCCATTACAAGAGATGGAAATTCCTCAAGATGAGGCCGCAGAACTTCCCCCACATCCGCATCGCACAACTGGCACGGCTCTACCACTCACGCACGGCAGGACTGAGCCAATTGGTGGAGTGCCGCACGGTGAAGGAGTTGCAGCAGGCATTCGCCACCGGTGTCACCTCTTACTGGGAGACACATTATGTCTTTGGCAGCGAGAGCGCGAAGAACATGAAGCGACTGTCGGCTGTCTCCCTCAACCTGCTGATGATCAACACCGCCATACCCATGCTCTTCGCCTACGGACGATACAAGGGCGACGAGCAACTCTGCGACAGGGCCTTCGACCTCTTGGAACAACTCAAGGCGGAGGACAACAACATCGTGAGGATGTGGAAGGAGTGCAGCCTGCCGGTGGAGAACGCCGGAGACAGCCAGGCACTCATCCAACTCAAAAAAGAATACTGCGACAAGAAAGACTGCCTGCGATGCCGATTCGGGTATGAGTATCTGAAGAAGATTGAAGATTGACCTTCGGTCGAAGTTGCTCACGCTCGGCAGACTCCAAGCCAGCTTGGTCTGCTCTCGCTTAATCGCAACTTTGAAAATTGGTGCTCACCTTCCCCCGAAGTCGTAGGGGCGGGTCTTGTGCCCGCCCGCTTATGGGTCCTGTGCCTCCGCCCGTTTCTGGGTCTTGTGCCCGCCCGAAAAAAGAATATAATAACACCCTATGAAATATCTCTTTGAGACGCGACTTGAAGTTCGCGATTATGAATGCGACATCGAGGGCATTGTCAACAATGCCAACTACCTGCATTATATAGAGCATACGCGCCACCTCTTCCTCAAAAGCCTTGGTGTCAGTTTCGCCGATATGCACGCCAAGGGAGTGGATGCCGTCGTGGCAAGGATGAACATGCAGTTCAAGGTTCCCCTCAGGTGTGACGACACGATGAGGTCGTGTCTTTCCTTGAAAAAGGAGGGCGTGCGCTATGTGTTCTTCCAGGACCTCTATCGTGAGGCGGATGGCAAGTTGGCTTTCCGTGCCAAGGTGGAGTTGGTATGTCTGGTGGATGGACAACTGGCGGCCGCCAGTCCTTATGACGAGGTGTTCAAGGACGTGTTACAAGAAGAAGGCAATGGATTATAATGAGACTCTCAATGCGATGACCTTGGCAAGGCTCAGTTTCTACAACCTTGCCAGCATCATGCTGCTCTACCGCCAGGCGGGCAGTGCGACGGCCGTCATCGAGAACAGCAACAACATACGCGACATCATCCCCGATGCCTCGCAACGCTTGGTGGAGTTGTTGAAAGACTGCCAAAAGATGAGGGAGCGCGCAGAGGAGGAACTGGAGTTCGACCTGGCCCATGGCATCAAGGCCCTGGACATGTCGAATCCGGAGTACCCTCGTCGACTCACCGAGTGCGACGATGCTCCCCTGGTGCTCTACTACAAGGGCAACGCCGACCTCAATGCCACCAGGGTCGTCAACATCGTGGGGACGAGGAAATGCACGCCCTACGGGATGGACCTCATACGGAAATTCGTGGACAGCCTTGCTGCATCGTGCCCCGGCGTGCTCGTGGTGAGCGGACTCGCCTATGGCGTAGACATCTGCGCCCATAGGCAGGCGTTGGAAAGGGGACTTGACACCGTCGGCGTGCTCGCCCATGGGCTCGACGACCTCTATCCACACGCACATAGGGCGACGGCGGTGAAGATGCTCGGACAGGGTGGACTGCTCACGGAATTCATGACGCGCACCAATGCCGACAAAATCAATTTCGTCCGGCGCAACCGCATCGTGGCGGGAATGTCCGACGCCTGCATCCTTGTGGAGAGTGCAGCCCATGGAGGAGGACTCATCACCGCCGACATCTCACGAGGCTACGACAGAGAGGTCTTCGCCTTCCCGGGACGCGTGGGTGACCCCTATTCCGAAGGGTGCAACAACCTCATACGCGACAACGGCGCCATATTGCTCACCGACGCCTCATCCTTCTTGAAGGCTATGGGGTGGGAGGGGGATGCCTCGCTCTTCAAGGCTCGCAACGAGGGGATAGAGCGCACTTTCTTCCCGCAACTGTCATCCGAGGAGATGAAGGTGGTGAATGTGCTGGCCGACAAAGGCGACATGCAACTCAACATGCTCGCAGTAAACTCTGGCTTGCAAGTCAACCAACTCACCGCCTTGCTCTTCGAACTGGAGATGAAGGGCGTGGTGAGGAATCTTGCAGGAGGGATGTATCACTTGATGCCGCAATTCTGACACCAATGAAAATAGGCAATATCTCTTTCGACACCATGCCCGTCTTCCTCGCACCGATGGAAGACGTGACCGACATCGGTTTCCGACTGCTATGCAAACGTTTCGGTGCATCGATGGTGTATACCGAGTTTGTCAGTGCCGAGGCGCTGGTGAGGTCGGTGAAATGCTCCATCGACAAATTGGCCATTCGCGACGAGGAGCGCCCCGTGGGCATACAACTCTATGGACGCGACGTGGAGGCGATGGTGGAGGCGGCGAAAATCGTGGAGCAGGTGCACCCCGACCTCATAGACCTCAATTTCGGATGCCCCGTCAAGAAGGTGGCGGGGAAGGGGGCCGGCGCCGGAATGCTGCGCAACATCCCCTTGATGCTCGACATCACACGCGAGGTGGTGAAGGCGGTAAACGTGCCGGTGACGGTGAAGACGCGCTTGGGATGGGATGCTTCCAGCATCATCATCGGCGAACTTGCGGAACAACTTCAGGACTGCGGCATCAGCGCCCTCACCATACACGGACGCACACGGTCGCAGATGTACACCGGCACCGCCGACTGGGAACCCATCGCCGAGGTGAAACGCAACCCCCGCATACACATTCCCATCATCGGGAATGGAGACATCACATCGCCGGAAGAGGCGAAGCGCGCCTTCGAACAGTATGGCGTGGATGCCGTGATGGTGGGTAGGGCCACCTTCGGAAGACCATGGATATTCCGGGAAATCAGACGCTTCCTTGACGGTCAGGAACCCGACCCCGCAATGGATTTCTCTTGGAAACTTGACGTGTTGGAGGAGCAGTTGCGCATCAATGTGGAGCGCATAGACGAATACCGGGGCATCCTGCATACTCGCCGGCACCTTGCGTCAAGTCCCATCTTCAAGGGCATTCCCAATTTCCGACCCACGCGCATCGCCATCCTCAGGGCAGAACGGATGGAGGAACTGATGGGCATCCTCGAGGAATTGAGGAAAAACCCGCCAAAATAATTTATAATTAACAATTAATAATTAACAATTAATAATGAGTCCATTTGAAAAAGTGGGACGATTTGGCCATTGCAAATGAGAAAGATATTTACCGACAACATCCCTTCCGACCTGGGTGTCTCAGTGGCCACCATCGGCTTTTTCGACGGTGTTCACCTCGGGCATCAACATCTCATCCGCCAAGTGTTGGAGGAGGCGAAGGAAAGGGGGATGGAATCGATGGTGATCACCTTTGACCGTCATCCGAGGGAGGTGCTCTGCCCCGACTTCCAACCACAATTGCTCACCTCCTATGAAGAGAAACTGGTGAGGCTGGCCAAGACGGGGGTGGACAACTGCGTGGTGCTGCATTTCACACCAGAGATGGCGGCATTGTCGGCCGAGGACTTCATGCGCCAGGTGCTTCACGGGCAACTGGGGGTCAAGCGGCTTGTCATGGGGTATGACAACCGTTTCGGCAGAGGTTCTGCGGAAGGCTTCGACGACTATGTGCGCCATGGTGCGGCCTTGGGCATGGAGGTGGTGCAAGGTGCGCCGCTGTCTGTCGATGGCATTCGGGTGAGCAGTTCCGCCATTCGGCAGATGCTCCTGCAAGGCGATGTGGAGACAGCCACCAAGTGCATGGGGCATCAGTACACCCTCATGGGAAGGGTGGTGGAGGGCTACCAGCAGGGACGGCGACTGGGCTTCCCCACCGCTAACCTCCTCTTGGAGGATGTGGCGAAGATGCTGCCCGCCCCGGGGGCCTATGTGGCGAGGGTGCGCCTGGAGGGTTCGATGGAGATGAAGCGGGCGGTGACCAACATCGGCATGCGTCCCACCTTCCAAGGCCACGGGATGGCCATCGAGACCCATGTCATCAACTATGATGGCGACCTCTATGGCAAACATATGCTGGTGGCATTGGTCCATCGGCTGCGGGAGGAAAGGAAATTCGAGAGTACCGGTCTCCTGGTGGCGCAGTTGCGTGAGGATGTGAGATGCGCCAATGCCATCTTCGACACAATTGATAATTAAAAATTTATAAATTACAATTAATAACTAAACTTGCACAAGTAAGGAAAGATGAGAAAATACTTTGATGCTATTCTTTATACGATAGTATTCTTATTGATACAGTTTATCGTCACTTATGTCGTGTTTGCGGTATGGGCGGTAGCAGAAGGTGTTGGCAATTCACTTCGCTCGTTGATGAATGGAGAAGGCATCACCACCATGCAGACCATCGTGATTCAGGTGATTTCGAGCATCATCACCTTGGTGCTCTTCCTTTCGATGAAGTGGTGCCGTGTGTCGCGTGCCTATCTGCGCTCCAAACCTTATGGAGTGCTCTTTTGGGCAGGTGTCGCCGTCTTGGGCACGATCATCCCTTCAGAGTTGTTTCTTGAATTGGTGCCACTTCCCGATTTGACAAAGGGAACCTTGGGCGACATCTTAGGTAACCGCTGGGGGTATCTGGTAATATGCATCTTCGCTCCGATAGTAGAGGAGGTGGTGTTTCGGGGTGCCATCCTCCGAGTCTTGCTGGAAGGGTCGTCCCGCCATTGGGTGCCCATTGCCATTTCGGCGGTGTTGTTCACCTTGGTCCATGGCAATCCTGCTCAGATGCCTCATGCCTTTTGCATCGGCTTGTTGCTGGGATGGATGTACTACCGCACGGGGAGCATTATCCCGGGCATCATGTTGCATTGGGTGAACAACACCTTGTCGTATGTCGTCTACAATGTTTTCCCGCAGTATCAGAATGTGAAGGTGATAGACCTTCTCGGAGGCAATTATTTCAAGGTGTCGCTCGCCATCGTCTTCTCGCTATTCATCTTTGTCCCCGCCATCCTGCAACTACATCAGCGAATGAGAAAGGTGGAAAAATGATGCCCCCTCGCCTGAGAACGGCTTTATAGTTGCCCCCATTGCAGATATCTCGGAAAATACAACTATCTACATGCCGCAGGGACGGGCAAGGTGGCTTTTCAACAACCCTGGGAGTATGCAACTATCAGGGGCGGGTCTTGTGCCCGCCCCTGATAGTCTTGTTGGATTCAGATGTTGGGAATGTCCCACTTCTTGGTTTGTTTGCACGTCACGTTGGTGGTCTGGTTGCCTGCTTTCAGCGTGAACTCGCCTTCTTCGAGCACCCACTTGCCGTCAGCTCCCACGAAAGCCAGGCTCTTGGCGGGCAGATGGAAGGTGACGGTCTTCGTCTCTCCGGGTTGCAACTCGACCTTGGTGAAGTCGCGCAGGCGTTTGTTGTCGGGAACAACAGATGCAACGAGGTCGCTGCTGTAGAGCAGCACCGCCTCTTTCCCCGCCTTGTCGCCCTTGTTGCACACGTCGACGCTTACTGTCAGGATGTCGTCGGCGCTGAACGCCGTCTTGTCCACCCGCAGGTTGCTGTATTCATACGTGGTGTAGCTCATGCCATAGCCAAAAGGCCATTGCAACGACACTTTCGCATCGTAGTTGTATGCCCCTGCCATGGTTCCCACCTCCTCGCTCACCTTGTAGTCGTAGGTGTTGAGCGAGTTGATTTCACGTGGGTATGTGTAGGGCATCTTGCCTGAGAAGTTGGCGTCGCCAGCAAGCAGGTTGGCCAAAGCGTCGCCACCGTAGTTTCCTGGTATGAAGATGTCGACGACGGCCTCTGCCAGAGGCTCTATGTCGGCTATAAGTCGCGGGCGGCCTTCGTTGAGTACGAGCACGATGGGTTTGCCTGTCTTGGCAAGTTCTTTCACCAGGTTCCTCTGGTTTTGTGAGAGCCACAGGTCGTCGAGGTTGCCCGGCGTTTCCGTATAGGAGTTCTCGCCGATGCATGCGATGATGATATCTGCCTGCGCCGCTGCCGCCACGGCTTTTGAAATCTGGGGCTCGTTTTCGGCGTGATAGGCGCCGTTTTCGTTGTAGGTCACTCCTTGTTCAAGAATGATGCTTTCCTTGCCGAATTTGTTGCAGAGAGCTTCATGGATGGTGTTGTATTTCTCTGCCAGGTCTTCCGCCATCGACCCTTGCCAGGTATAGCTCCACCCTCCATGGAGGCATCGCATCTGGTTGGCGTTTGGCCCTGTGAGCAAGATTTTCTTGCCTTTGGCCAAGGGCAGGATGTTTCCGTTGTTCTTGAGCAGCACTTCCGACTCTTCTGCAGCCGTCAATGCTTGGGCGGCGAACTCGTCAGAGCCGAATTTCTCATACCCTTTTCCTCCCGTGTTGGGCTGGTCGAAGAGGTTCAGCCTGTATTTCACACGCAAGATGCGTCTCACGGCATCGTCGATGCGGCTCATGGGGACCTTCCCTTCCTCGACGAGTTCTTTCAGCAGGATGCAAAATTCCACGCTGTATGGGTCCATGGACATGTCAATGCCGGCGTTGATGGCGATTCTGATGGCGTCTTTCTTGTCTTTCGCCACCTTTTCACGTGAGAAGAGGTTGTTGATGTCTGCCCAGTCTGTCACAAGCATGCCATCCCAGTTGAGGTCCTCTTTCAGCCATTTGGTGAGGTATTCGTAACTGGCATGCAATGGCACGCCGTTGACGGAGGCGGAGTTCACCATCATGGTCAGCGTACCGGCTTGGGCTGCTGCCTTGAAAGGTTCGAAATATTTCTCACGGAGCAACTGCGGTGAGAGATATGCCGGTGTCCGGTCCTTGCCACTCCATGGTGCTCCGTATGCGAAATAGTGTTTCGTGCAGGTGGCCACGTTGTATGGCCCCAGATGGTTGGGGTCGTCGCCTTGGTAGCCTTTGATTTCGGCCTCCACCATCCGTGCGTTGACGATGGCGTCCTCGCCGAAACTCTCCCAGATGCGTGACCATCGCGCATCGCGTCCCAGGTCGACAACGGGGTTGTAAACCCATGGACAGTTGCCAGCCCTGCTCTCGTATGCGGTGACTTGTGCTCCGATGAAAGCAAGTTCGGTGTTGAAAGTGGCGGCGATATTGATGGGTTGTGGGAAGAGTGTGCCGCCTTGTGTGTATGTCACACCATGGTTGTGGTCGAGGCCGTAGATGTCGGGAATGCCGATGTGTTTCATCGATTTCTTCTGTATCAGCCTTATCCATTGTTGCCATTGCTCAACGGTGGAGGCGCGTGTGCCGGGCGCATTGAGTATCGACCCTACCTTCCATTTCGATATGATGGTGTCGAGCATGTTTTCATTGAGTTTCCACACCCGCCGCGTGTCACCATCGTAGATGTCGACAGGATAGTTTCCAAAGCGATCCATGATTTGTTGGTCGCTCTGCTTGAGCAGTGCTTCTATCTCTTTCGATGGCGTCCCATATTGTTGCAGCACCTGGCGCACCTTATCGCGGTCGATCTTTGGATTTTCCATTGTCATCTTTCCCATCACGTCGAGGTTCAGTTCAAGCATCTGGCCGATTTTCTCGTCGAGGGTCATCTTGGCAAGGGTGGTCTCTATTTTCGCTTCCAACGCCTCATCACGTGGGATTGCTGGTTTGATGGCTTGGGCCGCCATGTCTATGGCAGTGCAAGCGCCCAGCATCATCAGAAAAATTGATTTTGTCATTTTGTTGGTTTTCATAATTCAGGTAAGACTTTTTCGGTTACAAATATAGGTAAAATTCAGGAATTATCTGCCATTAGGGATAAAGAAATTGATTTTTCTTCTGAGCGGGCGTCGCAACAGCAAGGGCGTCAGGGGCCATAAAGTCTTTAGCGGTTTGCCCTGGCATTTGTCTTGACCTTGTGAGATAAAAAGAATGACGAAAAAGGAAAAGAAGGGGGAAAATTTCGTCTTTCCGACAAAAATGGTTAATTTTATAAATTTGAAAGTGTGGTGTTTCTGTCTCGGGGAAACAAGAAGTAATGACACGCGGAAGACATTTATGAATACGGTCGGATGCCTGTCAACCATGACGGTGCTGCTCGACGCGCAACGTCAACAGCAGCAAGCACTCACACAACGCAATACTGCCATCAGCGAGTATTTGCAAGCCAAGACAAGATACTTGATAGTCACCGGGCGGCGCACCTATTGAACAAGGTGTGAAAAGGGTCTGGTGAAGCAGAATATACAACCAACGACGCCCTTGCTCTTTGGCAAAGGCGTCGTTTCGTTAGTATGTTATGAAAAATTTGAGAGAATGGAAACTTCACAGTTTCACTTTTGTTTTACTAAACAGATGTTTATAGAGAAAGCATAGAAATGTTCATTTGATGATGGGGGTTTCTGCGATTTTCATCGAGTCGCCCTTGAGGGATTCTGCGATTTTCATCGAGTCGCCTTTCAGCGTGTCGGTGATGGCCACAGATGGGCCGTTGCCTGGAGTGTTGTATCCGCCATTGTTGGCTATCGGGGCTTGTTCCCGTGATTGTATGGCCACTTGTATGGCGTTGCCGAGGGTGAGTATGATGGCTACGATGGCGGCTGCTTTGAAGAGCGGTCTGAGTCGCTGCGTCATACTGATTTTCCTGGCCTTGACCGGTGGCACTTCCCCGACCATTTCCAGCATGCGCCGGTCGAAGTCGTCTCCCAGTTTTTCGGTTTCCACAGAGGCTTGCTCATAGGTGAACAAGTCTTTGTAGGGAAGGAGCCTCACGGGTACGCTTTCCTGACTGAAGAAGGTGCGCAGAATCTGCTCCTCTTCCAATGTGGTCTCGCACAACCAGTAGCGTTCCAATAGTTGCTCGATGTATTTATAGTCCATATCCCTCTGTCTCTTGGTATTTTTTCTTGATGGCTTGTCGTGCCCTGAAGATATTCACTTTCACTTGGTCTTCGCTGATGTTGAGTATCTGAGCGATTTCCTTGTAGGATTTGCCTTCGAAGTCTCGCAGTTGCATGCAGCTGCGCTGCTTTTCAGGTAGAGCGTCCACCATTTGTTTCACCAGTTGGATGCGGTCTTTTTGGAGCATGAGCTCGTAGGGCGTGCCTCCTTGGTCGGGTGTTTCCAGGTGTAGATTGTCAAGCGACTCGTTTTGGTTCTGCTTCATCCTTAGCCTGTCGAGGGCCAGGTTGCGGCAGATGGTAAGGCTGAAGGCTTCGATAGAGTCAATCTTATCCCACTCGTCGCGTTTGTTCCAGACCTTGATCAGCGTGTCCTGCACGATGTCTTCTGCCTCTTCATGTCTGAGGGTGATGCGCAATGCCAACCTGTAGAGCAAGTCTTTCAGCGGTAGCACATCATTGCGGAAACTGATCTTTTTCATCGTTGTCTGTGGTTATGACGTATGAGAGGGGGGAGATGTTACACTTATCGGAGATGGGAACGACGTTTTAATATTTTTTAATAAGGAGTTTTTATTTTTTTACTTCAAACCTATGGTAGGAAGGAAAGGTGTATATTCGAAATATGATCACACTATTTTACAGTATTATTTTGAAACGGGACGAACGGCCCGACCAATGAAGCGATAAGTGAGAAAAATGAAATCAGACATAAAATGGTTAGCCCATAGACTGGGTGCATTATAGGATTTACCTATTGAATCTAACCAAGAGTAACCGCTGTCTCCTTGATGGTATAAGTCCCTGTTTAATCGGTAGCCAGCAAAAGGTAAAAATATGCTCTTGTCATTTGTTCCAGTAAATAACATACCTTTGGTACCATTTATTATTTTAACCTTTTTACTGCATTTTGCAGTCAGTTCATCCGCCTCTTCGCTTGTTGCCATTCGCCAAGAGTCACCCCATTTCACATGTGCAACATCGTACTGTGTATTAGAGATACTATTACCAAGATCATAACAGGATTTTTTAATTCCATCACAATATGCGTATGTATCCCAAGAATAATCCGATTTCTCCTCTGTCTCACCCCAGGAATAGTAGCCGCCAAACCCCTCTGGAGATACGGCATCCACATTGCAACAGGCCCATTTTGTGCCAGATGGCAGGTCAAGGTCAATCATATGGGGATGATTGTCGTCAGGGCATAAATTTAATGATTGATGGTTTTCACCATCAGTTACAACTAACTCAAGTAACGCTTTTTCTCCACTTTTCAAATCTTTCACAATAATAGTAGCTATTCCTTCTTTTAAAGCAATAATTTTAATGTCGTCATCACTTAAATAAGTTGTAGCTATATCGTCCTCATCAACTTCATCTGAATTTCTTAGTTCTACCGTATATGATCCGCTTCCTGAGAGAATAGGTATCGTAGAACTGTGTCCATTAGGGATCTCAATACAGTTTAATGAAATAATAAGAGGAGTGGTATCTGTATAAACTGGACGAATTTGGAGGCCTATTTCACGACCTGAACCATCACATATCACTAATCCATTGTTCTGAGAAAAAAAACAGCAAGCGTCACCTAACGCAAATCCCAATTCGTCACCAGTCCAGTATAAAGAATTGTGTGAAGAAGTGTTGTGTAATTCAGTTCCAAAATAACCTGAAAAGGGTAAGATAATACTATTTCCAAGAGGCCCCGTAAATTGCATTAACCTATTTCCATCAGAGGAAATCACCTTTGTCTTACAATTATTTATAAGTTCATTGATTTGAACATAAGTAGGCATTCTCCAGAGGCTACCCCAAATATTATGTGCTGTATCGTATTGAGTGCCACTTATACTGCTTCCTATGTCGTAACACGCATCATATGCTCCGTCACAAAGAATGTAATTGTCATAATCATATTCGGGCTTTTGTTCCGACTCTCCCCACGCATAATATCCACCTGTTTCTTGGGGGGCTGATGCCCCGACGTTGCAACACGCCCATTTCGTGCCTGAAGGCAAACCTAGGTCAATAATATGAGGATGGTGAGTATCGGGGCAGGTAAGGAAAGACATGGGGGATTCACTCACCATCACATCAATTAAGGCACTCTGACCACTTATAGTGTCCGTGACTGTGATTGTGGCAGTTCCCTCATCAATTGCACTGATTACGACCAAATCACCATCCAATGTGGCGGTTGCTACATCAACATCATTGCTTTGGACTATGTAGTTTCCGCTTCCTGTAGTGATGGTTACAGTTTTCTCTTCTCCTATGGTAATGTATATAGAAGAAGAGGAGAGTGAAAGAGGCAATAATACCGTTACATGTATAACCGATTTTAGGTCAGTCTTAATATCAGTAATTGTAATGTTGGCTGTTCCTGCACCTACGGCAGTGACTGTGACCGTGTTGCCCGAAACAGCAGCGCTTACAACTTCATCGTCGCTGTTTTGGACACTATAGTAACCGCTACCAGAAGGAATTTCCACATTTCCTTGTTCACCAACAACCAAGGATAACTCAGTAGTTGACAATTGAAGGGCATTATGTTCTACGACGACTGGTATGTCAATGCTCCTGAAGGTCAACACATCCTTGACCGTCACAGTGGTCTCACCCCCTGTAATGGCGGAGAGCGTGATGGTCATACCGTCCACCGAAGCTTCCACTATGCTTGGGTTGGCAGATTCAACCTCGTAATAATAGTAGCCGCCATAGATGGTCAATTTTGCGGTGCCACCTGCTTGCATGGCTATTTCCGTTGGAGAAACCGAGAAGGGTGAATAGCCTTGTAACACGATTTCCACCAACGCCATAATGTCGGTGATGTTCACTTGGTTGTCATGGTTGAGGTCACCCAGTTTGACAATCTGGGCTGGAGAGGCAAGGTTCACCAGCATTAATAGTATAAGGGATAGTAGTTTTTTCATATTTATTCTGTATTTTAAGATTTCCTTGAGTTGGTTTCCAATAATAAATCTCCTTCTTCCGCAAAGATAAGCAAAAAATCAAAATTCACCAATTCAAATTGAAAAAAGATTATGTAATTCAAGTTCCGCAAGTTCCTAACTTGTCAGTTTTAATTGATAAATTTCATTGAAATGACTGAGTTTGTCCGACCGATTCACAAGCATATCGAAGATTTGTACATCTTCGATGTTGAAGCACTCTGCTATCTTGTGGACAAGTCCAGCATCATATCGCAGATTCTTTCTGTGGGAGTAAGTTCAACACTGTTTTAGACAGCATCATTGAAGAGGCCGCCAATGGTTTCGTAATTAGATAAACGTCTGACGGTGAAGAGAAGATTGTACAGCATGGCTTTGATGGCAGTCATGGTAATCTGCGAGGAGAAGTTCCGCATTTGGTACTTTTCGAGACCAACGCATGGAGTAAATCCCATGGGCTTCCAAGAAATCAATCTGCCTATTAGTGGAATTCCTCAATTCTCGCCATGCTGGTCAAGCACAAGACCTGCCCCTGCAGCAGATGGTTAGCATGGCGATGAAGAATTTGTTTTTGTCATGAAAAGTGTGAATTATTAGATGATTTGATCTCCGTGCCGTGTTTTCCGTCGATGGCGGTGGCGAGAGTGATGATGACGCGTGTCACACCGGCGCCGACGGCTTGCAGGGCGTTTTCTATCTTTGGCAGCATTCCTCCTGAGATGGTGCCGTCGGCTTTGTAACGCTCGAAGTCTTTCTTGGTGATGACGGGGATGACGCTGTCGTCGTCGTCGGGGTTGGACAGCACGCCTTTTTTCTCGAAGGAGAAGATGAGGGTGACGTCATAGAAAGGGGCGAGCGCCTTTGCCGTTTCCGACGCTATGGTATCGGCGTTGGTGTTGAGCATGTGGCCGTTCCCGTCGTGGGTGAGTGGTGCCATGACCGGCGTGATGCCGTTGTCGATGAGTGTGGCGAGGGCTTCTCCGTCCACTTGCTCCACGTTGCCCACGAACCCGAAGTCTATGCCGTCCTTGACAGGACGCTTGTGGCTTCTGATGACGTTGATGTCGGCTCCGGTGAGACCCAGCGCGTTCACGCCGCAGGCTTGCAGCCTGGCCACCAGGTTCTTGTTCACTAGGCCGCCATACACCATGGTGACCACTTCAAGCGTTTGCGCGTCGGTGATGCGCCTGCCGTTCACCATCTTGCTTTCCAAACCCAGGGCGGCGGCCATCTTGGTGGCCTTCCTGCCTCCCCCGTGGACGAGTACTTTCTTACCCGGAATGGCAGAGAAATGTTGCAGCAGGAGGTTGAGTTGTGCCTCGTCCTCCACCACGGCGCCTCCCACCTTCACCACGAAGCAGGCTTCGCGCGCGCTATTCAAGATAGGTGTATCCATAGAGTCCGGAACGATAGTTTGACAGGAATTCCTTGCCCTCTTCGAGCGAGATTTTCCCTTGTTTCACACTTTTGGTCACCCATATCTCGAGTTGGCGCACCAGTTTCTTGGGGTTGTACTGCACGTAAGCCAGCACGTCCTCCACTGTCTCGCCATCGATGATTTGGTCGATGCTGTAGGTGTGGTCTTTCACTGAGATGTGCACGGCGTTGGTGTCGCCGAAGAGGTTGTGCATGTCGCCGAGGATTTCCTGGTATGCCCCTACGAGGAACACACCGAGGTAATAGGGCTCGTTCTTCTTCAGCGGGTGCACGGGGAGGATGTGTGAGATATGGCGGTTGGTGACGAAGTTGGCGATTTTGCCATCGCTGTCGCAAGTGATGTCCTGCAGCGTGGCGCTTCGCGTGGGCCTCTCGTTGAGGCGTTGTATGGGCATGATGGGGAAGAGTTGGTCGATGGCCCATGAGTCGGGCAGCGACTGGAAGAGGGAGAAGTTGCAGAAATATTTGTCAGCCAGCAACTTGTCGAGCACTCTCAGTTCTTCTGGCACGTGTTTGAGATGCTTGGTGAGGATGTTGATTTCATGCGATACGCTCCAGTACATGCTTTCCACCTCGGCGCGTGCCTTGAGGTCGATGATGCCATGGTTGAAGAGGTCGAGGGCCTCCTCGCGTATTTGCTCTGCGTCATGCCAGTCCTCGAGCATGGTGCGTGGGTTGAGGTTGTCCCATATCTCGTAGAGGTCCTTCACCAGGCGGTGGGCGTCCTCTGCAGGTTCGAATTCCTCGTCCATCTCAGGCAGCGATGCGGTCTCAAGGACGTCGATGACGAGCACGGAGTGGTGTGCCGAGAGCGACCTTCCGCTTTCCGTGATGAGGTTGGGATGCTGTATGCCGTTTTGGTTCGATGCCTCCACGAAAGTGTAGATGCAGTCGTTGACATATTCCTGTATGGAGTAGTTGACCGAACTCTCGCTGCTGGGCGAGCGCGTTCCATCGTAGTCGACGCCCAGTCCGCCGCCACAGTCCACGAAGTCGACGTTGTAGCCCATCTTGTGCAGTTGCACGTAGAATTGCGACGCTTCCCTTAGCGCGGCTTGTATGCGTCGGATTTTTGTGATTTGCGAACCGATGTGGAAATGGATGAGCCTGAGGCAGTCGCGCATGTTTTTCTTGTCGAGCAGTTCGAGGGCTTCGAGCAGTTCGCTGCTGGTGAGTCCGAACTTGCTGGCGTCGCCTCCGCTCTCCTCCCATTTTCCCGAGCCGGAGGTGGCCAGTTTGATGCGTATGCCCAGGTTGGGTTTGACATTGAGTTTCTTGGCCGCCTTGGCAATGATGTCCAGTTCGTTGAGTTTCTCTACGACGATGAAGATGCGTTTCCCCATCTTTTGGGCGAGGAGTGCGAGTTCGATGTAATTTTGGTCCTTGTATCCATTGCAGATGATGAGGGAGTCGCTCTGGCACTGCACGGCGATGACGGCATGGAGTTCCGGTTTCGAACCGGCCTCCAGTCCGAGGTTGAATTTCTTGCCATGGGAGATGATTTCCTCCACGACGGGTTGCATCTGGTTGACCTTGATGGGATATATGATGAAGTTCTCGCCCTTGTAGTCGTATTCCTCTGCTGCCTTTTTGAAGCAACTGGCGGTTTTCTCAATCCTGTTGTCGAGGATGTCGGGGAATCGTAGCAAGACGGGAGGCGTGACATTGCGAAGTGCGAGTTCGTCCATGACCTCACGCAGGTCGATTTGTGTCTCGTCCTTGCATGGCGACACATAGACGTTGCCTTGGTTGTTGACTCCGAAATAGGATGTGCCCCATCCATTGATGTTGTAAAGCTCCTTGGAGTCTTCGATGGTCCATTTTTTCATTGTGGTGGGATGTAAGGGGTGGTTCAGATGCCAAGCATTTTTCTGATGCTGGCGACGGAGATTTTGATTTTCTCGTAGTTGTCGAGGAGGTTGACGTCGAGCGTATGCCTTGCCGATTGGTAGAAGGGTTCGCGTTGCTCGAGTTGGTTCTTGATGAAAAGCATCATCTCTTCCGGCGACTTGTCCTTCAGCAGCGGCCTGACGGTCTTCCCCATTTTCAGGTGTTTGTAGAGCACTTCCGGGGTGGCCTTGAGGTAGATGGTCTCTCCTTGCTGGTTGAGGTATTCCATATTGTCGAAGAAGCAGGGTGTGCCGCCTCCGCAACTGATGATGACATCCTCGAACTCTGCCACTTCATGCAGCATGGCGTGCTCGATTTTGCGGAAATGCTCTTCGCCTCCTTCGGCGAAGATTTGAGGCACTGTCTTTCTTCTCCGGCTTTCGATATACCAGTCGAGGTCGTAGAAGGGGATGCCAAGTTCCTTGGCGAGCGCTTTTCCCACGGTGGTCTTTCCGGCGCCCATGTATCCGATGATGATGATTCTCACCATGGGGTCATTTCTTCTTGTTGGCAGCGCTGTTCACCACATTGATGCATTCCTCGTAGGTGAGTTTTCCCACCTTGTTCTGCATCGCTTTGGGCATGCGGTAGTTTTTGCCGTCGTAGCAGATGTATGCGCCATACCTGCCATTCATCACCTCCATCTTGGGGTCTTCTTCAAACTGTTGCAGGTGCCTGTTGGCTTCTTGCTGGCGTTTTTCGTCGATGAGTTCGATGGCCTTGTCAAGTTGTACGGTGAGGGGGTCTTCGGTTTTCGGCAGCGACACGTATTTCTTGTCGTGCATGATGTATGGGCCGTATCGTCCGGAGCCGATGACGACGGGTGAGCCTTCGTATTCACCGATGGTGCGTGGCAGTTTGAAGAGTTCGAGGGCCTCTTCGAGGGTGATGGTCTCCATTCCCAAGTTGGCGGGGAGTTGTGAGAAGAGAGGTTTCTCGGTGTCTTCCGCCGTACCGATTTGTACGATGGGTCCGAAACGTCCGATTTTCACGAAGACGGGCCTTCCGGTCTTGGGGTCGACGCCCAGTTCGCGCTCTCCTGCCTTGTGCTCTGCACGGATGTTCATCGTGCGCTCAACGACGGGGTCGAACTCCTTGTAGAATTTCTTGATCATGGTGCTCCATTTGGCTTTGCCTTCGGCTATCTTGTCGAAATGCTTCTCCACGTTGGCGGTGAAGCCGTAGTCCATGATGTCGGGGAAGTATTTGAGGAGGAAGTCGTTGACCACGATGCCGATGTCAGACGGGAGGAGTTTTCCCTTTTCGTTGCCCACCACTTCTTTCTTGTTGGTGGTCTTGATGCGGTCGCCTTGCAGCGTGTCGATGGTGTAGGTGCGCTCCACCCCTTTCTTGTCGCCTTTCTGCACGTATTCCCTTTGTTGTATGGTGCTGATGGTGGGGGCGTAGGTGGAGGGGCGTCCGATGCCGAGTTCCTCGAGTTTGTGCACGAGGCTTGCTTCCGTGTATCGTGTGGGTCCTGTGGTGAAGCGTTCCGTGGCGGTGATGGAGGAACGGAGGAGTTGGTCGCCTCGTTGCAGCGGCGGGAGGGTGTGAATAGGTCCGTCAGTTCCGTTCTTTGATTCATAATCCTCCTCGTCGGTCGATTCGCGGTAAGCCTTGAGGAAACCGTCGAAGGTGATGACCTCTCCTGTTGCCACGAAACATTCGTCGAGTCCTGTCGCCTTGATGTTGATGGTGGTCTTCTCTATCTGTGCATCGGCCATCTGTGAAGCGGCGGTGCGCTTCCAGATGAGTTCGTAGAGGCGTCGCTCTTGGGCGTTGCCCTCCACCTCGGTGTTGCTCATATAGGTGGGACGGATGGCTTCGTGTGCCTCTTGTGCTCCCTTGGCGTTTGTCTTGTAGTTGCGGGGTTTGCTGTACTCCTTGCCGTAGAGTTTGGTGATCTCTTCCTTGCTCTCGTTGATGCAGAGGCTGGAGAGGTTGACGGAGTCGGTACGCATGTAGGTGATTTGTCCGTTCTCATAGAGGTGCTGGGCCACCATCATGGTTTGGGAGACGGTGAAGCCGAGTTTGCGTGAGGCCTCTTGCTGCAGGGTGGAAGTGGTGAAGGGTGGCGCCGGTGTGCGACGCAGCGGTTTTTTGCTCACGGCGTCCACGGTGAAGGTGGCGTTCTTGCATTTCTCGAGGAAGGCGAGTGCGTCCTCGTGGGTTTTGAAGCGTGTGGGGTATTCCGCCCTCACCTCGACGGGGGTGCCGGCATCTGTCGCCTGTGTGAAGATGGCGCTGACACGGTAGTAAGGTTCGCTGACGAAGGCCTGGGCCTCGCGCTCGCGTTCCACGATGAGTCTTACGGCGACGCTCTGCACGCGTCCGGCGGAGAGAGCGGGTTTCACCTTGCGCCACAGGACGGGGGAAAGGCGGAAGCCCACAAGGCGGTCGAGCACGCGGCGTGCCTGCTGGGCGTTCACCAGGTTCATGTCGATATGGCGGGGATGCTCTATGGCTTGAAGGATGGCGTTTTTGGTGATTTCGTGGAACACGATGCGGTTGGTCTTCTCCTCGTCGAGGCCGAGCACTTCGCATAGGTGCCAGGAGATGGCTTCTCCTTCACGGTCCTCATCGGATGCGAGCCACACCTTCTTGGCTTTCTTTGCATTGCTGCGCAACTCGCTCACAAGTTTTTTCTTCTCTTCGGGGATTTCGTAATCAGGCTCGAGGGTGTCGAGGTCGATGCTGATTTCTTTTTTCTTCAAATCGCGGATGTGTCCATAACTTGACATCACCTTGTAGTCCTTGCCAAGAAATCTCTCTATCGTTTTGGCCTTGGCAGGGCTCTCTACTATCACTAAATTCTCTTGCATGTCTGTCTTTAGATGTTATTCGAGCCGCAAAAGTACGCAAAACTTTATGGATATACCTTATTATATAGATAAAATTTTGATTTTTTAAGGAATGAAGGAAATTGTGTAACTCTTCAGCGAATATTTTCAACACACGTTCGACTTTCTCGCTTGGCTTGTCCAAGAATTAATCAAAAATATTAATAAAATGGGTGTGGAACATATAATTGCCCCAAGTTTTGTAGGTCTATGAATAAAGATTTTGAATAATTAGATGATGATGTGTTTCATGCTATTCGCCGAACAGTTACATAGTAGAGGGATTGCTTAAGTCATTGCTCTTGGATGGTGATGGAGGGAGGACAATCATACATGACTTTTGCATGATTGGTACGGATGAGTTGACTATCCACTTGAGTGCCGGTGACACGGTCGAAGGTGTCGCGGTAGACCAAGCCATTTCGATAGACGGCATCGCCTTCACGTGTGAAATATTCGTCCTCTACATGGATGTGGAAAGTGTGAGCCTGGGGGTCTTTGGCACGAAGTTCCCCATACAGATATTCGCCATCCACCCAAAGCCTGAATTGATAGGTGTTGGTGGTCTCGTTCTTTACTCGGTAATCGAGATAGTTGTAAGATATGCTGCTTCCTGTGCCGAAAGGCACCTTGCGACCATTGTCGGGAAAGAGGTCCAGGCCGTCGTGATGATGATGTTCCACGATGGTAAGTTCGCTGTGCAGCACCATCCAATGAATCAGGTTCGATAGTTGGCACAATCCACCACCGATACCTTTTGACGGCTGACCTTTTGCTATGGTCAGCCCCTCTTTGTAGCCTTTTTGCTCAGTGGTTCTTCCGATAAGTTTCCATATGGAGAATGTCTCTCCTTGACGAATGATTACGCCGTCGATACGGTCAACAGCCAGAGCAAGGTTGGTGGCTTTGTTTTCCTGCAATTGCATGTCGACATTGCCGAGTCTCCGGCGAATGAGAGATTTGTGCTGAAAGACCAGGACGGGCAAAGAGGTCTCTGTCCGTTCTCGTGCAAAAAGGGTATTGCTGAAAAAGTCTTTCAGATGACGCTTGATGATACCCTTCTCCACCGACAAGCGATAGAAGAAGGGACAAATTTCACAAAACAATTTCCTTTCCATTTGAGTATTCTTCAAGGTAAGATAGAAATAGATGAATTATAGATTGAAATGAATGCAACAGACTTTTTTGTGGCGGAAGTGACCTAAATCTTTGTTTTTTTATTATATTTGCAACAAAATGATAAATCCAACAAGATACACACCTTTGTAAAATCAATTTCTCATATTTTGAATCATGATCATGAAAAGACTTTCCTTTATTCTTGCAATGCTGGCTATTATCGCAACAGTCAACGCAGCAAACGCCATCAAGATATACCGTGGCAACAGCACCTATGTGGGGAACGTGGTCTATACATGGGACGGTAAACATCTCTACCAGGGCAACAGCACCTATGTGGGCAACATCCTTTATACATGGGATGGTAAACATCTCTATCAAGGCAACAGCACCTATGTGGGCAACATCCTCTACACCTGGGACGGCAAATGCATCTATCAGGGCAACACCACCTATGTGGGCAACATCCTCTACACGTGGAACGGCAAGAACATGTTTCGCGGCAACACCACCTACGTTGGTGAAATCCTTTGCACGTGGGATGGAAAGCATGTGTTCAATGGCAACACCACCTATGTGGGAAACATCACCTATACCACCGACGGGCCTATACCGCCCGTCATCATCTCACTGCTCTTGTAGTGGATTGGCTGCTACCATAGGGGAATGTCAAGGAGTATGCCTTGCACCAATTTGTCCACCTGATGATAAATGGTTTGGGAAATGCCTCGTCGGCATTCCCAAACCATCCCAAACGTGATGTCGTTATCAGTAGGCATAAGCCCAATAGGGTAAGTCGTTGGGATTCAAGCCTGCATTTTCTACATAAGCCATGATGTCGTGATCCCGATGGCCTGAAAATTCAGGATGATTGTCGGCAAATTCGCGAATGGCATCAGAAAGTTTGTCTCTCTGGTCGCATATCACAGGCCATTCCATGATTACATTGTTGGAGTAGTCTTCAAGTTCCTTCTTTGCTTCTGCGAAATCTTTTCCTATCTTGCTCTTGGCATCGATTTTGACATCCTTCAAAAGTTCCTCGGCACACTCATAGTAGTGTTGGTAGGCCAGGAGACCGTCTGCTTGTTTCGCGATTTTGCTTTTTGCCCAATGATTACCATTTGACACGTTTTCTGCGGATTGGCCACCCCAGTAACCTATGCAAGTACAAACTACAAGGGCTACGATGAACATAAAATTTTTCATAAATACCGATTTTTTTAATCCAACATACAGTTCTTGTTCTCTCTAACCTTTAATACAGAAAAAACAAAAAGGTAAACAGGTTTGGATAAAGAGGGGCTACGAAGTCAAGAAGAGAAGAAGGATGCGCCTTGGTGTTGTTTTATTTCGCCATTTGCTCCAAAGCCCGGAAATCGGTCTTCCCCCTTTCCGTCTTGGGGAGTTGTGGGAGCAACACCACTTCCCGGGGTGTCATATAGGCGGGCAGGTGTGCTTGACAGGCTTGCATGATGTCATCGGCGAGACGGGACGAGGTGGTGTCGCCCCCTATGGGTTGCACAAACGCCTTCGCGTGTGCAATGTGATGTTCGTCGCCGACTCCCACCACGCAACAGTCCTCCACTTCGGGCAACGTGATGATGAATTGTTCGATGCGATATGGAGAAATCTTGGTCACCATCCCCTTGTCGTCGCGTATGAGGATGAGTCGTTTCATTCTCCCCGTGATGAAGAGGATGCCGTCCTCGTCAATGTATCCGAGGTCGCTGGTGTGCAGCCAGCGTGTGCCAGTCAGGTCGGTGTGTATGACCTGCCGCGTGGCTTCGGGGTTGTTGTAATAGCCCGCCATGAGGGTTGGTCCGGAGAAGCACACCTCTCCCTCTTGGTTGTAGGTGAGTTCCTCGCCCGTGTCGGTGTCCACGATTTTGCAGTTGGTCTTCACCAGCGGACTTCCCACGCTGCCGGGTGGGTTGCGCCAGGGGAGGGAATAGGTGGTGGCGCAGGTCATCTCCGTCATTCCCGTGCCTTTGATGAGCCCTCCCTTTGCTCCACATCGTTTCAGCAGGCTGTTGACCTCCTCCTCCGTCTTCAAGTCCATGTGTTCGCCTCCCGATGCGAGGAACTTCAGTTGGGAGAGGTCGGCTTGTTCGATATGGGGGATGTGCAGGATGGCTTTCCAGTATGCCGGGATGGTGAGGATGTGGTCGACGTGGTATTTCTGGACATACTCCACGAATTTCTCTGGTTGGTAGTGTGGAACGAGTGCCACTTTCAGACCATGGGAAAGATGTCTGAGGATGGTGCTCACCAGGCTGTAGTTGATGAAGGGGGGCAGGGTGGCCAAGAGACATTCTTGGCGCTGGTAATCGATGCCTGCCAACCCTTGGAAAATCTCTGCCTGCAGGTTGAGGTTGGTGCAGACCACTCCTTTCTGTGTTCCCGTGGTGCCACCGGTATGAGAGATGAGCGCGAAGTCGTTGGAGGCCCTTGTGGGCGTTGGCAAATGGGTGCCGCCGCCTTGCAAGATGAAGTCCTCCCATGAAAGCACGGATTGTCTTGTCTGATTGTTCTTCGGATTAGTTAGACCACTCTGATTGCGCCCACCAACCATTGCTCCAGCCACGACGATAGTCTTCACCTTGGTGTTTTCGAGCACCTGGCTTGTCACGCCAAGGTTTCCTGAGAACATCAGGAGGACGCTGCTATTGGTCTCGTTAAGGTGCCGGCAGGTGTCCTCTGCATTGGCCAAGGGGTGTGTCATGTTGGCGATGGCTCCGATACGGTTGATGGCGTAGAAAGCCACGACGGCTTCGGGCATGCAAGGCAGGGCCACGGTCACGATGTCGTCACGGCCGACCCCTTGCGCCAATAGTGCCTTTGCGCATTGGTCGATGCGCACGAAGAGTTCGCCATAGGTGATGGCGGTGTCGAGATAGAGCAGGGCGATGTCGGATGGGTGGTCGTGGTTGTTTTCCACCAGGAATTCATAGACCGTGCTGTCGGGCAAAGGTGCGTCGATGTCGGTTTGCCGGTGGTATTTCTGCCAGGGGCGTTCTATGGAAGGCAGTCTCACGGCATGGTTCATGACTTTCTGGTTGCTTTTGGCTGTGGTTGGGGCGTCAACCTCGGTTCGAAATGCTTGCTGACGCAGCGCGTGAGGAGGGTGGCGAAGATAAGTTGGTGTGGGATTTCTATGTTCCCCGTCACGAAAGGCAGAAGAATCATCGTGGCGAGGATGACGGCGGCATAGGGGAGCCATACGCGTCGGTGCCATGGCTTTTTCCTGCCGAAAAGCCACAGGAGCAAGGGGATGAGGTTGAATACCAGGAGCATCCAATTCCAGAAGGTGCCGAACATCAATGTACACGATGCAAAAAGCAGATAGGCCGAGACAAGGGCGTGGACGATGAAGAGGATGCTGTCGAACGTCCGGGGCAGCCTTCTCCAATGTAGGAACCATTGGCCGGCGGTCACCAGTAAGGTCAGCAACAAGAGGATGGAGAAGACCAGCGTGGGCGTCCATATGGATGGCTTGACCTGTAGTTTGTTGGGCAGAAGCGCTATTGGCTGTTCTGCCAGTGCCGGACGACGGGCGCCATCCAGTCCCACGATGTCGGTTTGGGGCAGGAGTTGCGCCCATAGCGAGGGATTGATCATGATGTCGATGGGCTGTTGCTCACGGGCGTATGCGGTGAGGAAGGTGATTCCCATGAAGTCGAGCCATGGCGTCTGTCGGTAGATGTGTTCGAAGCAGTCGCGTGTGCTGAGGGTGAGCGGCTCCACCTGTGGGAAGTCGAAGTCCTCCTTGTACATCACCGTGCTGACACTGCGGAAGATGGTGGAAGTGCAGTTGTTGAACATGAAGTCGAAAGGCAGTGTGTAGCCTTTCTTCACTTGGTTGTCCATCAGTCGCCACAGTTCCTGTTTTTCGTGAAGGGTGAGGTTGAGCGTGTATTCCGTCACTCCTCGTTGCTCGTTGCGATAACGCTCCATGTAGGTCTCATAAGGCACGGGTTCGTAGGCGGCTTTCATCTGTCCCATAAGCAACAGGATGTTGAAGAGCGGGCCAGGTTCCTCTATGGTGTTGTAGGAATAACAATAGTCGAGGTGATGAACGGGACTTTTCAATCGTAAGGCGCTATGCCCCAAAGCATAAAAACCCTCCTTGCCTGGTGAGGCGATGAGCAGGCTGACAACGGCCAGGTTGCTGCTGTCGGGTAGCAGTTCCACCTTGGCGGTGTCGACAGGTGTCACCTTGGCTGGGGATGTTCCCGTGGTGTCTTGCGCAGCGGTCACGAAGGGTGTTGTGAGGGAGGCAAGGGTCAGGATGAGGGCTGTCAGACACAGACGCTGTTTGCTTTTCTTCATAAGAAGGTCATGTTTTCCCATTTTCATAATAATTGGTATAAAAGGCGAAATGTTGCTTATAGAACTGGCATTGGACCAGTTCGAATCTCACAAGTTTTGCCAATATGTTGACGGTGCGGTGATGTCCCACACCCGATGTGCGCTCCACCTGCCGGAGGGTGATGCCCGGAGGACCTTTGAGGGCTTGCATCACTTGTTGCTCTTCATCGCCGATGTTCACCAGAATGCCTTTGCTGGTTTCTTCATCGCGCCAAATGCGGAGATGCACGGGCGAGGCGACGATGTTCTCGTCGGCCACACGGATGTAGGCTTTCCATTTCCCGTCGTCGCCAAGTGCCTTGATGGGCTTGTGTTGGGCTTTAGGCACGGTGGCCACCACAATGGTGCGTCCCTCTGCCACGAAGGTCTCGAACTTGATGTCGGAGGCGGGGTGGCAATAGTGGGTGGCGGCTTCCTGCAGCATGTATATCTCTTCCTCAGACCTGACTCCGGAGAGGTGGCCGTCGTCGCGCACGCCGACAAGCAGGCGGCCGCCATCGGTGTTGGCGAATGCCGACACCGACTTGGCGAGTTTGCAGGCATCGGTGACTTTGTATTTGAAGTCTTGCTGCTGGTGCTCGCCTTCGTCGATAAGCCGTTGGAGGTAATGCTTGGGCATGGTTTTTTGTTTTTTCCAGTGACCCTAATATTCCTAAGGTCTCTAATATCCCTATTCTTTAATAGAGGTAGATTTTGAAATCCTTTACGCTGGCGGGTGCTCCCTGCTCTGCCCGTGGGAGATATTCGATGGCGGTGATGGTCTGCACCGAACCGAGGTCGATGACGAGGAGGTGGGGCAGGGCTGAGCCTTTCTCCGTCTGCCAGAAGGTGGACTCTTGCAGGTCATAGACCTTGTCACCGGTGTGATTGCCGTTCTCCTCTTCCGACGTGGCGTATTTTGTCGTCCAGGGCTCGCGGCTGAGTCGTTTGCCATCGGCGCCTTGCAGGTAAAGTTCTGCTATGGCCACTTGACCTTTGCCATCTTGCGCAGAGAGACATTCCATGGCGAGGTATCGGCCTTTCTTCTGTCCGTCGAACTTGATGGTCTGCCATCCGTTGCCAGACTTGAAGGTACCTGTCGATACCGGTGTGGCGGAGTTGAGGTCGGGCTTGTCGCCGATGTTGTTGTGCTTGTTGCTCTTCTCCAACTGCAACTTGTTCAGTTCGGGTTCTGCCTGTCCCCATACGATGGTCTCGCGTGGTCCCGCCACGTCGAGCACGATGACTTCGTTCTTGCCTTTCTTCAGCCAGCAGCCAGGTATGTAGAGCGTCTGCTGCGGACCGATGCTCCAGATGCGCCCCATGGCATGGCCGTTGACCCAAACTTGTCCTTTGCCCCAGGTTTCGAAGTTGAGGAAGGTGTCGCCCACCTTCGAGAGGTTGAAGTAGCCGCGATAGTAGCCGCGCTTGCTCACCAGGTCGAGGCCGTCACGGTTCCACATCACCTTCCCTCCAAGGCGCACGGCATTATCGGGTTGGGTGTAGTCGTTGTTGTGCAAGAATGCTTCTGTGGCTTTCTCGTATGTGTCGGGCAATGTGATTTTTGTCCATTGGAGTGGTTTCCAAGTGGTCTCGATGCCGGCAATCTCAGAAGTGATGGTCACTTCGCTTGTGATGCCCTTGAAATCCTTGATGGCCCTGCCGAAGTTGATGCGCCCCATCGCCTCCACAAGGATTTCCAGTTCGTCGCCTTGTTTCACGGGTGGCAGGGTGAGGGTTTTCTCATTCTTCACGCGGTCGATTTTCCCAATGTACTTGCCATTGACAAACACTTGTGCGAAGTCGTGGAAGTCAGCGGTGAGCACACTTGGTTCGCTGATGGCCGGCAGAGTGGTGATATAGCATATGGCACCCCAGCCCATGTCCATTTCCTCGAAAGTCTTCAGACCACCTTCTTTCGCGATATAGTCGGTGGCGTTGAAGATGGATGAGAACTCCTTTAGTTCAAACTTCGGCACGGTGATGATGCCCATCGGTGCCTTGGGGACGGCGGGCATCTTCTTGCCGCTGTTGTATTTTGTCATCATCTCGCGCAGTTCCCAGAACTTGGGTGTGGCGAGACCCCATTCGTTGATGGGTGCGTCGTAATCGTAAGAGGTGACATCGGGTGCGAAACCGGGGCTGTTGGCTCCAGCCCAATGGCCGAAGGAGGTGCCTCCGTGGGTCATGTAAAGGGAAAAACTGATGCCTTTGGAGAGCATCTCGTCCATGCCAGCCACCATGTCCTTGGCGGGGCGTGTCTCATGTTGTGCTCCCCATTTGTCGAACCATCCGCTCCAAAATTCCGAGCACATCTGCGGGGAGTTGGGACGCAGTTCGCCAAGTCGGCGGAATTGGTCGTCGATGTTGGCGCCGGTGCCGAAGTTCATCGTCCAGATGAGGTCGTCGAGGCCGTTCTTGGTGAAGTTGCTCGACCAGTCGCATTGGAAGAGTGCCACGTCGTTGCCATAGATGCCTCTCAGGCAGTCGCGGATTTCCGAAACGTATGGTTTGTCCTCTCCGTAGGAGCCGTATTCGTTCTCCACCTGTATCATGATGATGGGGCCTCCATTGGCGAGGGTGAGGGGTGCGAGTTGCTTGCCCACCTCCTGCTCGAAGATTTTCACCCGCTCCATGAAATATGGGTCTTGCTCGCGCAGTTTGATGTCTTTCTTCTTCAGCAGCCACCAAGGCAGTCCGCCCATTTCCCATTCGGCGCAGACGTATGGTCCCGGCCTGACTATCACATACATGCCGTTTTTTTGGGCCAAACGGCAGAAGGCAGCCACGTCGTTGTTGCCGGTGAAGTCGAATTGACCTTCTTGTTGTTCGTGGATGTTCCAAAAGACATATAAGCACAAGGTGTTCATACCCAAGGCCTTGCACATCTTGATGCGGTGCTCCCAATAAGGTTGTGGGATGCGGGGGTAGTGTACCTCGGCTGCTTTGATGACAAACGGTTTCCCGTTGAGCAGGAACGTCTTGTCGCCTATGGCGAAGGTCTCTCTCTTTTGTGCCGTCGCTGCGACGGTGAAGGCCATGAGGAGAATGGCTGTCAGCAACAGTTTCAGGGTTTTCATGGCGGAAATTTTTTTTAGGTGATTATAGGTGATTTTAGGTGGTTATAAGTGGTCCTATGTAATCATAGGAAGACTATTATCCATAGGAAGAATAGCGGCTTAGAAACTGTCGAGCCAGGCTTTCAGTTCCATGATCATCTCGATGTGGTATTTGAAACTCAGGCGGCTGCCCCAACCGTGTCCTCCGTCAGGATAGACGTGCAGCGAGGCTGGCACGTCGTGGCGGTAAAGTTCCAAATAGTAGTTGGTGCCGTTGGAAGGCTCCACCACGTTGTCGTCGTCGCTGAGTGCAATCCAGGCGCGCGGGGTGGTGCGTGTTACGAGTAGGTCGCTGCTGTAATTCTTCTCCTTGCGTTTCTGGTTGCCCTTGCCCAGGAAATTGTCGTGCGAACCTTGGTGGCAATAGCCCTGCATCATGGTGATGACAGGATAGAAGAGGATTTGGAAATTCGGCTTGGCGTTCCTTTCGGAAAGGGTGGCCACGATGGAGGCGAGGTGCCCTCCTGCCGAAGACCCCATGATGCCCACTTCGTTGGATTTGATATGCCATTGCATGGCGTTGCGCCTTATCATCTTGATGGTTTCTTCTGCATCGGAGATGGGCACTTCGGGATTGCCGTTGGGCATTCGGTATTTGAGCACGAAGGCGGTGATGCCCATGTTTTGGAAGAATTTGGCCCATTCGTGTCCCTCGTGGTCCATGGCAAGTCCGGAATATCCGCCTCCAGGACAGATGACGATGGCACGCCCTGTGGCCTTCTTGTCGGCGGGAAGGTATGCCCAAACCTTGGCGGTGTCATTGGCTATTCCGCTTCGGTTGGGGGCTCCCTTGGGCCATAGGTTGATTACTTGGATTTTTTGGGCCGTAAGTGTGGCCGTAACAGCGAGCAATGCTGTCAACAATAAGATTTTTCTTGTCATGGTTGCAATCTTTTTTACCTCGCGTGGCAATCCTTGTGCACATCGGCCCTGCTTTCATGCCGTGCGCCTTGTCATCACGCAAATTTTTTGCAAAGGTAGTGAAAAGCGAGCGCAATGCAAAGCAAATAACCTTTTTTTTGCTTTGCATTGCAGAGGCGCATCTTGACCACTGCCTTTGCTCAATGGTGGTGTCTTCTACGTTATGCTCCAATTTGGTAGATGGTTTTGTAATTTACTGATATACAGTTTTGTATGGTATTTATGACCTGCTTTTTCAAAGTGCGTTTACACATCTTGAACCATCTTTCACCCTTTTCCGCGCATGGGGAGCCCTGGGGGTGATGGATGTTGTAGGGAATGGATATAAAAAAGTTGGTGTTTTATTTCGCATTCCACATAATATCATTATCTTTGCATTACAAAAGAAATATCTTAATCCAATTGTCTGATGATCAATCAACTTATCCGCCTTCTTGGAAAGGCAATCCAGAAAACCGACCATTTCATGCGTCGAACCATGGGTGGCAGTGATGGCAACGGGGATTTTTACGTCAACCATATTTTGCCCAAAGAAGGTGCGTTCCTACGCTGGAATAACTATTATTTTGGGAGGAAAGTGTTCCCATACCTCAAGCAATACATCGATAAAGCCATCCAGGAGAATCTGCCGGAAGGAGTCCAGCCAGAAGAACGGAAAAGGTTGGAGAAGGATATGATACAAAGCAAGTTGGCATTGGAAATCACTCCTTTGGAATATTTCATGTTCGACTTCCCCCACTTGTCTTTCAAAGAGCGAGCCACTTATCTTCCCGATCACGAAAGATGGCGGGTGCTCCATGAGATTTTCGGGGCTGAAGTGCGTAATGACCATGCCGACAAATGGCGCTTCTATCAGTTGATGAAACCATTTTTCCATCGTGAGGCCTGCAAGGTGGGACCCGATGCAACCAAAGAGGATTTCATGGCTTTCTTCTCTCGACATCCGCGTTTCTTTGTCAAGGAACTCACCGGCTGTTTTGGAAAAAACGCCTATATGCTGAAGCCCAAGGATGCGGCCAAGGCGGAGGAGGTCTACAAAAAACTCTACGACCATGGCTCATGGATTCTGGAGGAGCCTATCATACAATCGGAGGAAATGGCTTCTTGGAACACCACCTCGGTCAACACCGTGCGTGTGGCTTCGTTTCTTACCAAAGAGGGCGTGCACCACAACCTCACACCTCTATTCCGCTCAGGACGCCACGGGGCCATCGTGGACAATGGCGTCAGCGGAGGAATTGGAGCAGGTATTGACGTGAAAACCGGGCGCATCTGCACGGAGGGGTTTGACGAACACGGGCATCATTTTGAGAAGCACCCCGACTCTGGTATGCAATACATGGGGTGGCAGGTGCCCGAATGGGACGCGTTGATGCATCTTATCGAGGAAATGCACCGCTCATTGCCATCTTGTCATCGCTATGTGGCCTTCGACATGGCACACACCGCTAAAGGATGGGTGCTGGTGGAGGGCAACTGGGGACAGATGGTGCTGCTGCAAAAAGGAGCAGGAAGGGGAGTGAGGAAGGAATTCCTCGAATACATCAGTTGAAACCTTTGGGACTTCTGGCATCCCTGGTATCTATAGTGTTTCAAGTATCACTATGGGTCTATGGGACAAATATCCAGACCATACCATGTCATACTTAAATCATTCTTAGAAATGCGAAAAAAAACCTTTTGCCTTGCAGTAGCCATGCTTGTGATGGCATGTGTACAAGCCAAAGTGAGACTTCCACACCTCATTGGCGACAACATGGTGCTTCAACAGAATACGGAAGCACGATTATGGGGATGGGACGAACCTGGCAAAGACGTCACCGTCAGTGTCTCATGGACCACGCAGACCTACAAGGCCAAAACCGGGAAAGACGGAAAATGGATGGTGAAAGTAGCCACTCCTGTTGCCAGTTACACGCCGTTGTCGATTTCTTTCGATGATGGCGAGATAGTCACCATCAACGGCGTGCTCTCCGGAGAGGTCTGGGTGTGTGCCGGACAAAGCAACATGGAAATGCCGGTGAAAGGCTTCGGCAACTGCCCCGTCGAAGGTTACAACGAAGAGGTGTTGCAAGCAAGACGATACAAGGGCATACACTATGTGAAGGTGCCCAGCGTGATGAGCATGACTCCCTTGGAGGATGCCGACTGCGAGTGGCGCGAGATAGGCCCTGCCACGGTGGGTGATGCATCCGCCACGGGATATTTCTTCGCACAGGCGCTGAACAGCACCCTCAACGTGCCTATAGGATTGGTGATTGCCAACAAAGGCGGTACGCGCGTGGAAAGCTGGCTGACACGGGAAAACCTGCAGAAACACACCACGGAGCCTCTCGACACCATGGGCATCGTCAATGGCCATGAATGGGACTACCATCGCCAACTGGTGTGGGGGAACGGCACCTTCAATCCCATCCTCAACTACACCGTTAAGGGCATCATCTATTATCAGGGATGCTCCAATGTGGGCGATCCGGGTAACCAATATTCGGAACGTCTGCAACTGCTCGTGAACCAATGGAGAGGGCAGTTCGGTTTGGGAAACATACCGTTCTATTTTGTGGAGATAGCCCCCTATCATTATGACAATGTGGATGGCGACAACGGGGCAAGGCTGCGTGAGCAACAGTTCATTGCATCGACGAAAATCCCCAATTGCGGACTCGTTTGCACCAACGACCTCGCCTATCCGTATGAAACCACGCAGATTCACCCGGCACAGAAGAAACCGGTGGGACGCAGACTCGCCTTGCTCGCGCTCAACCAGACCTACGGCATGGGAGACGTGTGGTGCAAGAGTCCGTCGTTCAAGGATATGAAGATAGACGGCAGCACCGTCCACATTCACTTGAAAGACGACTATGGCAGCATCAACAGGTTTGAGGACATACAAGGTTTCGAGGTCGCTGGCGCCGACCGTGTGTTTCATCCTGCCACGGCCGTGCATTTCTGGCAACCAGGTGGTGGCGAGTGGGACGAGACCATCAAGATAACGTGCCCCGAGGTGGACCATCCGGTGGCCATACGCTATTGCTTCAAGAACTTCCAGTTGGGCAACCTCAAGAACGGCGCAGGCCTGCCGTTGTTCCCCTTCCGGACGGACAATTGGTGACAGCCAACAACTTAGGTCATGGAGCATCCCTTGAAAAAGTTCACGCATTGCCCGGTGTGCGGCAGTGCGTTTTTTGAAGACAATGACGAGAAGAGCCGTCGTTGTGCCGACTGCTCATTTGTGTATTATTTGAATCCCAGCAGCGCATACGTGGCTGTCGTTGTCGATGGGCGTGGGCGGTTGCTGGTGGAGCGACGTGGGCGTGAGCCGGCCGCTGGCACGTTGGACCTGCCTGGTGGCTTCGCCGACATGGGGGAGACAGCCGAGGAGGGGCTCGCGCGTGAAGTGCAGGAAGAGACGGGGCTTCGAGTGTCGAAGGCGGAATACATGTTCAGCATCCCCAACGAGTACCTCTTCTCAGGATTGAAGATTCCCACGCTTGACCTTTTCTTCCGTTGCGAGGTGGCCGACGCCTCGGCGCTGCGTGCCGGCGATGATGCCGCCGAATGTTTCTGGATTCCACTGCAAGAGGTGGACCCTTCCGACTTTGGCCTTCGTTCCATCAGGCAGGGAGTGGAAAAGTTGCTCAATGCAGCGAGGGGATGAGTCGTAACTCATCCCCTCGCTTGTGAAACGTTCTGGTGGAAACGTTCTTATTTCACGTATTTCTTTCCATTGATGATGTAGACGCCTTTTGGCAAGGTGTTGAGAATCTCCCTTGCTGAAGCATCGGGTGAGACGGCAATCATTCTTCCGGTGATGGTGTAAACACCGGGAAGCGATGTGCGGATGGCATCATTGCCCTTGTCCTCGGTGGTTTCCACGATGCCATGGATGCCCGTTTCAGTCTTTGGCTTGATGTAGGATGCCACATGCAGCCTGCTGCCGGATTGGGGCTTCACCATGGAGGTGAAGTAGGCCCTGAACGGGTTGACCTCGCTCTCTCCCGGCACGTAGGCGAAATAGTTGCCACGGTTTTCCTCATCTAGCATGTAGATATAGTTGCCGTATGTGCTTGCCGGGTAAAAAGAACCTTGGAAATCGAAGTTTCGTCCGTCGGCCACCACCTTGGTGCTGAGGAAATGGGTTTCGTCGCCACTGAACACCAGGGGCTTGCCCACCAGACAGTTGGCTTCTCCATAGGCAGAGCCAGGCACTGTGATGATGTAAGGCACGTTGGCACGCATCTCTTCCGCATCGGTGAAATAGGTGTAGAAGCCGTCCTCGCCATAGAATTCCCTCATCCAGAATTGTCCTTCCTCATCTGGCTTGTTCCAATTGACCCTCACGTGGTCTACCGAGTTATATACCTTGTCCACGTCGAAGGGAACCACGATGGTGGTCCAGTTGTTCTCGTTGATTTTTCCCATGAAGCCTTTTTCGAAGGTGCGGGTGTATTCCGCATGCTCGGCGGTGAAATTCATGGGAACGCAGCAAGGCATGTCGTCGGACAGCGTGATGATTTCGGCAACGCCATTCACAATCTGGTTGTAGGAAGAGAGCTCGTCGTATGCCTGGGGTACATAGTAAAGGGTGTTGGGGTTGCTGTTGGGCACGATGCTTGAGGGCAAGTCTATTCCGGGGGTCGTCAGGTCGAGAGCCAGGACATCCTCCGGCACCACCAATTTCTTGGTCGTCGGCTCTATCGCATACATCTTTCCGTCATACTTCCACATCCTTATTGCGGGAAGTGGCACGAAATTCCTATTGTACAAGTAGTTGTAGAATGTGTTCGGGGAATCACTGCTGTTTGTCTTGTAGTAGATGAAAAGAGGGAATGTCTGATTGTATGCCAGTTCTATGCTGTTGTAGTCAAGCCACATCGACTTGCCCACCGGCAGGTGTATGAGTGGTTTCCTCGTGTCATACCATGTGCCTTTCCTTACCAAGAAGCGGAAATAGTCGTTGTAGTCGTTATTGCCATTGTTGGTGATTTTTATCCTTAACCTCAATTCGTTGCCATAAAGGTATTTGTTTGCTTTGTCATAGTTTTCTATGATGATGGAGTCCAGGTTGAGGCTGTATTTCACCGAACTCTTTACATTGATGGTCTTTTGGAAAAGGATGTTCCTGCGCAAGGTGTCTGTGCAAACCCATATCTTGTGCTGACCCGTTTCTTGAGGGGCGTAGATGATGTCGTAGTCTATGTTGCCACGAGCAGGGGCGTTGATGTTGGCGAATTGCACGGGTGTGATGCTGTCCTCATAGACGTATAGCATTCGGTTGACCATGTCCATCGTGTAGTTGGTCAGGTTGAGCTTCAATTCCCTTGCTGCTCCTTTGTAGAATGTTTCGGCATCACCGATGTCCAAAGAATGATATTCGATGGGAGGAAGGAGTGACAACGTTGCTTTCCCGCTTTCAATGATTGCTTTCACAAGGCCGTTTTTCGATGTGTTCCTCACCTTGTCGAAATGCCAGAGACCATCGCCATTGGACAGACGGCTGATGGCATAGATGTAGTATTCTCCATTCTTGACATCGCCAAGGTTGTCGATGGTCCATGTCCTTGTGCTGGTCTCCGTGTTGTCCTTGAGATAGATGCTGTCCACTCCGAGCACCTTCACAATCTTGTTGGTCGCATCCACCAGTCCGATGCCTTCGACGAAGATACCTGACACACCGCTATAGTTGCGCCTGCTGGTGACGACTTTGCCGCCGCTCAAGTTGATGGCTGTGACATCGAGGCATGCATGCGGGTCGTCGTCGTCCACGGAGGAGGAGTTTGTCTTGGGCGCAATGTTGAAGATGCACTTCAAATCCTTGAAATACGAGTAACTCGCAGTGTTTTCGTAGGGACTGATATTGGTGAAACTGTAGTATCCTCGGCAGCATCCGTTCCAACCCCAGTCGATATGAAATTTCCCGTCTTGGTCGTATCCGTCAAGAATGAATACGTGACGTGCGCCGCCTACTCTGATGTTGCCGCCAGAGACTATGATGGGCATGCTTTTCGTCAAATTGTCATAGAAAATGTCTTCCAAGTCGGGCATCAGGTATGATGAAAACATCCTCGCTTCCGTGGAGCGGTAACCGAAATTCTTTAATGCAGTGTAGATGTATTGGGTTGGCGAGGAGCTTTCTTCATTGTAATCTGTATGCATGTATTGGCCCAAATGGAACATGAAATGGGCTATTTCGTCCTCCTGTGCCTTGGTGTATTCCACGTCTGCATAATTGGGCAGGATGTTGTCCCAGTCAACTTCATATGGCATCTGGTCCTCCAATTCGATTCCAAGGGTTTCCGTGGTGTAGCCAGCAGCCTTGGGAACGACCAAAGGGTATTTGTAATAACACATGACTTTGGCCACGGCCACAACGCCGCACGAACATGACGAATGTTTATTCGAATCGTAACAAGGGTTCATGTTGTAATATGGCGCACTTTGACCGTAAAAGTTGAAGAGGAATGGCTCGACGGGGTTCTTCGTGAGTGTCATGGACCTCCTGGGGTTGTCAGACGGCGAAATAAGGCCGGCTTTCTCACGAGCCCTAAGTTCGATGGTGACATCTTCGTAATTATCAAGAAGCGCAGCCAATCCGTCGGGAATGTTGTCCAAGTCGATGCTTCCTTCGTCAGAATATCCGAGGATGGGGTAGAGCAAGTCGTCGCCTGCCACGATGACGAACCCCTGTCCGTCGGATGAGTTGAAAATGTAATAGCAAGGTGCCTCATTTTCCACTCCTGCTCGTGTCCTTGCCTGTTGGCTCTCTCTCAATTCCAGATTGTATCCGTTATCCTGAACAAAAGATTGTGCTTTCGACAATGCAGTTTGCTTGTCAACTGGGGCGGCGTGAAGACTTGCCGAAAATGCAAGAAGCAACGCCAGGTTAAAAAATAATCTTAACATATTTTGCCTTGGTACCATATTCTTTTAACTGAGTGATTGAATAACCGAATGTCTGTGAAAGTGACCAGTTTCTTGGATATTGTTTTGCTTTGGATGGCGATAACGCTCTTTCCTATTGCATAATAAGTCTTGGCCACCAATTGGTGGCTATTTCCATAATTCGGTGCAAAATTACAAATCTATTGGAAATTTTCCAAGTGAAAAGATTGATTTTTGGTTAGATGCTATTGACAATTTGAAAAAATAGGGTTTATTTAATGAAAATTAACCTTTTAGGGCTGAAAAGTAACCATTCAGCGAATATAGTTTTAACACGAATCTTCATATATTTATCAAAAATTTTAACAAAATGGATATGGAACAAAATCCTATAACTCAACTTTCGCAAGTAAGTAAATTGAAGCAAAATAGTAGGGTAAAAGCCATTAAATGTGGGAATAAAGCCCTCGAAATGGTCATAAAGTGGTCGTTTGTCCCTTTAATTCCTCCCCCTCTGCCCGAGAGGGGGTGGCCGCAGGCCGGGGGCAAGGGAGAACTCCCCCTTAACTCCTCTTTAATTCCCCTTTAACTCCCGAGTAAAAATTTTTGAATAATTATATCGTATTTATATGTTTTAAATGGTATTCACTGAACATATACACTAAAAAAGGACAATATGCTCTTCATTCAAAAATGGTGTGGCGCCAAAGAGGGAAATCCGCCTTGACGCCACATCAAGATGACAACTTGCCTGTTGTCACAAAGCCTTTTTGGCTGCCTCCAGAACCTCGATGACACGGTCGCACCATGTGTCGAAGTCGGGATCTTCCACTTGTAATTCAGGGTGTGAAAGCAGGTGGGACACGCAGCGGCGCACCCCTTCGTCGAAACGGGTGGTGGCACAGAACCCGGGAACGGCACGTTTCAGCTTCGTGCAGTCGAAAACCACGCTCACTGCCTTGTCGCCCAACAGATTGCCCGTGAGGTCGTATTCATCCGGGCATACGGCAGCAAGGAACGAGGATGAGACATGGTAGAGATGGCATTCCACGCCTAAGGCTTGTGCGACGCTCTCATAAACCTGGTTCCAGGTCAGTTGCTCGTCCGACATGATCTGGAACGCCTCCCCAATGGCTTTCGGGTTGCCCAGCAAGCCGATGAAGCCACGGGCGAAATCCTCGTTCCATGTCAAGGTCCATAGCGAACTTCCATCCCCGTGCACCAATACGGGCTTGCCTTCCATCATCCGTTTCAGCACCTGCCAGCTGCCTTTGGGCCCATGGACACTCACGGGGACGCCTCGCTCGCAATAGGTGTGACTGGGGCGTACGATGGTCACGGGGAATCCCTTCTCCCGATAGGCCTTCATCAGCAATTCCTCGCAACTGATCTTGTCGCGTGAATACTGCCAATAAGGGTTGGCGAGGGCGGTGCCTTCGGTGATGACGTGGCTGCGTGCCGGTTTGTTGTAGGCGGAAGCCGAACTAATGTAGACATATTGGCGGGTGCGGCTGGAGAAAAGGCGGATGTCACGCTCCACCTGCGACGGAAGGAATCCAATGAACTCACAAACGGCGTCAAACGTGTCATCGCCAAGTTGGCGGATGACGGTTTCCTCGTCGTCGATGTCTGCGATGACTTGTTTCACATTCTCTGGCACTTCGTCTTTGCGATTGCCACGGTTCAGCAGCCATAAGTCGTGTCCGGCGGCTGCCAACTGCCTTGTGATGGCGCTGCTGATGGTGCCGGTGCCACCAATCATCAAAATCTTCATCCTCGTGCCATTTTATAGATTTCTTCCATATCTTCTGCATGCAGTACTTTCAGGCAACCGCAGGTGGCGGTGTTGTCGCGGCTGCATTTGCGAGTCATCTCCTTGATCTCCTCGTCGGTGATGTCGCGGCCTATCAATTCCTTGATGTTGACAGGCATGCCGATGGCATGGTAGAACCGCTCCATGGCCTCGATGCCTTTCAAGGCGGTCCCTTCGGGGTCGGTGAAGTCGTTGGGGACATCCATTACATTGACAGCGAAACGCACGAAACGGCTGAGGTTCTCGTGCATTACATAACGGGCCCAACTGGGCCAGATGGCGGCCAGACCGGCGCCATGGGTCACATCGAACATGCCGCTCAACTCATGCTCCAACTGGTGGGTGGCCCAGTCGTCGCTGACGCCACAGCCTGTCAGCCCGTTGTGTGCCACACTGCCACCCCACATGATCTGGGCGCGGTTGCGGTAGTCCTCGGGGTCCTTCAGCACGGCGAAGACGGCGGTCTTCATCCGGCGCAGCACAGCTTCGGCCAAGTCGGTGGTGAGGTCCATGTCGTCGTCCTTGCTGAAATAGCGCTCCATCGTGTGCATCATCATGTCGGTGACGCCTGCCGCTGTCTGGTAGGGGGGGAGGGTGAAGGTGCGACGTGGGTTCATGATGGCGTATTTCGGACGTGACATGTCATTGGAGTAGCCGAGTTTGATGTCGCCATCCTCGTTGGTGATGACGCTTGCCTCGCTCATCTCACTTCCTGCGGCGGGAATGGTCAGTATGGTGGCGACGGGGAGCATCTGGCGAGGCTCAGCCTTGCCCAGGTAGAAATCCCATACGTCGCCATCATGGCACACACCGTAGGCGATGGCCTTGGCGGAGTCGATGACGCTTCCACCGCCCACGGCGAGGATGAAGTCGACATTCTCATTCCTGCACAGTTCGATGCCTTCCCTCACTTTCGAAAGCCGGGGGTTGGGCACGACGCCGCCAAGGGTCACATGGTCGATGCCACCCTCGCGGAGCAGCCTGCATGTCTTGTCCAATAGTCCTGAACGCACGGCACTCTGTCCACCATAGTGTACAAGCACTTTCGTGCCGCCATATTTCTTTGTCAGGGAAGCCACTCGCTCCTCTGCATTTTCTCCAAACACCACTTCTGTCGGTGCGTAATAAACAAAGTCTTTCATCTCGTATTCTTTAGTTGGTTGTAGTCTTGGTGATTGATGCTCAGCGGTCTCTGTTGCCCCACTTCTTCTCATAGCGTCTTTCTGAGTCCACCTTGCCACCGAACATGTTGAGGCGGTAGCGCGTTACTGTTTTGGGTTGATGATGCCTCTCAAGGCGGAGCTGAAGATGATGTATTGCGTGTTGCCGGCGATGGTGCCTTCGTTCTGTCCCCAAAGGAAGGGCCAGTCGTCGAAATTCTCGAAATGGTCGGGTTGGCGGAAGAGCAGTCCCGGTGCCACGTTGCCAGGAATGAAGGAGAAGTCGGCGCGGTTGTTGCCGTAGAAGACGGCTTTCGGCCTTGTGGCGCCTACGACGGCTACGAACGAGTAGTTGTGGTAGGGGTGGCAGCCATAGAGCCAGTTGGACACGCGGTAGATTTCGTCCTTTGGCACGATGTCGGGATAGTAGAGGTGTGCGAAGCACACGGTGGTGCCGAAATTGAGGACGGCATTGCCACCGGCCCAGTTGCCTAAACCGATGGGTACGCCATAGGGGTTCTGTTCGTCGAAGCGTTGGATGTAGGCTTCGTATTGCTCCACATAGGGACGGAGGCGTTTTTTGTAGGCTTCGTCCATGTAGGGGATGGCGTCGAGGGCGGTCTGTATGTTGTTGGCCACATTGCGGTCGAGGGCCTCCCATATCTGTTTCAGGAAACTGTCAAGGTATGTCTTTTCACGGGTTGCTCCATAGAGTTGGAGGTTGGTGGCCATGTCGCCCAGTTGCTGGCGGTTCCTGCGGTTCCTGTTGGGGCGTTGCTGGTTGTTGTTGCCATTGTCGGTGTCGGCAAACCAGTTGCTGTCGTCGGCGTTTGCCTGGTCGCTGTTTTGCTTGACAAGGTCGGTGGCCTCCTGCATCAGTCGTTTCGACTGGGTGAGTGCACGCTGGGCCAATTGGTCGTTGTAGCCTTCGAGGGCGCGACTGGCGGCGGCGAACATGGTGGCGGCGCGGAAGTCAAGGTTGGGGTTGCGCGTGGTGAACGCCCACATGTCGTCGGGGGTGCCGCTGCGCTTGCCGTCGGCGGAGACCTCATAGGGCTTGAGGCTGGGGTCGTAGTGCTTGCCATCGGTGATGCTGGCGGCGTCGCCTAAGTGGTGGTAGTTGTCGAGGACGGAGTTGGAGAGCGTGGAGGCCATGTGCCCGATTTGCTCGGCCTGGGCCACGAGGTTCAGCGTGCCATGCTCGATGAATTGCAGGATGTCGGGCACGCCGTCGGGACGGTGGAGGTCCACGTAGCGTTGCTCCTGGCTGACGAAGGTCTCGTCACGCTGGGGTTTGAACAACTCCCATGTGCGGATGAAGTTCTGCACGACGTTGATGTTCGACCCGGTCTCGATGTCGAAGTCGCCGGCGTCGAAGAAGCCTCCGATGTTCAGTCCGGGGATGAGTTCATAGGGCTTGTATTTGGTGTCGGTGGTGGCTCCTTGCGAATGGAGGTCGAAGTGGTTGCTTGGAGGGGCTTGCAGGTAGCCTTCCTTGAAGGGTTCGCCATGCCAGGTGCGGTAGCCCTCGTTCACATACATATGGTTCATATGGATGGGCACCCACACGTCGGTGGTGGCATCTGTGATTTTGTCATACACGTGGTCGTCGATGAGGAAGTCGTTGGTGCGGGTGTCGCCATACTGGATGTAATAGACACCGGGCTGCTTCACCTCGGAGAAGTCGAATTTCACGTAATTGTATTTGAAATAGGCTCCCCAGGACTTGATGCCGCCACGATAGGCTTCTGTCGTCGTGCCGTCACTGTTGATGCGCATCAGTTGGGCATTGGCGAGGGGGGTGTCGGTCTTGTCCAGTTCAATGACGGCCACTTTCGGCTGGTCGGGGATGTAGCCGATTTGGGAGAAGCCGATGTTGGGCTGCCGCTTCCATCCGGGGATGGCATGAGGTTCCACGAGCCATGTCACCACCTTCCCCGTCTTGCCTTTTGGCAGGACGCTGCGCAAGACGAACCAGCCGTTCTGGGCGAGTATCCTCCCGTCGTAGAGGCTGAGTTCGGAGTCCTCGCTGCTGATGCGCACCATGCGTTCCGGGTCGTCGGTGGCCAATGTGAAGACGTGGCCGCTCTCTATGGGAAGGGGGTCGATGAAACGCCCGGTGCCGCGGTCGTCGTAAGTCTTGAAACCTTTGAACTGACGGGGCTTCTCCTGGTTGGGGCGGGTGATGGTCTCACTGGTGGCGTAGCGGGGCAGTCGTCCCAGTCGTCCATCGACGGAAAATGTCTTCAGCCAATATTGGGAGGGTAGGAACTCGATGTTGAAACCAGCCTCTCCGGCAAGTGCGTCGGGGACGGGCTTGTCGAGCCATACGGCGATTTCCACGGCTTGGCCTTTCGCTGTCACCACGACGCGGCTGTCGAAGTCGTAGTCGTCATAGCGCATGGCCACCTCGATGCTGCCTTTCTCTCGGTCCACTCTGCGGTTGATGGTCTTCGGCACGAGATCCCATTGCTCCGGGGTGTTGTTGAGTCTCACGGCGCCACCTTGCACGGTGCGCACTCCGTGATGGATGATTTCGATGCCGGAATTCTTCTCATCGTTGAAACCGCCATTGAAATTGTTGCTGAACACGAGCACGTTGACTCCTTGTCGCTCAAAATAGCCAAGGTCGTTCAGGTGCAGGTCGTCGGCATGCACGGCCATGGATGCTAACAGTCCAGCCAAAATGATTATTTTTCTTATCATATTTGTTGTTTTTTTACAAGGCTGTGTTTTTAGGTGGATCCTATTATTTTTGGCGAGGCGATTTTTAGATTTTAGACGAGGACAAAATGTTAGCGATTTAAGGCCATTGGACATCATCCATAGGGTAATGCACGCCCCATTTCCTTCGCAGGTCGTCCATGAGTTGCATGACGTAAAGTGTTTCCTCAAGGGGCATTTCGCGTGGTTCGAGCAAACCTTCAAGGAGGGCGTCACGACAGGCGAGGAATTGGTATTCGTAGCCTGTGATTTGTCGAGGCACATGGATGTCTTCCACAAACTCACGGTCATGGGTGTTCACCGTGACTTTCTGGGGATTGTTGATGTTGTCGATGATGAGGTGGCCGTCGGTCCCGGCAATGACGCCGATGTTGTCGCCCACGCAGGCGGCACTTGACTGGAGGTTGCAGAGCATTCCGTCAGCCAAGACGAGGCTGATGGCATTGGTGAGGTCCATGCCGGTGGCACTCTTCACACATTGGCTCTCTATGCTGACGATGTCGGAGGGGAAGAACATGCGGACGAAGTTGAGGGCGTAGACGCCAAGGTCGAGTAGGGCGCCACCACAAAGGTCGGGGCGCATGATGCGTGGCTTCTCGCCCATGCTGTAGCCCAATGTGGCGGTGACGAGCCGGGGGGTGCCGATACGGCCGCTGGCTATCAGGTCGCGTACCGTCTTGACGACAGGTTGGTAGCGTGTCCAAATGGCTTCGGCAAGGAACAGTCCTCGCTCACGTGCAAGTTGCACAATGGCGGCAGACTGTGCATGATTGGCCATGAAAGCCTTTTCCACCAGGCACGGCTTGCCGGCAAGCAGGGCGTCACGGGTCACTTCGTAATGATGGGAATGAGGTGTGGCGACATATACGAGGTCGATGTCGGGGTCAGTATAGATTTCACCATACGAACCGTATGCTTTTTTCACATTCCACTGCTTGGCGAATGTCGTGGCTTTCTCCAACGAGCGTGAAGCAATGGCGTGGCACTCACACGTTTCGAGTCCGTTCAATGTGATGGCTGCCTTCTCGGCAATCCATCCCGCACCAACTATACCGATGCGCAATAATTGGTCTTTTTTCATAAAAATAGGAAATAGTTTGAGGTCGGGTGCCCCAAATCAAGAAAAGGTTGATGATATCTTTCTAAAACTACTATTATGACGTTTCCCTATGAAAAAAGTAAAATTTTTTGAAACGCATTTATAGTTTATTAACATCTGGAATGTTTGAGTGCCAATCGGTATGAAATGGGCGTAATTTTCATTCTTCAAAGTTGCGATTAAGCGAGAGCAGACCAAGCTTGCTTGAAGTCTGCCGAGCATGAGCAACTTCGACCGCAGGTCAATTTTCAAAGTTGCGATTAAGCGAGAGCAGACCAAGCTTGCTTGAGGTCTGCCGAGCATGAGCAACTTCGACCGCAGGTCAATCTTTAATACGCTTTCTTGTCGGGCACGAAAAGTGTGACGATGGTGAGGAGGATGATCCTGATGTCGAGCCAGAAGGTCCAGTTCTCGATATACCAGATGTCCTTTTGTATGCGTTCCTCCATCTCCCACACCTCTTTCGTTTCACCGCGACTGCCACTCACCTGTGCCCAGCCGGTGATGCCGGGGAGGCTGAAATGCCTCACCATGTACTTGTCGATGATTTGGCCATATTGCTCGGTGTGTGCCAGCATGTGCGGGCGTGGTCCTACGATGCTCATGTCGCCCTTGAGCACGTTGAAGAATTGAGGGAATTCATCGATGTTGGTCTTTCGTATGAAATCACCGAAGGGGAATTTACGCGGGTCGTCCCTGGTGGCCTGTACCTTGTCGGCGTCCTTGTTGACATGCATCGACCTGAATTTATAGCAAGTGAACGTCTTGCCATTGAATCCCGTCCTTTGCTGCTTGAAGAAGATGGGGCCTGGACTCTGCCTTTTGATTAGGTAGGCGATAAGGGGGATGAAGGGAATCATGACCAGGCATACAATGGTACTCACCACGATGTCGAACAGCCTTTTGATGAACTTGTTGAGGGGGTGGGAGAGGGGTTCGTGATGGTTGGTGAACACCATCGTCTCACCCAGTTGCTCGGGTTGGAGGTTCAACAGGAAATTGCCCGACATCCTGGGGACATAATAGAAATGGATGAGGTTTTTGTCACAGAATTTTATCAGTCGCATGATTTGCTCGTTCTCGTCGTGGGAGAGGCAGCAGAACAATTCGTCGGTACGGCCGATGTCGGTCAGGGTGCCCGATGGGGCGGACACATCCCCTGATGATTCGGAGTCGATGAGTTGGTTGAGGGTGTCGAGGGTGCCATGGTGGGTGATTTCCTTAGGGCAATTTTCCATGAGTTCGTTGGCAAAGTAACCCCTGATCTTGTAGCCGGTGGAGGAGTCGGAGATGAGGTTGCGATAAAGCATGAGCAAGGCTGGGTCGCTGCCCACGAAGAGCACGCTGCGCGTGTTCCGGCCCGACTGCCTGAAAAACTTGATGAAGAGTTTCTCCAACAAGCGACAGACAAAGATGATGACCAACTCCGCTGCAAGGAAAATGACCATGAACTTGAACATTCGCACACTGCCCCTACCTCCCAATAGGCGCAGGCAGAAAAACATGATGGTGACATGGACAAGGCACAACTTGAGTACGCTTAGGAACACCTCGTCAACCTGCGTTCTCCTTCGGTGGATGATGGTGCCTATGCAGAAATGTGCGATGACCATCGCCACGTTGGCGATGATGAATGTGATGCGGGGCTCCTTGCTGAAATAGAGAGGGTATACGGTGTCAAGGTGCTTCTTGCACAAAAGAAGAAGCACGTTGAGGATGACAAAATCTATGATGATGACGCCACCTTTGATCAGTTCGTTACCCATTGAATATTTCTTCGTATCCATGGAGTGGTGTTGGTTTTTTGAATGGATGGCAAAGCCATCCCATGGCATCTAATGATTATACATTTCCTTCCAACTTGCAAAGATAGTGCAAGGCGAGCGAAAAGCAAAATAAATAATGAAATTTTTATTTTCTTTTCCGAGCCGCAGCCTATCTTCGCCTTCAGGGCAAAGTGCAAGGCATTTAAATTTTCACAATCCGTTGTCAGAATGAAGTGGTAGATTCCAAGGACAATTGTGTTAACAACTAAGAATTCAGTCAAATTCTTCTTAATTATGCAAAAAACAGGATGTGTCGTTAACGAAAACTAAAATTTTTAGTTAATTTTGCTGTTGCTAAAGATGCAGAAGGTGAACAAGCGATTGCTTGAGAAACTTGCAAGACGGGCTTTGGATACGGATAGTACCAATCTCATCTTAGTGAACAAGATTTTGTCAGAGGGCGGTTTTCCACGTAGGTCACAGGTGGGGGAAATGGCTGCGCTGGCCGTATGGATGGTGTTTCAGCATAATTCTCTCGAGCAGCAGCAGATATTCCTGCCACAGATGGAAGAAGCCGTCCGCAATGGTGACGTAGCCCCCTTTTATTTGGCCATGTTGAAAGACCGTATCGATGTCCGTGAAGGCCGCCCACAGAAATACGGAACCCAGATTGCTCCAGATGGCAAGTTATGTCCGCTGCTGGATGCGTCGCGTGTAAATGAGTGGCGACAGGAGGTCGGATTACCACCTTTGGAGGTATCGAATTAAATCATTTACCTTGATTCTTTGCAAGAGTCTTGTTAGCCTGTCGATTACATCATACAAATAAGCAAAAAGCCCTTGTTGAACAATTGCTCTATTTCAAGCTCCCTGATGTAATGATTGAGGAGCATGTTGCCTCTTATCTCTCTCTTGTCTTGATATTCATATTGAAAGAAATCAGACAACTTCTCTAATTCCTGATTAAACTCCTCTTCACTCTTGGCAGTATCAGCTATCAACTGCTGAAGCATCTCATTAGCCTGCCTGTTCTTCTCTTCTTCTAACTCAGAGATGGCATTAGGATTAGTGACAACTACCCTGAAATCAAACAATCTATCACTTTCCTCACCCCTCAAGACATTCAATTTGGCATTGATGACCGAGTAGTGCTGTATTTTCTCAGGGATGAAGGAAGCATCAAGGTTATAGGGATTGAGCAACGCCCTCAAGTCATCCATGTGGAGCTTGCCGCTGATGAGGTCATAGTTGATTTCCATGGCAAGCACGTCCTTCCTCGCCAGATGATAATGCATCAAGCTGTGATTGTCGCCAAAATCAACGCATTTCTTTCTCCAAGCCTTGTTCTTCCTTGTGTATGACAATTGTTGCGGAGGGAATCCTCCTATTGCATTGTACGCCATAAAAACAATCTTTTTGGCAAAGATATACAATGCAGTAACAAATGAAAAGCAACTAAGTGATTTGCTTAGGTTTGCTTAATTTACTGGATGTAATTATCAAGAAACGATGAAGGATGATTGCTTTTGACAATTGTCATTCTTGAATTTATTTTCTTGAAACAAAGCAAATTAGCTTCATTTTCCAAAGAACCCTTTCCAAAAAGACATAATATCTCCCTAAACGGATCTCCAACTCACATTTGATGGTTCCTTACCTGTGAGTCACTCATTTTCTCTTGAATTTCCACTGCGCGGTCCATATCCACCTAACCCGTAGGCTTTATTCGTGACCCCGAACCCCCGTTTACCCTCTACCTTTTTTTCATCACAGCTTGGTGGGGAACAGCTTTATATCAAGGGAAATATTTGACCTATCGGGGTTGAGTGTTATCCTGTATCTCAGAGCTATGTGGTTGGAAAACAACCTGCTCTTACAACCCGACTTCTGGTGCTCTATATAAACCCACTGGGCCTTAATAGCACGTTCATAGCTCTGTGACAGCTATGGGTCTAAAAGGGACAATAAAAATCCTGCAACCGAGATACAGGAGGAGGCTGCAGGAGATATAATCTAGGGATTGCTCCCAGAATTACCAACGATGTCTGTAATCTCCTCCTGTATTGATTACTATGCAAAAGTAATACATCTTTTCCATTCCACCAAACTTTTTAGCCATTTTTTCAAAAATTTTTCTATTAATGCTTCCTATATATACCTTATAAATAGAAATCGATAAATATGTCAAGAAAATTCAAGAAAATGATGATGAAAAAAGGCAGGGGATGCCTGCCTTTGATGATGGGATGACGAGAATTATTACTTTAGCTTGTTATCTTCCATGATGGAAAGATTATCAGTGAGCGCATCTACCATGAATTTTTGGATGATAGGCATAAAAATAGAAAGTTGCTTGTTGATTAGGTGTTTAACCCACTCACTTTTTAAATCAAAACTAGCATGTGGTTCCTTATCTCTAATGTTTAACGTGAAAATATTGCCTTTATATTTTTTTATAACTCCATTCTCGCCTTTTCCGTATGTAATGGCTAATCTATATTTACCAACATTTATTTGAAAAATCAAGTCAGGTATTTCAAATTGCAATCCCAACAAATCTTTAACCGACATTGCGTTATCAGCTCCCACTTCGTTTGCTAATTCTAATAAATCTTCAGTATTCATATTATTCAACTCCGTTTATTGTTTTCCAATTACTTTCTACATAACTGGCGGGATCATAAAATATTTTATTATATTCTGCCCTTTTTAACAAATTCAATTCTTTTAACACATCACTCCATTCAACAACCCTGCCATTAGGATACACATATTGTGTTACTTTACCATCCATAATATCTTGAATACTAGCATTCTTCATGGCTTCTATCTGTTGTAGAGCATTATAGTATTCAGATTTAGGAGCAACGCCAGCTTTTAGCCCAGTTTTATGCTCTAAAAGTTTAATATCGGCCAAAGTAGGAGTACCCCTTCTTGACTGTAATCTTTGCACTTCTGTAGCATAGTCCAGCCAATGCTCCTCATTTTTAGGATGTTTACCCAATATTCCAAGTTGCTTATACTTTGAATATGCATCTTGATACAATCTTCTTAATCTTGGACTTGAAAGAGTTTGCATTCCTGCTTCCCTTGCGTTATTTAAAGCTTCTATATCACCTGATATTAGAGTGACATTTTGAGGTTGTTCTTGTACTCTTACACCATTAGAAAATATATCACTTGGTTCTATTGATTTCAATGATTCTCCTGTTTGGTTAATAAAACTTTTTGTTGGCATGATATAGGTGTCTGCTCCATCCCATCCCCATTTATGAGAAACTACTGGCCTATCTAATGATGCATTGATATGTGGATTGCCTAAATAATCCTTAGTACCTGTTAAATCAACTAATTCATCAGAAAACACTGCTTCATCTTTAATTTTCCTTATAACGTCTGCAGGAATCCTCGCCTTGTCAGGAAATCCATATCTCCTAGCTAATGTTCCATAAATGTTAGTAGCAAGATTATCCCCATAATTTCCGAACCTTCCTCTAAAGGTAGTATATCTATCCCATAGGGTACCATTGTCATATAATGCAGTAACAAAAGGTTCACTTGCATCATAGATAGCTTTTCCAACCCTCATTGTGGGCATCACCTCTAAAGCCGTCAAAGCTGCATCACCCCACCCATCAATACCATCATTGATGGCATGGTTAAATCCATGTGCCCCAAAATACGAAGTTAGTCCTGCATCTACCCATGGATTGGTAAGCACAGTATTACCAACTTCACCTAAAGCATCCACTGCGCCATTCATACCTCCCCTTCCAGCTGAAAGAAAATAAAACTCTGGATATACAGGCTTCACAGCTCCACTACTCCTATTCATCCAATCCACATTTTGCATATGTCTTATAAAGTTAGGGTTATAACCTCTTGCTTTGATGTAATTATCAACTTCTTCCACAGTTGGCAAAGGTTTCTGTGTATTTGCTGCTTCTTGCCATTGGGTATAATGCATCTTGTTACCAGCATCATCATAAAATCTGTAGCCTGTCACACCATTAAAATCTTTACTATCATCCAAATCAACCCATCTTACTTCTCCTGTGGCAGGAACAGTGCTGTAAGTCAGTATCCTACCATCAGTTGTATATCTTGTTTTTGGGCCTCCACCATTGTTGGTATATACGGGTTTGGATGTAGTCATCTGTCCAGTAGGATTAGTCTCCCCATCATATAGGTTTCCTCCATAGGCAGCCATGTTACTACCAAGGAGGCTTCCTGTCAGCGCGTTAAACAAACGAGTCATGGGTTTTTCTTGCTGATTTTTATGAGTCCTGTTTCCCAATAAACCTAATGCTAATTCTTGGCCAAGTGTGTATTCATTGTTATAATTCTGTTCTTTCTTACTTTCTGCCTCTTGCGCCATTAGAGATTCCCATTGGGCATTCAATTTAGCCAACTCTTCCGATTGTAGATTAACAATTTCATTTTGCGTTAGAGTGTTAGCGTCATACATAGGATTTTGTCCTGAAGAAGTTGTATTAGGGCTATCTATAATAGGATTATAGGAAGAGTTAGCATGAATATTCTTATCTCCTCCCATAAAGTCATCATACTTTTTTGCATATTGAAGTTTTTATGGACTATTGGGACTACAAGGACCTTTTGTCAAAAGACTGTTGTTAAAGACTTTTTCTAAGAGGATTCAACTTTATCAATTGATATTTTTTCGAAAAAACGCTGTTAGGTTTTGTGTTGCGCGTGATTCTCACTACCTTTGCACCCTGATTTGCAAATAATGACGAGAGAGATGGCCAATTTGAGATTTCAGGTAGTGGAGGAGGCGTTCAAGAAGAAACCATTGGAGGTGGCTTCTCCCAAGGAACGTCCTTCGGAGTTTTTCGGAAAGTATGTGTTTACGCGAGAGAAGATGTTCAAGTATCTTCCCCGTGAAGTCTATATGAAGATGGTCGATGTCATCGACAATGGTGCGCGTTTAGACCGCTCCATCGCCGATGCTGTGGCCAAGGGCATCAAGCAGTGGGCCGATGAGAATGGCGTCACTCACTACACCCATTGGTTCCAACCACTCACCGAAGGCACCGCCGAGAAGCACGACGCCTTCATCGAACATGATGGCAAGGGTGGCATGATGGAAGAGTTTAGTGGCAAACTGCTTGTCCAACAGGAGCCTGATGCCTCTTCCTTCCCCAGCGGAGGCATACGCAACACCTTCGAGGCGCGAGGCTATTCGGCTTGGGATCCCACGTCGCCGGTCTTCATCATGGACGACACCCTTTGCATACCCACCATCTTCATCTCCTACACCGGTGAGGCACTCGACTACAAGGCCCCTCTCCTACGTGCCTTGCGTGCCGTGGGGAACGCCGCCACCGACGTCTGCCATTATTTCTATCCCGAAGTGAAGAAGGTGACCTGCAACCTGGGATGGGAACAGGAATATTTTCTTGTCGATGAAGGACTATATAGCGCACGACCCGACCTGATGCTCACCGGCCGCACACTCATGGGGCACGACTCCGCCAAGAACCAGCAGATGGACGACCATTATTTCGGCATCATCCCCGACCGAGTGCAGGCATTCATGAAAGACCTCGAGGTGCAAGCCCTCGAACTATCCATCCCATTGAAGACCAGGCACAACGAGGTGGCTCCCAACCAGTTTGAGTTGGCTCCCATCTACGAGGAGACCAACTTGGCAGTGGACCACAACATGTTGCTCATGTCGCTGATGAAACGTGTGGCACGAAAACATGGTTTCCGTGTCTTGCTTCACGAGAAACCCTTCGCAGGCATCAATGGTTCGGGCAAGCACAACAACTGGAGCCTCTCCACCGACACCGGAGTGCTGCTCCATAGCCCGGGGAAGACACCGGAGGACACGCTCCGCTTCGTCGTCTTCATCGTGGAGACGCTCATGGGCGTATACAAACACAACGGCTTGCTCAAGGCTTCCATCATGAGTGCCACCAACGCCCATCGCCTGGGAGCCAACGAGGCTCCGCCTGCCATCATCTCCTCCTTCTTAGGCAAGCAACTCAGCGAGTTGCTCGACCATATCGAGAGGGCAGACAAGAAAAACCTCTTCACCATGGAGGGGAAGCAAGGCATGCAGTTGGACATCCCCGAAATCCCGGAGTTGCTCATCGACAACACCGACCGCAACCGTACCTCGCCATTTGCTTTCACGGGAAACAGGTTCGAGTTCCGCGCCGTGGGCAGCGAGGCCAACTGCGCCTCGGCGATGATCGCCCTCAACACGGCGGTGGCGGAGGCCTTGGCAGACTTCAAGGAACGGGTCGATGCACTTATCGCCGATGGAGAGGACCAGACAAGCGCCATCATCGACGTGGTGCGTGAGGACATACGGACTTGCAAGCCCATCCATTTCGACGGCAACGGATACAGTGATGAATGGGTGGTGGAGGCTGCCAGACGTGGACTCGACGTTGAGAAGAGTTGTCCACTGATTTTCGACAACTACCTGCGTGAGGACACCATCCGTATGTTCGAGAGGATGGGTGTGATGAACGCCAAGGAACTGGCGGCGCGCAACGAGGTGAAATGGGAAACCTACACGAAGAAGATACAGATAGAGGCACGGGTGATGGGTGACTTGAGCATGAACCACATCATTCCCATCGCCACACAATACCAAAGCCAGTTGGCAAAAAACGTGCTCAACCTCTACGAAGTGTTCTCTCGTGAGGAGGCAGATGCGCTAACCGCTCGCAACAAGGAGATCATCAAGGAGATAGCGGAGCGTTCGCAAGCCATCGAGAAAGGTGTGGAAGACCTTGTCAATGCCAGGAAGGTGGCCAATGTCCTTGAGTGCGAACGGGAGAAGGCTATCGCCTACCACGACACGGTGGAACCCATCATTGAAAAAATAAGATACCAGATAGACAAACTGGAACTCATCGTAAGCGATGAATGCTGGACGTTGCCGAAATACAGGGAATTGCTGTTTATCAGGTGATTTTTTAGATTATAGGTGGTTTTAGGAGTTTTTGGGTGGTTCTATGAGATTTCAGGGTCTCATAGAACCACCTAAAGTTTTATCAAAGGCCTTCAAGCACGCGCTTGATGACGGTTTCTGCGGAAATCTCGCGGTTGGCGGCTTCCGGGATGACGATGGAATGGTCGCTCTCTATCACGTCGTCGGTGACGATAAGTCCGCGCCTGACGGGCAGGCAGTGCATGAAGTAGCCATTGTCTGTCCACGACATGTGTTCGCTGTCGATGGTCCATCCCATGTCGCGGTTGATGATTTTCCCGTAATCCTCCGGTCGTGTGACACCTGGACAACTCCAGTTCTTCGCATAGACGAAATGTGCGCCTTCGAGGGCCTTGCGCTGGTCATACTCCACTCGAGCATCTCCCACGAATTTGGGGTCGAGTTCGTAACCCTCCGGGTGGGTGACCACGAGGTCCACGTCGGCGGCGTTCATCCATTGCGCGAAGGAGTTGGGCACGGCTTGCGGCAGGGCGCGGCAGTGCGGTGCCCAGGTGAGCACCACCTTGGGACGTGCCACAGGCTTGTATTCCTCGATGGTGATGAGGTCGGCAAAGGCCTGCAAGGGATGGACCGTGGCGGTCTCCATGGCGATGACGGGTCGTCCGCTGTAGCGCACGAACTGTCCCACGATGGTCTCGGCATAGTCGAACTCCCTGTCGGTGAGTCCGGCGAAGGAGCGCACGGCGATGATGTCGCAGTAACTGCCCATCACGGGGATGGCCTCGAGCAGGTGCTCGCTTTTGTCGCCGTCCATGATGACACCGCGTTCGGTCTCCAGTTTCCACGCCCCGGCGTTGACATCGAGCACGATGACGTTCATGCCCAGGTTGGTGGCTGCCTTCTGTGTGGAGAGACGTGTGCGCAGGCTGTTGTTGAAGAAAATCATCAGCAGCGTCTTGTTCTTGCCCAGATGTTGGAAGGCATATCTGTCTTTCTTCACTTCTTGTGCCTCGGCAAGGGCGGTTTGCAAGTCGCCGAGGTCTTCTACGTTGAAAAAGGTCTTCATCTTATTGTGTTTCAATATTCAATTTCTTTTCGAAGTTAATGAAGTAAACGGAGTTATCGGAGTTAACGACATTAGTTTTTCCACTTGCTAAGCATCGTCGCTGATTTCGAACGCAGCGCTAACTTCTCTAACGCCGCATTTTCTTAAAAGTCCACTTTTCCAAGTGAAGTCAATTATTAATTGTAAATTATTAATTATTAATTATTTCCTCACTTGTCCGTGTCCCTCGATGAGCCATTTGTAGGTGGTGATTTCCTCAAGGGCCATCGGACCTCTCGGTCCCAGTTTCTGCGTGCTGATGCCGATTTCTGCGCCCATCCCGAACTGTGCACCGTCGGTGAAACTTGTGGGGGCGTTGACATATACGCAGGCGGCATCGACTTGGGCTTCGAAGGTTTCTGCTGTCTGGCGGTTTTCGGTGATGATGCACTCGCTGTGTCCACTGCCATACTGGCTGATGTGCTTGATGGCGGCTTCCACGGATGGTACGGTGCGGATGGCCATGGCATAGTCCATGAATTCCGTCCCGAAGCTGTCGGGCGTGGCGTGTCGGAGCAGTTCGTCGGGATAGTTGCCTACGAGGGCGTCATAGGCTTGTTCGTCGGCATGTATCACCACGTTGCTGATGATGAGGGGAGCGCAGAGTTCGCCCAGGTCTCGCAGTCTCGATTGGTGGATGATGAGGCAGTCGAGCGCATTGCACACGCTGACGCGCCGTGTCTTGGCGTTGTTGATGATGAGCCGTCCGATTTTCAGGTCTCCCTCGGCATCGAAATAGGTGTTCACCACGCCGGCGCCCGTCTCGATGACGGGAACGCGTGCGTTGTCGCGCACGAATTCGATGAGGCGCTTGCCGCCGCGTGGGATGCACAGGTCGATGTAGTCCACAGCGTTCAGCATCTCGGCTGTCGCTTCGTGTGTGGCGGGCAGGAGTTCCACGGCCGAAGGGGTGATGTCGTGTTGCCGCAGCACTTCTTGTATCAGCGCCACGATGGCCTTGTTGGAATCGTCGGCGTCGCGTCCACCCTTCAGCACACAGGCGTTGCCGCATTTGAAGCAGAGGGAGAAGACGTCGAAACTCACGTTGGGACGGGCCTCGTATATCATGCCGATGACACCGAAGGGCACACTGACACGTCGCAGGTGCAGTCCGTTGTCAAGCGTCCTCTCCACCAAAGTCCTTCCCAACGGCGAGGGGAGGGCGGCCACGTGGCGCATGTCGCTGGCGATGCCTGCGAGGCGTTTCTCGTCAAGGAGCAGCCTGTCGTAGAGGGGGTTGGAGGGGTCCATGCGCGCGAGGTCTCGTGCGTTGGCTTCAAGTAGTGATGCACTGTGTGTGGCGATGGCGTCGGCCACGGCGTTGAGCACGTCGTTCTTCCGTTGCTCGTCGATGAGGGCCAGTTCGCGACTGGCGGCCTTGGCGCGTTTGAATGTTGCTGTGAGTTGTGGTTCCATTTTCACATATTGTTGTTGGGGAGTGTGTTCACTCCATATAAAGGTAGTCGTAATGGACGATGGGCTTCTGGTCGTGGCATCCCGTGAGACGCCGGGCGCTTTCGCTGTCGTAGGAGGTGCGGCCGACGGCCAGTTTCCGTCCGTCTTCGTCGTAGATGCCTACGAGGTCGCCTTCCTCGAAGTCGCCTTCCACTTGTGTGACGCCGACGAGGAGCAGGCTGACGGCATGGCGGCCGCAAAGGGCTTCGCAGGCACGCTCGTTGATGATGAGCCGGCCTTTGGCGAAACTGTCGCTGTGGGCTATCCATTTCTTGATGCCCGTGACGCCGGCGGCGGTGGGTTCAAACTCGGTGTGCGGGGTGGAGTCGGGGCGTTCCTGGAGGTCGACGAGGATGTTGTCACGCTTGCCGTTGGCGATGATGACGCGTATGCCTTCTTCCGCCACTTTCTTCGCGATGTTGTATTTTGTGACCATGCCGCCGCGCCCGAAGCCGCTGCGTCCGCTTTGGATGTACGCGCTCAGGTCGCTGCCGGGCTTCACGTGTCCGATGAGGTTTGAGGCGGGGTCGTCGGGCGGTCCGTCGTAGATGCCGTCGATGTTGCTCAGGATGACGAGGGCGTCGGCTCCCATCATCGAGGCGATGAGGCCGGAGAGTTCGTCGTTGTCGGTGAACATCAGTTCGGTGACGCTGACGGTGTCGTTCTCATTGACGATGGGTATGACACCGTTCTCCAGCATCACCTCCATGCATGCCCGTTGGTTAAGGTAGGCCCTTCTCGAGTTGAAGTTCTCTTTCATCGTGAGCACCTGGCCCACGGGCAGGCGGTATTCCTTGAAGAGGTTGTAGTAGTGGTTGATGAGTTTGGCCTGTCCCAGGGCGGAGAAGAGTTGGCGTTGCGCCACGCTGTCGAGTCGTCGTGACACGCTGATCTCCCCGCGCCCGCTGGCCATGGCACCGCTGGAAACGAGGATGACCTCGTAGCCCAAGGCGTGGAGCCACGCCGTCTGGTCGACGAGGGCCGACATGCGTGTGATGTCGAGTTTGCCATTCTCGCGTGTGAGCACGTTGCTGCCCACCTTCACCACGATGCGTTTCTTGCTCATTGGTCTTTTTGTCTGATTTCCACCCTTCTGATTTTCCCGCTGATGGTTTTGGGCAGTTCGTCCACGAAATCGATGATGCGGGGGTATTTGTAAGGTGCGGTGACGCGTTTCACGTGGCTTTGCAGTTCCTTCACCAAGTCGGGACCTGCCTTGTCTTTCCATTCCTTGCCAAGCACCACGGTGGCTTTCACCACCATGCCGCGGATGTCGTCGGGTACGCCGGTGATGGCACATTCCACGACGGCGGGGTGGGTCATCAGCGCGCTTTCCACCTCGAAGGGGCCGATGCGGTAGCCGCTGCTCTTGATGACGTCGTCGATGCGTCCCTCAAACCAGTAATAGCCGTCCTCGTCGCGCCAGGCCACGTCGCCGGTGTGGTAGAGGCCGTCGTGCCAGGCCTCCCGGGTGAGTTCCTCGTCACGGTAGTATTCCTTGAAGAGTCCGATGGGCTTGCGGTCGCCGACGTGTATGACAATCTCGCCCTTCTCGCCATCCTCGCAGCGTGTACCGTCGGGTTTGATGAGGTCGATGTCGTATTGCGGGTTGGGCATTCCCATGCTGCCGGGCTTGGGGGTCATCCAGGGCATGGTGCCGAGGGTCATGGTGGTTTCCGTCTGTCCGAAACCTTCCATCAGCCGTATGCCGGTGGCCTCTTTGAATTTGTCATAGACGGCTGGGTTGAGGGCCTCGCCGGCGGTGCAGCAGTATCTCAGCGCGCTGAGGTCGTATTTGGAGATGTCCTCACGTATCATGAAACGGTAGACGGTGGGCGGGGCGCAGAAGGAGGTGACATGGTATTTCTCCATCTGTCGGAGCATCCGTCCGGCGTCGAATTTCTCGTGGTCGTAGACGAAGACGGTGGCTCCGGCGAACCATTGTCCGTAGAATTTGCCCCACACGGCCTTCCCCCATCCCGTGTCGGCCACGGTGAGGTGTATGCTGTCGGGTGAGAGGTTGTGCCAGAACACGCCGGTGGTGAGGTGTCCTAATGCATAGAGGTAGTCGTGGATCACCATCTTGGGTTCGCCGCTGGTGCCGCTGGTGAAATACATCAGCATGGTGTCGCTGTTGGTGTTCACGTGCTTGGGGCGTATGAACTGCGGGGCATTGCCGATTTCGGCCTGCCAGTCGTGGAAGCCCTCGGGCACGATGGGGCCTACGCTCACCAGCACGTCGACAGAGGGGCTGTCGGGCATGGCGGCTTGCACCTGTCCAAGCACGTATTCCTCTCCCACGCAGATGATGCCTTTCACCGTCGCACGGGAGTTGCGGTAGACGATGTCTTTCTTCGTGAGCATGTGGGTGGCGGGGATGGCGACGGCTCCCAGTTTGCAGAGGGCGAGCATGACAACCCACCACTCCAGCCGTCGTTTCAGGATGAGCATCACCATGTCGCCACGGCTGATGCCAAGCGAGGCAAGGTAGGCGGCGGCTTGGTCGCTGCGTGCCTTCAGGTCGCCGAAGGAGAGGCGTATCTCCATCCCTTCGTCGTTGGTCCACAACAAGGCTGTCTTGTCGGGCTCGATGGCCGCCCATTCGTCCATCACGTCATAGGCGAAGTTGAAGTTTTCCTTGATGATGAAATGCAGGTTCTCCTTGAAGTCTTCCACCGAAGTGAAGGAGGTCTGCGTCAAAAATCTTTCTACCATTTTTGTTCTTTTTCTTTTTCCTATGATTTCTAGTATACCTAGTACCACTAGGATTCCTAGGACATCCAGTACTCATAGAAAAACTATATTATCTTTTTAGAAGATGATGGCCAGGAATTTCACAGGGCGCCCGTTGAGGGTGCGCATGCCGTGTGGTTGAGTGGCGTCGAAATAGACGGAGTCGCCTTCGTCGAGAGTGAGCACCTTGGTGCCGATGGTCAGTTCCATGGTCCCTTCAAGCACCATGTTGAACTCTTGCCCGCTGTGGGAGTTCATCTCCTTTGGGGTGTCGATGGGCTTGGGCTCCACGGTGACGATGAAGGGGTCGGCCTTGCGACCTCTGAAGCCGCTGGCCAGGCTCTCGTACTTGTAGGCGCTGCGGCGCTCCACGTTCATCCCATGGCCTTTGCGGGTGAGGAAATAACTGCTCATCTTCGGCTCTTCGCCAAACATGAGGACGTCGAGCGACACGCCGTATTCCTTGGCGATTTTCTGTAGGTTGGCGACGGAGAGTTCGCTCTCGCCTTTCTCCATCTGTTCATAGTGCTCCACGGTGATGCCGCAGAGGGCGGCCACGTCTTCGGGCTTGATGTCGAGCACGTCGCGCAATCCGCGCAGACGTTCGCCTATTTGTTTGAGTTGTTCGTCCATGTTGATAGGTGTAATGTGGGTCCTGGGGGCTTCAGGGTCCTTAAGGGCCTTAAGGTCTCTAAAGTCCAAAGTCTGAAATCTCTATTTTCCGATACCTGCTTTGAGGCCGCGTATGACAGCGGATGTGAAGCCGGCGTGCTCCATCTCGTTGAGGCCTTTGATGGTGACGCCTCCCGGGGTCGTCACCTTGTCGATGGCGGCTTCCGGGTGCTCTCCCGTGGCTTGGAGGAGGGAGACGGCGCCCTTCACCGTCTGCAACACGATGTGCTCTGCGTCGGAGGCCTTGAAACCGATTTCCACACCGCCTTCCACGGCGGCGCGCACGTAGCGCATGGCATAGGCGATGCCGCAGGAGGCGAGGGTGGTGCCTGCCGCGAGCAGTCGTTCTTCGGTGATGATGCATTCGCCGAGTTGGCCGAACAGCAATGCCACGAGCCGGACGTCTTCGTCTGATGCACCGGCGGGAACGAGGAAGGTCATCGACTCCCTGACGGCGATGGCGGTGTTGGGGATGGCGAGGAGGAGACGTGGAGTGACACCGTCTTCCTTGTCGAGCCATAACTTGATGCTTTCGGAAGGCACGCCTGCGGCCACCACCACGATGATTTGCTCTTTGAGGTCAAGAGCTTCCTTGATGCCGCTGAGCACTTTTTCCACAAGCCAGGGTTTCACCACGACGAATACGATGTCTGCGCCCTGCACTGCCACAACGTTGTCGGTGGTCAGGGCGACGCCGGTGTCGACGAAATGGTTGATGGCCGCCTCGTTGGGGTCGGAGACGGTGATGTCCGACGGGTTGATGTCCGGGCATTTCAGCATGCCCTCTGCGAGGGCGCCTCCCATGGCACCCACTCCGATGATGGTCGTTTTCATAATGCGTTGTTGAGTTTGGTGATGAAGAGGTCGGCGTCCTGCCGGGTGATGCAGAGCGGTGGCAGCAGTCTCAGCGTATGGGTGCCGGAACAGCCGGTGAAGCAGTGCTGCTCGTAAACCATTCTGCTGCGGACCTCTTTCTGCGGGATGTCGAGTTCGATGCCGATCATGAGGCCGCGTCCCCTCACGTCGGTGATGTGCGGTTGTGTCTTCTGGAGGTCGCGGAGCCGCTCCATCAGGTAGTCGCCCGTCTGCCTGGCGTTCTCCACCAATTGCTCTTTCTCCATGATGTCGAGCACGGCGATGGCGGCGGCGCAGGCGAGGTGGTTGCCTCCGAAGGTGGTGCCGAGTTGTCCGTAGACGGGGGTGAACTGCGGCGAGATGAGGAGGGCTGACATGGGGAAGCCGTTGGCGATGCCTTTAGCCACGGTGATGAGGTCCGGCTTGATGTCGAGCCATTGGTGTGCGAAGAATTTCCCGCTGCGTCCGTAGCCGCATTGTATCTCGTCGCAGATGAGCACCGTGCCGTTGTCACGGCATGCCTTGGCAAGTCGCTGGGCGAAGTCCTTCTCTGCCATGCGGATGCCTCCGACGCCTTGGATGCATTCCAGGATGCAGGCGCAGACGTCGCCTTTGGACAATTCGGCCTCCCATGCCTCGATGTCGTTGAGGGGGAGGTAGGTGACATGTCCGTTGGCGTTGATGGGTGCGATGATCTTGGGGTTGTCGGTGACTTCCACAGCGAGTGACGTGCGCCCGTGGAAGGCTTTTTGTGCTGCGAGGACCCTTGTGCGCCCGTTGTGGAACGAGGCGAGTTTCAGCGCGTTCTCGTTGGCTTCCGCGCCGCTGTTCACCAGGAACAGTTGGTAGTCGTCGTAGTCACTGGCCTTGCCGAGACGTTCGGCCAGTTCCTGTTGCAGGGTGTTGATGACGGAGTTGGAGTAGAAACCGAGGTTGGCAAGTTGCTGATGTATGGCCTTCACGTAATCGGGATGGCCGTGTCCTACGCTGATGACGGCATGTCCGCCATAGAAGTCGAGGTATGGGGTGCCTTTCTCGTCCCACACCGTGCATCCCTTGCCGCGCACGATGTTGACATTCAAGAGGGGGTAGACGTCGTATGTTTTCATTGTTTCTTCTGAGGTCTGGTGTTTGATGGCTTTCGGCGTGGTTTCAGAAGGCGGAGGGCTTGAGGCGCAGGCCTGCCGTCTCGTCGATGCCGCGCATGATGTTCATGTTCTGCACGGCTTGTCCCACGGCTCCCTTGAGCAGGTTGTCGATGCAGGAGGTGATGAGGAGTTTGTCGCCGTATTTCTCGCAGTGCACGAGGGCTTTGTTGGTGTTCACCACCTGTTTCAGGTCGATGGGCTTGTCCACGTAATGGGTGAAGGGGGCGTCGGCATAGTAGGCCTTGTAGGCTTCCACCACGTCGTTGATGTCGGCGCCGGTCTTCACCACCTCGGTGGCGAAGATGCCTCGTGCGAAATCGCCACGGTAGGGGATGAAGTCGATGCTGGCTTCGAGATGACCCTGCTCCTGCAACAGGCTCTGCCTGATTTCCGGCACATGCTGGTGCTGGAAGGGCTTGTAGATGCTGATGTTGTTGTTGCGCCAGGAGAAGTGGGTGGTGGCGGTGGGCTTCTGGCCGGCTCCGGTGCTTCCGGTGATGGCGTTGACGGCGATGTCGCCGCTGAGGATGCCCATGCGTGCTGCTGGCAGCAGGCCCAGTTGTATGCAGGTGGCGAAACAGCCGGGGTTGGCGATGTGCCGTGCCTGGGCGATGCGCTCGCGGTTGAGTTCGGGCAGGCCGTAGATGAAGTCGTTGCCGGGGGCGGCGAGGCGGAAGTCCTGGGCAAGGTCGATGATGGCCACGTCCTCGGGCACGGGGTGCTCTTTGAGGAAGGCCTCGCTCTTGCCGTGTCCGAAGCAGAGGAAGATGACGTCCACCTCGTCGAAGGGCATGGCGTCGGTGAACCTCATGTCGGTGTCGCCGACGAGTCCCTCGTGTACGTCGGAGAGGGGGTTCCCGGCATTGCTCTCGCTGTTGGCGAAGACGATTTCCGCATCAGGATGGTTGAGCAGGACTCTGATCAATTCGCCTCCGGTGAAGCCGGCGGCTCCAAGTATTCCTATCCTTGTCATATGCTGTTGTCTTTGGGTGCCAGCAGCCATAGCAGGATGTAGAGCAACAGGCCGCAGCCGTAGCCGAATAACAGCAACAAGAATCCTATTCTCACCAGAAGGGAGTCGATGTTGAAATACGCTGCGATGCCTCCGCAGACGCCTCCCAGTTTCTTGTCGGTAGTGGACAAGTAGAATCGTTTTTGTTCCATGGCTTATCTTTTTTCTTCGGGGTGTATGCCGTAATAGACGCGGAGCGGGGTGCTGAGCACCTTGATGAAGCCTTTGGCCTCGTCGGCGGTCCAGCCGCGCTGCATCTCTCCGTATTCGCCGAGTTTCGACTTGAGCAGGTCGTCGGGTGAGTCTACGCCTACGGTCTCGAAACCTAATGGCCTGAGGCGGAGGATGACGGTGCCGTTGACGTTGCGCTGTGAACTGTCGAGCATGGCCTCGATGTCGGGCATCACGGGCTCCAGGTACTGGCTTTCATGGAGGAACATGCCATACCAGTTGGCCACTTGGTCCTTCCAATACTGCTGCCATTTGCTCAGGGTGTATTTCTCCAGCAGACGATGGGCCTCGATGATGAGTTTGGGTGCGGCGGCCTCGAAGCCCACGCGCCCTTTGATGCCGATGATGGTGTCGCCGACGTTGCAGTCGCGACCGATGCCGTAGGCGGCTCCTCGCTCCTCGATCTTCTGGATGGCGGCGATTTTGTCGGTGAACGTTTCTCCGTCGACAGCGACAATCTCCCCCTTCTCGAAGGTGATGCGCAACTCACTCTCATCCTCCCTTGTGACATGCTTGAGATAGGCTTCTTCGGGCAGGCCCTGGGTGGAGTCGAGGATTTCGCCTCCGCAGATGCTGGTGCCCCAGATGCCTACGTTGTAGGAGTATTTCAGGCGGGTGAAGTCGGCAAAGAACCCATGGGCGTTGAGGTAGTCCACCTCTTCTTGTCGCGTGAGTGCCTGGTCGCGTGTGAGGGTGATGATTTCCACACCGGGTGCCATGACGAGGAAGGTCATGTCGAAACGTATCTGGTCGTTGCCTGCGCCGGTGGAGCCGTGTGCGATGGCGTCCGCTCCAATCTCTCGGGCATAGCGCGCGATGGCGATGGCCTGGAAGATGCGCTCCGACGACACGGAGATGGGGTAGCAGTTGTTGCGCAGCACGTTGCCGTAAATCATGTATTTGAGCGACTTCTCATAATACTCCTGTGTCACGTCGAGTGTGACATACTCCTTGGCGCCTAAGCGGTAGGCGTTCTCTTCGTTCTTTTTCAACTGTTCGGGACTGAAGCCGCCAGTGTTGGCGCAGGCGGCATACACTTCGTTTCCTTCGTTGGCCAGCCTCATCACCGTGTAACTGGTGTCGAGACCGCCGGAAAATGCGACTACTATTTTCTTCTTTGACATATTTTTGATGTGGTTTTGTTGTCTTGTGGAGGGGGAGGGCTGGTTGCCTTGGGTTGCCGTAAGGAGGGCGGCAAACTATTGTTCCAATTCCTTGATGCGCTCGATGACTTCCTGGGGAATCTTGGCGGGCAGATGCTCTTCGGGGTCGTAGAGCATGGCGGTGCAGATGCAGTATTTGCGTCCGGTGCGCTTGAGGATGTCTACGTTGACACAGCCTTCGCAGCCGCGCCAGAAGGCCTCGTCGTCGGTGAGGTCGTCGAAGGTTACAGGCTGGTAGCCTAATTGGGTGTTCATGGCCATGACGGCCGCCCCGCTGGTGAGGCTGAAGATTTTCGCGTGGGGCCAGCGCGTACGGGCGAGCGAGAAGGTCATCTCCTTGATGCGGCGAGCCACCCCTCTGCCTCGGTAGTCGGGATGGACGATGAGTCCCGAGGTGGTGACGTAGTGCTTGTTGCCCCATGTCTCGATGTAACTGAACCCGGCGAAGGTGTCGCCGTCGAGGGCGATGACGGCCTTGGCTTCCCTGATCTTGGTCACGAGGTAGTCGTGTGTTCGTTTGGCGATGCCGGTGCCGCGCACCTTGGCAGCCTCGGCGATGGTTTCCAGTATGGTGTCGACATATTTCTCATGCGAACTGTCTGCCACCAATACGACGATATCTTCCATTTTTTGTTGTGTGTCTGTTTTGTTTTTGTAATGTTACCCTATTTGATATGTCCCAGGATGGGGGTGAGGTCGTCGAGGACATACTCTTTCGATATGCCTTCCTTGATGACGATGAAGATGGTGTCGTCGCCGGCTATCGTCCCTATGATGCTGGGTGGGTTGCTGTTGTCTATGTTGTAGGCGATGCTGCTGGCATAGCCGGGACGGGTCTTGATGACGCCCATGTTGCCGGAGAAACTGATGGAGATGAAACCGGAGGTCTGCAGCATTTCAGTGGCCATCCGGGGGGTGGTCACACGCTTGTACATCGTGTCGTTGGGCAGCACATAGACGTATTTGCCGTTCATACTGGCGGCTTTGGCCACCTTCAATTGTTTCAGGTCGCGACTGAGAGTGGCTTGTGTCAACTTGAAGCCTTCTTTCTCCAATGCTTGTAGCACTTCTTCCTGACTGCCCAGTTCCATACTGGAAATGAGCATCTTCAGCGCTTCCATCCTGCTGTTTTTTACCTTCATTGATGTATAATTATTCTTTTTGCGCTGCAAAATTATTGGTTTTTATGCAAACAACAAAACATTTTTGCGAATATTGTTGCAATTTTGTCAAAAAGATGGCGATTGTCCGCATGCCTGGCAAAAAATGTTGTCGGATAGGTTCCCTGGTTTTCTGTATCCAAGGCCGATGCCATGCCCTGGCAGCCTTGGATGGGTTTCATGGCGATACGACAAAGGGGAGGCGGTAAAGCCTCCCCTTGTATGGTGGGTGTGGATGTCAATTCCTCCTTCCGAATATGCGGAGCAGATAGATGAAGAGGTTGATGAAGTCGAGATACAGGGAGAGGGCTCCGAGCAAGGCGAGTTTCTGTGCGCTGGCGTCGGCATACTCGAAACTGTTGCACATCTCCTTGATTTTCTGCGTGTCGTAGGCGGTGAGACCGGCGAAGATGAGGACGCCGGCGTAGCTCAATAGCAGGTCGAAGCCTGCACTCTTGAGTAAGAAGATGTTGACCAGCGTGGCGATGATGACGCCGATGAGGGCTATGAGCATGAATCTGCCCATCCCCGAAAGGTCTTTCTTCGTGGTGTAGCCTAACACGGCCATGGCGCCGAAGGTGGCTGCCGTGATGAGGAATACGGTGCCGATGGTCTTTATCTCATATGCCATGAAGATGGACGACAACGTGACGCCGTTGATCAGGGAATAGATGACGAACATGATGGTGGCCACGGTCAACGACAGTTTTCTGATGGCGGCTGAGAGTGCAATGACAAGCACAAGTTCGGCGATGATGAGTCCCCATATCAAGCCACTGTTGAAGAGCGAGTAGACCAAACCGCTTTTAGCGACATAATAGGCGGCACCGGCGGTGATGGCCAGCGCGAGGGTCATCCATGTATACACCTTGCGCATCAGGGTGCCGAAAGCCATTCCTGTTATGGTCCTATTGCGACCCTGGACATCGATGCTTGATTCTTGTTGCCTTAACATTGAGGCGAAATCTTTTTCGTTCATTTTCGTTTCGTTTTGGTTGTTGTTACATAAGGCCTCGCTTCAAATTCCATGCCAAATCATTATGTATAATAATATAAGGTGGCGGAAAATGGGCCTTTCCTTTTGCAAAGATACCCCTTTTATGGGGATTTCTGTCATTTCGTCTCTCTTTTTTTGATATTTTTAAGTAACTCAACTTTCGCAAGTGGGGATGTCTAAGGAAAACAATAGGGTTTAAGTTATTCAGATAGGGAAAATAATACCCCAAAATGGTTACGAAGCGGACTAATGTCCCTTTAACTTCCTTTTAACTACCTTTTAACTTCCCTTT
>JAFZSL010000055.1 GCA_017619375.1 Prevotella sp. | reverse complement strand
GTCGCCCACGTTGTCGGCAATGGTGGCGGGGTTGCGGGGGTCGTCTTCGGGAATGTTGGCCTCAACCTTGCCCACCAAGTCGGCTCCTACGTCGGCTGCCTTCGTGTAGATGCCACCGCCAACACGAGCAAACAATGCCTGTGTGGAGGCACCCATGCCGAAGGTAAGCATGGTCGTGGTGATGATGATGAGCATCTTCGGGTCGTCTTTATAAAAATAGCTGAGTATGAGGAACCACAGGGCGATGTCAAGCAGGCCGAGGCCCACTACCACGAGACCCATCACGGCGCCGCTGCGGAATGCCACGCGCAAGCCGCGGTCCATGCTCTTGCGGGCTGCGTTGGCGGTGCGTGCAGAGGCGTAAGTGGCTGTTTTCATGCCAAAGAATCCCGCAAGGCCGCTGAAAAAGCCGCCTGTGAGGAAAGCGAAAGGCACCCAGGGATTCTGAACCTTGAGTACATATGCCATGAAAGCGAAAATGATGGCCAGGACGATGAACACGATCAGCACCACGCGGTACTGCTGCTTCAAATAAGCCATGGCGCCACGACGTACATACTCAGCAATTTCTGCCATGCGTGGTGTGCCCTCTTCTTCTTGCATCATTTGCTTGAAGAAAAACCAGGCCATGCCCAATGCGCACACCGAGGCAATGGGAACAAGCCAAAAAACTACAGGAATACTCATACTAAATTTATATAAAATAAACAATTGTCGCTTTCACACGCAAAATTAATTTAATTTGGAAAAAAATCGGCATGTAACGTAATAATTTATGTTAATAAATGTCATTTTGCACCTTTTTCACCCCCTTCCATGCACAAATACCACATTTGAGGTAGTACAAATGCCCTCAATGTGCTATTTCCCACTCCAATTTTCCGCCGTACCTTTGCCAACGAAATACAAACAACACCAAGTTGCGATTATTCAATAACTAAAAAATATCATCATGAGCAAGAAGAACTATCGATTCGAGACACTCCAACTTCATGTAGGACAAGAACAGGCCGATCCGGCAACAGACGCACGCGCCGTGCCCATTTACCAGACAACATCATATGTGTTCCGTAACTCACAACATGCAGCCGACCGCTTCGGACTGCGAGACAGTGGAAACATCTACGGAAGACTCACCAATTCAACACAGGGAGTCTTTGAAGACCGCGTCGCAGCCCTGGAAGGGGGCGTGGCCGGACTGGCTGTGGCTTCAGGAGCCGCCGCCATCACCTATTCGCTGCAGAACATCCTGCTCCCAGGAGACCATCTGGTGGCGGCAGACAATCTCTATGGCGGGTCTTTCAACCTCATCACCCATACGCTGGCAAGCCAAGGGGTGAAAAACACCATCGTCAACGTGTCGGACTTCAAAGCCGTCGAGGAGGCCATCCTGCCCGAAACCAAAGCCATCTATGCAGAGACTTTCGGAAATCCCAACTCTGACGTCACCGACATCGACAAGTTGGCGGATATCGCACACAGGCACAACATTCCGCTCATCATCGACAACACCTTCGGCACGCCCTATCTCATCAGGCCCATCGAGCACGGAGCCGACATCGTCGTGCATTCTGCCACCAAGTTCATCGGAGGACATGGCAGTTCATTAGGAGGAGTCATCGTCGATTCTGGGAATTTCGACTGGAAGGCCAATGCCGACAAATTCCCCACATTGGCAAAACCAGACCCCAGCTACCATGGTGCCATCTTCGCCGACGTGGCGGGACCGGCTGCCTTCGTCACACGCATCCGTGCCGTCATCCTGAGAGACACCGGTGCTGCCATCAGCCCCTTCAACGCATGGGTGCTGCTCCAAGGCTTGGAGACTCTCAGCCTCAGGGTGGAGCGTCATGTGGAAAATACACTCAAGGTCGTGGATTTCCTCGCCAACCATCCCAAGGTGGCTAAGGTGAACCATCCCGCACTGCCTTCGCATCCTGACCACGAACTCTACAAGAAACTCTACCCCAACGGAGCAGGCTCCATCTTCACTTTCGAGGTCAAGGGAGGAGAGAAAGAGGCATGGGCGTTCATCGACAACCTGAGAATCTTCTCGCTGCTCGCCAACGTGGCCGACGTGAAATCGCTCGTCATCCATCCAGCCACCACCACACACTCGCAGATGTCACCCGAGGAGTTGGAACAACAGCATATCTATCCCTCCACCATCAGGCTCAGCATCGGCATAGAGAACATCAACGACATCATTGAGGCACTCGAAGACGCATTCAAGGCCATCTGATATTCAACATCAACATCATTAACAATCATAAAACAAGATAACCATGGCAAAAATAGCAAAAGTATTGACAGAACTCATAGGTGGAACACCATTGTTGGAACTCAACAAATTCTCAGCAGAAAAAGGACTTGAAAAGCCCGTGGTGGCCAAAGTGGAATACTTCAACCCCGGCGGGAGCGTCAAAGACCGCATCGCACTCTCCATGATAGAGGATGCTGAGAAGAAGGGACTTCTCAAACCTGGTGGAACCATTATCGAACCTACAAGTGGAAACACTGGCGTCGGACTGGCACTCGTGTCGGCCGTCAAGGGATACAAACTCATCCTCACCATGCCGGAAACCATGAGTGTGGAAAGGCGAAACCTCGTCAAAGCCTATGGCGCGGAGGTGAGACTCACCAGCGGAAAGGACGGAATGCCTGGAGCCATCAAGGCCGCACAGGAACTGAGGGATGCCATACCGGGTAGCATCATACTGCAACAATTCGAGAACGCTTCGAATCCAGAAAAACACTATCTCACCACAGGACGTGAGATTTGGGATGACACAGATGGAAAAGTCGACATCTTCGTGGCAGGCGTTGGAACGGGAGGCACCATCTCCGGCGTGGGCAAACTGCTGAAAGAACGTAATCCAAAGGTGAAGATCATCGCCGTGGAGCCTCTTTCATCACCTGTGCTCAACGGAGGAAAGAGCGGTCCCCACAAGATACAGGGCATAGGAGCGGGATTCGTCCCCGACACCTACAACGCTGATATCATCGACGAGGTGGTGGACGTGGAGAACGACGATGCCATCCGCACGGGACGCTTGCTGGCAAAGACGGAGGGCCTGCTTGTGGGCATCTCCTCGGGAGCTGCAGCATTTGCCGCTGCACAAGTGGCTGCACGCCCGGAAAACAAGGGTAAGAACATCGTGGTGCTGCTGCCTGACACAGGCGAACGTTATCTCTCCACCGTGCTCTACGCATTCGAGGAATATCCCCTGTAAACCGCTTCTCAGCCAACGCCCCCGGAAGAATGACTGCTTCCGGGGGCGTTGGCGTGAAATGGCGTTTCCTGTTTACATGGTGCGCAGGGCTTTCTTGATGCCATGCTCCAAGGCTTTCTCGTAACTACGGCAATGCATCGCCTCGCTGATGGCACCGTCTTTCAAACGAATGATCTTGGCGAAGTATTTTCCCACCTTGCCGAAAAGATAGTCGCGGTCCACAAGCACGTCGTAATGTTTCTTCTCACGAAGCCATTTTTGAGCCAAAGCCAGCGTGGGGGCGGCATATACCTTGTGGCGTATGCTCTTGTCATGAGCAGGGCTGTTCCAACAGGTGGCTTCACCTTCGCCAATGGTGCGCAGGATGCCGTCGACATCATAATAACTGGTGGTAGGCTCGTTGAAGCGGTGTTTGCGCAGCAATCGTGCGGTCTCTATGGAGGTGATTTTCATTTCCATAACATTATTCTTTTGTGGGCTGTTCTGGCTCTTCGGCAGGAGTCTCCTCCTTGGGATTGAGCGTGGAGAGGAAATGCTCCAAGTCGGACTTGAGTTTGGCATAAGGTTGCGACTTGACGTATCCCGTGTTCTTCTTCAGCATGGCAGCGACACTCTCGATGCTGTGCTCGTAGCACGACAGTTCGTTGCGCATCTGTGTGTTGTGAACCGCCTTGTTGTGAATCTCCATCTCGCGCTCCCGCCGCAACTTGTCGCACACCTTGCCCAGCATGGGAGACACCACGTTGTCGTATAGATGGTGCCCTTGGATGTAGAGGTATGTGCTGTCGGGTGTGACACCGAGCGCTTTCAACTCCTCTTTCAAGGCGAGGTAGGACTCTTTGGCATCGGGATTCTCCCTTTGAAGTTGTATGATTTTCCTTCCCACCTTGTGCCGGACGTTGGCAATGCCTTCGGCGGCTTTTGCCAACGTGAAATGACCCGTCTCTATCACCCTGTTGAAATCGGTGATGGAGAATTCTGTGTATTTCGGTGAGCGATAATACCAGATGCTCCATACGAAGAGAGGGAAGATGGCTTGGGAGAATTGCCGCAGGTATTCCTCGAAATTGAATATCATATGGTCGTTGAGGGTGGCCATGACGCATACGTTGTGAAGCGATGGGGCGTAGCATTGGTAGTTTTCTATGGCATAGACATAGGTGTGGAAGACGTAGGGGTTGTGGATGACCTTCTCGGAGGTCTTCGTCACACCCTGCACCAGGAAATCGTAGTCGGCATCCACGCATGCTATCATGTCTTCACCGATGTTGTCACCGATGAGATTCATTAGGACTTGCTTCTTCCCTTTGGACAGATTCACCTTCGAAGGAAGCATCACTTCGAAATACAAGGTGTCGTTCTCATACTCGCTGAGTACGGTGCGCCAGAAATAGATGTCATCGTAGCTTTCCACATAAGCCACGATGCGACGTCGCGCTGTCTTCGGCTTCAACTTGTTGGCAGCGCTTAAATAGTCGGAGTTGAGATTGTCTGTCAGGCGCTTGGGCATTTTCCTGAGAATTCGTGGGAATGCTTGATGAGGGTCAGAAACTGTCGGTGATGTCGGAAACTTCGGTCACATGGTCAATCCATCCGTTCATGACCACCGCCGGGGAGTGGGTGGTGAGGATGATTTGGACGTTGGGGTTCAGTTCAAGCACCATGTCGATGAGACGTTTCTGCCACTCGATGTGGAGGCTGACTTCCGGTTCGTCCATGAAGAGCACGGCGGGCTTGTTGTCTTGTATCAGGACGGTGAGTAGGATGGCCAGCATCTGCTTCTCGCCACTGGAGAGTTGGTAGGGGACGAGGGTCTCGCCGATTTGGGAGAAGAATATTTCATTGGCGGTGCGCACGATTTTCTTTCCCGTGTCTGAGAAGAGGTCGTCCATGAGGTCTTGGAAACGCTTCTTGGGGGCGGAGATTTCTTGCGCCTTTTGTGCTGCATCAGGATCACCGCTCTGAAGCACCTCGATGATGCGGTTGCCGATGTTCACTTGGTAGTCCAGGTATTTCCTTTGCAGTTGGAAGAGTTGCCAGTCGAGTTCCGTGGCGAGGCTCATGTCCATTTTCGCCAAGGTGTCGAGATTCATCAAGGGGCGGTCGAAAGACCTGATGACATCGTACCTGATCCATTTCGCTTCAGCGGGATACACTTTCAAGTGTACGCCCTTGAGCAAGTGGCTGGGGTATTCACCTCCGGCGGCAAGACCCTTGACCACCTTGTTGATGATGGTGCTCTTTCCTTGTCCGTTGGTCCCGCTGAGGATGTTGACATGTTGGTCGAGATTCCATATGATGTGGCGTCGGCCGCTCCATAGGGAGTCGATTTCTATCTGCTCGATGTAGTCGGCGTATTTCTGCATGGCGTGATGTTTTTCTGTGTGATGCAAAAATAGGAAAAAAATGGCATATCAGCGCTTTTTTCATCGACAAATGCAAGAAAATGGTGTTTTTTGATGAAAAAAATGAAAAAGTGGGGAAATGGCACTGCCATTTCCCCACAATGTACTTGTAGAGTGCCTGTGGATTACTTCACGACATACTTCTTTCCATTCTGGATGTAGATGCCGCCTTTCACCGGAGTGGTCACCTTGCGGCCCATGAGGTCGTAGATGTCGCCGTTGACGACGTCCATGCGCACGGTGGTGATGCCGGAGAGTTCCTCGGCATGCTTCACGATTTCGGAGTCGATGCCGTCGTATCCGATGTAGCTGATGACAGCCGGCACGTTCTCGTCGTCAAGGGTGAGACCGAAGGTGGTGTTCCAGTCGGCAGTGCCTACGAGGTAGGTCTTGCCGCTCTCGAAGGAGGCTCCAAGGCCGGTGTCGGCGATGGTCCATACGAGGGTGACGGTGCCGTCGGCGTCCTTCACTGCGATGTTGGGCGCTACCTGGGTGCCATTGTTGGTGTTGTTCAGCCACCAGAGGTAGGACTTCGTGTCGGCGATGGAGAGACCCTTGCCTTGGATGACGAAGTACTTGGCGTCGTTCACATAGAGAATCTTGTCGGTCTTGTAAAGCAATGCAACGTTGTTGTCACCGGTCTGGCTGACGGTGATGGTGTTTGCTGCTTCGTCAACAACTACCTTGTCGGGTGAGATGCGGCCCGGGTCGCCGGCAACCCACAGGTTGGCGTCCCATGCATACTCTGCCTCCTCGGTAGGTTGCTGGATTTGGTCGGTGAAGCCGATGTAGGAGATGACGGCAGGAACCGACGGGTCGGCCAAAGTCATGCCGAACGTGGTGCTCCAACCACCATCGTCCTTGAACTCCGTGGTGACCTTTCCTAAATCACCTCCGATGGGGAGGAGGTTGACATCCCATGCGAAGACGGTCTCGCCGTCAAGCTCGAAGATGGCGGTGGGCTTGTGCTGGCCGCCGTTGTTGGTGTTGTTCAGCCACCAGAGGTAGCTGTCGCCGTCGTTGGTGGAGAGACCTGTGGCGCTGATGACGAAGTAGCGGAAGTCAGCGGGCACTGTGTATACATTTTCAGAGCGGAAGAGCAGGTTGACGTTGTTCTGGCCGGTTTGGCTGACGGTGATGGTGTTCTGTTCCTCGTTGACGCTCACCTGGTCGGGACTGATGCGTCCTGGGTCGCCGGCAATCCACTCGTTGGCTTCGAAAGCATAGTACAAATCACCGCTGAACCAGCGTGGGTCGCCTACCCAGTAGATGTCCTGCGGGCAGTAGCCCAACGTGAAGTCACCGTTGGCATAGTCGCCAGTGAAGACCACTACGCCTTCAATGTTTTCGGAGACAGGCTCGTCGGCATCGCCGGTTTCCTCCTTGGCGCTGATGTCGGTGAATACGCCGTCAACGATGCGCTGGAAGGAGTTGGATTCGATTTCCCAGATGGGATTCGCGCCGCCTTGGCCGCCGTTGAGACCCTTGACGAACTGTCCGTCCTTGCCACAGTCGACAACGAGGCAGCTCGATACCACGTATTTGAGCCATTTCTGGTTGGACTGGCGGTGGGTCATCACATTCTTTCCGTAAGAGATGTTGTAGAAGGTGCTGCTTTGCAGAGAGATGGTCTGAACTAGGTCTTCACTTACTTCGGTGGCCTTCTGTCCGCTCTGTGAGCTGTAGAGTTGGCCTGTGTGTTGCGGGTTGGCGTAGATGGTGGAGTTGAGCACGTCAAGAATGCCTACAACTCCACCGCCGTTGAAGTCGAACGTCGACTTGCTGCCTCCGGCAATCTCGATAACGCAGTTGTCAACACTTAGCCTCGGGATGAAGGCGCGCACCTTGTTGCCGTAGATGAGCGGTTGGGTGAGGCCTTTCACCTTCAGGTTGCTGAATTCGATATCGCCGATGTTGTAGAAGTTGTTGTTGGCGTCGAGAGAGCTTTCATACGGTGTGAGGCTGATGGCCGTCATCGGGCTGGTGAGTGAGGAGGCATCGATGGTGGCGATGTCCTCTTCGTCGCCGGTGATGGTCAGTGGAGCTGCCGTCTCAAGGGTTCCGCTGACGGTGTATTCACCGCCTGCTGCAAGGTTGATGGTGATGCTTTCGGGAGCCGGTGTGACTGCGAGGGCTGCTGCCAGTTCGGTGGTGATGTCCTTGCCGCTTTCAAGAGTCAGCACGATGTCGCTGCTTGCTTCACCTGTCAACCAGCGTGGGTCGCCGATGTTCATTTCCTTTTGCTTGCAGTCGCCAAGGGTGAAGTCACCGGAAGCAAAGTCCCCTGTGAAGACCAGGGCGCCATCAACATTGAAGTTGACAGGTTCTTCGTCGTCGCCAGTGGATTCGTTGGCGCTCATGTCGGTGATGACACCGTCAACAATGCGCTGGAAAGCGTTGTCCTCTATTCTCCAAACGGGATTTGCGCCACCTTGGCCGCCATTGAGACCCTTGACGAATTGTCCTTCCTTGCCGCAGTCGAGGATGATGCTGTATTTCAACTCGTAAGTGAGCCACTTCTGGTTGGATTGCCTGTGGGTCATCACGTTCTTGCCATAGGCGAGGTTGTAGAGGGTGGAGTTGAGGATGGAGATGGTCTGGGTCTTGTCTTCTGACACCTCTGTGACCTTCTGGCCGCTTTGTGAACTATAGAGCTGTCCTGTGTGCTGCGGGTTGCCGTAGATGGTCGACTTTCTGATGGACAAGTTCTCCACCACGCCGCCGCCGTTGAAGTCGATGGTGGTCTTGCTGCCGCCGGCGACCTCGATGATGCAGTTCTCCACGGAGAAGTTGGGGATGTATGCCCGCATCTTGTTGCCGTAGAACAATTGCTGGGTGAGGCCCTTCACCTTGATGTTCATGAATTTGATGTCGCCGATGGCGTAGAAGTTGTTGGCCGGGTTGAGGTAACTGTCATACAACGTCGTCCGGAGGGCAAACATCGGAGCGGTGAGCGCCGAGGCATCGATGGTGGCCATGTCGTCGCCACGGAGCAAGAGCGGGGCTGCAGTCTCGATGGTGCCGCTGACAGTGTATTCACCGCCTGCAGCGAGGTTGATCTCAATGCTCTCGGGGTTGGGGTTGCCTTCAAGGGCTGTTGTCACTTCGGAATAGATGTCCTTTCCGCTCTCGATGTTGAGCACGAGGGGCGCTCCCACCTCTGCCTTCAGGCTCTCGAGGGTGATGGACTTCAACTGGATGACAAACCAGTTGCCGCCGTTGGTGAGGTTGCGCATGCCCATGTCGAGCAAGCCGTCGCTGCCCACGGTGGCTTCCATCGTGGCAACGGATGCTGTGGGGTCGCAAGCCACTTGGGCGATGACCTCAAGCGGGTAGATGCCGTCGTTGGCGTAGGCCACGGTGATGTCGTTGCCTATGGCGGCACTGTTCCAAGCCTGGCTGGCCACGGCGTAGAGTTCCACCTTGTAGGTGCCTGCCTTCAGGCCGCTGATGGTCTGGTGCATGATGGTGTCGGCGGGCATTTCCTCGCCGAAGCGCTCGGGATAAGCACCTTGGTAGATTCCGGTGGCGCCAATCCAGTCACTTTGCAACTTGCCGCCGGCATCGGTGAAGTCGGAGCCTGGAGTGGTCTGGGCTTTCACGGCTGCGATGTAGGCTGCCTTGATGTCGGCCACGACGAGGTTGTTTTCAAGCGTGCGGTCGTCATAGGCCTTCTGGATGGCAGATACGTCGTAGGCCGATTGTCCGGAGGCGTCGAGGTTGGCTGCCTTGGCGGCGTATTCGTCAAGGGCTGCCTTCACTTCCTTGTAAACATTGATGGAAGTGTTGGCCACTTGGATGGCGGAAGCGAGGTTGCTGATGGCTGCCTCGTATTCCTCGGCGGTGGTGAAGCCGCTGTCATCCACCATCGCACCTTGCAGTTGAGCGAGTACCGCACCGTTCATCGGCTCGGCGACAAGAGCTTGTGCCTGGGCTACGTAAGAGGCGTAGAGTTCGGAGGCATTCACTTTTGCGGTGACACCCTTCAACTGAACGATGTGCCAGTTGGTGTACTTCGTGGACTTGTCCATGCCGAGTTTCATGGCACCGTCCTCGCCCACTACCACACCATCGAGGGTGGCTGTGGACACTTCGGAGAACGAGGTCGCCTTGTAGGCGGCAATCTCCTGGGCCACGGTGCCTTCGCTGGTTTGGGCATAAAGCTTGATGCCGGTGTTCTCGGTAATCGGGTCTTCGGGAGTGTCACCCTCTGCAAAGGCTTCGGAAGTGAAGCCACGCCCGAATGTGAAGGCTGCCGAACCGTAAAGTTCAATCTTGTAGGTGCCTGGAGTCAGCCCGGTGAGGTTCTGGTAGAACACGTCGCCGATGGTTTCGCAGTTGGTGTCATACCTCTCGCACATATAGACGGTCTTGCCATCATTGGTGGTCACCTGGGGTGCCGCCCAAGTGGCATAGCCGCTGGCTCCCACCCAGTTGGTGTACTCGGTGAGTGAGCCGAACTGGCTGGTCAGGTCGGTCTCGATGAAGATGGGCTCGGGTTGCGAACCGCCCATCACGCCGGTGTAGGTGAAACCGTAGAAGCCGAGTTTCGAACCAGCGCAGTAGAACTTGTAACTACTGCCACCCTTGACGTCGAAGTCGAAAGTGCCGTAGTATTTCTCATCCACGGTGATGCCGTTGAAGGCCTCCAGGGGAGTCCCGTCCTCTTCGATGAAGAAATTCTTGTTGGCGTTGAGCACGACACCTATCGTCACCTTGCCGTCGTATGCCGGTTTGATGGTGTAGAAGGTGCCGCCGGGCTTGTTGCCGTTGACGCCGTTTCCAGGAGTGTAGGCTACGAAGCCGTCGATATGACTGTCGGCAGCTCCTGCTTGGAATGTCTCTGTGCCGTCTGCCTCACCAAAGGTGAGCGTCGCCACTTCCGTGCCGTTGGAGGCCACGGAAACAACGTCTCCGGAGGGATGGGTGTCACCCTCCTGAACGGCATAGGTCACGCTGAACTCTTGGGCCTGTATTCCGATGACGGAGAGTAGGAACCCAAGGATGATCCATGTAGTTTTTTTCATAAAGTGAATAATTAGGTTGGTTGATTAAGGTATTTAATGTAGATATGTTCAACGAGATGGCGTCTCTTGTGTTTTTCTCACTAAAAGTTTCACCTCAAGGGCATTGGGGCGTGGTGCCGTCTTGGGAGTGCATGTGGACGGCGGAGGGTGAGGGCAAGAGAAGTAGTAGTTTGTTCATTGGATTTCTGATTTGTGGTATTGCGATTCGGGTTTTCACAATGTTACCGCAAAAATAGCATGAAAATTTGTATTTTGCAACAAAAAGTTTGAAAAAAATAGAGATTACACATAAGTTTCCAAAAATCTCACCTCTCCTTCCACTTTGATTTCATTGGTGCATGCCGGGAGCAGGACAACTTCACCGGCACATAGCGACGTGCTGTGCCCTTCGTCGTCGACAACAACGCCGTTGCCTTTCACACCGATGAGGATGACGAAACTGTCGAGGTCGCTGTAGTCTATCACCATGGGTTCGTCAAGGTCGTAGACGGATGTGGTGAACCAAGGGCATCTCACCAGTTCCACACCTTCGTTTTTCTTTTGGGAATAATGGACATGGTTTTCGGGCATGGATTGGTAGTGGATGCTTTCTGCCGCCTCGTCAAGATGGAGCTCACGGGGCTTTCCGTCTTTCCCGCGACGCATGAAGTCGAAGAGGCGATAGGTGACGTCGCTGGCCTGCTGGATTTCCACGACGAAGCACCCCTTGCCGATGGAATGGATGCAACCCGCAGGGATGTAGAACACCTCGCCCTCGCTCACCCCGTAACGGACCAGGGCGTCGCAGATGGTGCCGTCGGTCGCCATCGACTTGCAGCATTCAGGGGTGATGGCTTGGCGAAGCCCGTTGTAAAGATAGGCTTCGGGTTCGGACTGAAGTGCGTACCACATCTCCGTCTTCCCATCTCCTTTTCCTTGGCGACGGGCGGTTTCCTCGTCGGGATGCACCTGGATGGAAAGGTCGTCGCAGGCGTCGATGAATTTGACGAGGAGGGGGAATGCATTGCCGAAACGCTGGTGGTTGTCGGCACCCAACAGCCTATCACCCATCTGTGACACCAACTGGTTGAGCGACAACCCGGCATGCTCGCCTTCGCTGACGATGCTTTCAAAGCCGGGAATGCCGGAAATCTCCCAACTCTCGCCCACATGGGACTGCTGGGAATCCATCCGCTTGAATTTGACTATCTTGTCTCCACCCCAGATGGTGGATTTCAGGATTGGTTTGAATTTCAACATGGTTGATGTCTGTTTTCGATGTTTCTTTAGGGTTGGAATGTTCGTGGGGCTTTTTGTTTTTTACATCCTATGATGTCAGTTGTCTTTCCAATAGGGCGTGGTGAAAAGTATGAATACGTTGAAAATCTCCAAACGTCCAAGGAGCATGAGGACGGTGCATACCCATTTCGTCCATAGGGGAAGGGCGCTCCAAGTCATGTCGGGCCCCATCACGTCGAGCGGCAAGCCCACATTGCTCATGCAACTGAGCGAGATGATGACGGAATTGGTGATGTCGATGTCGATGGCCATCATCAAGGCCACCGTGCCAAGGCATGCCAGGATGTAAATAGCAAAAAACGCAAGAAGGCTGTAGACCATCTGCGTGGGGATGGCTCTGCCGTTCAATTTCACCGGTAACACGGCACGAGGGTGCATCATGCGCACGAACTCATTGCGCATCACCTTGATGATCATCAGGGCGCGGGAACTCTTGAAACCACCGGTGGTGGAACCGGAACAGGCGCCGATGAACATGAGGATGGCGAGGATGATCCATGTGATGTGAGGCCACATGCCAACATTGTCGCAGAAAATGCCGGTCGTCGTCATCATCGACACCACTTGGAAAAGAGACTTCCTGATGGCTAACTCCGTCTGGTAGCCGTTGCTTGTCATGAGGATGATGGTGACCAATGCCGTGCATATTCCGACAACCACGATGTAGAAACGTGTCTCTTCATTGCTGAAGAACTCGTTCCATTTGTTCTTCTCACTACGCTTGAACTCCTTCCAACTGGACAACTTGCGCTTGGCTATCACCATGAAGAGCATGGAGAAATTGATGCCGGAGAGAAACTGGAAGATGATGGCTATGTACTCTATGGCGGCGGAGTGGAAATGGCCGATGCTGTCGTTATGGATGGAAAAGCCACCCGTGGCGGTGGTGGTCATGGCATAGTTGATGGCACTGAAACCGTCCATGCCGGCCAATGCATAGCAGATGCCGCAACCTACGGTAAGTATGATGTACACCCACCAGATGCGCATGGCCGTGGCACTGAGGCGGGGATGCATCTTTGAACGGACGGGGCCTGTCGCTTCGGCAGAGAACACTTTCATCGAGTTGCCAACCATTGATGGAAGTATGGCGATGGTGAAGAACACGATTCCCAAACCGCCAATCCACTGTGACAGCGAACGCCATACCAGCATGGCATGGTGGGTGTCGAGTTGGGATTCCACATCGTTGAGCATCGAGGCTCCCGTGGTCGTGAAACCTGACATCGTCTCGAAAAAGGCATCCGTGGTGACGGCAAGCTGCCCTTCGATGTCCAAGAAGTCGGCACTGCCGAAGAAACCGCCGAAAAGGTAGGGAAGGGAGCCGAAGATGCTGAAGGTGATCCACGTGAGGGTGACGATTGTGTAGGCGTCGCGGCGGGTCATCACCGTGGGTGCGTCCCGTCCTATTCGCACCAATCCCATGCCCACCCCCGAAGTGATGAGGAAGGAGATGGAGAAAGGCCAGAAGTCGACGTTACGGTAGTATAGCGCCGTCACAATGCAAAGCAGCATGAACGCAGCCTCCAAAATGAGGAGCGACCCGAGAACCTTGGCTATGAGTTTGTTGTTGAGCATCAATTCGTGAAAAACTTTTCCAATTTCTTGAGGTCGAGGTCATAGCAGATGACCACCACCTTGTCGCCCGCCTCTATCTGCGTGCCGCCAGAGACGAGCATGCCCTCCTTGCCGCGCACCAGGCCGCCGATGGTGCAACCGCGGGGAAGACCGAGTTCGTACACCTTCTTTTTGGTCACTTTGGAGCCTTCCTGGGCGGTGAACTCTGCCACGTCGGCGTTCACGGAAGGCAGGAAACCGATGTTTTGGACATCGGCATTCAGCATCATCTGGTAGATGTTGCTGGCTGAGAGGACCTTCTTGTTGATGACTGTGCCGATGTCCAGGCTTTCGGCCATGCTCAGGTAATTGGAGTTGTTGATCATCGCGATGGTCTTTCTGACTCCTAATTTCTTGGCGGATAGGCATGCCAGGATGTTGATCTCGTCGTTGCCGGTGAGGGCGACGAAGCCTTGGGTGTTCTTGATGTTCTCTTCCTTCAGCAGGTTGAGGTCGCGCCCGTCGCCATGTATCACCATCACCTTGGTGTGGTCAAGTTCCTCGTTGAGCCTGTCGCATCGCTTGCCGTCGATTTCGATGATCTTGGTGTTGATGAAGGGCGGCATTTGCTTGACAGCACGTGTGGCCGTCTTCCCGCCGCCCATGATGATGAGGTTCTTCACGTCGGCGTAATGCTCTTTTCCCACAATCTTGCGGATGTATGCGATGTATTGGGTGGTCGTCATGAAATAGACGATGTCGAAGAGCCTCAATTCGTCGTTGCCTCCGGGGATGATGGTTTCGTTGCCTCGCTTGATGGCCACGATGTGATAGGGGTCTTGGGGACCGCAGAGCAGACGGAGAGGTTGGTTGAGTATCTCGCATGTCTCTCGCAGCTTGATGCCCAGCATCACCAACGAGCCTCCGTGCACGTCCCATCTTTGTCTTACCCAACTGAGTTTGAGACTTTTCACGATGGTGTCGGCGGCGAGTTTCTCAGGGTGGATGATGTTGCTGATGCCCATGCTTCGGATGAGGGAAGCGTTGTCGGGATTCACCAACTCGTAATTGCTCACCTGGGCGACGGTTTTCTTTGCACCCATCACATGGGCCATGACACAACTGGTGATGTTGATGTTCTCATCGGGGGTGACGGCGATGAAGATGTCAGCCAGGTCGGCATCGGCGTTCTGCAGGGTCTTCACCTCCGTTGGAGAGCCGACAAGCGTCATCAGGTCATACTCGCTGCTGATGGCGTCAAGCTTGTCTTCGGCTTCATCCATCAGCACGATGTCGTGGTTGCTGCGCGACAGCATGCGGGCGAGGTGGGAGCCGATGGCGGAGGCTCCGGCAATGATGATTCTCATAGGCTGAGGATGGTTTTCTTGATGGATTCCACATCGATGCCGACCAACTGCTGAAGCTCGCTCACTTTGCCGTGCTCCACAAACTGGTCGGGAAGGCCGAGACGGTGCAGCTTCGCATGCTTGCCGTGGTCGGAAAGCCATTCCGCCACCGCACTGCCGAAACCGCCGGCGATACAGCCGTCCTCGATGGTGATGATGCGGTCGAAACGAGCGGACACCTCTTCCAGCAAAGCGCTGTCGAGGGGCTTGGCGAAACGCATGTCATAATGGGCTACGGAGAGGTTGGAACCTTCTTCTTCGAGAGATTTGATGGCGCCTGTGACATTGTTGCCGATGGGGCCGAGACTCAGCACTGCCACATCTGAGCCTTCACGGAGACGACGGCCGGTGCCTACGGTGATTTCCTTCATCGGGCATCGCCAGTCGGGGCATACGCCGCGACCACGTGGGTAGCGGATGACGAAAACACCCTTGTCAGGCAATTGCGCGGTATACATCAGATGTCGCAGTTCGCATTCATCCATGGGCGACGCAATGGTGAGGCCAGGGATGACGCGTAATGATGCGATGTCGAAGGCTCCATGATGAGTGGGGCCGTCCTCGCCCACCAGTCCGGCGCGGTCGAGGCAGATGACCATGGAAAGGCCAAGAATGGCTGCATCATGGATGATGTTGTCATAGGCTCGCTGGGCGAAAGCACTGTATATGTTGCAGAAAGGGGTGAGTCCGTCTTTGGCCATGCCGGCGGAGAAGGTGACGGCGTGACCTTCGGCGATGCCTACGTCGAAACAACGGTCGGGCAACTCTTTCATCATGATGTTGAGGGAGCAGCCGGAAGGCATGGCGGGGGTCACGCCCACGATGCGCTCATTGCTCTTCGCCAGTTCCAAGAGGGTGTGACCGAAAACGTCCTGGAACTTCAAGGGTTGGCCTTCGCTCTCGCTCACGATGCGCTCGCCGGTGTCCACGTCGAATTTCCCGGGGGCGTGCCAAGCGATGGCGTTTTCCTCGGCGGGTTTGTAACCTTTGCCTTTCACGGTGTGAAGATGGAGCAATTTCGGCCCTTCAAAATCCTTCAACTGACGCAGCACGCGAACGATCTCTATCACATCGTGACCATCGATAGGAGGACTGAAATAGCGGATGTTCATTCCCTCGAACACATTCTGTTGTTGGCTGATGGCTGACTTCAAGGCGTTGGTGAAGCGGATGAGGCCATGCTTGCGTTGGTCGCTGAGCATCCCTTTGCCGCGAAGCCATTTGGCGATGCGGTGGCGAACATTGTTGTAAGTCTCAGTCGTATTCAGGTTCAAAAGATACTGTTTCATTCCACCCACCGAACGGTCGATGCTCATGTTGTTGTCGTTCAATATGATGAGGATGTCGTTGGTAGTGGACGAGACATTGTTCAAACCCTCGAAGGCCAATCCACCGCTCATAGCTCCATCGCCGATGACGGCCACCACCTTGCGCTTCTTGTTTAAAGCCTTGGCAGCAACAGCCATGCCGATGGCGGCTGAGATGGAGTTGGAAGCATGGCCGCAGGTGAAGGTGTCGTATTCACTTTCCGCAGGAGAGGGGAAAGGTCGCAAGCCATGCAACTTGCGGTTGGTGTTGAACGTCTTCCTCCGCCCGGTGAGGATCTTGTGACCGTAGGCCTGATGCCCCACGTCCCATACAATGCGGTCTTCTGGCGTGTCATAGACATAATGCAACGCCACGGTCAATTCCACCACGCCAAGACTGGATGCCAGGTGCCCGGGGTTGACGGATAACTCGTGGATGATGTCGTCACGTAGTTCTTCGCACAATTTGGGCAGCTGCTCAATTTTCAACTTGCGCAGGTCGGAGGGTGTTTCTATCTTGTTAAGTATCTCGTATGTCAGTTCTTTCATTTTGCTTCATTGCAGAGCGGCCATTGGCTGACGGCTCGACATTGTCATTGTGATTTGCAAAGATAGTGATATTTGTTGAATTGACATTCTTTTTTGCTCGTTTATTTTTCACTTGCCATATGATGGGTGATGAAAAACACCAAAAAACAAACGCTCGTCCATCGGGTTGACTCGGGTGCTCCTGGGGAAATTACTCATTGAATATCAGGACTTTTGGAAACAATGGTTGTCATGCATGCATCGGTTGGCAAACCGACGCTTGCAGCCAGTTTGCTTAAGAAACAAGAAATCCCACATCTTTTTTCATACTTGTTATGCGGCATCTCGTTTTTTTTGCTTATTTTTGCAACAACTTACCACTTTATGAATTATGAAAAAAGCAACCATCATCATCATGTGGGCTTTGTTGGCTTCATCGGCCATGGCCCAAAAGTCGGAGGGAGGCATCTCTGCCGATATGCTGTCCCGGATAGAGGGCATGCAAACCACCGGCGCTACCGACAAGGCTCTATTCAACGCCATCGCCGCCAACTCCATCGACAATCTGGCAAAGAATTTTGCCAATCATGGCCCAGAAAACACCAATTTCAAATACGAGACACCCAGCCAGTCCATCCACGACCAACAAAGCAGCGGGAGATGCTGGTTGTTTAGCGGCCTCAACGTGCTGAGGGCCAATTTCGCCAAGATGCACAAAGACACGATGACCGTGGAGTTCTCCCAGGCATACCTCTTCTTCTATGACCAGTTGGAAAAGGCCAACCTCATGCTGCAAGGGGCTGTAGACCTGGCTGACAAACCTATGGACGACAAACTTGTGCGCATGCTTTTCAAGTCACCCATCAGCGATGGTGGCACCTTCTGCGGTGTGGCCGACCTGGCGGAAAAATACGGACTGGTGCCGAAGAGCGTGCAGCCGGAAACCTATTCCGCCGACAACACCAGCCGCATGTCGAGGCTCATCGACTCCAAATTGAGGGAGTACGGCCTTGAACTCAGGCAGATGGCCGCCGACAAGAAGAAACCGAAAGCCATCAAGGAACGCAAGACGGAAATGCTCGCCACCATCTACCACATCCTTTCCATCTCTCTCGGGGAGCCTGTAAAGGAATTCTCTTATACCTTCGTCAACAAAAAAGGGAAGGCGGTGTCGGAGAAGAAAACCTACACGCCATTGGAGTTCTACAAGGAGACGGTGGGGGGACCTCTCAACGGCACCTTCATCATGGCCATGAACGACCCAAGACGGGAATACTATAAGACTTATGAGGTGGAATGGGACAGGCACACCTATGATGGACACAACTGGAAATACATCAACCTCCCCATGGATGACATCGAGAAACTTGCCATCGCATCCATCAAGGATGGCACCAAATTATACTCCTCCTATGACGTGGGCAAGCAGTTCGACCGCAAAAACGGATTCCTCGATGTCGACATCTATGACTATGGGACGCTCTTTGGCACAACTTTCCCCATGGACAAGGCGCAGCGCATCATGACGTTCGACAGTGGTTCCACCCATGCCATGACACTTACTGCCGTGGATGTCGATGATAATGGGAAGGCCTTGAAATGGAAGGTGGAGAACAGTTGGGGCACCTCTTCCGGGAAAGCAGGATATCTCATCATGACCGACCCGTGGTTCCGCGAGTACATGTTCCGACTGGTGGTGGACAAGAAATATGTTCCGGAAAATATTCTCGAGGCTGAAAAATTGAAACCAGTCATGGTCATGCCAGACGACCCGCTCTTCATGGAAGACGAATAGGATTTGTCTGACTGTTCCTGATACAGGAAAAAGAAAATCCCGGAAGATTTGGAATATCCGAATCTTCCGGGATTCACATTTTATGAAGGGGAGTGGTCTTGGCAAACCAAAGTTTTCCGATTACTTCGATTGTTCCGATTCCTCAACCTCTCTTTTAATCGTAGCACTCGAAAATCTTCTCCACATCCTTTTCAGGAAGCTTATGGGTGAAGAGGCTGACGATGGCCACCACTACGAAACCGCCGCACATGGCGATGGCGCCGCAGTTGATGGGGTTGATGGGATTGCCGATGAGCATGTTGACGACGGTGAGTCCTACGCCCCAGACGAAGCAGGCCCACACGGCGGCTTTCGTGACACCGCGCCAGTAGAGACCGAGCATGAAGGGGGCGAGGAAGGCTCCTGCCAATGCTCCCCATGAGATGCCCATCAGCTGAGCGATGAACGTGGGTGGGTTGAGGGCGATGAGCAGCGAGATGGCGATGAAGAACATGATGAGCACACGCATCACCACCACTTTGCGATGCTCTATCTTCTCCGACACCATGTCGTCGATGGAACCCTCGTTCACTTCGCCAGGCATCGACTTCTTGTCTCGGTAGATGAGGTCGAGTGTCATGGTGGAGGAGGAGGTGAGCACCAGCGAGGCCAATGTGGACATCGATGCGGACAATACCAAAAGCACCACGAGGGCGATGAGGATGTCGGGGAGGGTGGTGAGCATGGATGGCACGATGGAGTCGAAGTCGAGACGCCCGTTGGGCAGTGTGGGAGGTGTCCCGAACAGTCTTCCGAAACCTCCGAGGAAATAGCATCCTCCTGCAACGACGAAGGCGAAGATGGTGGAAATGACGGTGCCGCGGTGTATGGCTTTCTCATCGGTGATGGAGTAGAATTTGCCCACCATCTGGGGGAGTCCCCATGTGCCGAGCGAGGTGAGCACGACCACGCCTACCAAGTCCCATGGCTCAGGGCCGAAAAGGGTGGCGAAACCGCCGTTGACTGACGGATTTTCATCACTGGGCAAGGCGGCCATCTTTTCCACGGCGGCGGAAAAACCGCCCTGGGCGTTGAGCACGGCGGCTATCACCACCACGATGCCGATGAGCATGATGATGCCTTGTATGAAGTCGTTCATTGCCGTTGCCTTGTAGCCACCTAAAATGACATAGACGGCGGTGAGGATGGCCATGAAGATGACACAGTATTCATAGGGTATGCCGAAACCCATCTCGAAAAGAGTGGAGATGCCTTTATAGACACCGGCTGTGTAGGGTATGAGGAAAACAAAAACGATGATGGAAGCCGTCACGCGGAGCCATTCGCTCTGGAAACGGGTGCCGAAAAAGTCGGGCATGGTGCGGCTTTCGATGTGCTGGGTCATCAGTTTCGTCCGCTTTCCAAGCAATATCCACGCAAGCAACGAGCCAATCACGGCGTTGCCGATGCCTATCCACGAAGAGGAGAGACCATATTTCCATCCGAACTGTCCGGCATATCCTACGAACACCACTGCAGAGAAATAACTGGTGCCGAATGCGAAAGCGGTGAGCCAGGGACCGACGGTGCGGCCGCCAAGCACGAATCCTTCCACTGTCCTGGCCTGTTTGCGTGAGTATAGTCCCACGCCTACCATCACGACCACGAAAATGACGGTGAGCAATATTTTGATGAGCATATCCTTTTCCTTGTTTTGGGTTGATGAATGATTGTTGAAGTTCCTAAAGTATGAAGTCTTTTAGAATGCCACTTGCACCTGGCCCTGAAGCCAGTTGTAGTCGTCGCTGAAATGGCTGAGGCAACGGGTGTATTGCAATTGCAGACGGCATTTCTTGAAGAACCAGTATTGGAGGCCGCCGGTGAGGTTGGTTTGGTAGTAGTCCATCTTGGTGTTGCGGTCGTAATAGTCGGCGGAAGCCACAATGTCCAAACCTTTGGCTACGGGGATGCTTGTGGTGATATAACCACCGTGGCTGTCCACATCGCCGTCCTTGCCTGCAAGGTATTCAGCACGGATGTTGATGTCCTTGCTCTTCCACTCCGCACCAAGGCTCACGCGGTCGCGACGGTAGTCGTCGCCTACTTGCACGCCGGGGTTCCATGCGGCGGTGCCCACGGCATGGCCGCGACCTTTCTGGGCGGTTCCCACAATGCGGAATTGCTCGGTGGGCTTGTATTCCAAGTGGACGATGAGGTCTTTGTCGGAGTTCCCGTCCTTGCGGTTGATGCCCTGGCCGTTCATCAAGGCCAACTCATAATGCACCTTGTCGTTGAAAAGGTCGCCGTAAAGCATCATGCCAAGGTCACGACCGTAATTGACGCCATTGAGGGGGTCGGGGCCTTCACCAGCGAGGAAGAGGACGGCTTGGGAATAGACGTCGATGAGTTCAAGCATCGTGGGGGAGAGCGGGTTCTCCATGCTGTAACTGTGCTTGAACTGACCTAATCTGACGTTGAGTGACTTGTCGTTGGAGAAACGGTAGTCGAGGTAATACTCTTGAACAACGCTCGAAAAGTCGTGCATGAACAAGAAAGAGAAACGATCGGTAACGCGGGCCTTCGCCCAAAACAGCGTGCGCTTCAAATTGAACGAACTGTTGGTCTTGCCGTTGATGTCGTCGTAGGAGTAGCCACCTTGGGCGTAGCCATGCAACTCTATGCGGTTGGTCAACTCCTTCATCCAGTCGATGGACTGGCTGTCACGTTGTTGCCCCATGGCCGCCACCGAACTGAAAACAGCCATGGCGACGGCCAATGATGAGGTCTTGAAAAATTGTTTCCTCATGAATGCGAAAATTTCTATAATGATGATTTACATGTTGAAATGGTTCTGTGTTAAAAATTTTCGCTTGCAAAATTACTATATTTTTAGGTAAAACGATAAGTTTTTGTCACATTTTTCTTGAAAAACGTGACATTTTGCCATTTCTGCGTGTCTTTTTGAAGTATTGCCACCATGATGTGATAAAGTTCGGCAGAAGGAAACACCTTTCTGCCGAACTTCATATTTTTCCGATAATCCTTTGTGAATTATTAATGTTCAATATCCTGGATTTTGCTTGAGTCTCGTGTTGAGATTGAGGGCACCTCCGGGAATGGGGAATACGATGGTGTGACGGTCTGCCTCGTCGGAGCGTTGCTGCCTGATGTCATAACTGCGGTGGAAACGGTCGTATCGGATGAGGTCTTGGCGGCGCCAACCCTCCCACATCAATTCCATCAACCGCTCGTCGAGCAGCGTGGAGAGCGTGGCATGCTTGTCGGGCATACCTACGCGTGCGCGAACCTTATTTAATTCCAAATCGCCATTGTCTCCATTACGCACCTTGGCTTCTGATTTCATCAGCAGTACGTCGGCATATCTGAAAAGCACGATGTCGTTGTCTTGAAGTTGACCGTCGGAGTAGGCGGTGCGGTCTATCTCATACTTGCTCATCCTGGCTCCGGCGGTCTTCTCGTAAGGTTCGCCGGTGAGGTCGAGGGCCATGGTGAGTGGACGATAGACGAGAGGTTCACCAGTATCAAGCCTCACCATGTTCCCGTCCACATAGATGGTGTCGGCATAGAAATTGTACCAGAAACGCGTATCAACATTATTCGTGCCATATCCGAAGGTGCGCACGGTACTCAGCGTGGCTGAGGTGCCGTTTTCAGAGGCCATGCTCCAGGCTGCTCCATGGTTGTAGTGCCTGGAACGGAAAAGGTTGATGAAGATGTTGGAGTAAAGGTTCTTGTCCATTGGGATGGTGAAGATGTTCTCCTTGGAGTTCTCATTGTGGACGGTGAAATTGTCTGAATAATTTTTTTCGAGTTCGTATCCTGCGGCGGTGAGTTTGTCGCACCAGTATATGCATGCCTCCCAGGCGTTGAGGGGCTCGTCTTCGCAAATGAGGGTGATCTCTTTCCCGTCAAGTCGTAAGTCGTCGGTCCAGTCATCGTCAAGCCATATCTCTGCATTGAGAGACATCTTGGCGAGAATGAACCATGCAACGTGTTGTGTCATTCGGCCGTAGTAGTCGCCCTGTATGTTGCTGCGTTCGTCTGCGAGATAGGGCAGTGCGTTGCTCAGTTCTTCCCAGATGTTGTTGAAGAGTGTGCTTCGGCTCACTTGCTCTGCTGCACTGAGTTCCGTGGTGGCGGTGCGGACATAAGGCACGCTGCCATAGAGGTCGAGCAGGTAGTAGTAGTACATGGCACGAAGAGTTCTTACTTCTGCTTCCCATGCCTTGAGGACCTTTTCATCATATTGGCCGGTGTAGGCATCGATGCGGTTGATGGCTTTGTTGCATTTCACGATGACCATGTAAAGGTAGTTCCATGTGTCTCCCACAGGACCCACATTGAAATCGTGGGTGTAGAGGGATTGCCATAGTCCTCCGTCATACCAGTCGCCTCCACGGGTGGGTATGATGGCTTCGTCGGTGGTGAAGGTGTTCAGGTCATAGACTCCCCTTGACGTGCCTTGCAACCCTTGGCTGTCGGTGTTTCCGCCTATGTAACTGTATAGGCTGGCGACGGTGTTGAGGTAGAGGTCGGTGGGTGTGTTGAAAGCGGCTTCTTCATCTATCCTGTCTCTTGGGTCTTCATCGAGGCAGGCGGTGAGGGTGAAGACTGCTATGGAGAGAAGTGTCAGTCGGATGCAGTATTGTATGATGTGGTGTCTCATGATGCTTAAAGTCTAATGTCTATTTTAAATGCTTAAGGTCTATGTCCTAAAGCCTGATGATTGGTCTGCAATGGGTGACGGATGTTGAAATAGGGTTCAGAGTGATATGCTGACACCGAAGGTGTATGATCGATAAGGTGGGAAGGAGCGCTTGTCGTCGATGCCGAGGGTGTTGCTCACCACATAACTGTTGATCATAGGGGTCAGTCCGCTGTAGGAGGTGATGGTGCCGATGTTGTTGATGCTGAAGGAGAGGCGGAGCGTGTTGACATATGTCGTGTATTGGCGGATGGGAATGTTCCATCCAAAGGTGAGGTAGTCGAAATTGAGGTAGTCGCCGCTTTCCAGGTAGTAGTCGGTGGCAACTTGGTCATAGATCATCCTCTTGGGGGCGTCGCTCATGACGTTGTAGTCGGGAAAGGAGCCCATGTTCATGTAGGTTAACGTGGTGCCGTTGTAGATCTTGTGGCCGAAGGCTCCGTTCATTTGCAGTGAGACATCGAAATTCTTGTACCTGAAACTGATGTTGGAACCTAATGTCCATTTCGGGGTGGCTTGCCCGGCGATGTACCTGTCGGAAGCGGGGTCTGCCTTGCCATCATTGTTAAGGTCGGCGATTTCATACATGTAGGTGCCGTCGCCATAATCCACCACTCCTGTGCAGTGGGGTAGGAAGAATACGCCGATGGGTTGCCCCACGATTTGGTAAACGATGTCGTTGTTGCCTCCATGGAAGCCTGCACCGTTGAGCGCACCAATGGCGGTGATGTTGTTGGCTGTCATGTGCTCCCCGTTGTAATTGCCTGAAAGAGAGATGAGTTTGTTTTTCTGATAGGAGAGGTTCATGTTCACATGGAGTTGCATGTCCTTGGTTTGCAAAGGTGTTCCTCCCAATCCTAATTCGAAACCTTGGTTGCTCATGGAACCCAGGTTGGCCAGCAGTTTGTTGTAAGGGAATGGCGGTACGCTCACTTCATAGAGATAAAGCATGTCGTATGTTTTGGAATAGTAGTATTCTGCCGTCATTACGAGGCGGTTGCGCCATAGCCCCAGGTCCATGCCGATGTTGAAGGTGCCTCTTGTCTCCCATTTCAGGTCGGGGTTGGCGTTGCTGGCGTGTCCGAGGGTGACGCTTGGCGTGTCATAGGTCGGTACGACGGCGATGGGTTGGTACATCTCAAGTGAGTTGTAGGAGTCGATGCCTCCAAGGTTGCCGGAGATGCCGGAACTGAGACGGAACTTGAGTTGACTGATGTATGGTCTGTGTTTGATAAAGGTTTCTTTGAGGAAATCCCATTCGAAGGAGAAAGATGGGAAGTATCCCCAACGGTTGTTCTTGCCAACCTTGCTACTGCCGTCGGCGCGCATGGTGACGCCAAAGGTGTAACGGTGGAGAAGGAGGTATTTGGCATTGGCCATGAAGGAGGCGAGGATGGGGCGTTGATAGTTGGAAGCCGTTCCGCCGTAGGGGCGTAGGGAGCCGGCTTTCAGGTTGTTGTATCCGAACTCGTTGGTCGTGAATCCTTTGACGGTGGTGTTGAACCCAGTGATGGTGCTGCGCTGATATTCCATTAATCCGGTGAGTTCGAGGCGGTTTTCTGCATTGAAGTCCCACCAATAGTCTGCCGAGAGGTTGCCTAACCAGTCCTCGGTTTTTCTCTCACCCCGGTAGGCTTGTCCTTGAGCCCACACCCAGGTGGGAAGGAATTGTGCGTTTTCGTTGCTGGTGAAAGAATACGATCCGAAGGCGCTCACGCTAAGGTTGGGCCATATCTGATAGGATAGTTTCACGTGAGTGTTGAAATTGAGGTTTTTCTTATGGTCTTGCTCTTGCAACAATGCCATGGGGTTGTTGATTTGAGAAGCGGTGGAGTTTTTTTCCCATGCTCCACTGCCTATTCTGTCTTTGGAAATGGTGGGGTTCATGGCAGCGGCGGAATAGAAGAGTCCTTGTTCGTCGAAGATGTCGTGGGCTTTCTGGGAGGAGCCATAGACACCCAGTTCCACGCTGAGACGGTCGTCAAAGGCTTTTTGGAAGATGTCGAGTTTGGCCACGAAGTTGTTGTAGTCGTTGGTGCGCACCACGGTGCTGTGGTCCATGATGCCTATCGAGGCACGGTAGTTGTTGCTCTCGGTGCCGCCGCCGAATGCCACATGGTGGTTCTGTACGAAACCGGTGCGGGTGATGGCGTCTTGGTAGTCCACATCGTATCCTCTGGACACATATTGCAGACCGAGTTCGTCTGCGACCTTGATGTAGTCGTCACTTGAGAGCATGTTGAGTTTCTTGTAGGTGGACTCGAAACCGAGATTGCCATCGTAGGAAATGTGGAACTTTCCTTCTTTACCTTTCTTCGTCGTCACCTCGATGACGCCGGAAGCGCCTCTTGAACCATATTTGGCGGTTTCCGCCGCGTTCTTGAGGATGGTGAAACTCTCGATGTCGGCGGGATAGACGGAGGAGAGGGTGGCGAGATCGGAAGCAACACCATCGATGATGACGAGTGGGTCGTTGCCACCTGTAAGCGACGTGGTGCCGCGCACACGCACGCTGCTGAGCATGGCCATGTGGTTGTCACCGCTTGACACCTGCACACCGGCGGCTTGGCCGCTCAAGGCACTGAGAGAGTTGGTGACCAGACCTTTGTTCATACGTTCTTCTGTCACCTTGTCGGTGGAACCGCCACTGAAATGGGCTGCGTTGGGTATGGTGTCGGTGGTTGTCAAATGGGTGTTGATGGCTTTGCTTTTTTGACGGTCGACGATAAGAGGGATGTCGCGCTGGGCTAATGTGACGAGTGGCGCAAGCGACAGGGTCATGACGGATAGTAGGATGATGCTTCTTTTCATAGGATTGATGGTGTGCCTTGAATTATAGGAATCTTAGATTTTATCGGAGTAATCTGGTATGATTGGAGTCAGATTATTCAGAATAATTGAAAGATTCCCTTTATACCTGTTCTCTAAATGCAAAGGTAGGAAAAACTATTGAAATGTACAAATGTTGGGATATGGTTTTTCTTTCTTTGAAAAAAACTTATGTATTATTTTGCTTTCACTCAAGTTTGTATTATCTTTGTCTTATGATGAGAGAAAAAGTGAAAGTTAATGGGTTGGCGCATTGTTGGAATACCACGAGGGCGATGGCCGTGCTCATTCTTGTGCTATTCCTTCCAGGAAAGACCTTTGCGCAAGTGGATTGGCTGCGTGCTCTCTCCAGTGCTTGGAAAGTGGGGAAGGCGGTCACCATCACTGATGAACAATTGGCAGAAATGGTGAGCAAGGAGGTGGCTTATATGGACAAGCAGTACACTGTGATGAAAGAGAATAGCAATTATGCCAAGCGTTTGGATAGGGTGATGAGCGGCATCGACAGCGTGGAGGGAGTGAGCCTCAATTTCAAGGTTTACAAGACTACCGAGGCCAATGCCTTCGCCTGTCCTGATGGCAGTGTGCGGGTATTCTCCGCCTTGATGGATGCACTCACCGATGATGAACTGATGGGGGTGCTGGGACATGAGTTGGGACATGTGGCTTTGAAACATTCCAAGAAGGCATGGAGGAGCGCCATCCTTCGCAGTGCGGCCTCCGACGCACTGGGGGCGGTGAGTGACACCTGGGCTATGATGTCTGACTCCTTTCTTGGAACTTTGGGCAGTGCCGTGCTCTCTGCTTCACATTCCAAGTTCCATGAGACGCAGGCTGATGACTATGGATATGATTTCCTCAAAGCGCATGGGAAAAACCCTTTGGCCATGGTGAAACTCTTTGAGAAACTCAAGAAACTGTCAAAGCATCAAGACAAACGGTATCAAAAGTTCTTGCAGGCATTTTCTTCTCATCCTGATTTCGACCAACGCATCAAACATCTCAGGGAGAGGGCCAAGGAAGATGGGTATTAGGAATGGAATGCATGCCGTTGACAGGCTGACAGCAACTATAATGCAAGTCTCCCCCAAACTTAGGTTCGGGGGAGACTTGCATTTGATTTCATTTAGAAGCCAATGCTCAGATGATCGTAGCTGTCGCCGCCTGTGGTCTTGGGGCCATCGTCTTCTTCAAAATCGAAAGAGTTGCTCAACTGTCCATCGCCTATTTCGTCAATCAGACTCAACATCAATGGGAGTTGGAGGGTGCCCTCAACGCACTCCGTAATGGGTTTGACGTACTTCTTCATGGTTTTTATTTTTTTGTTTTAATATTGAATGCTAATCCAAATGGCTTCGCGTTGGTCGGAACAGCCATTAATCGGGCGTAAAATTATGCTTTTTTTTCTTATTATGCAAATAAAAAATTAAAAAACAACGAATTGACACCCAAAAAAATGGTTGTCATCCTTTTTTCCTTGCCTAAAAGTCGCTTTTCAGACTATCGTTGCACATCACCAACCCTGAGGCTCGTATTTGATGGAAAAGCCATATACATAATGGGGGTCGTTTTGAATGGGTGACGTATAGAGGGCATAAGGCTCTTTGATGAACTTGCGATTCGGACCCAAGCCGCCGACAGGAGTGTAGCCACACATCCTGGCTGAGCCTTCCACTTCACGAGGTGATGGAGCCGTGGCGAAGAGGAATTTGATATAGTCCACATGATCGCCTATGATGGCCAGCATGGCATCGATTTTCATCTTCTTGTTTGTGAAATAAATGGCGTCGTCTCTGCTGGTGACTTTCTTGAAACCTTCTTTCTTCATCACTTTTTTGGCGACTTTGACATCCATGCGTATGGTGTAGTCGGCGATGTGGAGGCAGGTGTTCATCTCTTGGGCTTGTGATGGCAAGCAGAGCATCAAGGTTGCTAACAGGGTGAAGAGTGCTTTTTTCATTATTGGATAGGTTTTGGTTTATAATGTGCAAATATACGATATTTTTTGAGAAAAAACCATAATTTTTCTTTTTTTATTTCCAAAACCTTGCCTTTTTGCATAAGTATGTGAAAATTTCACTGCTTTTTTGGAATTTACGCAAGAAATAAGTAACTTAGCAACCGAATCCAACTTTGTGAGGCAACCCGTTTGATAAGCAAAGGGAAGATGAAGTTGAATTGTAAAAATGCAGACAATGGAATATGGAAAAATGCTTTGCGAGAAACTGAAGGAAATCCGTATGGAGGTGGCTCGCCAAAATGACATCCCCTATCAACCTGCTGAGTGCAAACACAAGGGCGACTGTGCCGGCACTTGTCCGAGATGCGAGGCGGAGGTAAGATATTTGGAACGTCAGCTCAACTTGAAACGTGTGGTAGGCAAGGCTGCTTTCATTGGAATGGCGGTGGGAGTCGCGGTGGCAGTCGAGGCGTGTGGTCCAAGGGTTGCCGGAATGTTGGAAAATCCCAGAACCAAGGAGGACAGCACTGCTGTGGTTCCTGACGCCAGTCCGGAAAGCACGATTGACATGCCTGTTGACGGGAAATAAAAAGAGTTTCCAGAACTTGTAACTCTAAAAGTCCTGGAAACTCTACCTGTCGGAAAGGTCAGATTTCACTTGTTATTCTAATCTTCCGATTATTTCGATTCCTCAGATTCTGGGGTTAATATTCCATCATTGGCTCAAGCTCTTTGGCTTGGGCGATCATCTTCTCCACTTCCTTCAGGCTGGGAACGCGGTTGACCAAATTCTTAGCCTCGTTCACCTCTACCAGTTTGGCAGCAAGGTTTTCTGCATTGCGGTTGCGGAATTCCTTCACGGTGTCCACACCGGCGGCTTCCAGAAGTTCGGAGAACTGCGGGCCAACGCCGTTGATGCGCATTAGGTCGCAGTGGTTGGTCCAAGTGAGAATGAGTTTGGGCGAGATGCCTGTTGCCTCTGCCAGTTCCTTGCGGCCTGCTGGTTTGCAACATTTTTTCAGCAATTCTTCATCGGTGTTGATGCCTGCGGCAATCAATTTCTCTGCATAAGCAGGGCCGATTCCCTCGATGTCAATAATTTTGTACGTCATGTTTATCAATGTTTAGGTGAATATAATTCGTTTTTCATTTCAGCAAATGTAGGCCTTTTTTTTCAAACACAGCACATTTGTTGTCGTTTTATAGGAAATTTTAACAATCTCCAATTTCCAAAGTTGAGTTTAAGCGAGTGTAGACCAAGCTTGCTTGAAGTCTACCGAGCATGAGCAACTTCGATAATTGGCAATTATCAAAGTTGAGTTTAAGCGAGTGTAGACCAAGCTTGCTTGAAGTCTACCGAAGACCAATCTTCAATCTTCAATTTTCAATTTTCAATCTTCAATCTTCAATCTTCAATTTTCAATCTTCTTCCTCCCCTTGGTAAGCACGATGCGGCTGTTCCCGTTGGCAGGTCTTCCTCCCAGGTCATAGATGGCATTTGCCTTGCCTGTACCTGTAGCACTTGCCTTTGGCATGGCGATTCCCACGGTGTTGTTCACATAGGCATCGACATCGCTGACGAAATTGATGTCATGGATGTCGCTTTGTCCGGTGGTGGAGGTAAGGCCGAAGATGGTTTGTCCCACACAGATGCTGGGATGTATTCCGGAAAAGTTTTCGTATAGTCCGCTTGCCGTCATGTCCCATGCCACGACGTTTTGGCTGATGCCGTCGGCGGTCAAGGCGCAGATTTTGGTGGGGGCTACTTGTGTGCCGTGGTTCGAACCGTTGAGCCACCACAGGTAGGAGGCACCCGTGGCGGTGCTCAGGTTGGTGCCTCTCACCACGAGATAGATTTGGTCGCTGTTGATGGCATAGTCCTTGTCCTGGTATTTGAGCATCAGTGCCACGTTGTTGGTACCCGAGGCCTTGACATGGATGATGTTTTTCTCGTTGTCGTAGGTAATGTTGGAGGCCGACACGCGGTTGGGGTCGCCCGTTGTCCATTCGTTGGCCACGAAGCGGTAGGCTTGGTAGGCCTCTTCTTCATAATCTTTGAGAAGCCTGATGTAATAGACACCCGGGCAGAGGGTGGTGGAAGAGGCGGTCAGTCTCACGACAAATTGTTTTTTCACGTTCCCGGCTTCGTCCTTGACAAGGTTGTCGGGGATGGGGTATTCGATGTTGTAGAAACCATTGGCGTCGCTGCCCTTGGCAGAGGAGGGGATGGTGATATCTGCCACTTTCGAACCGTCGATGGTGAGTGTGGCTTTTCTTCCCTGGTCGGCAAGATTGAAGCGGAACATTACGCTGAGTCGCTCGCTCACCTGCTGTTCGTTGTAGAGTGTGTATTGGATGAATCCGTTTTGTCTTGCATCGCGATAATGCTCGGTGTTGTAGTCGCCGGTGCTGGAGTCTGAGGAGTATTTCGCCTCATGTCCTGCCTCGCTCTGTTGCTCTCCCGGTGCGACGAAGTCGAGTGTGCGTTGAGCCAATGCTTCGTTGGCTGCCTCGCTGAGAGCCATGTCGCTCTTCTCGTAGTTCTCCTCGGTTTGTTGGTACCAGTAGCACATGTAGCGGGCGTGGTGGATCTGGTAGAAGGGGCGCAGTTCGAGTTGGTTCCATGCATAGGACTCCACGCCTTCACGGCTGGCGTCGATGGTGAATCTCAAGTCGCTGTTAGGCTTCATCTTGATGCGGTCAAGCACGTTGGCGCGTTCTCCGATGAGCAATGGAGAGGAGACGAGGCTTTTGGCCGATGCCCTGCTGCCGGGTGCGTGGTCCATGCGGCCTGCTCCGGCATATTCGTTTTGTAATTGTTCGTAGCGGAGTCCTGTTTCTGCTGCTTCTTGTTGTGATGCGGTGGTGGTGGGTGCTCCGAGGAGGATGGGGCCGAACTTGAATGCAATATAGTCGGTATAGTTGGGGCATTCCTCATAACTCAGTTCCATGGGGAGCAAGACGAGGATGCGGTCGCCTTCAGCCCAGGTGCGGTTGATGGTGACATAACTGGCGGTACCTTGGGTCACGGCGGCGTTGACAACGGCTCCGTTGACCGACACTTGGTATTCTTTCCCTGCCCATGCCGGGTGTCTAACAGCGATGGCGTAAGTGCCTCCTTTGGTCACTGTGAGGGTGGTGGTGGCAGTAAAGGGGGTGGGGATGTCGGAAGCTGTCGGATTGATGCAGGGGAAGAGGGTTTCCTGCTTGATGCCGAAAGTTTCGTCTTCAAGCACGCTGGGTGTGAAGAGGTTGACATAGAGGGTTTCATTCCCGTCGTGGGTATAGATGAAATGTCCGTATTTGCAATGGTTCTCCATACCAGTGCCCACGCAACACCACATGCCTTGGTTCACTTGCGAGTAGATGCGGTAGCCTTGGGGCCGGAGCGTGGTGAAATAGACGTAGCCTCCCGTCTCCGGGTCTTGGGTGGAGAGGATGTGGTTCCACATCGTCTGCTCGTAGAAGTCGGCGTAACTGGCGTCGCCGGTGCGGTCGCACATCATTTCTGTGAGTTTCAACATGTTGTTGGAGTTGCACGACTCCGGTCCGTCGAGCACGTCGATGTAGCGGTTGGAGTTGGCTTTGGCGAGGAAATGCTCGCTGACGCTGTTTCCTCCGATGCACACGGTGCGGTTGTGTGCAACGTCGGTCCAGAAATTGGTGGCCGCCTTCTGATAACTGGTGGCGGTGGCATCCTCCTCGCAGATGCGCTCCATGCCGATGTATTTGGGCACCTGGGTGTTGGCGTGCTTTCCGTCGAGGAAGGTGGTGTTGAGCGTCTGCATGCCGTTGAGCATCGTCTTGTGGGTGTATTTCTTCGCTGCAGTGAGGTATTTGGCATCTCCGGTAAGCTGGTAGGCGTCGAGCAGACTTTCATTCATGCCGCCATGCTCGATGTTAAGCATGTTCTCCATGTCGCCTGAACTGACTTTGGCCACCACGTTCACGCTCCAGTCGGCGAGTTTGAGGAAGAGTTGCCTTGCCGTCTCGCTGTTGCCATAGAGGAAGGCATCGCGCAGGCCGGCCAGGATTTTGTGCTGGCAATAGAAGGGCACCCAGCCTCCGCGGTTGCGTATGCCGCTGATGTCGCCCCTGAAAAGGGTCTTCCATTCGTTGTTGATGGGTTGGCCTCCGATGAATCCGTAAAGGCCGTCTGTGCTGTTGTCATACTGGTCCTGACAGTCTTTCATGATATTCACCATGTAGTCCATGCGTTCTTTCAGACGTGCTTTCATGTCGCTGTCGTGACAGGCGGCATAGCCCAGTGCGAGGGCGGAGAGGTAGTGCCCTCCCACGTGGCCGTCGAGATTGAAACTGGAGTCGCCCCAGTTGGGAAATGAGGGATGCTTGCTTTCCCATCTGTAATAGGGACTGGCTGTATTGGTGGTGGAGGCAAGGCCCGACTGCCTGACGTAGGGCGTGAGGAGGCGGTCCACGTCGTATTGGAGCAATGTCTTGAAATTGAGGTCCATGGCTGTTTTCATAGGGCCGTCGAGCAAGGTCACTTGCTCCAAGTCGAAGTGCTTGGGATAGAGTTCGGTTTGAGCGGTTGCAGTGAGTGTGAGCACCGCGATGACCGCTGTGAGAATGTGTCTTCTTTTCATATGGAGTATAGAATTGGTTGGTTTCCTTGACAAATGGAAAGGGTGTTTTAACTATTGTCTTAGTTCTCGAAGCAAATTTATGCTTTTTATTCGAGAGTTACAAAAAAATGTGGTCTTTTTCGCGAAAAAGTGTTGCCTTTCTCGTTTTTTTTGTATCTTCGTGCCCTGATAGTTGTTTATTTATTTTTTGAGGTTAGAACAATGAGCAAGCGAATGAGTATTGTCATAGGTATCGATGTGGGCATCAGCACCACCAAGATTGTAGGCGTCCGGGATATGCAGGTCGTGGCTCCCATGCGCATCACTGCTGCTGACCCGGTGGCATCGCTGTACGGCGCTTTTGGCAAATATTTGTATGAAAACCATATAGAGCTGGAGGACGTGGAGCAGGTGGTGCTCACAGGCGTCGGGGCGGCATACATCGATCGCCCCGTGTATGGCTTGCCCACCTGCAAGAGCGATGAGTTCGTGGCCGACGGACTGGGAGCGCGTTTCGAGTCGGGGCTTGACCGCATCATCGTGGTGAGCATGGGCACCGGCACGTCTCTCGTCAGATGCGATGGAGATGACATCAGCCACATCGGAGGCATCAGCATCGGTGGGGGAACGCTCGCAGGACTCTCGCGAATCATGCTCAAGACTTCCGACATCAAGCAGGTCTCCGCCATGGCCATGCAGGGCGACATATCCAACGTCAATCTCACCATCGGCGACATCAGCGCACACCCTCTGCCAGGCCTTCCTCTCAATGTGACGGCTTCGCTTTTCGGCAACGCCAAGACCGACGCAACCAAGGAAGACATCGCCGTGGGGTTGATACATACCGTGTTGCAGACCATCGGAAGTGCCGCCGTGCTGGCATCGCTGAACAGCGACATCAAGGAGTTTGTGATGATTGGCAACCTATCGTTGCTTCCTCAGTGCCGTGACGTGTTCCCCATTATGGAGAAACTTTACAAGGTGAAATACATCATCCCGAAATATTCGCAGTTCTGCACGGCCATCGGCGCTGCTCTGGACTACATATATAAATGTAAGAAATAAGCGAAGGGAACCTTCGCATCATGATATACATCAATAATCATATCTATATTATGGGAAGCTTTTTTGAAGAAATCATCAAGGGCGGACTGGGATCCGTCTTCGGTGGCGGGTCGTCGTCATCAAGCGATGACAGTGGCGGCTTTGGAGACATTGTGAAGGAAATCCAGAAAAAAATGGGAGGCGACACCTCGTCGACCACCAATTACGGCAATTCTTCACGCAACTCGAGTGACTTTGATGACGTGGCGGAGGAAATCCGCAGGCAGGCTGGAAAGGCAGGGAAATCTTCATCCTCTTCCACATCCACACGTGAAACATCGTCGAAGACCAATTCATCCACACGTGAAACATCGTCGAGAACGTCTTCATCCAACAAGGAAAGTGGCGGAATCAACGACATCCTCAACGAGATGAAACGCCGTGCAGGCTTCAACGTCGAGGAAGAGGAGGACATACCGGTGGAGAACACTACGCGCCGTTCCACCAAGAAGGAGGTCGAGCAACGGCAAAAAGAAGCTGAAGACCAGGGTAGCATCCTGGGAGGAATCAACTTGGGCAACATCGGCGACATCGTCGGTGGTATTTTGAAATCAATCTTGTTGGGAGGAAGGTCGTTATGATGAATGATAAGTTGAGTAACAGCATCTTGCTGACGGCAAAGGCTGGACTATTCTTTGCCTCTTGCGACGGCGATTTCAGCCAGAAGGAGAGAGAGTTTGTCGAGGGATACATCTCCAGCATTGAGGAGGTGGGGGAAATCCCTTCGGAGTTGAAGGAGGCCGTGGCCGACACCATCAACCACACCTACACCTTGGAGGAAATCATTGATGAGACCTTGAGCCTGGTGGAGGGCTTCAACGATGATGAGCGAAAAGCCATCCTCTTCACGTTGAGGCAGTTCATCCTCAAGGCCATCGCCTCAGACTCCAGGGTGAAGGAGAAGGAGGTGGCATCCTACGACCAATGGCTCAAAGCCGTGGGGATGTAGGGATGCCCCTAAGAACCTTAAAGACCTTAAAATCCTTAAAGACTTTAAAAAAACAAGGGGGCGTGTCGGCACATTCGGCACGCCCCCTTGATTTGGGATGGATGGAAGGGATTACTGGGTCACCCGTTCCAGCCATTTCACCATGCCCCACATCACACCCATGGAGATGAGGCAGATGATGAGGAACACCACCCAGCATTCCCAGATGGGCCATTTGTTATACATCAGCGGGCCTATCCAAAGCAAGCCGTTGCCCACGGCGGTCGCACCCAGCCACAGTCCTTGGCACAAGCCTTGCAGGTGCTTGGGAGCCACCTTCGACACGAAGGAAAGACCCAGCGGGGAGATGAACAACTCTGCCACGGTGAGGAAGAAATAAGTGATGATGAGCACCCAGGGACCTGCCTTCAAGCCTGCCTTGACAGAGTCGGACAACTCGGTGAACTCGTTGGCGGAAGGATAGTTCTGCGTGGCTGAGTAGATGGCTAAGAATAGGTAGGCTATGCCGGCGATGCCCATGCCGTATGCTATCTTCTTAGGAGTGGAGATGGCACGTCCGCGAGCGGTCAAGGTAGAGAAAATCCACATGATGACGGGGGTGAGAACGATGACGAAGAACGGGTTGACGGCCTGCCAAATTTCGGGGGCTATGGTGTCTGTCTTCACAAAGTCACGTGCGAAGAAGGAGAGGGACTGGCCGTTCTGGTGGAAAGAGAACCAGAAGAATACGGCGATTCCGAGCACGGCGAACAAAGCGTACATGCGTTGCTTGATTTCCTTGGCCATGGCTTGCTTCTCCTCCAAGGTGTAGCCTTCAGTGACGACTGCCTCTTTCTTGCCCGGGGTGGGGAAGAGATGTTTGGAGAAAAGGAAGATGGCAAGCGAGATGAGCATGGTGACCACTGATGCGATGAACGAATAGTGGATGCCTGTATTGAAAATGTCAAGGTATTGCGTGCAGAAGGAAGACAGGTTGGATGCGTCGCCGCCAACTTTGCCCACCAGGTCTGTCAGGTTTTGCATGCTTTGGGCATCAATGTTTCCTGAAATGTACTCATGGCAAAGTTTGGGAAGGTCGGCGTTGTAAGTCAGTCCGTGAACCTTCAGCCACCAACTACGAAGCATGGGAGCGATGAATGGCGCTACCAACGCACCGATATTGATGAAGACATAGAAAATCTGGAATCCGGCGTCACGCTGACCTTGAGCCCATTTCAGCTTCTCGGGATTTTCCTTGGCTGCCTTTGCCTCGAAATTGTCATACATCTGTCCTACGATGGCTTGGAGGTTGCCTTTGAAAAGGCCGTTTCCGCAGGCGATGAGTGCCAGTGCGAAAATAGTGAACGGCAACAGCCAAGACGTGTTGTCGGGAGTGGCAAGGATGGGAATCGCCAATAGGACATATCCCAGCGCCATGACAACCAAGCCCCATGCGATTGTCCCCTTGTAATTCTGTGTACGGTCGGCAATGATGCCGCCTACAAGGCTCAATACGTAGATGGCTGTTAGGAACATGGCGGCGATGAAACCACTCTGACCATCGGATAATCCGAATTTCGAACAAAGGAAAAGAGCGAGAACGGCGTTCATGATATAGTATCCGAAACGTTCTCCCATGTTGCTTAATGCTGCAAGCAGCAATCCCTTAGGATGGTTTTTAAACATAGTCTATTGTATTTTATGGTTTAAGATTTCCATGATAATGCAAGAATCGTCTTTCTTACCAAAATGCAAAAGTCGTAAAATTGAATGAAATATGCAAGGTTTTACAAGATGTTTTTTCATCATATTCACCAAAAGCCTTGCTGCGTGCCGGCAAAAAGTGTTTTATCAAGGAACACATGAGGCGAACGGGCACACCCGCAAGAATTGTCAGACCACTGCCCTGCATGGCACACAACACCCTTTTTTTGCAAAAAATGACCTAAAAGTTTTGTCATTACGCGAATTTGCAGTATTTTTGCATTCCAAAGATACTATTTTTTTATTGAAAACCATATAACCTATTATGAGCGAACAAAAAAGAGTTTACACTTTCGGTAACGGTAAAGCCGAAGGTAATGCTAAAATGCGTGAGCAGCTCGGTGGCAAAGGTGCAAACCTCGCCGAGATGAATCTTATCGGAGTGCCCGTTCCCCCGGGATTCACCATCACCACTGATTGTTGCAATGAATATTATGAAGTGGGGCAGGAGAAAATCATGGAGCTCCTCAATGATGACGTGACAGCCGCTGTCAAGCACATCGAGGGTCTGATGAACTCCAAGTTCGGTGATTCCGAGAACCCCCTGCTCGTCAGTGTGCGTTCCGGTGCCAGGGCTTCCATGCCTGGCATGATGGACACCATCCTCAACCTTGGTCTCAATGACGAGGTGGCTGAGGGCATGGTGCGCAAGACCAACAACCCCCATTTCGTATACGACTCCTACCGTCGCTTCGTTCAGATGTACGGCGACGTGGTGCTCGAGATGAAGCCTGTGAACAAAGAGGATATCGACCCCTTCGAGGAAATTATCGAGAAGGTGAAGAAAGAGCGTGGCGTCGTGCTTGACAAAGACCTCTCTGTCGATGAACTCAAGAAACTTGTCAAACTTTTCAAGGAAGCCATCAAGGAGCGTACTGGCAAGAGCTTCCCCAACGATCCCATCGAGCAGCTTTGGGGCGCCATCTGCGCCGTCTTCCGCAGCTGGATGAACGAGCGTGCCATCCTCTATCGCAAGATGGAAGGCATTCCCGACGAATGGGGTACTGCCGTATCCGTCATGGCAATGGTGTTTGGCAACATGGGTGACACCTCCGCTACTGGCGTGTGCTTCAGCCGTGACGCTGCCAACGGAGAGAATGTGTTCAATGGAGAATATCTCGTCAATGCACAGGGTGAAGACGTGGTGGCTGGTATCCGCACACCGCAGCAAATCACCAAACTTGGCTCACAGCGCTGGGCTGAGCGTGCTGGCATCAGCGAGGAAGAGCGTGTCGCTAAATATCCTTCCATGGAGGAAGCCATGCCCGAAATCTACAAAGAACTCGACGGCATCCAGAACAAACTGGAGAACCACTATCACGACATGCAGGATATGGAGTTCACCGTCCAGGAAGGCAAACTCTGGTTCCTTCAGACTCGTAACGGCAAGCGCACCGGCGCCGCCATGGTGAAGATCGCCATCGACCTGCTCCATGAGGGTATGATCGACGAGAAGACCGCCATCATGCGCTGCGAGCCGCAGAAACTTGATGAACTGCTCCATCCTGTATTCGACAAGGTGGCTCTCGCAAAGGCCAAAGTGATTGCTCAGGGTCTTCCCGCTTCCCCGGGTGCTGCTTGTGGACAAATCGTGTTCCACGCTGACGAAGCCCAGGAATGGCATGAGGATGGCCACAAGGTGGTCCTCGTACGTATCGAGACTTCTCCCGAAGACCTTGCTGGTATGTCGGCTGCCGAGGGTATCCTCACCGCACGTGGAGGTATGACCTCTCACGCTGCTGTGGTGGCTCGTGGCATGGGCAAATGCTGCGTCTCCGGCGTTGGTTCTCTGAATGTCGATTACAAGTCGAAGACCGTTGAGATCGACGGCGTCGTCTACAAAGAGGGTGACTACATCTCTTTGAACGGTACCACAGGTCAGGTGTATGCTGGCGAGGTGCCCACCAAGGCCGCTGAACTTTCCGGCGATTTCAAGGAGTTGATGGACCTCTGCGACAAGTACACCAAACTGCAGGTTCGCACCAATGCCGACACACCGCATGATGCACAGGTTGCTCGTGCTTTCGGTGCAAAGGGTATCGGTCTGACACGTACAGAGCACATGTTCTTCGAAGATCAGAAGATCATCGCCATGCGTGAGATGATCCTCGCTAAGGATGCCGAGGGACGCGAGAAGGCTTTGGCCAAGTTGCTCCCCTATCAGAAGGCTGACTTCAAGGGTATCCTCGAGGCAATGGACGGACTGCCAGTCAACATCCGCCTGCTCGACCCGCCACTCCATGAGTTCGTGCCACACGACACTGCTGGTCAGGAAATCATGGCCAATGAAATGGGTGTCAGCGTGGAAGATATCAAGCGCCGTGTTGACTCTCTCGCAGAGAACAACCCGATGCTTGGACACCGTGGCTGCCGTCTCGGCATCACCTTCCCCGAAATCACCGCCATGCAGACTCGTGCCATCCTCAGCGCTGCTTGCGAACTGAAGAAGGAAGGCAAGAACCCGATGCCAGAGATCATGGTGCCGCTCATCGGCATCCTCTATGAGTTGAAGCAGCAGAAGAGCATCATCCAGCGTGTCGCTGCCGAGGTGTTTGCAGAGTATGGCATCAAGGTGGACTTCGAGATCGGTACGATGATTGAGATTCCGCGTGCCGCTTTGACCGCCGACCGCATCGCTACTGAAGCAGAGTACTTCTCATTCGGCACCAACGACCTCACACAGATGACCTTCGGTTACAGCCGTGACGACATCGCCTCCTTCTTGCCTGTATACCTCGACAAGAAGATCCTCAAGGTTGACCCGTTCCAGGTGCTCGACCAGAATGGTGTCGGCAAACTCATCAAGTATGCTGTGAAGAATGGCCGCGAGGTGCGTCCCGAACTGCGTTGCGGCATCTGCGGTGAGCACGGTGGTGAACCAAACTCTGTCAAGTTCTGTGCCAAGATTGGCATGAACTATGCCAGCTGCTCACCATTCCGTGTGCCTATCGCTCGCCTGGCTGCGGCTCAGGCAGCAGTGGAAGAAGACTGATTTATTAACACTAATGTTTGGCAGGCCGCAGGAGTGCGGCTTGCCAAACTTTCAAAAAAGAATTGAAAGATGGACGCTTTTGAAAAACTTGGAACTATTTGCTTGGTGCTCTCCATTATTACTGTGCTCCCATTGCTATGGCTTTATAAGGGCAACCTCGTAATGGTGGCATTGATTGTGATAGCTTTCTGCCCTATCATGTGGATTGCTGGTCTTAATATATTGGGATTTTTCACCAAGCCTTTCAGCGAGAAAGGGATGACAGGTGTCTTTACGTGGATTATCTCCATTGCACTTGCTTTGGTAGTGTATGCTGTTTTCTTCTTTGCTTTAGTATTCACCTTCAGAGATTTGCTGCACACCTGACTTTTCAACTGTCGTTATGAAATTCGACATCTTAAAACCAGAAACCGTTGCTGGCGTTGGAAGCAGTGGGAAGGACGAGGTATGTGTCTTCCCCACCGATGAAACAGCCACCATCCACGACAAATTGTTTATCTTGGCGGAGGGGAATGATGCTTCTGGCACAAAGGCGGCCGAGGTTTTCACACAGACGTTCGCCGACCAGATGTTTCAAAACACCTGTGCCGACGAACCCCTTGAAGAGAATGTTTTCAACGAGGCTCTCTTTGCTGCAATGGACAAGATGGACGAGGATAGCCCCGATTCCAAAGGCATCCAGTGTGCCATGCTCTATTTGCATAGGCATGGGGTGCTGGCTGCTCATTCCGGACAGGTGCGCATCTACCATGTGCGACCCAAGGAAAGAAGGTTGCTTTACAAGTCGAAGGATAACGAATGTGCCCTCGTTCCTGGAAAATTGCCCGTGGGTGAACCGGTGAAGGCCTATATCACCAATGTAAAGTACGGCGATTATTTCGTCATCTTGTCAAAAAGCCTGGGCCAGGTCGTTTCCGACCGGGAACTGATGGACGTGCTGTGCGAACCGGTGAATGACAAGACAAAGTCGGTGAGATTGCAGAAAAAGGCATCTGCCTCTGATGCAGGGTTTGCTGCAAGCGTCATACACATCAGCGGTGTCATGAGCGAGGCGATGGACGAGAGCCTCTTCGAGAATGAAGGAAAATTGATGGCTGCCATGCTGGCGGACATCGAGAAAAATAGGAAATTGGCTGCTGATGCCAAGATGGACGAAAAGGACAAACAGGACAAGCTGCGTCCCGACACCGACAAGAACCCGAGGAAAGTAGAGCCTGAAACTGAAGAGGAATACTATCCTGAGTCTACGGGGGAGGAACCTCGAAAGCGTGAGTTCCCCATTGTGACAGCCACTGCTCTCGCCTTAGTGCTTCTCGCCATCGGCATCTGGTTCTGGGCACAGCAACAGAAGCACGATGATTCCATTGTCCAAGAGGAAGTGGAGAACAAAGGAAAGGCCAAGGAAAAAGACACGATCAACATCCTTAAGAACACTCAGCCAAAGGCGGTGTCTGTAGATGACACCAAGATAAAAGAGGAAGAGGAAAAGAAGAAGGAGGAAAAGAAGGAGGAAAAGAAAGAAAACATCACCATTAATCAGGAAAAAATGGATGAGGGGACGACGGTGGTATCTGGCGAATCTTCAACTGTGACCAACACACCGGCCACACCTGCTCAGGATAAGACGGCGACATCGCCACAGCCCGCTACACCGCCGACGACACCGGCGACCACTCAGCCGGCAACGAACACACCGCCGCCAACCACTTCTCCGCAATCCGATGGAACGGTGAAGCCAAGGCCTGTGATTCCTGAAGGAGAGTGAACATATAGGGTTTTCCCCTTTTACAATAGGTTTTTCCCACCATAGAAATAGGGCTTTTCCTTTTTGCATCCGTCTTACAATTGCGATATTTGCAGCAGAAATCTGAAGCAATAGCGATTGTAAGACGGTTTCATTTTGTTGATAGATGTCATTACTATTTTTACAACAGTTCTTTGAATAATCCCTTGACTATTTTTTCGGGTAGGACGGATGTGAATCCCTCCTACCTCCCTTGTGTCTTCCGTTGTCCCTTTAGCAAGACTTGCTTCGACCACCTTGAAACAGCAATAGCCGAATAATCTTTAATTTTCAAAGATGCGATTAAGCGAGAGCAGACCATGCTTGCTTGGAGTCTGCCGAGCATGAGAAAATTAGATTGGAGGTCAGTTTTTCAATATTATTTAATTTTCAATCTTCAATTTTCAATATTCAATATTTTTTATTATTTTTGCATCGTATAAAAACAGAACGGTATGTTTGGATTAGGTACGCAAGAAATATTGATTATCGCCCTGGTGGTGCTCCTGCTGTTTGGTGGGAAGAAGATTCCTGAACTGATGAAGGGTTTGGGCAAGGGCGTGAAGAGTTTCAAGGAGGGGATGAAGGAGATTGAAGACCCTGCCGAAGAAAAGAAAACAGGTGACGAGTCAAAGAAGGAATGAGCACCTCGAAAGAAGGGGGGACCTTCTGGGACCATCTCGATGAGTTGCGCAGTTGCATCATCCGCATCCTGTTGGTGACGGCGGTGATGGCTGTACTTGCATTCTTTTTCAAAGAGGTGTTGTTCAATGTCGTGCTGGCGCCGAGCCGTGACGATTTCATCTCTTATCGATTGCTGGGCGTGGAGCATTTCGCCCTGCATCTGATGAACACGGGGTTGACAGAACAATTCTTGATACATATGAAGGTGGCCTTCTATTGTGGCTTGTTGATGGCCTCCCCCTATGTGTTGTATGAACTTTTCGCCTTCGTTTCTCCTGCGCTTTACGACAAGGAGCGCAGGCCGGCAGTGAAAGTGGTGGCTTGCGCATATGCGATGTTCATACTGGGCACCTTGGTCAACTATTTTATTGTCTTTCCACTTACAGTGAGGTTTCTTGGCACCTACCAGGTGAGTCCTGACGTGACCAACATGCTTACCATACAATCGTATGCCGATACGCTCATCTCCATGAGCTTGGTGCTTGGCATAGTCTTCGAACTGCCCGTGGTGAGTTGGCTGCTGGCAATGCTTGGCATCATCGGCTGGGAACAGATGGCACGTCTACGCAAGCATGCCTTGGTGGTCATCCTTGTGGTGTCGGCCATCATCACGCCGACCACCGATGCTTTCACCCTTTTTGTCGTTGCACTGCCGATATGGCTCCTTTACGAGGCCAGCATCATCGTGGTCAGGATTACCCGTCGGAAAAAAGGGCGGGAGGTTAGCAGCGAGGCATGACGGTGACAGAGAGCCGTTCCTTGTCGAAGACGATGCCTTTCTGCTCGATGAAGGAACTGAGCACGCCAGAGTCGGCGAGTTGTCGCGGTGTACCGATGTTGATGCCTTTGCCCTCTGTCATCAGCCATACGGTGTCGGCTATCTGCAGCGCCAGTTCCAGGTCGTGTGTGGAGAGGAAGATGGTCTTGTCGGCGGTGCGGCTGAGGTGGTGCAGCGTCTGCATCATCTCCACCTTGCTCGGATAGTCGAGGAAGGCTGTGGGCTCGTCAAGGAAGATGACGGGGGTCTGCTGGGCCAGGGCTTTGGCAATCATCACTTTTTGGCGCTCGCCATCGCTAAGCGATTGTATCATCCGTTGGGAAAGGGCCTCGATGCCAACCATGGCGATGGCCTCGTCCACTATGGCATGGTCTTCGCTGCCAAGCGTACCCCAAAAGCCAGTGTAAGGGCTGCGACCCATTGCCACCATCTCCTCCACCGTCATGTTGCGCACGTCGGGACGGACGGTGAGCACCACGCCGATCAAACGGGCGAGTTGCTTCTCGTTGAGCGAGGACAAGTCGCTGTCGTGGATGAAAACCTTGCCGCCCAATGGGGGTTGGAAGGCTGAGAGTGTGCGGAGAAGGGTCGACTTGCCCACACCGTTGGGACCGATGAGGCAGGTCATGCACGCGCTGTGAAGAGAGGCGTTGATGCCTGTAGCCACCACCTTGCGGTTCTTGCGTGAGGCATAGCCTATGGAGAGGTTTTCCAGTCTTACTGTTTCCATCTTGATGCTGATATGTTCTGCGAAGGTAACAATAATATTTCGCCTATGGCGACAATTAACACGAATTAACGATGATGACACCCATTGCCACATTTCATTCGCCATTGACATCAAAGTTTGGCATTCCCCGTCAGAGTGGTCTTGTCGAGGGGCTTGTAGGAGAAATTGTTTTCCAGCCTGAATACCGGAACCCCGACTATGTGAGGGGATTGGAGGGATTCGACTATATCTGGCTCCTTTGGGATTTTTCTGCCAACAGCCATGAGGTGCATGCGGCCACGGTGAGACCGCCGTTGCTTGGAGGAAACAAGTCGATGGGGGTGTTTGCCACACGTTCCCCTTATCGGCCCAATCCCATCGGACTCTCCTCCGTGCGCATTGTGAGCATCGACCTCAACGATTCTCGCGGCCCTGTCATACAGGTGGCTGGAGCTGACTTGATGGATGGAACGCCCATCTTTGACATCAAACCCTATGTGGAGTATGCCGACAGCCATGTGGGAGTGCGAAGTGGCTTTGTCGACCAGCGTGAATGGGAATGCCTTGATGTGGCCTTCGCTGAAGGGGTGGGGGACTGCCTCACCGAAAATGACCGGGAAGTGGTGACACAAATTCTCTCCTTGGACCCACGCCCGCATTTTCACGATGATCCGGCGAGGGTCTACGGCATGCCTTTCCGCAATGTCGACATCCGCTTCCGCGTGGAAGGACGAAAACTGCTCGTCGTGGAAATCACCAAACTATCATGAAACCTTCCTAAAATTTCCTATTCCCTCCTAAAGTCTTTTATTCCCTCCCATTATCTCCTAAGACCTCCTATCACCTCTTATAAAACAGCAAACCGCCCCCTCTTCTCAGAGGGGACGGCTTTATCTTAAGGTATTAGTTTTTTTTAAGGTAAAAAGATTGTATTCAGGATAACGGTTGCAAAAGTACGATTTTTTCGTCTTTCTGACAAATATTTTTTTATGCTCTATAACATAAATACGTTTCTTCAATTTTCAAAGTTGCGATTAAGCGAGAGCAGACCAAGCGTGCTTGGAGTCTGCCGAGCGTGAGCAACTTCGACCGTAGGTCAATCTTCAATTTACCTAATCCCCCTTTCGTTGAGGGCTTTGTGGTATTTTGCAGCGTTGGCACGGTGCTCTGCTTCTGTGCGAGCATAGTTGTGGGTGCCGCTAAAATCCTCTTTGGCGCACATGTAGATGTAGTCATGCTTCTCGGGGTTGAGCACGGCTTCCAGGTCCTCTTTCAATGGGATGCGGATGGGTCCGGGAGGCAGTCCCGCATACTTGTACGTGTTGTAGCGGTTGTCGATGGTAAGCATGCGGTTGAGGATGCGGCGCACACCGAAGTCCTGCATGGCGAACTTCACTGTCGGGTCCGACTGCAGCAGCATGCCTTTCTTCAGGCGGTTGAGGTAGAGACCTGCCACGGTGGGCTTCTCCTTGGTGGCGCGTGTCTCTTCCGTCACGATGCTGGCAAGCGTGCTCACCTCCACGGGTGAGAGGCCTAAGGCCTTCGCTTTCGACTTGCGCTCGTCGTTCCAATAGTTGTCGAACTCCTTTTTCATCCTGTCCAGGAATTCATTTACGGATACCGTCCAGTACATGTTGTAGGAGTCGGGGATGAACATGGCGGGGATGGTCTGCAATGTGAACCCATAGTGGGCGCAGACGGTGGAGTCCGTCAAGGCGCTAAGCAGTTCGAGGCTGTCGAGTTCCAGTTTCTTCGACACGGCGACAGCCAACTTGTCCATCGTCCTCGCCGAGGGGATGGGAACGTTGAGCGGTGTCTGCTCTCCTCGTTTGAGGGTGTTGAAGAAGTCCCATGCGCTGGTTTTGGTGTCCACGGCATAACGCCCGCGCTTGAGGCTGGATGCAAGGTCCTTGTAATTGGCAACAAACTTGAAACCTTTCATCGCTTGGGGGGTCGTGATGCTGTCCAGTTTGACATAGACCGAGTCGATGTTGTCATCGCGGTCCACGTAGATGTATTGTGTCTCCTCCTTTGTCAGCATCGAAGTCTTCAGGAAATAATAGGCCGGACAGAGAATTGCCAAACCCAACAGGACCACGATGCCTGCCACCACCTTCAGCCAGGTGTTCTTCTTCTTTTTCTTACTCATGATAATGGATGTTTTGATTCGATAGACACCGATGTTTCACCTCTGTGTGAAGCATGCGACGCCTTCGCGATGCAAAATTACAACTTTAATACGACATACGCGCAGAATCACTCAGCAAAAATAGTGATGCCTGCACTAAAAACAATGTCATTTTGCCATGACCAATACTTTTCGCCGTGACCAAAAGACCTTCAGCTGTTCCACCTCGGCACATACCCAGGGGGTGATGTCATCATTTTCCGCCATTGCGACGACAGTGGTCGTTGGTGTCGTGACAGGCTGTTGCCCCGCCCCCATGATTTCCAACACCCTTCCGGCGAGCGACGGAGTGTCGTCATCCTGTGCGTTGTTGTCAACCATAACTGCTGATTCTGCATTCGACTTTCCTTTCACGCGCGCGGATGTCGACGACGAAAGAAGATAATTTTTAATTATCTATACTCTCTTATTATACTATTGCGTACTGTCTGTTTGCTGAAACGCCGTTTCTGTTGTCAAAAACCCCGTTTCTGTGAGCAGCCTTCCCACATCATTTCTTTCGTGCTCTATGATATGTTCTGTTGTCAGATTGTCGGTTTCTGTCAACAGAAACGGCATTTGTCTTTTTAGCACTATTATTCAAAGACCCCACCCCTTCCCCTCCCCTCGAGGTCTAATCTTCTTTATACACATCTCTTATACCTTTGATTCTCAAGATGTTAATGATTGCAATAAAGAAGAATATTATTAAAAAAGGAGGAAAAAGATATAAAAAGCAGGAAAGTTGCGATTAAGCGAGAGCAGACCAAGCTTGTTTTCAGTTTGCCGAGCGAGAGCGATTTATCCAAAAATAAAGATGGAAAAAGTGCCAAGGCACTCTCAAAAAGGGTGAAAAAGGTGAACACACGGTCAAGTTGAAGTGTAAACCAACTTAGTTTTTAACAAACAAAACTGTCATCCAAAATCAGTACAGGGCAATCTGTCTCGCTTGTTCTCACCTTTTTCTTCCTTTTTCAGAAACGCTTGCGTTTTTTTATTTCTTCATAAACAAGATATTTTCAAACTTTTTATTTCTTTTTCTTAAGCGAAGCGTTTTTTTAATTTATTGTCATTCAGAAGGATGCAGACT
>JAFZSL010000054.1 GCA_017619375.1 Prevotella sp. | reverse complement strand
CTTCAGCGTCGCAATGGTGGTTTCTTGTGTCTTTCTCCTGCCATAAGCCGGTCCGTCAGGATGCTCGTAAGGTTGTTGGTCGGCACTGAAAGTCAGTGGCAACAGGATTGGAGTGCTCTCCCCACCTAAGATTTTGTCAACAAGGAGTGTAACATCCAACACATTGATTTCACCATCGTTGTTGACATCATAATTGTAAACCTGCGCTTGGGCATTGAGCGACATGAGCGACAAGGCCATCAGTATTGTTCTTATTTTCATCTTTTTTATGGATTTAAATTATATGGAAACCTGTGACATCTTGGTGCCAGGCTTGGTGGTTGTCACGTTATCATAGATCCTTATTGCATTTTTCTGCACACTGAAATAGCGTAGCGTGACCTGTTCACCTTCTTGCTTGGAATAGACGGTGATCGACGCCCGGGCTTTGAACAAGCTGCCGCCCAGAACGCTAACTCCTCTGCATTCGTCTCCCACAAATGCAGCAAGTAAGTCGCCAGGGGTGGGCTCGAAAGGCTCTTCCTGTTTCTCGTCGATGGTGAATCCCAACAACCAATACATAATTACAGGGTATTTGGAAGCCCCTAAGAGCAAAGGCGCCACATAATCTCCGGACACCCCCAAGTCTCCTTCTGGAACGAATTTCTCCTCTGTTGATACAGCGAAGAGTTGATGTAGTTGACTGGAGTAATACCTTATGCTGAATATCTCTCCCTTGTTTGTGACGTTTCCAAAGGTCTTTACTATAAAATAGGTGTGCTGATCAGTTGCCTCACCATCACTGCTGATAACCGATGCCACGGAAGTGAGTCCCCGTAATTCGTCATTGATGAAGACCGCCATCATGTCATCACTGGAAACAAAAGGAGCAATGGGATCAGGTACTTTCACCATGATGATCATCCAACTTTCATAATTGCTGACATCGGGAGCCTTCCAATCGGGTCTTGGGTCATTGGCGTTCCAATCAATATCCCAATCTGGAATATCATTCACCGAGAGCCATGGACTTGGCGGGGTGTTATTTACGGGATTGTCGGGATCGGGATCGGGGTCAGGGTCAGGGTGGTTGCCGGAATGATGGCAGCCCCCCAGGAAAAACAGGGCTGCCACCATCATGGCCGTCAAGAACAAATGTTTCTTCATTGCGTTCAATCGATTACGTATTTCTTTCCATTATAGATATAGACACCCTTCTTGGTGGGACGTCCCTGGAGTTTATAGCCGTCGAGGGTGTACCATCCGAACTTGGGAATGTCTCTTACGGTAAAGTCAATCTTGGTCGGCGCATCGGGAGTGCCCACCACGGCGTTGGCCTTATAGGTGAGGATTTCAGGTGTGACAGCAATGATGTCCCCTTCACGCTCGATGGCAAACGACAGTGGTTGTTGCACGTCGCCCTCGATGCTGATGTAGAACACGTTGTCTTCAGCAGCTGTCACGGCACCCCTCAATTCTCCTTCTGCGAAGGCCAGCAATTGGTCTCCTGGCATCAAATCCAAACCACTGGTGACAGCCGACACCGACATGGTGGTGGCTTTCCTGGCTTGCACGGGCCTGGCAGGAGCATTAGTGCCCACTTCGTCGAGGAAGGTGCTCCCCGGCTCAAAGAATGGATAAGCAAACGCAGCGTAGCCTTCTCCGTTTCTGAGAAGCATATAGCCTTCACCTGGCATCATATACTGCAAGCTACCCTTCCACGTGCCTTTGGAAGAATTGGAAGGTTTGGAGAACACAGCGAACTCGTCATGGCTCTTGATGATATCGCCATCCTGTGCAAAGTTGGTGGAGTATTCATCAAGGGCTGTTTGCACGGTCAGGTTCATCAATGGTGTGTAACCAATGCCGTTCCATCCATTGTGCAAGACGATGGTGCGATCATCTCTTTGTCGGATGATGGTTCCCTCGATGGTGAGTGTAAGGTCGTTGCCCACCTTGATGGCATAGGAATTCTGAGGCATGAGTTTGAAGTTTTTCACATCATCCGAAGCCATCCATTCGCCATTATGGAAGACAAAGGCAGCCGTGCTATTGTTATCGGTCAGGATATCATCCTCCTCCCATGGGAAATGGGAGAGGAGTTTGTTGATGTCGAAGAATCTCTCTCCATAGACATTGAACGACACCCAGTTCCAACCTTGCTGCAGGTTGATGGTTTGCACAAATTCCGTGCCACCCTTGAGGATGATCGGATTTGTTACACTACCCACCAATCCGGAAGCCTTGAATTGTATTGGCTCATCGGTGTGGAGCAGCAGCATGTTGCCGGTTGCACTGTGCCAAAGTCTGAAATGAAGATCCTTGTTTTCACTGGTATCGTTGAAGACATTGATGTACACAAGGAATTCGTCGTCTCCATTGCCGATGTTTGCCACGCCATGGCATACCCCATTGTCATCGAACACCCCGATGATGTCTTTCTTGTCAACATCGATGAAGTTGTTGATTGTCACTTGACCAATGATGTTCATGGTATATTGCCTCAAGGATTTGTCCACATACCACAATGGCTCCTCACCCTCCACGACGATGGTGACGCCAAGTGGTTCGCTCAAACCGTTCTCATCGACAAGATAGATGACCTCGTCGTAGGTGCCCACATTGAGGTTCTTGCTGATGGTGGCCTCAAGCATAATGGTTTGCCTCGGTCCGATGACATCTGTCTGTTTGTCAAATTTCATCCACCTCGGGCAGTTTTCAATGTGGTAGGTGTGGCGCACAGGACTGTTGTTGACAACATCCACTATGAACCACCCTTCATCACCCTTTTCGATGTGGTTTTCCGTGTATTGCTGTCCCCATCTCAGTGGGTTGCAATCCACATAGTAGTAGGCAGTTGCCGGCGAAGCCATGGCATTACCGTTCTTGTCGGGAATCTCCCTGACGGTGATATAGATGTTGCGCTTGTTGATGCGTTCGTCCGTCTCATTGATGTTAAAGAAGATTTGGTTACCCTTACCGACATAGCTGTAGCTGATGTTGGTCAACTCCTCGAAGGGTCTTACAGGTGCAGAGATGTCTTGGTCGATATGAGCGACAATCATCTCAGGAGTGACCCCGTTGCCGAATGGGAAGTCTCGCTGAGGTATGTTTGTAGGTTGCCCTGTGGCTTCGTCCAACTGATAGATGACGTTGCCGTTTTGATCCTTGTAAATCTTGGAACTGTAAGGATAGGGAGTCGTCACGATTTGGTTGTTCGTATTCCTTTCCTGCCTGTTGAAACAGAGATAGGTGTCCAGTCCAATCTCATCTCCATACGGGCTCTTGGAACTATAACTCTTGATGAGTGTCTCGGGCAGTGCTTGTTGGAAGACGCAGATTTCGTCAAGATAACCTCTGAAGTAGTTGCGGGTGTCGGCAACGACAAGAGTGCTGTCCACCATCCTCGCATAGACTGCAGAGCCAAGCATGGGGTGTCCTCCAGAGATGCCACCCAGCTGGTCGGCTGTAAACGTTGCCCTGAGGGTGTTGTCAACGAGGATCTTGACCATGTTGAGTCCCCTGTTGACAGTCATGGCATAGTGATGCCATTGATTGTCACTGTACTCGCCCGGAACGTTAACCACGAGTCCGTTCGACTTGAAATTGAGTTTCTCGGCATCGAATCCGATGTAGAACTGATCCTTGGCACCATTGTCTTCAGCTTCTCCCGAACCGTTGCTGATGAGCACTCCACGTCCTTCTGCGTCGGTACGGAACCAGAACATCAGTGTGTAGTCCTCGAACTCGTTCCGATTGATAAAGTTTTCACTGAGCGGTATGCCCTTGTCCTCGAAGTCGATATGTAGCGACATTCCTCTTGGCACCATCCATGAGGCGTCGTAGAGAGTGGCATGCGCCCCCTGTGCGAGGTCGGTGGCATAGTTGCCAGAGCCATCGTTCATCGGGTAGTAATCGATGAGGCCAAGCTCATAACCTGTGAGTCTCTTGTTGCCGTAGGTGTTGCTGAGCTGGTCTTGCGAAAGTGCACGGTACCACAGACGAGCCTCCATCATATTTCCCTGGTAGAATTTGCTGGTGTTGCGATCCACCTCGTTGGTGCGTCCGAAGACGAGGGTGCTGGTGCTGGTGTAGGGTTCCTCCAATTTTTCTAAGAGGAGTCTTGTCCCACCGTTGTAAAGCTCAATCTGGCAGCTGTCTTCCTTTGACTCGGTGAGATGTCTGAGCACCAAGGCCACCGGTGTGAAGACATTGGGCGTGAGAGTGGCAGCGGTAGTAAAGACCTTGTCATCGACCACAGCCCGGAGCTGGTGTTCCTTGGTGTACCAGAGTTGTAGTTTCTTGCCATTGGTGCCATGGGAGAAGATTGGCATGTCTTTGCCTGTGTCGTCGGGTTTGATCATCACCTCGAGGGTGATATCCTTGGCGTTGAAGTTGCGCCGTGCGGAGGTTTCAAGGCTGGCCTTGTTGTCAAATCTGATGGAAACATCCTCGGTGAGGTAGTTGTTGTTGACTTCGCCCTTGACTTCAAAATTGGCAGTGTTCAAGTAGTTGTACTCGATGTCCTCGGAGAAATTGAACACAATGTCGTCTCCGATGTCGATGACGCCGTCCTTGGGTTCCGGTGTACCGAAGATTTGAGGTCTCCTGGTGTCCTTGATACCGCTGAGCACCTTCGACGAAGAGGTGAGGAAACTATTGCCGTTGCGGCAGAAGAGCACGGCCCTGAGGTCGTATGCCTTCTCCATGACAATCTTCTCTCCGAAGAACTGTGTGGTGATATGCCCGTTTTCAGGTATCATCTCTTTCACGCCATTGGCCAAAACAAAGAGCGAGTCGCTGGCATAATAGGAGCATAGGTTGGTCCAGTACTCATCTCCACGAGTGGTTTCCTTGTATTGGAACTCGATGTGGTCGAAATTCTTCTGATGCTTGTCGAACCCGTCGATGACCACGGGAAGGAAGTAGCCGAACTTCTCGTCGTACTGTGCATCGGTGTTGAGAATCCACTTGTCACCCGGTGTCGAGATGTTGACATAACCTGCTTCTCGGAGGTAATGCACGTCGAAGGAAGCTTCGCTGTCTGCGAATTTCTCACCTTCCGTGCTACTGAGGCCGATGACGATGTTTTCATAATCGAAATCTTCTCCTGCATATACCTCGAGCACTTTCTCAGTCACCTCTCCGGGCAGCACCTTGACGACACGTCCAGTACCTGTAAGCGGCATGCCATCGACCATGAGCTTGGCACCCTTGGGATTGGTTGCCTCCTCCATGTAGAGATGGTAGTAGTCGTAGGTGTTTTCCGGCTGCTGGGTCTCATTGGTGAGGTAGATCTTGAATCGAGCAGGTTCGTTATGTGGCACACCACTGATGGATTGTTTGTCGAGCTTGATGCCCGGGTTCTCTATCTTCTTGGTGGCCTCATCGAGAATTTGTCCCGGCTGATAGAAGAGTGTCCTGCGCTCATCCTCCCACGGACGGCAGGTGGCACCACCGCGTGTGCGATAGACAAAGCCCCTGGAGTATCGTAAATCGTCCATGTCGAGATGACGCTTGAGGTAATCTTCATTATATTCCACCTGGTCGTAGAAGTTATCGCTGGTGCACACATCCAAAGCGCCATTCGCCAAGTCTTTAGGCGGCTCGTTCTTCACGCGATAGACATCCACACTCAGGTGACTCTTGAGGTCCATGCTGATGGAGAAGCTTTCCTTTCGGCTATAGGAATTGGTAGTTTCCCATTCGGGTTTGACTTCGTAGGAAAGTGCAGGTACGAGACCGAACTCGAAGAGTGCTCCTATGAACTCCACTTTGGCCCCCACTTCTGAACCTGAGTTGAGTCCGCCTGTGGAAGTGCTCAAGATGCTGCCAAGGAACTTGGCGACAACAGGCCCGACCACCTGTACGATGGTGAGGGCGGTATTTGCACCCGTGCTGTCAAAATATTCATCGGTGAGTCCTGATACAGGCCACACCATGGAGTTCATGCAAGAGTATTCGCTACTGTATTCCTCTTCATAATTGACGTCTCCCACGCCGCCATCGACGACGTAGTTGCTGACCAGTTCGGTAGCAGACAGTTTCTCACCTTCGTTCTGTGCGATCATGCCAATCCAAGACTGGAGGCTGGCGCAATACTGCTGCACCTCATCGACGAGTTCTTCGGGCTTGGCACCGGATGGCATCACAATGCGGTAGTTCATGCCTTCCTCGTCGGGCATGGTGCTGGTGTAACGGTAGTATTGGCCGTTTTTCTTGTTCATCACTCCGAAGTGTTCCTCATCATCCGGGCTGACGAGAGCCAGATAGACGGGCTTGCCCGTGTAGTCGGCTTGTGCCTTGGCCTCTGCCATGGTACCTGTGAACATCAACGACTTGCATTGGTTGACCAATTCTGGAATGAGGGTGGAGATGATATACAATTGAGAGTGGTGGAATGACGACTTGATGGTCGGTCCATAGGTAAGCGACTCATCGCGTACGAGGTGATAGATGGAGTCGTTCTCATCCGTACCTTGTGCGATTTCCACCATGCGGTTGGCGGCCAGCTGTCCACCCATCTGCTTGAAGTGACTGTCGGGGATGGCCCTAATGGTGTACGCAGGCTTCACCACAATGTTTTGCTCGACGCCGATATACACGTCGCCGTCGGCACCCACTACGTCGCCAGAGCTATTGGTGGAAATGTCTTCGGTGGCGGTCATGGAATACTCGAAAGCACGTTTGCCACTCCCGGAGAACACAAGGTTGATGCCTACTTCGAAGGATGTTTCGGCTCCTGTGTTGACACCTGAAGTCACACCGGCGCCCATCGGTGCCGCCACGGCTCCATAGAAGGAGGCCAGTGCGGTGCCTTTCTTGATGGAGAACTCAAGTCCTGCCGCCCAATTCATATCCATGGAATAGGAGTATTTGAGCGTGGAGCCCTTGCTAAGTTTGGCGGAGCTTCCGCTTCCCGGCGGGTCGCGAAGGATATCTACAAGTACGGGTTGGTTGACACTGAGGATGTCGGTCCCGTTCTTCATTGGATAAATGTTGAAGACGTAAGCCCTCAAAGGTTCGGCCTCATAGATGGTGCCATCCCTTTCCAAAGTCATGTTGACAGTGCGCAGGGCGTCCTTCTGGGTGAGCAGATAAGGTATCTTCTCCGCACCAATCTTGACGATGGCCTGTCCGATGGAGTCGAGCTCCACCGTCTCGTTATGTGTAGAGCTTACCATGCCATTGTGGATGGTCACCTTGCCACCACTGAGTCTGACGACATCAACCGTGTCGCTGGAGAGATTGTTGTTCCAATAATACTTCTCCACGGCAGCTATGCGGAAGGGGTATTTCTTCTCGATGCTGAAAACCGGATAGCCGAAGGTGTACTTCGTCTGCATGACAACAGTGGTGTCATTGGGGTTGTTGGGATGTGTTTCCACCTGATAAACCAACGGGACTGTCACCTTGTCGCCCGACATGTTGCGAGCGACATAATTCAGGTCGCCTAAGTAACCGAAATTATCCATACCCATCTGCTTGTAGGTGAGCAGCGTGGGCGTGTGGTAGATGCAGTTGTAGATGGCATTGTACACCACCATTGGGTCATGGATGATTTCCTTGCCAGAGAGGATGGGGAAGTCTCCTTCCACGATAACTGTATCCTTGTTGAGCGCGTCGGTGAGGTCGATGACGTCGCTGATCTTCCCTTCTGGGAAGAGCGTGGAGTAACCGGAACACGAGAGGTGTTGCACTTTCCATTTCACCGGTGGGAGATATGCGACGTATTCACCCGTGGTCTGGTCGGGATGAATGGTGATTTGCCGGCGTGTGGTGTGCATGGAAGTCTTATAGGTCTTCCCGTCGTGGGAATTGTGGACGAACACGGTGTCGCGCTCACTCTTGGAGGGGTTCAGCACATCATAGACGAGTTGCGAACCATTGTCTCCTTCCAGAGCGAGGGTCATCGTTAGGTTGTCGCCCAGGTTGTTGCGCGAGAGACTGTTGTCGAGTGGCAAGCCACCTTGGTCCATACCACCCACCATACGGCCGATGAGTTTCACCTTGGTGTCGTCATAGAAGAAATACTCATCCACCTTTTGGGTGAACAGATGGTTGTAAACCTGTGTGTCTTCGAACTTATGTCCAGCCATGACAGGTCTAATCTCCAAGTTGATGCCCGTGGGCACATAGAAGGAGAACTTGCCATCGTGGTCTGTTTCCAGACTGGTACCTGAAGCTGTGCCTACCTGCCTATTGTTGACTATGAAGTTAACACCTCTTACAGGAATCTTTGTTCCTTCGTAGAACACATATCCCGAGAAAGTCACACCAGAGGTGACTACGAAGTCTGGCACTTCGGTATAGTTGGACTTTTCGTTGAAGGTGACTTGGTATGAGCCTTTCTCAAATGTGACCGAACCATGTATCTGCGGGTTGCTGATGGGAGCGATGGTGTAGGTGATTGAAGGTTGTCCATCGTATGGAATGTCATCAATCACATAGTGTCCGTTGATGTCAGTGTAGGTATGCGCCACCGTCTGTCCGCCACGTTGGACAATGACTTCCATTTCGGAAACGGCGGTTCCATCCATGTAACGCAGGTATCCTTCCACTTTTCCGACATGCTTGCAGGCACCTGGCACCGAATCGGTCTCTTCATAGTGTGTGCCCTCGCAGTCAACAGCGGAGCGCACCTTATATATATAATCGATAATGGGCGACACGGATGTGTCTTCATAGGACATCTCGGCAAGGTTGGGTTCCACTATGGTCCATGATTTACTGTTCTTCTCACGACGCATGACCTGGAAATAGTCTATGGGGCCACCGTCGGTATCCCAAGTGAGATAGACACTGCTATGACGGGTCTGGGCGACAAGGGAGTTCTTCAACACCTTGCCAGAAGATTCGAAGTAGAATTTATCATTGTCCCAGTTGAAAACCTCGTATGAAGTACCATCCATGTTCCTTGACAGGGTCATGATGGGTTTGACGCCCGGTTGCTCGGCGCATTCCATCCAGTCTTTACCCAGGAAACTTAAGAGCACGTTCACGTTTTCAGGCAGTTCTGAAGCGTCCTGATGGTTCATCTGTGATGTGGAGGAATAGAAGCAATTCTCCATTGTCAAATTATAGACACTTCCATATTGATAGAAGTCAAAATTGCTTGGTCCTGCATTGCACTCTTCCGGTGCATTCACACAACTGTGGAAACTGGTTTTGGAGTTTGGTTTTGCATCAAAGCCATACCAGTAATAGACATCTGGAATCTTTCCCGTGAAAAGGCAGTTGCTATATTTCACATCATACGATTCCATGGAGAACACAGAGAGGGAACTAGGTTCATAAGTTGAAGAAAAGAAAGGATTCTCATTGGTGAAATCCACCTTTACGACACAATTCTTTATCTCACTGTTATAAATCTCTTTGGCCAACGCCGAGCCCCTCATGCAGGTGAAACGTCCGTCGATGATGAGGTTTTGCACGGTGATGTTGTTGGCATAGGTGATCAGCGGCTTTTGTGCATCAATGGTGATGGTGAATCCATTGCCATTGATTGTTCCTTCGAAAGGAGTATAAAAATCCTTTCCTAAAGGCGTGAAATTCTCAGGCAACTGGATGTTCGAGACAAGCGAAACCTTGACGGCTTTTTCACCATTGAGCACTCTCTTGGCCACGACTTCCCAATCCTCTGCCGAAGCCACGGGTACAAAACCCTCATAAGGAATGGGCGACTGTCCTTTCTTGGTGTGGAAAAAGAGCTTGTAGGTGACGCATGAGCGAGGCAAGGTGAGGTTGATTCTCTTGGCCGCCTTTTCACTATCAGAAATATCATAGATGATGGAATCGACCAACTCATTATCCCGGTTGTACATCAACACGGACAATTCGAATTCCGCCCTGTCGTCCCACACAAGGTCATACTTGTCATTGGAAACATATTGCCATTTGACATATATGGTGTGATCATCCTTGCTAACCCAATTGGTGGAAGCGTCACTCACCTCCATCAGTTTGATAGGTCGCTGGCCTTCCAGGCTTGCCTTGGCCACCGTGGGGTTGTAAGCCCTCCCCCATTCCCAGCCCCAAAGGCTGGAAACGCCACGTCGGATGCGGTAGGACACATCGACCTTTCCTGTTGCTTGGTCGATATTGTAGGTCCGAAGTGCTTCAACAAGCGTGGAGTCAACATAAGCGTATTGTCCCTTCCCTTGCTCGTACATTTCGAAGCCCAAGTCCACAAAGTCTTCATCCCTGCCGGTCATCGACCTTTGTATTTGGAACACATCTCCTTCCATGAAGTCTTCATATTCCGTCTCTTTCACATTCCATGAAATGTTGACGGTGGCCTTTGCATCATTCTTCGCCTTGGCCTTGAAATCTTCCGCCCTGTGTATCATGGAGATGTCTTCGGGGTCGCTTGCAATACCAGTCATCTGGTTGCCTTCGGTGTCAATGTAATCACAGATGATCTGGAACTCTCGGTAGGCATCGTCAGGATACAATTTGGCAAAGCCGGAGGAGTTGGTTTCCAAATCCTGTGTCCTGTAGTTACCATTGCCATTCTTGTATTTATACCACACTTTGGTGACTTTTGAGGAATCTACGGGGATCATCCATGGCACAACAAGATAGCCTTGGTACTCAGCATCCTCCATCACCATGGCCTGTGTCACCATGGGTTTCATCACCGTGGGTGCAGCCATCATGTCGATGGTCTTCTGCGGTACGTTGATGGTATAGATGTTTTGATAATTTCCATTTCCCTTGCCTTTCACGTCGAAAGAAAAGGTCAGCGTCTTTCCCCTCAACTCAAGTGGCACCTTCCAGTTGAGCACCAAGACCATGTGCTCAGTTTGTGCATAACGCCATGTGTTGAAGTAATTTTCAGCACCTTTGTTCAGTTCGATGTCGCTATCGGGATACGAGGAATTCTCTGAACGTATCACCGTAGCAGTTCCATCAACCTGCAAATTGACACGGGTGTTTGTATATTTCTGGCCGGAAGGTATGTCATTGTTGTAGTTATGGGCATACCATTCGATAAACTGACTTTTCGACACACCTGGTCCTTCAAAGAAAATCTTTCCAGAAGTAATCCAGGTGTCGGAGCCTTCCTGGTCATAGACTGGAAGTTCGAATCTCAACACTCCTTCCGCCTCTTGCCGGATGGTGAAATTTCCGGGCTGTCCGACCCAGTTCTCAGCATGGATGCCGCCGGGCAAAGCAGTGGCCAAGATGGTGAGCAACAGGGCAAACCATCCGACCCGTAAATGTTCGTGATACATTTTCTTCATAAATGTCATATTTTGATGTTAATCTTTCAATTCCAGAAGGTGACTTTTCAATTTGGTCACCATATTTCCTAAATGCCATTGATACGGGAATGAATATACCATTTAACGCGACCGACGCGGTACTTTCTACAAGTGGTATTAAAATGCAAATTTAACTGTTTTTGAGCATAAATACTACTATTTTAGAAACAAACTAGACATTTGGTAAAGAACAAAACAATTAAAGAGAAAAACGGAACAATTTGAATATTGATGTTATCATAATAAAAGGGGGCAGAAGCCCCCTTATATCATTGAACAAACTACTGGAACTTATTTCCCTGAGTCGACCAACCACTTGTCATCAACCTTCTTCAGTTTCACAGTATTGTTCGCGGTGCTGTCGTTTACGTATACGACCTTGAAATTCACGACTGCAGTGCCCTTGTCCTCGTCCAGGGTCTCATCGACAAACTCATAGCTCTTGATTTTCTTGAATTGCTCAGGCTTATTGGCAATTTTCTCTTTCACCATCGCCTTCATGCTCTCCTTGGTTGACTGTTTCTCAAAATACATTATGTCGAACATGCCATCGACATCCTCTTTCTGGTTGAGTTCCATATACTTCTCAGCCACCTTTTGGGTTTCGCTGCCTTTCTTGCAGCCCACGAACAACATTGTCAGCATGACCAAGCATGCCATCCACATCATTTTTTTCATTTTCGTAATTCTTTATTGGTTAAACATATATGATTATTTCATCACCATCAATGGAACTTGCCTGTAACAGATTCCAAGTAATCTGAGTCCAACAAGTCAGAGGGGAACATGCATTCCACCTCCAATATGGGAACATTCACCCGATGCCTCTCCTTTCCCACCAGTTCCACCCCTGCCTTGCGGAAGGCGTGCACCACCAATTCCGTGCAATACATGCGTGTGGTATCGCTGTCATCATAGTCATGGTCGAAGAGCGTATGGCGGCGATACACCTTCAACGCCTCCTCCGCCGCCCTGACAGCCGACAAGGAGTCCTTTGGCCGGCACACCTCCCCCAATTGTGCATAAACAGAGGAGAAGAATGTTTCCGGGGTGTCCATCTTCACACGGTCGGGATCACCTTCGAAGTCAGGTTCGCCAGGAACGGCATGCACCACCATCTTCACCCCAGCGGAATCCACCACGATGCCCACGTGGGAATATTCGCCCTTTTGGTCAAGTGCGATAACGGTGCGGCTGGTCACACCACTTCCTCGTCTGAACACCACGTCGCCGGTTTGCAAAATGCAATCTGCAGGCAAGATGCACCTCGGAGCAACGTTATCGGAACATGCACCAACCATGGTGACAGTCACCAGAATGGCTGCAAGGCAAAAAATAGCGAGACGCAGAGGAGTTGTTTTCATCCGTTGCAAATATAAGGAAAAAAATCAAACATAGCAGTGTAAAAGAGCCATTTTTTTGCCTTACCACAAAAAAAACTTAAATTGTGTCTTCATCAAGTTCATAAATGCGCTTTTTTATATAATTTTGGCTCCACCAAAGTAAAAAGAACAAAACAAAGCCATCATGACTACAGAAGACAAGTTGTTGATCAACAAATGCGCGATAACCAACCGAAGGATTTCGCTGCTTGTGGAACAATACAAGTCGATGGAAGGCAGTTGTCCGGCCATCGCTGCTCAGTTGTCAAAGACGGAGAACCGCAGCAAAGAGTATGAGAACGGTTCTTTCATCGTCTTGGTGGTTGGTCCAGTGAAGTCAGGCAAAAGCACTTTGGTCAACCTCATCGCCAATGCCTATGTCAGCCCGACACATTTCCTGGAATGCACCGTCCGCCCTTCCATCATCTCCCAACGGCGTGAAGGTGAGGAATGCAAAATCACGGTGTTCACCAGCGAGGATGCCTCGAACCACACTGAGCAGATAGACGCCATCATCGACTGCATCCGTGGCATTGAGAAAGAAGGAGAGTTGGTCGGCATCACCAAGTCGGAACACGCGCTGACACCTGAGAACATCAAGAACAAGGTGGAATTGAACCTGGATGATAGCCTCACCTCCTCGACGCTGGTGACCTCCATCACCACACCGGGCGGAAAATTGATGAAAAAGGATGTGTTCATCATCGACATGCCCGGATTCGACGGTGAACACGCCAACATAGACAATCCGGTCTATGACACCATCGCCCAGCGCGCCGACCTCATCATCTTCGTGCAGAGTTCAAATTCCGCCATATCAAAGGTGTCGTGGCAGTTCCTCAAGATGTTGTCCGACAACAACAAAGACGTGCCGGTGTGTCTGATACACAACGTGTTCGACTCTTCATGGTGGCGCTCGGAGGAAGAACGTGCCGCCGCCGTCGCCATCCAGAAAGGAATCGCCATCAAGGAAATACGCAAGCAAGGCTTCCACATCGATGAAGACCAATGTTTCTGCATCAACCTGGGGAAAGTAGAGGACGGCCGCAAACAAGCCTACCTGGAAACGCCTGCCCTCCAGCGCGAAGTGGAGGAATATGAGAAACTTGAAGACATCCTCTACGACAGGGTCATCAACTGCCGTGACGCCATGCGTCTGAGCGTCTGCCTGGGAAGGACCCGTCAACAGATAGACAAATGCATGGCCGCCATCGACGACGAGTTGGCGCATCGCGCCCAACTGACGGAGCGATACCAAAGCGTCGTCAATGAGTTTGCCAAGACAGAAGCCTCTTCAGGGGACCTCTCCGAACACCAACTTATGAAAGCCGATTTTGCATCGTTGAAGCAAATCATCCGCAATGAGGCCAAAAGCCGCATCATGCTGGTGGAGACAGACAACAACCACAAGAGCAACAGCGAAGCGAGAAGAATTGTCATGAACTTCGTGGAAGATTGCGAGAAAAGCATCACCGCCTCTTTCGACAGAAGCCTATCCTTGAGCCACATCGAAGAAGGGCTGTTCCTGGAATGCAAAAAGCGCATCGGAGACATCAAGGAAACCGCCATACGGTGTCATTCGCAGCCGCTGCCCATCACTGTCAACCGGCAGCCAGTCAACGATATTCCCGACATCTCCTTGTCCCCAGGGATAGACTTTGAACTGCTCATCCCACGCAAACCCATGTTCCCACTGCTGTTCGCCCGTTTTGGCGGCCACTCCGCAGAAGACGTGGTGGGATATATCAACAAGGCGGCAGAGCGACTTGCCGGCTCACAGCCTGGCGACGCCCAAAATCTTGAAGGATACTTGGAGAAGGAAGGAGGCGCCCTGCGGCCTCTGCTTGACCAAGTCAACCAACTCATGGAGGAGGTTTCGCAAACATACGCCACTCTCTGCAAGGAATATTGGCAGCAAAGCCGCGACACTATCCTTGGGAGCATCATCGCCGACAAGGAAGCCTTTGATGCAGAGAGCGGACAGCTGGAAAAACTAAAACAAGAACTTATCAAAACCAGAGACCAGATATGAGACGCAACTTGATCATCATCGCCTGCATCTTTCTCGGCATCCTGGCCTTGATGGTGTCGGGCAACATCATCATCATCGGTGAGAAAATCGCCAGTATCACCCACCTGTGGTGGTTGGAATGGGTGTTTTATGCTCTTTTGCTCGGCATCTTCTCCTATTACATCCTCCTTCCAGTCTGGCGTGTACACCGCAGTCCAGCCTTTCCTGCACTGTCCGTTGACGAGGAGGCCAGTGAGGAACAACTCAGAGACTATGGACAGAGACTTGTGGAACATTGCGACTTCATCGAAGACACTCAAAAGAGGAAGGAGCACCAAAAGACATTGGAAACCAGCCTGCTACACGCCTCTGGAAGCCGCTCTCAATTGCTAGAGGTCCTCCGACAGGAAATGACCCTGCGATATGACGGCGACAAGGCCCATGGCGTCCTCGGCATCAACGGGCAAATCAAGGAATGGGCGAAAACCGTCTTCATGATCTCCGCCATCTCACAGAACAGCCGATTCGACACCATCAGTGTAATGTGGCTCAATTACAAGATGATAGAAAGTTTGGTGCTGGCCTCCGGCTTCCGTCCCAACAACCGCCAGATGTTCAAAATCTACCGTGACATCCTGACCACTGCATTGATCACTTACGCAATGTCGGAGGCTTTAACAAAAACAAGTGCAATCGCACCCTTCGACTTTGGAGACCTCCACGACAGCGGGACAGATGCCGCAAGCGACGCCGCCGACGTGGATGCCATGGAAGGCGCAACAGCGGGCATAGACCCGGATGATGTCGGTTTCGACGAACAGTTGACCAACAGCGAGGGATTGTCGGTATATTCCATCCTGCGGCGTATAAAGATTCCGGGTGTCGTGGTGGGCTCCGCCCTTGACGGCACGGTGAACGCGCTGATGACACTCCGCATAGGATACATCACCCGCACATACCTACAGCAAGGCGAACAGGCCCTGACAGGCATCAAGAACAAACGGGCGGTGAAATGGCAGGCGATGAAAGACGCCCTCGTCACCATCCCCGTCATTGTGGCTTCAGGAAGCAACGTCGTGGGAAAGAAAACCTCCAACCTCATCATCAAACTCATCAAGAGCAAAAAAATGGAAGAGCAGAAGGCCTAAAGGCCCTATAATAATGTATTCGTGAAAGAAAACTAAATCTTTGCGTTTTGTTTTGCACTTCACCCCTCATTTTATATTTTTGCAAAGAAAAAGAGACGCAATAAAAACCATTCATTATGAAGACAAGACTTATTATCATCATTTCATTCCTGCTTGCGGGCATTGCCGTCCATGCAGACGACAAGCACGAGCCCCCTATCAAGCACGTTACTGTTTTCACCAATGGTGCCCAAGTGGAGCGGTCAATGTCACTCAACCTCACGGCAGGCGAACAAGTCATCACCTTCACCGGACTGTCGCCCTATGCAGACACGAAAAGTTTGCAGTTGAGGGCTCATGGTAAATTGACCGTCATCGGGGTGAACTACCGCAAAGCCCACCCGGACAGCGCAAAGCAAATACAAACTTGGAAAGATGCACAGAAAAAAGTGAAAGCCGCTGACGACAAGATACACCAACTGAAAGCCCAGCGTGAAGTGGTGGAGTCGCAACTGGAGATGGTGAAGACCAACTGCTCCGTGGGCAACCGCACCGCCGTCACCCCGCTTGCCGGCATCAAGGAACTCAACGACTACTATTCCCAGGAACTCCTCGCCTTGAAGAAGAAAATCATCTCCATCGACGAGGAGATAGAGAAAGCCACCGAGGAAATGCTACGATTGGACAAAACCGCCGACTCCATCGCCCATCTGAAGCTCACCACCGTCACAGAAGTGGACGTTAAAGTGGAAGTTCCACAGGCATGTCGGGCGGAGTTCGATTTCTCCTATTATGTGAAGAACGCCGGGTGGTATCCCACCTACGACGTAAGGTCGGAAAGCACCTCGCACCCCCTGCAACTCTCCTACAAGGCCAATGTCTTCCAAAATACCAAGGAAAAATGGGACAAGGTACCAGTGACACTCTCCTCCGCCAACCCCAACCGCTCGAATATCGCTCCCGAACTACGCACCTACTGGCTCGACTATGGCCGTCAAGCACCTCGTTATGACCAAAGCGACAACGACAACGGTGTTTCAGGTGTAGTGACGGACGAGATGGGAGATCCGATCATTGGCGCCACGGTGACTGTCGTGGGAACAAAACTCGGCACGGTAACCGATTTTGAAGGCCACTACTCCATCACATTGCCCAAGGACAACAAGCAGTTGCGCTTTACCTATATCGGGTATGTCCAACAAACGCTGCGAGTGACAGGTCCTACGCTGAACGTCAAGATGAAAGAGGACAACGTCGCATTGAACGAAGTCACAGTCGTCGGATATGAAGTGGAAGATGCCCTTCAAGGTAGAGTCGCAGGGTTGAGTGTCTCCAACTCTTCATCAAGACGAAGTCAAAAATTTACAGCACCTATAATAAAAAAAGATGAAGAACTGAAACTCGATGAAAGCGAGATTATGCAAGTGGAGGAGCAAAAGGCACAGTTCGGCTATGAGTTCGACATCAAACAACCACTTACACTACTTTCCAATGGCAAGGTAACCGTCACGGAAATTGCCCGTTACCAATTGCCCGCCGCCTATCAATACGTGGGTGTGCCCAGGGCTGACAAGGAAGCCTTCCTCGTGGCAGATGCCACAGGATGGACCAGCTACAGCCTCCTTGAAGGCGAGGCCAACATCTATTTCGACAATTCTTTCGTGGGAAAGACCATCATCGACCCCAACGTGCCCAGTGACACCCTGCACTTCTCCCTCGGACGTGACAACGGCATACGCATACAACGCACCAAGGTGGCCGACAAGTCCACACGCAAACTGCTCGCCTCACACCAGGAACAGACCATGACATGGCGCATCACCTTGAAGAACACCCGCAACGAGGCCATCAACATGATACTCAAGGACCAGATTCCCGTTTCCCAGAACTCGGGCATCACCGTGACGACGGAGGAGTTGAGCGGCGGCAACCTCGACAAGGAAAAAGGCATCGTCACCTGGAACATCAACCTCCAGCCCAACGAGCAAAAGGACCTTCTGGTGCAATATCGCGTGAAATACCCGAAGAACAGGCGATTGGTCATAGAATGATCCAGGGACCATGGGATTTGTTGTTTTTCTAGTTTTCCTAGAATCTCCTAGAACTTCCTAGAATCTCCTAGTAAAAATTTCAACTATTCAAAATATAAAAATGATGAAAACATTATTATTATCCATTGCAATGATTGCAACCTTCGGCACTTGCCACGCACAGAAAACGCTTGTGCTTTACTATTCAGAATCAGGAACGACCAAGACTGTGGCTGAAGAACTTCAGAAACAACTCAACGCCGACATCGAAAGCATCGAATGCGTCCAGCCCTATACAGGGAATTTCCAAGAGACCATTCAGCGCGGCCAGAAAGAGATGCAGAGCAACGAGTGGCCTGAACTCAAACCTCTGAAGAAGAAGATCTCCGACTATGACGTCATCTTCCTCGGCTACCCCATCTGGTTCGGCACCTACGCCAACCCGATTTTCTCCCTTCTGAAAGACAATGACTTCGCCGGAAAGACCATCGTCCCCTTCTGCACTTTCGGCAGCGGCGGTCTGAACACTTCCTCCGACGCCCTCAAGAAAGCATTGCCCAAAGCCAAAATCATGGAAGGTTACGGCGTGCGCCAGGCAAGGGTCGCTTCAGCAGCGAAGGAAATCGACAGATTCCTCAAGACAAACGGGTTCAAGGAAGGCACCGTCGCTCCCCTACCCGATTTTTCAGCACAGCAACCCGTGACAGATGCAGAAAAAGCCATCTTCGATGCCGCCTGCTCCAGTTACCAAATGCCGCTCGGCACTCCATCGACCGTGGGCAAGCGCCAGACACCTGACGGCACGGAATACCTTTTCACCGTCAAGGGTCGCGGCTTCGACGGGAAAGAGTCCACCTCCTCCATCTACGTGATTGCAAATCAAGGAGCACAGCCGGAATTCACGCAAGTGGTGAGATAGATGGCAAGTAGACCATAGAAACTATAGAAACTATAGAGACCATAGAGATCATAGAGACCATAGAAACTACAGAAACTATAGAGACCATAACCCTATGGTTTTCAAAGAAAAGGCTCGTCACAGACGAGCCTTTTCTTCGTTACCGGCACCAGTGCCTTTGTATTTCATACGCGAGGCGTTGAAATTGTAGGTCAAGGTCAGTCCCACACATTGTGTATAACTGTATAGGTCCTGGGTTGTCTTGCCTATTTCATAGTAAGTGGTCACTTTGGTTTTGTATGAGCGGAAGATATCATTGGCGTAAAGCGTGCATGTCATCCGTTCATTCCAAAAAGACTTTTGCAGTCGGGCGTTCGCCATGAAATTACTGCCACGGTACATGAATCCCCAGTGATTGCTGCCCGTATAACTGACTTGAACCAAGGCTTTTGTTGTTGGATTAATGACAAACCAACTCTTCAAGTCGAAGGAGAATTCGGGTTTATTCAGTTTCTTCGGTGCACCGTATGCTTCTGCATCAAACATTTGTTGATAATAATGCAACGTGGCGGATGGCAACCAGAATCCAAACTTTGGTGATGCGACGAGTGTGGCATAAACACGGTCCTGATGGTCGAAGTTTGCCGGTCGGAATATGCCTATCTCTTTTTCCTCATCATATACTTGACCAATATGTGTGAAGAAGTCGTTCTCACGAGTGAAACCAGCCATGAAGTTCAACCAAGAATAGGTCAGGTTGAAGTCGATGCTCTGGCGAACCGAAGGGCGCAGCAGCGGGTTGCCGCCCTCATAGAGCATACGGCTGTCGTAAATCACGATGGAACTCAACATATTATAGGGTGGACGGGTGATGCGCTTGCTGTAACTCAGTTGTACACCCCATTTGCCTTTCTGCCATGCTGCCGAGAGGTTGGGGAACCAATCGTCATAAGTGCGACTAGGCTCCGGTTGCCAGATGCCAAACGAACTGTAGTCCGCCGCGACATGCTCGTAGCGCAACCCGGCATTCAAGTGCCACTGTCCTAACTGCAACTCATATTCGGCAAAGCCCGCGATATTCTTTTCCTTCATCTCGTTGTCGGCCTCGGGTATGATGTTTTCCTGATTGAAATTGCGGCCGTGGCTTTGTGTGGAAGTCACCTCCGACCCACCACTCAGCATACCTTTCCAAATGGGATAAGTCAGCACCAGTTTACCTGCCACCATCGTGTTTTTCTCCGCGTTGGTTGTTGTGATAGGGCGGTCGCCAAGTTCTTTACTATACTCCTGTTGGAAGAGTTGGTCTTCCGATTCGCGGTGGAGCCATGTGGTGTTCAGGTCGATACCTAGATTCCCTACCTTTCCTATATAATATGTATTCAGTTCCCATACTGGTTTGTCTGGTTCATCGGCAGCCGTTTCCAGGACGATGTCTCCATAGAAGGCTCCGTTTTTCTGATAGTTCTGATTCATTTTGGTCTTCATATGTCCAAAAAGACTTTTTTGTGACGAGAAGCTCAGACCTACAGAATGGTCGGTGTTGAAATCGTAACTGAGGCCAGCCTTGTACTGAAAATTCGCCCATCGACTTCTTAAGGGTAAATCTGCATGGATATCAAAAAAATCCTTGCTGATGTGGAGTTCCTGTCCCAAGTCCTGGTCATTGCTGTAGTGGCCGTAGTCAAACGCAACGTTGGCGAAAGCCTCCAGTCCGCCCGTGCGGTACTTCAGCGTGAGGTCGTCGTAGTTGTTCCACTTGTTGTTACGCCATGTCTGACTGGTGGCCATCACGCTGAATCCGTCGCCCTGGGCTTTCAATGTCTTAATGCGGATGACGGCATCCACCTCGGCGTTGTACTGGGCACCCGGAGCGGTGATGATGTCCACGCTCTTGATGTCAACCGACTTCAACAGCTTCAGTTCGTTGGTGTTCGTCACTTTCTTGTTATTGATGTATATCTCCGGCTCGCCCTTGGCCAACACCTCGTACTTTCCATCTCGTTCCTGAACCATCGGCATCATTGAAAGCACGTCGTTGGCAGAGCCTACGTCGTGGAGGATGGAGTGCTGCACCTCGACGGTCATACCGCCCGAGGTCATCTTGTACTGCGGGACCTCCCCCTTGACCGTGACACCCTGTATCAAATAAGTGTCCGGTTGCATGGCGATGGTGCCGAGACGTCCCACCGGAGCGTTCCTTGTCACAGTCTTGTAACCGACATAGGTGAGTTTGACGATGAGTTGACGTGATTGGCATGGGATGACAAAGTCGCCGTTCTCGTTGCTCACGCCTCCTGTGATGAAGGTGGAGTCGTTGGGAGCAAGGAGCGACACGGTGACATAGGGCAACGGCTTTCCGTGTTCGTCGATGACATGTCCCGTTAACTTGGTGTCTGCCTTCTGCATACATTCCACGTAGATGTCCCTGTTCTCAGAGCTGACACGCATGGGATAGAACCCCACCACTTGCCTGACGGCATCTTTCACCGAGGTGTTTCTCAGCGAGGTGGTGACGGTGAAGTCCTCTAGTTCGTCGAAGATGAAGTTGATCTTGTAACTGCTTTGTGCGTTGTCGATCCAGATGAGCGCCTCGGAGAGGGAGGTGTTCCTGAAATCATGTGTTAGTTGCTGCGCCCCTGCCGTCGTGGCGACGAGGCACATTATGAAGATAAGAAAATGTCTCATGATGATGGTCTATTCGATGGTGATGGTTTCTTCGGAAAGCGTGAGGTGCACTTTCTCGAAATGGTTGATGCGGTTGAGGATGTCCTGGATGGAGTCGTTGGCCTCCCATTTCAGGTAGAAGCGCAGTGTGCGTGTGGATTCATTCTTGAACACCACTTTCACTCCATAATCCTTGCTGAGTTGCTGCATGATCTTTTGCAACTCTACATTGTTGAACTGTTGGTCCTGCCTGATGGTGTCATTCACTTCCACTGCAGGTGCCACGCCGTAAGCAGACTCCTGGTCTTCCGTTTCCAGCACGGTCGGTTTTGATTGGGTAGCGGCGGCCGGAGTCTCTTCCTTCACGTCGTTGGTGTTCCAGAAATGCAGGATGGCAGCGTAGGTGATGCCTGAAAGTGCAGCCACGGTTACGATGATGGCTGCCCATCGCATCGTCGGGTTTTGTCGTCTGTGGTGCTGGTGTTTCGCCTTGAATTGCAACCACTCCTCCTCCACATCAGGGACGGGGACGTTTGTCTTGTCGAGCATCTGGTCTAGTTGCTCGTCGGTGTATTGCTCCGGGTGGAGGAGCATGCGGATTCGGTCTTTGTTCTTCATACTTCTCGTTTGTTGAATTGATGACGCAGTTTCCTCAGTCCTTGCACGATGTGTTTGTTGACGGCGGAGAGGCTGATGCCGAGGGAATTTGAGATGTCCTTGTATGACTTCTCGTCGTCGAAGCGCATGCGGATGACGCGTCCTGTCTGTGGAGTGAGCCTTTCGTCGATGTATTGTTGCACCATCATCGTCAGTTCATCGTCAGACATATCCTGCCATGTCTCCGTTTCTCCTTCAGTGGAATCCATCGCGACTTGCAACGTGGATTCTTGTTGGCTTCGCCTTTGTGCAATGATGTTGAGGCAGCGATTTCTGACGCAGGTGAGCATGAACGCCCGTTGCGACTCCTCGCGTAGAGTCACGTTGCCGTCCCAGAGACGTGCGAACACGTCCTGCACGGCATCCTTGGCCTCGTCTTCGTCACCGAGCAGGATGTGGGCCGCCCTGTACATCCTGCCATATTCCGAATGGAAAAGTCGCTCAAACTGTCGTTCTCTGTCTTGCATCTTTTGTTCGCTGTTTTATCCTATATACAGCCGAGTGTGAAGAATCATCACCCCTGAAAGCAGATTTTTTTGAAATTAATGACTCAAGTTTCATATTCGCTCAATTTTCAGGAGTTAAAGAGGAGTTCTCCCTCGCCCCCGGCCTGCGTCAGGCAGAGGGGGAGAAGTTAAAGGGACGTATGTCCACTTCATCACCATTTTTAATCTGCACCTTTATTTATAATATTGCCCTTTTTTATTCCATCATCTTTTTATTTGCGATAGTTGAGTGAACGAAATGGGTTTTGACCATGAAACAACCAATGACTTTGCATAAAGTACTAATGATCGAATCTGCTGCAAAATTAAGAAAAAAAATCATTATGAAACTTTCTCCATCACCAATAATTTGGAAAAGTCGTTAGAAATGCTTATCTTCGCGGCGTAAATGCAAGAGCCCTCAGGTATTGCAGACAAAAAGATAAGTTAGAAACAAAAAAGACAATATTGTTATGAAAAAGACCTTGACAATCATTATGTTATGCCTTGCTGCAAACGTACAGTGGGGCTGGGCACAAAACACGATGGCCAGCATCAGGCAGCGCTATGCGGACATGAAGGAGTATATCAACACCCACAACGGCACCAATGACAACGACGGCGCCGAATGGATGGAATGCTACCATGTGGAAGCACGCCATTTCCTCCCCGCCACCGGCGGCCACAAGGAAGACGTGTACATGTATTTCGGTGAGAAGGAGAACCCCAACGACCTCATCTATGCACAGCACTTCTTGAAATTCGTCACCACGAAATACAATTATGCCGTGCGTGAATATTACGAAGAATACCTATACGATGAAGACGGCAACATCGCCTTCATTTATGCCCTTCAACCCTGGCTTGACATCAACGGCGACAAAGATTTGGACTATGAGTTCAGGTTTTATTTCAACAAAGGCAAGTTAATCAACACCATCGTCAAGAAAAGTCCCATTGGCGAGAACAACTTCGTGGAGGAATATTCCGGCACCACCGTGAGAAAGGCTCATCAGGAGTTTTACCAAGGCTTTATCGCCAAGTCGAAGGGCTTTATGAAGATGTTCAAATCCATGGAAGAGGTTTTGTACAACTATTCCGAATGATCCATGCCTCATATCCAAGTTTCAACCCTCTTCAACACCTATGAGAAAAGTGATGATCTTAATGACGATGGTCTTAACCGCCATCGTCCTTTCCTCTTGTAAGGAGAAAGCCAACGAGAACCCACTCCCTTGGGTGGAAACCGAAGCGTCTGAAGGAAGTGAAATGGCATCTGAAACGTCAGGAACATCAGCCAAGGATGCAGGGAAGACATTGGAGGCTGCGGAGGCAGAGGCTGCCGAAGCCGCAGCCAAAAGGGCCGAGGGAAGTGCCGGGTTGAAGAACACCTTCTACAGCCACCGCTTCACCATCGGCTATCCGGAAGCACTGAAGGAGAGATTCACCGACGAGACCACGTTCACAGCGGAGACCAACGACAAGAACAGCCGCATGAACGTGAAATACGAGACAGATGGTACTTTTGCCGACCTCAACGAATGTGCGGAGAAGTTCAAGCAGGAAGGCAGCGAGGACGAGGTCTTCGAAAAGCCCAAGGTCAGCGGCAATGTGATGACGATGAAATCGACCAACCTCGGGGAGACCTGCATGTATTTCGTAGTGAAGAAAGACGCGACGACCGGCGTGGTGGGCAAATACTTTTTCAGAAGTTCGAGAGCAAAGGACTTCGAGAAGTATTTCCCATCCATCGTCAAGTCCGTAGATATCAAATAACGCGCTAATCCATTACAAACAAATATGAAACGTTTACTGATCATCTTCGCCATGGCTTTGAGCCTCCTTCCCTTGTCGGCTGAGAGCATCCGCGTGGGGCAACTGAACCGTAGTTACATCACCTATGTACCAAGGAACCTTGGCACCAACCGTCCGCTGCTTATCTCATGCCACGGCATGAACCAGGACGCCAACTACCAGAAAGGGATGCTGAAGATAGAGACCGTGGCCGACACCGCCAAGTTTGTCACCGTCTTCCCCGAGGGCATCGACAAGTCATGGGATATTTCCGGCAATCGTGACATCAACTTCATGCTCGCCCTCATCGACGAGATGGTGGAGAAGTATTCCATCGACCCCTGCCGTGTCTATCTCTCCGGCTTCTCCATGGGCGGAATGTTCACCTACCACGCAATGAACAAGATAGCCGACCGCATCGCCGCCTTCGCACCCATCAGCGGCTATCCGATGGGCGGTGCCACTGCCAACCCCAACGTGCGTCCCATCCCCATCATCCACACCCACGGAACAAGTGACGACGTAGTGACATTCGCCAATGTCCAAAGCAACCTGAACGTGTGGATCAGGCACAACGGCTGTCCGTCCACCGCCCAAGTGACACACAACTACCGCGGCGCGCCCCACATCACACGCCATGTGTGGGGACCGGGTAACGAAGGAGTCGAGGTGGTGCTGATGGAGATGGCCAACAAGGGTCACTGGATTTCCAACGACTACGGTGTGCTCACCGGAGATGAAATATGGAAGTTCTGCAGCCGTTATTCGGTGGACGTCACCTACCCCATCGAGAAACCTGTTGTGCAAATCGACCAAAGGTTCACGAGCCTCAATGAGGCGAAAGGCAAGTCATTCGCCATCGTCAACGAGGAGGAGGGATTGGCATTCCATGGCATCGACAACCAGAACCTGGGCTATAGCGAATATTCCGATGCTTTCAGCGACGACAACACGGGCTACCACTTCAAACTGGTGAACAGCAGCGTCGCCAACTGTTGGCTGCTGCGCCTGATGACGCCAGACAACACCGAGTATAGCATCTGGGGCAGTCCCGGATATCTCAACTCCCAACCTGTCGATGGTTGGTGCTGCTTCATCTTAGGTCTGAACAACCAGAACGGACAAGATATCAGGAATGGTGCCGTATGGGAAATAGAATATGTGGATGGCAAAGGCTTCTCATTGAAAAACGTAGGCACGGGCCTCTATCTCCACGACAGTTCCCCAGCGAAATACGACACCCCGAAATATTTCACTTTCTGCACCACTGAGAAGGTCACCGGTATCACCACCGTCCCTTCTTCAAGCAGGAGTGATGACGTAAGCACATACGACCTGCTCGGCCGCCGTGTGGATGGCAGCAACCTGCGTCCCGGAATATACATCAAGGGTGGAAGGAAGTTCGTCGTCAAATAACATTATCACAGTTAACACTATTCATCTTAAAAAAAACAAAGTGAAACCATTCGCAAGAGCATTTTTCTGTTTGATGGCATGGGCCATAGTGATGCCGGCCATCGCCCAGGACAACGATACCTGGCCATGGGATTTTCCCCAACAAGTGAAAGTGAAAATCGCAGAGGGTCAGACCGTCCTCAGTCCCTACACCTACTATCCCGAAACCGTGAAGGAGGGCAAACCACTCAAGGAAGCGGTGCTCATCTTTTATGACACAACGGTCAAAAACGTAAGTGAGGAGAAATCCATACTTGCCACCTACAACGGCGAGGTGGAGATACCCAACGCGCTGATCATCCCATTGCCCAATAACGCCAAGGCGAAGAAGGGCGACGTGGTGCTTACGTGGTGGCAGAGCGGAAGTGGCTTGCAAAGAGCCATCGTCGTAGACGACAGCAACCCACTCGAACCGAAAGTGTGCTACCTCGACAAGACCTGGCCCGACAACCCCGAAAGCCCCAAGGTGGCAGAGAAGAAAAAAGGTGAGGCATTGAAACCGTCAACATTCGCCGTCATCAAAGACAAGCAATGGCAGAGCGGCGCCCAAGTTGCCATCCAAAAGGGCGACGAATGGTTGGCAGGGACGCTCATCCACGTGGAAGGCAACAAGGTGTTGGTACTGGGATTCGGCAGCAAGATCGAGGCTTACGACAAGGCCGATGTGCGCCTCATCCCCTTCAAGGAGAAAATCAAGGTTGGCGACGAAGTCTGGGCGACATGGGTCAACACCTATCGCCCCAATTATGTCGTGACCCATGTGGACAACGAGGCCGGGCGTGTCTATGTGAAAGGCAAGAACAGTTCAAGCGTCGAGGCGAAGAGCATAGCCGAGGTCACCAAGATATTGGAATGACCTACCATCATCCATGGCGAGCGGAGGCTGGCTGGAACCGATATTCCACAAAGGCCTCCATCGCCTCGTAACAAGCCAGTCCCAATTCGTCATACCTCCGGGCAGTCTCCCGGTTGCGGTCCTCGGCGCGCTGCCAGAACAGGCGTTCGTCATTGCCGAGAAACGGTGCGCTCTCCATCTGACTCTGATGTCTGAGGATGGCATTGCGCTTTTCACGCAACTCCTCGGGGCTCATGGGCACGCACATCTCTATATCGGCAATGTCCCACTCGGCCCAAGCGCCACGATACATCCACACGCGGCAATCCGATAGCCATCCGGCACCGGCTGACTTTTCCTCATCGATGGCGGCAAGCACGGCGTCAGTGCACTTGCGATGGGTGCCATGCGGGTCGGCCAAATCGGCTGCCACATAGACTTGATGAGGACGGATGGTGGAGAGCAGTTCCTGGATGGGACGGACATCATGCTCCGTCATGGGTAGTTTCTCTATGGTTCCCGTCTCATAGAACGGCAGGTCAAGGAAATGAATGTGGTCGCTTGGGATGTTGTTGTAGGAACACGCCAGACGGGCCTCGCCTCGACGTATCAAGCCTTTCAACGTGAGCACTTCCGGGATGTCGTTCATCACGGGTTCCATCGGCACGGGATGCAGGTATTTGTTGTCACCATAGGCATCCAACTCCGCCCGCCTCTTCTTTTGCATGAATTGTTTCACCAATATGTATGTATGGTTGATGGCCTCGTCGGCATCATCGGCAAACAGCCGGTTGAAACCATTGATGAAATGCATGAAACGAGTGACCTCGTCGTCGTTGACAGCAATGTCGCCACTTGTCTCATAGGCGATGTGGACATCATTCCCTTGTTGGATAAGCCGTCGGATTGTCCCTCCCATGGAGATGACATCGTCGTCGGGGTGTGGCGAGAACACCACCACCCGCTTAGGGAAAGGCTTCGAACGCTCCGGTCGAAAGGTGTCATCGGAGTTGGGCTTGCCCCCCGGCCATCCCGTGATGGTATGCTGCAACTCGTTGAACACCTCAATGTTCACCAGACCAGCAGAGCCAAACTGCTCCACCCAGTGTCGCATGCCATTCTCAACATAGTCTTTGGTGGACAACTTCAGAAGGGGTTTGCCGGTCAAACGGCATAGTTCGATGACTTCCCGGCGCAACTTGTGCTCAGGCATCGTAATGGTTGAAGTGAGGTTGAGGTTCATAGTGTCAAATTGAGGTACAATAGAGTATAGTTGAGGTTGATAGTGCAAAATTAATCATTTCCCATTAGAAAGGGATGAAAATGCATCAAAAATTCTTCCCTTCCGACACCATCCACCTTGTCCATACGCTTTCAAAGACCTGTCCCCCACCCTGTTCTCATACTGTGTCATCATTCATACCATAAGGCCTGAGAGAGAGCCTTAAAAGTCACTTCGTCCAAAAAGTAACAAAAAAAAGTCCAAAAATTTGCACGCCACAAAAAAAATAAGTAATTTTGCACTCGCTTTTGAAATAACCACCCAAGGAGAGATGGCAGAGTGGTCTAATGCATCGGTCTTGAAAACCGACGTACCGAGAGGTACCGGGGGTTCGAATCCCTCTCTCTCCGCAACATCGCTTGATTATCAGTGATTTACAAACACCACCCCCAAAATCACCCCCAAAAACAAGAGGAATGGTGAGACAAAAAAATAGGGAAATGAAGATTTAACTCTTCTTTCCCTTTTGTTTTTTAGTATTCACCAAATGTAGATGAGACATTAGAATAGGCACACCTCATTTTCATCTGGTTCATTGAATGGCAAAGTCATCTCTATATGTGGTGGATTCCAATTATAGATGATATTCCCTGCCAGTTCGTTCTTTAGTCTGTTACTCTCCAGTTCGAACCACAACTTTCGCAACTTGCATTTATAGCAGATGGTAGCACCCCATTACCCAATGTTGCCAAGGCTATAACCACAATCCTTCAGTCCCACATGGCAGACAACAGACTATGTAAAACAATATCCTATCATAGATGCGACAAATTTACAAATAATTCTCGTAAAGCCATCACTTTTTCTGTTTTTTTTCGCCCATGCCACTTGTTTTCATCGCACCATAGGAATCTGATGGTCGATGCCTTGATGGGAGCGGCGGTTGTTGTAATATTCGATGGTAATTCCTTACTGAAATAGCAATAGCATCGGGGTATCTAAGCGACAAATCCTTTTACAATGGAGAAAGGCGCTTAAGGATTAGAGAAAATGGTGTGTGGTTCAATGATTATTGCGCAACAGGTGCTCCTTATGTCCAACCTTTGAATCATACAAAGCATTGGTTCGCCCCACGCGTCGATCTCCAATATTCCTTCGACGTGGCATTTGATTCGTGCCCGCCCCGCCATTGTGACGAGGACGAGGACGGGGATTACCAATCCCCTCCAGCACAGGTCTTTAAATGAGTTAATCTTTCGTAGCCGATTTATCGGGACGTATTGGCAGATTGTTTAAACATCTTTGTCACACCCATCAGTCCTTCTTCTTCGCATCCAAATGGTAAATGAAACTGATGTTAACATAGTGGTGGCGGAAATCCTGCCATGAGGTGGAATGCTGGTAGGCTGAACGCTCACTCCAAAAATCATCCTGCTTGTTGAGGATGTCCTCAAATTCGAGTTTCAGACGAGCCTTGTTCTTCAGAATCTTCCACGTGGCTCCCGCATTCCAAAGGAGCATGTTTCGGTTCATCGACTGAGCGGGATAACCACGGCGGGTGATTTCCGTAATATCTGTCTCAAAAACAAACTTTCCCACAGTGGCTTCGGCAGTAATGCCGAAATCGTTGTTCCAAAGCGTGGTGTTTTGTTCGGGCGATGCCGAGAAACGCAGGCGGTCTGCCTCGATTTTGGCAAAGGCAGAGGCTTTGAGCCAGTCCATGTCAAGAGACAGGGTGATTCGGTCTTTAGGGTGAAAATCGGTCTGCCTGTTCAACGTGCGTTCGGTCTGAGCAGGTAGCAAAGTCAAGTAGCCGTAGTGTTGCCCGGCATTTAATCGAAACTCATTCTCCAATCTGAGCATCTCGCCAAGAGCCTGGTCCATGTCAAGGCGGAACTCCCATGTGCGGCTGCCGCGGACGTTCTCTGGACGGCTGACATAGACAGCGGTCGTTGGATTATAACTGAGAGCCGTCACGCGGTCGCGGTCATTTGTCTTATATTCGACACTGGCACCAAGCGAGGTCTGGCTGCGGGCGAGCACCATGTTATATGCCAATTTGAAGTAGTGGCTGTGGGTATCTTTCAGGGCAGGGTTCCCCTCGGTGATGAAGAGCGGGTCGGTGAGATCGCGGTAGCCGAGGGTCTGGATGATTCCGGGTCGTGACGTGTTGAAGTTGTAGTTCAGTTCGAAACCGACAGTCTTGCTCAGTTTCCATGTGGCGCGGATGTCAGGTTGGATGAGTATTCTGTGGCGCACGGCGGCGGTATCGAGCACGCCTCGCTGATAGTCCTGGCTTTCACGCAGCCAGTTTGCTGTGACATTGGGCATGATTTGAACAGGTGCGAGGTTGAAGGTGGAACCGACTCTCAGGCTATGGGAGTGATTGGTGGAGCGGTCACGGTAGGAATTGGCGGCATCTGCCACGCCATCGGTCAAGAAGTCGCAGTCGTTGCTGTTTCGGCCATACATGAAGATGTATTGTGCTTTCACCAGCCATTTCTTGGTGAGCCAGTTGGAGAAAAGGAATTGAGCCTCTGTGGACAGTGCAGAGTTGGGGGAAGTGGACGACTGACTCAACTGCGACGAGGCGAGCGATGCCATGTGAGAAGTGACAGTTCGGTCGGTCCAGCGGTTGGTCTCTCCCTCAGTGTAGTCCAATGAGACGCTGCCGCTGAGTCCGCCATCCTTGATGTAATGTTCCCACATCGCCATGGAACTGAGTTTGGTCGTATGGCCTTCCTGGCGGGAACTAACAAATTGCGAAAGAGTGGGCAAGAAACCACCCGAAGGGTCCAATGCGCCATCCGATTCCATTCCCGACATGCCGTCGCCTATCCGTTGAATTGTCTGTTCATCGGTTTGTCTGCTGTGCGAGCGTTTCTTTTTATGCTCCACGCTCGCTCGGAGGGAGAAAGTATTCAGGGTGTCGGTGGCCCAACGCATATCGGCATTCAACGTCGGGTTTAAGTCGTGGGTGCGATGATGCGTCTCGCTGGTGCTGCGTGTGGCGGCAGTATTGGGCAAATAGGTCTCTTTCTCTCCGTAAGAAGTGCCCCATTTGTCATCATGGGCCATGTTGCCGCTGAAAGTGTATTGGCTTCTCATCTCCTGTGTGCCTTCTTCTCTTTTCCACTTGTGCTGATAGCCACCGGCGGCGCCCTGTTCCTGTCCGTAGCCATTGCCCCATCCGGCGCTCCATCCGTTCATACTTTTACGGATGGTTTTGTCTATGTTGTTGGCATTGCCAAAAACCATCACAGGATCGGTCTTGGACAGACGGTTCATCGAAAGTTCCCCCTCGTAGTATTTGGGTGTTTGGTAGCCTGCCTTCACATCTCCATACCACCGGTCGAGGAATCCAGGCTTGATAGTCAGGTCGAGCACCATGTCCTCTGTGCCGTCATCCTTGCCCGTGCGTTCACTGAACTCCGATGCCTTGTTGTAAGCCTTGATGTCCTGTACCGCCTCGGCCGGCAACTGTTTCATCAACTGGTCGCCTCCCATCATGCCCTCTCCATCCATCGTCAGTCGAATGGGCTTGCCGTTCCACGTCATCCGGCCCTGACCATCCACCTCCACGCCTGGCAACTGACGGATGAGTTCGTCAAGGCGTGCTCCCTCCTGCAAGTGGAAAGCCTCCGGATGGAAGACAATGGTGTCGCCTCTTACTGTGAACCTTCGTGCATGGCCTGTCACCTCGACCATTTTCAACATTTGAGGTGAAATCTTCAACTCAATCGTTCCGATGTCGAGCGTGTCTTTCTCACTGTCGCCGAAGGCCAAGACCGTTTTCTTCTTCGTATAGTAGCCCAGCATGGATGCCTCTATGCTGCACTTCCCCTCTGCGCGAACATGGAACACGCCCAGCGAATCGGCTGTTGTTGTCATCGTCATATAGCCATTGTCGCCAATTTTCTGCGTCATCTTTATTGTCGCTTGAGGCAGTGCCTCCTTGGTTTCCGAGTCCACAACGCGTCCACGGATAACATCAGCATGAGCGGATGACACTACAACAAATGATGCGACGAGGGCAAGCAGAATGGTGATGATGGTTTGCTTGTTCATTTCTTTTATCGTTACCTTTTTTATATATACGCCGTTTTGGTTATAATATATATCTATGAGACGTTAAATGTTCTTAACCATGGCGAAAAATCTTCCTTGGGGGAAAATAAGCGAATCCTCCTGTTAGTATCACGAATGAAAACAGAAAAGGTAAACCTTTTTTTGGAGTTTCCATAAGTGTTCGGCAGCAAGTTTCAGATTGTAAAAGTAAACATTGCTTTTCATAACACCCTCGAAGAAAACCCAAAAGTAGGTGCAGAGGCCTAAAATCTGAACAAATGTTCAGAGATTCATGAATAGCAGCAAACGTTCTTATCATTTCATTTTGCAAGCAAAAGGCATGAGACGCATCACTGCGCCCCATGCCATGTCCCGGGTACTTATGAATTTAAATCTGTCGATATTATTTCGTTGTTGTGCATGCTCCTTCCTTCACCATTTTGGTTCATTCACGAGTGTATTCATTTCTTCCATGTATTTCTCCATCAACTTTTGAACGTATTTCTGTGTTTTCTTCCCTTTTTTGCTGGGGTCGGCCAACAGCATCACCGTCAGTGCCTTGTTTTGATCCGAGTAGGTGTCTCCCAACATGTGACCATAGAGTTCGATTAGTCCGGATGCGGGCATATGGGCAGATATTGCTTCTTTCAAGAGGTCTTGAATATCGGCATCCATTTTTTTGTTCAGACTGACAATCTGCTCATAAAGCGGGTCTAATTTGGGAGTCATCCCATTACCCACAAGGCCCTTCTTTTTATTAAATTCCTGGGCTTCACTAAACTTCTCGCCAACCTGCTCGTAGATTCCTTGCAATGCTTCCATGTCGCCTTCAAGCACCTTCCCTTTCATCTCAAAACGCATCTTCTGTTCGGGAGAGATGGTCTTCATCCACCATTCCATTTCGTTATCAGACTCCACGGCCAAAGTATTACCAACTGCCACTACCTGGTGACTGGATTCGTTGCCATGCCAATACCGCCCCTCGGTGAACATCGAGTCGAGACGAGCCACAAAAGCCTGCTCCCTTCCGGAATCTTTCACCAACAGGCTCCGGCCCGACTGGCGTCCCACGCGGCGCTCGTAGTCGCGGTCTTCGTCGTAGTAGCCATTGTGCACGGTGATGCGGTAGGTCTCGCCAGGCACGAAATCGAGGTCTATCCATGCGGAGCAGAGCGAGCCGTCGGGGAAGATGCAGCGAAGGCGCCCCACCATGGGATGGTCGAGTTCGGTCTGAAACTCGAAGCGCTTGTTCACCACTGGCACGCAGGCCACATAGTCATCATCATCCAAGGCATAGAGGGCATCACGCGAGTCGGCGATGTAGATGTTGTAGAGCGAGTCGGCGATGTTGGCATCCACGCGGCCCTCAATCTTGAACATCCGCTTGTTGCTCTCCGCGTTCTTCTCATAGATGTCAGGACGCAGCGACGTAATCATATAGACCGTTCCTTCCACTTCTTTATCTCCAAAAAAGTCACCCTCTTCCCAGACAATGGCATAGGCATCACGCAGTTGTGGATTCTCAGGGTTCTTCGTACACATCAGCCACATTTCCTGTTCATTCTTTGAGCGGAGCAAGATGCTCTTTGAGCCTTCGTTGGTCACTACTTTGAGTTTGAACACCTCTTTGTTGCCGGGCACCAGGTGCAGTATCTGATAGCACAGCGGTTCGTCGGCCATGAAACTCTCTGCAATGGTTTCAAAAGAGCGATCACTCGTATTGCATGAGAAGGTGGCAATCTTCTCGCTCGACTCGATGATGTTGGTGTTCGGATTCCTGTTGATGGCAAACGACTGTCCTGCCTTGTGGCCATAGATATCGATGATGGCGTTCAGGTTGGCGATGACTTTCTCCGGCTTTTTCGGTAGGTCGGGAGATGTGGCAGCAAAGGTTGCAAGGGTGCTGCATGCGATGAGCAGCATGAAGATGATACGTTTCATATTATTTATGTTTTTATTGATTTGCTATTTGTTCAAATTGATATTTCATGATTTCCAATTCCAGTTCCATCCACTTCACGTAGGCTTCATTGGCCTGCCGTCGCATCAAGGCGAGTTCCTCTGGTGTATAGTGATAGTTTTCTGGACGGTTGATGGGAATGTCTCGCTCTGTGAGCACTACTTGTTGAGGCTTCACCTGTGTGCGAGGCAAGTCTGCAGGCTCCATTTCACCACTTGAGGTCACGTCCTTAGGAAGGCCTGATGGTTTTTCCTGCACTAAAAGCGCCTCGGTATTATGTGCCGTTTCACTTTGCTCTTTCTTATTCGTATTTGTAACGGGTGATGAGGATTGCATAGGCATATTTGAAGTTGTGGCTTCCATCTTATGCTCCCGTTCTGTCGTTTTTGCAATCTGGCTGATGTGAGTTTCAGGATTTGCCATCCGACCATCCTGAACCATTGTAGGGGGTGCCATGTCCTTTGTTTCTTGCAGGCCATTATCAGCGCCCTTTTCAGTGGCAAGCGAACTGCCTTGCCCTGCCATTTCCCCAGAGCCAATCATTACCCCGTCGCAAGTCTCTCTTTGCGGCAGCAGCCACACAACCATTACTGCGGTCACACAGGCGGCAGCCACCCACGGCCAGTCTGCCAAATGGCGTCTCCGCTTCTCATGGCGCAGGCGCTTCATCAGCCGGTCATTCAAGTCGGCAGACATCTGCGACAATGAGGCCTCTTCCTGTCTGAGTGCTTCGCGCAGGTTTTCATCCTGCTGAAACGAAAGATTGCCATTGTTCATGATTGTAACATTTTAATGATTCTGCATAATTTCTTTCTCGTTCTGCACAGTTTCGAAGCGACGGTGGTGGGGATGCTCTCAGTGACGAAGGCAATCTCCTTCAAACTCATCTCCTCATAATAGAACATGGTGATGATGGCCCGTTCTTCCGGTGGCAGGTGCTTGAGTGCAGCGCGTATCAACTGTACCGTTTCGTCATTGGGATGTCCCAAAGTCTCGTCCACCTCATGGTCGGATAATGCCTCCGCCTTTCCCTCTCTGTCTTCAAAATAGACCACCGGTTGCCGTTGAAGCCTCAACCTGTCGACAGCAGCGTTATAGGCGATGCGTGAGAGCCATGTCCGTAACGACGACCGCGCCTCGTCATACTTCCCGATGTGGGCGAATGCCTTGACAAAGACATCTTGATATACCTCTTCGGCGTCTTCCTTGCCAGGCACCAATCTCGCCACCTGGGCGAAAATGCCATTGCCATAGCGTTGCAGCATCAGCCACTGCGCCTTTGGGTCCTGCCGTCGAAGTTTTTCTATCAGTTCCTGTTCAGTCTCTGTCATGAATTCTTCTGGTATTCTATTCATAGATACGAGCAAAAGCGGTCAAACATTGCAAAGTCAATAAAATCATATTGGGAAATGTGATATTTGCCACCCTTTCATCTGCATCCCATGCAACCATTTAAATCGTATATTTGTGTGCAGAGAACCACTTTTGCGACACTTTTCAAGACCTTTCCTGCCATTTGTCGCATAGGCATACGTTTGTCGCAAGAATAACAAATGAAAAGCACAAAAATATTTCCACCATGAGAAAACCCGTCATAACTTTGCATCGCAGAAAGGAAAAAACCTTCAACGAATTGAAATAACAAACATAAAAAAAATACAAAAATGAAAAAGTATCTAAAATCAATCATGATGGCAGTCGCAGCCCTTTTATCGTTGACAATGACAAGTTGTGAAGAAGATGAATTAATCGCGATGACATTAGAAGGCAACTGGAAAGGCAACATGTATGTGTCTTATCAAATCAACGGTCGGGGAGATTATTATGACGCTTCTTATTCAGAAGTATGCTTCCTCCGCAATCCTTCTAAATTCGCGTCTGGTGACGGTTACTGGATTGATTACTACAACGACTACAGAAGTTATGGATGGGAACGCAACTATATCGCAAACCATATCAAGTGGGAAGTAATAAATGGAAACATCAAAATCCGTTTCGTGGAGGACAGAACACATGTGACAATTTATGAATATAGTCTCACCGACAACCACTTCTCCGGATACATTGAGATGCACAATGGAACAAAGCAAAGATTCAGCCTGGTCCATACCTCCTCGCCCAACTGGAGCACTTATTATTGGGGAAGCGAAAGGTTCTATTTCAACGCCAACCAGAACCACATGGATTTAGAGGAAAATGCTTCCTACGCAAACAAGACTTACATGGACCTGGATGAAGAAATCTCTTCCAACAACACCGAGGATTCAAGCGCACCAATGCAACTCCAGCGTGTATTCAAGTCGAAATACGAATAAAGACAACTATTGTATTCAAATTACCCTTTCCCCCGTGCTCGCAGTCTATGACAGGGCACGGGATTTTTTTATCCAGCATAATGTTTCTTAGGCTTTCATGCAACAGCCACGCAGCGTTTCCTACACGGCATCCTCGGCATCGCAGGCCAACTCCTATCATTTTCTATTCTTATCACGAATGAGACGGGAAAAGGTGAAACAAAAAATGATAGGCAAAGTAACATCAAACATAACGAAAAAACCTCGGCCAAGCCAGGAAAGTGGGTGCCGAGGGTGAAAGTCTGAACAAATGTTCAGAGTTTTAAGTCGTTTTTCTGTCAAACTTCGAATGTGACAGCCCTTCTAATTCGCGACAATTGTTGTGGAGTCAATTTCAGGAATGAGGCGATGGCATGCAAAGGCAGGTGTTCCACGATGCCTGGACAACGTCGAAGCAAAAGGTCATAGCGTTCGCGAGGCGTGGCACTGTGGAAGTCCAGATAACGGGCACGTGCCTGGCAGAGCAGGTGTTCCCCGATGATGCTACGTAGTTCCATGGTTTTCGTATTTTGGTTGAACAACTGCATCAGTTGTTCGCCGCTCACCCTTAACATGCTGCTGGGCATCATTGCCTCTATCGTGGTCATTGAGGGTTTTCCTTCAAGACAAGAGGGATAGTCGCCCACATACTCGCCCTCGAAAGAAAACCATGTGATGTGTTCCTTTCCATCACTGATTCCTTGTGTCAAATACTTGAAACATCCTTTGGTGACAAAGCCGAACCACCGCGACGGTTCGCCCTCACACTCCATCCGCTCTCCTTTCTGATATCCGACGGTCTCACCCTCCCGCTCGCAGAAGTCATACAACTCTTGCAAGTCTATGTTATTTAAACCGAATTTTAGTTCCATATCATCGTGTATAGTCTCATTCCATATATAATAGACAACGATTTTGGCAATTCGTTACATTCTCGTCAGCGGAGTTCCATGCATTTCTTTCGCCATGGATGAAATTTCCTATCAGTTGCTTTGTCTATTGTATTCTAGTTGCGAAAATACAGCTTTTCTTTCAACCGACAAAGGTTTTGACATAGTAATTTAGCAATAATGTTGAGTAACGAATTGTAAAACACACAAAATGAAATACCCAATAACAATTCGTTCCCCATCAACTGAAAAAAGAAAAAACTCTGAACATTTGTTCAGACTTTCACCCTCGGCATCCACTTTCGAACTGCATCGAAGGCCAATTCGTCAAAGTTGTCGTTACTTTGCCTATCATTTTTTACTTTACCTTTTTCGTTCTCATTCGTGATAAATAAAGGAAACGATATGCATAACGACTTCATACAATTAGCGACGGCGATTCGCCCAAGACTCACTTCCTTGTGTCGGAGTTTCTTCGACCGACAGGAATTGGCGTGCGATGCCGAGGATGCCGTGCAGGAAACACTGCTGCGGCTATGGCTGATGCGTGAAAGACTGAAGAAATATCAGAGTCCTGAGATATTGGCCATCAAAATCGCCAAGAACGTATGCATAGACATGCTGAAGAAAGCCTGTTCCCAGCATGAACCTCTGGAAGGCGGCATCGGCGTGATTGCACCATTGCAGGCCGACCATCAAGCCATCTTCCATGATACAGAGAGAATAATCGACCAGGCTATGAAAAAATTGCCTGGAACACAATGCCGGATGCTTGCCATGAGGAGCGAGGGCATGACGATGGAGGAAATCGCAGCAGCCTGTGGCACTACACCAACAAGTGCAAAAGCCATGATTTGCGCTGCAAGGAAACAACTGATGACCACAATCAATATAAGGAGGAAATGAAATGACAGACATGAAAGACAAAAAGAAACGACACGAACTCATCCGTCGTTATCTTGAAGCAGAAACCACCATTGAGGAGGAGCGTCTTCTCTTGGAATACTTCATGCATACGGAGGATGAACTTACTCCAGAAGAGGAGGAAGTGAGGCTCATCGTCCTTTCAACCACTTGTCATATCGAGATTGGCAGGTTGAACGACGAAAAGGAGGCTGAATTCGACAAGATGATGGAGGGGAAAACAGTTGCTTGGAAATCACACAGGATTCCATCCAAGATATCATGGTCGTTTTCTGTGGCTGCCGCCCTCGTACTGGCCTTGTGCCTAACGACCAAGGAAACGATGAAAGATGCACCCGCAACCCACCAGTATGCAAAGACTGCCACCACGACGCCCCACCCTACCCTGCCGACACCTTTGGAGGAGCAACCGCAGCAAAAGGAAAGAGAGGCGGATTTCCAAATGGCCAAGGCGGAAAATGGGGACACTACAAAGAAATCGATGACTTTGGTTGATGACAAGGACATGCAAGAAACCAACATGTCCATAAGAGAGGACAACAAGCAAGTGGCGACTGTGATTGAGCCATCGGAAACAGAAAAGACAAACACATCATTAGCATTCACGACCACAACAGTTGATGATTCCGAGGACAAACGATACCCCTTGCATGTCACAACCGCCAATTACTGCAGAGAACATAAAGGCAGCAATCATCTCGTGCCTTCAGGCGACATCACTTTCGCCACCAAGACCACATCCAACAGCAATGCCACGCAACACGTCGTTGCCAACTCCGGGAATGGCTTGAGGACGTTGCTTTCTGAGACGCCGGACGACTCCGTCATCTATGTCGTTGATGGGAAAAGAGTGAGCAAGGAAGCCGCAAACCGCATCTCTCCAGATTGCATCAAGGAGAAGCGAAGGCTGAAAAGAGGCACAGCCGATGCCATCAAGGAAACCCCTGAGGGACTCACCCGTGACATCATACTGATCACCACAAAAAAGTCGGACACCTATGGAGAGGAGCACTTATTGGCCCCGCACAGAAACACCCCATTGGCATCCGATGACGACACGAGAAAAGGAATATGCTTGCTATGACAAATATGGGAAAGAATAAAAATGATGACATCGTTAAACTCTCTCACTAACGTTTCATCATGGAGCAGCCTCGACGCGATGTCGAGGCTGCTTTTCCTCAAAGTATTGCGCTTGCCTTCACTTTCGCGGTTTAGTTTCAAACATAGCAACCGTTCTATCCGATAGCAACGCACCTGGCGGCACACCTACATGTCAAATTCCTCGATATGATGGAACCTGAGATATGCCTTTGTCACACTCCCGTTATTCCATTTCACTCCATAATCCTCGTATTTTTTCTTGCAAGAACGCGGCACATGAAGCGTCACCTCTCCAATATTTTTCAACCCATCAAACATATCAAAACAAACGTCCTCTGGATTTTCGGCATACAAAAAAATGTGTTTTATGTAAGGAAGGTCTTTAAGACCGAGAATGCCTCCAAGATAATCAGCATCTTCCATTGAAAACATACGGATTCCATTTTGTTTGAAGGCAATGGTTTCAAGTGCTTGGCATTCCCCAAATGGGTTTTCTTCAAAAGAACTCACACTTTGGGGGATTGTAACTTTTTTAAGATGCCGACATTGGTAAAACGCATATTGGCATATATGAGTCACACCGTCTGGAACAACGAATTCGGTTCTCTCATCTCCTGCTGGATAACGATATAGTTCCAATTCACCTCCACCATCAATATGATACAATACGCCATCATATGCAAAAAAACAAGGTTTCACGTCATCTTCATCCACATCATCAGGCCATCCGTCAATATCAGATACGAACCGCTTTCCGCTTCCCCAAAAACTATAACTTGGAAAGAATGGTGACCGCCAAAAATGAGATGTATCCAGATTGAGGTTGCTTGGCACATAAATCTCCTCAATGATGGGGCAGAATAACAACATTTCCTTATTCAAACTTTTGAGCGTCTTAGGGATTACCACTTTTCTCAAATTGGGACATGAGACAAACATCGCCGCATCAAAACTATCAACATGAGGAAAAATCACTTCTTCTATTCTGTCATTCTTATAAAAAGGTATGTGATTTCCCGAGCACATTCCATCATCCAACTTGTATAATTCGGAAACGGCCATCTCTGTCACACCACCCATATCAAGGAGTCTCAAACTGCCCATCTTTGACATTTTTGACAAGAGCAGAAAATCTTCACCATCGATAAAGCCATTCAAATGGATCTCACTAATCTTAAGAAGTTCTTCTTCACTCATTTGCGCCCGCAGAGGCAAATTCTGCGTACAAGTAAAAGTTTTTTCCATTTCTCTTTTCAATAAATTACCAACAACTATTTTTCACAATAAGATTGATTCTCATTAATATAATGCCTTTTTCTTTAAATGGTAATCAATTATTTCCCCAAAATAGAGACAAATTGTAAAGTGGACATTGAGCAAAAGGGAATGTTACCACGTTAGCACGTTTGATTCATTTGGGAACAGAAGACCCACCGACCTTTGGCGTAACCGCTAAAAATCAGTGGGTTCACTTATTTTGTTGTCAATTCAGACAAGATGATTCGCTTATGTTTTAGAAATTGCCGCAGTCCCCGATGAACCGTTCACAATAATCATTTCACCCGTTATCATCCATTTATAATATTGCTTAATTTCTGTGCAGCAGCAGCCGGACTCACGGCACCACTTTTAAGTTTTTCGATTACAGGGGCGGCTTCCGTTTTCCTTGCTTCAGGCAACCGATTGTATAGGTTTCTTATATTCCTGACAGTCTTTGCTTCTGCCCCCAACACCTTTTCCGCATCTTCCGGCCTACCTAATTTTTCACCGAGCAAGATTCGAATAGCAGTAGTTTTAGACATCGGGCCGTCATCGCCGTCATCACCATAGCCGTTGTATGCACCGCCGGATTTATCCAATTCCTGCATTTTTGTTTTTGCTGTTGCAGGAGATATTTCTCCAGACTTCAATTGGCTGATGATTTGGTTTGCTTCATCTGAGTTATTGTTCAATGCCCCGACAACCTCAATATCATTTATTTCATGGGGTAACAAGGCTTTTCGAGCCGCGCTCATATCGCCTTGTCCACTGAGCAAGACGTCAATGGCTTCGGCCTTGGACAATGACAGACCAGATGTTCCTCCACCAAGCGAACCTTCACCATAATATCTTCCACCTTCATCCTTTTTCACTTTTGACTTAGGTTCTACGGTGCTTGGGGCATCATTACCTGCTTTGTCCATTACGGCTGGACTTGCTATGGAGTCTTCCTGTTTCTGCTCATTATTTGCAACATCACTCGATTTCTCCCCTTCTTTATCAACCATTAAAGCAGGAGGATTCTTGGGGGCATTCTTTGATACTTCCTCGTCAGGTTTGGAAATCATTTTGTAAATCGCGAATATTCCTCCAAGTCCCAACAGCAATCCGCAGAGCGTGTAAATAATGGCTTTCTTGGAAAATTTTCCACCTTCCGGGATGTCATCTTCTTCAAAATTTAGTTCAGGAGCAGGGGCAGCATCTGCGCTCTTTGTCGTCACCTTGATGTTGATGAGCAGCAGTTTCTGGTTTTCCTGCTCGATGATTTCCTTGCCAACATTGAATTCATATTTGGAAGTGTTTTCCGGTGAGATGGCGACCGCCATGTTGTCGATGTTTTCAACGTCCACTTCAGTTTGCTCACCAGACACGGCCAACCTTGACACATCCCTTTGTCCCAATTTGATTTTCAGCCTTCCGTTTCCAATCATGGAAATGGCTTCGTTTTTGGCATTTTCATTGTCGAAACTCCATTTGAAAGCCAGTCGTGTCGGAACACCTTGCTGTTGTGTCCAGAAGAGAATGCGGTCCCTCGTCGTGTCAAGTTGGATGGTGATGCCATCCAACCCCAAGCGTTGGTTGGGAGCTTCCATCAAGTCTTTCAGTGTGATGCAAATCGGCTGGCTGCCCTTCTTCTCAATCTTCAGCGTGTCCTCTCCTTGCTTCTGCCGATAAAACCTTCCTGTCCTCTTGCCATTGAACCACAGTTCGTAAAAGGGGAGCTTTGGTATGTCAAGCTTGTCCAGGCCAGGTGAACAAACACAATCCGTGCCCACCTCGATGTCGCAGAAATTCTTGAATTCATCGTAGTTGGTGTCTCTGAAGAATCCTTCCAACTTGTCTTTCGGCACCCTGAGGATACCTGTAGGGCATTGCTGCGTCATCGGGACAAGTGGCATTGGGCGGGTTTCCAGAGAATAACGGTCGATGATTTGCCGGAAGATTCCCAACTCCACCTCCTTGTCTATGAAACTGTCGCACCCATCGGAGAGCCGTGTCATGTATTTAGATTTGAAGGTGTCGTAAATCTCATGCAAAAGCGTGAACGGACTCTTCCTTTCGGCCAACTGTGAGTCGCCAGGGATGGAGAGAGCGATGGCGAGCACGCCCGGAGCATCGGCATCGAACGACTTCACACGTCTGTCAATAAGCATATAGAGCGCATGGTCGGAAGCATGCTTCAACACATAAACCGGATTTTCAGTTACTGATGGCACGCGATCCATATGTTTTGCCTCGCCATAGGGAAACACGCCGACAGTCACGAGGGGTTGGAATCCATCCCTACGCTGCTTTGTACCACTGATTCTCAGTCCTATTTTCGGTGTCGTCATTTCTTAATCAAATTTGTTTTTCAATATATACCTTGCCCTACCAGATGGTTTCTTTCTTGCCTTGGGAGATGACTTTGGCGGTGAAAATGATTATGCAAAATTAAGGAAAAAAAATGGGATAGTTCAAAAATATTCACTACTTTTTTGAACCTGCCGTGGCGTGACACCTTGTTTTTATGTTTTTTAGGAGAAATTGTCTTTTCTTCATCGTGGAAATAGCCTATGGCGGCAAGAACCGCAGAACTTTTGAAACAACGCGGCCTCCATACTCACTCGTATGGAGGCTACGTGTGTTCAATCGGATGTAAAATGACTTCCCTTTCGTTAGATAAAAACGATAAAAGCATAAAAAGTTCCTGACAGTTTACCTTGCGCTTGCGTTTCCATTCTGCAAGGTCAATCACGCTTGACAATGACAACACATCGGCATAGTCAAATGACTTGCAAGTGTCGGGGCAACAAGTGTAAACTTCCCAAAAGATAAGGCATCTAACTGTCTTTCCACTAACTAAAAAACAAATTCTTTATATCGACTGGCATATAATTGCCGGATTATATCTATATTTGTAACCGAATGAATAAATCTACAAGTTATGAAGACTAAACCAACTGGTATGAAAAGATGTATACCCTTTTACTTGCCGGCACAATCCTTGTCCTGACGCAAGCATGCGAATCATCTGTAAAAGACAAGAGTCTGCCGGTGCGCAAACCCTGCAACCTGGAGAGGCTCTATAAGGATATGCCTCAGGATATCCGGTCGGATACACCAGACATGGCGTTTGTCAATGCCCTTTGTGCTGGAAAAGCCGACGAGGTGGCCGGTCTGTTCCGTGAGAAAAAACTATTCTGGAACGAGCCACCGGCTATCGATGCTCCTTACGGCCGATATGAAGGACTGAAAGATATACGTTCTTTTGCCGAGGGCTTCCTATCCAAGTTCAATGCCACGTCGGCCACATTCACCCCAGTTTTCCAAACCATCAGTGGTGGCAGGATTGCCTTGGAAGGCGTATTTAAATTCGTGGTGGATGAGGCCATCGAGGAAGTGCCCTTCTTTGTCATTACCGACCTCCGAACACCTTCACTGCTTGAAGAAGTAAGGATGTACACGCACTATTCCTTTATACCGGGTCTTACGCCTTACCGTAAGCCAATTTTCAAGCCGGCACATTACGAGATGGGAGACCCTGGTTTGCTTACAGGCGCGATGCGTGCCTATTACGAAGCCTTGCATCATGCGCCCTACTGCGATCCCGAAAAGATTCACGCAGCCTTTGCCGACGAATGCATCGTAGGCGGATACGACCCTTGGGGAACTCCCATTCTCTCCAAAGAGGAAATGTCGCGTAATGCCCACCGTTTTGGATATGGTCTGGCCACATACATCCCCGCCTGTGTGGGCATGCGGTACGAAACCATTATTGATGACGGCAAGACCTGCGTAATAGAGTGGTGTCATATCGTTTCCAAGAAGGGCCAACAGGAACGCAACCGCATCGCCATGTCGGGTTGCAGTGCATACACTCGCAACGAGGAAGGCTTCCTCTGCTCCGTACGCATCAGCGACTATGCCGGGCACGAGGGAGAAATAGACTGGACAAAAACAGAAGTGCCCCGCGAAGAGGCCTATGCCATTAATCTGGTTGATGAGTTCCAAGGCGGCTGTGGCATGAAAGAGCAGGAAGAATACTAAATTGATCTTTACGCCCACTTTTTTACCGAAGAAGTTGTGCGAATGATTGGAACAATCATTCCTGCCCAACGGATTCACATTGGCAAACCGACTCAGAAGGGAATTATCATCAATAACGGTAAGATGGTAGTAATAAAATAAAACTAAAGAGGTCTTCTTGTGGCCTCTTGCCCATATAAAACCTCTTTGGTTTTATTCAATAATTGACTTTTTGCATGAGAACCTATCTTGAGATAAAAGTACCCATCAAGTATGACGACCCTTGGTTCAAGGAACTGAGAAGTCTTTTCGCAGACATACCTGTCAGGTGGCAAAAGGATTATTATCACATCACGATGGCGTTCGTCAACAACACGCCAAAGAGCATCGACATGTGTCAGATACTGAAGAGTCACTTGACCAACGTGGTGGCTCCAGAACTGACCTTTGACCTGTTGGATGTTTTCTCAACAAGTTCAGGGTATATCTTCCATCTGTCAGCGAGCCGGGTGCCAGAGGCCTTCCTCACATTGACGGAGTCCATCCGTGCGGACATGATAGCAGCAGGGTGCTTGATCCAATCCAATTTCATGCTGCACGTCACCTTAGGCAGATTGAGAGATTTCAACATCCGTCTTCCCAAACTCAAGAGAATGATAAAAACCATCCCGCTATCCCCGTTCACCTTGACTTTGGCCGACGTGGACTACAGGGAGTTCCGTGGCAGCTCGATTTATGAGACTCAACTGCCACGAAATAAAGCAAGATAGAAAGTATCTATCATCGTCGTATAATGTTCGGCCTTAGTTCTTTTTCAATATTTTATACTCGAAAGGCTGAAGGCGCAACGGATCATTGAGTTGTACGGTCTCACTTGTTTCCATGTTGATGGCAGTCGTGCCATGCCATGCCTCAGGGAGTGCCATCTCCGCCTCTTTGTTCCTCACATTCACTGCCACCAAGAAACTGGCTGCATCATCTGTCTTTTCAAACATCAGAATGTCATGGTTGGGATAGTATACAGGTTGGGCTTTACGCAGGGCAGGAAAATCGTTGTAAAGACCGATGAGGTGCTGGTACTCCTTATAAAGATTGGCGTGAGCGGTCCAGTCCACAGGCACATAATGGAAGAAATTGATGGGATTCTCAAAGCCGACTTCTTGGGAGCCATAAATTAGTGCACCTCCGTGAGGAAAGACAGAGGCCACATACGCAGCCATCGACCCTCGCTCGTTGGTGAACTCCTTCACCGGCGTGATTTCCGTGGAGTGGTCGTGGTTGGTCGTGAAGCGGAGTTTCACCTTTCCTACCGGCAGGCTGTCATATTCCGCCTTGTCGGCCGCAATCAGGTTCTCCGCACTATAGCCTTTATTGAACACGTTGACCAATGAGTCCTTATAGTCCCAACCGTAGTTCATGTCAAAGCCGCCGGTTGTGAAATTGTCCACATGCTTGCCTTCTGCCAGCATTACTATCCGACGGTCGCCGGCCGCTTTGCGAAGTTGGTCGATGGCCTCTTTCCAGAAATCTGCAGGCACACCATCCGCCACGTCGCATCGGAACCCGTCGACACCACATTCCACGACCCAGAAAAGCATCGCGTCGATCATCGCTTTTCTCATCTCCTGGTTATCGTAGTTCAGGTCAGCCACATCATACCACTCCCACGGCCGTGGATGGATGATGGTGTCGGTCTTCTCATCGTGTGTGTACCAGTCGGGGTGGTCTTTCACCCATGGATGGTCCCACGCCGTGTGGTTGGCCACCCAGTCGAGGATGATGCCCATCTGGTGGTCATGGCAAACCTTCACCAAGTTCTTAAACTCATCGATTGTCCCAAATTCAGGCGCGATTGCCTTGTAATCCCTGATGCAGTAGGGAGAATTCTTCCCCTTTTCCACACCAATGGGATATATAGGCATCACCCACATCACATTCACACCCAGTGCTCGGATGGAGTCGATGCGAGCAGCCACGGCATTGAGTGAATGATCGGCGGCGAATACGCGCGGGTTGACCTGATACATCGCGATATCGGCTATCTCAGGCAGTTTAAAACCAGCCTTTTTGTTTTTATTGGGGTTGCATGCCACAAGCATCAGCACAGAAACGCAGGTCAGTAAAAGAAATTTTTTCATCGTTTTATGGTTTTAAATTGAGATAAAGACTATGTTTTAGCAATCAAGGAGAGGGATTGGAATAGATTTTACAATTATTCTTGACGGGCCGACTATATCAGGCAACAATAGATGTGCAAAGATACGAAAAAAAATCATTTTTGTTTCATTGCCAGAAAGAAATTTTATGCGGATTTTTGTAGGGATTTCTGACAAGAAAAAAAATTGTAAACCGACAAATCACACTCGTAATAAAAGCAGATAAATCGGAATTTGTAATATTATTGCAAAGGCGGGATATCTTCCATAGAATAGATGCCTATCTTTTCACGCATCCATTGGCTGAATTGTCCTTTGCCGATACCTATCTCATTTTGAAGAAATCTATAGAATTCCACTTCATTTTCATCAGTAGTCAATGCTCGTTTCAGTGCTTGATAGCCACCTCTTTTGAATAATTCATGGCATACAATCTTTCCAACCAGATAAGCTGGAGATGTCTGATTGTCCATGGTGTAGAATTTATCATCCATATCTGTCAAGTCAGCATCAGGGTGAGCATCCAGCCATGCTTTCATTCGTCCGTAATGTGTGCGGTGAGATAAGCCGAATTGTTTTTGTGTTGTATTCACATATTCTGATATTCCTTGTATGAAAAGAAAATGCGCATTTGGATATGTCGGATTGATGAGTCGTGCAATTTCGTGCTGGTAGTTCTCTCCGTGAACGGAATCACCATATATGATGTAATTCCTCCTATCGAAGGTGCCACCAGAATTGCCTTGTTCATTGCCCATTCCGATGAGATAGTCAAAGCCTTTCATCTTTTGTTGCTCATATACATTAGGGGCGATATACTGCGTGATATGTTCGGGAAGATTCACGCCTAACTTCTCATGCAGCAATCTGATCAGTTCATTGGCTGCATGGGCATTCTTCTCGTTAAATTGAAATTCCGGGTAAAAGCAGTAGTCTATCAATCCTATTGTCTTGTGCTGCCATTTTCGCGTGTAATAATCAATCCAATTATGAATCTTGAATGCACCGCTCTTGTCCTTTTTTACGATATGATTGGTAATGGCAAGAACAAATATCGCTTTGTCGTCATTGTAAGGTGTATAAAACATGGATCGGATGACATACGCGCCGTTTTCAGGGCGTATCTCCAATACCTTATTGAGATATGCATAAAGATTTGCATTCAGAAAGCCTTCACAACTAATCAAATCGGCCTGTTTCCATTTGAGTCTATCCTCTTCATTCCATTGAGGGAAGCATGTCGTAGTGTCATCATGTGCCTCAATAAATGATTTCCACAAGTCATAGACCACCGCCTTATTGGGGTCGGCATTGTTCTCCACATCAACTTGATTGGAAATCCACTCCCAATTTTGTGCTTGCACAACTGATGATATAATTAACAACACTGCAATTAATACTTGTTTCATACGTAAATCTTCTTCACTAAATTCCGATTTATCGGGATGCTTGGTTACTTATCAGCGGCAATTACAATTTGATGAAAATACGGCGTCTGTAGAGGATATACCCCAAGACAAAGAGAAGGGTCACGAAATAGAGGGCATAGCATAGAGATGCCATTTGCGGATGTGTGATGACGGAATGAATAGCATTGAACACCATGTCACTAACACCAATATGGCCAAGTATGATGGCGAGAACCTCGCTCGCCACATAAAGGAAAAGCGGGTTGACACCGAACACACGGAAGAATGTGGTCCATTGACTGTGGCCTCGAATGTCGATGATGGTCATCAGCAATGCAAGTAGCGCAGATGCCATGCCACAGGTCACCATGACATAACTCGTGCTCCATATACGCTTGTTGAGAGGCAACCCATAGGAAAGCAGATAACCAGCCAAAGCCAACGCCGTCCCCATGAAAAATATAGCCAGCACTTTGTCGCGCACCTCGGCATGCTGCTTGATGAGTTTTCCACATTGGAAACCTATGAGCACATGCGCCACCGACGAGATGGTGCCCACCAATCCCTCAGGATCAACCGGACTCTTGTGGTAGAGATGGTCATAGCCAAACAAACTCAGGTCAACCCTTGCGAGGATGTTTGAGGAATCCTCGGCGTATCCATTCCCAAACAATAGGAGCGCCGAATAGGCCACGAGCAGGATGACAATGGTAGGCACAATCCATTTGTGATTGACGAGCAACACATAGACCGACACGATGCCATAGCAAAGCGCAATGCGTTGCAACACCGCCCAAACTCGCAAGTGTCCAAAGCAAAGAAGGTCTCCCTCCACGGCGTGGTCAAGCCAGTTGATTGCCAAGCCGATGACAAAGAGCAGCACCGTACGGCGTATGATTTTCCTCACGACTGGTGCCGACATCTTGAACCCACTTTTCGACAATGAAAGGTAGGTGGAGACACCCATGATGAAGAGGAAGAATGGGAAAACAAGGTCGCATGGTGTCATGCCATTCCATTTGGAGTGTCTTAGCATCTCGAAAGACTCTCCATGTCCATTGTTTACCAATATCATGCCAGCCACTGTCAAGCCACGAAGGATGTCGAGTGACAACAAGCGGGAGGAGGTTTTGGTCTGACTATTCATCTTTCAACTTTTTTGACAAGTAGGTATTCAATATCAGTGATATCCATTTAGCAGGTATTCAAAATTGTGATTCAAGTCCATCAGCAGGTGCACCATGGCCAAATTTTGAACACCTACTTCATCGAAAACGTAAAGCCATGAAATCGCAATGCCATTCTCGTGTGATTCATTCATTCAAATGAAGGTTCTGAATTTCCTGTAAAACTTTCTGCGCCATGGCAACAGGGTCGCCTTGAGGTTCGGGAGAATAGGTGTCACGGCTCAGTGTCCAAGGTTCCTCTATGGCATACCAGTCGACAGTCACTTCTTGCGGTAGAGCCATCTGGAACAATTCATCAGCGGTCTTGTTGCTATGTTGCCCTGTCCCAAGCATCTCGGGTGCGGGATTCGTCATCGCCTCCATTTGTTCTGAAAGCAGCCGGAAGTAGGTTTTCCACCTCACAGCATAGAAGTCGGAGAGCATTCCCTGCCATTCCTTATGGGCATAGTCGCGCAAGCCTCCCGTGTCGGCGCAGTAACGGTTGCCCCATGTAGTCACCTGCACACGCGCATTCCATTCATAGAGGTCTTTTTCCTCCTGAGAATAACCACATTGCCTTGCCTGACTGATTCGGTTTCCCACACGGAATTCCCTACGTGTGCCCAGCAATTGGTCCTGAGCCATCAGGAGTTGGATGAAATGCTTTGAATCATTCTCAAACGCCTTGCGGGAAAACGCCTTGTAATCGGCAATGACGCGTTGGTAAAGGATACGAGCTTGGTCAGCCACCGCCTGACGAGTGATGTCCACGAGGTCGTACTCAAAATTATTGTTTCCCTTAAAGTTTTCTGCCACCGACACCATGAGACGCGCCGCTTCCAGAGTGGCTTCCGGGTCGTAGTAGTTGCGCATCTTCGACCAACTTGATGCCTGGAAATTGTTGAGGGAAGGCCTTCCGCAGAAGATGCTCTCATGAGGTCCTTGCTGGTTGTTGCCCACCGGACAATTGTAGATGCTTTGTGCGAGCACTTTCCATGCCTTTTGAATGGTGGGATTGTCGATGCCATAGCGCGCCTTGACATAATCAGCCACCCATTGTTCCTTTGAGAATCGTTCAGGTCGCCAAGGGAGTTCGCTCATCAGTTCGAACATGACAGGATTGTTCTCCGACCCTTCCATGGTGAATCCGATGCCATTCAGTCCCCTTGCCATGGGATGCGTCTTGGTAAGGTAGAAATTGTCGATAAGTTGGTCCATGCGCCCATGCAATCCCACATTTCCTCCAAAGTTCTCGAGCAAACAGAACAGCCACTGATGCCCCTCGTATCCTTTCTCCCTATGCCAGATGGAGGGCGCGCCCCACATAGGCCGGCACTCACTGAAGAGGTCAAGCACAATGACATCTCCCTCTTTGAGTGCTTGAAGCATCTGTGGTCTTGGGTTCTCCGTCCAACCTTGCACCACCCATATCGCCTTAGGGTTGGCGCGTCTCATGGCCTTCAGCAACACCCTTGCCGCCTCGGCATAATCTATCCTACTGTCATCATTGCTCTCATGGAAGGGGTCCATAGAGTAGTAGTCAGCCTTGCCAAAAAGTCGTGTCAACTCGTCATAATAAAGTCGTGCGATTTCATCAAAACGCGGGTCTGTAGGAAGGAGATTGGCAGGTCGTTGGAAGCCATTCCACAGTCCGGCATCCGCCACATTGAGTCCGAGTCTCTCGCGTGCGTCATGAGGCACCATTCCCGAATAACCAGGCAGAACGGGGTGCATGCCCCACTGTTTCATGCGCTCCAAGATCTGTCGCTGCAGCCGTAGTTGCCTGTCATACCACGAAGCAGGCAATGGTCCTCCCCAACCTTCGAGATTGTTCATCTCCCACCATGCGAGGAAGGCTGGTCCGGCAATGAACTTCCCCACTTCCTCCTCGTTATATCCCATTTTCAGGAGCATGTTGCGCCACACACATTCCTCACCCACGATGGCAAGCGGCATGTTGACACCGTGCAGCGCCATCCAATCGATTTCCTGCTGCCATCTGTCCCAGTCCCAGAAAGCCATGGAGTAAGAGAATGTGCAGTAGTTGAAATCATAGCGCAATGTCAAGTCAGTCTCATGGCGCTCGATTCGTGTCACCTCAGGCAACCTTTGCGGCAGCCTCGCCTTCATTCCGTTCCATGAAAGATGGATTCCGGCATGGTATTTCAGATACCAATTGACACCTGTGGCGATGTTGACCCAGGTGTTGCCCCTGACCACTACTTTCGTTCCGCTTTGGTCAAGTTCGAAGAAATCCTTATCAGCCTTGACCAGTTGAGTTTTGAACTTTTTGGAAGCACCAGCATCGATGCGCTCCAGCATATCATCCACTGGGTTCGCCAATGCATGGGACGCGACCATGACGCCAAAGACAATGAGAACCATTAGATTAAGCCAAAAGAGAAGAGCAGAACTTGTTCTTACTCTGCCATGTTGGGAAATGGTAGGATGAAGTCCGAGGATTTTTTTCATAACGTGTTCTGGTTTTAAGTTTGTGGGAAATATGAGAAGCCTTCAGGCGAATCCATCAATATGGCAAATTCTTTCTTATCTATTGACGCCTTTATTTTGGATTGGTACTCATTTTCAATCGCAATGTAGCGCCATTTGCAATGTCCCCCTGCGTGAGGACGTGGTTCTTGAGGGGTCTACCGTCCATCGTGGCCTCTTGGATATACAAATGATTGTCATCACATCCCGGAGCCTCGATGGTGAATGTGGCACCACCTGGAGGATTGACTTTCACGAGGCTGAACAGAGGCGACCCCAACATATATTGGTCGGTTGCGGGACAAACGGGATAGAATCCCATGGCAGAAAAGACATACCAAGCCGACATCTGCCCGGCATCGTCGTTGCCCGACAGTCCTCCCGGAGAATCGTTATACTCCGTGCGCATGATGTGACGCACCCATTTCTGTGTGAGGTCAGGTCTTCCTGCGTAGTCAAACATATAAGGCACCTGATGACAGGGTTCATTGCCGTGCCAATACCGCCCCTCGGTGAACATCGAGTCGAGACGAGCCACGAAATCCTCCTCCCCTCCCATCACGTCGATGAGTCCTTGCGGGTCATGTGGCACATACCAAGTATAGTGGCAAGTGGCACCCTCGGTGATGAAGTTTTTGCGGTGGACGACATCCATATTGTTTTCAAACCGGCCATCGGCATGACGGCCATCGGCATAACCCGTTCGGGGATTAATGACATTCCGCCAGTTGGCAGAACGCGCCATCAGCGCCTTGTAGTCATCCACCTGTCCAAGAGCCTTCGCCATCTGTGCCACAGCAAAGTCGTCGAAAGCATATTCCAACGTGCGCGATGTCTGTTCTTGCGTGTGAAAAGCCTCAAGCACGGAGTCCTCCAATGGGATGTATCCGTATTTCAAGTATGATTCCAACGCCCTTCGCCCCATTCCGTCCTTGTAGTCACGCTCCGAGGCAGGTGACTCAAAAGCATTCCTGCGCATGGCTTGATAAGCCTTCTCCACATCAAAGCCCCGAACACCCTTCAAACGGGCATCTGCCAAGGTGGCGGCACAATGGTCGCCTATCATGGCAGCCGTGTAGGAATTCCAGCATGGAAAGATGGGCAGCCATCCTCCCTCCTGTGCCATATTGACTAAAGACTGCATCATGTCGGCAGACTCGCGTGGGGCAATGATATGGTAAAGAGGATGCAAGGCTCGGTAGGTGTCCCACATCGAGAAATCAGTATAAACAGGCCTTGTGCCTTGAATGGTGGCTCCACTGGCGAAACGAGGATATGCCCCATCGGCATCGCTTAGCAACCGCGGCAGGAAGGAGGCACGATAGAGCGCCCCATAAAATTGGTTGACATCAGCCTCGTCGCCCTCCACGTCAATCGTGTGCAGACGATCTATCCAGGCCTGCGACGCCTTGTGCATCATCTGCTCGAAACCAAGTCCTTCAACCTCCGCCTCCATATTTCGCCTGCACCCATCGAGGCTGTTGAACGACGACGCCAACGTAAGGACGATGGCCTGGTGTGCCTTGCCATGAAACGACAGCCATGCCCCCATCTGCTCCTTTCCAGCCACAGACGTGGAACCTTCCTTCTTGGTGTCAGCGACAAAAGTGCCATACGACACTGGAGTGTCGACATAATGCATCAGCAAATGCCCACTGAATCCCGCTCTCTCTCCCCATCCTTGATAGATGCGGTGTACAGGATTGCATCCCCACACGGTTCCTGCGGCGGTGTCGATATCCACTCCTCCCTCACCCTCATCACTATTGGGTTGAAATACCACATGCACCATTTGGTCACGGTCGGGAGTGATGCGCATCACCGCCCCATGAGCAGAAGCAGTCAGTTCCACCAACAGATGCTCCTCGGGTAGACGGATTCCATAGTAATGGGGATGCGACACCTCGTCGGCATGGATGAAAGGCGTGGCACGGCTGTCGGGGGTTGTTCGAAGCGAGCCCCCCAATGCAGCAATGGTGAAGGAACCATAATCCTGGGTGCACCCACCCACTATCCAGTGTGAGTTGCGCATTCCCTGCCACAATGAGTCGGCATGGTAATAAGGCGCCAAACATTTTTGCTCCGTATCGCGTGTCTGTGGTGTCCAGAAATTCTGTCCATTGGGAACGAGAACCGCAGGCAATGTCTGTCCATGTTCCTCACTGCCTTTTCCGAATAGACCTGCGGAACGTGTGTTGGCTTGAGCCGTACCCACCATCGTATTGATTTTCATGAGACGTTTCTCATGGTCCAGTCGATGAATACGGTCAGCCATGAATGCCTTGATGTCGCTCCATCGGTAGAAATGCGCTCCAACGGAAGGAATTGGAAGGGTGAAATCTCGTTCGTTTTGCAACAGCCTTACCAAAATATCACCTTGAGTGTTACGGTAGAAAATCATCTGCAGATTGGCAGCCATCGGAAGAATCTCGTCCATCTTGCCACTCTGAGCCGAGGAAGCCTGCATAAGGGAAAGGAGGCGGTAGAGGTTGGTGTCATGACCAAAACGGAGGTCAACCGACGGTGATGTCTTTGCGACAGCCTCATCCGCTTTTGTCAGGATGTCGTTCCACAAAGAAAGAGCCGACCTGGCAGGTTCGCCCCCCGTGCGTGGGTCGTTGCCATTGCAATACGCCATCCGTTTGTTGTTGCACTCATAGATATCATACATCTCCTCGTCGGTGAAGAGCCAGTAAAGGTTCTGATGGAAAGACGGGGTGACAACATCCTGCATATCGGATGCGATGGTGTGCAATTCCCCCATGAGCAACACGGGGTCTTCCACGCTGGAGGGGTCTTTGAAAAGAAGTTGCATCAAGCGGTCGGGCGTGCCATACATCTTCACAAAAGGTCCTTTCTCTATTTGCTTGAGTTCAGGCGATGTAAAGGCGATATAACCCATGTCCACCGAATCAGCCGCACTGTCGATGTCGAGTTGGGGACAGCGCAGGCGCAAGGCATCAATGAAGTTTCCCATGCTGACCACACAACGGTTGACCACACTGGAACGTGCGCGGACATGAGTGTCGTTGGTGAACACCTCTGGGAAGTTCTCCACCATTCGATTGGCGATGGCCTGGTGTTGCTTCCCTCCAAGCAGTGTCAGTTGTCCTCCATGTCCTCTTGCCTGGCGCCATATCTTTCCCATCTGTTTCCGCAAGCGCTTTCCTTCCCTTGTCAGTTTCCGCTTGTCAGCCAACTGTTCGACAACCCATTCATATCGACTGTCCGAAGGGAGGAACCTCGACCCATGTCTACCATAATGGGAGATGTAAAAAGGCGTGTATCCCTCTGGAGCATCAGGGTGAATGAGCACATGGCTTACGGGGTAGGCATAATATACGCCCCCCATCTGCTCCCGTGTTTTTTGTTGTGCCATCATCATGGAGGAGAGCATGATGGCCAACAACAACGTCAGTGTCCTATTCATATACATTGAGATTCCAGTCTATTCCCAAAGGGTTTCGGTGCATCTTAAGCACCAAAGGCAGAGGCAGGGTTCGCGAGATGGTCATTTCCGTTCGGTCGATGTCGGCCCTCACGGTGATGGTGTCCTCTGTGCGTGAGGTCTCGCGCCAAGTGATGTCATCATAGACAAACCATCCATCATTCAGGAGATGGTTGAAAGCCTGTCGAGAAATAAAGCCGAAAGTGCCTTTCGCCTCATAAAAAGCCCCATCGACCTGCGGACTATCCCAACAGAAGCCATTAGCAGAGGACACTGTGTCGAATGACATCAAATAGGAGGCTTCCTTGCACTTCACACAAAGCACATCATCTCTCCAAGTCATGGTGATGGGCCATGTGCGGAATTGTTTGTTGAGTGTATAGGAAATCTCTCCTTTCACAGCAGCGATTGAGGCGGGGTCGTCATTGCTCTTGGGCATGACACGCGTGGCAGGTATGGAAGATGGTGGCGTGGCTGCTGTTTCAGCGACAGGCTTTTTCTTCCAATACACCAGTTTTCCACCACCGAGGAGTTGGTCGTGAGTGATGCGCGCGTCGGCGAGTTGCACGCCATTGAGTGTGGCGTGTGAGTAATCCGTTCCCTTTCCACGCGTCTCCACTTGAAGGATATTGCCATTGGGAAGAAGGAATTGATAGCCCTCGTCGAACAGCGGCAAGTTGAGCAGATAATAGTCATGTCCCGCATTGGGATACAGTCCCATCATGTGAAATGCCAGCCATGACGACATGGCCCCCGAATCGTCGTTGCCAGGCAGTCCATCCGGCGTGTCTCCATAGTGTTTGTTGATGATGTCATGCACCCTTCTCGTACTCAAGTCGGGTCTGCCGATCCAATGGTACAGGCATGGGGTAAGGAAGGAAGGTTCGTTCGCCACATTGTAATAATTTCGCTCGAAGAACAAATCCAGTCTTTTGCGAAACGCCTCATCTCCCCCACACGCTTCGACAAGCCCCAGCACATCATGAGGCACACTCAAGGAATATTCCTCCGATGTCGCCTCATAAAAAAATGTCGACCACCACGGGAGATACCACGGTGCCACCTTCGTGGTGGGGGTATAATGTATGCGTGGATGGAACACTTTGGAGTGTCCCCAAGGCACGCTGTCCAACCACTGTCCGTTAGCGTCACGAGGCATGACGAACCCCCGCATGCCATCATATTCGTAGTCCTTGCGCCAGAGGTTCTTCCAGTTGGTGGCCTTTTTGCTGTATTCCGCTGCGACGTCGTCAAATCCGAGCCCCTCCGCCACGGTGGCGATGCAATGGTCGTCGAGAGCATACTCGATGGTGCGGTTGCCGGCGCGGTCCACCCCGTAGGGGATGTAGCCCAATGTGTTATAGTAAGCAAGACCTCCCCTGCCTTCTTTCTCCTCGTTGCCTCCAGGTGGTACGGTGGCGTCCTTCAGCATCGCCTCGAGCGCCCATTCATAGTCGATGCCATCGAGGTGTTTCACATAGGCGTCGGCGAGCACCACTTCGGCGTTGCTGCCTCCCTGCGTGCGGCCGTTGCAGTTGCCACTGCGTCCTTCGGGCAGATATCCCTCTCGACGGTAGATGTTGAGCATGGAGTGTATGATGTCCCGTTGTCGGTCGGGGGCTATCAAGATAAGCAGTGGCGAGGAGGTACGGTAGGTATCCCAAATGGCATAATAATCATCATAATAAGGGGTGTCGCTCCATTTGGGATTCTCGCCACTACGGTCGACGGGCATGAGCATGGTGTGGTAGAGGGCGGTGTAAAACATTCGCAGTGACTTTTCGTCAGCATTGCGAAGAGTCACCTTGCTCAGCAATGGCCTCCATGCCTCAAGCAAACTTTCCTTCTGCTGTTCGAAGGTGACATCTACAATGTTACGTCTTGCCTGCATCGTGCTTACAAAGGAGATGCCCACCCTCACGTTGACACAGGAATCGATGAAAGAGAGTTTGGTTTTCTGATGCGACGGGTCGGTTTGCGCCGTAAACGGCTTGTCGGAAGCCAAGGCGAAATAGACGGTATAGGCATCACCGTTGTTCCATCCCCCACGAATGGTGGAATAGCCTCTCACCTCGGTATCGGAGAACACTTCCAGATCGGCACCAACGAACTGTTGCGCCTCACGCAGGTCAGGTATGTCGCTTTTGCCCAAATAATGTGTGGCATCCACGAGCAGTTGTCCATGTTCAGGGTAGTGGATGCGGTAGAAAGCGCAACGCTCCGCTGTTGTCACCTCAGTGCGTATGCCGTTGGCGTATGTGGTGGCATAATAACCCAGAAGGATGGTTTCTTCGGTACGCAACTGTTCCTGGACATCATCCACCATGGGTTGTATGAGGATATTGCCATATTTCTGTCCTCCCCCCGTACCACTGACATGCGTCTGCGAGAATCCCGTAACAGGTTCGGGCATGGGCGCCCATCCCGCATTTGGCTTCACCCCGCAGTCGGGACCGGGTTTGACCATACCGAAAGGCATCGATGGACCAGGGAATGTGCGTCCCACTCCTTCGCTGCCAATACGGGGATTGACATAGCGGCACACGTCCTGGCCGTGGAGTCCCAGGCACAGGCAGCACAAAATAGTCAGGATGGATGTTCTCGCTCTTGTCATTATCGTCGGTTAGTGTGGTTTGTTGAAACGGGATTCTTCCCATCTATCTATCACAATGCAAAGATAGCACTTTTTTTGAGTCCTCCTAAAACCTCTTATGTAAAACCCAGTTCCCATTTTTCAAAATCCCCCGCTGCAATGAGCAGCGGGGGGAAAAAGACATATCAAGCGTCGGTATCAATAACCGGCGTTTTGTTTCCAACTCGGGTTGAGGTTCAAGATATCCTTGTGGATGGGGAAGACGCGGCAGGTCTTCTCGAAACGTGCCGTCGGGAAGTTCTTGTAGTGGGGGAAGTACTCGTCCTCGAAGTGTCCGAAACGGATCATGTCGTTGCGACGCCAGTTCTCGTCGAAGAACTCACGTCCACGCTCCTCGTAGATCTCTTCCAGCGATGGATTGTGATCGAGGGCTGGCGCTTTGGCATAGGTACGAATCATGTTGAACAAGTTCAATGCCTCTGCAGAGCCACCCTGGCGTGTGAGAGCCTCAGCCTTCATCAACAGTACGTCGGCGAAACGGAAGAGTGGCACATCGTTCGACTGGTTGCGTCCGTTCTTGAAGTCATCGTCGATGACATACCACTTCACGGAGCGGCAGCCTTGGCAATAGCCAGTATTGTTGTCGCCCACGTCTAGGGTTGGGTCGTCGGGTGTGGCAAGTGTCACGTTCATGTTGAGTACCAGCGGGTCGCTGTCGGGACCTGCTATGCGGGCCACCTCGTTGGTCATCTGCAGGTTGGATGGATTATAGACATAGACGGTGTTCGACTCCTTGCCTGGCACATACCTGTAGTCATCCACGTTGTCGGAGAGGCCGATGACGCACTTGTTGCGCTCGTCACCCTGTAGGTAGAAGATTTTGCTGAACTCCGGAGTCATCGTCATGTAGCCGCCGCCCGACTGAGAGAGGGCCATGCCGAAATAACTCTTCGACATCTTCTTGATGTTCTTCCAGCAACGGCTGCGGCCGTATTGCATGCCTTGGCGTGTGTTCGTGTCGTAGGGCATGGCATAGATGAAGTCCTCCACGGCAGGACCGTTGTTGTAGGAGAATTTCTCACGATAGGACATGGAACCAAGATTGAACTTGCCAGAGTTGATGATGTCGTCGCAAATCCTGATGCAGTCGGCCAACTTCTCGTTCTTGGCGGTGGCGGCATCATAACTCTCCACCGACGAAGCGGTGTAAACCGGCCAGTTGATATAGATCTTGGCAAGCAGGGCCTCTGCCATCCAGCGGGTAGGCTTGCCGTAGGTGTTTTCGCTGACTTCTGTGGTCAGGTCGGGAATTACAGCCAGGAGTTCCGACTCCAGCCATTTCGCCACTTCGGCACGTGGTTGGCGTGCAACGGTCTCCCCATCCTCCGGGATGCGGTCGAGGATGGGCACGTCGCCCCATCCGTCCATGATGATCCAGTGGAAATAAGCCCTGATGGCTCGTGCAGGGGCGACGGCCTCGCCTGCATCATTGCCACCGAGATCGAGAATGGCCTTGTTGGCCTTGGAGATGCCCTCTGTTATGGAACCGAACCAGTCGAGTGTGGCGTCTTCGAAAGTATAGTTGTGCAAGGCGGGGTGAGCGTAGGCACCACCGTCGTACCAACCACCACCGTAGGAGGCAGCCGTCCATTCGTCGCTGGAAAGGCACATCGCCTCCATGTAACGACGGCCAAGCGTACCGCTGAAATGATAGTAGATGTCGGCCATCTTGGCCTCTACGGCAATCTCGTTAGTTGGATATTCTATGTATTGGGAATCAACATCCACATCCAAATCCGTGCAGCCGACAGCCAATGCGGCCAGTCCGGCCAGGAATAGTCCCTTTATATTCGTTTTCATATCTTATATTCTTTAATAATTATTTGACTTCCGAGATAATCACCGAGCGAGAGAGTTGCGGGTCGTTCAAGAACATCGTGTCAACCCCACCCTTTGAATCGAGCGTCAACTGGTTAGCAGGAACGCCATACTGCTTGATGAGTATGTCATAGACATTCTGGGCGCGTTCCTTGGCCAACTTGGCGTTGATTTCTGCAGTGCCAGTCTGCTTGTCAGCATAGCCGACAACGCTGAATTTCTTGCCAGGCACCGACTTGATCATCTCAGCGACATACTTCAAGTTGACAACCTCGCGGTCTTGCACCTTCGTCTCACGGAGCGCGAAATTCACGAAGTGAGGATAGGTTACAAACTCCTTGGTGTTGACGACTTCCTTCGTTGTCTCAGGCTTGCGGTTGCGCAAGTTGTCGTTCTCTGCACGCAGACGATTGACCTCGCCATTGAGGCGATCGATTTCTGCGTTGTCGGTGACGTAAACGGTCTTGGCGGCCGCAGCGGGTGCTTTCTTGTCAGAACCGCCACCGAAGTTGACCTTCACACCGACCATCAACGTGCGGGTATGGGGATATGTGCTCCAGCGGTAGTCGATACCGGGGTCGATGCCACCCATGTTGACTTCGGGGTCGAGACCGTCGTAGCCGGTGATGGTGAAGACATTGTTGCAGGTCGCATAGAGTTGGAGGCTCTCGATCCAGTCATTAAACTTATAGAAGGTATAACCCAGGGTGGCTGAAGAGAGACGGAAATATGAACCATTCTCCAGATAGCGGTCAGAAGGATAGTTGGGCAGGTTGTCGGTGGCAGGACGGTCGGTGATGAATTCCTTCAGCACGTTCTTGCCATTGGCGAACATCTCTGGGCTGGAGTAGTTGGCTTTCGAACCGTTGTAGATCTTGTTGCCAAAGACGCCAGTGAAGAAGAGCGAAGCGCTGAGGTTCTTGTAGGTGAACGTGTTGTTCCATCCAAGATTCAACTTGGGTTGTGCGCAACCTGTGATGGTGCGGTCCTTGAAGGATGGCTCGTTGGTCACCTCGCCGGTGCGCTCGCCGGTGGCCTCGTCTCGTACATAATAGGTGGACTTGCCATCCTTGTAGCCGGCGAACTCATAGGTGTAGAACGTACCGAGGGGCTCGCCTTCGATGATGCGCTGCGTGTAACCATTGGAGGAGACACCTGCAACCATCGGATCGCCTTGGGTGAACGTGCCCACTTCGAACTTGTCGTTGGACAATTTATCCACCGTGTTCTTGTTGTGTGAGAGGTTGATGGTGGTCATCCAGTTGAAGTCGTTGGTGCGGATGGCGTCGATGTTGATGGTCAACTCGACACCCTTGTTGGTGATTTCACCCACATTGGCGGCGATGGAACCGAACGGGTAGATGTTGGTGGAGACGGGATAGTCCCAGATCAGGTCCTTTGTCTTCTTGTGGTAGAATTCCAAGGTACCGTTGATGCGGTTCCTGAAGAAACCGAAGTCGAAACCGATGTTCAGCATCCCGGTGCTCTCCCATTTCAGGTCAGGGTTCGCGTTCTTCGTGGCGGCCAACGTGCGCCAGTTCTTGCCATTGTAGTTGAAGAAGCCTGATGCGCCGTATGTAGCGTAGGGAGTGTAAGCACCGAAGCCCAAGGCATTACCGCTGATACCGTAGCCTACGCGGAATTTCAATGTGGAAAGAGTATGCTGGTTCTTCAAGAACTCTTCCTCGGTGATGTTCCATGCTGCGGAGACAGAGGGGAATGTGCCCCAACGGTGGTCTTTGCCGAAGACCGACGAACCGTCGCGGCGGATGGTGCCCTGCAACATGTAGCGACCTGCGTAGGAATAACTGGCACGTCCATAGAAGGAGATGTTGCGCACAGTCTCTTTCGTGCCGCTCTGCACGGCGGGGATGCCGTCGATAGTGCTGGCATAGGACAACTGGTTCCATTTCAGGTAGTCGTCGTAGAAGTCGTGGACGGTAAGGCCGAAACCGTCGCCTGTACGCTTCTCTTCCCATGAGTAACCTGCCATCAGGGCGATGGTGTGGATGTCGTTGAAGGTCTTGTTATAATTGCCGTAGATTTCAAAGATGTCTTCGTCGCCAAACCATGTGCTGCGGGTGGCGCGGCCGTTGTATGCGCTGACGCCCTCGAGTTGGGTCTGGTGTGTGTCGTATGCGCTGTAGGTCTGCTGGTAGTGGTTGAAGGAGTAGTTGGCATTCAGCGTAAGGCCATCGACAATCAGCAAGGATGCCTTGGCAATCAGTTGATTGCGTTTCCAGATGCTTTCCGATGTGTCTTCGTTGATCAACGACAGGGGGTTGTAGTTCTTCGAGCCAGAGCCTCTGAACCATGTGCCGTCGTCATTCTTGATGGGATTGAGCGGCGAGAAGTAGTTCATGGCATCGAGCACGGAGGCGCCTTCGTTGTTCATCGGAACGCCAACATATTTTCCATACAGGGCATTGAATCCTGCAGAAAGTTCCAGATGGTCTTTCAGCACCTTGGTGGAGAGCAACGAGCGGAAGTTCAGACGGTTGTTGTACGAGCCGCGGATGACACCCTCGCGGTCGGCGTAGTTCACGCTGGTCATGTACTTGGTCCTTTGGTTGCCGCCATTGATGGACACGTTGTGATTGTGGCTGATGGCAGTGCGAAGCACTTCATCTTGCCAATCGGTGTTGCCATGGTTGTCGTAGGCGTAATCCAGCCCGTTCGCCTTCACATAGTTGCGGATGTCGTCGGCGGTGGCGATGTCGAGTTTCTTGGAAATGTTGTCAATGGCGATGTAGCCGTTGTAGGTGACATTGGTGCGCTCCGTCCTTCCGCCGCTCTTGGTGGTGATGATGATCACGCCATTGGCTGCTTTCGAGCCATAGATGGCGGTGGCGGTGGCATCGCGGAGCACGTCGATGCTCTCGATGTCATCGGGAGCCACCATGGAGATGTCCACGCCGGGGATGCCGTCGATGACATAGTAGGGCGACATGGCGCCACTGCGCAATGAGGATGCACCACGGAGGGTGATGGAGGGTGAGCCGTTAGGGTCGCCAGAGGAGGTGACGATGAGGCCGGCCACCTTGCCTTGAAGCATCGAGGCGGGGTCGGAGAAGACACCCTTGTTCAGGTCCTTCGCTTGGACGGTGGTGATGGAACTGGTGACGTCCTTGCGGCGCATGGTACCATAACCCACGACAACGACCTCGTTGAGAGTGGTGTTGTCCTCTTTGAGGGTCACGCTTTCTCCGGCATTGATAACCATGGGTTCATAGCCAATGTAACTGATTTTGAGTTTTGCGCCAGGCTTCACATTGATTTTGTAGCGGCCGTCGATGTCGGTGACGGCTCCGTTCTGCGTGCCTTCTTCCATCACGGTGACGCCGATGAGAGGTTCACCTTGGTCGTCGGTGATGACGCCGGTGACTTCGCTTTGGGCGAAGGCCGCCATGCTGCACGCAAAGAATGCCATCAAAAGCAAGGCTTTCGATAGTTTCCTTGAATTGAAGAATCGTAATTTTAGCATAACTGTTAATGATTAGAGTTTTGGTATTTAGGTTTGTGATTGTTGTTTTTTGGATTTTTTCGTTATTACGTTATATCGTTATTACGATATTCCGATTGCTCCATTCACAACTCGAGGTCGTCCTTGACGATGAAGTTGCGGGCGTCTTTTTCCCGATGGGTCATCCCTTTGTTGGGGAAGTCGCCTTTGCCCCAGTCTACAAGGAGGCCGTTGATGATGATGTCGGAAGCGTTCTCCACGAGTATGCCGTGCACTTTGTCCCTAACGAATCCCTCATCGCGGCAGGGGCGCTTGTCGTAGACGCCGCCCTCATAGGCCGTGGTCTTTCGCATGTTGAGTGTGACATTGTTGAAGTAGATGTGATTGACCTTGTCCTGTGTGTCGCCACCAATGAAACATCCATTCTCACTGGTTGCGGCAATGTTGTTGAACCATATGCGCGACACTTCTCCACAACGTCCCGTGGTCTGTCCTTTTGGAAAGCGCCAGTTGGCATCCTTGTGGTTTCCATTCGCTCTGGGATAAGACGTGACATAGATGGGTTCTGCCTTTCCCCACCACACATCCGACCAAAGCCGGCAGTCGAGTAGGATGTTTGAGAAAACGATGTCTGTTACCGTCCCCTCATCTCGGTTTTGTATGCCAAGTCCCCTATTGGAGGCAGTGATGACACAGTTGTCGAACACCACATTATAAATAGAATCCATGTTCTCACTACCAATTTTAATGGCACACGACCTACTTGTCATCACGCAGTTGGTCACCACGATGTCGTGGCATGAGCCATATCTCTCGGTCTCACGTCTGTTTTTCAAACAGATGCAGTCGTCTCCGCTGGTAATGTGGCAGTTTGCCACACGCACATTTCGTGAATGGTCGATGTCGATGCCGTCTCCATTGCGTATCTTGAGATTGTTGAGCAGGTTGACACCCTCGATGACCGCACCGTCACAGCCTACAAGATGAAGAGTCCAATATGCCCCATCGCGAATGGTGATGTCGCGCACCATGAGGTTGCGCACGCCTGTAAGAGTAAGCACATGGGGGCGTGGGTCAAAGGTGGTAATAGGTTTGAGTTCATAAGAGTCTTCCAATTCCTTACCCATGAAAGCAACACCGTTGCCGTGAATGGTTCCCCTTCCAGTAATGGAGATGTTCTCCGCATCGTCAGCATACAGCCACATCATCCCCTCTCCTTCGTTGGCACCGAATGCACTGAGGTGATAGACACTCTCGTCGGGATTTGCCAGCAATGTGGCAGTCGCTTCCAAATGAAGTTCCACGTTCGATTTCAGCCTGACGGGACCGCAGAGGTAGGTATGTCCGGCACTCAACCAAACAGTCCCCCCACCCTGCTGTGAACAATAGTCAATGGCACGCTGTATGGCTACAGCATCATCCGTCTTTCCGTCTGCGTGTGCACCATAATCCACAGGGTCTATCATTCTCTGGCCAGCCACGGGAAAAATGACCAGCGAGAACAACAATACGGCAAGTATTCTATCCATTTTTGTATTATCGGTTAACAAATCAAGGCTTGCAGCCCTTATTCTGTTGTTAGGTTTTTTTATGGGTTTTATGCTTTCACGTGATAACAACGTGTGGACAAATATATCATTTAGAATTGACAAATGCAACTTTTTCCATATATTTTTCACTATTTGGGTTAAAATAAAACAAAAAAAAGAGATGGAAAGTGGTCAAAATCCATCTTTTTAAAAAAATATTTAAAAAAACAAAAAGACATGACTATTCAAAGAAATAAGACAAAAGTCAAATAAAGTTACTTTTTCCACAACTTCTTCAACTTTTATTCCATTCTATCTCCATCATAACAAGAATCAACCTTAGGCGAGGAAGGCTACAGGTGTTCCTAAGCATGCCACACGCCTCATGGTGGTTTTCTCAGATTATCTTAATGAAACGGCATTGATGTCGCTTTTTTCCATTACCTTTGCATCTTAATTGAACAATCATATTCTTATTAGATCATGAACAGTAGAGTGGTTTGAAACGAAAGTAACAGAACAATAAAGTCGATGCGTCCTGGTTTCACCGAGGCAGAGGGTTCGATTACCGAAGATATTTCATCATACATAAACGGAGAGTTTAATGAAATCAAGAAAGCAACTTTCTTCTAAAGTTAGTGCAACCTATCTTCTGTAAAAAATTGATTAACCATTAAGAAAAAAAGATGAAAAGAAATCAAAATTTTTATGCATTAATCATTAGCGTAATATTACTTTTCGGGGCAATTCTATTTCGCGATAAAGATTTAAAAGATTCAGCTATCGAATTATTATATATTGTTGGAATGATGATGTTTAACTATGGTATAGCTGTCATATATCGAAGCCTCAAAAAGAATAATTGGAATTACTCTATGGCAAAAAATGAATATAATTATATGTTTATCAACACTGGAGTTATTGTAGTTACAATTCTATTTATAATATTTCTGCCTTCGACCTATATTTTGATATGGATCATTCCTTCAGCGTTTCTTTTGTTCGTGTTGTTCATATACGATTTGATAGTTAATGGATTACACTGAGGAAGAACAACCATAAAAATCTACCAGAAAAATTGCACCACCTGACCTGACGTTTTTTTATATCAATTTTTTTCAATGACATGGAACACCCAATAAATGAGGATAATGCCTTTTTGAACTTTACCTGAAAATTGAATCATGTTTATCACGAAATTCGTGGGACTGCGAGATGCCATCGCCAAAATCGACACGTCATATGTCGGCATGGTGAGTTCTGGCGACTATCTGCAGGGAGCCTTGGCTGGTGTCATTTCACGCGGACAGTATATCGTGGACATCTTGAAAAACGTTGGCTACGATTAAGTAGGACTCAAATGCAACGAGTTTGCCATTTTGTCAATAAAAATATGACATCTTGTCACTTCAAGGCGAATGGCACGCTTGTTGCAACAAGTAGGGTGAGAGCCAAGGAGTTATCCAAAGTCATCTCAAACAACATAGTATAACTAAAAGTATAATTTGGAGGTATTGATTATGTTACCAGTAATGTTTCGCAACGGATGGTTTCCAACCTTGTTTGAAGATTTCCTGAACACAGATCTTATGCCTCGTGCCAACACTACAGCACCTGCCGTGAATGTGAAGGAAGATGAGAGTGCCTACACGATGGAGTTAGCCGCTCCAGGCATCAAGAAAGAATATTGCCGCGTGAGCATCAATGACGACGGCAATCTCTGCATCGCCATCGAGAACAAGATGGAGCACAAGGATGAGGACAAGAAGCACCACTATCTGCGCCGCGAGTTCTCGTATTCGAACTATGAGCAGAACTACACGCTTCCCGATGACGTGGACAAGGCCGGCATCGCCGCCAAGGTGGAGAACGGCATCCTGACCGTCACCCTGCCGAAGGTGAAGAAAGAGGATAAGAAAGTGGCCAAGTCCATCGAGATTTCATAGCATCAAGAACAGATCAGCAAGTATAGGGGAGCAGCTTCAAAGGGAGTTGCTCCCTATTTTTTCGTATTTATCCTCGTATTCATGTTGATTTTTGGCCATTTTTGGGGAAAATGATAGATTTTATCTCAAAAAACATCCATAAACGAAAAAAGGCTTCATTGACCCATTATACTTTTGCACCCAGAAACAAGGAAACATGGCTGAGAGGTCTAAGAATCATCCTGCTTCCGTAATAGGCTCGTTAGCTCAGTTGGACAGAGCACGACGCTACGAACGTCGGTGTCGGGAGTTCGAATCTCTCACGGGTCACGAAAATGGAGAATAACAATTTACGGACGTATCGTCGCACTCTTATACAGTGTCATTAACCACGTAATTGGGGTATGTGGGTTCGAGTCCCACCGTCCGTACAAAACGTAGCCCTATGGTATAACGGCAGTACAACAGGTTTTGGCTCTGTTAGCGAAGGTTCGACTCCTTCTGGGGCAACTAAAGTGCTTTATGGTGTAATGGTAGCATACCAGATTTCGGTTCTGGAGGTGTTGGTTCGAATCCAACTGAAGCATGATATTTGGAGTTTGTAGCTCAGCAGGTGGAGCGTCAGAATGTGGATCTGATGGTCGCTGGTTCGAAACCAGCCAAACTCCCTCAAATGGTCGGTTGACTTTCGTCTTCCTTCCTCGCGACTCGGCATAGCTCGAACAAGTTCGGCTCTGCTCTCGCTGCTTGGTCGGTTCATCTAACAGGAACAGGATAGCAGATTTTCAATCTGCCCATACGAGTTCGAGTCTCGTACCGACTGCAAAATGCTTCAATAGCTCAGTTGGCAGAGCAGTTCACTTTTAATGAACGGGTCGTTGGTTCGAATCCAACTTGGAGCACAACCTTGTGAGGATGCCCGAGTGGTCTAAGGGGGCGGTCTGCAAAACCGTCTTTCGTCGTTGACTTCGTCTACCTCGGACGCGACTCGGCAAAATGCAAGCAAGCTTGCTTTTACTCTCGCTGCTCCCTCGGTTCAAATCCGACTCCTCACTCAAAGAAAACCTCCGATTCTTAATGACTGGAATCGGAGGTTTATCATACGAAATTAAGGATGGATGTCAGCCTTGTCTTTAATCTTGCAAGGACTCTCATTGTCCTTGCTGCGTCGAGGTTATCCTTTTCGCCGAGCAAGGAGATGGCCTCCTTGATGAGCAAGCAGTCATCCATCGACAACGGCATCTCTGTGATGGAGTAGTCAGGGTCAGCGTATGTGTAGTAAATCTTGTCGTACACCACAATCGGGGCGTTGTAACCCAATTTGTCAGACCTCATGATCTGAATGTCCATCTGCACGGTTCTGGCGCATACGCCCTTGGTGATACCTTCCATATTATTCCTACTTAGGTGTAACATGGATTATTCCGAGTTAAAAATTACTCTTAACAACAATGATAATTAACTAAAAATCTGCATTTTACTCTTCCATAATCCGTTATAATAATATCTTGCAAAAGATATAAGTTATACATTGTAATATAATGATTATGGAT
>JAFZSL010000053.1 GCA_017619375.1 Prevotella sp. | reverse complement strand
TCTTCAATCCTCAATTTTCAATTTTCAATTTTCAATCTTTAATATTCAATCTTCAATATTTCATCTTGAGGTTGTGCATGATGAAACCATAGATGTCGGCCTGCTCCTCAAGCACTTTTGCCATGGGCTTGCCGCCGCCATGTCCTGCCTTTGAGTCGATGCGGATGAGGACGGGTGCTTCGCCGGTATGGCAAGCCTGCAGGGTGGCGGCGAACTTGAAGGAATGGGCCGGCACCACACGGTCGTCGTGGTCGGCAGTGGTGACGAGCGTGGCCGGGTAGGATGTCCCCGGGCGCAGGTTGTGGAGAGGGGAGTAGCCCAGGAGGTATTCGAACATCTCGCGGCTGTCCTCGCTCGTGCCATAGTCTGGAGCCCAGTTCCAGCCGATGGTGAACTTATGGTACCTCAACATGTCCATCACCCCCACTTGCGGGATGGCTACGGCAAAGAGGTCGGGACGCTGTGTCATGCATGCACCCACCAGCAGTCCGCCGTTGGAGCCTCCTTGGATGGCCACTTTTTGCGCATTGGTGTATCGCTGTGCAATGAGCCATTCCGTGGCGGCGATGAAGTCGTCGAAGACATTTTGCTTGTTCATTTTCGTTCCCGCCAGATGCCATTCCTCGCCATACTCGTTGCCACCGCGAAGGTTGACCATGGCATAGATGCCGCCGCTCTCGAGGAAGGGGATGCGCATGGCCGAGAAGGAGGGTGAGAGGCCGATGTTGAACCCGCCGTAGCCATAGACCAAAACGGGGTTTTTGCCATTGCGTTTCAGCCCCTTCTTATAGGTGAGGAACATGGGAACCCGTGTGCCGTCCTTGCTGGTGAAGAACACTTGTTCGCTGACGAAGTCATTGGCGCGGAAGTTCACTTTCGGTGCATAATACACCGTACTTTGGTCTGTGGCGATGTCGTAGCGGTAGATGGTGCCGGGGACGGTGAATGAACTGAAGGAATAGAAGCACTCCTTGCGGTTCTTCTTCCCGCTGAAGCCGGCGCTACCCACAGACGGAAGGCTGATTTCGCGCAACTTCCTGCCCTCCAGCGTATGGAGGTAGGCATGGGTCGATGCATCGCGGGTGTAGGTCACGAGGAGATGGTTGTCGATGATGTCGGTGGACTCCACCACTCCCTCCCCTTCAGGGATGACGGTGCGCCAGTTGGCGATGCCCGGATTGTGCAGGTCGGCGGCCACCACTTTGCCCTTGGGTGCGTCGAAATTGGTTTGCAGATACATGGTGTCGCCGATGTTCTCGATGAAGTCATATTGGTAATCCATGTCGGAGGTCATCTGGATGAACTGCGAGTCGGGTTGCCGCAGGTCTCTGACAAACAAGTTGTTGCCAGAACCGGCGCCACTCTCGTAAAGCACCATGATGGTCTCCTCCTCGTTCACCCCCACGCCATAGAACCGTTTGGGGTAGGCAGGGTTCATGTAGAACAGCACGTCGTCGCTCTGTGGTGTTCCGATGCGGTGGTAGTAAATCTTGTGACATTCGTTCACCGCCGACAGTTCGTTGCCTTCCACGGGGTCGTAGGCGCTGTAGTAGAAACCGTCGCCCCGCCAGGAGGCGCCACTGAATTTCACCCAGAGGATATGGTCGTCGAGAAGTTTTCCCGTGGCGGTGTCGAGTACGTAGATTTCTCTCCAGTCGGATCCGCTGCGCGAGATGCTGTAAGCCACGTATTTGCCGTTGTGTGAAAAGGTGATGCTCTGAAGGGCCACCGTGCCGTCGCTGCTCAGCAGGTTGGGGTCGAGGAACACCCGTGGCGTGCCGCCCAACTCGTCCATTACATAAATCACACTCTGGTTTTGCAGACCGTCGTTCTTGTAGAAATACCATTTGCCGTGTTTCTCAAACGGGATGCCCGTCCTCTCGTAATTGGCCACCTCGCGCAACCGCTCCAACAAGTGCTTGCGCTGTGGCATGTGGCTCAGGTATTCGTTGGTGACGGCGTTCTGAGCCTCCACCCATTGGGCTGTCTGTGCACTGGTGTCGTTTTCGAGCCATCGGTAGGGGTCGGGTACCTTGGTGCCGAAATATTCGTCGATGGTGTTGTCGCGTGCCGTGACGGGGTAGTTGATGCGTTGTGCTGATGCAGCAAGGGTGATGGTTGCCATGGCCATGGTGAAAAGGGTTTTTCTCATGATTTCTAATGGATAAAAAGGTTCTTTGTGATAGTTGGTGCAAATATACGCTTTTATTTCGGATTGGGCAATAGTGAGGGGAGATTATCTGGGAATGGCCGGAGTGATTGGAGCAATAGTAGCGGTCGGAATGATTAGAGCAATCGGAAGATTCAGAAAACCGTTTTTTTTATGTAAAAATGAGTTCTGTTTGTTTGGTCGTATTGTATGTTTTTAGTATATTTGTACAGTGATAACCGAGTCAAAAGGATAGACGAAGTTAAGAATGCAGAAACTATATGAAAGTATAAAAATACCTTACAAATTGTGTTGTTATTGATTGAAAATCTAATCATTTAAAACTATGTTTGAAAACATCCAAAAATCTTTCAATGGCTTGTTTGGAAAAATAGCCCCGGGTATGTGTCGCATCACCATGGACGGAAGCATTGCTGTCAAATGCAGCAACGGCTACAAGACTTACGATGTTGCCAAAGGCATACTAACCAATGTCACAGACTTCTGTTTTAATATCGGTGACGAGATGTTCTTTGTCATTCCCACCAGCAAGGTGGAGATAGGCGACATCATCCTTGTCGGCGGAAAGCCCAAGTGCGTCACTGAAGTCAACAAGAAAGTCATCACTGTCATTGACTATGAAAACAGTGAGATCAGGCAAGTGGTGCCTGAAAGGCATGTCTTCATGGGAAGTTCTTATTTCTATGGCAAGATTGTCTCCATGTTTGGCAATGCCTTCAAGAAAGGCAAGGGATTGGGCAATGTCATGAAGATGATGATGGTCTCGCAGATGCTGGGAGGCAACAACTCCAACAACGGCATAGGCCAGATGATGGCCATGTCGATGCTCATGGGCAAGGAGAATCCATTTGAGGGGATGTTCGATTTCTCCTTTGATGAAGACAATGAAGATGACCCTAAAAAGGAAGAATGATGGGATCCGGCACTTTTTCACATAAAGCCTATTCCGACTATTCATCCTCGGTAGGCAGGTCTTATGATTCCAGCACAGGCAGGTCGTCAGGACAAGTGTTCAGAGCCCGCAGGATTGACAAGTCTCTCGACCCTCGCCTTTTCCAATTGAGGGAATGTGCGAATAGCGAAGAGCATCCCAATACCATCCCTGTCATTTTGGCCTTGGATGTGACTGGGTCCATGGGGGAGGCTTGCCAGGAGACTGCGGAAGCCTTGGGCACCATCATGATGGACTTGTTTGGCAGGTTCCAGGACATTGAATTCTGCATCATGGGCATAGGAGACCTTGCCTACGACGATGCTCCCATACAGATGTCGCAATATGAGTCTGACGTCAGGATAGCAGAAGCCTTGGACAAGATTTATATGGAAAGAGGTGGAGGTGGGAATAGCTTTGAATCCTATACTTCTGCTTGGTACATGGGACTTCACAGGACAAAGCTGGACTGCTATGACTTGCAGGGACGGAAGGGAATCATCATCACCATGGGCGACGAGCCTCTTAATCCCTATCTCCCTGTCGATGAATTGAATCAGGCCATCAAAGGAAACGAGAAGGAAAATTCCAAGGGCGTGGAAACCCCCGAGCTCTTCAAGGAAGCATCCAAGAAGTTCAACATTTTCCACATTGCAGTCGATAGTCCAAAGAGCTGCTTTGATCATTATAAGGATAGGATAGAGAACAGCTTTGGCCAGATATTGGGAGACAGGCTCAAGATTTCCACCATCCAGGAGTTGCCCAAGACCATTGTGAATTGCATCTCTGAAGCCATCCAAGACGACCAAGGTGCTGTCAACCCTGGTGAGATCAGTTGGTGAAATGAGGCGTGCAAGGATCATCATCGGGTCCAATTATGGTGATGAGGGCAAGGGGACGGTGACTGCCCGTTATGCCAGAGACGCTTCCCGTGCCCTTAATGTATTGACAAATGGAGGCCCTCAGCGAGGGCACTCCATTTTGTCGGATATGGGAGGTGGGTGCACTGTGGGGCATACCTTCCAACACTTTGGTTCTGGAAGTTACCATGGGGCAGACAATTATTATTCTCGCTTCTTCATTCTCAATCCAATGCAGTTTGTCAAGGAGTATGAGTCATTGATGGTGAAACCGCAGGTCTATAGGGACAGGCGTTGCCGGTGGACGACTCCTTATGACTCCATGGCCAACCTTATCGTTGAACAACAAAGGAAAAGGCATTGCTCGTGCTGTATGGGCATATGGAACACCATCAAGAGATACGATGAAATGCCGGCCTTGCCTTTCGATGTCTTCCTGACTTCCCCTCCCGAAAACCAAGTGGCGTATCTCAGAAGCATCAAGGAATATTACGAGAAGGGGCTGGACGTTCCAACCTCATGGAGAGACGTGTGGGATTCGCCTGTCCTCGTGGAGCACTTCCTTTGGGATTGTGCTTTCATGGCAGCACACACCACGGTATGTGAATTATCCCAGTTGGATCATGATGAATTCATCTTCGAGAACGGTCAGGGACTGCTGTTGTGTGATACAGGTGAGGACATACCCGACACCACCCCTTCCCATACGGGAGCCCGTTATGCCTTGGAATTGTTGAAAGACTTCCCTGGTGTGGAGTTGACGGCCCATTATGTCACCCGGCCCTATCTTACAAGGCATGGCGACGGGATGATGGAAGATGAGTCGGAAAGGCGAGGGGTCTCTTCCTCCATCATGGAGGATAGGACCAACCATTACAATGAGGGACAAGGAGAATTCAGGTATGGGGCTTTGGACATCGAATCCTTGAGGGACAGGATTTTGGATGATGCTCAAGGCTTGCGGTTTGAATTGGAAGTCACCCATTGTGACGAGATGGACAGGGTGTCGGAGTTCAAGAAATGGTTTGACATTGTCAACACTTACGACTCGCCCTTGGTCTGAAACTCTTTAATTTTGTTTTTATTATTGTAGATTGACCTTCGAGCGCAAAGCCTTTTACACACGATATTTTTCAATCTTGAGTCCACTTTAAAAAGTGGAATAAGATGGCCGTGAGCCGAATGGTATCCCCTCCCATTCAAGGCAAACCTTTATACACAAGTCTGCATCCTTCTGAATGACAATAAATTAAAAAAACGCTTCGCTTAAGAAAAAGAAATAAAAAGTATGAAAATATCTTGTTTATGAAGAAATAAAAAAACGCAAGCGTTTCTGAAAAAGGAAGAAAAAAAGGTGCGAACAAAAGTTGCCCTGTACTGATTTTGGATGACATTTTTGTTTGTTTGTTAAAAACTAAGTTGGTTTACACTTCAACTTGACCGTGTGTTCACCTTTTTCACCCTTTTTGAGAGTGCCTTGGCACTTTTTCCATCTTCATTTTTGGATAAATCGCTCTCGCTCGGCAAACTGAAAACAAGC
>JAFZSL010000052.1 GCA_017619375.1 Prevotella sp. | reverse complement strand
TCGAAGTTGCTCACGCTCGGCAGAATTCAAGCAAGCTTGGTCTGCTCTCGCTTAATCGCGATTTTGAGCTACTCTCGAAGTTGCTCACGCTCGGCAGAATTCAAGCAAGCTTGGTCTGCTCTCGCTTAATCGCAACTTTCCACCTTTTTATATCTTTTTCCTCCTTTTTTAATCTTCTTCTTTTATTGCTATCATTAACATCTTGTGAATCAAAGGTATAAGAGATGTGTATAAAGTTAGCTGCCCAAGAGGGGGTGGCCGCAGGCCGGGGACGAGGGAGAACTCCTGAAAGTTGAGCGAATGCGGAACTTGAATAATATTTTTTCCCGTTTGGAAAAGCCATTATTGGCGGTGAAAGTGGACCATCGTTTACACCACTGGCGCATGAAAACCCACAAACTTCTTGGTTCCACAGACCAAATCCAGTGCATGGATGACAGGAAAAGGGAAGCCATTCACTTTTGTTTTGTAACAAAAACATTTTCCTCAGTATGTTTTCGACAATTCTGCAGACATTTTGCAATAGATTTCAAACGAAAAAACCTATATTTGCAATGAATTCTTTTTATTATGCCAGCCTTGTTCTCAATCTTTCTCGACACGAAAAGCATTGAAAGGAAGTCTGGTAATGTCTAATTAAATAATGTACTAAAAAAATGAAAAAACTATGGATTGGAATGCTGGGACTCCTGTTGGTGTTCTGCGTAACTTCATGCAAAAAGAGTGAAGAGCCGAAACAAGAAGAAAAAGTCACCGAGCAAAAGGTAGACAAAGCAACTATTGAGGACATCCTGACCAAAGCCAAAGCAGATGGTGCAAAATGGACGGAAGCCGAATGGAAAGACAACGTCAAGAAAGTGATGATAGGCATTGCACCAATCTACAAGAAAATTGGCGACTTGCAAAAGGAGATGGGTGATGGCGAAGACCCTGCCAAGGCTGCCCAATATATTGGTGAACTGACAAAAGTGATGGAAGAATTCGAACCTTATGAAGATTTGTTCGATACACTTGACTCCATCGCAAACACCAGCGAAGTCGGAAAAGCAGTAATCAACGACTCCACATGGATGAAGGGAGTGATGAAAGAGCTTGGCATCGACGACATCGACCTTTAATACCAAACAACCATAAGCAACGAAGCCCGCATTCTGCGGGCTTTTTTCGTGACCTTGAAAATCTAAAACTCCTTCTTGCTTTCAAAATCTCCTAATTACTCCTAAAGGTCCTAATTGCTCCTAAAAACTCACATCCAGAGGCAAATGTTTCGCCAAAACGCCTTACTCGCTGTAGAGACTTATTGAATGATAGAAAATCGAAAATTTTGGAAACAAATAATCCATATCATATTAAGATGTATTGATTAATTTTGCTGAAATAATTTATACAAAAAAGTCAAGCGGAAGCTTTATCCAAAAACATGGGTGTTATCATCCTCCAAAGGAATTGAAATCATCATTCAAAAATAGTCAAGTATGAAAAAAGCAACCCTCTTGTTGATGTGGTGCCTCGCAAGTGTCGCCCTCCAGGCGCAGAACCCCTACCTGCCCTTGTGGGAGCACCTGCCCGACGGTGAGCCGCGAGTGTTTGAAGATCCCGACCATCCAGGAAAATATCGGGCCTACATCATCGGTTCACATGACATCACCTACTCCGCCTATTGCGGCAACGACATCCGCATGTGGTCGGCACCGGTGGAAGACCTCTCGCAATGGCGCGACGAAGGCCCCATCTTCTCCCACTTTGTAGATGGCCAATGGGACACCATGTACGCTCCCGACCTTGTGGAGGTGAAAGACCGTGTCACGGGGAAGAAGACCTATTACCTCTATCCCCACAGCCGTGGTTGGCGGCGCACGCCCATGGTGTGCAAAGGCGACCGCCCCAATGGCCCCTTCACACCCATCAACCTGACAGAGGACGGGCGGCAGTGCTTACCTGGTTCGCTCATCGACTTCGACCCATCGGTCTTCATCGAGGAGATCACAGACAAGAAAGACCCTGACTACGACAAGGGCTACCGCGCCTATGTCTATTACGGTTTCCAGCATTCCACGGCCTGCGAACTCGACCAGAACACGATGTACTCCATGCGCCCCGGTACCCAGTTGCACGACTATTTCATTCCCGCCAGTTCACAATACGGCGTGGTGAGAGATCCCGCCGGCACGGAATACCCCGCCTTGTACAAAGGGCAGAATCCTGGTGAATTCAATTTCTTCGAGGCATCCTCCATCCGCAAGGTGGGCAACAAATACGTGATGGTGTTCTCTGGATACAGCGGCCCCGACTACGGCCTTGGTTCCACCAACTCCGCCCTGCGCTATGCCTTCGGCGACTCACCATTGGGCCCCTGGCGCTCAGGAGGTGTCCTTGTCGACTCCCGCGGCGTTGTACCCAACGAAGACGGTTCGAAACTCATCACCACCAACGCCGCCCACAACACCCATGGTTCGTTGCAGGAAATCAACGGTCAATGGTACGTCTTCTATCATCGTCCCCCACGTGGCTTCGGCAACGCACGCCAAGCGATGGTGGCTCCCGTGAAAATCATATGCGACAAGAAACCAGTGGCTAAAGGCGGCATCGTGAAAATCACTGGATACGACCCCTACGTCAAAGACAACGTGTGGACGGCGAAAGCCAGCGACGGAACGGAATACACCGGTGCCGAGGTGACCAGCGAAGGCTTCCAGATTTTCGGTCTCCCACCCTACGCCTACTACAGCGCCGGCATCGCCTGCTTCATGACTGGCGGCACCAACAGCAACGAGTGGATGCAGGACAACCACGACGTGTGGAACAACTCCATGGACCTCGCCGGCATCACCAACGGCGGCATCGTGGGTTTCAAATATTTCGGCTTCGGCGGTCTGGCCACCAATACCAAGGGCATCAACTCCTTCCAAGGCACCAAGAAGGGAGATGGCACAAAACTCTACGTCAACCTGACCCCTGGTGGACACGGCGCCTTCAAAATCCACGTGATGCTCGACGGTCCTTATGACAACAGCACCTGGAAGGGCAAGGAAATCGGTGTCATCAACGTGCCCGGCAATGCTCCCAAACAGAACTCAGTGTTCATTTGTGACGTCCCGACAGTCGAGGGACTGACAGGCAAGCATGCCATCTACCTGGTGGCGGAAGGTCCCGAAGTGGAACAGCCTCAACAGCAAGGCCGTCCGCAATGGGGTCGTGGGCCACAGCAACAACAGCGTCCTCAAGGACTGTTCGACCTCCACGGCATCGGCTTCTACAAGACAGGTGAGAAATTAGCCCTCCCGACAGTTCCCACTGTCACCATCACTGCCGATGGCAAGCAACTCAACCTGCCCGCCACACCCATCCGATGCTCCAACGCCAACGGACTGACCGACGCCATCCGCTATCAGGTGTATGCCCCGCTGAAAGACAACACCACGCTGCAGGCCACAGCCAGCGACCCTGAAGTGAAAATCAAGGTCAGCCCCATCGTAGCAGGACGCGCCACGGTGGAATGCACCTACAAGGGGAACAAGAAAATCTACTTGGTTAATTAATAATTTATAATGGGTTGACAATTAACTTGTTGCAGTTATTTCAGGTAGATTTTATTAATCCTATGAATCATTAACATTTTAACATCATTAATCACCAACTAACTTATCATCTTATGAAGACAAGAAAATGGATGACCCTTCTGACACTGCTCGCCTTAGGCAGCGTGTCAACGATGGCTCAATTTTTCCAACCAGCCCCTACGCCAAGTCTGAAAGACACCTACAAAGACTATTTCACCATCGGCGTGGCACTGAATCAACGTAATGTCAGCGACGACGCCCAAAAGGCACTCGTCCTGCAACAGTTCAACAGCGTCACCGCTGAGAACGACATGAAACCAGGTGAAATCCACCCCAAGGAAGATGTATGGAACTGGGAGCGAGCCGACAAGATTGCCAACTTCTGCCGTGAGAACGGCATCAAGATGCGTGGCCACTGCCTCTGCTGGCACTCACAATTCGCCGATTGGATGTTCACCGACAAAAAGGGCAACCCTGTGACAAAAGAGGTGTTCTACGAGCGTCTGCGTGAGCACATCCACGCCGTCGTCAACCGCTACAAGGACGTGGTCTATGCCTGGGATGTGGTGAACGAGGCCATGGCCGACGACGGCCGCAGCTGGCCGGGACGCGAGCAAAGCCCCTACCGCCAGTCGAGACACTTCCAACTCTGTGGCGACGAGTTCATTGCCAAGGCATTCATCTTCGCACGTGAGGCCGACCCCAATGCCACACTCATCTACAACGACTACAGTTGCGTCGACCCCGGCAAGCGTGAGCGCATCTACAACATGGTGAAGAAGATGAAGGACGCCGGCGTGCCCATCGACGGCATCGGCATGCAAGGCCACTACAACATCTACTTCCCCGACGAGGACCAACTCGACCTCACCATCACGAAATTCAAGGAACTGGTGAAACACATCCACATCACCGAACTTGACCTGCGTATGAACAATGAGAGCGGCGGCCAACTGATGTTCTCACGTGGCGAGGCCAAACCGATGCCTCAATACATGTCAACGCTGCAGACCGACCAGTATGCACGCCTCTTCAAAATCTTCCGCAAGCACAAGGATGTCATCGACAACGTGACCTTCTGGAACCTTGGCGACCGTGACTCATGGCTCGGTGTGAACAACCACCCGCTTCCCTTCGACGAGAATTACAGGCCGAAGGCTTGCCTCCGCGCCATCTGCGATTTCGACCCTGCACTCGACAACTACAAGCCGAAGGAGGACTTCGTGCCCAATGAGTTGAACCAGCCCGGTCAGGAATATCCCCAGGTGAACAGCGAGGGCTATGCCCGCTTCCGCATCGAGGCTCCCGATGCCAAGTCGGTCATCGTCAGCCTCGGCCTTGGCGGTCGTGGCGGCACGGTGCTCCACAAGGACAAGGACGGCATTTGGACAGGAACGACCGACGGTCCGATGGATGAAGGCTTCCACTACTACCACCTCACCATCGACGGCGCCGTGGTCAACGACCCCGGCACACACAACTACTTCGGCTCCTGCCGCTGGGAGAGTGGCATCGAGATTCCCGCACACGACAGGGCATTCTACGCCAACCGCATGGACGTACCGCATGGAAACGTGCAGCAAGTGCTCTTCCCCTCGGCCAGCACCAACAGCATGAAGCGTGCTTTTGTCTATACCCCGCCGACATACGACAACAAGAAGAAATTCCCCGTGCTCTACCTGCAGCATGGATGGGGTGAAAATGAGACCAGTTGGCCCAACCAAGGTTGTGCAGGACTCATCATGGACAACCTCATCGCCAGCGGCAAAATCAAGCCCTTCATCATCGTGATGACCTATGGCATGACCAACGACATCAAGTTCGGAGGCCTGAACCAGTTCACCGCCGAGGACTTCGAGAAGGTGCTCTGCGACGAGTTGATTCCTTTCATCGACTCCCACTTCAAGACAAAGAGCGACAAGTGGAACCGCGCCATGGCCGGTCTGTCGATGGGTGGCATGGAGACGAAACTCATCACCCTGCGCCGTCCCGAATTGTTCGGCTCCTGGGGTCTGTTGAGCGGTGGCCAATATGAGCCATCCGACATCAAAGACCCGAAGCAGGTGAAACTCATCTTCGAGAGTTGTGGCAGCAAGGAGAGTCCCGATCGCATCATGGCTTCCGTGGAAGCGCTGAAAGCGGCCGGCTACAACGCCCATGGACACGTGTCGGAAGGCACCGCCCATGAGTTCCTCACCTGGCGTCGCGCCCTCTACGAGATGGCACAACTGCTCTTCAAATAAACTCTCAAGAGCCCCCAAAGGCGCCTCCGACCTCCATGGTCGGAGGTGCTTTTAACATATTGACAGAAAGCTATAGAAACTATAGAAGCTATAGAAGCTATAGCATCTATCAAAAGAAAACTATTCATTATCAAAATAACATTGTATTTATGAGAAGACTGTTGTTATCAACGGCTTGCATCATGTTTGCCGCGTTGCAACTGACGGCACAGACACCAGCCTATCAGAATCCCAACCTCAGCGCGAAGGAACGGGCGATAGACCTCTGTTCAAGACTCACCTTGGAGGAGAAAGCCATGCTGATGCTCGACGAGAGTCCCGCCATCCCGCGCCTCGGCATCAAGAAGTTCTTCTGGTGGAGTGAAGCCCTACATGGTGCCGCCAACATGGGCAACGTCACCGTATTCCCCGAACCGGTCGCCATGGCATCGTCGTTCAACCCCATATTATTAAACAAGGTGTTCGACGCCGCCAGCACGGAGATGCGCGCACAATACAACGAGCGCATGCTGCGTGGCACTGGTGAAGACATGAAGATGAGGAGCCTCTCCGTATGGACTCCCAACGTGAACATCTTCCGTGACCCGAGAGGGGGACGCGGCCAGGAGACCTACGGCGAAGACCCTTACCTCACCTCGGTGATGGGCGATGCCGTCGTCAGGGGCCTTCAAGGACCGGAAACCTCGAAATATCGCAAACTGTGGGCGTGCGCCAAGCATTATGCCGTGCATAGCGGCCCTGAATACACCCGCCACTCCGCCAATCTCATCGATGTCTCGCCAAGGGACTTCTGGGAGACCTACATGCCCGCCTTCAAGACCTTGGTGACGAAGAGCAAGGTGCGCGAGGTGATGTGTGCCTACCAGCGTCTCGACGACGACCCCTGCTGTGGTTCGCAACGCCTGCTCCAGCAAATCCTGCGCGACGAATGGGGGTTCCAATACCTCGTGGTCAGCGACTGTGGAGCTGTCAGCGACTTCTACGAGTCGCACAAGAGCAGTTCGTCGCCCGTCACCGCCTCGGCGAAGGCCACCATCGCCGGCACCGACGTGGAGTGCGGCTACGGCTACGCCTACAGGAGCATCCCCGAGGCCGTGCGCCGTGGATTCATCACCGAGGCCGAGGTTGACAAACACGTCATCCGACTGCTGGAAGGCCGCTTCGACCTGGGCGAGATGGACGACCCCTCGCTCGTGGAATGGTCGAAAATCCCCTACTCCGCCATGTCGTCGAAGGAAAACGCCAACATCTCCCTCGACATGGCCCGGCAGTCCATCGTGTTGCTGCAGAACGAAGGCGACGTCCTGCCGCTGAAGAAGAATGCGGAGAAAATCGCCGTCGTTGGCCCCAACGCCGACAACGAACCGATGATGTGGGGCAACTACAACGGCGTGCCCAACAAGACCGTCACCATCCTCGATGGCATCAAGGCCAAGCAGAAGAAGGTGACCTACGTGCAAGGCTGCGACCTCACCTACGACATGGTGATGGACTCGAAACTGGCTTCTGAATGCAGTTTCGATGGAAAGCGCGGCTTGAAAGGCACGTTCTGGAACAACACGGAGATGAGCGGCAAGCCCATCGTCACCGAATACTACACGAAACCCGTGGCGGTGACCACCGCCGGCATGCACGTCTTCGCCAACGGCGTACCCATCGAGGACTTCTCTGCGAAGTATGAGACCACCTTCACCCCCAAGGAGGCCGGTGAATACGTACTCAACGTGGAAGGTTGCGGCAATTTCCAGGTCTTTGTCAACGGAGAGAGGAAAGCCGCGCACCGCATCTGGCGCGCCACGCCGACCCGCACCGTGCTGCAAGCCGAGAAGGGACAGAAGTTTGATATCGAGGTGCGCTTCCAGACCGTCAAGACCTGGGGTGCCAGTATGAAAATCGAAGTCGCCAAGGAACTGCCCATCGACTACCAGCAGACCATCGACCAACTCAAGGGCATCGACAAGGTCATCTTCGTAGGTGGCATTTCCCCCGCCCTCGAAGGAGAGGAGATGCCGGTCAACATCGAAGGATTCAAGGGAGGCGACAGGACCAGCATCGAACTGCCAAAGGTGCAGCGCGGACTCATCAAGGCCCTCAAGGACGCCGGGAAGACCGTCATTCTCGTCAACTGCTCAGGTTCCGCCATCGCACTCACACCGGAGACCCGGAACTGCGCCGCCATCGTACAGGCATGGTATGCCGGACAGGAGGGCGGTACGGCCATCGCCGACGTTCTCTTCGGCGACTACAACCCAAGTGGAAAGTTGCCCGTCACCTTCTACAAGAACGACCAGCAGTTGCCCGACTATGAGGACTACTCGATGAAAGGCCGCACCTACCGCTACTTCGACGATCCGCTCTTCGCCTTCGGATACGGGAAGAGTTACACCACCTTCCAAATCGGCGACGCCACCGTCAAGCCCACTGGCAAGGGGGGTGTGGACGTGGCTGTCTTCGACGTGGAGGTGCCCGTCACCAACACCGGCAAACGCGATGGTGTGGAAGTGGTGCAACTTTACATCCGCAACACCGCCGACCCGGATGCTCCGCTGAAGACGCTCCGCGCATTCGATCGCATCCAGGTGAAGGCCGGGCAAACCGCCACCGCCCACTTGCCCTTAACCAAAAACAGTTTCGAATTCTTCGACACCGAGACCAACACCATGCGAACCAAGGCCGGCACCTACGAGGTGTTCTACGGCAATAGTTCCAGAAGCCAAGACTTGAAAAAAACAACCATTACCATTCAATAATCATGAGAAAATATCTGCTTACATTCTTGTGCATGTTCGTGGCTTTCTCCGTCACAGCACAAGTAGCAAAAAAGACACCAAAGAAAAGATCCCCAAAGGAGTCCAAAAACGTCAGCGTCAGCGCCAACACCCCAGCCGACCCCAACTTCTACATCTTCCTCTGTTTCGGACAGTCCAACATGGAGGGCAATGCAAGACCTGAGGCACAGGACCTCGTGAGTCCCGGACCACGCTTCCTCCTCATGCCGGCAGTCGACGACCCGCAGCGCGGAAGGAAGATGGGCGAATGGTGCGAGGCCGTGCCACCGCTCTGCCGCCCCAACACCGGCCTGACACCCGCCGACTGGTTCGGCCGCACGTTGGTGGAGTCGCTGCCGGAGAACATCAAGATAGGTGTCATCCACGTGGCCATCGGCGGCATCGACATCAAGGGATTCCTGCCCGACAGCATCCCCAGTTATATCAAGAGGGCTCCGCAATGGATGAAAGGCATGCTGCAAGCCTATGACAACAATCCCTACGAGCGTCTGGTCACCCTGGCCAAGAAGGCTCAGAAGGATGGTGTCATCAAGGGCATCCTGATGCATCAGGGTGAGACGAACACCGGCGACCCCGAGTGGGCACGCATGGTGAAGGAGGTCTACGACAACCTCTGCGGCGACCTTCAACTGAAACCCGAAGAGGTGAACCTCTATGCCGGCAACATCGTACAGGCCGACGGCAAGGGTGTCTGCATCGGTTGCAAGAAGCAAATCGACGAACTGCCCCTGACCCTCCACACCTCGCAGGTCATCTCTTCCGACAACTGCACCAACGGTCCCGACCGCCTGCACTTCGACGCCGCCGGCTATCGTGAACTGGGTTGCCGCTACGGCGAGGCCGTAGCCCGTTTCCTGGGTTATGAGCCGAAGCGTCCGAAGATTCAGATGCCTGTCAAGAAAATCGAGGTGCCTGCCGACGCCTTCATCCCCGAGACCACCGTGCCGGGCAACGAGTTCCCCAAACTCGACAAGCAGAATCGTGGCTATTTCTACCTGAAGGCTCCCGATGCCAAGAAGGTGATTCTCGACATCTGCGACAAGAAATATGACATGCAGTCCGACGGCCAAGGCGGTTGGATGTGTGTCACCGACCCCCTCGTGGTGGGCTTCCACTACTATTTCATGAACATCGACGGTGTCAACTTCATCGACCCCGCCACCGAGACCTTCTTCGGCTGCAACCGCGAGTCGGGTGGCATAGAGGTGCCCGAAGGCTCCGAAGGCGACTACTACCGTCCGCAGAAGGGTGTGCCTGCCGGTCAGGTGCGCAGTCTTTACTACTGGTCGGAGTCGGCCAAGAGTTTCCGTCACGCCATGGTCTACACACCGGCGGAGTATGAGTTGAAGAAATTCCAGAAGAAGCGCTACCCCGTGCTCTACCTGCAGCATGGCATGGGTGAGGACGAGACCGGATGGAGCAAGCAGGGACACATGCAGCACATCATGGACAACGCCATTGCAAGCGGCGAGGCCGTGCCGATGATCGTGGTGATGGAGAGCGGCGACATCAAGGCCCCGATGGGTCGTGGACAGGGCATGGGCGACTACGGCGCATCCTTCTATCCCGTGTTGCTGAACGACCTCATCCCCTACATCGACTCCAACTTCCGCACGAAGACCGACCGTGAGAACCGCGCCATGGCCGGATTGTCATGGGGCGGCCATCAGACCTTCGACGTGGTGCTCACCAACCTCGACAAATTCGCCTGGATGGGCACGTTCAGCGGTGCCATCTTCAACCTCGACGTGAAGACGGCCTACGACGGTGTGTTCACCAATGCCGACGACTTCAACAAGAAAATCCACTATCTCTTCATGAGTAGCGGCACTGAGGGCATGGACCAGATGTTCGGTACTGAGAAGATGGTGCAGAGTCTGAACGACATGGGCATCAACGCCGTCTATTCCAAGTCGGAGGGCACGGCTCACGAATGGCTCACCTGGCGCCGGGGACTCAAGGAGTTCATCCCGCATCTGTTCAAATAAGGTTTTGAAAGATTGAAAAGTCTAAGGAACCAAGGAAAGAAGGAATTGCGTCAAAGGCGCAACAATTCCTAAAACCTTGGTTCCTTAGAGTTTTTGTTGTCTACGGACTATGAGGACCATGGGGCATTTGTCCTTGAAGTCCTTGGAGTCCGTAGACTTTTGGGGCTTTGGGGGACGGGCGGGCACAAGACCCGCCCCTACGACTTCGGGGGAATATTCCACACGAGATTTTGTATCCAAGCCAAGGATGTCGAGGCGGCTGTAGGGGGAATATCAACACGGAGTTTTTCATCCACGCCAAGGATGTCGGGGCGGCTGGGGTGGCCGTAGGCCGGGGGCGAGGGAGAACTCCTCCCCCTCTGCCCGCCAATCTTTATACACATCTCTTATACCTATGATTCACAAGATGTTAATGATTACAATAAAGAAGAAGAATATTAAAAAAGG
>JAFZSL010000051.1 GCA_017619375.1 Prevotella sp. | reverse complement strand
CGGCGGTGTTGACGGACTCATCCACATCACCGACCTGTCTTGGGGCCGCGTGAGCGATCCTCACGAGGTTGTTACCCTGGACCAGAAGATCAACGTTGTCATTCTCGACTTCGACGACGAGAAGAAGCGCATCGCCCTTGGCTTGAAGCAACTCACCCCGCATCCATGGGATGCCCTTGACGAGAACCTGAAAGTTGGTGACCATGTCACTGGCAAGGTTGTGGTCATTGCCGACTACGGAGCATTTGTAGAGATTGCCCCCGGTGTTGAAGGCCTTATCCACGTGTCCGAGATGAGCTGGAGCCAGCACCTGCGCTCCGCCCAGGAGTTCATGCACGTTGGTGACGAGGTGGAGGCCGTGATTCTCACCCTCGACCGCGCCGAGCGCAAGATGTCTCTTGGTATCAAGCAGCTGAAGGAAGACCCATGGGAGACCATCGAGGTGAGATATCCCCTTGGCTCACGCCACACCGCCAAAGTGCGCAACTTCACCAACTTCGGTATTTTCGTCGAGTTGGAAGAAGGCGTCGACGGCCTGATTCACATCAGCGACCTCTCCTGGACCAAGAAGGTGAAGCATCCTTCAGAGTTCACACAGGTTGGCGCCCCCATCGAAGTCGTGGTGCTCGAGATAGACAAGGAGAACCGTCGTCTGAGCCTTGGCCACAAGCAGCTTGAGGACAATCCTTGGGACACCTATGAGACCATCTACACCCCCGGTTCCATCCACATCGGCAAGATCACCGAGTCCATGGACAAGGGTGCCGTCATCGCCCTCAACGAAGGTGGCGAAGGCTTTGCCACTCCGAAGCACTTGCTGAAAGAGGACGGAAGCCAAGCCGTACAAGGTGAGGAACTGCCATTCAAGGTAATTGAGTTTGTGAAGGACACGAAGCGCATCATCCTCTCTCACAGCCGCACGTTCGAAGAGAACAAGGAAGAGAAGAAGGCCCGCAGCGCTCGTCACACCGCTCCCAAGAAGGAAGAGAGCCCAGCCATCAACAATGTTTCCGGTGGCACAACCCTTGGCGACCTCGACGCTCTTGCAGCTTTGAAAGCAAAGATGGAGAAAGGTGAATAATCCTCCCCGTCTTTGAAAAGAAAAATAAAGGAGAGCCTGCCTGTACAAGGCAGGCTCTTTTTAAAAAAACACACTATAAAACAAATCGAAAATGGAAAGAACCTGGAGATGGTTTGGCAAGAAAGACAAGATCACCCTTGCCATGTTGCGCCAGATAGGCGTTGAGGGCATAGTCACCGCCCTTCATGACGTTCCCCTTGGTGAAGTATGGAGCCGTGAGAAGATTCGCGACCTTCGCGAATACATCGAGAGCCACGGCATGCGCTGGAGCGTCGTTGAGTCTCTCCCCGTAGTTGAAACCATCAAGTATGGCGGCCCTGACCGTGACGAGCAGATAGAAGTATACAAGGAAAGCCTTCGCAACCTTTCCGCCGAAGGCATCCACACCATCTGCTACAATTTCATGCCTGTCCTCGACTGGGCTCGCACCGACCTTCTTCATGAGAATCCCAATGGTTCCTCGAACCTTTATTTCTCCTATGCCGAATTCGCCTATTTCGACATCTACATCCTGAAGCGTGAGGGAGCACGCGAGGAATGGGCCAACTTCCAGTTCCCACCGGAACTTGCCAGCGCTTCCGAGCGCAACGTGCTTGCCGAGGCCGACGCCCTTCATGAGACGATGACGCCTGAGCAAGAGCACCAGTTGGTGGAGAACATCGTCATCAAGACGCAAGGTTTCGTCTCCGGCAACTTCAGGGAAGACGACGAGCACCCGTTGGAACTATTCCACCAATTGCTCGACCGTTACAAGGGCATTGACAAGGCCCAGCTTCGCGCCAACATGAAATATTTCCTCGAGGTCATCATGCCCACCTGTGAGGAATACGGCATGAACATGTGCGTCCATCCCGACGACCCACCCATCGAAATCCTTGGTCTTCCCCGCATCGTACGTACAGAGGAAGACATCGAATGGTTCCTCAACGCCGTGGACAATCCCCACAACGGCCTGACGTTCTGCGCCGGTTCGCTCAGCGCAGGAGCCTACAACAATGTGGTGGAGATGGCCAGGAAGTTTGCTTCACGCACCCATTTCGTCCATCTCCGCTCCTGCCACATCTTCCCCAATGGCGACTTCACAGAGGCGAGCCATCTTGGCGGCCGTGCCGACATCATCGAACTGTCACGCATCTTCGAGCAAACCAACCCCGACCTTCCCATGCGCGTGGACCATGGCATGACCATGTTGGGCGACGAGGAAAGAGGCTACAACGCCGGTTACAGTTTCCTCGGCCGCATGTTCGCCCTTGGCCAGGTGCAAGGCATCCTTGCCACCGTCGACCGCGAGTTGGGCATCCCTTACCAACAACCTGGCTTCTTTGACTAACCCCAAACACACCAACCATGCAACTTACAGACATTCTTTCCGGGTCGTTCAATGCCCAGGAATGGGAATCCAAAGGCTACCAACTTCCCCGATTCGACATCAAGGCCGTAGCCAAGAAGACCCACGACGCACCCACATGGGTACATTTCGGCGGAGGCAACATCTTCCGTGCCTTCCCAGCCGCCATTCTCAACGACGCACTCAACAGCGGGCAATACGACCGCGGCGTCATCGTGGCTGAGACCTTCGACTTCGAGGTCATCGACAAGGCCTACACCCCCTACGGCAACCTGTCACTGCTTGTCAGCCTTCAATCCACCGGCACCATCGAGAAGAAAGTCATCGCCTCGGTGACCGAAGCCTTGAAAGCCGACTATCAGTATGACGACTGGAGCAGACTTCAGGAAATATTCCGCACCCCCTCCCTGCAGATGATTTCCTTCACCATCACTGAGAAAGGCTATGGTGTCGCCGCCGCCGACCTGGAGCGTGGTCTCACCCCCGTTCTCGCCATGGGCAAGGTGACAGCCCTCCTTTTGGAGCGCTACAAGGCCGGGCAACTTCCCCTCACCGTCCAGAGCATGGACAACTGCTCTCACAACGGCGACAAGGTGAAAGCCGGTGTCTTCGCCTATGCAGAGAAATGGGTGGGCGACGGCTTGGTAGAGCCAGGCTTCCTCGACTATCTGAAAGACGAGACGAAAATCACCTTCCCCTGGTCGATGATTGACAAAATCACCCCACGCCCCCATGAGAAGGTCAAAGAGATGCTTGCCGCCGATGGCTTCGAGGACAACCAGTACATCGAGACCGCCAAGCACACCTTCACCGCTCCGTTTGTCAATGCAGAAGAGGTGCAGTACCTGGTCATCGAGGACAATTACACCAACGGCCGTCCTCCCCTCGACCTTGGCGGCGCACTCTACACCACCCGTGAGACGGTGGACCAAGTGGAGACGATGAAGGTGACGACCTGCCTCAATCCTCTCCACACGGCAATGTCCATCTACGGATGCCTGTTGGGATACACACTCATCTCTGCAGAGATGGCCGACGAGGACTTGCGCAGTTTCATCCAGAAGATAGGCTACATGGAGGCGATGCCCGTGGTCACCGACCCCGGCGTGCTCAATCCATACGAGTTCATCGGTGCTGTGATCAACCGCCGTCTGCCCAACCCGTTCATGCCCGACGCTCCCCAACGCATCGCCATGGACACCAGCCAGAAACTCCCCATCCGCTTTGGAGAGACCATTAAGAAATACTTGGCCCGCCATCTCGACATGGGCAACCTTCAACTGATTCCGCTCACCCTTGCCGGCTATGCCCGCTACCTGAAGGGCATCAAGGACGACGGCACGCCGTTCGAGCCATCCCCCGACCCCATGCTCTCCGAACTCCAGGCTATCGTGGCTCCGTTGGAAGTCGGTCGTCCAGACCAAGACTTCTCATGCCTCCGCAAGTTGTACAGTCGTGCCGATGTCTTCGGCCTCAACCTCTATGAAGCCGGCCTTGGCGAACAAATCGAGGGAATGGTGAAGGAACTCTATGCCGACTTTGGCGCAGTGCGCTCCACCTTGCACAAATATGTGAAAGAGAGATAGGAGGTTCTTGAAAAACTGGAAGAACCAGGAAAATCATCTTGAAAACAACGCCCCCTGCACTTCGTCAAATGCAGGGGGCGTATTCATGTTGCATGCCCGTCTTTCACGGGTTTTTGCCAGAGAGGTTTTTGCCTGGAATTACTTGAACTTATAAGGCAGGTCTCCCTTAGCCCATGTTGTTCCGTCACCCCATCCCGGGTTTTGCTCCAATACACCTTCCGACAACGTCACTTGGTCCTCAGGAATCTTGAAGAAACCGCCACCTGTGTCGGCGTAACGCTGCATGAAGTCGTTGGTGAAAGCATATTGGCCTGGGATGCCCTGGTTCAAGATGCTGTTGCCCACTTGGTTGATGACTTTTTGCTGCACATCGCCCCAGCGTCTGAGGTCATTCCATCTGATGGCCTCGAAGCACAACTCATAGCGGCGCTCCTTCTTCAGGTTGGTGAGGTTGTATGGGATGTCAGGCAGGTTGGCCCTTTGGCGCACAGCATTCATTCCGCTCTTGCCATTGTAGACGACCTTTCCGTCGGAGAGTTCGGAGTGCATCAAGAGCACGTCGGCGAAGCGCAGCCATACAAGCGACTGAGTGAGTCCGGTCTGTCGGTTGTTCTCACTACCATAGAAATAGCCATAGGAAAGCATGCGCTGTCCCGACTCCGGGTCGATTGCCTCACAACCGATGTATTTCTTTGCCAACAGGTTGGTGTTCTCCACCTCCTTTGCCGGGTCACCCTTGTAGTTGGGAATCTCCACTGCACGATCGCAAATGGAACCTATGCGTCTATAGTCACCGGCATAGTCGGGGTCTGCCGCCCAGTCGGTCCATAGTTTCTCACACACAGGTCCGTTGGAATAACCTTGCACGGAGAACGGGAATGCATCGGCAGTGGTCTTGCGCAGTCCGTAGAACTCCACGATGCGGTTGTGACGCAACTGAGCATCGGCACTCCATCCCGGTTTGTTCGACATCTTGACTGCAAACATGTTCTCCTTGTTTTCGTCAGTTTCCCAATTCAGACCATTGTCGATGTCATACTGGTAGTCCTTTCCTGTATAAGGATTGGTGTATGGCCAAAGGTTCCTTTGGTCGGAAACCAGTCCGAATCCGCTATTCTGAATGCAGTCTTCCAGCCAGGAGACAACCTGTTGCTTGGAGATGGAACCGCCTTCTTCAGCAGGCAAGGGAAGTTCCGACTTGTTGTAGAATCCGGTATAGAAGAGCCATACGCGGGCCATCATGCCTTCGGCGGCCCATTTCGAAGCCCTGCCTTCCCCGAATTCCGGATACTTGATGGAAGGTCCGTATTCGATGGCCTTCTTGAGGTCGGAAGCGATTTGTGCATATACCTCGTCGGGTGAAGCCTTCGGAAGGTTCTGCGGCTCTGTCGAGAGCACCAATGGCACCCCGTTGAACACCTGTGCGAGGTTGAAATAGTAGAATGCGCGCAGGAAGTGTATTTCGCACAAGAGTTGGTTTTTCTTGCTCTCGGAACTCCATCCCTTCACATTGTCGATGGTTTCAAGGGCGCTGTTGGCACGGTTGATTCCTGCATAGCGTTGCTTCCACAGGGGTTTCATCCAGTCGACGTATGCGTTCATCAGTCTGTCCACACCTTGTGCGCCGATATTGCTCTGGCTTCCACCTCCCAGTCGGTCGTCGGAAGCGATGTCGAAGATGAAGAAGGGGTCTTCCTCCGGGTCTGCCAGGTTTCTGTTCATCACGGAGTAGATGCCGTTCACCATCTGTGTGGCATCGGTCTCGTTGACAGGGAAGTTGGAGGTATCTTTCATCGTGAGGCTTTCCGTATCAAGGAAGTCGTCACAACCCACCAGCATCACGCACAAGCATGCGGACACCAGGTATAATAATTTCTTATTCATGATCTTCAAGGATTAAAAATTGATGTTCAAGCCCACCTGCCACGAGCGTGATGATGGGTAATATCCACAGTCGATGCCAGAGGCCCAGCTTGTTCCATTACCGAATCCGACCTCCGGGTCCATGCCGGAATAATCGGTGAAGGTGAACATATTGCTCGCCGAGACATAGACACGGCACTTGGTGACGGGCAGTTTCCTTATTGCCCGCTTGAGATCGTATCCAAAAGAGATTCTTGAAATCTTGAAGAAGTCGGCATCCTCTATCCATACTCTTGATATTTCCGACATGTTGACATTCTTGCCATCGGAGAACCTGGGATATCTGTTGGTGCTTCCTTCCCCTGTCCAGTACTTGGTATATACATCTGTGCAATAGTTGTCATCGGGATGGTCGGAGAACTGTCGGTAACTCTTAGCCACCTGCTGTCCGAACGAACCGTATCCGGTGAGTGAGAAATCGAATCCCTTGTATGCCAGGTTGATGTTGATACCCACGGTGTAGTCAGGGTTGGGGTCGCCGATCATGGTCTTGTCATCATCGCCCTTGTCGATTTTCCCGTTTCCGTTGTGATCGACGAACTTGACATCACCAGGCTGAATCGACGCGCCTTGCAACGAGTTGTTCTTGTCACCACCGCAATGTTTGTTCAAATAATCCTGAAGGTCCTGCTCGTTCTGGATGATGCCTTCCATCTCATATCCCCAGAAGTATCCGATGGGATAACCCACCTGGAGACGGTAGAGTTCGGCAGTGTTCTGCGCGATGGCATTCGAGCCACCATGTATGATACCTTCAGCGTTGGCCAGCCTGGTCACCTCGTTCTTGTTGTGTGAGAGGTTGGCAGAAACGCTGTAGACGAAATCTTTGCCGATGTGGTCGTTCCAAGAGAGGTGGATCTCATAACCCTTGTTCTCGATGTCACCTCCATTGATGTATGGCGCTCCTGTTCCGTATGACAAGAGTACCGGTGCCCTCACGAGCCAGTCCTTGGTCTTTTTGTCATACCAGTCGAACGAAAGGGCGAGCCTGTTGTCGAGGAAGCGTGCATCAAATCCCAAGTCGAGTTGCTCTGATGTTTCCCATTTCACCTTCTCATTGGGCAGGATGTTGGGATAAGCACCAATGCCGGGATTGTCCTTATTGTCGAAATAATAGGGGTCGTCGAACGCGACGGTTGCCACATATTGGAAATTGGAGATGTTGCAGTTACCATTCTGTCCCCAGCTGCCCCTGAGTTTGAAGAAATAGAGCCAGTCCTTCGACCACTCCATGAAAGGCTCGTTGGTGATGATCCAACCTGCCGACACCGAGGGGAAGTAGCCCCACCTGTTGCCACGCTTGAAATTGGACGAGCCATCTGCCCTGAGCACAAGTGAGAGGAGGTATGTCTCATTGTAGTTGTAGTTGACACGCCCGAAGAAGGACGACAAGGCTCCTTGGTCGTTTGGGCTACCACTGATGGAGGTGTATGCCGGGTCGACCACATTGGCGTTGTTGATGTATGCATGCTTGAAGGAGCCAGGGAAGAGCGAATTGGAGTTGGTTGCTCCGACATTGCTACCGAATCCCCATTTCTCCACAGACTGTCCCAGCAGTACGTCCACGTTGTGCAGATCGAAAGCCTTCACCCAGTTGACGGTGTTTTCCAATGACCATCTGACGTTGTATCCCTGACTCTGCCTGACATCGTCATTGGGATTCGACTTCTTGGTGCTCAACTCATAGACGGGGACGTAACTACGGCTTTCAGAGTGGCGGTAGTTCCATCCGGCACTGGAACGGAATTTCAATCCCACGATGGGTTCAAACTCCAGGAAGAAATTGGTTTGCAACCTGAACCTCTTGGTATAACCGCTTCCCTCATCGTATTTCATTGCAGCGAGTGGGTTTGCCATGTCGGCACTGAAATCCCATCCATCGGCCACGATATCCTTGTATTCATATAATTCCCCTTGGTCGTTGTATGCGGGGAGCAACGGCGACATGGCCAGGAGGTTTCGGATGCTGTTGCCATAAATGCCTCCGATGGAGATACCCTTCTTGTTGGTGGCTGTGAAGGTGACGTTCTCCCCGAATTTGAGGATGTCCCTTCCGCTTTTCTTGATGAGAGAGTAGTCGGAGTTCAAACGCACGGTGTATCTGTCAAACTTCGGTGTTGCAGGATATCCGATGGTACCTGTCTGGTGGTAATTGGAGAATCCAAGTGCGAAGCGTGACACATCGCTGCCTCCAGTGATATTGATAGATGCGTTGTGCATGGGAGCGTTGTCCACCATGGTCTCATCCAACCAGTTGGTGCCATTCCATGTCCCGTCCATGATTTGCTGGTACTGCTTGGGAATCAACTTGGCCCAGTCGTAGGTGGAAACGCCTTGAATCTGGTAAGCCTTGTCGTTGATTTCCATATACTGCTTGGCATTCAGAGGAGTGACATCATTGGTGTTGGCGTTCTGCCATCCCAGGTATCCGTCGAAAGAGACCTGCACATGTCCTGCCCTACCCTGCTTGGTGGTGACGAGGATGACGCCGTTGGATGCCCTTGCACCATAGATGGCGCTGGAAGCAGCATCCTTGAGCACGTCGATGGACTCGATGTCGTTTGGCGAGAGGTCTTCGATGGATCCCCCCGGCACGCCGTCGATGACATACAAAGGAGTGTTTGAACCAGCGGTGCCCATACCACGAATGACGACCTTGTAGCCCTCACCCGGCTGTCCTGAGTTCATCACGATGTTCATACCTGCAGCCTGGCTTTGGAGAGCGCCGAAGGCATCGACGGCATTTGCTGCTGCGATGTTGTCGGCATCGACGTGCACGGTGGAACCGGTGACCAGTTTCTTCCGCTGGGTACCGTATCCCATGACGACCACGTCGTTGAGCAACTCGGCATCCTCAACCAAGACCACTTTCAACGGCCTACCTTCCACCACTTTCACCGTGGTGGTCTTGTAGCCGATATAAGAGATTTTGAGACTTGCACCTTTGGCAACGGAGAGGGAGAACGCTCCATCATTCCCCGTGAGGGTACCATTGGTAGGTGCATCCATTTCAACAACGGTTGCCCCGACAATCGGCTGGTCGCTCGTGTCGTAGACAACTCCTTTCACCTGTACGACAGCCCTGGCTTGGAGCACTGTCTCTACACCATGTACGGTTTGCGCTGCCACGGGGAGTGCACAAGCCACCATACCGGTACAGATTACAGAAAGAATTCTTCGAAATGTTGGCATAATAAATTTAGTTGATGAATAAGTTAGATATAAAAAAAGGTCTAAGGCAAGTGCCCAATCACGGCACCTTGATAATGAATATTCTAAGTATGATTTTTTGTTCTTCGGTTGACTATTGGTGGCAAAATTACAATTTTTTTTCAAACCGACAACAATTTTGGTGTTTTTTTTACATTATATCCCTCAAAAACAGGATGACGGCTTCTGATTTCCAGAATTTGCAAACCTTTACGTGATTTTAACATCAGCCATGCATTGCATTTCGTAAATAAATGATTACCTTTGCAGCACAGAAAGATATTGGCTGAAAAACAACAACTAATTCTATAAAACAAATGAAAAAATTGCAAGCATTGAACAAGCGCACCGCTCCAAAGAGCGTGATGCCAGAGAAAGTCATTCAGTTTGGTGAGGGAAACTTCCTTCGTGCCTTTGTGGATTGGATCATCTGGAACATGAACCAAAAGACAGATTTCAACGGCAGCGTGGTGGTTGTGCAACCCATCGAGCGTGGCATGGTGGACTGGCTGAACGGCCAGGACTGCCTCTATCATGTCAACCTCCAAGGCCGTGAGAACGGCGAGACAGTGAACACCCTTGAGCGCATTGATGTGATTTCACGCGCATTGAACCCGTACAGCCAATTCCAGGCTTACCTGGCCCTTGCCGACCAACCCGAAATTCGCTTTGTGATTTCCAACACCACCGAGGCCGGCATCGCTTTCGACGACACTTGCAAATTGGGCGACGCTCCCGCCAGCAGCTATCCCGGCAAGTTGGTGCAACTGCTTTATCGCCGCTACCAAACTTTCAACGGCGACCCGACGAAGGGCCTCATCATCATGCCTTGCGAACTCATCTTCCTCAACGGCCATCACCTGAAGGAGTGCATCTACCAATACATCGAACTGTGGAAGGACGACTTCGGTGCCGACTATGAAGGCTTCAAGTCCTGGTTCACCAACTATTGCTACGTATGCGCCACCCTCGTCGACCGCATCGTACCAGGCTTCCCCCGCAAGGAGATCGCCGACATCCAGCAAAAAATCAGTTATGCCGACAATCTCGTGGTCCAAGCCGAGATATTCCACCTTTGGGTGATAGAGAAGGCAGAGAACATGACCTGCGAGGAACTTCGTGCCGAATTCCCCGCCGAAAAAGCCGGCCTGCACGTCCTCATCGCCGAGAGCGAGAAGCCTTACCATGAGCGCAAGGTGACGCTGCTCAACGGTCCTCACACCGTGCTCTCCCCCGTGGCCTACCTCAGCGGTGTCGACATTGTCCGCGACGCCTGCAACCACGAGGTCATCGGCAAATACATCCACAAGGTGCAGTTTGAGGAGTTGATGGAAACCCTCAATCTCCCGATGGACGAGTTGAAACAGTTTGCCTCCGACGTGCTGGAGCGTTTCAACAACCCGTTCGTCGACCACCAGGTGACGAGCATCATGCTCAATTCCTTCCCGAAATTCTGCGCCCGCGACCTTCCCGGAGTGAAAGTGTACCTGGAGCGCAAGGGCGAACTCCCCCAGGGTCTTGTCATGGGTTTGGCCGCCATCATCACCTACTACAAAGGTGGCAAACGTGCCGACGGTGCAGAAATCGTGCCTAACGACGCCCAAGACATCATGGACCTGCTGAAGAGCCTCTGGTCCACCGGCGACACCCAGAAGGTCACCGACGGTGTTCTCTCCGCCACGAGCATCTGGGGCGAGGACCTTCACGACATCTCCGGCCTTGCCGACTTGCTGAAGAAAGACCTTGACCTCATTCAGGAAAAAGGCATGCTTGAAGCTGTGAAAACCATCCTTTAAACCTATAATAATATCAAACGCAAAGGCGCCGGCCATTGATGGTCGGCGCCTTTGCGTTGCAACGGCAAAGCCGTCGCCTACCGAGAAGGGCAAACTTCAAACAACACTGTCCTGGTCGTCGTCCTCCTCTTCCACTTCCTCGAAGACTTTGTAACCTTCAAGGTTTTCGAGAGTCGCCTTTTCCACCTTGACGTCCCCCATCTTGGTGATGTAAACATTGAAAGGAACGAATTCCTCAGTGAGGATGTCAGGCCTTCCCACACTACCAAGGAAGTGCAGGTTGTCGCTATCGGTCCCATTAAAGACCAGGCCGAGGAGTACATTTTGCTTCAAATAGTCTTCATCAAGGAAATTCTCAAAGAGTGTTTTGCTGAACACCTTTTCAAAAAAGACGCTTCCATCCTTTCTGGTGATGACCATCTTGATGAGATTGTTCCGGTATTTCTTTCCGGTCTCATCAGTGGCAATGGAAAGGCTGTCATTGGTGTATCGATGCACCCTCGCCTTGTATGTACTCCCCATCCATTTGATGGTGTCATTAGTGACATCGATTTCATTCATCTTATGAACAACGGTGTCGGCTTCCACCTTCTCCCGAGGTTTGACGATGATGTTGTCATGTGTTTTGTTGTTTTCCTTAACTTTCCCGCATGAGATAAACAAGCCAGAAAAAGTGACGGCAACAGCGAGTGCAAGATATTTTTTCATTTTCAATCAATCGTTATCAGGTTTGCGTGTGCAAAGGTAATGAAAGCGCGGCGTAACACAAAAGGAATTGGATGAAAAATGAAGCACAAGAAAGACGCCCTATGGACCAATGGCCTTTCAAAACCAGAAACGTCTGCATTGCATAGCGACAAAAAGGGTCGCCTTGAAGCGACCCTTGTCATCCTTATCTTGTTACCTTTTAGCTAATTGCCTTTATGCATTCGCATTTATTTTTTGTAAAGAGATTCGAAATATGGCAAGGCAAAATCATTGTTGCGGCCTTCTCTGCTGCATGCGCTCCATGCGCTCTTTCCTGTCTGCCTCGTATTTCTTATATTGCTCATCGGTCATGATGCCTTTCAGTGCTTCCTCATATTCCTTCATCTGCTCAGGGTTGAAACGTCCAGGTCCTCCTTGTCCAGGACCGAATGCTGGTCTCTGGCCTTGGCCTTGACCCTGGCCGGCTTGCTGGTTGTCTCCATTTCCTTGAGGAGGTCCTTGACGGCGCATCTGCCTGTCACCGCCACCAGGCCTTTGTCCTCCCATGCGAGGCCCCATCATGCCAGGATACTTCTTGTTGAGTTCGAGCAGTTTTTCTTTCTGTGCTTCGTCGAGTCCATATCTTTCAACCATCATGTCTGTGCGTCTTTGCGCCATCTCTGCGGGGTCGAAGTTCCTACCCTGTCCAAATTGTCCTTGTCCTTGCCCTTGAGCCATGGCGGAGAGAGAGGCCGATACTGCCATGAGAGCAATCATGATTAACTTTTTCATACGTTTGTAGTTTTTATTGTTAGAGTTTAAAAATGAAATGTTGTTCATTGCTATTTCTGTCAATTTGACGCAGGAAGCCCCCCATAGGTTTAATGTTGGAAGTCATTTTGATGGTTTTTAGCATTTATGCATATTTTTTGGCCAAAAGTTGTTTGCTATTTTGGAGAAAAAATAGTAAGTTTGCAAATTAATGTAAAAACCATTACAATGAACCGCATACACCATTGTTTCCTTCGGGTTTTCATATGTCCTTCCCTGGGCTCCATAGTCCTGTTGTTGGCCTTAAGCCTTCCCTTGTTGCTTTCCTGCAGCAAGAAGGAAGAACCAAAGGACACCTCATCTTCACCCATCCCCGTGACAGAGACGGAAAGCAAGGAAGCCAAGGTAGGCAAGTTGATATCCAACATCCAGAAATGTTCCCGCCTCTACACAGCAGAATACAAGATTCACAAAGTGATCACTCACGATGACGTGTTGAAGTTGAAAGGCAGCATCCTTGGCTATGCCTATGACTATGAAATACCTTCCGGCAGCCGCAGCATAGCCATTCCCATCGACGCCACGGTAAAGGGCTATATCGATTTCAGCCAATTCAACGAAGACAACGTGATATATGATGACGACCATTTGGAAATCATCCTCCCCGACCCAAAGGCTGAGTTGACCAGTACCAAAATCAACCACAACGAAGTACAAAGTTATGTCGCCCTATTTCGCAAGGATTTCAGCGACAGCGAGTTGTCACGTTATGAGCAAGAGGGCCGTGAGAGCATCCTGCGCTCCATCCCCCAACTGAAAATCGCCGAGCGTTCCCGTCTGAATGCCAGCCGCATTCTCATACCCCTGCTCCGTCAGTTGGACATCGACGAAGAAAACATCACCATCACTTTCCGCAAGGACTTCAACGAACAAAATCTGACCACGATCACCAACTAATCCCACAATGGAACAAAAAAAACCACTGAAAGAGAACCAATTGGCCCGTCTCTTCCTCACCGTCGCCACCCTGGTGACGCTCGTGACGATGCTGGTGTTCGCCATCACCCAAGGCACTCGCAACGAAGCAACCATCGCCCCAGACAATGATGGCATCGTTTCCGACTCCACTCAAACCCAATTGGAGTCAGTTCGCGACATCGGCGAATGGGAATTTCTCACGGTGACCGACGAAGAACTTGTCGACACCACATCAAGCCGCCTGTTGGCCAGCGACAAGCAACTCACCCGCATTTATTATGGCACATTGCGTCTGGGCATCAACATGGACAACATGCCCTCAGAGTCCGTCCGTCTCATTGGCGACACGCTGGATGTCCTTCTCCCCCCCATCCGTTTGCTCGACAAAGACTTCATCGATGAAACCCGAACAAAGTCCTTCCATGAGGTAGGCACGTGGGACAGTTCGGTCCGCACGGCACTCTATGAGAAGGCCAAGCGCCAAATGCTCCGCCGATGCATGACTGAATCGAACATCCAATTGGCCCAACAGAACGCCATCGACGAAGTGACCCTTCTTTTCAACACACTTGGCTACGACCACGTGATTGTTCATTTCTAACAGATTCGTTCTTTAAAATATGGATATCTTCAACGACATCATCAGCAGCATCAACAATGTACTTTGGGGGTGGCCCATGATCATCCTACTTCTTGGCACACACCTCTATCTCACCTTCATTCTCAAGTTTCCTCAACGGAAAATCTTCAAAGCCATCAAACTCTCCCTATCCAAGGACAAGGACGCCACTGGCGACGTGTCCCAGTTTGGAGCCTTGGCCACCGCACTTGCTGCAACGATAGGCACAGGCAACATCGTGGGTGTGGGAATCGCGATAGCCCTTGGTGGTCCCGGAGCGGTGTTCTGGTGCTGGCTGACCGGTGTCTTCGGCATTTCCACGAAATATGCGGAGGGGCTGTTAGCCATCAAATATCGTGTGAAGACATCCAACGGGCAGATGCTTGGAGGTCCGATGTATGCACTGGAGCGTGGCTTGGGTTGGAAATGGATGGGCATGTTGTTCGCCCTGTTCTGCACGTTGGCCTCTTTCGGCATCGGCTGCACCGTCCAAGCAAACGCCATCTCCACGCTGACGAATGAGACGTTTCACATCTCACCCTACATCATCGGCGCCCTCGTATGCGTCCTCACAGCAGCCGTGATTCTCGGCGGTGTGAAGAGCATCGCACGGGTCTGTACGGCGTTCGTCCCCTTCATGGCCATCTTCTACGTGGTGGGCTGCATCTACATTCTTGGTGCCAACCACTCTTTCCTTTGGCCTGCGCTAAAGGTCATCGTTGAGTCGGCCTTCAATCCCGAGGCCGCAGGTGGCGGCTTTGTGGGAGGCAGCATCATGATAGTGGCTCGCTACGGCATCTCCCGTGGTTTGTTCTCAAACGAGTCAGGCATGGGTTCGGCTCCCATCGTTGCCGCAGCAGCCCAAACGCGCAATCCCGTGCGCCAGGCCTTGGTGTCAAGTTCCGGCACATTCTGGGACACGGTTGTGATTTGCGCCCTCACCGGCTTGGTGATAGTGAGCAGCGCCCTTGCCCACCCCGACATCAGTTACACAGACGGAGCGACACTGACGAAGGCTGCTTTCTCAAAAATCCCGTATGTCGGAGCCCCGTTGCTCAACATCGGCCAATTCACCTTCGCCTTCAGCACCATCCTCGGCTGGTGCTACTATGGAGAGCGCGGCATAGAATACCTTGGAGGCAAGCGAATGACCGTCCCCTATCGTGTGGCCTACATCATCGCCGTCTTTGCAGGCAGTGTCATCAGCCTCTCCATCGTATGGAACATTGCCGACTGCTTCAACGCTCTGATGGCAATCCCCAACCTCCTTTCCCTGATCTTCCTCAGCAAGATTCTTGTAAAAGAGACCAATCATTACCTGTGGAACGACCATCTGGACGAAGAGATGAACGACGAAGAGTTGTTAGAATTGGACTCCACAGCCACCCTTTCTCCGAGCAACAAAAACAAACGACAATGAAACCTCATACCCATCTGCTGGCACTCGCTGCCTGCCTCCTCATGGCATGCAACGTATCTACCAGCGAAAAAAACACAAACGACATGGATACATTCAAGACCAAAAGCGGGAAGACCCTGAAGGTGACCCCCATCAAACACGCGAGTATGGAACTCTGTTTCGACGGCCGCATCATCCAGGTGGATCCTGTTACTGAAGGCGCCGAACCTGTGACTGACTACAGCCAATGGGCAAAAGCCGACTACATCCTCATCACCCATGACCACTACGACCATTTTGACGGGAAAGCCGTCTCCGCCCTCTCGAAAGAAGGCACGGTGATAGTCACCAATTCCATTACCGCCCAGCAACTTGGCGATTGCGAGGTGATGGCCAACGGCGACACGTTGCGCCTTGCCGACGACCTGATGCTGTATGCCGTACCCGCCTACAACATCACGGAGGGGCATACCCAGTTCCATCCGAAAGGTCGCGACAATGGATTCATTCTCGAAGCCGATGGTTTGCGAGTCTATATCGCCGGCGACACCGAGGACATCGAGGAGATGAGCATGGTGAAGGACATCGATGTGGCATTCCTCCCTTGCAACCAACCCTACACCATGACTCCCGAACAATTGCGCCGTGCCGCCGACATGGTGAAACCTCGTGTACTATACCCCTATCATTACGGCGACACCGCCCCCGAGGCAATGGAATCGGCGATGGAGGGCAGCGGCATGGAAGTCCGCATCAGGAATTTCCAATAAGATTATAGGAAGATATAGGAAGATATAGGTAGTCCTAGGTTGTTTTAGGAAAAAAGGAAGTCCTAGGTTGTTTTAGGAAAAAAGGAAGTCCCAGGTTTTTAGGACTTCCTTTTTTTCATTCCCCTATCGGAGTTACTTTGACCACTTGTCCGGGCTTTGTCTGCACGTCGTATTCATAGACTTTTCTCACCGGCAGGAGAGAGAACTCCTTGAGTTCTTCAGACCTTAGTGGGTTTTTCACGTCGGCAGTTGCCAGGAGGGGGTTGTCGCAAGCGCCTTTGGCCTCGACGAGTCCCTTTCCTTTCAGTGGCACATAGGAGCGCAGGCGCAGCGTCCCACCAATCTTCGATTTGATTGACGCCTGTGTCATATCTCCGTCAGCCCATTGGATGTTGACCTCGAATCCACCTCTTGCACAAAGTCCCTCCACTTTGCCATTCTTCCATGCCGATGGCAGGGCCGGCAGCAGGTGAACAGCGCCGTCGTGACTTTGCAACAGCATCTCGGCGATGCCGGCAGCACATCCGAAATTGCCATCGATTTGGAATGGCGGATGCGCGTCGAAGAGGTTGGGGTATGTCCTTCCGTTGGGGAATTGTCTTGCTTGACTGTCATCTGGAAGCATGTGCAACATATTCGAGATGATGCGGAAAGCATGGTCTCCATCCAGCATGCGTGCCCAGAAATTGATTTTCCATCCCAAACTCCATCCCGTGGCCATGTCGCCTCTTTGGTTGAGGGTGTTTGCTGCCGCCGTGAAAAGGTCTTGGTGTGTGAAGGGTGATATTTGGTTTGAAGGATAGAGTCCATAGAGGTGTGAGATATGCCTGTGCTGGTCTCTTGGATTGTCTCCATCCTGCAACCACTCCTGCAACTGTCCATATTTACCTATTTGCATGGGAGGCAGTTGATCGATGGTGGCTTTAAGTCTTTGTTGGTAGGCCACGTCCTCTCCCAAGACCTTGGCAGCTTGCAACGTGTTGGTCAAAGCGTCGAAGACGATTTGGTTGTCCATGGTGCATCCGGCAGTCACCGGTGTCCTCTTCCCCATGGGGCCATGCTCCGGTGAAACCGACGGCACCGCCACGAGGTATCCATATTTTGGATGTTTTTGCAGGTAGTCGAGATAGAAGTCTGCCGTTCCCTTGATGACCGGATACCACTTTCTGAGGAACTCCTTGTCACCAGAGAAGAGGTAGTGCTGCCAAAGGTGTGTGGCAAGCCATGCACCGCCATTGGGGAACATGCCCCATGAAGCGCCGTCCACGGGCCCTGCGATGCGCCAAAGGTCTGTGTTGTGATGTGCGAGCCATCCCCCACATCCATACATCTGTTGTGCCGTTTTAGCACCAGTGACGCTCAAGTCACGTATCATGTCAAAGAGAGGCTCCTGGGTCTCAGCGATGTTGCCCACATCAGAAATCCAGTAGTTCATCTCCGCGTTGATGTTGATGGTGTACTTGCTGTCCCAAGGCGCATCCACCTTGTTGTTCCAAATGCCTTGGAGGTTGGCCGGTTGTCCTCCAGGTTGCGAAGAGCAAATGAGGAGGTATCTTCCATACTGGAACATAAGTGCGACGAGGTCCATGTCTTTTCCACCCTCGAACTCCTCGAGTCTCTTGTCGGTGTTGGCGGACGACATAGGCGATTTGTCGAGTTCGAGTTTCACGCGTTGGAATTGGCTGGAGAACTTCTTGACATGAGCATCGAACAGTTTGTCGTATGGCTTTGCCAAGGCCTCTGCCAGGGCTTGCTTGTTCTTCTCCGAGGGATTGCCGCTGACATCGTGGTAGTTGACATAGTTGGTGGCCGCAGTAATGTAAATGGTGGCAGTGGTAGCCCCCATGACATGCACGTCGTGGAACCCATCCTCCATTTTTCCATCGCTCACCACCTGGATTCTACATTCCGCCTTCAATCCGGCCTTTATGCCCTCATGGTCCACGCCGTCGACAACCGCCGTGATGCAATGTCCATCGATGGTGTGCTTGGAATTGAGTTCACTTTGATGAGCCACTTTGAACGACAGCGCCTGTTTTTTGTCTGCAGTGAGTCTGACAACGATGACGTTCCCATCCATGGAAGCGAAGGTGGTACGTTTGAAAGTGACATCCTTTTTCTTGTACGTCACATTGGCAGTGGCATTATCCAGAATGAGGTTTCTGTGATATTTGTAGACGTTCTGCTGTTGGTCGAAGTCGATGGTGACAGTTCCCACGGGGAGGTATTTCATTCCGTGTGGACCTTTGATGAAATGCTGGTCGATGAGTTTGGCCGCCTCTTCCTCGTTGCCGTTGAAGATGAGTTCTCTCACCTGCTGGAGATATTGCCTGGCCTCTTCGCTGTTGTTGTCATGCGGCGAGCCAGACCAGAAGGTCTCCTCGTTGATTTGTATTTGCTCGTGGTTGGGGTCTCCATACACCATTGCTCCCAGATGAGAGTTGCCTATGGGTAGTGCCTCCAGCCAGCACGACGCAGGCCTGCTGTAAGTAAGCGCCCTGACTTCCTTGTTCTTGATGATTTGTGCATGGGCAGCCGCCGCCATCAACAGGCAGAGCGTCACGGCCATGGCGAGTTTGGTTCTTCTCATGATGATTGTTTTTGTTATAATGGCTGCAAAGTTACGAAAATTTCGACAAGCGAGTAAGAAAAGAGGTTTACTTTTTTTACAGAGTGTGAGAAAATTCACCAATTTGACCAAAAGACGATGGAAAATGGAGAGAGAAGGAGCAGAAAGGCTTGTCAAGAGCGACGGCAAACCGCGCTTATGGAGAAGGACGGAGGATTATCGGAGGAATTGGAATAATCGGAAAATTGAAGGAATCGTAATAATCGAAAAATCGGAGTAATCAGACCACTCCGATTACTCCGATTCAACCCTTTGCGTATAACACTATTTCAGAGGCTTGCCAATGCTTCCATTTTTTTTACAAGTTCGGCTCTGTTGGCCCCTGTCAACCTATCGACGAGTTCACCACCCTTGAAGAAGAGGAAAGTCGGCACTCCCGACACCTTGTATCTGAACGCTACGTCATCGTTCTCCTCAACGTCGCATTTACCGACAATGAGTTTTCCTTCATATTGCTCAGCGAGTTGTGAAATGACGGGCGCGATGGCCTTGCAAGGCGCACACCAGGTGGCCCAAAGGTCTACTACGAGTGGCAGGTCGCCATTGAGGTAGGACTCGAAATTCTCATTTGTGATTGTTACTTCCATTTTTCTATCTTGTTGTTGATGAATAATTCTTTATAAAAACTTAACAAACATCGTGCCACATTGTTGTCAGTTGACGAAATAGGTCATGCCCTCTGTCTGTTCTATGAACTGCAGCAACTGATGTTTCACTTCCACCTTTTTGGTCTTGCTCCTAAGCATGAGGTTTCCTTCAGCGTCGTGAAGTCTCACATAGAGCGATGTGTTTCCAGGAGAAGCATCTATAGCAGCGATGAGGTCGCTAACGACAGCAGTGTCCACGTGGTCAGTATTGATGACGATGGTGAGTTTTTGTATGGCATTTTCCTTGACGGTCTGCATGTATTGCACGTCACCGATGCGGATGTCATACACAGTTGATCCTCTGAATCTTGGCACTGCCTTGGCGGTGACATACACGGTGCAAGCCTCGTTGAACATGGAGCGCCATTTCCCCCATTCCTCGCCGAAGAGCGCCAATTCACCCGAGCCGTTGAAGTCCTCGATGGTGACGAAGCCACAAGGTGAACCGTTCTTTGAGAACCTCGACCTTACAGCGGTGACAACCCCGCCGAAGATGATGTTCTCTTTCTTTGCAAGTGCCGTCTTGTCATCCAGTTCCGCACATTGCGTATTGCAGAGTTGGTCGAGTATGACAGAAAACTCGTCAAGAGGGTGAGCAGAGAGATAGATTCCCACGAGGTCGCGCTCCTTGTTGAGTTTCTCTATATTGCTCCATGATTCCCCTTGAGGAATGGGCGGGTTGGGAACCTCCATCATGTCGTCACCGAAGAGCGACATCTGCGCCCTTGACTTTTCCGTCTGATAGAGTTGCCCGAACCTGACAAGTGTGTCAAGGAAGACGTCCCCTTTGTTGTTGGCCGCCAGATATCTCTCCCTCTCGACTCCGAAACTGTCGAATCCGCCACTAAGAACGAGGCTTTCAAACGTTCTCCTGTTCGCGGCAGACAAATTGACACGCTTGACAAGGTCGAAGACATCGGAGAACGGTCCGTTTTGGTCTCGTTCGGAGATGATGGCCTCAGCGGCCGCACCTCCCATGCCCTTGATGGCGGCGAGACCGAAGCGTATGGCTCCATTCTTGTTGACGCTGAACTTATGCCGGCTCTCGTTGACATCAGGTCCGAGTGTCTCAATGCCCATGGCCTTGCACTCATCCATCAGTTTGGTGATTTCAGTGATGTTGTCAAGGTTTCGGCTCATCACGGCAGCCATGTACTCAGCAGGATAGTGCGCCTTGAGGAAAGCCGTCTGATAGGCCACCCATGAGTAGCATGTGGCATGGCTCTTGTTGAAAGCATATGAAGCGAATTTCTTCCAATCCTCCCAGATCTTGTTGAGCGTTTTTTTGTCGTAACCGTTTTGTGTCCCACCTTTATAGAAGAGTTCCTCCAACTCGTTCATCTTCTCAATCTGCTTCTTTCCCATGGCCTTCCTGAGCGTGTCGGACTGTCCTCGGGTGAAGTTGGCGAGTTGCCTGGAGAGAAGCATCACCTGCTCCTGGTACACCGTGATGCCATAGGTGTCTTTGAGGTATTTCTCCATGCAGGGGATGTCGTAGGAGATTCTCGAGGGGTCTTTCTTCCTGGCGATGAATTCCGGGATATAATCCATGGGGCCAGGCCTGTAAAGAGCGTTCATGGCGATGAGGTCTTCGAAGACGGAAGGCTGGAGTTCCCTCAGATATTTCTGCATTCCTGTGGATTCGAACTGGAACGTTCCGACAGTCCTTCCCTCGCAATACAACTTGTAGGTAAGGACGTCATCGATGGGAATGTTGTCGATGTCGACGACATCTCCTGTGGAGAGTCTGATGTTTTCTATGGCCTCCTTGAGGATGGACAGTGTCTTTAGCCCGAGGAAGTCCATCTTGATGAGTCCGGTTTCCTCGATGACATGTCCGTCGTATTGCGTGCACAGCAACTTGTGCCCCGGGTCGGCCTTGTCCTCAGCAGTGGACACGGGCACCCAGTCGCTGATGGGGTCTCTGCAGATGATGGTGCCGCAGGCGTGTATGCCGGTGTTCCTCACCGTCCCTTCCAGCATTCGTGCATATTTGATGGTGTTTCTCATCCTTGTGTCCATGGACACTTCCGCCTCCCTGAGTTCCTTCACAATCTTGATGGCGTTGTCGAGGTTCATCTTGATTCCCTCGCCAAGTCTGTCGGGAATGGCCTTGCACAACCTGTTGCTCTCCTCGAGAGGCAGTTTCTCCACCCTGGCGACATCCTTGATGGAGTTCTTGGTGGCCATGCTTCCATAGGTGATGATGTGAGCCACCTTGTCGTGTCCGTATTTGTCCTCCACCCATTCCAGCACCCTTCCCCTGCCGTCATCGTCGAAATCGGTATCGATATCAGGCAGGGAGATACGGTCGGGGTTGAGGAATCTCTCAAACAGGAGGTCGTATTTGATGGGGTCGATTCGGGTGATGCCAAGGCAGTATGCGACGACGGAGCCAGCAGCAGAGCCACGTCCCGGCCCCACCATCACGCCAAGTTGGTCTCTCGCCACGTTGATGAAGTCCTGCACGATGAGGAAGTATCCGGGGAATCCCATGGTTTTCATGACATGGAGTTCGAAATTGACTCGCTCCCTCACCTCTTCGGGCAGAGGGTCGCCGTATAGTTTTCTTGCTCCGTCGTAAGCGAGTTTTGCCAGGTAGTCGGCCTCGAACTTGATTCGGTATAACTTGTCGATGCCACCCAGTTTCTTGATTTTCTTCTCGCCCTCTTCCCTCGACATGATTTCGTTTCCATTCTCGTCACGTGTGAACTCTTGGAAGAGTTCCTCGTCGGTCATCCTGGCCCTGATGTCATCCTCTGTGCCGAAACTTTCCGGAATGGGGAAGAAAGGCATGATGGGCGCATGGTCGATGGAGTAAGTCTCCACCTTGTCCAGCACTTCGCAGGTGTTGTCCAAAGCCTCGGGAATGTCAGAGAACACCTCGTACATCTCTTCCTTGGTCTTGAACCACTCCTGCTTGGAATACAGCATCCTGTTTGGGTCGTCGAGGTCTTTCCCCGTGGACAGGCAGAGCAAATGGTCGTGTGCCTCGGCATTGTCCTTGTCGACGAAATGTGCATCATTGGTGCAGACGAGTTTGATGCCATACTCCCTTGCCAGTTGTATGAGCACCTTGTTGGCCTGCTGTTGCAGGGGGAACGTTTCCCTGTTGGCCCTGATGGAAGGGTCTGTCACTTCATGTCTTTGCAATTCGAGATAGTAGTCGTCCCCAAAGACCCTTTGGTGCCATTCTATGGCCTCCCTGGCTCCTTCGATGTCACCTTTCAAGATTTTGTCGGGAACCTCTCCCGCTATGCATGCAGAGCAAACGATGAGCCCTTCGTGGTATCGCTCCAGGTCTTCCCTGTCGGTCCTTGGCCTCATGTAGAAACCATCGACCCATGCTCGTGAGACGAGTTTGATGAGGTTTTTGTATCCTTTATAGTTTTTGGCCAAAACGATAAGGTGCCACCCTCCTTGGTCGTGATGGTCTTTGCTTTTGTCGCTTTTCTTTCTTCTTGCGACATACATTTCACAACCGAAAATGGGTTTGAATTCAGGTTTCCCTCCTTCTTTCAACTTCTTGTTGACCTTGTTGCAATAGTTGAACAATTCCTTGACGCCGAACATGTTTCCATGGTCGGTGATGGCCATTCCACGCATGCCATCAGCGATGGCTTTGTCAACCAATTTGTTGATGCTCGACTGTCCGTCAAGGATGGAAAAATAAGTATGGACGTGCAGATGTACGAAATCTCTCATAGATGCAAATTGAGGTTCAAAGATACGCCTAATAGTTGATACCGCCAAAGATTATTGGAAAAAATTTGTCGGGTTGTTAAAAAAGCGTTACCTTTGCAAGGTAAAATTCACATGGTGAAAAATGGGAAGAAGAATTCGCAAACTTAAAAAGCAAAGGCTTCACAGCGAGGGCAACGACACCCTCCTTTACAGTTTGTTCATCTTGATAGCGATAGGTGTCATCTTATGGCGTTCATTCGACAGCAAACTTCCATTTTGGAGTTTTGCCGTTGTCTTTGGCGTCCTCTATGGCATCGTTTTGAATTTTTTCCGTTGCCCCATCCGTGTTCTTGACGTAGACGACACGACGAACCTTGTTGTCGCTCCCGCCGACGGCCGCGTGGTCGTTGTCGAGGAGGTTGACGAGGATGAGTATTTCCACGACCGTCGCATCATGGTGTCCATTTTCATGAGTTTGTTCAACGTCCATGCCAACTGGTTCCCAGTAGACGGCAAGGTGACCTTGGTGAAGCATCAGGACGGCAATTTCCACAAAGCCTGGCTGCCCAAGGCAAGCGAGGAGAACGAGCATGCCGACGTGATGATAGAGACTCCCGAAGGTGTGAGCGTCCTTTGCCGTCAGATAGCCGGTGCCGTAGCCCGTCGCATCGTCACCTACGCGAAAGAGGGTGAGGAATGCGAGATAGACGACCATTTGGGCTTCATCAAGTTTGGTTCGCGCGTAGATGTCTATCTTCCCTTGGGCACTGAAATCTGTGTGAAGATGGGGCAATCGACCACTGGCGACCAAACCATCATCGCAAAGTTGAAAGGCTGAATCCTTTCAATGTCATGGAACAACTCTTGTAATCATGAAAGCCATCATCCGACAGATACCCAACTCCATCACTTGCTGCAACCTCTTATGCGGCTGCATCGCCACCACTTATGCCTTTGATGGCAATCAAGAAATGGCTTTGCTTTTCATCATCCTTGGTGCAGTTTTTGATTTTTTCGACGGGATGAGTGCACGTCTTCTCAAGGTGTCCTCACCCATCGGCAAGGAATTGGACTCATTGGCAGACGACGTGACTTTCGGGGTTGCTCCAGCCACGATGGTTTTCACCTTGCTTTTCCAACTCCCCTACCCCGAGTTTCTGGACCCATTCCGCAAGTACATCCCATACCTGGCTTTTATCATTGCCGCCTTCTCCGCCCTCCGTTTGGCGAAGTTCAATCTCGACGAACGCCAGACGACCTCGTTCATCGGCCTCCCCACCCCTGCCAACGCCCTTTTCTGGGGTTCGCTCATCGTTGGTGGCGGCAGTCGCCTGACCCAACTGTCCTTCTCCCTTCCCGTAGTGTTGGTATTGGTGGCGCTGAGTTGTTGGCTGCTGATTGCGGAACTCCCCCTTTTCGCCTTGAAGTTCAAGCAATGGGGTTGGAAGGGCAACGAGGTGAAATACATCTTCATCCTCTCCTGCATCCCCCTATTGTTGGTACTCGGCGTTTCGGGCATAGCAGTGGCCATTGCGTGGTATGTGATGCTCTCCCTCTATGCCAATAGCCGTGCTCCCAAGTCACATTAACATTGCCTCCCCATGGTTTTCTTGTTGAAACTCATTTTCTTCATCTTTATCGCCGGAGTGGCTGTTCTCGCCTACTTCGCCTTGCGCATCTACTTGGCCTTTCGCAAGGTGAAGAAGCAGTTCCCAGGTGGCCAAGAGCCCGCACATGGTCCTTCTTCCGGTTCCTCCACCACCATGCCCAACGGCGAGATACTCACCGACACACGCGCCACGGAGCGCAGCCGCAAAATCATCGCCGACGACGAGGGCGAATACGTGGATTTTGAGGAGGAGAAATGATGGCAAACCCTCTGCTTCATCATCACTTTTGACAACACAGAATCTCTCATAACAACAAAACGATTCCGGCTCGCAGTGCATCTGCGAGCCGGAATCGTTTTGAAATGATGTTTCCTACTTTGCGAAGAAGAAGTCGGTGAACCAGATGGTGCTGTGACCGGCGCGGACGCTGACATTGCCGAGATTGCTGAGGTCAAGACCTTCCACGGAAGCAGAAAGATAGTTCCACTTGTTTTTCTCCAAAGGCATCACGATATCCGCCACCTTCTGTTCCTGATTGTTCAAGATTTCGATGGTGAGTTGGTTGGCATCAGGCGTGAATGCGGTGAGATAGACCTTCTTTGCCCCTGCCGCAGACAGGCCTGCTGTCTGCCAGAATCCAGCCTGGCCGGTCCAGGTGTCATCTCTTTCCTCTGCATATTCCGCTTTGGCGACAGTCGTGCCAGCCACCTCAGTCATTGTGACAGTACAGTAATACCATCCACCGGGATATTTGTATTCTCCGTTAGGAATGGGGAATCCATAGGTGTCGCTGAAGACAGAGAGCACGATGCTTGAAGCCGGCAATGTGGGGGCGTTGGGGGCCGTGGTAGGTTCGTCAGTGATGACGACAGGGTCGCCAAGGATTATGTCGATAAGGGTGGTGACATCCGTGACGTTGACGTAATTATCCTCGTTGATATCGGCAAGTATTGGGTCAAGGTTACCATCTCCGAGGACATAACTGATGAGCATTGTGACGTCGGTGATATTCACATAGCCATCCAGATTGACATCGCCCTTGAGATTAGCGTTGTTATAGTTGTAATTGTTGCCATAATATCCCTTGGTGATCTTGTCCACGAGGTCGGGCTGTGTGAATTGTGGCACGGTGCGGTCCTCTCCGTCGGTCAGTCCCATCCAGTAGAGGGTGCAAAACCCATACTCCTTCGCCTTCTTGACGAAATAGTTGGCGTATTCCAGGGTGTTGTTCCTGAAATCTTGATAATAGTTTGTGCCATCCTCCGAGGTGCCCCACTCACCGAAGATGACGGGACCCTTGGTGGCCAGATACTGATTGATGTCGCGGAGCATCTGGTCGACGGTGGCCTTGCAGTTGTTGATGTTGTCGGTGGCAAGATAACTGTGCACCTCGAACATGATATGCCCCTCCACGGTGTCGCTGGGTTTGTTCATTTTCTTGAGGGGATCTTGCAGGTGTGTATTCCAATTGCCTGCCCCACTGGCAGCGCAATAAGTGCAAAGCGCCAGGTTCCTCTGTGCATTGTTACCTCCCGTGGCGCGCACGGTGTTGACAAACAACTGTGCATAGCTATTGATGGCGTTGTAGGCATCGTTGGCCACGTTGGCGTTGTATTGTCCCGAGGTGGCCATGGATGCAAAGCACCAGGAGTTGTAGGTGTCTAGCACCTCGTTGTATCCTTCGAAGATGAGTTTCTCGTCATAGTCTTTGAACCGATTGGCAATCTGGGTCCATACGGCCGCGAAGGTGTTCTTGTTCTTGTTGTAGTTCTCCATGGAAGCCCTTATCCAAGCCGTGGAGTAAGTTCCTGTATCATGGTGTACGTTGAGGATGCAGTACATCCCCTCGTCGATGACATAGTCGACGACCTCCTGCACCCTTGCCATCCACTCCTCATCGATTTGCGTGCCGATGGGGTCGGTTTCGGGGTCCCAAGGATTCAACGATTCAGTCTGACTGTTCCAAGTGACGGAATTGAAGGTGGCCTCCATGTGCGGCCACCATGTGACCGGCACCCTGATGGCGTTGAAGCCCGCCCTCTTCATCATCCTGATGACTTCTCTCGTGGTGACCGGTTGCCCCCACGCCGTTTCATAATCGGATGGTCGGCGCTGCGTCCACGCCTCTATCCACATATTATCAAGAGAACCGGAGTTGGCATCGAGCGTGTTGCCCAGGTTCCAACCCACTTTCATATTTGCGACTGCGCTTGTGGCGGTTTCAAAATCATCAGCTTGCGCAAAGGATGTACAGACGAAAGCCAATAATGCAAGAATGGTGATACGGTAAGGTTTCATGATGTAGTTTGATAGTTATTTCGAGTGGATGCAAAGTTAAGAAAAAATGGGGAAAAAACCTTCTCAAGCAGGTTAAAAAACCTTTTATTCTTTGAAGATGGGAAAAAACTGTTTAATTTTGTATTTCATCCGAAGTGAAACGAGGGGTGGATATGTTCTGCCATTTTACATTCGCAAGACCTGGAAACAAAGAATAAGGTTAGATGTTGTATCAATATGTGATCGTATCATTGGTGCTTTTGCTCAGCGTGGTCTATCTGGGTTATCGCGCCTACAACGCACTGAAAGCAAACGAAGACCCATGCGCAGGGTGTTCCGGATGTGCATTGAAAGAAATGAAAGACAAAAGCAAGTTGTCGAAAAAGGCAAAAAGGGAGTGCGCAGAGAAAAAAAGGGAGAAAAAATTTGCACAAACCAAATAATAGCCTTATCTTTGCACTCGCTTTACAAAATGGTGCCTTGGATGAGTGGCTTAGTCAACGGTCTGCAAAACCGTCTACGGCGGTTCGAATCCGCCAGGCACCTCAAAAAATCGCAGTTTTCCGGCTGCGATTTTTTATTTGGGAAATATGGGAAAGCCGCCATTTGTTGGAAATATTCATCCAATCTTCCGTATTTCAACGAAAAAGCCTTACCTTTGCACCAATTTTCAAACATTCGCGAAGCGACAAGACAACAACAAGATGACAGACATAGAGATAGCACGCGCCACCACCCTGGCCCCCATCGCCGAGGTGGCATCAAAAATGGGCATCCCCGAAACAGGCATGGAGAGTTATGGCCGTTACATTGCCAAAGTAGACGAGCGGCTCATCGACGACACCCAGGTGCACAAGCACCACCTGATCCTGGTGACCTCCATCAGCCCGACGAAGGCCGGCATCGGAAAGACCACGGTGAGCATCGGTCTTTCCCTGGGTCTCAACAAGTTGGGGCATCGTGCAACAGTTGCCCTTCGCGAACCCTCATTAGGTCCTTGTTTCGGCATCAAGGGAGGCGCCGCCGGCGGTGGCTATTCCCAAGTGCTTCCCATGGAGAAGATCAACCTTCATTTCACCGGCGACTTCCACGCCGTGACATCAGCCCACAACACCATAGCAGCACTGCTCGACAACTACCTTTTCCATCACCACGGAGAGGGCGTGCTGAGGGAGATTTACTGGAAGCGAGTGCTCGATGTCAACGACCGCGCCCTGCGCAACGTCACCATCGGACAACAAGGTGAAGGAGTGGAGCGCCCAACCGGCTTCGACATCACCCCCGCCTCGGAACTTATGGCCATCTTGTGCCTGGCCAGCAGCATCGAAGACCTTCGCCAGCGCATCGGACATATCGTCCTTGGCATCACACACGACTCTCAGCCATTCACCATCGACGACCTCGGGGCGACAGGCGCCGTCACCGCATTGCTGCTCGATGCTGTCCACCCCAACTTGGTACAAACCACGGAGCAGACCCCCGCACTCATCCACGGAGGGCCTTTCGCCAACATCGCCCACGGCTGCTCATCAGTGCTTGCCACCAAATTCGCCCTCACTTTCTGTGACTATGTGGTGACCGAGGCAGGGTTCGGCGCCGACCTCGGTGCTGAAAAATTCTTTGACATCAAATGCAGGAAAACAGGCCTTCAACCCGCCCTCACCGTACTTGTGGTGACCACCCAGGGTTTGAAGATGCACGGCGGCATACCCATCGACCGCATCAAGGAGCCCAACCCCAACGGTCTTGTAGAGGGTTTCCGCAACATGGACCACCACATCAGCAACCTGCGGCAATTCGGGCAGAACATCGTGGTAGCCATCAACCGTTTCGATTTCGACAGCGAAAGCGAACTCGACCTCATCCGCCAACACTGTGAGGAACTTGGCGTGGCTTGCGCTTTGAACAATTCATTCAGCGAAGGTGGTGAAGGAGCCGTCGACCTGGCCTCCACCGTCGTTGCCACCATCGAAAACTCCCCGTCGGAGCCGCTTCGTTTCGCATACGACAGCACCGACAGCATCCCTGTCAAGATAGAGAAGATTTGCAAGAACATCTATGGAGCCGCCACCGTCACCTTCAGCGAGAAAGCCCAATCTCAACTCCACGAATTGGACGTGCTCTACGCTCCCGACGCCGCTCTATGGCAATACCCGGTATGCATTGCCAAGACACAATTCTCTTTCTCGGCCGACGCAAAGTTATATGGTTCTCCTGAGGGTTTCGACATCTCCATCCGTGAAATCATAGTCAATTCCGGTTCTGAGATGATTGTCGCCATCGCCGGCAAGATGATGCGCATGCCTGGACTTCCCAAATGTCCACAAGCAGAACGTATCGATGTTGTCGATGGACAAATCGTCGGTCTTTCGTAAGGGAACAACAGATTCTATTAAATCATCCACATACTTCCGACAAAACAGGTCTACGGAGTAAAGGAGTAAAGGAGAAAGCGCGAGGCGCTTGAAAACTCCCTATCCTCAACTCCGTAGACCAAATTCTTTTGTATGGGATTATTATCCGATGCCAAACAAGAAGACTACCACAATTTGTCCCTGATTTCCATCAAGGCTTTCCTCTGGGCATCTGAGAGCTTTCCTTCTCTCATGGCACTTTTTTGGGCTTCAAGCCATGAAGCCAATTCCACCTCAATGGTGAACATTTCCAAGGGCACCCTGTTGTTCTGGCATACGAAATCCATCACTTTTTCACACATCCAAGCCCATTCCACATCAACTTCGGCCTCTTCCAACGACTGTTGCTCTACATTCCGCGAGGGAGACTGGAAGATTCCCGTCTCTAAAGTGTGCACAGCGGGTTGTGGAGTGTCATCCTGCACGACGGGTTGCGACTCTTGTTGTGACAAATCCGACGGTTCTTGAATATCAGTAGCAACAGGCTCTTGCTGCGGTGAATCCGACGGTTCTTGAATATCAGAGGCAACAGGCTCTTGCTGCAGTGAATCCGACGGTTCTTGAGTATCAGTAGCAACAGGCTCTTGCTGCAGTGAATCCGACGGTTCTTGAACATGGGAGGGAGCGGGCAATTCCTCTTGCTTGCGCTCATCCTTCTTCTCATCATCGTTCATTTCCGAATCAGAATAAGTCCTCCCAACCAATCCATAGAGCATGGGACCAAGTTTTTCAAACTTTTCCTTTCCCAGCAGGAAAACGGAAGCGAGGTCGCCTTTGGAGAATTGCTTGTTGTAGCTGTATTGGGAAAGGAAGGTTACGATTTCGTCTGTTCTCATAGGTCTGTTAGCCTCGTCGAGGACCTGGAAAACGATGTCAGCATTGCTACCAAAAAACGGCAGTTGCCATGAACGGAGAGCATAGCAGCCCTTCTTTCCACTTCCCTGGAAACGGTGGTCCTTGTTGAGTGCGAGGGAGATGGAAGCCCTGACATACCTTCTACTTCCACTTGAGTTGATAGCGTCGGTAAGTTGGTCGAGCGTCATAGGCTCCTTGTTGTTGTCAAGCAGAATGAACAACCTGTCCACCAGAGCCTTCTCCTTCTTCTTTGGCACCACCACAAAACCTTGCTCGTCGAGCGGCAATGCCAATTCGTCCACCACGATTCGCTTGACGACAGGTGCGAGAGCCATTTGTCCGCCCATTCTTTCCTCCACATATTCCTCCATGTCCACGGTGTGCTCCTCAGTGCTTCCTTTGACAATGGTGTCCCTGAAATGCCATAATTCGTTTTCCAGGTCCACCTCACCCAAGATGCTTTTCCTGACAAGGAATCCATGGCTCCATCTCCCTTCCATGGCAGAGCCCAGGTTCCTGGTGTATCCACCCAGGCGCGCAAAGTCTTTTTTCATCCATTTACCCAATAATGCCACGACACACAGCGGTTGCATGATGAGTTGCTCTTCAGCAATGATGTCGTTGATGCATTCGCTATCCTCACAGACGAAGTCATCCTTGACTTTGTCTTCCAAGTATGCCATGTTGGCGTTGTCGGCCAACAATTGCGTGATGAAATTACCAAGAGGCTCCACAGAATCCTCCAAGGAGAAAAATGCATCGAAGATGGTGTTGGAATAAGACGTGATGGTGAAAGTGGATTTCTCGATGGGTGTCAAATCCACCTCCACTTTCCCCCCGAAGATGTCATATCTTTGCAAGAAAGCCTTGAACAGCGGAGTATCCTTCTTGTCAATGATGGTCTTCTGCACGAGATGCAGCATGGGCAGACATCCGTGATTTCTATAAAAATCCAAGATGAAGTCATCGCCATCGAGCAATCCTTCAGCGTGCAGCATCAATATCTTGTATTGCAAGGGAATGTCGTTGCCTGCCAATCCTTCAATGGCTTCATTGACATTTGCCTTCACCTGGTCGAGATAGGCCATCGATGCCTCCCTGATGTTTCCCAGCATCCTGAAACGGTCATTGTCCTCCAAAAGATAGTCGCGGAAGAATATCCTGGCAGGAATAGCAGCAAGCATCTTTCCCATCTTGACCGCCGTCTTCTCCTTGGCTACGGCCAAGTGCTCCACCTGCTGTCGGTAGACCTCCTCCAAGAATTCCATCTGTTCCTCTGTCAAGGATTCAATCAACTGCTCGCCTTTCGATTCCTGAGGCTCCGGCGGGAAGAGGAAGGAAGAGAATTCCGTTATTCTTCCCACCCCCTCGACTTCTTCGAGTAGTGCGTTGATTTCCTTGATGCTGGCCGCTCCCGACCTGAAGAGCCGTGGCAACCCCGACTTATATCTGACGAGGTCGAAAACATTGCGCATCCTGGCTCTGACCAGGATGTTGTACGTCTTTCTTGAAATCTTTCTGCTGTTGACCAGTTCCTCCACGGAGATGGCCCTCATTTGTTGTTCGGTCATGGTAAAGGTTTTATTCATTCTCAACGACGAGCATCATATCGGGCAAAAAGCCGGTTTGTCGTGGAGAAAATAAATGTGATGCAAAGATACAAAACAATGGCGAGACAACAATATGTATTTTTGCAAAAAAAGTTAAAAAAACAGGTTTCCCTCCTTCCTGTTCCTGCATCTTTCTTCAAAGCCATCGTCAAGGCGTGTACGGCAAAGGAGACGTTGTGTTTTCCCTCTCTTCCTGTTCCATTCTTTCCAATTCCTTCAACACCTGTTCGTTCTTTTTCCGTGCCTTCTTGCTCAGCGGCTTTTTCCTGAACATCTCGAAGAAATCAAAGGACACACCCCCGGGAGGCGGTGTCGCCGTAGCCGCCGCCTGCGCCATGACAATGCTCATCCAAGGGAACACGCCTTTCCGAGCCTCGCCCCACACCACCACCTCCTCCAACTTGATGGCCTTTGGCAACAACCAAAGCGTGTCTCTCAATTCCCGTTTTTCCACCTTCCGTTCCAAGTAACTGCCATGCCTGAGAACAGCAGAATGGAAAATCGTGTCGATCACCAGATTCCCTTGATAGTCGGAAGTGAACACCCCTCCAACGTCGGTGCATGCCTTCACGTCACGCACCGGCACTCCCGTCTCCTTGTCGATGACCACGCAACGCACCTGTGCCATCAAAGACAAAGGAAAGCAGCAAACGAGCAGGCACAACAAAGCCTTTTGAGCACAAGAAAAAAGTAAACAAGACATCAGTTCTTTTTTTGCAAAAATAGTTCGACAAGCAGCAAAACAAAGCAAACTGTCCGTTTTTTTAGCAATAATTACCAAGGATGAAGGGCAGATAGGTGAAAATTAAGTTAATTGGTGTGATGTGTTAAAGAATATATCGTGCAACAATTTGTGAGTGTCGCAGAAAATATGTACTTTTGCAATTCAAATGCTCCAAACTTAGGTATCAAAGATGCCTCTTTAAGGTAAAATCATCAAATCAAGGATAAAAAAACGACAATGGATAAGAACACTATCATCGGTTTCGTGCTGATAGCAGCCATCCTGATAGGCTGGAGTTGGTATCACAAACCCTCCGAAGAGGAATTGAAAGCCCAACAAGAACAAGTTGAGAAGGAGAAGGCCGCAGCAAAGCAAGCCGCCGAGAAAAAGAAACAAGAAGAGGCCAAGAAGACCGCAGAATTAGCACAAGCCCGTGAGGACAGCACCGCCATCTTCCACAACGCCTTGAATGGCACCGCCAGCGACGTGGTGCTGAAGAACGAGAAGTTGGAACTCACGCTGAGCACCAAGGGCGGCACGGTGACGAAAGCCGTCGTGAAAGGTTTCAAGGACAAGGAAGGCAAGCCCGATGTCACCATCTTCGAGGGCAAGGACCAGCAACTCGACTTCAGCCTTGAGGGCAAGGAGACGAACATCTCCACCTCTGACCTCTTTTTCACCCCTTCGGAGCAAAGCGACAGCACGGTGACGTTCACTGCTGATGCCGGCGACGGCCGCAGCATCGTGATGACCTACCGTCTCGGCACCAACTACATGGCTTATTTCTCCTTTAAGGCCGTAGGCATGGAGGGAATGTTCTCCCCGAAGACCCATACGATGAACGTGACATGGCACGAGCGCTGCAAGCAACAGGAGAAAGGCCATGAGTTCGAGAACCGTTATGCCACCCTCACCTACAAGGAGAAAGGTTCTGGCACCGACTATCTGAGCGAGACCCAGGAGAAGAGCGAGGTGCTTGAGACTCCGCTCGACTGGGTAGCCTTCAAGAGCCAGTTCTTCAGCACGATAATGATAGCAAAGGACGAATTCTCCACCGGCGCCAAGGTGAAAAGCGTGCCCCAAGACAAGAGCACCGGCTATTTGAAGACCTATGATGCCGAGTTGGAAACCTTCTTCGACCCCAAGGGCGAGACAGCCACGGAGTTGGAGTTCTTCTATGGTCCCAACGACTTCCGTCTGTTGCAAGCCGTTGAAAAGGAAAGCCACTTCGGCAAAGACCTGAAGATGGAGCGCCTCGTCTATCTTGGCTGGCCTCTCATCCGCTATATCAACCGCTTTTTCACCCTCTATGTCTTCGACTGGCTCACCAAACTTGGCTTGAACATGGGCATCGTGCTGATTCTCATCACGTTGCTGTTGAAAGCCATCACCTATCCCATGGTGAAGAAGAGTTACATGAGTTCGGCCAAGATGCGTGTTCTCCGTCCCAAAATCGAAGAGGCCACCAAGCAATACGACAAGCCAGAGGACCAGATGCAGAAGAGCCAGGCACAGATGCAGATTTACTCCCAATATGGCGTAAGTCCTCTTAGCGGCTGTCTCCCGATGCTCATCCAAATGCCCATCTGGATTGCGATGTTCAACTTCGTGCCGAATGCCATCCAACTTCGTGGTGAGAAATTCCTCTGGATCAACGACCTCTCCACCTACGACCCCATCCTGCAATGGGACACCCCCATCTGGGCCATCGGCGACCACCTGTCGCTCACCTGCGTCCTTTTCTGCGTGGCTAACCTCCTCTATTCCGTGATGACCATGCGCCAGCAGCGCGACCAGATGGTGGGCGAACAAGCCCAACAAATGAAGATGATGCAATGGATGATGTTCCTCATGCCCGTGTTCTTCTTCTTCATGTTCAACAACTACAGTGCCGGCCTCAACTTCTACTATTTCATCTCACTCTTCTTCAGCGCCGCCATCATGTTCATCCTTCGCAAGACCACCAACGACAAGAAATTGCTTGCCTATCTGGAAGCCCGCTACGAAGAGAACAAGAAGAACCCCAAGAAGAAGAAAGGCTTCGCCGCACGCCTGGAAGCAATGCAGCAACAGATGCAACAACAGCAGGAAGAGATGAAACGCAAGCGCGAAGAACTTGACCGCAAGCAAAACGAATTGAACAAGAAACTCAAGAAATAACCCCTATGTACAAAATCCTCATCATGGCAGCCGCTATCGCCATCACCTCCACCCAGGGCGCCGAGGCCCAGGACAAGCCAAACATCGGCAAGAACACCATCACCATGAAAGGCGACTTGCTCACCCCCGAGGCCCTGTGGGCCATGGGCCGCATCAGCAGCTACGCCCCGTCTCCCGATGGCAAGCAAGTTGTCTATCAAATCGGTTACTACAGCGTGGAGGCCAACGCCAGCCACCATGTCCTCTGCATCATCAACAGCGACGGCAGCGGTCAGCGCCAACTGACCACCAGCGCCTCAAACGAGACCGACCCTTCGTGGCTGGGCGGGCGCATCGCCTTCCTCACCGGCGGCGAGATATGGACGATGGCCCCCGATGGCAGCGACCGCCGTCAACTCAGCCACACCGGCGGTGAAGTGGAAGGCTACAAGTTCTCTCCCGACGGCAACCGCGTGGTGTATATCAAGTCCATCCCCTTCCACGACATCATCAAGGAAAACCCCTCCGACCTTCCCAAAGCCACCGGCCGCCTGGTCACCGACCTGATGTACCGTCACTGGGACCACTATGTGGAGAGCATCGCCCACCCCTTCGTGGCCGAGGTGACTCCCAATGGCATCGGAGCGGGTCGCGACCTGCTTGAAGGCGAGCCTTTCGAATGCCCCATGGAGCCTTTCGGCGGCATCGAGCAACTCGATTGGAGCCGTGACTCGAAGCAGATAGCCTACACCTGCCGCAAAAAGACCGGTCTGGAATATTCCATCTCCACCGACTCCGACATCTTCCTCTACGATGTAGAGAAAAAGACCACACGCAACCTCTGCAAGCCTGAGGGCTACCAAGCTCCGAAGGTGGACGCCACCAAGACGATGCGCAACCAATCGGTGAACGCCCCAGAGAACCTGAAGAACAATCCCGGCTACGACCAGAACCCGCAATTCTCCCCCGATGGCAAGTACATCGCTTGGCAGAGCATGGCCCGCGACGGCTACGAGGCCGACCGCAACCGCCTCTGCCTCTATGACCTGGCCACAGGTGAAAAGCGTTACCTGACAGAGTCCTTTGACTCCGATGTCGATGGTTTCTGCTGGTCGGACACCAAGGACGCACAGATTTACTTCACCGGCGTCTGGCACGGCACGTTCAACATCTACTCCATCGACCGCAAGGGTAACGTAACTCAAGTGAACACCGGTGAGCGCTGGGCCGACTACGGTTCGGTGCAGATGTTGGGCGATGGCAAGCGTCTGTTGGCAGAGCGCCACAGTTTCATCGCCCCAGCCGACCTTTACATCGTCACGCCCGGGAAGAAAGCCAAGGACATGGCGGCTGTGACCCAACTCACCTATGAGAACAAGCATATCCTCGACCAGTTGTCACTTCCCTCCGTGGAACAATGTTGGGTGAAAAGCACCGACAACAAGGATATGATGTACTGGGTCATCCGTCCTCCGCATTTCGACGAGACGAAGAAATACCCCACCCTGCTCTTCTGCGAAGGCGGTCCGCAAAGCCCCGTGTCGCAGTTCTGGAGTTATCGTTGGAACTTCATGATCATGGCCTCCCAAGGCTATGTCATTGTAGCGCCCAACCGCCACGGCCTCCCCGGTTTCGGCAGTGAGTGGTGCGAGGAAATCAGCGGCGACTGGACCGGCCAGTGCATGTCTGACTATCTGACAGCCATCGACGACGCCTGCAACACCCTGCCCTATGTCGACCGCAACCGCCTTGGAGCCGTCGGCGCCTCTTTCGGCGGTTTCAGCGTGTATTACCTTGCCGGACACCACGACAAGCGTTTCAAATGCTTCATCGCCCACGACGGAGCCTTCAACCTCGAGGCGATGTATACCGAGACCGAGGAGAACTGGTTCAGCAACTGGGAGTATGACGATGCCTACTGGAACAAGGACCAAACGGCAAACGCCCGCAAGACCTACGCCAACTCTCCCCACCGCTTCGTCGACGATTGGGACACCCCCATCCTCTGCATCCACGGAGAGAAAGACTACCGCATCAACGCCACACAGGGCATGAGCGCCTTCAACGCCGCCCGTATGAAAGGCATTGAGGCCCAACTGCTCATCTTCCCCGACGAGAACCACTGGGTGCTCAAACCCCAGAACGGCATCCTCTGGCAACGCACGTATTTCAACTGGCTTGACAAATATTTGAAATAAGCACACAAAAACCATAGAGACCATCAAGTCCAAAGGGACCATAGGAACCATAGGGACTACTGCAAGCATTAAAACAAAAAAACAACTATAAAAATGACTGAGAAAATTCAAAAGACCCTACGCGACTCCGCCGGAATGCGCTGGACCGCTCTTCTGCTGTTGGCACTTGCCATGTTCTGTTCATATATTTTCATGGACATCTTGTCTCCCATCAAGGACTTGATGCTTGAAACACGCGGATGGGACTCCACCGCATTCGGTACGATGCAAGGTTCCGAGGTGTTCCTCAACGTGTTTGTCTTCTTCTTGATTTTTGCCGGCATCATCCTCGACAAGATGGGTGTCCGTTTCACCGCCATCCTGTCCGGCGCCGTCATGCTGGTGGGTGCCATCATCAAATGGTATGCCGTGACCGACAGTTTTGCCGGTAGCGGTTTGGAGACATGGTTCACCAACAATCTCAACTACATCCCCGGTTTCGATGAGTTGGGCATCTCCCCCTTCTATCGTGGCATGCCCGCTTCAGCCAAGTTTGCCGCCGTCGGTTTCATGATTTTCGGTTGCGGCTGCGAGATGGCCGGCATCACGGTGAGTCGTGGTATCGTGAAGTGGTTCAAAGGCCGTGACATGGCCCTTGCCATGGGTTCCGAGATGGCCCTTGCCCGCCTTGGTGTCGCCACCTGCATGATTTTCTCGCCCTTCTTCGCCAAGTTGGGCGGCGTGGTGAGCGTATCCCGTTCCGTGGCATTCGGCGTAGTTCTGCTGTGCATCGCCCTTATCATGTTCATCGTGTATTTCTTCATGGACAAGAAACTGGACTCCCAGACCGGCGAGGCAGAAGAGAAGGACGACCCCTTCAAGGTCAGCGACATCGGCCAGATTCTATCCAGCAGTGGATTCTGGTTGGTAGCCCTGCTCTGCGTCCTCTATTACTCCGCCATCTTCCCCTTCCAGAAATATGCCGTGAACATGTTGCAGTGCAACCTCACCTTTACGAAGGTCGACCCCAACTCCTTCTGGGCAGGCAGCCAGGTGACCATCGTCCAGTATCTCATCATGCTTGTGGTGGCCGCCTCTGCATTCGCCAGCAACTTCATGAAAGACAAGGGCAAGCGCAACATGCTTCTCGCCTTGTCGGTGATTGCCCTCATCGTGTTCTGCTACATGGGCTATATGCGTCAGTCTGCAGAGACCATCTTTGCCGTATTCCCATTGCTGGCCGTGGGCATCACCCCCATTCTTGGCAGTTATGTTGACCACAAGGGCAAGGCCGCCACGATGCTTGTCTTAGGCTCCTTGCTGCTCATCGCCTGCCATTTGACCTTCGCATTCATCCTTCCGTTGTTCAAGAGCAACGCTGTCGGTGGTGTCATCGTCGCCTATGCCACCATCCTCGTGCTGGGAGCCTCCTTCTCCCTGGTGCCCGCCTCGTTGTGGCCCAGCGTCCCCAAGTTGGTGGACTCCAAGGTGATAGGCTCTGCCTACGCCCTTATTTTCTGGATTCAGAACATCGGTTTGTGGTTGTTCCCCCTGCTTATCGGCAAGGTGCTTGACAAGACCAATCCTGACATTGTGGAAGGCTTGGCCAACAACACCATCACCCCCGAGGAAGCCGCAGTGAGTTACAACTACACGGCCCCCCTTGTGATGCTTGCCTGCCTTGGTGTGGCAGCATTGGTTCTGGGGTTGATTCTCAAGGCTGTCGACCGCAAGAAGGGCCTTGGTTTGGAAGAGCCCAACATCAAGTAAGTTTTTTGCCGTCAATCCTCAGTCGGGTCGGACAGCTCATACTGCTCCGACCCGTCTGATAAGATAAGGAACCAAAACAAATGCCAAAAGCCAACCCTTCCCGCATGCGCCGTTGGACGGTGCTTTTCATCGTGGCCTTCGTCATGATGATGGGCTACGTATTCTGGGATATTGTCTCCCCTTTGTCCACGACACTGAAAGCACCCGTGTCGGAAGGCGGCATGGGTTGGACTTCTGAGGAATATGGGTTTTACGCTGGAAGTTACAGCATTTTCAACATCTTCCTCCTGATGCTGTTTTGGGGAGGCCTCATTCTCGACAAGTGCGGCATCCGTTTCACCGGTCTTCTTGCCACCGGCATGATGCTCGTTGGCTCCGTGGTGAATTACTTTGCTGTCCAATACCTTAGTCCTACGGATTACACCGACCTTCCCATCACCCTTTTCGGTTTGATACCCGCCCATATGAAAGTCCAGGTGCTGGTATCCGCCCTTGGCTTCGGCATGTTCGGCGTGGGTTGCGACATCACGGGCATCACCGTCTCCAAAGTGGTGACGAAATGGTTCACAGGCCATGAGTTGGCCTCGGCGATGGGCGTCCAAGTGGCGATGGCCCGCTTGGGCACGGCAAGCGCCATCAGCATGAGTCCTGTGATTGCCAATGCCTATGGGGTGTCGGCCCCTCTTCTCGCAGGAGCCGCCTTGTTGTTGATGGGTTTTGTGATGTTCATCGTGTATCTGATAATGGATTCCAGGGAGACAAGTCGTACCAGGGATTCAAGAGATATTAGTGCTCCAAGCAAAAGCGATGAGAGTTTCACCTTCAAGGATTTGCTTCGTATTCTTCGCAATCCGGGTTTTTGGCTGATAGCCATCCTTTGCGTGCTCTTCTATTCGAGTTTGCGCCCCTTCCTGAAATTCGCCAGCGACCTATTGGTCAACAAATACGGCATCGACACGGTTACTGCGGGTTGGATAGTATCCATCCTTCCCTATGGCACCATCGTGCTAACCCCCTTGTTCGGTCTGACCTACGACCGTTGGGGTCGTGGCAGTTTGCTGATGCTCATCGGCTGTGGCATCGTCACGCTCTGCCATCTGCTTCTTGCCCTCCCCATCCTTCAATCCACATGGTTTGCCTCTTTGATGATGTTGCTTTATGGCGTCTCCTACTCCCTCGTTCCGAGTGCGATGTGGCCCAGCGTCCCCAAGATTGTTCCTCTCAAGCAGTTGGGCACAGCCTACAGCATCATCTATTTCGTACAGAACATCGGTTTGATGCTTGTCCCCATGCTGGTGGGCAATGTCATCGGGTCCCATACCGACAGCACCGGCCACGCCGACTTTACCATTCCCATGCTCGTTTTTGCCGGCTTTGGCATAGCCTCCACCTTCTTTGCCTTCCTTCTCATGCAGGTGGACAAGAAAAAAGGCTATGGCTTGTCGGAAGCTAATGTGAAAGGAGAAAAGACAAACGAGTCGGACACGTCTGATTAGCCTTACTTGTCCGCACTAATCACAAAACAAGGATATGGATTTCAAATTCAACCTATTTTTCCAACAGATAGATGATGCCCAAGAGCGTTTGGAGCTTTTGGAACAAATGATTTCAGAGGTGTCGGAACAACGCAAGCACCTCGATTCCCTTTTGCAAGCCACACAATCCGACATGGAAGCCCTTGTGTCCAAACAAGAGGCCCTTCAGAAGGAGAATGAACTGCTGAAGGAAAAGTTAGAAGCTTGTTCGAAAGAGTGCGACACCATGCTTGCCGAAAACAAACAGTTGAAAGAACGCCTCCTTCTAATGGAGCAAGGTCGAGAAGACTTGCAGGCAACCGCAAAGGAAGCCGTAGAAGCCTTGGAGGTCATGGAGACGTTGGAAGCTGAGGCCATCAACACGTTGGCAGCCGAGGAAGCCAAGGAAACCATAGAGGCCATGGTGGCACTGGAAGCCAAGGAGAGCCAAGAGGCAGAGACCATCAACGCCGTGGTGGCCGAGGAAGCCAAGGAAACCATTGAGGCTATGGAGGCACTGGAAGCCAAGGAGAGCCAAGAGGCTGAGGCTATCAATGCCGTGGTGGCCGAAGAAGCCAAGGAAACCATTGAGGCCATGGAGGCACTGGAAGCCAAAGAGAGCCAAGAGGCAGAGACCATCAACGCCGTGGTGGCCGAGGAAGCCAAGGAAACCATAGAGGCCATGGAGGCACTGGAAGCCAAGGAGAGCCAAGAGGCAGAGGGCATCAACGCCTTGGTGGCCGAGGAAGCCAAGGAAACCATTGAGGCTATGGAGGCACTGGAAGCCAAAGAGAGTCAAGAGGCAGAGGGCATCAACGCCTTGGTGGCCGAGGAAGCCAAGGAAACCATAGAGGCCATGGAGGCACTGGAAGCCAAGGAGAGTCAAGAGGCAGAGGCCATCAACGCCGTGGTGGCTGAGGAAGCCAAGGAAACCATAGAGGCCATGGAGGCACTGGAAGCCAAGGAAAGCCAAGAGGCAGAGACCATCAATGCCGTGGTGGCTGAGGAAGCCAAGGAAACCATAGAGGCCATGGAGGCACTGGAAAAGGAAGGCCAGAAAGCAGAGGCCATGGATACTACAGAAAATAAAGAAGAACAAGCGCAAGAAACCATTGTAGCACGCAAGAAAAAGAGCCGCAAAAAGAAAGCCCCGTCTCCAGGCTCTCAACAACTGTTATTCTCCTTTGACGAGGAAGACTTGTAAATCTCAAGAAAGGCCATAAAACCCCAAGGATTTTATGGCCTTTCCTCTAACAATCTCCTAAAGCTTCCTATTTTCTCCGAAAAATCGCCTGCAACCTTTTCATTGTGGGTTTTTGGCTAACTCCTTGAAGGCGTTTTTGATGTCGACGAGCGTGACTTCCTGGAGTTGTTGGTTAGAGAGCTTTTTCTCTTGTGAGAGTCGGTTGGCTTGACATTGAATGGCTTTTTCAAACAGATTCCTCACATATCTGGCATTGCCAAAGTTCCTGTTCTTGTTTTTCACCACGATTTCAAGTTCATTCCTCAGATATTCAGCAGCCTCGTTGGAGATGGTATATTCATTTTTGCGCAAGTAAAGGCGGAAGATGTCGAACAATTCTGCAGGCGTATAGTCAGGGAAATTGATATACTTGTTGAACCTGGATTTGAGTCCAGGATTCGACTCTATGAATTGAGTCATTTCCTTGGTGTATCCCGCTACGATGACCACAAGTTTGTCTCTGTCATCCTCCATTCTCTTGAGCAGGGTGGCCACGGCTTCGTCTCCATAGTCATTCTTGGACCCCGACTGCGTGATGGCATACGCCTCATCGATGAAAAGCACTCCGTTGAGAGCGGAATCACAAATGGCATTGACTCTTGGTGCAGTCTGCCCCACGTATTGCCCTATCAAACCCGAGCGGTCGGTTTCCACCAGATGTCCTTTTTTGAGGATGCCCAAATCCTTGTATATGCGTGCCACGATACGTGCCACGGTGGTCTTTCCTGTACCCGGACTACCTGTGAAAACGAGGTGATATGACAATTTGGGGTTTTTCAATCCCTTTTCCTCTCTCATTTTCTGCACTTTGACGAAATTGGCGAGAGAGTGCACCTCCTCCTTCACCGATTCCAAACCCACCAGTTCATCGAGTTCTTCGTAGGGGTCACCCTCCAGCGGTTCGTTCACCACGACGCTGTCTTTTTTCTGATCCCCTTTCTCGCGGTTTTCCTTGGTGTCAAAGCGGTACTTTCTACCCTTTTCATCACTCCCCCCGTCATCCATGACCAGCGTCTTGTCATTCTCTTCGCTTTCGTCGTCCATGATTCCTACCACAAGGGTGAAGATTGCCATGATAACGAAAAAAGCAGTAACACAACATATGATGATGGTGATTTGCTTGTTGGTGAATTGTTGTTTCATAAGAAAGTCGTGAGTTAAGAATTGTTATTTATCTATTTTCAGCCAACGGTCTTTGGAGAGAAAGATACCGTATGCCAGAAGAGGAAACAATATGCATGCCACGTCGCCGAAATCAAACGTCCCTGGAATCCATCCAGGTGCTTGCAGCATTTCCGCCATTGTCCCGATGAGAGGTATGACTGTCGCCGCCAATAGCCGGCATCTTTTGGTTTGCCTATAGAACAACCCGTCGATGAGCAGGATGTAAGCAGCTGTCCATAAGCCGTTAGGCAGGCAGTAGATGACGAATTCAGGCAGTGATGCACTCCCAGCCACCTCCCTCCATCCATTGATGTCGGGAGCAAGCCCCAAAGCATACACCACCCTGAACATCAGTATGTTTTGTGGTCTGAAGAGCAAGTAAATCCCTCCGCCCAAGACGAGTAGCAGGATGCTTGCCATCCCCTCCGCCACCGTTCTCATGGCTCAGACCTCCACGACGAGTCCATCGTAGGCCAAAGCCACACCCTTTGGCAACTCTTCACTGGTTTGTCGATGCAGCCCGATGCCATGTGACATATGGATGACATAAGTGCGTTTCGCTCCCACCCTGTTGGCGAAATCGACAGCATCTTCCAGGGATTGGTGTGAATGATGCGGTTTTTCTTTCCTCAGCGCGTTCACCACGAGGGTTTCCACCCCCCTGAGGTATTCCATCTCCCCCGGTTCGATGGTTTTCATGTCAGTGACATAAGCCATCTTTCCGATGCGGAAGGCCAGTATAGGCAACTTCCCATGCATGACAACGAACGGTGTGATGGTAATGTCGCCCACCTGCAACGGCTCATGGGGAGTCACTTCCTGCAAATTGAGCAGCGGCACACCCGGATATGGGTTTTCCGCGAAACAATACGGCATGGTGTTGTGAAGTGCTTTCACTGTCTTTTGGTCGGCGTAGATGTTTACTGGTCCGAAGACGCAGAAGGGCCTGATGTCATCTATTCCCGCCACATGGTCGAAATGGTAGTGCGTGAGCAACACGGCATTGATAGGTTTGAAATCAAACGGCATGATCTGCTGTCTGAAATCAGGTCCGCAGTCAATAAGCACCCTGGTTTCACCTTCCTCAATCAGTGCGGACGCCCGGAGTCTCTTGTCGTGTTTGTCATTGCTCCGGCACACTTCACATCCGCATCCCACACTGGGTACGCCGCCAGATGTGCCAGAGCCAAGTATGGTGACTTTCATTCTTGTCGGGATTTAGATGATATTGACTTCGGTGAAAATCTTGATACCGAATTTTCCCAGCACATCCTCCCTGATGGCCTCACACAATTTCAGCACCTCCATCCCTGTCGCTCCCCCCTTGTTGACAAGCACCAATGCCTGTTTGTCATGCACTCCAGCCAGACCGAGGGAGCGTCCTTTCCATCCACATTGCTCGATGAGCCATCCGGCGGGAATCTTCTCATGTCCCTCGTCAATATAATAATGTGGCATGGCGGGATATTTTTCAGCCAGTTCCAAATATTTTTCCCTGGAGACGACGGGATTGACAAAGAAACTTCCAGCATTTCCTTCGACTTCGGGATCAGGCAGTTTGGCGTTTCTTGTATCTATGATGATTTGCCTTACCTGTCTGGCATTGGGTTTGTCCAACCCTTTCTGCTTGAGTTGCTCCCTGATGTTTCCATAGTCGAGCACAGGGGTGAATGTTTCCGAGAGCCTGTATGTAACAGCAGTGATGAAGTATTGGTTCTTCCATTCATGTTTGAACTTGCTGTCCCTGTATCCATATTCACATTCCGACTTGGGTATGGTGACCCTCAGTCCGGTGTTGATATCCACAGCCTCTATGCTCCAAATGAGGTCTTTCACTTCCACCCCGTATGCACCGATGTTCTGTACGGCAGTAGCACCTACGTCACCTGGAATGAGCGAGAGGTTCTCCGCCCCATGCCACCCGTGGTCGATGCTGAAAGCGACGATGTCGTCCCATTTCTCTCCGGAGCCGCATGTGATGTAAACGAACCCGTTGTCGCAGCTGCTCTCCACCCCTTTGATGGCCGAATGTATGACGATACCTTCATAGTCGTGGGTGAAAAGGATGTTGCTTCCCCCTCCTATGACAATCAAGGGGGTGTCGTCGTCTTCCATGGAGCAGAAGAAGTTGGTTGCCTCCTTCTCGCTTTCCAATTCGACGAATCTATTGCACGAGACATTTATTCCAAACGTATTGTGCTTAAGCAAGTTGAAATTCCTGATGTCTTTCATGGCCTTATTGTCATTCTACGATTTTCACCAGTTTCCATTTACCGTTCATCTGTTTGAACGTCATGTCAATTTCCAAGCCATTGGAGATTCCCCTGATGACAAAAATCTTCTTTTTTGAAATGTTGTATTTTTGTCCATACAAGATGTTGTAGATGGTGTCGTCAGGAAGAATGTATGGTTTGAACTCATCCCATTGGTCAGGATGAAACTCCCCTTCCATCATGGCATAGTCATCCTCGGGGTCGGGAATGGTGGCGTTCACAGGGTCGTTCAAACTCTGCACCTGGAAGATGGAATCGGATGCGAATTGTTGATAAAAGGCGAGGAAGGATTTGTTCTGGTTCTGGTACATGGTGTTCTTGTTGATGCCAGTGAGCATCCACTTCCCGTTTCTTCTGTTGAAGACATGTTGCTCCACGGATTTAGCCTTGAGATTGATGGTCTCGATGATGACGCTATCGACAGATGTGTTCTTGCTCAGTTCCATCTGGCTTTCGTCATCGAGAATAAGGGTGTAGAACTCCTGTTGTGAGAAGAATTTCTCCATTTTCCAGTCTTTCATCTGGATGAAGGAGTCGCTGTCGCCATCATGTACGGGCAGTGGGAACTCCACTCGCTCATACTGAAGTTTTTTGTTAGCAGTGAAAAGGAAGAGGAAATCGTCGAAGAGTTCATCGACAGTTTCAGGCACGGGGGCTGCAGAAATGAGGCTGTCTCTCGCGTTGTCGGGAATGGTGTCGACGATGACGGTCTCAATGGTGTCAGCCTTGACGATGGTGTCCACCTGCTCCACGATGTCATCCTTCGGCTCGGGCTTATTGTCCTTGCATCCAATAGCCAAGGCAGCGAAGCAGCATGCCAGGCACGAAAAACGGACAGCACTATTTCTCATATCAAAACCAGAAATGGTTATTTAATTAGATGCAAAATTACAACTTTATTTCGATATTTTTCCATAATTTCATGAAAAATATTACCTTTGCATGCATTTTATGTTAGACAAACATTATCACATCCATAAACGAAAGAGAAATGTTGTTAGAAAAGATAGAATCTCTTCTTTCAGAAGTGAAAGCGTTGAAAGCTTCCAATGCAGAAGAGTTGGAGGCCCTAAGGTTGAAATACTTGAGCAAGCGTGGTGAGATAGCATCGTTGATGGCCGATTTCCGCACGGTGGCACCTGAGCTGAAGCGTGAGATAGGCATGCGCATCAACGAGTTGAAACAGTTGGCCACCGAGCGTATCAACGCCCTTCGCGAGTCATTGGCCGAGTCCGCTCAAAGTGACGACGACACCGACCTGACACGCACTCCCTACCCCATCGCCCTTGGCACTCGCCACCCCATCTCCATCGTGACGAACGAAATCATCGACATCTTCTCCCGCATGGGTTTCACTTTGGCCGACGGTCCCGAGGTGGAGGATGACCTGCATGTGTTCACGAAGATGAATTTCGCCGCCGACCATCCTGCGCGCGACATGCAAGACACGTTCTTCGTGGAGACCAATCCTGACGACGTGGCAAAGAACATCATCCTCAGGAGCCATACCAGTTCGGTGCAGGCTCGCGTGATGGACACCACACAGCCTCCCATCCGTGTCATCTGCCCCGGACGCGTCTATCGCAACGAGGCCATCACCGCACGTGCCCACTGCTTCTTCCACCAAATAGAAGGTTTGTACATCGACAAGAACGTGTCGTTCACCGACTTGAAACAAGTGCTGCTCACCTTTGCCCGTGAACTTTTCGGTGCCGACACGAAAATCCGTCTTCGCCCGAGTTTCTTCCCCTTCACGGAGCCAAGTGCCGAGATGGACATCTCATGCCACATCTGCGGCGGCGTGGGCTGTGGTTTCTGCAAGCATACCGGATGGGTTGAAATCCTCGGTTGCGGCATGGTGGACCCGAACGTGCTCGAACTTTGCGGTATCGACAGCAAGGTTTACAGCGGCTACGCCTTCGGCGTGGGTGTGGAGCGCATCACCAACCTGAAATACCGTGTGAGTGACTTGCGCATGTTCTCCGAGAACGATGTGAGGTTCCTCAAGGAGTTCGAGGCAGCAAATTAAAAAATTGAAGATTGAAAATTGAAAATTGAAGATTGAAAATTGAATTTTTGGAGCAGCGAGAGCAGAGTCAAGCATGCTTGAACTCTGCCGAGTCGCGACCAAAATCAGCGAAGCTAAGATAGAAAATTATAGCCGCCGCATCTCGGATGCGGCGGCTTTTTTCTGAGTAATCAATTTACAAAGTTGCGATTAAGCGAGAGCAGACCAAGCGTGCTTGGAGTCTGCCGAGCGTGAGCAACTTCGACCGAAGGTCAATTTTCAATTGATAACGACTTTTTTGCCATTGATGATGTAGATGCCCTTTGTGGGATTCTTCACCACACGTCCTTGGAGGTCATAGACGACACCGGTGTTTTGACGAGTGACTTCCACCTGTGAGATGGCATCCACGTTGTCGTCCAAAGTGAGATATCCCGTGGTGTTGAGGGCCACGCGAGTGTCGTCCAGGAAGAAGTAAGCTTCATTGGCACGAAGGAACGTCTGTTCTGTCTGCATGAGGGAGAGTTTCCCGTTTTCCATTCCGAAGACATAGTAGTTCTTGCTTGGTTCTGGCAATCTTTTCCCGAGGAGGAAGCCAAGTGAGTCGGTGGCCAGTTGAAGCGCGTTTTCCAAATCCACCTCCACTTGCGGCACCACGCCCATCACCTCCATCTTGTTGTCAGCAGCGTCTTGCCCATTGAGTTCAAGGATGACGGGTCTCATTGGCGGTATGAAACCTTGTGTGATTTCCTTGCGCTGTATCAGCGACTTCCCGGCATCCACCACATCGGTGACATAGTAGGCTTTCATACCATTGGGGATTTCCACAGCAAAGTCAGCGGCGAAAGAGGCGTACCATTTTCCGTTGGCATCCTGCAGTTGACCTTTTGGTCCGAAGAAGTGGCTGTCGTTGTCCACCGGCACGAAATTCCATACCACCCTGTCGCCATGCTTGTCGATGTCGAGAGAGTTGGCGAAAGCGAACTGCGGCCCTTGGTCGCTTGTCTCCTGTTCGGAGAGGTAGAAATAGTCTCCGAATCGGAAATGCTCGATCATGCTGTTGACCATTGGCCTGAGCCCCTCCCTCCCAACGAGGTATTGCTTTGCCATCTCCTCCATCGTACCTAAATAGAGTGAGAGATAACCGTTGATCTTACTTGTCACATACGAGGTGAGGTCGCCCGCATCGAGCGGGAACTTGGGTGTGTTGACATAGAGCAGGTATCCGCCCTCGGTCTCCTTGTAATACATCTTCGTGTCCATCTCATCAATATAGGTGAGGAAGTCGCTGTAGGTGTATCTCCTGACGGCTCCCACGAGGACGGTGGCCATGGCCTTGCCCAGATAGGCGTTGGCCATATTGATGACAGAGTCCTTGAGTTCTTCGAAAACCGGCTCTGTGATGATAGTCGGCACGAGGTCCTTCACCATGGGTATGACGACATTGACGAGGTCGACGTGTTGCGCCTGCAGGTTGGTCACCGTGTTGTCTTCGAATGTCATCCAAGCCACGGTGCCAGGAAGCGATGACGCCTCCTCTTCAGAAACGTTGGGTGCGAAAGACCCACTATTCTCCAAGTCGACGATATGCTCCGAAGCAACATTTTTCAGTCTGTTGAAGCCCGTTGTTTGTGCCTGTGCCGTGCATGTAAGCAAGGATATGGCAAATAGTAAAGTGCAAATCTTTTTCATTAGGTTACTATCTTCAAAGTTGTGATTTTTCGTGTATAGGCGAAAACTTGTCCTGTTTTCAATCTTCAATGATTATCTTCCACGCCCTGGCCTCAAGAGGCGGGACATCGATGCTGACAGGCAGGTCTTTTGCAAGCGTTAGGCGGAATGTCTCTTCCGTGACCAGGTCTTCGCACTTAAACTCCCCTTCAGGAAGTTGCCAATAATCAAAGGCGTGTTGAGGTATGACGATGCTGCATTCTTCATATCTATCATCAAAATTGGCAACGACAATAATCATTTGCCGGCCATACTTGCGCATGAAGGCAAACTGCCTATCCAAAGCCGGATTGGCATACATGAGGTCATAGAAAGCACCCTTGCAGAATGCGTCTTCCTGATTGGCCAGGGTGAGGACCTTGGTGTAGGCATGGAGGATTTCCTTCTCTACCTGTTTCATCTTTCTCCTATCCCCCCATCGTCTCAAGGTGTCAGGGGCCCAATAGTCGAAGATGGTTGTCCGACCATCGCAGCCGCTGAATCCCTCTTGGTCCATGCCACGCTCCCCCATCTCCTGTCCGGCATAGAGCATGACAGGCGACGTGTTGAGCCAAGCGCAGACCACCATGCCGGGCAGTCCCTTCTTTGGGTCTTCAGCAAAGAAATCACTGGCGATGCGCTGTTCGTCATGGTTTTCGAGGAAATAGAGCATATGCGACAGGATGTCGTTGTTGGCCTGCCATTGTCTGGTGATGTCTGCCGCCGACTTGCGATTGCAAATGACATCCCTTAGGCAATCATACATCCCCACCTTGTCATATAAGTAGTCGAATCCTGCATTGATGTAGTTGCGGTATTGAGCCGGGTCGTACACCTCCCCGATAAACTGCACGTTGTCTTTCCTGGCATATTTGACCTTGTCTATTGCCCAATGCCAGAAGGCAGCAGGCACCATCTCCGCCATGTCGCACCTGAAAGCGTCGATGTTCTTCCCCGCCCAGAACAAGAGGATGTGTGTCATCTTCCACCAAGTGTCGGGGATGGGGTTGAAATGCTCCGACCTCCCTCCGGCATCACAGTAGTCGATGCCATAGTTGAGTTTCACCGTCTCATACCAATCGTTGGCAGAGGGACGGTTGTCAAAATGGTCGTTGCCCGTCGCCCTGGCGGGTTGTTCCACATAAGGTCCTCCCTCTTGTGGCAGTGCTGAGGTGTCAAGAGGCATCCCCCAGCAATAATAGAAATTGTTGGAAGTGGAGAAATGCATGTTCTTGTCATCGTCCTCCCCCAGGTCTCTCACGTCGGCGGGTTTGCAGACGGAGTGGTACTCCCTCGCCACATGATTGGGCACGAAGTCGATGACCACTTTCAGTCCAGCCTTGTGTGTCCGCTCAACGAGAGCCTCGAACTCCTCCATACGCTTGTCCACATCGACAGCGAGGTCGGGGTCAACATCGTAGTAGTCGGTGATGGCATATGGCGACCCAGCCTTTCCTTTCACCACCATCGGTGTCTGCCTCGGCAGCCCATGGTCGGTGTAATCGGTGGTGGTGGCATGCCTGATGATGCCAGTGTACCATATATGGGTCACCCCCATTTGCTTGATTTTCAACAAGGTGGTTTCATCGATGTCATTCATCTTGGCACAGCCGTTCTCCTCCAAAGTGCCATTGGCACGCAAGGGCATTTGACGGTTGGCGAAGAGCCTTGTGAAGATTTGGTAAATGACAGGTTTCATTGGCGGGGGATTATTCGGTATAGTCGGGGTAATCGAGGGATTTGGAGTAGTCGAAGTTATCGGCAATTGTTTTGCCGATAACTTCCTTGACACCTATCTCTATATTCCGTGTGCAGTCACTTCCTTGCTAATACGTCCGATCATGCCTTGCAGGGCCTTTCCTGGTCCACACTCGGTGAAGTCGTCAGCACCATCGGCAATCATGTTCTGCACGCACTGTGTCCATCTCACGCTGCTGGTGAGTTGTGCTATCAGGTTGGCCTTGATTTCCTCAGGGTCGGTATGCGGTTTCCCATCCACGTTTTGATAGACGGGGCACTTGGGCTGGCTGATATTGGTCTGCTCGATGGCTTTCTGCAACTCATCCTTTGCCGGTTGCATGAGGGGTGAGTGGAATGCTCCTCCCACGTTGAGGGGCAACGCCCTCTTTGCTCCTGCTTCCTTGATGCGCTTGCAGGCCTCTTGGATGGCCTCCACGTTGCCAGAGATGACCAATTGTCCTGGACAGTTGTAGTTGGCAGGAACCACCACGCCCTGTCCGAGTTCAGAAACTTCCTTGCAGATTTCCTCCACCTTCTCGTCGGCGATGCCGATGATGGCTGCCATGGTGGAAGGTGCAGCCTCGCAAGCCTTCTGCATGGCCATGGCACGTGCATAGACCAGTTTCAGTCCATCCTCGAAGGACAATGCCCCGGCAGCCACAAGTGCGGAGAACTCTCCCAGAGAGTGTCCAGCAGTCATATCAGGTTTGAAATCCTCTCCCATGCAGAGTGCGCTGATGACACTGTGAAGGAACACGGCCGGTTGTGTGACCTTGGTCTGCCTCAGGTCCTCATCTGTGCCTTCAAACATGATGTCTGTAATGCGGTAGCCAAGAATGTCGTTGGCTTTCTCAAAAAGTTCCTTGGCCAACTCGTTGCTCTCATAGAGTTCCTTGCCCATTCCTACAAATTGCGCTCCCTGTCCGGGAAAAACAAATGCTTTCATCTTTTTTACCTTAAAAAACTATTATTACAATTATATGAATTGAAGAAATACTTCTTCAAAGGTGCAAAGTTACGAAGAAACGAGTGAAAAGCCAAAATTATTCGAGTATTATTGACTTTTACGGTCGGGCACAAGGCCCGCCCCTACGACATAAGGGGAATTCTTGACGCAGAGAAAAGTTCTAAAAACCTAAAAAACGTAAAGTTTAGTATGAAATGTTTTGATGTGTCGCAAAAGATGCTTAACTTTGTCATTAGATGCTGCACCAACGAGGTGCAAGCAAAAGTATTCCAATAAAATAACAGATCATGCTGATAGTAAATTCTTACGATGAGTTCGCCTCCTATCTGGGCAAGGAACTCGGTTGCTCGGAGTGGTTGACAATCGACCAGGAACGTATCAACCTTTTCGCAGATGCCACACTCGACCATCAATGGATTCATGTGGACCCGGAACGTGCAAAGGAGGAAAGTCCATACAAGAGCACCATCGCCCATGGTTACCTCACCCTGTCGGTATTGCCCCACCTTTGGGCCCAAATCATCAAAGTGAACAACATCAAGATGCTTGTGAATTACGGCATGGACAAGATGCGTTTCGGCCAACCCGTGGTGACAGGCAGCAAGGTGCGCATGGTAGCAAGCCTCCACAACATCCAGAATCTCCGTGGCATCTGCAAGGTGGAAGTAGCCTTCAAGATTGAAATCGAGGGCGCGCGCAAACCCGCCTTAGAGGGCATCTCGTCCTTCCTCTATTATTTCATTTAGGGGAGGAGTTCTCCCTCGCCCCCGGTCTGCGGCCACCCCCTCTCGGGCAGAGGGGGAGGAGTTAAAGAGGAGTTAAAGAGGAGTTAAAGTTTAAGAGGAGTTAAAGAGGAGTTAAAAGGGAGTTAAAGGGGAGTTAAAGGGACGTATGTCTGCTTCGTTTGGAGTTAAAGAGGAGTTCTCCCTCGCCCCCGGCCTGCGGCCACCCCCTCTCAGGCGGCTCAGGCAGAGGGGGAGAAGTTAAAGGGACGTATGCCAATGCACACCAACCCCGAAAGGGGTGACAGAACACAGACGGTGGTGTACCCCCCGGGAAAGGGACGTATGTCTGCTTTTCTGCTTTTGCTGCTTTACTGCTTTTGCTGCTTCGCTGCCATTTTGTGAGACATAGACGCTAATTTGAGTATGCCACGTGTGATTATTGCGATGGGCAGCAACACTGGCGACGAACAGGTGTTGCTCCACTGCCAACAGTTGTTGGAAAAGCTGTTGGCGGACACCCGCCACACTGCCATCGTCCGCACAAGCCCCATCGCCATGGAAGGCGACGACTTCCTCAACAGCCTGACCAGCGGCCATACGATGCTCGACAGCACGACACTCACCGCTACCCTCAAACGTTTGGAAAGACGTTGCGGCGACCGCCGTTCGCTGCGTGCCCAAGGACGTGTGGTGATGGACATCGACCTGCTACTCTATGGCGACGAACGCCACCATCCCTCCGACTGGCAGCGCGACTATGTGCAAAAACTGATGAAACAAATAGAAGACTAAAAAATAGAGTATAGGAATACCAAGGATATTAGAGATATTAGAGATACTAAAAACACCAGAAAAAGAGTGATATGAAAAAGTCATATGTTTTAGCAGTGTTGTTGCTGTTGTGCAGTCTATCACATGCTTTGGCCCAGTCTTTCGACGACTATTTCACAGACGCCACGCTTCGCCTCGACTACATCTTCTCCGGCGACATCAACAACCAAGAGATTTCGTTGGACGAATTGCACATCGTCCCCCGTTGGTACGGAAAGCGCTACCGCTTAGGCGAGGTGCCCGTTCGTGGCAATGGCCAGTTGGTGATGCGCGACCACCATAGCGGCACCGTCATCTACCGCAACTCGTTCTCCACCCTTTTTCAGGAATGGCTTTCCTATCCGGAGGCCAGCACGATACGGAGGTCGTTCCAAAACGTATTCCTTGCTCCCATGCCAAAAGACTCGGTCGATATTACCATCGAACTCTACAACAACCGCCAGCAGACCATTGCCACGCTGACCCACATCGTGGCTCCTGACGACATTCTCATCCGCCACAGCGGATGGAAGGGAGTGACACCCTATGAGACACTGCAACAAGCCCGCGACACCACACGCTGCATCCATATCGCCTTTCTCGCGGAAGGTTACCAAGAGAAAGAGATGGATGTCTTCCTCACCGACTGCCGCAAGGCCATCAATGCACTTTTCGCCCACGAGCCGTTCAAGTCGACCCGAGATCGTTTCAACATCGTGGCAGTGAAATCTCCTTCCGTCGATAGCGGCACGAGCATCCCTCGCAAAGGGATTTGGAAGAACACTGCCATCCACTCTCATTTCGACACCTTCTATTCCGACCGCTACCTCACGACCCTCCACTTGAAAGAACTCCACGACTGTTTGGCCGGCACACCCTACGAGCATATCATCGTCTTGGTGAACACCGACCTTTATGGTGGTGGCGGCATCCTTAACTCCTACAACCTGTCGATGGCTCACCACTCTCTTTTCAAGCCCGTGGTGGTGCATGAGTTCGGCCACAGTTTTGCCGGCCTTGGCGACGAATACGCCTATGAGCAAGAAGCCATCCCCATGTATCCACACGACGTGGAGCCATGGGAGCCCAACCTGACGACATTGGTCGACTTCCAGAACAAATGGAAGGACCTCATAGAGGAAGGCACTCCCTTCCCCACCCCCTCCTCCACCGACCCGAAAGTTATCAAGAACCGTGTAGGGCTTTTCGAGGGTGCCGGCTACTCGTTGAAAGGTGTCTATCGCCCCAGCCAAGACTGCAGGATGCGCACGAACGAGAACCCCGTTTTCTGCCCCGTATGCGACCGAGCCATCCGTCGCACAATAGACTTCTATACCACGCCTCCAAATGATTAGATGGTTATGGGGCGTCTTGCTGACCTCCGCCCTTTCCCTGCCTTTCATGAGCCAGCCTCCTGATGACAGCGAGCGTTTGGGAATGGCGCTGGAGTATTTCCAGAGTGGGAAATACCATGAAGCGTTGCTGTTGTTCGAACAATTGGACAAGAGCTACGACCTCAACCCTCGTTATCACGGCTACATGGGTGTGTGCTATTACTACGAATGGGCATACGAGGAGGCCTGCCAATACCTTGACGAAGCCATCCCCAAATTGGAAGCCTTCGCCCCCCATGAGCGGTCGATCTATTACTACGTCGACGGTGAGAGCCACTTTCAGTTGCAACAATACAAGCAAGCCATTCCCTATTTTGAAAAAGCGCTCACCGTATGTTTCGAGAATGAGAAAGGCGACATTCATTACCGTTTAGGCATGTGCCACATGTTTGCAGAGGAATGGCAGGCGGCTCGCGACCACTACCGCCTCGCACTCGACAACTACGTCGCACTTCGCAACACGCCCGACATGCAGGCACGCATCTACCAGACCTCGCACATGATGAAAGGTTGCGAGGACAAGATGAAGGAACAGAAGGTGGATTTCAACATGGGTACTGAAATGGCCGAGGCGGAGGAGAACGAAACACCCATCATTCTCCAGGAGGAGACCATCGATGTCGCTGCCATTGCTGTGGACAGTGTGGAAATGGTGTCACGGTCGCTTGCCTCTCCTGTGACATTGCCCACTTTTTCATTCACAGGCGGCAGTGTGTTGCCCCCACCTGCACGTATCGACATGAATGCCACGAACATTCGTCAGGAAACGGCAAAAGAAAAAGTGGTGAAAGACACCTTGCATCACGAATTCCCCAATGCCATCAACATCCAAGACATCTTCAACCGACAAATCGAAGTGAAAGATGAGAAATGATTTTTTAATATTTCTCACCTCATGCTGTCATCTGCGAAGCATAGTGGGAGGAGGTCGCGGACGGATTCGATGACATACACCCCTTCGGTGCCATAGAGAAGGATGCGGATGGGTTGATGATAGCGCTCCTCAATCTCCAAGATGACCTGTCGGCATGAGCCGCAAGGGGAAACGGGGGCCTTCACCAATCCGTTCTCGTTGCGAGCCGCAATGGCCAGTTTGGTGATGGCATGTTGTGGCTTTTGGGCCTGCGCGGCGAAGATGGCAGTCCTCTCGGCACAAAGTCCAAGCGGGAAGACCGCGTTTTCCTGGTTGGCACCGATGACTACCTCCCCATTGTCGAGCAGGAGGGCCGCTCCTACACGGAAATGAGAATAATTGGCATAGGAGTTGTCTGTAGCCTTGATGGCCTCTTCCACCAGCATGCGGTCGTCCTCTTGCAGTTCTTCCAAGGCGAGGTGCTGGATATCAGTGGTGAGTTGAATATTTTTCATAATAGTTATATTTTATCGGTTATGGTTTCACATATTCGTAGCATCCGATGTCGGGTTCGTCGTCACGGCGCACCCCCAATCGGTCGAGTGTAAATCCCTCCACATGGGCCGCCTTTCCTATGGCGATGGAGAGGGAGTCGAGTCTGAAGTCATATCGTTGTTTCTGCAGGTCCACCATTTTGAAATGCTTCTCTCCACACCCTACGGTGTCCTCGATGTTCTCCCATATCACGTCGCGCACGTTGACGGTGTCCTCGATGGCAGGAGTCCTGAGGATGCAGTGATCGAAAGAGAATGCATAATATGCGGTGGAGTCCGCCTCACCCATCACTACATCGTCGGCATATCCAGTGACGATGCTGTTGATGCAGTCGAAATCATAAAGTGGATAGGTCTGGCCTTCGTGGTAGTTGGCAAACCTGAGTGCCGCCCCTCTGTTGGCATCAAAGGGATAGAACTGTGCGATGGTGCAGTACAAGAGCCTTGCCACCCCTCCGAACACCGCGACGCAGTCATCCAGCGTGTTGGTAATCTGGCAGTTGACGACATCAACAACGGAGTGTGTGGCCTTCAACCCATATCCCTGGCAGTTGTGCACGATGCTGTTGTAGAGGCTGAGTTTGAGTTTTTTGACATCCGAGGAGTCACACACGATGCCGTGGTAGGTGGAATGGATGTCGGCAAAGTTGATGACGTTGTCATAAGACTCCTCATAAAAGTGTATGCCCCGCCATTGCCCGCTCACGCCATCGTAAGGGAGGTAGTCGAACATATGGTCGAGTCGGTCGCCACGGAGAACGACATTGTTGTCCGCCTCACCTTGGATGATCAGTTTCCCATGCACGTCGATGCCAGCATCCTCGTGGAAATAGAGTGTGGTGCCGGCTCCTATGGTGAGCGTCGCCCCTTGGTTGACGGTGATGCCTCCATAGACGATGATGGGCCTTGTGGTGGAGAGGAGTGAGTCATGGTCCACCACCATGTTGCTGTATTTGATGGCGTCCCAGGAGAAGGCGTTGAGATTGACTTTCTGCACCACGCCGCTTTCGAGCGTGAAGAGGAGGTTGTCTTCCAACCTTGTGGGGACTTCCCTGTGAGCAAGTGGCGAGGTGAGTTCCACGAATACGCGTATGCTGTCCTTGTTGCGAATCTCGAGGTTGCTCATCTGGTATCCTGCCGTGGCGCCGAGGTATGAGCCATCCACATTGACGCGAAACCCCGTCTGGTTGCCTTTTTCAAGCCGTATGCTGGCGCATCTGATGCCACTTCCAGAGCGGTTGTACACCCAGAAAGTCTTTGTGATGGAAGGTACCTGCGAGAACACGGTGTCCAGGCTGACGCTGTCTTGTGAGAATGTCAAGTGATTGGCCGGCGACGTGGTGAAAGAGTCGTCGTCGGTGCAAGAGACTGCCATGGCAAAAGCAAGCCAAGGCAACAGAAAGATGAGATGTCGCAAATGACGCATTTATTATATAACGCTTTCATGGGGGATTTATTGTGTTGTTGGTGTCACAACCACCCCGCCCCCTGGCTCATCCTTCATCTAAAAAAGCCAGTCCCTTGCTCGTATGAGAAAGGGACTGGCAATTATAGTTGGTAACTGATTTCAATTATTCCTCCTCGTCATCTGCCCAAAGGTCAAATTTCTTGGCGTCAGCGGGAATGCTGGGGCCACCTTCGCCACCGCCACCACCAAATGGGTCACCGCCATCTATAGTTCCATACATGGTGCCTTGGAGGATATTGCCTTCATAGAAGAGAGGACTGATTTCTGTCACTGGTATGATATATGTCTTTTTCATTGTTGTAATCTCTTTATGGATTGATACTGAAACATTACTTAATCACCACCTTCTTGCCATCGATGATGTAAACACCCCTCTTCAAAGTGTTGAGGTCGTTAGAAACCTTGCGGCCTTGGAGGTCGTAAACACCCTCGGCAACAGGAGCGGAAGTGGCGACGTCATTGATACCTGTAACTTGGTCGTCGTCAACAAAGAAATTCACATTGGCTGGATTAAAACCTTCAAGGTCTCGCAAATCAAAAAGATCGAAATAGCCACGGAACCCTTTCACTGTGGTAGTATTATTTCTACTCAGATAATAGAATTTATTTCCTGCCAAGTATGCGAAATAACCTCTTCTCGTTGATTTAATTTCCTGCTCTATGTAGGTTCCAATGAATTTATTATCACCATCATCTCTCTCTAATACGGGTTCATTTTTTCCATCTGCTGTCGGAGCCATTGTCACGTTATTGATTCTGAAACCATTCTCAGCTTCGAAACCATCTCCCTCACCTATATTGATGATATAAGGATGATGTGCTTCCATGGAAGCAGGTTTAATAGAATTGAATTGTATATCAAGTGCCATCGCATCGTCAGACAGTACAGCAGTAACAAAGTCTGCCACCTTCACGTTTTCACCGAAAGCTGCTGTCATCATCTCCTCATCCATAGCGAAAGGCAACACGATGGTGTTCCACTGGTTGGCTTTAAGCGTCCTATGGATTCTGACGTTACCTTCATAATTTACGATTTGCTCAGTGTTAGCAAGATTATCATAGAGGTGGATGACATCCTCAATGATTACGATGTCGTAAGGTATACTGGCAACTTTGTAATCTTTGACACCATCGGCCTGACCTTGTTCGTTTATAATGTTGCACGTAATAATCAAATTGTCGGCAGTTCCTGAAAATGTTTCACCTATTTCAAATCCGCCAATTTCCTTGATGGGTATTGCCATAACGTCTCCATCAGGAAGAAGGGTACCACTTCCAGACATAAAGACAAATCTGTATGTTCCACCAGAAGTTTCTGAAGGTTCAACAACTTCTGAGTCTGCCACGTCACGAGAAATGCCTTGACATGGAATACCTGTGCCAAGGACGTATTCGAATCCTTCAGGGATGGTGACTTCAATCTGGAAATCTCGTACCTGTTCACCATTGGAAGCCAAAGTGAAGTACAGGTAGCCTGTGTTTTCTTGCTTCACCTCCGCTGTTCTGAAAGAGATTTCAGGGGTGCCTGCCCATGCTCCACTGCTGAACACAAGGAGCGATAATAGAGTAAATAATACTTTTTTCATATTTATTGTGTTTAATTAATGATATGCGTACATAATAGAAAGAAGGTCACAACCACCTGAAGTCCATAAAAGTCACTGCCATGGTCAAGGTGTATGATGTCATGACTTTATTCATAAGTAAAGGGTCAAAACAGATATTCAGTATGGATAGTTATCCATTTGGGAACAAAATTACGATATTTTTCCAAAACATAAAACATTTTTCCACTTTTTTTTATCAATATGATGCTTTTTATTCACAAAAACCCACCAAATAACTTAAGAATGCCATGTTCTTTCATCCTTTTTCATCCTTTTTCATCTTTCTTTCCTCCCGCCTTTGTGCCATCGGCGAAGATGGCGACCACCTTGGTGAGTTTCATCTCCATCCCCTCGGTGATGGGGAACGGCAACTTTGTCTGCACCTCCCCCTGCTGCATGTATCCTATGGGACAATCGACCTTGGCATGAACACTCTTCAACACCTTTCCCTCTGCATCAGTCAATTGGAAATAGGCATCGATGGCCTTGATGTCCTTCTCGTTCATGTTCACATACCCCAGCTTCACATCCACAGAAGTGGAGTCTACGGGCGTCCATTCCCATTGCGTCACATAGCCATTTGGTGCGATGGTGCGTAGACTGTCGACATAATCCATATAAGCCATGCTGTTGATGGTCTCGACCATGTCGGCTCCCATTCCCTCAATCATCGACAGGCTGTCCTTGAAGGCTTTCGTATGCAAAAGGAATCGCTTGTCTTTCAACAGGATGCTGTCAACAGGTGCGGCGTGAATGACAGGGAAGGAAAGGCCCAAGTCGCCCTTTTGCTCCTCACGATAGTAGAAGACGGTGTCTTCAAGGGCCACACAGGACACAGTGTCTTCCACGACCAAAAGATTGTTGCAGATGGAGCAAGAGAGTCGTTGCCCAGCAAGCGGCATGCGCTGCCATTCGTGGGAAGCCCCATAAGCAGCCACCTCTTGCGCCTCCCGCACCTTGCGCAGCGAGTCCTGTCGAACTTTCTCAATGGAGTCGGCGCGCACCTTGGCGATGGAGTCCTCCAAATGTGCCTTCCGCTCCTCGTTCAAACGAGTGAACTTGTCCTCAAGCCTCTTGTTCTCCGCCATCACACGCATGTCGATGGCACCGGCCTTCAATTGCGGGATATGCTTGTTCTCCTTCACCACGCTGGCATATTCCTTGGTGAGCGTCACCACGCAGTTGGATGTCGCAGTGCGCACATATAGGTTCTGCGCCTTCTTGTCATAGGCGTATGCAGCTTCCACATGATCCAACTCATCGACGAGGATGTCGGTGACGGGATAGTAGAAGCCATCGTCATGCTGCTCATAGCCCAGCAACACCCGCCGCATGAAGGAGTTGCCGTTGTTGTACTGCGCAAAAGCGCCTGTGCTCACGCACATGACAAGGAGGAGGAATGCAAGTCGTCTCATAGGGTTATGGTTAATAATGCTCTTTAGGATGCAAAAATAGGAAAAAATTAAAAATTAAAGATGAAAAATGAAAAATTAAAATGAAAAATGAGAAAAAACCAAGCTTTTCGCTCGCTTATTCGTAACTTTGGCTAATACCTAAGTTACTCCATCTCGGCATAAAAAAGAAATGAATTTCTTTTGTTCTGCTCTCGATTTTTCGTAACTTTGGATAACACCTAAATTACTCCCACTCGGAAAAGCCAAAAATTTTTGGCTTTTCGCTCGCTTATTCGTAACTTTGCGACTCCGTACGCCAAGTTACTCCATCTCGGCATAAAAAAGAAATGGATTTCTTTTGTTCTGCTCTCGATTTTTCGTAACTTTGTCCCCCAAATAGGTTATATGAAAGAATTCTTATGAAGAAGTACAGATTAGTGGACAACGCATTAGGTTGGTTGAGTTTCTTGATAGCCGCCTTCGTTTATTGCTCCACAGTAGAACCGACAGCCAGTTTTTGGGACTGTCCCGAATTCATCACCACAGGTTATAAATTGGAGATTGGCCACCCCCCAGGGGCCCCGTTCTTCATGCTCACCGCCAACCTGTTCTCGCAGTTTACCAGCGACCCCACCCAAGTGGCGAAATGGGTGAACATCATGAACGCGCTGCTTAGTGCTGTGTGTATCATGTTCTTATTCTGGACCATCACTCACCTGGTGCGTCGCCTGATACTTCGCAGCTGGGACGAGTTGACCATAGGCAAACTGATAGCCATCGAAGCCTCCGGCCTCGTAGGAGCCTTGATCTACACCTTCAGCGACACCTTCTGGTTCAGCGCTGTCGAGGGTGAGGTCTATGCCTACTCCTCTGCTTTCACCGCCGTGGTATTCTGGTTGATTTTGAAATGGGAGGAACACGCCGACGAGCCTCACAGCGACCGTTGGCTGGTGCTGATAGCCTATATGACGGGATTGTCCATCGGTGTTCACTTGCTCAACCTGTTGTGCATCCCTGCCATCGTGCTCGTGTTCTATTATAAAAAATGTCCCAACGCCGACCTTAAAGGCTCCATCATGGTGCTGCTGCTCTCGTTTGTCATCGTGGCCGCCGTGCTCTACGGCGTTGTTCCCGGCATCATCACCGTGGGCGGATGGTTCGAGTTGCTGTTTGTCAACACCTTGCACTGTCCATTCAACACCGGCGTGATCATCTACCTCTTCTTGCTTGTCGCCATCGTCGTGTGGGCCATCTATGAGAGCTACACCGACCGCAGCAACACCCGTGTGAACATCTCCTTCCTGCTGGCCGTGGCGATGCTCGGCATCCCGTTCTACAGCTATGGCATCAAAGCCGCCCTCATCGGCGTCGTGCTGCTTGCAGTGCTGTGGTTCATCCTGCAAACCAAGAGAAAAGGCGGCCTGCTCATCTCCACCCGCGTGAAGAACACGGCGCTGCTGTGCATGCTGATGCTGATGATAGGCTACTCTACCTACGCCGTCATCGTCATCCGCTCCTCTGCCAACCCGCCGATGGACCAGAACTCCCCCGAAGACATCTTCACCTTGGGCAATTACCTCAGCCGCGACCAATATGGCTACCGCCCGCTGTTCTACGGGCAGGCCTACAATTCGGAATACGCATCCGACGATACCGGCCATGTCAAATTCACCAAGGAAGCCCCCATCTACCAGCGCAGGGAGAAAGCCAACCCCTCCGACCCCGACGAATACTTCATCGTGGAATACAAGCAACAGCCCCAATATGTGCAGAACATGTTTTTCCCCCGCATGTATTCCTCGCAGCACGCCCCGCTCTATGAGAGCATCATCGACGTGAAGGGAACCTATGTGCCTTCCGCCTACGGACAGCCTGACGTGAAAATGCCCACACAACTGGACAACCTCAAGTTCTTCGTGACCTATCAATGCAACTTCATGTACTGGCGCTACTTCATGTGGAATTTCGCCGGCCGACAGAACGACATCCAAGGTAGTGGAGAAAAAGAGCACGGCAACTGGCTGACCGGCATCGGCTTCATCGACAACCATATCTTGGGTTTGGGCGACCAGGACATGCTTCCCGACGAGTTGAAGGAGAACAAAGGGCACAACGTGTTCTACTGCCTGCCACTGCTCCTTGGCCTGCTCGGTCTGTTCTGGCAAGCCTTCCGTGGCCAGCGCGGCATCCGCCAGTTCTGGGTGGTGTTCTTCCTCTTCATCATGACCGGCCTCGCCATCGTGGTGTACCTGAACCAGACCCCCGGCCAGCCGCGTGAACGCGACTACGCCTACGCAGGCTCGTTCTACGCCTTCGCCATCTGGTGCGGCATGGGCGTTGCAGCCATCATCGACTGGCTGAAGAAATTGGGTTTGAAACAGACGTTCGTGGCCGCCCTTGCCGCAATAGTGTGTCTTCTCGTACCCATACAGATGGGTTCACAGACATGGGACGACCACGACCGCAGCGGGCGTTACACCTGCCGCGACTTCGGTTTGAACTACCTGAACTCCCTTCCCGACGAGGGTAATCCCATCATATACACCAACGGCGACAACGACACTTTCCCGTTGTGGTACAACCAAGACACAGAAGGCAACCGCACTGACGCCCGTGTGTGCAACCTGAGTTACCTGCAGACCGACTGGTACATCGACCAGATGTTGCGCCCTGCCTACGACTCCCCCAGCGTGCCCATCTCATGGCCCCGCATCGATTACTGCTCCGGAACCAACGACGTGGTAAGCGTGGAACCTGCCTTGAAACGTGCTGTTCTCGAATACTACAAGGCTTATCCGGAAGACGCCAAGGCACTACTTGGCGAGAACCCATTTGAGTTGAAGAACGTCCTCGAATTCTGGGTGCGAGACCATGTCAACGACCAGCAAGGCGGCGCGAAGAACGCCATCCTGCAATATGCCGGCATGGAGACCAACGCCCACGTGGTTCCCACCGACACCCTCGTCATGACCATCGACAAGGAAGCCGTAAGGAAGAGCGGCATGATGATTGTCAACGACTCGATACCCGACCACATGGTCATCTCGCTCGAAGGACGCAGAAGCCTTGGCAAGGGCGACCTGATGATGCTCGAAATGCTGTCGCAGACCAACTGGACACGTCCCATCTTCGTGGCCATCACCGTGGGAAGCGAGAATTACATGAACCTTGGAGACAACTTCATCCAAGAAGGTCTTGCCTGCCGCATCACACCGTTCACCGTGAACAAAGACGAGAGTCAAAAAGTTTTGATGGACACGGAGAAGACCTACGACCGTGTGATGAACAAGTTCAAGTTTGGCGGTCTTGACAAGAAAGGCCTCTACCTCGACCAGACGGTGATGCGGATGTGCTACACGCACCGCAAACTGATGGGCGAATTGGCTCTCAACCTCATCTCAGAGGAGAAGATGGACAAGGCACGCAAGGTGCTGGAGAAGGCCGAAAAGGAAATTCCAGAGTACAACGTCCCGTTGAACTATATCGGGGGCGCCTTCGACTTCCTCAGGGCCTATGGTGCATTGGGTAACAAGAAACGCGCCACCGAGATAGCCGAAGAGCAATGGAAGAACTCGGAACAATACGTCAATTGGTACCTCTCGAACAATTCCAACTACGTGATGGCGTCGAAGAGGGAAATCGAGACCCAGCTTTATATAATGCAGAACGTGCTTGATATCATGGAGGACATCGACAAAGGCTGGACAGACAAGCGCATACAGCAACTCAATATGCTTTATACGAGATACGTAGCAACCGCACGCGGTGGTATTTAAACCTGCCTCATGATTCTCGAGCAACCCTCCTTCTGGCTGCGCTGGATGTTCCCCCGCGCGCTGTGGCGCATGGACAAGAACGACCATTCGGTGTACCTCACGTTCGACGACGGCCCCATCCCTGAGGCCACGCCCTTCATCCTGAAGACCCTCCGCGACTTCGATGCGAAGGCCACATTCTTCATGGTGGGCGACAACGTGCGCAAATACCCTCACCTCTACCACCAAGTGGTGGAGGAAGGGCATCAAGTGGGCAACCACACCTTCAACCACCTGGGAGGCTTGAAGCATTTCACCAAGACCTACATCGACAACACCGACAAGGCCAACGAGTTGATAGGCGCCCACCTCTTCCGTCCTCCTCACGGATGGATGACCCCTGCCGAATACTTCTGGCTTCAAAGGAAATACAAGATAGTGATGTGGGACTTGGTGACCCGCGACTACTCACGCCGCATGACAGCCAACGACGTGGTGGAAAACGTGCGCACCTACACCCGCAATGGGTCGATCATCACCTTCCACGACTCCTTGAAGAGCATCGACAAATTACAAATAGCCTTGCCCGCATCGCTAAGATGGCTTTGCGAGCAAGGCTATGCCTTCAAGATCTTTGAGTAATTAATAATTTATAATTAATAATTTATAATTATGATTCAGGCGGATTTGCATTGTTGCAAATCCGCCTGAACTGATAATCGGAGAAATCTGAGTAATCGAAGCAATCAGAACTCCTTTTTGCAGTATTTCCAGCCCATGGTGTCGTAGAGGCGGTTGAGCCTTGCCTGCCGCTCCTTGTATTGCCCGTAGTCTTTCTTTTCCGGCAACACCCATTGCACTTCCGAAAGGGCGCCCATCCTGGGCAGCACCTGGTATTGCGCCAACTCCTCGGCATAGATGTACTCCGTCCAAAGATTGGCCTGCAGGCCGATGACATGGCTTTTCTGCTCCGGCGTCATGGTTTCCGGCACCGGTTCGAAGGAATATACCTTCTCCAAAGGCACATGTCCCCCGATGAGAAGAGGTTTGCTCCAATCGTCCTCTGAGGTCTGGTAGTAGTCGAAATAGAACCATGCCGTAGGCACCATGATCACATCGTGCCCTTTCTGCGACGCCACTTGTCCACCCTCGACGCCTCTCCAACTCATGATGGTCGTGGAGGAGTTGACATCGCAGTCGAGCAGTTCGTCCCACCCGATGACTTTCCTTCCCTTGCTGTTGAGGTATTTCTCCACTCTTTTCATGAAATATCCCTGCAGCCGGTCCTCGGCGGTCTTTCCATCTCCGTCCCTGAGCCCCTCCTGCCTGATGCGCTGCTGGCAGTCGTTGCATACCTTCCATCTCGTCCGAGGAACCTCATCTCCACCGATATGTATGTATTCCGAGGGGAAAAGTTGGATGATTTCTTCGAGCACCCCCTCCACGAATTCGAAGGTGCGTTCCCTCCCCGCGCAGAGAATGTCGTCGAAGACCCCCCAGTTGGGCTCCACCTCGTACGGTCCCCCTGTGCATCCCAATTCGGGATAGGAAGCGAGCGCCGCCTCCATATGTCCCGGCATGTCGATTTCCGGTATGACAGTGACATACCTTTCCCTCGCATATTCCACGATGTCGCGGACCTGCTCCTGTGTATAGAAACCGCCGTAGGTCTTATGCTCGTAAAGTCCCGTGTTGCGTCCCACCACGGTGCGCTGCCTCCACGCCCCCACCTCGGTGAGTCTGGGATACTTCTTGATTTCCACCCTCCATCCCTGATCGTCGGAGATGTGGAAATGGAAGACATTGATATGATGGAGAGCAAGCATGTCGATATACTTCTTGACAAAATCCACGTCGAAGAAATGACGACTCACGTCAAGATGCATGCCCCGATAAGAGAATCGAGGGCTGTCCTCCACCACGACTGCAGGAGCGACGACATCGCCCTTGGCCCCCACAGGCATCGCCTTGCGGAAGGTCTGCACGCCTCGGAACACGCCCTCGGGAGTCGCTCCTGAGATGACGACGCCCTTGGAAGACACGACGATGCGGTAGGCCTCCTCCCCCGTCATCTTCTTGTCCAACTTCAAGGCCAAGAGAGTCCCCTTCGCCTTGGCATCAGCGACAGGCAACGACTTTCCCATGGCAGTCCTGACATAACCGGCGAGGAAATCGGCATTACGTCGCATGTCGTCGCCCCCCTCATAGGTGATGGCGGTGAGCGCCGAGAGTTTCAAAGGGTCGCCCTTCTGACTCACCACCTGACGTGGGTGTGGCACCACGTTGAAATCCACACGCTCCTGAGCCACGGCCAGGAGAGGGAGCATTAACGAAAAAATCAAGGAAAATAGTCTATTCTTCATAGGATAAGGATTGTTTGTTGATTGTTTCATCATCGTAAAGAGAGTTTCAAAAAGTCATTTCACGCGGTTTTTTGCGTATGATGCGGTATAGCGCCCTGATGTCATTCTGGCTGAGGGTGAAGTCCGCGTATTCCGGGGAAGGGTTAAGCGAATGGAAGGTGAAGGTGCCGTTTTTCATGTCCTGGTCAATGATTTGCTTGAGCAGTACGCTGGTGCCGAAGACCACCACCCAGTAGGGGTGGTCCTTGTAGCCGATGGAGGTGCGCCAGCGGTCGCGCTCCCACTCCCTGACCAAGACCCGGTCGCCCGCCTCGAAACTCTGCCTGGAACCAGTATCCATGGAGTCACCCTTCACCTCGAAAGAGAGGTAGTTGCCCCTCGCCACATGGTCCACCTCGTACACCTCCCAACTCCAGTCGTCCTCTATGGGGTCCAACCGGTCTGCCTCGTTGGCGAACTGTCCGAAGGCGGCATACGGCACATGCCTGACACGCATGTAGAGTGTCTCGCCTTTCTTGTAGAAACGCGCACCCTTGGTGTTCTCGGTAAGATATTCCAACTCCTCGCCATTTTCCAACAGCGAGAGGTCATCGTCCATCGTCTTCTCCAGCAACATCTCCCCTTTTCCCGTCTTCACCCATTCGATGTTGACACGTGGCTCCATCACCACCAGGCGGTTGAGGAACTTGTCGCTCACCGCGACATGCCCGTTGAGGATTTGCGAGAACGACGAAGGATTGTAACCCAGCATGTTCGCCAAGCTTTTCTGCGATGCCGCCTCCCTTTTCTCCAAGAGCCAAGCGACCACTTTTTTCAGCCTTTCCTTCATCATTGTATTATTATCAAACATAGTTCGGGACAGCTAATATAAATTTACTAATGTTAAATATTTGTTAAAATATAAACATATATTTGGATTTTGCTTTCAAGTGTTTTATATTTGCACTCAGTTTTTCAACTACAACGCCATTTTCATCCATTTTTATGAACTATGGCGCAAATATAAGGAAAATTTTTAAATTATCAAAACAAACTTACTAAAAAAATATAAAAATATAAATTAAATTAAACATCAATCTCTTGGAACTACCACTCAAAGCCATGGAAACCATGGAAACCATGGGTACCATGCCACTACGGAAAATCTCAAAAACACAGCGAAAATGAAAGCATTATTCCAAGCAATCAGCACTTTCCTGTTTGGCACCAAGTGCTATGCAGTGATCATCGGCGAGCGCGGCAGCGGCGACCGTTACTACCTGGCCTCCACCATACACCCCACCCGGGCAGACGCGGAGGCCCATCGTCGACGCATCGAAGAGACGCGCACCTTTGTCTACATCACCACCGTCACCTTCAGATGGAGGACCTATCGATGACACACCCCATCATCCCCACCACGCGACGTGGAGACATCACGTTCCATCCCGACGGCCGCATCGACCTCACCGCCCATGTGGCAAAGGCACTCGACCTCCGTCCCGGCGACGTGGTGAACATCGCCTGCGACGACGACCACCCCGGCGAGCACTATCTCTATGTGTCACGACGCTGCGAGGAGACGACAGGCCGCCACGCCTGCACCTGCCGACGTGTAAAGGCCGGCAATTTCCTCCGCCTCTTCAGCAAGTCGCTTTCATCACACATCCTCCAACTATGCCATGCCACCAACCGCCTCTCCCTGAGGGTCGGGGCGCCCACAACCATCCTCGGCATCGGCACGGCACTACCACTCATCACGGCAAGACATCCATGAAAAAACACATCACCTTCCAAAAACTCTCGTTGTCGCAGGTCGACAACGAGAGCCAGGAGGGACAATGCTCCCTCCTCGTCAACCTGCTTCCCGAAGACGGCGCCCTGCGCCCCATCCTCCCCACCCGTGAGGAGATGGCGGTAATCCCGTCCGACAGCAGGCTGGTGGCCACCCACCGCCCACACGGACACCTCCACCTCATCCTCGAAACCGCACACACCGACGGCACCTTCGACTACCTTTGGCAAGCAGCCCCCTCCACAGGAGCCACACCACCCACCCCCTGCCCCATAGCCACCGGCATCAGCCACGCCAACTCCTTCGCCTCCTTGGGCGACACGCTATGCATGGCCCTTGACGACGACACGCTCCTCGCCTCATGGCAGGAAGGAGAAAACACATACGTCACCCTGGGGCACAACGACCTGCTCTATGACATCACGTTGACACAGGACAGCCAGCACCTGGTCCACGCCACCATCCCCATCACCCCCGCGCTCTCCAACCATCTCGACCACGCAGGCGCAGTCCTCACCAGCACCCCGGCGCTGCCATCCCACGTCTTCGGCGACTGGCCTGCCAGCGGTGACCGTCACGTCACCGGCGCCACGATGGTGGCCGCACAGTTGGAATGCGCCTTGGACCAGCAGATGGCGCAATTGGGTATCGGCGCCATGAAGCACATCAGCCTTGGCATTGCCGCCCTCCGTTTGTCGGGTGGCCGCCACCTGATGTTCTCCAACCTCTTCGCCCTCCTGCCCGCCGGCCTCCCCACCACCATCGAAGCCGACCGAGAGCACGACCTGCTCACCATGGAAGCGTGGTGCCACCGCCACACCATCACCATCACCATGAAGAGCCCGCGCGCCCTTGCCTCCGGCCTCGTGGAAGGCGTGGACATCTTCCTCACACGGCCCCTTCGTTTCCTCGACATGCGACAACCCTCCGACGTCACCACAGACGGCGCAGGACGCACCACCCGACTCACCTTCGCCCATCTTGGACGTCGCGCCACGCTACAGACGCTCGACACCGCATCGTTCCACCATTCCATGACCATCCACCCGGAAGAGATGGGCACGCCGCTCGTAGTGCAGAGCATCGACAGCAGCAGCACGCCCATCGACCTCACCCACCTCCACCGCAACGCCATGGGAGCGCAATGGGCCATCGCCCACAACAACAGGCTCACCCTCGCCGCGACACGTCCCGTGCTCCACTCCCCATTGGAAATCGGCATCCGCTACCGTTACCACACCCTCGACACCGCCACCAGACAGTCCCTGGATGCCGACGAAGCAGAGTCCGCCCTTGCCTCGGAACTCATGGCAGGCATCCGCCCCGACATCGCCGACCATGCGGAAGGGCGCACCGCCACCCTCGTGGTGCGGGGCACCACCACCGACCCTGTCGCCAAAGAGGTGTGGTGGCGGTCGGAGGTGCAATACCCGTTGCCCGGCATGATGATGCAACCTGGCGACCAACTGAAAGAATTGGAATACCATCTGCGCATCACAGAAGGAGGACAGGCCCGCTGTTACACCACCCGCCATCCCCTCGAACCCCTCGGCAAGAAAGGGCTGTCGGCAGCCATCTTCACCGACAGCGGCCTCGCCCATGGCACGCAGCGCCCCTATTTCCTCTCCCTGCTCCTTCAACAGGTCCGCGACATGACCTACGACCCCACCCTCCACACTTACGAAGAAAGCCACATGTCATGGGAAGAGGAGTCAGTGGAGAACTTCGAGCAGCACCTGTCGAAAGTGCGCAACACATGGTCTGTCTCCACGGAAAACACCCTTTTACGCACATCAGAGGAAGGTACTCCCCTTCTCCTATCACCCCAGGCGACAGCCAGCATCGGACAGGGCCTGCTCCAAGGCATCGTCGCCAACACCCGAAGAAGCGCCGACGGACTTTACGGAGACGGACAGTTTTACGCCTTCACCGACAGCGGCGTGTGGCTCCTCCGGTTCAGCAATGGCCGATGGCACGCCCAGCAATCGGTTACAAGGGCGTCGATGCGCCGTCCAGGGCAGATGGTGGCTACAAGCGACGCCGTGGCATTCATCTCCCTTCGCGGCCTGATGCTGCTGAAAGGAACGACATGCACCTGCCTCTCCGACCCATTGCACTGCCATTCCACCTCTCCAAGCCATCTGCCCCACTATGGAGAGGCATTAGCCACTGAACCCGCCCTGGGCGTACTGCCCCACCCGCTCCCCGATTGGACAGGGGCGTTCATGGATGACGCACGGCTGGCCTACGATGCAGCCAACGACCGTTTATGGCTGTTCACCGACCACGACACCCCGATGCTCGCCTACTCTCTTCGGCAGGATGCTTGGGCCATGGCCACCCATGCCCCGGATGACATCTTGCAAGACGGCAATGACTCATGGTGGACAGACCGCAACGAGAGCACCCGCAAGGTGTCGAGACTGCAAAAGCACATAGGGGAACGGCAACCCGTGGCACTTGTGACATGCCCGTTGGCACTTGGACATCGCCATATCGCCAAAACGGTGGAGAGGATGCTTGTCCGTGGCCTTTTCTGCCACCAAGGGCCGGCAGGCAGCCATTTGGGCGTGTTGCTTTACGGCAGCAACGACCTCTGCCAATGGCATCTCATAGGCAGCAGCAAGCACCAATACCTGCGTCGACGGCGAGGCACGCCTTTCAGATGGTTCCGCATCATGGCGGTAGGAAGCCTCGCCCCGGGCGAAACCCTGGAAGGCGTGAGTTTCGTGTTCCAAAGAAGGTGAAGAGAGAGAAAGGGCGAGGAAATACGCCCCTCCAATAGAAAAAAAAGGAGACAAAGTGCAAGAATTCCAATTTTTTTGCTTACATTTGCAAAAGATAGGAATTCTTTCACCTTTTTCCTGCATTTTATGGAATCCATCAGAATCAACATCAACAAGCAACAAGGCCACGACGACCTCATTCACGTCATCACTTATCCTTCAGCCTGTTCCTATGACTTCCATCTCCGCAGCTGCAGAGACGACATGCGCAACATCTCCACCGATTGTGCGTACAACATCCGCATATACCCCGACGGGAAGAACATGCAGACATCACTCATCAAGGCGACGGCAGAAGGATTCATCGAATATGCCATACTCATCAACACCAGCCATGTCACCATCGACGGGAAAAAGTTGGTGGAACAGTTGAACGAACTGGCCGTCGCATACGAAACACTTGCCTCCAAGGATGACAAACCCAGTGCAAACAGCCAATTCCAAGCCGCTGTGGAAGCCATCCACCAAGCCCTCGCCACCGACACCCTGCCAGGCTATCCACTACCCCTCAAGGTGGCCTCGAAAAGCAACGAGGCCCCTCTCACCTATTATATGAATTTCAAGACCTTGGGAGAAATAAGCACACTGCTTCACTTTCCCGACCAAGAGTTCTTTTCTTCCACCAATTCCATCTACCTCATCCCTGACACGGTACACCCGGCCTTTCCACAGAAATGCAAGCACATCCATTCCCTTGTGCTCCGCACATTCAAGATCAAGTCGCCCCAAGGCTATGAATACGGCCAGGTGAAAGAAGGCGACACCGTCCGCATCAACCTCAAAGGCAAGGAGGGCATGTTGCCCATGACCATCGATGTCCGGGGAGACGTGACCAAACCCAGCCCATACGGCTATTTCGACACGACGACCAATACCATCCGCATAGACGAGCGCACCATCAAGTTCTATTACGAACTGAAATTCTTTGTCAAATACAACGGTCGACTCCTTCGCAGTTGCCTCATCAGATACCGTGGCGACCAACTGATGCCCGACAGCAACGGCTGCTACCTCATCAAGGTGTATGAAGACCAGGTGAACGACGCCGGATACATCCATTTCTCATGTGAGAACATGAAGAACGCAGACATCCAGGTCACCCCCGGGATCGTGAAGCAACAAGAGTATGTCTACACCCCGGAACCGCAATACGAACTCACCCGTGTCACCTTTGACTTTGGCGACGGACGCCCCATAGACGCCATGGTGGATGTGGGCACCAACGACCGCCTGTTCAACCAGTTGAACAGCGGCAAGGTGAAAGGCTACGAGGTGGAGAAGGATGTGGATGGTTACAAGATGCATATCCCAAGAAAGTTGACAAAAACCTCCAAATTCGCCCTGCGCGTGCTCAAGTTTTTGATGATGGTGGCTTTCACCCTCGGTGTTTACGCCCTCACCGCCCGGGCGTTCCATGGTAAATGGCCATGGCCCATCAATGAAATCGTCACACCTTCCGTCAAGCACGTCAAGAAACAGCCGAAAGTGGATAACGAGGGAAACATCACCATAGTGGACCAACAAGACGATGACGACGATGCCGGTCTGACAATGGAAGACAACGAGGACCAGTTTGCCTTGGAGGAAATCGACCGCGACTACCTGCGTTACAACGACATATGGCGCAAGGACTCATTGAAAAGCACCAAGTACAAGGACATCATTTCTGTCATCTACAACGGCAACATCAGTGAGATGAAAATGAGGAAGTTCAACCACGAAGTGATAGACAACGACTATTGGGTGGAAATCTGGCGCAACATCATCGTCCCGAACAACATCCACAAGGACATCGCCAAGAAGATTTTTGAAAATCTCATCAAAGACCACAACACGCTCGACGTACAACTTCTGAAAGAGGAACTGGAAAAGAACGTTTTGCCAAGTGGCGATGAAGTGAAAAGCATCGGTGCGCCCACCTTTCCCACTTCGCCACCCACGACCGGCAGCAATAACAACAACAATACCAACCAACAGGTGGTGAAATAGAAACAACATAAGGAGAAACCCTGGAAATGATGGTATTTCCAGGGTTTCTCCTTATGCTGATGCCTTCCCAAAAGCCATGGACATGCCAGTGGCTACAGACATTCCAAGATTTCCAGGGCCTCCAATCAAACGGCTTTGAAACCTTTCGTGCTTATGCTTTTGATGACATCCTTGATGGACAACTCCACAAATCCGTTTTTGTGCAATTGTTCAGCCAATTGCTGGTCAACAGCCTCCTCGTCATCGTTTTTCTCATAATTACACGTTTTGCCTTTCAACTCGGCCAGGGCCCATCCCACCAACGCCACAGCGAAGAAGATGGCCAATGCAATGATTGTTCCAAACATATTGTCGTATTATTTGTTTTCTCGCCACAAAATTAGGCATTATTTCACAAACTTCCAAATAAAGGGCGAGAAAAGCGCCATCATTCACACCACCTCCATTCTCTTTCGAGCACGGCGATGGCATGAAGCGACACTTCTTGTCAACCTGTCAGCCACCTCGTCAGCCTTCCTCTGCCAAACAGCCGCCTTGTCCTTGGCCGTCATTTCCAACCAGTCTGCGATGGCTGAAGCAGTGACGTACTCGTAGGAAAGAATGGCCCAATAGTCCAAGGTGCAGGTAGCCAAGCCCTTTGGCACAATGAGTCGTATGACATATTCGGCATCGTCTTCCACCACCCATTGGCGCAACAGGTCCTTCACACGGCAGAACGCCAGATACATCACCCGACAAACGCGGTCGACGTTCTGTCCTTCCACCACATCTTGTACAAGAAGCCCCAGTTCACCTCCTTGGCGGCAATTTTGTCAAGGGTGGACTGCTCTATCTGCGCCATGAAGTTCTGACAATACTGCAGTTCGGAGGTGGGGATGTTGTTGAAGCGCCCTGTCTGCACGTCAAGTTCCCCACACGACTTACCCATCCTTATGAGTGTGGTGTTGTTGTCGATGTCGGGGAGTCCGATGGGTTGCCCGCCGACAAGCGTTCCGTTGACGGCATAGACGATGGGCTGTCCGCTGGAGGTCTTTCCGCAGACACAGAGCACGAGGTCGGGAGTGGCGGCATCGCCGGCGTTGTATGCCGTCCCCTTGTAGTTGTAGAGAGCCTTGACACCTACGACGCGTATGGTGTCGTCGAGGGTGAACATGTCCGGGTCGGCCACCTGTATGGCGGTGGAGACATTGCTTGATGCCGTGACGGCGGCTGTAAGGGTGGTTTTCACCGGACGTGTCCCCACGCTGTAGTACTTCACCTCGAACGACTTGGCTCGCTGTGCGGTGGCGTAACGCGAAATCTGGTCGATGGGTGTGGCCATGGGCCTGATGCGTGTGATGCGCTCGTCGATGTCTTTCTGGTACATCTCGTCATCTCCATCGATGCGGGAGAAGGACTCGGTGAGGATGCCTTCAGGGTTCTTGGGGTGTGTTGCCGCCGCACCGGCCGTAGCATGGTGCTCGGTGGTTCCTTTGTACAATTCGTTGCCCGAACGTGTCTTCCCGGTATCGGGGAGGTCGGTTGCCGCTGCCATCAACGTGCCGGTGTCCACACCGGCGGCTGCGAGGACAATGCCCTTCACGGCGAGGGGCAGCAAGTCTTTCAGTTGCTTGACTTTTCTCATGTGTTGTGATTGAAAATGAAAAATGTGAACTATCTCGCTGCAAAGATAACATGGGAAAAGCCGGGAATGATGTCATTTTAACATGGCCAAAACCCAAAGGCTCGAAAAAGGAAAAGGATGAATACCTGGCATTGGCCAGACATGATGAAAAATCCCGCCACCCGGAGAACCGGATGGCGGGATTGGATTGAGGAACCTCAAGGTCCTGAAGTCCTAAGAACTTTTCTTGCCCAACATGATATTGACAATGTTCATCACGTCAACGATGTCGATTTCACCGCTGCCATCGGTGTCGGCATTGGCGAAATTGAAGGGTGACACATTCTTGCCCAGCATCTTGTTGACTGCGCTCATCACGTCGGAAATGTCAACGATGCCGTTATTGTCGACATCCCCGATAAACAGGTTGCCGGAAGGCTCGTAGTCGACCTTGAAGGAACTGTCAGCGCATCTGACATGCCTGCGGTCGTTGGTGATGAAGTCCACCTCAGTGATGGTTGCATAACCACCCTTGAAATCCTGACTTGCCTCAAAAGTGAGGATGACAAGATCGCCGGAAGTCCCGCTGATGACGCCTGAGGCAAGATCGATGCCGCAGACATTATACACATTGGTGTCGGGCGAACCCACCTCGATGGTGCCTGCAAAGCGACTGGTGGATTCCCCACCCAGGAGTTTCAAGCCATTCGGCAATGTCAGCGTCATGCTGAACGCCGTGAGGTTGGTGTTGGTGTTGGTGAGTTTCAGGGGCACCTGTACGATGTCTCCCTGCTTGATGGTGAAATCATCGATGCTCACATTCTCTGCCTTGGAGAAACTGGCGATGCCCAGAAGAGCGACGACCAGGAATATGATGTTCTTTCTCATTGTCTCGATGCTTATTTGATGATTACTTTCTTGCCGTTGACGATGTAGACACCCTTTCCAGGCTTCTCCACCTTCACGCCGTTGAGGTTGTAGTATACTCCGTTCTCGAAAGCGGCGGAGCGGCTGTCCTGTATCTCCACGATGCCGGTAGGCAATGCCTGGTCGACATTGTCGAAGGAATGGATGGCACCATCCAGGGAGACAAACTTGATATTGCTGACCAGGATTTCATCGGGGTCGGCGGCTCCTGTCTGGATGTTGATGATAGCCCCCTCGAACTCACTGAAAGGTGCGTTGCTGAAGGAGATGGAGGCGAAACGGTAGGTGTTGTCACCAATCTTGTTGTACACCAACTGATGGCCGCGTGTGGCTCTCTGAGACAGTTGTGCAAGTTCCACTTCGCTGATGCCCGGCAGGGTGAGGTCGAACTGGAAGGCAGTGTACCTGATGGGACTGCAAAGGTTCAGCGACAAGACATTGTTGGAGGACATGGTGATGGTGAGTTCCTCCTCCTTGTCGAAGTGTGCTGGAGCAGCATTGATGTTGGGTGCAGCCTCGCCATTGGCAATCATGCTCACGAGCATGACAGCATCGGCAACGGTGACAAACTCGTCATCGTCGAAGTCGGCCAGGAACGGATCGATGGTGATGGCAGGTGTGCCGACCACATACTTGACGACATCCACAGCATCGAGCATGTCGGCAAATCCGTCAAGGTTGACATCACAGTTGGTGTACTCGATGTACTCCTTGAAATTCTCCCAAATGGGAGCATCCATATAGTCGTACTTCGTACCAGCGGGGACATAAAGACGTATGTCTTCTGTCTGAATGTCCTGGAAGACGTTGCCTGTGACGTTCGGCTCTTCAAGCGGAACCATCCATCCCAATTTCATCACAGCAAGTTTCGTGCACTGTGTGAAGGCGAACTGGTCGATGCTCTGCACTGAAGCAGGAATGTTGACATAGGTCATTGACGAACACTTGGCAAACGCACCATAAGGAATGGCAGTAAGCGTCTTTGGCAGATGGCAACGAGTGATCTTGGAAGCACCACAGAAAGCATACTGACGGATGGTGGTGACACCATCGGGAACGACGTATTCACCAGCCTTGCCACCGGGATAGGCAACGAGTGTGGTCTTGTTGATATTGAAGAGGACACCATCCTCAGCCATGAAGCGGGTGTTGCCAGCGTCCACCTTGAATTCCTCAAGTGAGGTGCAGTTGGTGAACACTCCATTCACATAAATGTTGGTGACAGAAGCCGGAATTTCGACGACCTTCAAACTTGAGCAGTCATTGAATGCAGCATACAAGATGTCGGTGACGGTAGATGGAATCTCTATGGCCTTCAGGCTTGTACAGCCTTGGAAGGCATAGGAATCGATTTTCTTGATGCCCTTCGGAAGGGTGATGGCTTCCAATTGTGAACAACCATCGAAGGCTCTTGACAAGATGCTTGTGAGTCCTGTGAAATATTTCAGTTCTGTGAACCGCTTGATTTCCGTTCCCTTGAAGTAGGCTCCAAGGCTCTTGGCCAACTTGGCCTCACCCACGGTGAGTTCTCCATCGCCGTCCTTGTCCCAGTTGGCGACACAGATAGCCTTGACCAAATCGTCCTCGAAGTCGATGGTGGACTCATCATCAAGATAGATGATGATTCTGCCGAAGTCCTTCCATACGTTTGCACTCCTGTACAACGCGTCTGTGCCCTTTGGCACGTTGAGGGTTGCATTTGCCACGTCGACACCCTCGAAGGTGTTGGCAGGCACTGCAAGAGGAGTGCGCCATTCGACTGTGACAGAGTCGAGTTGTGAACAATCAAGGAAGGCATAGTTGCCTATGGACTTCACGGCAGACGGGATGGTGATGGTGGCAAGTCCCTCACATTTCTCGAAGGCGTTCTCACCGATGGTCTCCACGGAGTTCAGCACGACGGTCTTCAAATTGAGTGCTCCACTGAAGGCATAGGGATAGACGTTCTTGAACTTGCTGCTCGAAACCTCGAAATAGGAGCGGTTGATGGCAGCCGGGAACTGCACGACAGTGGTGGAGTCTTTTGTGAAGAGGATGGAACCGATGGCACGGTAATGAGTGTTGTTGGAGTTGACTGTGAACGACTTGAGAGCCGTACAACTACCAAAGGCACCCTTGCCTACTGTCGCCACGTTGACGGGGATGTCGCATGTGGTGAACGCCTCGCATCCATAGAACGCCTTGTCGCCGATGGTGACGAGGGTGGCAGGCAAGGAGACATTGGCAAGCGTGGAGCATCCTTCGAATGCTTCCGACCCGATGGACGTGACAGCCGTCGGCAATGTCACTTTGGTGAGGGCGGAACAGTCCTTGAAAGCGTTGGCATTCACCTCTGTGACAGCGGTGAAGTACTTTAACTCGTTGAAAGTGGTGATGTCCTTTCCTGCAAACACCGTCCCTAAGGACTTGACGGCCTCGGCCTCGGTATAGCTGAGTTGGTTGTCACCGTCGGTGTCCCAAGCAGCCACGGCAAGTTGCTTCACGAGCGGGTCGGTGAAGGTGATGAGGGTGGCATCATAGTCAGCCATGTTGCCCTCGTATACGATGTTGAAGAAGTTCCATCCTTGGGCTGTCTCAAAGGCTGCCTTTGCCCCAGTTGGCACAAAGAGAATGCCTGTGATCTGGCCTTGCGTCAAGGCTTCGAAATTGGAGAAGGTGTTGGCGGGGATGGTTGGCGGGGTCGTCCATGTCACCTGGCATCTTACACCTGCCGGCATTCCGTTGAAGGCTTTCGCACCTATGCTTTGCACATTGGTTGGGATGTTGATGGCCTGCAGGTTCTGGCAGTCGATGAATGCGCACTCGCCGATGGTCTTCACATTTTCGCCGATATTGAGGTTGGTGATCCCCACACATTTCTCAAAGGCGTACTCGCCAATGGTCTCTGCGGAATTGAACACAACGGTCTTCAACTTGGTTGCTCCGCTGAATGCATAAGGATAGATGTGCTTGAACACGCTGCTGGACACCTCGAAACTGGTGCGGTTGATAGCAGCCGGGAACTGCACGACGGTTGTGGAGTCGCGTGTGAAGAGGATGGATCCGATGGCACGGAAATGAGTATTCTTGGAATTGACCGAGAACGACTTGAGTGACGAGCAACTTCCAAATGCACCCTTGCCAACAGCTTCAACGTTGGCGGGGATGGAACATGTGGTGAATGCGTCACAACCATAGAATGCCTTGTCGCCGATGGTGACGAGGGTGGAGGGCAAGGTGACATTGTTGAGTGCGGTGCAGCCTTTGAAAGCTTCTGCTCCGATGGTGGTCACCTTGGTGGGCAAGGTTAGTTTGGCAAGGGCCGAACAACCCCTGAAAGCCTGTTCCGGGATGCTGGTGATGCCGGTGAACTCCACCAACTCTTCAAAAGAGGTGATGTCAGTGTTGCCCTCGAAACTGTTGTCAAGAGCGGTCACGGCTGCAGCCTCGTCATATCCGAGTCTTCCATCGCCGTTGGTGTCCCATTTCTCCACGCAAATACGCTCGACGTTAGCATCGGCGAATATGACAAACGACTTGAAGGTGGCATAGTTGCCAAAGTTCTTCCACACCGGTGCTTCCCTATAGATGTTTTCCATACCGTTGGGAACGGTCAGTGTGGCATTGGCGAGGTCGACTCCGTCGAACACGTTCTCAGGCACGCTGAGCGGGGTGGCCCAACCGACCTTTACACTATTGAGGGAGGTGCATTCAGCAAAGGCTTCCTCGCCGATGGAGGAGACGTCGCTTGTGGAAAGGTTGACAGAAAGGAGTTTGGATGCTCCATAGAAAGCCTCAGGTGCTATGGTGACCACAGCCTTGGGGATGGAAATCTTCGTCAGCGAGTTGTTTGCAACAAACTGAATCAGTGTGGTACGGTCAATATTGAAGAGTGTTCCGTTTGAACTGACATAGTTGGGATTCTCCGAATCAACATTGATGGTCTTGAGGCTCTCACATGCCTTGAATGGTCCCACACCGATGTTCTCCACTGCCTTGGGGATGGTGATGGTGGTGAGGTTGTTGCAGAAAGCAAAGGCATTGTCGCCAATCACCTTGATGCTCTCGGGCATTATGATCGAGGATACCGTGCTTCCTTCGAAAGCATTGGCACCGATGTTGGCAAGCGAGGTGAAATACTTGAACTCATTGAAACTTCCGATGTCGGAGTTCTTGAAGATGTTGCCGATGGAGGTAACGGCGGCAGCCTCGTCTGTGGTGAGGTAGCCGTCATTGTCTGAATCGAAAGCATCTACACAGAGGTCGCGTGTCCGCTCGTCGGCAAAGTTGATGATCTTGTTGGCATAGTCGGCGATGGTGCCTTCCTCTATGAAAGAGAACCAATCCCATCCCGTGGCAGCCTGATAGTCGTTCTTTGTACCGACAGGAACGAAAAGACGACCATTGAGTTCTCCGACAGGCACGGTCTCATTGGTGCTGAATGTACCTGCGCTGATATCGAGTGGAGTGTCCCAAAGCACTTGAACCCTGACTCCCTTGGCAATGCCCCTGAAGGCGTTGGTGCCAATGTATGAAAGGGTGTCGCCCATCAACACAGTATAAAGTTTGGGGCAGTCGGAGAAGGCTTCATTGCCCACTTGGTACACCTTGTTGAGAGTGAGTTGTTCCATGTTCTTGGCCCCTTGGAAAGCATAGGGCCTGATCTCCGTAATGCTGGCGGGGATGGTGATGTTCTTCTGTGATGCACCCTGAGCAAAGCAATAGAGAATGCTCTTTTCGCCCTTGTTGGTGATGTAGGTCTTTCCCGTGCTTTGGACAAAAGACTTGTTGCTGCTGCTCACCGTGAATGTGGCAAGGGAGGTACAGTTGGCAAAAGCGCCGTCGCCGATGGACGTCACCTTTGACGGGATGTTGACGGTGGTGATGCTGCTACATCCATCGAAAGCATGATCTTCAATGGTGACCAGGCTTGCGGGAAGGACGAAGGTGCGCAAAGCAGCACATCCAGCGAAAGCGGAACGGCCGATGGTGTTGAGTTTGGCTGCTGTTGTGGACTGGAAGATGACCGTATCCAATTTCTCACATCCCACGAATGCCTCTTGACCAATGACGGTGACACTGGGAGAAATGAAGATTTCCGTGAGGTTGGAGCATCCCTTGAACGTGGAGGCAGGAATCTCGGTGATACCAGAGAAGGAACGCAACTCGGTGAAACTCTTCATCTCGGTGTCGCCCATGAATGCTGCACCTATGTCGGTGACGGCCTGTGCCTCACGATAGGTAAGCTCGCCGTCTCCACTGGTGTCCCAATTGGAAACACAGACATCCTTCACATGCGGGTCCTTGAACCACATGTTGAAATCCAAGACTTCTTGGTAGTTATAGGTGTTGATGGTTCCAAAATCCTTCCACACATCGGCTTCCAGATAGTCAGATTTGTAACCCGGAAGGACGACGAGGGTGGCGGCGGAAAGGTCAACCCCGTCAAAGACGTTGGCCTCGATACTAATGGGATAGGTCCATTGCACCTTGACAATCTGAAGGTTGAAGCACCCTTGGAAAGCATATTCACCAATGGATTCCACGGAGTTGGGGATGGAAATCTGCTGAAGTGATATGCACTCGGACAACGCATTCGCACCGATGGAGGTCACTTTATAATAAATGCCATTGTACTGCACACGTGTCGGAATTTCCGGGTCGACAGGGCCGTCAGCCTGGCTAGAATTCTTATCCCAGCCTGTGAGGGAAACGGTGCGCTCCGATGTGGACATCACAGTATACCTTATTCCGTCGACGGAAAAAGTGACTGCAGAGACCAATGTCACGGCACAGGCTGACATGAATGTTAACAATAATCGTAAATGTCTCATATCAATAGTTTGATTTATAATTATTCGGTAAAACACCAATCCTCTTTCCCACCTTATTATATATTATAAATGTACCAATGGGGAAAAGTGATGTTTGGTTTCTTTTAATCCCGAACTGTGGAACGAAGGTCGTCGTTCCACAATTCGGGATCAACCCTTAGTCAAGCCTCCTATCCATAGGGGTCTTCTTGGGTATGAATGGATGGCCGTTGCTTATTTGACAACGACTTTCTTTCCATTGACGATATAAACACCCTTTTGTGATGCATTGGACACTTTCACACCGGAAATGGTGTAGATGTCTGCATCAGAGGCTTCCACTGCGGTCTGGTCGATGCCGGTGGTTTCCTCAAAGAGGTATGCGTCAGTTGCTGCTGCTTCGGGAGCGTAGTATGCCTTGTACTGAGGTATGACCACATCAACCAGGCAACGATAGAAACCTATGCCCTCGGTCTTGGAAGCCAAAGCATAGATGTTTGCGCCTTCCTCCACTTTCAAGGTTTCTGTCGGAGTGCCACTGAGGATGTTGTCAGAAACATCTTCGACATCACCCTTGGTGGTGGTGAGGCTGTAAGTTCCCGGTGTGCCCTTGATGACCAGCGGAGTGTTGGCCGGGACTTTCTCCACCTCTGAGAGTGTCATGAATGTGGTGCCTGTCACCCCCACGCCGATGTTGGCCTGGAAGTCATTGCCAGAGAAGTCGAGGGCGGTAGGCCAGCAGAGTGTGGCGTAACCTGTGTCGCCAATGGGGAAATCGATGCCGAGATTGTAGTCGACAGGAACATTATCAAAAATGACTGCTTCCTGAGTGGCTTCCGAACCACTATCTTCTACAGTATAAGTGAACTTGATACCTTTAACGGCTAATTTGAATTCACCCGTCTGCACCTTGTCGGTAGCCTTCAAGCGTATTTTGAACATATCTTCCACGATGCTTTCCCATGTATCCCCGTCATCAGGACCATAGGGGATTCCGAAGCCGTCACTGACGAAAAAGAATGCAAGGTTGTAAAGGCCAACACCGGAAGTATTGCTTTCGTCGTCGGATGGAATGAAGTTCTCACCATACGACATGTTCTGGTCGGCAAGAGAATTAAGCAATTGGACATTAAAGGTATTCTTTCCCTTTTTCACCAGCCAAGTCGGTTCCACCCCTTCAGGCATTTCTACAGTCAATTGGAATCCATTGTAAAGGTATCCCTTCTCAACCGGACCGTTGTAAGTGACGGTGACATCCTGCGTCTCACCTGGCTTGAGCGAAATAGTGGAAGGCGACACGGACAGGAACTCATCCTGTGCGAATGTGGTGCCAGCTGCAAGCAACATGGCAAATCCAAGTAAATACTTTTTCATAATGTAATGAATGAATTATTGATTGTTTTATTTTGTTTTACTAATCAGTCACTTTGATGCTTTCCAACAAGAGGTTGGAGCAGGTCATCACGTCCACGATATCCACCAGGTTGTTGGCATCGAGGTCATAGGTGCTGGAGAAGAGAGTCTCCTTGCCCAGCATGTAATTGACGACATCCAGCACATCGGATACGGTGACTTGCCCATCATAGTTGGCGTCCCCCCTGACCACCTCGGAAGTGGTCACCTCGAAGGAGTCGGATATCCACCCGGTCTTCTGTCCTACAGAACTAATGGCAAACATGTCGACAAGATTCACCGTACCACCTTGGAAATCATCATCAGCAGTGACCGAGACCTTCAAAAGGGGAGCATCGGCCATTGTCAGCGGGATGAGGTTGTAGGAAGTGGAGACGAAACGGTATTTGTTGGCATCCAACTTGCCAACAAACAGCATCTGTTCCTTGTCGGTCACACGGGTGGGAAGCCCGCATCGGTCAACATTGACATGTAGGCCCTCAGGCATCATCAAGTCAATTTGGAAGGAGACCAGGTTGTTGCGTGTGGTGTTCATGTAGATGTAGAACTCTCTTGTCTGGCCGGCACCGATGGTGAAGCCATACGTGTTTATTGACTTGGCCTCCATTCCCATAGAGAAGCCAAGCAATGCAAGAAGCAGGGTGATGTATTTCTTTTGCATTTCAATTATTTAACAACATTTGATGTCAGGTTGCCTTCAATCAATCATTGTAATGGTTATGTATATGTGTATCAAAATCTCAACGCGTGGCAAGCAGCTTGTAAGGCCCGTTTCCGTCTACAGATGAAGTGCCTATGCCGCCTATTTAGACATGCCTATCAATCAATGTGCAAAATTATGGAAAATTTTTCAAATCACCTATTTTTTCTTGAAAAGTTTTCGCTACAAGGCGTTTTTTTATCATTTTAACGAGCAGAACGCCCTTTTTAGGCAACAATCATCCTGAAAAGAGTCACCAAAAAAGACCATACACATAGGGAAACCGGTATTCCTGAGAAACTAACACCCCTTGGAAAACCGGTCCTCAAAAAAGAATAAACAACTGCTAATCCCCGAAGGGGAAGAGGCCGTAGAGTCGCGAGTCCACCTGGTCGGTGATGCGCTCGAAATCGGCAGGGTTGCTCTCAAACTTGCAAGTGTCACCATCGATGATGATGAGTTGTCCCTTGTAGCCTGATATCCATGCCTCGTAGCGCTCGTTGAGTCCTTGCAGATAGTCGATGCGGATGGACTTTTCAAACTCCCTCCCGCGCTTGGAGATTTGCGCCACGAGATTGGGAATGGTGGAACGGATGTAAATCATCAAGTCGGGCAAGCCTACCAAGGAAATCATCAAATCAAAGAGGTCACTATAGTTGGCAAAGTCGCGGTCGCTCATCATCCCCATGTCGTGGAGATTGGGTGCGAAGATTCGGGCATCCTCGAAGATGGTGCGATCCTGGATGATATAGTGCTTGCTCTTCGATATTTCCACCACTTCCTTGAAGCGTTTGTTGAGGAAGTAAATCTGCAGGTTGAAGGACCATCTCTCCATGTCGGCGTAGAAATCGTCGAGGTAGGGGTTGTTGTCTACGGGTTCGAAACGAGGCTCCCATCCGTAACGTTTGGCGAGCATCCTGGTCAGCGTGGTCTTTCCGCTGCCTATGTTTCCTGCTATTGCTATATGCATGGCTTTCTATGGGTTATGTTTGTGGGGGAAAAAGGCCGAAGAGGATGGCATCGATACGGTCGGTGATGGACGCCAGGTCGGCTTTGCGGTTAAGGAAGTCCAAGTTGTCCACCTCCACGGTGAGCACCTTGCCAGGATATTTCTGGTAGATGAATTCATCGTAGAGGCGGTTGAGGTTTTTCAGGTAGTCGAGCTGCATCTGCTGCTCATACCCGCGTCCGCGCTTCTGTATGTTCTCCACCAAATGGGGGATGGAAGCCCGGAGGTATATCATCAAGTCTGGCACGTGCACGGCTGACATCATCGACTCAAACAATTCCATATAGCACTTGTAATCGCGCTCGTCGAGGTTGCCCATCGCGTAGTTGTTGGCCGTGAAGACATGCACACCCTCGAAAATGCTGCGGTCCTGGATGACCGTCTCCCGGGCGTGTGCGATGTCGAGCAGGTCCTTGAAGCGCTGCTTGAGGAAATACACCTCCAAGGCGAACGACCATCGGGGGATGTCATTGTAGTAGTCCTCGAGATAGGGGTTGTGCTCCACCGCCTCAAACTTGGAAATCCATCCATAATGCTTGGCGAGAAGCTTGGTGAGCGTGGTCTTCCCACTGCCGATGTTGCCTGCGATGACGATATGCACGTGCTTGAATGTTTGGTTGGTCGTGATAGATTAATGCAAATGCAAAGATAATGCAAATTTGAAACAACGCAAAATAATCTGTTGTTTTTTTGCAAAGGCGTCAAACAGATATTCCAAAAAGATGATGGCAGTTGATGGTGAACACCTGCCAATTACAACAAGCATACATCATTTCACAAAAAAAGTGCAAAAAAAGTGATGACACTCGCAAAATTTACTTACCTTTGCACAACGCAATCGAATTAAAAAACGAGAAAACCTAATCATGCTATTATCTACCCTATTAGAAGTCGTTCTAATTATCAATGAAATCATGGCCTCCAACGTCGGGACTACCATGAGTCCAGCCACCAATTTCGACAGTTGGATTGAAATCTACAATCCCGGCGACCAAGCCGTCGACCTCGGTGGCATGTACCTCAGCGACGACCCTGCCAACCCCACCCTCTGGCGCATGCCCGGCGACGTGGGCATCGTTCCTGCCAAGGGTTTCAAGGTAGTGTGGCTCGGCTCCCACGACATCAAGACCAACCAAGGCCCCTTCAAACTCGACTGTGATGGCGGAACCATCTATCTCAGTGACAGAAACGGCCAACTCGTCACCAGCGAGGAATACCCAGAGGCGATGAGCCGCACCTCATGGGCACGCAAGACCGACGGCACGGGCGAATGGGGATGGACCGCCGACGCCACGCCCGGCAGAAGCAATGCCAAGGCAGTATTCACCGACCAACGACTCGATGCCCCTGTCGTCAGTATGGACAGCAAGATTTTCACCAATTCCCTCTCTTTCCAAGTCAACATCCCCGAAGGCGCCACGCTGGCATACACCACCGACGGCAGCCTGCCAGAACAGCCGAAAAGCGGACAAGGCGGACAAGGCAGCCAATGGACCAACTACGTCATCAATGGCGACTGCGAGGGCGACGACGACACCTCCCTTGTGGGAAAGGACGGCGACGAAGGCGGAAGGTTCAACACCAAATTCGTCGACGGAGTGGGCTACAACGGCTCACGCGGCGTGAAAGTACACGCCGTGGCCAATCCTTCAGAGGACTGGGACACCCAATTCTTCGTATACACTCCCAACCGCGTGTGGAAAACCAACGACAATTACCGTTTCAAGATGAAGGTGCGTGCCGACAAGGCCTGCCACGTCTCAGTGCAGTCGCACACCACACCAGGCAACTACATCTTTTGGCAGATGCTCGATGGAGGATACGACATCACCACCCAATGGCAGGAAATCGTCTTTGTGGGCACCATCACCTCCGACCAGACGAGCAACAACAGCAAAGACCTGCAGACCATCGCCTTCAACCTCAATGTGTTGAGAGGAGAGGAGAACAATTTCTATTTCGACGACATCTCATGGGAGGAGGACATCATCAATACTCCATGGGTCAACTACGTCATCAACGGCAACTGCGAGGGCGACGATGTCACCTCGCTCGTGGGAAGGGATGGCGACGAAGGCGGGACATTCATCACCAAAATCGTCGAAGGAGCGGGCTACGACGGCTCACGCGGCGTGAAAGTACACGCCGTGGCCAATCCTTCCGAGGATTGGGACACCCAGTTCTTCGTCTATACACCCAACCACACCTGGAACACCAACGAGAAATACCGCTTCAAGATGAAGGTGCGTGCCGACAAGGCCTGCCACGTCTCCGTGCAGTCGCATACCACACCCGGTAACTACATCTATTGGCAGATGCTCAATGGAGGGTACGACATCACCACCAGTTGGCAGGAAATCGTCTATGAGGGGACCATCACCTCTGACCAGACGAGTGGCGGCAGCAAAGCACTGCAGACCATAGCCTTCAACCTTAACGAGTTGAGAGGGGTGGAGAACAACTTCTATTTCGACGACATCTCATGGGAAGCATACGAAGACGGAACCAATTCCAGCACGAAAGTCAGCGCAGACGGACTATTCACCGTCGACAACACCACCAACTACCGCTTCCGACTCTTCCAGGAAGGCTACCTGCCCAGCGTACCCGTCACACGCTCCTTCATCAAGACCAGCAACCAATACACCATCCCTGTCGTCTCCATCGTAGGCGACAGGCGATATTTCACCGATAACCAATGGGGCATCGACACCGAAGGCACCAACGGAAAGACAGGCAACGGGCAGACGCAGCCACGCAACTACAACATGGACTGGGAACGCCCTGTCAACTTCTCCTTCATCGACACCGAAGGCGAAATGCCCATCAACCAGGACGTGGAAATCTACGTCTCCGGAGGATGGACGCGCTCCGCCACCCCGAGGTCGTTCAAACTCAAGGCGGGCAAGGAGTTTGATGGCCAGAACACCCTCAACTACATGTTCTTCCCACAGAAGCCCTACCTGAGAAACAAGACCATCCTCCTGCGCAACGGAGGTAACGACATCTGGGAGAACAACGGCAGCCGCTTCATGGACCCCGCACTCCAAACCATCGTACAGCGAGCAGCCATCAACCTCGACCTGCAGTCCTACGTACCCATCATCGAATATGTCAACGGTGAGTTCAGGGGCGTGCTCAACATGAGAGAACCCAACAACAAGAGATTCGTGGAAGCCAACTGGGGCTATGACGACGAGCGCATCGACATGTTCGAGATGAGCCCCGACTCCAACGTCGTCTTCAAAGTGGGTAATGCCGAGGTGCTCGAGCACATCTACGAACTGGGGGCGGCATCTCCCGACCCTACAGCCTACAAGGAACTCATGAAAATCCTTGACATCGACGAATATATCAACTACATGGCCGTGGAACTCTTCCTCGGTTCCAACGACTGGCCACACAACAACATCAAGGGCTTCCGCAGTCAGGACGACGGCAGGTACCGCTTCGTCACCTTCGACCTCGACTTCGCCTTCAACAATGACAACCCCTTCACTGCCTTCGTCGAGGACCAGTATTTTAACTTCCATTACATCGAAGGCGAGCGCGTCGAAGAAATCAAACTCGTCACCCTGTTCCTCAACTTGCTTAAGAACAATGATTTCCGAAAGAAATTCATCGACACCTACTGCCTCATCGGCGGCAGCGTCTTCGAGACAGAACGCGCCACAGCCATCGTCGACGAACTGGCCGACAGAGTGCGCCCGATGATGCAGTACGACGGATTCCACACCCCTGACGGTTCGGCCAACAAAATCAAAAACCAACTGCAGACCCGCAACGCACAGATGACCTCACGCATGAAGGAGTTCCAACCCATGCAACTCTCCGCCGTGCAAAGACAACAGGTGAAACTCTCCACCGACACCGAGGGCGCCAACCTCTACGTCAACGGGCTCGAGGTGCCCTACACCTATTTCAATGGCTACCTCTTCGCACCCGTCCAACTCGAAGCGAAGGCCCCGGCTGGATACACCTTTGCCGGATGGAAAAAAGGAAATGCCAACACCTACTTCTCCACCGAGGAGACCATCACACTGCCCTCAGACAGCAAGATGGAACTGAAGGCCTGCTTCACACCGATGACGGAGGCTGAGAGACTCGAACAAGGCTTCACCCCCGTGCGCATCAACGAGGTGAGTGCCGCCAACAACATCTTTGTCAACGAGTACTGGAAACGCAACGACTGGGTGGAACTCTACAACACCACCGACCAACCCATCGACGTGGAGGGGATGTACATCACCGACAACATGGAGAAGCCACACAAATGCCAGATACAAAAAGGGACGTCCGCTGCCAACACCATCATACAGCCACACGGACACCTTATCATCTGGTGTGACAAACTACTCGCCATCAGTCAGTTGCATGCAACATTCAAACTGGATGCCGATGGTGGGAACATCATGCTTTCCGCTGCCGACGACTCTTGGAGCGAAATATTCTCCTACCCCGAGCACAAAGAAGACGAAACGGTGGGAAGATACCCCGACGGATGCAACACCGTGCAGGTGATGAACATCCCCACCATCGAGAAAGCCAACATCACCAGCAGTTACGCCGTCACCTACATCAAATATCCGTTGGGCGACGTCAACCATGACGGCTACGTGACCGTGGTGGACGTTTCGATGACCGTCGACCACATCCTCGGCCATACGATGCCCAATTTCCATATCGAGAACGCCGACATCAACGGCGACGGAGACGTCAACATCTCCGATATAACCGCCATCGTGAACATCGTGCTCAACCAATGAAATCCAAGATTGGGCCATGTCCGAAATTGCTCTTGTTCGGCATGCAGAGATTACACCATGAGACACCAAAGGAGACGCCACTGATGGCGTCTCCTTTGGCGTCATAGGTAGCAAGAAGAATAACAACTGTCCTCTCATGATACATCATCAATAAGATATGATACAAAGAAAATGATGGTAGTTGCAAAAACTGCGTACCTTTGCACCCTGAATAATATTACAAAGTCAACCCATCATGCTTTTATCAACTTTATTAGAAGTAGTACTGATCATCAATGAAATCATGGCCTCCAACGTCGGGACGGCCATGAGTCCAGCCACCAATTTCGACAGTTGGATTGAGATTTACAATCCTGGCGACCAAGACATCGACCTCGGCGGCATGTATCTCAGTGACGACCCCAACAACCCCACTTTGTGGCGAATGCCAGGCGACGTGGGCACCGTCCCCGCCAAAGGCTTCAAGGTGGTGTGGCTGGGTTCCCATAACATCAAGACCAACCAAGGCCCGTTCAAACTCGACTGCGACGGAGGCACCATCCTCCTCAGCGACAAGAACGGGCAACTCGTCACCAGCGAGGAATACCCTGAGGCCATGAGCCGAACCTCATGGGCACGCAAGACCGACGGCACTGGCGAATGGGGATGGACGGCCGACGCCACACCCGGCAAGACCAACGCCACGGCGGAATTCGCCGACCAACGCCTCGACGCTCCCGTCGTCAGCGTGGACAGCAAGGTCTTCACCAGTTCCTTCTCCTTCCAAGTCAACATCCCCGATGGCGCCACATTGGCCTACACCACTGACGGCAGCCTACCGCAGAAGCCCAAGCAAGGACAGGCAAACAACGACTGGACCGACTACGTCATCAACGGCGACTGCGAGGGCGACGACGTCACCTCCCTCGTGGGAAAAGACGGTGACGAGAACGGAGCGTTCAACACCAAGATCATCGACGGAGTGGGATACAACGGCACACGAGGCGTGAAAGTGCACGCCATAGCCAATCCTTCACAGGACTGGGACACACAGTTCTTCGTATTTACCCCCGACCACACGTGGAAAACCAACGAGCAATTCCGTTTCAAGATGAAGGTGCGCGCCGACAAGGATGCACACATCTCCGTGCAAGCACACTCCACGCCTGGCAACTACATCTCTTGGCAGATGCTCGACAACGGCTACAACGTCACCACCGAATGGCAGGAAATCGTCTATGAAGGCACCATCCGCCAAGAGCAGACCGGCGGCGGTGGCGGCGGTGGCTGGTGGTGGGGCGGCGGTGGCGAAGACACCAGCACCCTGCAGACCATCGCCTTCAACCTCAATGAGTTGAGAGGAACCGACAACAACTACTATTTCGACGACATCTCCTGGGAACTATTCCAAGGAGAGGACATCCCCAGCAGCAATGTCAGCACCGACGGCAAATTCACCGTCACCAACACCACCAACTACACATTCCGCCTCTTCCAAGACGGATACCTGCCCAGCGTACCTGTCACACGCTCCTACATCAAGACCAACGACCAATATACCATACCCGTCGTGTCCATCGTGGGCGACAAGAAATATTTCTCCGACGCCAAATGGGGCATCGACACAGAAGGCACCAACGGAAGGACCGGAAACGGACAGTCGCAGCCACGCAACTACAACATGGACTGGGACCGCCCCGTCAACTTCTCGTTCATCGACACCGAAGGCAAGATGACCATCAACCAGGACGTGGAAATCTCCGTCTCAGGAGGATGGACCCGCTCCGCCAACCCCAGGTCGTTCAAACTCAAGTCCGGCAAGGAATTCGATGGCATGAACAGCCTTGACTACACTTTCTTCCCACAGAAACCCTACATCAAGAACAAGGTGATACTCCTCCGCAATGGCGGCAACGACGTGTGGGAGAACGGCGGCAGCCGTTTCATGGACCCTGCTCTGCAGACCATCATCCAACGCGCCGAAATCAACCTCGACCTGCAATCCTACGTCCCTGTCATCGAATATGTCAACGGGCAGATGAAAGGCGTGCTCAACATGAGGGAACCCAACAACAAGAAATTCGTGGAGTCCAACTGGGGCTATGACGATGATTTCATCGACATGTTCGAGATGAGCGCCGACTCCAACGTCGTCTTCATGGTGGGAACCGCCGAGGTGCTCAACCGCATCTATGAGTTGGGAGCAGCAGCACCCGACCCCGCCGCCTACGAGGAACTCAAGCAAATCCTCGACATCGACGAATTCCTCAACTACATGGCCATCGAACTCTTCCTCGGTTCCAACGACTGGCCCCACAACAACATCAAGGGCTTCCGCAACCAGGAAAACGGAAGGTACCGCTTCGTCACCTTCGACCTCGACTACGCCTTCAAATACGACGACCCCTTCAAGGAATTCGCCGACGACCAGTGGCACACTTTCAACTACATCTACGACACCAACGAGGAGCGCTATGAGGAAATCAAACTCGTCACCTTCTTCCTCAACATGCTCAAGAACGAGGAGTTCCGCAAGAAATTCATCGACACCTACTGCCTCATCGGAGGCAGCGTCTTCGACGAGGTGCGTGGCACCGCCATCGTCGACGAACTGGCCGACAGGGTGCGCCCGATGATGCAACTCGAAGGATGGAGGTCGCCCGACGGCTCCGCCAACGTCATCAAGCAACAACTCAAGACACGAAACGCGTCGGTGACACAGAAGATGCAGGCGTTCCAACCCATGCAACTCTCCGGAGTGAAGAGGCAGGAAGTGACGCTCTCCACCGACACCAAGGGCGCCAACCTCTACGTCAACGGGCTCGAGGTGCCCTACGCCGACTTCAAGGGCTACCTCTTCGCACCCGTCCAACTGGAAGCAAAGGCCCCGGCAGGCTATGTCTTCGCAGGATGGAAGAAAAACAACGCCAGCGCATTCATCTCCACCGAGCCAGTCATCAGCCTGCCCGCAGACAACAAGATGACACTGAAAGCCTGCTTCACCCCATTGACTGAGGAAGAACGACTCGAACAGTACATCACCCCCGTACGCATCAACGAGGTGAGCGCCGCCAACGACATCTTCGTCAACGAATACTGGAAGCGCAACGACTGGGTGGAACTCTACAACACCACCGACCAACCCATCGACGTGGCTGGCATGTACCTCACCGACAACCTGGAGAAACCACACAAATATGTGATTGACAAAGGCGAGACCAATGCCAACACCGTCATCCCTCCTCACGGACACCTCATCATATGGTGCGACAAGTTGGCACCCGTCAGTCAGTTGCATGCGTCCTTCAAACTCGATGCCGACGGTGGCGACATGATGCTCTCCGCTGCCGACGATTCCTGGAGCGACGTCTTCACCTACCCCAAGCACAAAAAGGACGAGACGGTGGGCAGATATCCCGACGGATGCAACACCGTGCAGGTGATGAACTACCCCACCATCGAGAAGACCAACATCACCAGCAGTTATGCAGTCAATGTGCCACAGCCTTACACCACTGGCATCGAAAAGACCACCTTGCTTGCCGACAACGACTTGACAGCACGCTATGTCATTGACCGGCTCATCGTCCGCAGCAAGAACTCCAGCGACGTCCAAATCGAACTTTACAACCTCGCAGGACAGTCGGTGGGACAACTCAAAGGCCATCTGCAAGGTGGATATGCAGAGATTGCCGTCGACCACCTCACCGACGGATGCTACATCGCACGCGTGACCGACGAAAACGGACAATGCAAGTCCTGCAAGTTTGTCAAGAAATAAGGCACAAGGCCTATAGAGACCATTAAAGCCATAGAAACCAGGAACCTATGGGAAAAGGAGCAGCTCTCGCTGCTCCTTTTTTATGGAAAATCCTTCCATATGTCATAAAAAACATGTAAATTCGCAGCCGAAACACGAAGCCATCGATGATGAAGAGAAAGATTCCTGTCATAGGCATGGCCTGTGCCGCTTGTGCCGCCAACGTGGAAAGAAAACTGCAAGGCATCCACGGCGTCACTTCGGCCAGCGTGTCTCTTCCCACACGCACAGCCACCGTGGAATGGGATGACCAAGCCGTCACACCGGAGGACATGAAGCGCGAGGTGAACGCCATCGGTTTCGACCTCGTCATAGAGGACGACCGCCGTGTGGAGGAGTTGGAACGACGCGAATACACCCTGTTGAAAAGGCAGGTGCTCGTCTCATGGGTGATTTCCATCTTTGTCATGGCCATCTCCATGGACTGGCTCCACATCGGCGACAAAAACGTATCCAACCAAACCGCCCTGCTGCTCTCACTGGCCAACATCATCTACTGCGGGAAGTCTTTCTACATCAACGCCTGGAGGCAAATCACACACCGCATGCCGGCCATGGACACCCTCGTGGCACTCAGCACCGGCATCGCATGGCTCTTCAGCACCTACAACACCTTTTGGGGCGAAAGCACATGGGGAGCGAGAGGCATGGAGTGGCACACCTACTTCGACGCCTCGGTGATGATCATCACCTTCGTCCTCACCGGAAGGCTCATCGAGCAACACACAAGGAAGGCCACGGCAAGCGCCATCAGCCAACTCGTGGGGATGACACCCAAGACCGCCCGCATCTACAAGGGAGAGAAAACCGCAGAGGACGGCACCAAGCAGGCAGTCATCGAGGAGGTGCCCATCGCCACCATCGAGCGCGGCGACGTGGTGGAGGTGAGCGCCGGAGACCGCATCCCCGTCGACGGCATCGTGACATGGGCCACCAGTTTCATGAAAGAAGACGGCGCATACGTCGACGAGTCGATGGTGACAGGAGAACCCTCGCCCGCCCTAAAACAAACAGGCAGCAGCGCCCTTGCCGGCACCATGCTCAGTCAGGGACGGCTGCGGTTGAGAGCCAAGAATACCGGTGACGACACCACCCTGGCACACATCATCAAGATGGTCGAGGAAGCACAGGGCAGCAAGGCACCTGTGCAACGCACCGTGGACCGCATCGCCCGGGTCTTCGTCCCCGTGGTGGCAGCCATCGCACTCCTCACCTTCATCATCTGGTGGGTGACGGGTGGCACGCAAGCCCTTCCGCAGGCCATCATGTCGGCCGTCGCCGTACTCGTCGTCGCGTGTCCCTGCGCACTCGGACTCGCCACACCCACGGCACTGATGGTGGGCATCGGCAAGGCGGCAAAGCAAAACATCCTCGTCAAGGACGCAGCAGCACTCGAGCGCATCAGGAAGGTGGATGCCATGGTGATGGACAAGACAGGGACACTCACCCTTCCCAACCCCGACGTCGACTTCACCAAGACAGACACCCTCGCACCTGAGCAACGGGAATCCCTCAAACCACATGCACAAGAGGCCATCAGCCTACTGCATCAAATGGGGGTGGAGGTGTATCTCATGAGCGGCGACAAGGAAGAGGCGACTGCATATTGGGCAAGGAAGGCCGGCATCAATCAAGCAAGAAGCCGCGTCAAGCCGCAAGACAAGGAAGACCTCGTGAAGGAACTACAACACCAAGGGCGCTGCGTGGCCATGGTGGGCGACGGCATCAACGACTCGCAAGCCCTCGCAAGGGCCGATGTGAGCATCGCCATGGCCAAAGGCACCGACGTGGCCATCGACGTGGCACAAATGACTCTCATGGGCGACGACCTCAGACGCATACCACAAGCCTTGGAAATGAGTCGGAAAACCGTGGCCATGGTAAGACAGAACCTCTTCTGGGCGTTCATCTACAACGTGGTGAGCATCCCTTTGGCAGCAGGAGCAGCCCACCTTGCCGGCATCGATTTCCAAATCACGCCAGCATGGGCGAGCGCCATGATGGCTTGCTCCAGCATCAGCGTCATACTCAACAGTCTGAGGCTGAAATGGACATAGCCTTCTCCCTGAATCTCTTGTTTTCCCAAGCAATAACAACAATATCGAACAATACTTCATCCAAACATGCCTACCTATTTCAGAAAAACCATCAAAATCCTGCCTTGGGTGACTCTCAACCTCAACAAGACAGGTGCGAGCCTCTCCATCGGACCGAAAGGGGCGAAACTCAACATCAGCAAGAAAGGTGTCTATTTCAACACCAGCATACCGGGAACGGGTGTCTATAACAAAACCAAGGTCGGAGCCGCACTGCTCTGGGGGCTTGGCACCACAGTGCTGATAGGAGCACTCGGCTACTATCTGGGCATCTCGTTGCAAAACTTCAACCTCTTTGTCGTGATGTGCGTCGTGGCCATCGTAGCCGGCATCGCTGCATTCTTCATCGCCAAACATTTCTCCAAGACAGTGACTGTGGAGGAAGGGGAGGAAGAAGAAGAGGAGACAAAACCAAAGAAACGCTCCACCTCGAAGACAAAAAACACCAAGACAAGCAAGGAAGCCAAGTCCTCGTCAAAAACCAGTCCCAAAGACAGCAAGAGGGCCGGCAATGCTTCCGCCAAAGCCTATATCTCCGAGGTGGAACGTCTCGTGGATGTGATGGCGGAAGCCGAGACCGTAGAGGCTCTCAACAAGGCACACAGCGAAATCCTGGACATCATGTACACCAACATCAAACCCCTTGGTGTAAAAGTCTTCGGCATGGAGTTTGACGAAGCCATGCAGACCATCGAGAAAGACTACGCCGAAGGTCTCAAGCAACTGTCGTAATTGAGCCAATAAAAAACGATACAACCGCAAGGGCGGGTCTTGCACCCGCCCGAAAATCCTATATCCACCTATTTCTACCTAAAGCATCATACTACCTACTCGAACATCCTATTATCATCCCCGCTAAAAAGCAATACCCGTGAAAGCCCACCGCCACGGTGCCCAACAGGGCGCCGAAGGCCAGCCATGCCATTATCGTGAGGCAGAAGCGCACGCGCCGAGCCACCCCAGGCACCACCCAGCCCAATAGCACATAGTCGACACCCGAAAGTCCCACCACCTGTGAGACCGGGACTGAATGCCACAATGGCGGCGACCACAGGGCTATCGACGCAGGGCAAGTGACCGCCACAAGAAATGCCAGCAAAAGATGGCGCAGACGGAAGGGAAAGAAAAACACCAATTGCCAGAACACATAGACATTGAGCAAGGCGTGCAACAATCCGACATGCATGAAAGGATGAGCGAGGCGACCCCACCAGGAGCCACCCTCGCTGATGCCCGTCAATGCGAACGACACGATGCCCGCGACACGAAGAAGCGCAAGGGCCACGACTCCTACGCCGACAACCAACGCCGTAACTTGAGCATGTTTGCGACCCTGCATCGGTTGCGCTCTTGACAGATTAGGGCGTGGGCTGTCGCCACCGCCAAATAAAACTTCGGTGCCTCGTGATTGACCACATAGTAAACACACCGTTTCAAAGACCAATTGGGGTGCATGGCACAAAGATGCATGCTACGGCGGTAAATCTCTTCAAACATCTCACGTCTCAGAGGATGGCACTTGGAGGATAGCGGCCGACGGCGCATGGAAGAAATGATGCGCCACGCACGTTCCTCACTCACCCAGAAGCGAGATGACGTGTGGTCCACCACACGCTGCACCACATCATCCACATGGTCGTTGTCTGAAAAGCCCAACTCTTCATTGAATACCTTCAGTAATTCACGGCTGCGGTCGGCGTGGTATTCAAATGGCGCACGACGAGCCCTTTTCATTTTTGTTTTCATGGTCATATTTTATTTGAGTTATCCTGACTCATTGTCGGCGCAAAGATACAAGTTCAAAGAGGGCCGTTGCAACTTTTGAGGGAGAAAAAGGTAGAAACATTTTTTACGACAAACGCAGAAAACACTGTTATTCAAGCATTTGACAGTCTTCCTCAAAAAAGATGAGCATAAGCCCCCACAGCATCACGAAGCCACTAAAAGCGACGGCATAAACGTAGTTGACGAACAAAAGTGCGACAAACGGATCTGTCACACATCGTCCATATCAAAATGACAAGGTTCAAAAAACTTCTAACACTACCTTTGCAGACGAACCAAAAATTACCACCATGAAAGAAAAAGAGATGAACACCGAGAAGGTAGAGAACACCGAAAAGGCTGAAAAAGTAGAAAACACGGAAAAAACTAAAAAAAACGACTCCTCCGACCGCTCCGAAAATTCCGACCACCCCGAATCCTCCGAAAATTCCGAATCCCCCGAAAATTCCGAATCCCCCGAAGAATCCGAATCCCCCGAAAAATCCGAATCCCCCGAAAAATCCGACCACCCCGTCCCTGTCTGTTCTTCGCAAGCAGCGGCTGCACCGCTGCCCCCACCCTCGGAGAAGCCCTCCGAAGTCCCCACCCTGGCTGTCCTCGCCACAAAGGCCTGCCAGAGTCTCTCCGAAATGGTGGATGCCGAAGACACTGAAGCCATCACCCACCTCTTGACCTCCCTTGTGAAAGACCTTGAGAAAGGGGAACTGGGCAAGAAAAGCATCAAGGCACTCCTGCAGTCCCTCCACTACGAACGCGACATCACCACCGCCAGCCAAAAGGGTGAAATCAAAGGTCGCAATGCCAAGATAGAGGAATTGATGGCCGAGCATGAGCGCACCTCCAACATCCATATGCCGACCGGTGCACGAAACAACTTGCTCACCCCTCCCCCACCACACGTCATCGGAGGACTCGCCGCCGCCGACCGCCGCACCATCTGGGAACGAGGCAACGAAAAACGAACCGTGTATTGAAAAACGCTTGAGGCGGGTCCTTGATAGGATCCGCCTCATTTATTTGTTGCCAGATTATTATTCAAACTAATTCTTTCATTTCGAAATCAAACCCAGCAAGCGCATCAAGCACTCTGGTTCCAACCAATCGAAATCAGGAACATTGGTGATGGTCTTCAAGATGCGAAAACGCTCCTTGTTGAGCACACGATAAAGTTCTCGGTAGTCTGCCTGAACATATTTCCCATCCAGTCGGAAAAAAAACTCGCGATTTACGGGAAAGACAAAATCCTCCTCCGTGTTCAGGTCGTTGGTGAAAGTGTCCAAATGGTCGCTCTGCAAATCGATAAAGGTGTAGTTGACGTTGTTCTTCAAGTTGCGCTCAAAAGCATCCATGTCGATGATTTCCACACAGTAAAGAGCGTTGCCTTTGATGGAATCCACGAAATAGGCCAAGCGGTTCTCGATGTTGATGAAATTCTTGTCATCAAACTCCACGCCGAGGATGATGTCCATATTGGCCTCCTTCACCGTGTTACCTTGGAAATATATCAAAGCCCCGTTTTTCAAGAACACGTTGGCGTTGGGGGTCTTGATCACCCTGCCGTCTTTGAGGGTCACCGACGCCGTCTTGTTCTTATGGTACATGGTGGCCAGCAAAGTCTTCTTCTGGGCAAAAGCAGCACTGGCCACCACCATCAACACCATGACCAAAACATATTTTTGAATTAACGCTTTCATTTGTTTTTTGAGATTTTTATTTGCAAATGTAAGGATTTCTTTGTTCCAAGCCAAATAATTAAACATAAATAAACTTTTCTTGTCAGTGTGTAACTTTTAAGTGTATCACAAATAGGAGACAAAAAGTCTGACAATCCTGGATGAAAAGAGTGCTGCTTCATATTACTCCCATTCTTGAATTCCTTGAAAAATGATAAAACGCCTTAAAAAAATGCAGAATAGCACCCATTGCCACACTGAAAGTTGCGCAATTGCAAAAAAAGAAGTAATTTTGTTTTTGAAGCAAAAACAATCCCTTATCCCACTTGCGGGAAACAACTTACCTTGATATGAAAAAAGCGACAACATTCTTGTTTTTCTTGATGATGGCATTGACGATGAATGCACAGTTGGAATGGCCCAAAGCCAACCCGGAAGCCAAACCCGGCCTACGGTGGTGGTGGCCCGGGTCGGCCGTCGACAAGAAAAACCTGCAATGGATGATGAAGCAATATGCCGATGCCGGAGTTGGCGCCGTGGAAATCACACCCATATACGGCGTGCAAGGCAATGCCGCAAATGCCATCGACTTCCTCTCACCCGAATGGATGGCCATGCTTGGCACCGTGGAAAGCGAAGGCGAGAAGGACGGCATCCTGGTGGACATGAACACCGGCACCGGCTGGCCTTTTGGAGGTCCGCTCGTCCCGATAGAGGAGGCTGCCTGCAAGGTGCTTTTTGTGGTCGACACCGTCGTGGTGGACCGTGTCACAGAGCAACCCTTCATCGTCGACCTATCCATCAAGGACGCCAAGGAGAAGCCATACGCCAAACTGCAACACGTGATGGCATACCCCATGGAGGTGAAGAGTTACAAAGGCAGATGCCTCGAACTCACCAACAACATGAACGACGGCCAACTGGAGATGCTACGCCTCCCCGGCACATGGCTCATCATCGCACAATACGAAAGCCGTACGCGCCAACAAGTGAAACGTGCCGCCCCGGGAGGTGCCGGATATGTCATCGACCATTTTGACAAGAACGCCGTGAAGCACTACCTGGAACGCTTCGACCAAGCCTTCGCCTCCAGCGGCGTAAGTTACCCTCACCAGTTCTTCAACGACTCCTACGAGGTGTATGGCGCCAACTGGACACCGACACTGCTCGATGAGTTCAAAGCCAGGAGGGGCTATGAGTTGGAGAAACATTTCCCCGCACTCCTCGGCATCGAACTTGACACGAACGAAGCCGAGAAGGACGTGCTCTCTGACTATCGCGAGACGCTGAGCGACCTCCTTTTGGAGAACTTCTCACAGCAATGGACGGCTTGGGCTCACTCACACGGCGCCACCACCCGCAACCAGGCACACGGCTCCCCCGCCAGCCTCATCGATGTCTACGCATCCGTCGACGTGCCGGAAATAGAAGGTTTCGGACTCTCCGAATTCAACATCAAGGGGCTGCGCAAAGACTCCGGCTTCACACGACCAAACTACAGCGACGTATCCATGCTCAAATACGCCTCCTCGGCAGCACACATCACCGGCAAGCCGTTGGTGAGCAGCGAGACATTCACCTGGCTCACAGAGCATTTCCGCACCTCACTCTCGCAGATGAAGCCCGACCTCGACCTAATGTTCACCTGCGGTGTCAACCACGCCTTCTTCCACGGCACTTGCTATAGCCCCAAGGAGGCGAAATGGCCCGGATGGAGGTTCTACGCCAGCGTGGACATGAGTCCCAACAACAGCATCTGGCACGACGCGCCCTACCTGATGCAGTACATCGAGCGATGCCAGGCCTTCCTGCAAATGGGACAGCCCGACAACGACTTCCTCGTACTCGTGCCACTGCGCGACATGTGGGCGAAAAGGCACGGAAAGGGCGTGGGAAGCCTGCTGATGGCCTTCGACATCCACAAAATGGAAGAGAAAGCGCCTGAATTCATACGCAGCATCCTCGAAATAGACAGCCTCGGATACGACTGCGACTATATCAGCGAGCGCATCATGATGGAGACCACTTACCAAGACGGCATGCTGCAAACCGCTGCCGGAACACGATACAAGGGACTCATCATCCCCGGAACGGGACGTATGTCCGACGCGCTGAGACAGCACCTGGAAACGCTTGAAAGACAAGGTGCCACCATCATCCACGGCATCGACGCCACGAAAATGAGACAAGCCGCCCAGCCGGAAGACATGCGGGCAAGCCACGGGCTGAGAGCCATCAGGCGGACCAACGCCGGCGGACACCACTATTTCATCGCCAACCTCACACCCGACGACAAAGAGGGATGGGTGAGACTCGCCGTCAATATGAAAGATGCTGCTTGGTTCAACCCACTCAACGGTGACATCCTCGCCGCAAAAGTGAGGGGAAACCAGGTGTTCGTCAACCTGCGCTCCGGGGAGTCGATGATTCTGCAAACCTTCAACCACCCCATCGCCAACAAACCAGAAATCACTCTCGGAGAAACACCGGTGCCAACAGACACCATCGACCTCACCATGCAACCCTGGCAACTCTCCTTCACGGAATCCCACCCGCAAGTTGACCAAACCTTCAACTTGGAACACCTCCAAACCTGGGAGAACCTTGACGACGCCAACGCGAAAATCACCATGGGAACGGGATGCTACACCACCATCGTCAAACTGGATAAGAAACAAGCCCTAAAGCGGTGGGCCATCGACCTCGGCGACGTAAGGGAGAGCGCACGGGTCTATGTCAACGGCGAATACGTGGGATGCTCATGGAGCGTACCCTTCACCCTCGACTTAGGCAAACGACTGCACAAGGGGAAGAACGAAATCCGCATCGAGGTCACCAACCTCCCAGCCAACCGCATTGCCGACATGGACCGAAAAGGAGAGAAATGGCGCATCATGGAGGAAATCAACGTGGTGGACCTCAACTACCAAAAGACCACCTACGAAGGATGGTCATCCATGCCCAGCGGACTCAACTCCGATGTGAAGCTCTTGCAATATTAAGAAATTATTGAAGTTAAGACAATACTTCGACCGCTCTGACTACTCCGACCACTCCAAATAGACATACAATAATGATGAGAACCATCGCCACCATCGCCGCACTTGCGGCAGCCATCTGCGCCTTCGCCGCACCCACGGAAAGAGAAACCATCAATATGAACTTCGGATGGATGTTCCATGCCGGAGACATCACCGCCGTGCCCACCGCCACCGTGCCACAGAACAGCAAAGGCTGGCATTCCGTCGACCTGCCTCACGATTTCCAAATCGAGCAGCCTTGGGTGGCACCCGGTGACGACGAACAAGGCGACAACAGCGACCAAGCCAGCAACTTCAAAAGCCGTCTCAGTGCGAGAGGATTCAAGGAAATGGGCATCGGATGGTATGTGAAAACCATCAGGCCAAAGGATGAATGGAAAGACCGCCGCGTCATCATCGACTTCCAAGGCATCATGTATGTAGGAGACGTTTATCTCAACGGCGAGCGCGTGGGGGGAACCGATTACGGGTATCTTGGATTCGACATCGACCTGAGCAAGAAACTCAAATATGGTGAGGACAACGTCATCGCCGTGAAAGCCAACACACAAGAACCGCTCAACTCAAGATGGTACACGGGTGGAGGACTTTTCAGGGACGTCAAACTCATCGTCACCGACCGTGACCTCTTCCTGCCCAGGCATCCGCTTTACATCACCACGCCTCAGGTCAGCGAGACCCAAGCCACCGTGGCCATGCAAGCAGAAATAGCATGCCACCTGCGCACCGAACACCTCAAGGCACGCGCCATCATCAAGGACAAGGAAGGACAGGTGGTGGCCGACCACACCACAGACATCCCCTGGAACAGGAAGATGAAGGTCTATGAATACCGCCTCGACGACATCCACCTCGACCAGCCACACCTTTGGAGTTGCGAGTCACCTTACCTCTACCATCTGACCGTGGAACTGTGCGACGAGAAAGGACGCGTGGCCGACCGCGTGGAGACACGCTTCGGCGTGCGCACCATAGAATTCTCACCTGAGTTCGGCTTCAAACTCAACGGGAAGAAAGTGATATGGAAAGGCATCGCCAACCACCACAGCCTCGGGGCACTCGGCTCGGCCGCCTATCCAAAAGCCATCGACAAAAGGTTGAAGATGCTCAAGGAATGGGGATTCAACCACGTGCGCACCTCACACAACCCCTATAGCGAGGACTTCCTTAACCTATGCGATGAAAACGGCATCCTCGTCGTAGACGAACTGTATGACAAATGGCTCACGCAGTTCACCGGCGGTAGGAAGGAATGGACGGAGCAATGGCAGAACGACGTGCCGGAATTCATCAAACGTGACCGAAACCATCCTTCCGTGGTGCTTTGGAGCCTTGGCAACGAACTGCAGACCTACGCCAACCTCCCCTACAACGACTGGGGCGTCACGCCTTATCGTATGCAGAAAGAACTGCTACACCGCTACGACACCACACGCCTGGTGACCGTAGCCATGCACCCAAGAGGACGGGATTTGCAAACCGACTCGCTGCCTGCCCCCTTGGCCAAGGAAACCGACATCGCGGCTTACAACTACCGTTACATGTACTTCCCCGGTGACGGGAAACGCTTCCCTTGGATGATTTTCTACCAAAGTGAGGCCAACCTGACGATGATGGGGCCCAACTATTACGAAATGGACCTCTCGAAAGTCATTGGACTGGCCTATTGGGGTATGATAGACTATTTGGGCGAGTCGAGGGGATGGCCGGCGAAAGGATGGAGCGACGGTGTCTTCGACATCTCGTTGGAACCCAAGCCAATGGCTTACTTCCTACGCAGCATATTCAAAGAAGAGGAACCGGTGGTGCATGTCAGCATTGTGGACAATGTGGCAGAAAACACGGAATGGAACGGCATCAAGTTTGGCGGTGAACGCTTCAGCGACCACTGGAACCGCGTGCCTGGCACCAAACTGACCATCTATGCCTACTCCAATGCCGACGACGTGGAGTTGTTTGTCAACGGCAAGAGCCAAGGACGACGCAGTAACACCACGGACCCGAAAAACCGTAACAAGATGAAATGGGACAACGTGGAATATGCCGACGGATATGTGGAAGCCGTGGCCTACAAAGAGGGGAAAGTGGTGGCCAGGCATCGCGTGGAGACCGCCGGCAAGGCAAAACGCCTCCAACTGACCCCTGAAGACATCAATTGGCAAGCCGACGGCACCGACCTGATACACGTCCGCGTCCATGCCATCGACAACAAGGGGAGACGCGCCTACACTTGCCAGGACTTGTTGGAATTCTCCGTCCAAGGTGACGCACGCATCGTCGCCGTGACAAACGGCGACATGCTGTCCGACGAACTCAACGCCACCAACACCCGCAGCCTTTACAATGGTTCGGCCATGGTCATCCTCCGCGCTGGACAAACAGGAGGAAAGGTGACGCTAACCGCCACACCGAAAAATGGCGGCATGAAAGCCGCCAAAACAAATATGGTGATAGGAAATGCCAAGTAAATCCAACGCTTCCTATTCCTTCAACCTCAAGGCCTTTTTCATTTTCCGCAAAGCCTTGTCACGGATCTGGCGCACTCGCTCGCGCTTCAGTCCCATATCCACACCTGCCTCCGCCATGGTGTGTCGCTCGGTGCCGATGCCATAGAGGAGCGAAACGACCTGTCTCTCGCGCTCATCGAGTTTTTCGAGAATGACAGCCATATAAGCCTCTTCGTCGGCACGTGTGAATTCGGCATCGGCATAGGGTGAGTTGGCATTCACCAACAGGTTGAGCAAATTGAAGTTACTGTTGCTGCCAGCGGGAATGGGAGCATCCACGGAGACGGGGTGGTTCCTCATTGCCGCAGTGGAAGAAGCCTCTTGAGGCGGCATTTTGAGGAAAGCAACATTTTTCTTGACAAACCGTTCCATGGCGTCACGTATGATGGGAGCAGCATATTTCACGAAACGCTTTCCCACTTCCGGATTGAACCGCTTTGCCGCTTGAATAAGTCCCATGTTTCCCTCGCTGACGAGATCGTCGAGCGGCACTCCCTGCCCTTTGTATTGTAGAGCCAAAGAGAGCACGAACCGCAAGTTGGGTTCCACAAGCAAGCCAACGGCCTTCTCGTCACCCTTTTGGATGCGTCGTGCCAGCTGCTGCTCTTCTTCATCGGTGAGCAAGGAGCACTCACCTATTTTGTCCATATAGGCTTCCATAGCCTTCTTGTAATTTGCCATAGATGTGGGTGTTGATGTTTGGTGCAAAAATAATGATAATCGGTGGATTATCCAAAATAATCCACCGATTTTTCAACCATAAAGCCAAAGCTTATAAAGACCTTAAGGACCTTAAAGACCACGTCTACCTGATGGTGACCAGTGTGGCTCCATACCCGTATTCTTGGAAAGAGGCGTCCTGGAAGGTGTATGACTTGTATTTGTACTTCAGTTCCTTGATGATGGCCTGCCGCAACACACCCTCGCCTTTGCCGTGGATGAAGACAATCTTGCAGCCCTTTTCCTTCTTGTGCTCCTCCAAGGTGCGGCGGAACACCTCCAACTGGTGATTGAGGATGTCCGTGTGCGACATTCCTGCCAAATTGTCGAGCAATTGGTCGGCGTGAAGGTCCACCACCAGTTCATCGCCATGTCGACGCTGGGGAGCCTTCCCTTTGCTCTGTTGGTTGTCGTAGCGACGCACATAGGAATCATCCTTTTTTTCTTCTTCCTTACGTGCTGGAGCCTTGCCTCCGAACATCTGTTGCTTGAGGGATTTGGCATCGACCACGAGAGGCCTCGCAGACGAGTCGTTCTCCACAATGGTGACCAGCATGGCAGGTGTCTCGAAGAAGTCGTTCTCCCTAAAGGTATGCAACTTGTAGAATTTCACTGTGTCGATGCGCAGTTGGACGTCGATGGCAGGTTTGAGGATGAACCCTTTCTCACGCTTGTAGGCCACGACCTGTACAGCCACACGCTCCATATCGTTCAAGTCGGACTTCCCGAACTCCTCGATGAAGAGTTTGGTGTTGGGCTCCACCTCGGCGGTGAAACGCAATTTCCAACTGTTCCCTTCCGCCCATAGGTAGGTGAAACGCATATAGTAGTTGCTGTCATTGACGAAATAGGTTTCGAAATTAGTGGTGGTCACAGCCTTGATGTCGATGGGTACGAAGGCGAGGTAGGCGGCGAGTGCGTCGCCACCCTTTCGCTCCTCCACCGGAGGGCGGAATGTGATGGGCCGGTCGGCAGGTTCGAGTTCGACATCATCGGCAGGAGCAGGACTGGCGGCTGGCTTGCTCTTCTTGAAACCGAGAACCGCCGAGGTGTGCACCTTGGCAATGTTGTAGTCATCTGCCTCCACCACCACTACGTCGGTGATGAGAGTGGGTATTTCAAAACCATCCTCGTCTTCCACAAGGACGATGTTCTTGCCTTTGAAACCAGAGACCCTGCCACCGCCGGTCTCGGAAAGGAATCTTACCTTATCGCCTATTTTCATTGCTTTCTTAAACTTTTATATAATAAGGAGGAAAGACCTTGAGACCCTAAAGGCCCTCAAGGAATGATGAGCGAACTGTCGCCATAGCTGAGGAATCGGAAATCATGTCCCAAAGCATAGTCGTAGATGCGGCGCCAGTCGCCCTTGACGAATGCGCTGACAAGCAGCAGAAGGGTGCTTTGCGGCTGATGGAAATTGGTCACCATCATATCCACCAACTTGTAGTCGTAGCCTGGCGCGATGATGATTTGCGTGTCGGCCTGCAAGGCTGGCAAGCCATGACGCTCGAGATGGGCGAGGATGGCTTCCAACGCGTCCTTGGAAGAGATGTCCACCATGCTGTCATAAGGCTCCCACTGCCCCACATGCACCCTCTCGTCGGCAGAGAAGTTCCTCTTGCACATCTGTGCACCGATATAATAAAGGCTCTCCAACGTACGCACGCTGGTGGTACCCACGGCCACCACCCTGCCCAGTTTTTCCAACAAGCCTTCTATGGTGGTCTTGGAAACACGGAAATGCTCCGAGTGCATCTCATGACCCTCTATCAACTCGCTCTTCACCGGTCGGAAGGTGCCGGCACCCACATGGAGTGTCACCTCCTCGCGGCGTATGCCACGGGCATCGATGTCGCGCAGCACATCCTCCGTGAAATGCAGTCCTGCGGTAGGTGCCGCCACACTGCCTTTCACTTTGGAATAGACGGTCTGGTATGTGGTCTTGTCGCTTTCCTGGGAGGGACGGTTGAGATAGGGAGGGATGGGAAGTTCACCCACGGCATCGATGATTTCGGCAAACGACACGTCGGAGTCATCCCATTCGAAACGCACCCGTTGCCCCGTGTGCACCTCACCCGTACGAGTGGCGGAAAGTGTCACTGTCTTGCCATCCAGCACAAGTTGCTGGCTGAGTCGTTCACCCTTCCATTTCTTCAGGTTGCCCACCAGGCAACACCACTCGCACACCCCTCGGGCTTGAAACGCCACCTGATAGTCGGAAGGTTCAAGCGGTTCCAAGAGGAATACTTCGATAAGCGCCCCGGTGGTCTTGCGGAAGCGCATGCGTGCCATGATGACCTTGGTGTTGTTGAACACCATCAGCGCATCACCGGGCAGATAGGAAGGAAGATGCCTGAAGACATCCTCAGAGACATCGCCATGGCGGTAGACAAGCAGTTTGGATGCGTCACGCCTTGCCAAGGGGAACTTGGCTATGCGTTCATCGGGAAGCGGATAGTTGTAATCGCTTATCTTGACGTTTTTAGTATTCATCTTTTCTTTTTTAATGCATGAGGAGCGACACGATGACAGACAGGACACCGATGGCGGCCAGCGTGAAAGCCACGACGTCCACATCAGCGACGGCATAGCCTGTGGAGGTGTACTGCGACGAGACATAGCGCTGCCCCACCCCACCCTGTTTGTCGGCCAACCAATAAATCAAGTAGACCAGCGAACCGACAAGGGTTCCGAAAATGAAGCCCACGAGGACATCGAAGGGATAGTGCATGGCGAGGTAGAGCCTTGTATAGCAATTGACAAGCGACCAGCCCACCATGAGCAAGGTGAACACCTTGTTGCGCACCGCCCATGCAAAAAAGATGGCGATGCCCGACGTGTTGGCGGCATGGGCGGAGAAGAAACTGTAGTCGCCGCCTCGCCTTCCGTTCACCACATGCACCATGTTCATCCAATCAGGGTCACTGCCTGGACGTGGACGTGCGACAAGTGGTTTGACATAACCCTCGGTGACCAGTTCGGTGACCATCAGGCAAAGCAGGCAACAGACCACCATAAGGGTCACCTGGGCCATCGTCTCCTTGTTCTTCACCACCATATAGAGCAGGGCGATATAAAATGGCACCCACGTCACCCCCGATGTGAGGGTGACCATGAGCGTGTCGAGAAACATGTTGTGCGCTCCGTTGAACACGCCCAACACCTGTCTGTCCATTTCAACAAGGGTCTGCAAGTCCATGGGCTGCGGTTGTCAGATTTCCTCTATCGTGTTGTCTTGGAGCCATCCGCCTTTGCCGTCGGCAGCCTGCACCTCTTTCCATCCCTTGATGGACCGGTCTGTGATATCAACACGGGTTCCCTCGTGCAGCACGAAAACCGTTTCGGCATTGTCGGCCGGTTGCTTTCGTATGCTCACTGAAGAAGAGACGACGATGGCTCCCTTGCGGTTCTCCAATTGTCTTTTCTGCTGGAAGGCGAAGAGATTGGCCAAGATGAAAAGCAGGAAGAAGGCCACACCGCCAAAGAAGCCCACCTTTCGCAGCAGCATCCGCTCGGCGAAGAGGTAAAGCAACAAGAGGGTGAGCGCAAGGATGATGCTGACCACGGCGATGTAAGCCCATCGGTCCACACTGGTGAAATTGACCAACGACTGATACCAGCCGACAAAAAATATCTCCGACTGCGGGTTCATCTTGTCGATGGTCTTGGAGCGGGCGAACTGCAAGTTGAACAAGATGTCCTTGTCGCCGGGAGAGAGCAAATGCGCCCTTTCATAATTCAAGATGGCCTTGGTGATGTTCTCGGAACGGAAATAGGCGTTCCCCAGGTTATAATACAACTCGGCACTCTCCCCATCCTTCAACAGCGACTCGTAATCCTTGATGGCTTGTTGGTATTCACCCTTGAGGTAAGCCTCGTCTGCCGCTTCCTTGGTGGTGGGGGGAGCGGCGCATACTGCGACGGGCAGCATCAGCGCCAGCAACAACAACGGGGCGGAGGACATCGTGGTGCGCTTCTTGTTCTTCATCGTGTTCTCTATGTCCATGATGGCCTGCATGGCCGATTCGAAAGTCTTGTTCATATTGCCTCTGGCATCTCCGGGCGCATAGCGTTCGAATTCACATTCATCAAGAGCCTCGATGAACTTGTCCACGGAAGCGTCATCCACACCAAGTGCGGCGAGTTTCTCACGGACGTTCTCACGCGAGAGTTGCTCCTCCGGCATGTTGAGTTTATCACCCACATAGCCCCAAAGTGCCTTGAGCACCTCGTCGTAGAAGGCGTTGTTGTCACCCTTGAGCATCAACCTGTTGGCCGTGCGCAAACGTTTCGTTGCCACCTTGTTGGCATTGCGGGCCTTCATCTTGATGACATTGGCGTTGTCGAGGGCGCGTTTGCGGAAGATGGCGAGCAAAGCCACGAAGACAGCCAAGGGGATGAGAATCCACACCCAGTAGGCAGGCGATTCGAAGAAAAACTCCCCGGGTTTGTGCTGCCTGGTCTTGCCTCGCATGATGGGATGGATGTCCTTGTCACGCATGTCGGTGAAGTCACTCACCGACCCGGAACCGTCGCCAGGCGCTACGGACACGGTGAGGGGTGCGGTCTTGACGGTGACATAGCCATTGGAGCCCGTGTCGTAATAGGTGAGCGATATGGCAGGAATGGTGTAGTCGCCAGGGTTGCGCGGGACGGCGATGAAGTCGTAAATCATATTGCCTTCCACGCCATTGGAGGTGAGGCTGGTCTTGTCGGTCACCTCAGGGTCATACTGGTCGAAATCCTTGGGGAACTCCACCACGGGTTGCTTCAACAATTTGAGGTTTCCCGTCCCACCTACCACGACACGCAGTTTGAGCGGGTTCCCTGCTGTCACATTTTGGTTTTCGAGTTGGGCGGAGATGTTGAACCTACCCACTCCGCCCGAAAAATCGGCGGGTTTGGCGGGCAGGGAGTCCACTTGGATTTTGATTCCCGGAGCCTCTATCTCACGTTGCACCTCCACATAGCCGGAACCACCATTGAAGAAGCGCTCGAAGGGGTCGGTGCTGGTGTTACGCTGCACGACAGTGCCCTTGAAAGTGATGCTGGGGATTTCCAACTCTCCCGTCATCTGCGGATACATCACATACTGGCTCCAGGTGACGCATTTGTAGTTTCTCCCATTGACGTTCTCCAAATGGAAACTTTTCTGTTGGGGCAAGTCCACCTTCTGCGTGTGGAAGCCGGTGAGGTCGGGCATCTTGCCATCGAGTTGCGTGAGGTCAACGAGCGTGTACACCTTGTAAGTGAGGAGTATGGGCTCCTGTTCGTGAACATGGGTCTTGTTGGCGCTGACCCTGATGAAAAGGTCGCTATGGGCGATGGGTGTTCCCGATGGTTTCAAATCGGGTTCGTCATTTTCGTCATCCTGATGGAAGCGGGTGGGATTGCTGCCGGAGGAAGAGGCGGGTGCATTTCCCACCACCGTCACTTTCACGGCTTCCGATGAAATGGATTTTCCTCCTACGTTGACATGAGCCGGCGGGATGGTGAACGTCCCGCTTTTTGTTCCCATGAGCATATAGGTATAGGTGGTCGATGCAGAGCCGCTGGCGTGTCCGTTGACCACGGTGTAGCTCTGTTGCTGTGACATGCTGGGGCCATACACCACGTCGAAAGCATCGGGGATGTCGCCAAGCCGTATGTCGGCATCGGTGGTGTTGATGGTGTACTCCAACCGGAAATTCTCACCTGCCGTCACTCTTGCCGGAGCGTGCACGACGACCCTTTGGGCATTCAAGGCGAACGCCACACACACAAGCATGAATAATATAAGGGTTCTTCTCATCTTTCATCCATTAATGGTTGTCACCAGTTTTTCTGCAAGATCTTCCTTCGAGGCTGTTGCAAGGCCTTGTTGATGCGGTCCTGCGTGCGCTTCTCCTGCTGTGTGGCTGCATCGAGCAAGCGCTCGGCATTGTCATCGCTGATTTGCTGTGTTTGTGCCGGCTGACCCTTGGAGTCTTGGTCCTTGTCTTGGTCTTGCTTGTCCTTGTCCTGGTCTTGCTTGTCCTGATCCTGGTTGTCCTTGTTCTGGTCTTGGTTGTCCTTGTTCTGGTCCTGGTTGTTCTTGTTCTGGTCTTGGTTGTCCTTGTTCTGGTTCTGGTCCTTGTTCTGGTCTTGATTCTGACCGCCGCCATTTTGTTCTTGGTTCTTTTTCTTCTGCCACATGGCCAATTGAAGGTTGTAGCGTGTCTCGTCATCGGCCGGGTTGTTGCGCAAGGCTTCCTTGTAGGCTTCTATGGCCTCGTCATACTTTTGGCTGGAATGGTACATCCACCCGATGTTGTGGTATGCCATGGCCTTCCTGATCTTGCTGGGCTCGTTCTTTCCCGCCTCCATGAAGAACAGAAGGGCTGAGTCAGGGTTTTCCTGCATGTTGGCACACCCCCTGTTGTAAAGGGCCTGGGTGTTGTTCTTGTTAAGCGACAAAGCCTTCCTGTATTCCAGATCAGCACGTTTGAAGTCGCCTTTCAAGAAATATTTGTTTCCATTGCGCACATACTGCCTGTCGGTTTGTGCTGGCAAGGTTGCCGCCGTGGCGGTCAAGACAAGTATGAGGAGGATACGTCTGAGCATGGTGGTCTTCTTTTTTATAGGTCTGTTTTTCTCTTAAAGATTCTCAAATTCTTGAGGCGCGGGTTGATACTCTCGCGGACGATGGTCTCGATGATAAGTAACAGCAAGGCAAGGAGTGCAACTGCCTGGAACTGCTCGTCGTACTCGCTGTAGATGACTGTTTCGGTCTCTCCTTTTTGCATCTTGGAAATCTCGTCCTCCAACTTCTGTTGTGCCTGGCTGGTGTTGTCCACATGGATGTAGGTGCCACTGCCGGCCTTGGCGATGTCCCTGCACATCTGCTCATTGAGCCTGGAAATGACCGTTTCCCCCTTGTTGTCGGTCAGGTTTTGCCCGTCGGGCATCTTGATGGGAGAACCCTTTTCCGTGCCTACGCCGAGGATGAAAATGCGCATCCCCTTCTCCTTTGCCGCCTTGGCCATCTCCAGGGCCTTGCCCTCATGGTCTTCTCCATCGGTGATGAGGATGATGGCCTTCCCCACCTTGTCGTCGGGGGTGAAACTGAGCATCGCCAGGTTGATGGCCTGGGCGATGTCGGTGCCTTGCGACGCGATGAGGTCTGGCGTGATGCCATGCATGAACATCTTCGCCGATACATAGTCGCTGGTGATGGGGAGTTGCACGAAAGCATCGCCGGCATAGACGACCAGTCCCACCTTGTCGTTCTCGAATTTCTCCACCATGTTTTCGACGAGGAGTTTGCTCTTTGCCAACCTTGAGGGTGCCACATCGGTGGCCATCATGGAATTGGAGATGTCCATACAGATGATGGCCTCTATGCCTTGACGCTTCTCCCTGCTGATTTTGGAACCCATCTGCGGCCTGGCCAGCGCCACGATGAGAAGGGCCAATGCAGCCATGAGGAGCCAGAATTTGACCTTCGGTCTTTTGGATGACATATCCTCCATCATCTCATTCACCAGTTGGGGGTCGCCGAATTTCCTGACGCGCCTGGCACGATGCCTGTCGGAAAGCAGCCTGATCATCCACATGACGGGAATGACGAGGAGGAAGTAGAGGTATATGGGATTTTCAAATCTGAACATGTTGTCGTCGTTTTATGGAATGCGTCGGAAAACGGTGATGCGGAGAAGCACTTCCAGCAAGAGGGCGGCGATGGCGGCGATGGCGAAAGGCATGAACGCCTCATAACGCTTGTTGAATTTCTTCACGTCAAGCTTGGTCTTCTCCAATTTGTCGATGTCCTTGTAGATTTTCTTCAGTTCGGCCTTGTTGGTGGCCCTGTAGAAATTGCCATTGGTGGTGTTGGCGATGTTCGTGAGCGTCTTCGTGTCGATTTCGACAGACATGGGAACATACTGGATGGTGCCTCCCACATTGACCGGATAGCGAGCCACCTTGTTGGTGCCCACGGCGATGGTGTACACCCTGATGCCATATTTCTTGGCCAACTCCGCCGCCGTCATGGGTGAGATGTCGCCACAGTTGTTGCTGCCGTCGGTGAGCAATATGACCACCTTGCTCTTGGCCTTGCTCTCCTTGAGACGCCCCACGGCGGTGGCAAGGCCCATGCCGATGGCTGTGCCATCCTCGATTAGTCCATTGGCTGCGATGTCTGTGCGCACGTTGAGCAAGAGATTGAGCAAAGACTGATGGTCGAGCGTCATCGGACACTGAGTGAAGGCTTCGCCGGCGAAAATGTTGAGTCCTATGTTGTCGTCGGGTCTTCCGGAAATGAACTCTGCCGCCACTTCCTTGGCCGCTTCCAGCCTGTTGGGCCTCAAGTCTTCGGCCAGCATGCTGGTGGAGACATCCATGCTGAGCATGATGTCGATGCCTTCCACGCTCCTCTCTCCCCATGAGTCGTGAGTCTGAGGCCTGGCAAGCATGCATACGATCATGACGAAACCCAGCATGCGCAGGAGCATGGGCAGGTGAATCAGCCTCACCCTCCAGCTCTTGGGTGCAAACTGATAAGGGAAGGTGTCGCTCATGCGCATGGCGGGTTCCATCTTCCTCTTGTAGAGGAAATACCACAGCACATAGGGTATGAGCAGCAGCAGTAGCAGGAAATATTCTTTGTTGGCGAAAAACATGTGTAGTGAGTTAAGGGATTAAAGACCGAGGAGCCCCCATACGGTCCACACGACCCAGGCCAAACTGCCGATGGCGACGAGGCTGGCGACGGTGATGGCCGTCTTGATGATGATGCGCGAGCGCTGGCTGCGCTTCTCACTCTCAGAGAGGTTGGGCTTGATTTTCTCCACGGTGGGCACGTCTTCTCGCTTGGTGGTCTGAATGAATTCCACAACGTTGGCCATGTCGCGGTCGTTTTCGTTGAGCATGGTGGAGAACTTGGCAAATTTCACCAGGTCGGCTGTTTCCAGCAATTGTTTCAGTTCTTCGAACTTCGACTGGTCTTCCACCTGACGGAGCTGCTCTATGATCTCGCCGCTGGTCATCTCCATGGCGTTGATGCCGAAGCGCTCGTCAAGGTATGTGCGCAAGATATCGGTCAAGCGGGTGTAATATTCCTTCTGGTCGCCACTCTGGCCGATGCCGTCGGCCTTGATGCGCTGGATTTCCTTCATCGCCTTCTGATGAGGGGGGACATGCCTGATGATGCGAATCTTGGAAATGATGGGCTTGTTGTCTTTCAGCCTGATGTATAGGTAATAGACCAACGCAACGAGAAGGATGACCAAGACACTCAACCAGAATGGCAGACGCCACTCGCTCCACTCGAAGGGGTTGTCTTGAACACCCTTCGGCGGGAAGAACTGGTTGGGGTGCAACGTGTCCACTTCCACGGGAAGAACCTTGAGGGCAAGGTTCTTGCTCTCATAGTCCTTGCCGTCCACTTTGACGGCCATGGGTGGGATGTAATGGAGGGAGTCTTCGAAAGAGGTGATGGTGTATTTTCTCGACAGACGCATCATCTTGTTGTCAAGGCGGGCGGTGTCGCAATCGGTCACATCTATCACCTCCACGCCTGGCGCGAGTTCCTGGCGGGGGTCCAATTTGGGGAAAACGGCCTCCTGCCCCTCCTTCAAACTGACACTGAGCGTGAGGCCGGTCTGCTGTCCGATGAAGATAGTGACGGAGTCAAGCATGGCTTCCACCGACACTTGAGCCGTGGCCTTCAAGGCAGCGACAGCCAGCAACAGTATGAGAAAACTCTTTTTCATATACATTTGGTTATGTCCGCATGGCGAAAAGCAACTTGAGCGACTTGACAAAGTCTTCATTGGTGCTTACCGACACATGGTCTACATTGGAATGGGTGAAAACCTGACGCAACTCTGCCTGCCGCCTGTACCAATAGGCGGTGTGCGCGTGACGCAGTTTCTTGCTGCTGGTGTCTATCACCATCTCATGGCCGGTCTCTGCGTCGCGCACGCGGATGAGTCCCACGTCGGGCAGTTCCTTCGCCCTCTGGTCATACACCTGGATAGCCACCATGTCGTGTTTCTGGTTGGCTATGGTCAGTTGGTTCTGGAAGGATGACCTGACGAAGAAATCACTCATCAGGAAAGCGGTGCAGCTATGTTTCATCATGCGGGTGAGAAACTCCACTGCCATGCCCACGTCGGTGCGCAGGCTTTGGGGTTTGAAGGTGAGCATTTCCCTGATGATGAAAAGGATGTGCTTCCTTCCCTTCTTCGGTGGTATGTATTTCTCTATCTGGTCGGAGAAGAAGATGACCCCGATCTTGTCGTTGTTCTGGATGGCACTGAAGGCAAGCGTCGCTGCTATCTCTGCCACCAAGTCGCGCTTCGTCTGACGGATGGTGCCGAAATCAAGGGAACCGCTGACATCGACAAGGAGCATGACGGTGAGTTCACGCTCTTCCTCAAACACCTTGACATAAGGCCGATGGAAGCGTGCCGTCACATTCCAGTCGATATCCCGCACATCGTCGCCATACTGGTATTCACGTACTTCGGAGAATGCCATTCCCCTTCCCTTGAAAGCGGAGTGGTATTGCCCCGCGAAAATGTTCTGGCTGAGACGCCGGGTTTTGATTTCGATCTGTCGGACTTTCTTTAGCAACTCCGAAGTCTGCATCAAGGCACCTCCACTTTGTTGATGATACGACTCACGATTTCCTCGCTCTTCACGTTGATGGCTTCAGCCTCGTAGGTGAGGCCGATGCGATGACGCAGGACGTCATGTGCGACGGCCTTCACGTCTTCGGGGACGACGAAACCTCTTCTCTTGATGAACGCATACGCCCTGGCGGCCTTTGCGAGGTTGATGCTCGCGCGGGGGGAGCCACCGAAACTGATGAGGTCGCGCAACTCAGGAAGGGCATAACGCTCCGGATACCTTGTGGCGAAGACGATGTCTGCAATATACTGTTCGATTTTCTCATCGATATACACCTGGCGGACGATGTCGCGCGCCTCCATGATTTCACCTGACGTGATGACAGGCGACACCTGTGGCAGGCTGCTGTGCAGGTTCTCGCGGATGATGAGTTTCTCTTCTTGCAGGGTGGGATAGTCGATGACGACCTTGAGCATGAATCGGTCGACCTGTGCCTCCGGCAACTGGTAGGTGCCTTCCTGCTCGATGGGGTTCTGGGTGGCCATGACAAGGAAGGGGGCGGGAAGTTTGAAAGTGTTGTCGCCTATGGTGACCTGGTGCTCCTGCATGGCTTCGAGCAAGGCACTTTGCACCTTGGCCGGGGCGCGGTTGATTTCGTCGGCGAGGACGAAATTGGCGAACACGGGGCCTTTCTTCACATGGAAGTTCTCATCTTTTTGGGAGTAGACCAAAGTGCCCACGACATCGGCGGGCAACAGGTCCGGGGTGAACTGTATCCTACTGTACTTGGCTTCGATGAGTTGGGAAAGGGTCTTGATTGCCAAGGTCTTTGCCAAACCCGGCACGCCCTCGAGGAGGATGTGCCCGTCGCTGAGCAATCCGATGAGGAGCGAGTCTATAAGATGTTTCTGCCCCACTATGACCTTGTCCATTCCCAAGGTGAGATTGGAGACAAACGCGCTTTGCTGTTCTATCCGCACATTGAGTTCGCGGATGTCGAATGAATCTGCCATTTCTTATCTGTTTGTTAGTTGTTCTTTCTGTTCAAGATGGCTTTTCGCCAAATCCAACGCAAAATTACAACATTAAACAGTCTTCTGCGAAAAAACCTGTCTAAATAATATTAAAAAAGATTCCTAAAACTTATATTTTAAGAATCTTTTCATTTTCAAAGGACATTTGTCCTAAGATTTCAAGATTTCAAAAAGGCACCAATACCTCCTGTTTCTCCTGAAACCTCCTTTTTTCTCCTAAACTCCCCTGGTTTCTCCTCACCCTTCTCGCTGTGATGGAGGGATGGTTTCCTTGATGTATTCGAGGAAGGCATTCAAGGCCGTGTGCGTGGCGATGAGGAGGTTTTTATCGCGTCCCTCGTCCTCTTCCAACTTGAGGGTGTGGACGTCGTCCTTTGTCCCGTATGCAAGCCAGATGGTGCCGACGGGTATCTCCTTGGTGCCGCCGCCAGGTCCTGCGATTCCCGTTGCAGCGATGGCATAATCCACTTGGAGTGTCTCGCAGGCACCTTTCACCATTGCAATGGCCACTTCTTCGCATACGGCGGTCTTCTCCTCAAGGAGTTGATGGTCGACGTGAAGCAGACGCTCCTTCACCTCGTTGGTGTAAGAGACGATGCCTCCCTTGAAATACTCCGAGGCGCCGGGAGTGGCGATGATGGCCTCGGCGATACGGCCTCCGGTGCAACTTTCCGCCGTTCCGAGTGTCTTTCCTGACTCATAGAGCCTTATCTGTATCTCTCTGCTGATGACTTTGTTTTCCAGTTCCATTTCTGTCGTGTATGAGGGTGGATGCTACTTGAACGTGACTTTGCAAAAGGCGGGAGCATCAATACCGCAGAATTGCTTGTCCTTGTATTTGTAATAGCCGGTGATGGCAATCATCGCGGCATTGTCAGTGGTGTAACTGAACTTAGGGATGTAGATGGTCCATCCATACTTTTTGGCATGCTCCTTGAAAGCATTTCTCAGGCCGTTGTTGGCCGACACGCCTCCCGCCAACGCCACATGCTTGATGCCGGTTTGCTTGACGGCGAGGCGCAACTTTTTCATCAGGATGTCCACGATGGTATATTCAAGGCTGGCGGCCAAGTCTTCCTTGTGGTGCTCCACGAAGTCGGGGTCTTCGGCCACCCACTCGCGCAGATGGTAGAGGAAAGAAGTCTTCAGACCGCTGAAACTATAGTCGAGCCCGGGGATGTGGGGTTCGGAAAATTGGTATGCCTGAGGGTTTCCCTGTCGTGCGAGGCGGTCGATGATGGGACCTCCGGGATACCCCAGCCCCATAACCTTCGAGCATTTGTCGATGGCTTCTCCTGCGGCATCGTCGATGGTCTGCCCCAAGACCTCCATTCGGTTGTAGGCGTCCACCCTGACGATTTGCGAATTGCCTCCACTGACGAGGAGGCAGAGGAATGGCGTGGGAGGGGCAGAATGGTCGTCTTCGTCCTCCTTGATGAAATGGGCCATGACGTGGCCTTGCAGGTGGTTGACATCGATGAGGGGGATGCCCAACGCCCGGGCGAATCCCTTGGCGAAGTTGACGCCGACAAGCAGCGACCCCATGAGCCCCGGTCCTCGTGTGAAGGCCACGGCGGAGAGTTGCTCCTTGTCGATGCCGGCGCGCTTGATGGCTTGGTCGACAACAGGAACGACGTTCTGCTGATGTGCTCTTGAGGCCAGTTCCGGCACCACGCCCCCATAATCGCGGTGGACCTCCTGTGAGGCGGTGACATTGCTGAGGAGCACGCCGTCGCACAACACGGCAGCCGAGGTGTCGTCGCAACTGCTCTCTATGCCTAATATGTAGGTCTTTTTTTCTTCCATTTTGAGTGTAGGGTCTTTAAAGACTTTCAAGTCCTCAAGGTCTGAGGATTAATAAGTGAGTATTTCCACGCCGTGCTCTGTCATTACCACGGTGTGCTCCCATTGTGCGCTGGGGAGTTCGTCTTCCGAGATGACTTCCCAACCGTATGGGTCGCCCTCATCGATGAACACCCGCCATGTCCCCATGTTGATCATGGGTTCGATGGTGAACACCATACCCGGCACAAGGAGCATGCCTTGCCCTCGATGGCCGTAATGGGCGACGTCGGGCTTTTCATGGAACTTTAGTCCCACCCCATGGCCGCAGAGGTCACGCACCACGCCATAGTGATATTTCTTGCAGTGCTTCTCTATGGCATGGCCGATGTCTCCCACGAAGCCATAGGGCTTGGCGGCCTCCATTCCTATTTCGAGGCATTCCTTCGCCACCCTGACAAGTTGCTCCTTTTCTGGCGATGTCTTTCCGATGATGAACATACGGGAGGCATCGGAGTAATAGCCGTCGAGGATGGTGGTGAAATCCACATTGACGATGTCGCCTTCCATCAGCACATCCTCTGCCTTCGGTATGCCGTGGCACACCACCTCGTTGATGCTGGTGCATACGCTCTTGGGGAAGCCTTCATACCCCAGGCAGGCGGGTATGGCGCCGTGGCTGACGCAATAGTCATGACAGATGCGGTCGATTTCCAAGGTCGACATGCCTGCATGTATCTGTCGTGCCACTTCATCGAGCACGCCCGTATTCACCACGCCGCTGCGGCGTATGCCTTCTATCTCTTCCGGTGTACGGATGAGGTCTCTGGTGGGCACTTCCTTGCCTTTGCGCTCCCAAGACATCACCTTTTCATCCATCTCGGTGAGTGGCTGTCCTGGCAAGGGTTGCCATTTGTTTCTCTTCTTGAATCCCATGGTCGTTGTCAATGGAAATGATGGTTTCAAACAAACTTAGAAATTGGACGCGTAAGCGTAACTGTTGGCACGAATGTAACGGTATATCTCCTTCGTCCAGTCGCTCCCGTTCACAGGACAATAGGTGGCAATGCCCAATTGGCTGGCCGCCGCCACATTCCTCGGGCCGTCATCCAGGAAGAGGGTGTTGTAGGACATGATTCCTTCCCGCATCATCACAAGGTGGAAGAAGGAGGGGTCGGGTTTCAACACGCCCACGCGATAACTGGCATACACAGCGTCGAAATAACTGTTGACAGAGTTTCCTTCACCGTCGAAAGCGGGACTTTCCGCCCATTCCATCATGAAGGGATTGGTGTTGGAGAGCATGATGAGCCTGTAGCCCTCCTCCCTCAGTTGACGAAGTGCCTGTAGGTTGCGACGCGGCACCTCCTTGCAGTAACCGAGCCAGGCATGTGCACACTCCTCACGGGTGATTTGCCTGCCACATTGCAGGCTGAGTTGTTCTATGAATTGTTCCGCCGTGATCTTGCCTTTTTCCAAGTCGCCGAAAATGCCGCCCTGGGTGTATGGGTCAAGTTTCTTGTCTGCATCTTTCAAGCCAAGTTCCTTGAATCTCCTGACGGCTTGTTGATGGTCCAGGGTGACGACGACGCCACCGAAATCAAACACTATGTTTTTTACATTCATCATTTTCTTGTCACTTTTTTTGTTATCCTTTAATCAATCAAATAAACGCGGTTTACGCTTTCTTGCCTCCTCGATGGAGAGCAGTTGACGCTGGTTGGCGTCATAATTGTCGCGGAGTTGGCGGTAGTCTTCGTTGAGTTGCTCTGCATATGCCTCCCTACCCTTTTCATCGAGCAACTTGGCTGCCGCTATGGCGTTTTGCGAGGCATCCTTCATCCAGACGATGGGTCCGCCGTAGACAGGGGCGATCTTCAAGGCCACATGCAGTTCGCTGGTAGTTGCGCCGCCTATCATGATGGGAATGTCGAGCCCGGCCTTGCGCAACTCGTTGGCCACGTTGACCATCTCTTCGAGGCTGGGGGTGATGAGGCCGCTCAACCCGATGAGGTCCACCTTCTCCTTCTTGGCTTTCTTGACAATCTGGTCGGCAGGCACCATGACACCCATGTCCACCACTTCGTAGTTGTTGCAAGCCATGACGACGGACACGATGTTCTTTCCGATGTCGTGGACATCGCCCTTCACGGTGGCGAGGAGTATTTTTCCCGCCTTGGCGGCCTTGCCGTTTCGCTGCGCCTCGATATGGGGTTGCAATATGGCCACCGCCTGCTTCATCGTGCGGGCGGTCTTCACCACTTGCGGCAGGAACATCTTTCCGCAACCGAAAAGTTCACCGACAAGGTTCATGCCAGCCATGAGCGGTCCCTCGATGATATCCACGGCCCTGGGGTAAAGCGTGAGGGCCTCCTCCAAATCTTCGGCGAGGAAGTCGCCGATGCCTCTTCGCAGCGATTCCTTGAGCCGCTCTTCCACACTGCCGTTACGCCATTCCTCGACCGGGCGTGACACTGGTGCACCACCGTTTTCACGGTTGGCTTTCTCGGCGTCAGCCTTCTCCTTGATGTCGCTGGCCAGCGCGATGAGACGTCCGGAAGGGTGCTCGGAGCGACAGAGGATGGCATCCTCTATGATTTCAAGTTGCTCTTTCGGGATGTCGTCGTAAGCGACCTTCGTGGCAGGATTGACGATGCCGAAATCCATCCCTTCCCGGATGGCATGGTAGAGGAAAACGGCATGCATTGCCTCACGTATGTAGTTGTTGCCTCGGAAAGCGAAAGAAAGGTTGCTGACACCACCGCTGACGTGTGCATCGGGGAGGTTCTGCCTGATCCATCCGCAGGTGCGTATGAAATCGGCGGCGTATGCATCGTGCTCTTCCATGCCTGTGGCGATGGCCAGCACGTTGGGATCGATGATGATATCGCAAGGGTGCATGCCCACGGAGTAGGTGAGCAGATGATACGCCCTGCCTGCAATGGCGATGCGCCGCTCATAGGAAGTGGCCTGGCCTTGCTCGTCGAAGCACATGACAACGACGGCCGCCCCGAAACGGCGTATGGTATGCGCCTTCGCCAGGAAGGACGCCTCGCCTTCCTTGAGCGAGATGGAGTTGACGATGGCTTTTCCTTGGACGCATTTGAGCGCGGCGACGATGACTTCCCAATCCGAGGAGTCGATCATGACGGGCACCTTGGTGATGTCGGGTTCGGAGGCGATGAGGTTGAGAAACGTCGTCATCTCCTTCTTTGCATCAAGAAGGCCGTCGTCCATATTGATGTCAATCACACGGGCGCCGTCGGCCACCTGCTTCCTTGCGATGGCCATCGCCTCGTCGTATTTCTTCTCATTGATCAGGCGCAGGAACTTGCGTGAACCTGCTACGTTGCATCGCTCGCCCACGTTGACAAAGCCAAGTTCGGGGGTGACAACAAGGGGTTCGAGACCGCTGAGTTGAATCGCGCGCAACCGGGGAACGGGAACACGTGGCACCTTGCCCCTGACCATCTCGGCAAACATCTTGATGAAATGCTCGTCGGTGCCGCAACATCCTCCGATGATGTTCACCAACCCCTCGTCGACAAGTTGCTCCATCAGCGGGGTCATCGTTTCTGCCGTCTCGTCATAAAGCCCCATGGAATTGGGAAGGCCCGCATTGGGATAGGCCGACACATAACATGGTGCCTTGGAGGCAAGGTCTTGGAGGAAGGGCTTCATCTGTGCCGCCCCGAAAGAACAGTTCAACCCGATGGAGAAGATGTCATAACTGCTGACACTGGCAAGGAATGCCTCCATCGTCTGTCCGCTGAGCGTCCTCCCGGCAAGGTCGCTGATGGTGATGGAGAGCATGATGGGAAGACGAGTCCCACGCTTTTCCATGACTTGGGTGGCGGCATCTATGGCGGCCTTGGCGTTAATCGTGTCGAAGATGGTTTCTATGAGTATGAGGTCGACGCCGCCTTCCATCAACGCGTCAACCTGTTCAAGGTAGGCACGGAGCAACTCGTCGTAGGTGACGGCACGTGCACCAGGGTCGGACACATCGGGACTCATCGAGCACGACTTGTTGGTGGGGCCGATGGAGCCAGCCACCCAGCGGGGATGTTCCGGGGTAGCATATTTGGTGACGGCCCTTCGTGCGATGCGGGCCCCTTCCAAAGCCATCTGTCGGGCAAAGGCCCCCAGGCGATAGTCTGCCTGCGAAATGCTCTGCGAACTGAACGTGTTGGTGGTGATGATATCGGCTCCTGCCTGAAGGTATTTGCAATGGATGTCGTTCACCACGTCGGGACGCGTGAGGTTGAGCACGTCGTTGTTGCCCATCAGCACAGAACGGTTCTTGCGGAACCGGTAGCCATGGAAGTCGCTTTCCGAGAGCTTGTATTGCTGGATTTTGGTCCCAGTCGCCCCGTCAAGGATGACGATGCGCTTGCAGAGGGTCTGTTCGAGGGTGGTCATTGTCGGATTGGAATGCTGGGTTGGGGATTCGACAGGGGCGGAGGCTTAGTAAACCTTCTTAGCCCTGTCCATCTCTCTACGGTCTTCTTTCTCCTTGAGGGTTTGGCGCTTGTCGTAAAGTTTCTTTCCCTTGGCAAGGGCGATATCCATCTTCGCACGCCCCTTCTCATCGATGAAGACAAGCGTGGGAATGATGGTGAAACCAGGCTGCTTGGTGGCGTCCTGCAGGCGGCGAATCTCACGCTTGTTGAGCAGCAATTTGCGGTCGCGGCGCATCTCATGATTGGAATAGGAACCATAGAAATAGGGAGACACACTCATCCCCAACACCCACATCTCGCCATTGATGATGGTGCAGTAGGCATCCACCAACGAGGCCTTGCCCATGCGGATGGACTTGATTTCCGTACCCGTGAGCACAATGCCGGCGGTATAGGTTTCTATGAGAAAATATTCGAAAGAGGCCTTCTTGTTCTTGATTTGCACAGGACTCTTCTTTCTGAGCAATTGCTGTTCTTTGTTCATCTTAATCCTTGATAATGGTGGCGAAACGAGAAAGGTGCTCGTCGATGTAATATGCTACGGCTGAAGTCCATTCCTCTTCGTTCTCCACAAACTCGTCGTCAAACTCGTCGAATTCGGGCATCCTTTCAAACAGGGCCATGAATTCCTCGTCGCTGCACTCCCGCTCTATCTCCTCGTGGTGATGGGAATAAGGCTTGTGTGCCTTGTTGACAAGCGACGCCAGGGAGTCCAATCCCCACTGACGCATCATCCGTGAAAAGGGATTCTTGAAAATGAAAGGGCCGTAGCCGTTGTGGATGAGTTGCACGAAACCGCCATCCATCACCTCGTCGCGAAGGATGACATAGGCGAGCAACGTCACCTGGTCGGCATTGAGTTGTGGCAGCGACTGAGCGTCGAGGGTACCTCCTATCGCATCGTAAACAGCCTTGACGAAGACTCCGACAAACTCGTCCATGCCTTCCTCTCCAGCTTTCACCAATTCGCTTTCTCTTACGACAACATCTTTCATATTAATAATGTCAATTTGAGTGTGCAAAGTTACAACAAAAAAAGGAAATAGTGACAAAAGAAATGGAAAAACAACACCTTGATTGATAAAATGGGCGATTGGAGAATGCTCGTTGGGAATTATTCCGCATTCTGGGCATGTACCTGGGAAGCCATGGGAAGTTCAAGGAACCCCTATGGCGATTAGGAATACGAGGAAAACCAGGAATGCTCAAATGATAATTTGCCCTTCCATTCGTTTTTATACAGAAAAATCTCACGCTTGGAGAAAGAAATAAACCTCTTTCTTGCTCGCTTATTTGATTTTTTTTGTAACTTTGCATCCAAATCAGCAAGATGAACCTACATTATCTTATTTTTCATTATATAAAACTCTTTAAGCAACATGACTTATTCCAATGAAGTCAACAACATGTGTGTTGTTGCGAAAGGTCCACACCATGGACCAGCCCCCATTCCAGAAGAGGGCAAATGGATTCAGGCCAAGGAGATCAAGGATATCTCCGGCTACACCCACGGTATAGGTTGGTGCGCTCCACAACAGGGAACGTGCAAGCTGTCTTTGAACATCAAGGATGGCATCATCGAGGAATGCCTCGTGGAGACCATCGGATGCACCGGCATGACCCACTCCGCCGCCATGGCATCGGAAATCCTGCCTGGAAAGACTATTCTTGAGGCACTGAACACCGACTTGGTGTGCGACGCCATCAACACCGCCATGCGCGAACTCTTCCTGCAAGTGGTTTACGGACGCACACAGAGCGCCTTCTCCGAGGGTGGTCTGGTGATTGGCGCCGGCCTGGAAGACCTTGGCAAGGGTCTGAGAAGCCAGACAGGCACGCTCTATGGCACAAAGGCCAAAGGCACCCGCTACCTCGAACTGACTGAAGGATACATCACCAAGATGTTCCTCGACGAGGACTCTCAGGTCTGTGGATACGAGTATGTTCACCTGGGCAAGATGATGGAAGCCATCAAGGCTGGCATGGACGCCAACGAGGCCGTGAAGAAGTTCACTGGCACCTATGGAAGGACAACCGCCGAGCAAGGTGTAGTGAAGACGATTGACCCACGTAAAGAATAAGGAGGAAACATAGTATGATAAGAGAAGTGAAATTCGAGAGTCAGGAGCGCCGCATCAACCAAGTCCTCGCCGCGCTCAACGCCAATGGCATCAAGTCCATCGAGGAAGCCAACGAGATTTGCGAGTCCATCGGCATCGACCCCTACCAGATTTGCGAGGACACCCAGGGCATCTGCTTCGAGAATGCAAAATGGGCTTATGTCTGTGGTGCCGCCATCGCCATCAAGAAAGGCGTGAAAAATGCCGCCGACGCCGCTGAGGCCATCGGCATCGGACTGCAGAGCTTCTGCATCCCCGGTTCCGTAGCCGACGACCGCAAGGTGGGTATCGGACACGGAAACCTGGCAGCACGTCTGCTGCGCGAGGAGACCGAGTGCTTCGCCTTCCTCGCCGGACACGAGTCTTTCGCCGCTGCAGAAGGTGCCATCAAAATCGCCGAGATGGCCAACAAAGTGCGTAAAAAGCCACTTCGCACCATCCTCAACGGACTGGGCAAGGATGCAGCCATGATCATCAGCCGCATCAATGGTTTCACCTACGTGCAGACCAAGTTCGACTACTATACAGGAAAATTGGAGATTGTCCAGAAGAAGGCTTACAGCAACGGCCCAAGAGCTAAAGTGAACTGCTACGGCGCCGACGACGTGCGCGAGGGTGTAGCCATCCTCTGGAACGAGAACGTCGACGTTTCCATCACTGGCAACTCCACCAACCCCACACGTTTCCAGCACCCCGTGGCTGGCACTTACAAGAAAGAGCGCGTCCTCGCTGGAAAGCCTTACTTCTCAGTGGCTTCCGGTGGTGGCACTGGCCGCACCCTGCACCCCGACAACATGGCTGCCGGACCTGCTTCCTATGGCATGACCGACACCCTGGGACGCATGCACAGCGACGCACAGTTCGCCGGCTCCTCCTCCGTGCCTGCACACGTTGAGATGATGGGATTCCTCGGCATGGGCAACAACCCGATGGTGGGCGCCACCGTCGCTGTCGCCGTGACCGTCGACATGGCACTCAACAAGAAATAATCATTGCTGAAAAGCCTATAACGCAAGAATCCTGGGCGATTGCTCAGGATTCTTGCGTTTCTGAAGGGTTTTAGACTTTAAGGGCCTTAAGGTCCTTAGGTGACCTCGGTTTATTTTACTTCACGGTCACCTTTGTTTCAAAAGAGGGAAGAATGGAATCCGTCTTGTTCAGTTCGGTGTTTGCAAACGACAAGTGTGCTTCATCGAAGCGCACTATGTTGTCGCCCTTCTTTACTGCCGCATCACATTTGACTGTGATGGAGAGCACCACCCCTTCGTTGCCCTTGACTTTACTGCCTTGGAATGAGAGGGACATCAAACGGAACCTGCCTGGCTCCACCGCCTTGCAAATCACAGAAAAGCCTTTTGCTCTCTCCGATGGAGCAATGAGGGGGTTATTCTTTTCATCCATGACCAACTGGATGCCCTCAGGCAACACGATGTCGAACTGCAAGCCATTCACCTCGTCAGCATTGTTGAGCATGATGTCGATGACCGCCTCTTGGCCTGGAGCGGCCGTGGCACTGGCTGCCGAAAACACATTGTCACCTGCATAAGAGGCCGTGGTAAAAGCGGCGACAAACAGGATGGTCCATATCAATTTCAATTTTTCCATATTCTTTCTTTTTTGGTCTGTGCGTGCAAAAATACAAAAAAACTGCGAACAAAGGAAAAAATGAAGGAAAAAAGTGGTTATGCCATCTTTGCAACCAAGTTGCAAAACTTTCACCCTAACTTTGCAGCCAGAATCAAAAACAAGAAAAGATGGCACACACACATCATCATGAACATTGCGAACATGGCTGCTCACACAACCACGAACATCATCACGAGCATGGGGATGGACACGGTCACGGTCACAACCACGAGCACCACGAAAGCCTGAAAGGCCAAATCGTAAAAATCATCATCGCTGTCGTGTTGTTGGTGGCGGCGGTCATAGTGGAACACACCTGCAACCTGAAGACATGGCAACTGCTCCTCGTCTATCTCCTACCCTACCTCATCGCTGGTCACGAGACATTGCAGGAGGCGGTGGAAGGCATCTGCCATGGCGACATATTCAACGAGGACTTCCTCATGTCGGTGGCCACCATAGGCGCCCTGTGCATCGGTTTCCTGCCAGGAGCGGAGACGGAGTTTCCTGAGGCCGTCTTCGTCATGCTCTTCTTCCAGATTGGCGAACTCTTTGAAGGATACGCGGAAGGAAAGAGCCGACAAAGCATCGCCCAACTGATGGACATTCGCCCTGACGTGGCTTTCGTGGAGCGGGAAGGACGACTCGAACGCATGGACGCCAAGCAAGTGAAACCTGGCGACATCATCGTGGTGAAACCTGGCGAGCGTGTTCCGCTCGACGGCCTGGTGACCGAAGGAGCCACCCAACTCAACACGGTGGCTCTCACAGGTGAGAGCATGCCGCGGGAGGCCGTCGTGGGCGACGAGGTGTTCTCTGGCTGCGTCAACCTCTCCGGCGTCGTGAGGGTCAAAGTGACCAAAGGTTTCGGCGAGAGTACGGCATCAAAAATCATTGACCTCGTGGAAAACGCCAGTGAACACAAGTCGCGCAGCGAGAACTTCATCACTCGCTTCGCTCGTTATTACACCCCCGTGGTGGTCATTGGGGCATTGCTGCTGGCATTGGTTCCACCACTCTTGTCGGGGCAGTTCTCCACCACATTCCCCACCTGGCTGCACCGTGCACTCATCTTCCTCGTGGTGTCGTGCCCATGTGCCCTGGTCCTCAGCGTACCACTCACCTTCTTCGGCGGCATCGGTGGGGCGTCACGAAAGGGCATATTGGTGAAGGGGAGCAACTATCTCGATATGCTGGCCCGAACCGGCATGGTGGTGTTTGACAAGACAGGGACGCTCACCCATGGAAAATTCGCCGTGGAGGCTGTACACCCCGAGATGTGCGATGAGAGGCATCTGCTGCACCTGGCAGCCCACGTGGAGCACTACAGCACGCATCCCATAGGCGCGGCCCTACGCGATGCCTTCCCCGACGAAGCCACCGACGGCTGTCTGGTGGAGGAGGTGGAAGAAGTGGCCGGACAAGGTGTGCGGGCAAAAGTGGAGGGTCGCATGGTGTGCGTAGGCAATACACGCATGATGCAGGCCGTGGGGGCGAAATGGAGCGACTGTCCGCATATTGGCACCGTCATCCACGTGGCCATCGACGGTGAATACGCCGGACACATCGCCATCAGCGACAAGGTGAAAGACGACAGCGCTGAAGCCGTCTCTCGATTGAAGGAAATGGGAGTGCAGCACGTGGCGATGCTCACTGGCGACCGCGAGGAGGTGGCCGCAAATGTGGCCAAGCAATTGTCGCTTGATGAATACCATGCCGGACTGCTACCCCAGGACAAGGTGGAGCACATGAGGCAACTCATCGAGGGGAAGACAAAGGACATGGGTGTGGCTTTCGTAGGCGACGGCATCAACGATGCTCCTGTGTTAGCCATGGCCGATGTGGGCATCGCCATGGGCGGACTGGGAAGCGATGCGGCAATCGAGGCTGCCGACGTGGTGTTGATGGATGACCATCCGTCGAAAATCGCTACCGCCATCGCCATCGCAAGACGCACGCTCGCCATCGCAAGACAAAACGTGTGGATGGCCATCGGCATCAAGGTCGCGGTGCTCATCCTGGCTTCACTGGGCCTGGCCACCATGTGGATGGCGGTCTTCGCCGACGTGGGAGTCACCGTACTCGCCGTGCTCAACGCAATGAGGACACTGAAGGCATAAGGAAAAGTTTTTTGTGTGGCTGAAATTGAATTTGCCACGACAAGAATGCTCTGCCGGCATATAACGACAAGAATGTTTTGCCGCCATATAACGACAAAATTGTTCTGGCGGCAAACAACGACAAGAATGTTCAAGCCACATATAACGACAAAATTGTTCTGGCGGCAAACAACGACAAGAATGTTCAAGCCACATATAACGACAATAATGTTCAGGCGGATTTGCAATCCGCCTGAGGGTAACATAAGGATTTGCAATCCGATTAAAGCGGACATAAACTCTTGTATACAACGATTTTAGCGGATTACAAATCCTAATATTATATGCTGCCGAATTGCAAATTCGGCAGAACATTCTTGGCGTTGTTTTTAGTCATTTTTCTCTCGCTTGTACCACGATTTGCCTTCGGCGAATCGTCTGGCGCTCGGAAAAAGACAAGAAAACGTTGTTTTTAGTCATTTTTCTCTCGCTTGTACCACGATTTGCCTACGGCGAATCGTCTGGCGCTCGGAAAAAGACAAAAAAACGTTGTTTTTAGTCATTTTTCTCTCGCTTGTACCACGATTTGACACAGCATCGGCCTATCTTTGCAATCACCTTGCAATACTACATCAATGGCAAGGAAAGATAACTTGCTAAAATTCCATAATATGAAAGTCGCGGGCGACGTGTCGCCCGCGATTCCATTTAACGATAAAACAACTAAAAAATCTCCAATTACTCCCTATGGTCGCGGGTCTTCGACAAATCTCGACAATTCGGGATAAAAAACAGCAAATAAGGGATTATAGCAAAACCGCCAATCCTCAAAAACAGGACTGGCGGCTTCACTTGCATCGCTTCACATACCTCCATTAACAGGAATATGCGGGCAAGAACCTTAAAGATTATAAAGACTTTAAAGACCTCAAGGACCTTAAAGACTTACATTTTCGTGATGATGCCCCTCTCGGTGTCGGTGATGAACTCGATGATGTGCTTGATCTCCGGACTATCGGGGACCTGTTGTTTCACCTGGAGGATGGCGTCTTCGACACTGTTCTGTCCATGGAAGACAAGGCGGTAGGCGTTGGCGATGTGTTTCTGCACCTTTTCCGAGATACCACCCATCGTGAGGACGGTGGTGTTGACACCACCGTATTTCACGGGAGTCCCTCCTGCAATGATATAGGGCGGCACGTCTTTCGAGAAGGTCGTGCCCGCCTGCAACATGGCCCCTGCTCCCACACGGGTGGCTGCATTCTCCACCACGCTGGTGGAGAAGATGGCTCCATCCTCGATGATGCAGTCGCCAGCAATCTTTGTGCCATAGCCGAAGACGCAATTGTTGCCAATCTTGGTGTCGTGCGAGATGTGAACGCCTTCCATAAGGAAGTTGTCGTGCCCGATGACAGTCATCCCTCCGGTGTGCGTGGCCCTGTTGATAACCACGTTCTCACGGATAATGTTGTTGTCACCGATGATGCACTCGCTCTTCTCCCCTCTGAACTCAAAATCCTGCGGGAGGGCGGCGATGACGGAGCCTTGGTGTATCTTGTTGCCTTTTCCTATCCGCGCCCCGTTGAGGATGCTGGTGAAGGGAAAGATGATGCAGTTGTCTCCGATGACCACGTCACCTTCGATATAGACGAAGGGGAATATTTTGCAGTTGTCCCCGATGGTCGCCCTGGGGTCGATTTCTGCTCTTGGACTGATATCACTTGCCATATTGTATTGCTTTTCGTTGTTATGACTATTTTCCACCACCTCCCAAGGCGTTGTACAGGTTGACGACAGCCTGCATCTTGTAGAACTGGTCGGAGACGAGTGAGATTTGCGCATTAAGCAGAGCCTGCTGGGCGCTGATGACCTCGAGGTAGGAACTGCCGGAACTCTTGAAGAGCATTCTGGTATGCTCCACGTTCTTCTCCAAAGTCTCCACCTGCTTCTCTTCAAGGGCAATCTTGTCGTCGGAAGCCTTGTAGAGCACGAGGGCGTCGCTCACCTCATTGCCTGCCTTGAGGACGGCATTCTGCCAACTGTTGAAAGCTTGCTCATATTGAGCCTCGGCAACGCGCAGGCCTGCCGTGAGCTGGCCTTTCATGAAGATGGGTTGCGTGAGACTGGCCACTGCTGACAAGAGCACCTTTCCAGGATTGGAAACGATGCCGGCACTGTTGGTGAAGGATGCCGTGGGCGAGATGGTGAGGCTGGGATAGAACCTGCTCCTCGCCGTTTCTATGCCATAGAAGCACTTGGCGAGGTTCATCTCCGCATAGTGTACGTCGGCACGGTTGGCCAGCAACTGAATGCCTACCCCTGTGGCGAATTTCGATGGCAGATTCTGGTCTTTCAGTTTTCCACGGGAAATGGCTTGAGCCGACTGCCCCATGAGGAGCGAGAGAGAATTCTCCACTTCGCGAATCTGTCGCTTCATATCCACGGTCTTCGCCTGGACTGAATAGTAGTTGGCCTCGGCACTCTGCACGCTGGTGGAACGGGCGCGCCCCAAGTCCATCTGCAGTTTCATCATGTCCCACGTGTCCTTGGTGAGACTTTCCATGTCGGCGAGGATTTCCACTTGACGGTCAAGCATGAGCAACGTGTAATACATGTTGGCCACACCCTTTATGAGATTGGTCTGCACGACCACCTGATAATCATGGGTGCCAAGCAATGCCACCTGGGCGGCTCGTTTCTGCGACAGCAGGTTGCCGAAGAGGTCGACGTTCCAACTGATGGCCACTGGGAGTTGATAAGCCTTGCTCACCGGGCCGAAGTCACTCGAGGTGAGGGTGCCCGAGGGGGAGAAGGCAATCTGTGGCAGGAAGGAGAGCCGTGCGGCCTTCAATTGTGCTTCCGCCATTTCCACGTTGAGGGCGGCATTGAGCATGTCGACATTGTTGTCGAGCGTCTGCTGGATGATGACCTGCAACTGGGGGTCGGTGAACACTTCCCGCCAGGGCAGGTTGCCGAAGTTGGCATCGGCGTTGGAAACGAGCGTGTCGGTATTGGAGACGACGTCGCGTATCAGTCCCGTGGTGTTGACATCAGGACGCTCATAGGGAGCGAAAAGGGACTGCTTGAGCGACTTGCAACCAACAAGCATGAGGGCGAAAGCCACAGCAATGATAAATGTTGTTTTCTTCATACTTTTATTCCTCCACAGTGTAATTGTTTGCATGATGAACATATTGCTCCAATTCGGCTTTCACCTCGCTGCTGCTGACATCCTCGAACTTCATCGGGGAGAACTTCTCTTGGAGCGACTGGAAGATGACAAAGAGTGTAGGCACGACGAAAATCTGCAACAACGTACCTATCAACATGCCGCCGACGGCAGCAGCTCCAAGGGTTTGGTTGCCGTTCTTTCCCACTCCCGAAGCAAACATCATTGGGAGCAGACCAATGATCATGGCAAGAGACGTCATCAAAATCGGGCGCAGACGGGCTGCCGCACCGAGCACTGCCGACCAGGAGATGGCCATACCCAACTCACGGCGCTCAAGAGCGAACTGTACGATAAGGATGGCGTTTTTGGCAAGCAGACCGATAAGCATGATCAGCGAAATCTGCATGTAGATATCGTTGGAGTGCCCGAACAATTGCGTGAACAAGAAAGCACCAGCCAGTCCGAAAGGTACGGAGAGAATCACAGCCAATGGCAGGATGTAACTCTCATACTGCGCTGCGAGGATAAGATAGATGAACACGATACAAAGGACGAAAATCAACGCCGTTGAGTTGCTTGACTGTGCCTCCTGGCGAGTCAGTCCTGAGTAGTCGTAGGTGTATCCTGCCGGCAATTGCTGGGCAGCAACCTCTTGTACGGCTTTGATGGCCTCACCTGTGGAATAGCCGTCGGCCACCGTAGCCGTGACATTGATTGCCGTAAAGAGGTTGAAACGGTTGATGTTAGACGGTCCATAGACTCGCTCGATAGAGCAGAACTCTTTGACCGGTGCCATACCCGAAGGCGTGCGCACATAGACGCTGTTGAGGCTCTCCGGCGTCATCCTGCATTCGGGGGAAGCCTGAACCATCACACGGAACAGTTTTCCATAGGCATTGAAGTTGGATGCATAGAGACCGCCATAATAACCTTGCAAGGTGGTGAGGACGGTGTTGGGGGAGATGCCCGACTGCTTGCACTTCGCCACATCCATGTGAATCATGTATTGGGGATAATTCGGATTGTAGGATGTCTGGGCTGTCTGTATCTCAGGCCGTTTGTTCAGTTCCTCGAGATAACCCTTTACAATGTTGAAAAATGTGTTGAGGTCGCCGCCAGTGCGGTCTTGCATCACAAGCGACACACCACTGTTGGCAGAGAAACCGGGAATCATAGGCGGCGAGAAAGCCAATATCTGTGCGTCTTTGATGGATGCTGTCTGCTTGAAAATCATACCGATGACCGAGTTGGCATCATAGGGGTTGACAACAAAGCGATAAATGCCGTCACCCTGCCATAGTCCGGAGAGTTTCCACCAGAAGCCTTTCTGTCGCTCCTCGAAAGGTTTGAGTTTAATGATGAACGTGGCTTGGTCACTACCAGAACCAGCGATGAAATTATAGCCCTGGATCTGCTCACGCGACTGGATGGCTGGGTTGGAGGCAAGAATGGAGTCAACCTCGTTGATCACCTGACGCGTACGTGCCACTGACGTAGCAGGCGGCATGGAGATGGTGCAGAAGAGTGTACCGGTATCCTCACTCGGTACAAGACCCGACTTGGTGGTCTGCATGGTCACTACCAATGCTGCAATACCGATGACCACTGCTATGCATATGATGACAGGCTTGTGCACCAGTTTTTCAACGCGACTCTTGTATTTACCAAGTATTTTCTCGTAGGAGGTGTTGAACGCGGCATGGAATCGGTCGACACGCGACATCTTCACCTCTTTGCCATCCGCGTCGTGGGGTTTGAGGAAGATGGCACACAAGGCCGGCGACAGCGTGAGGGCGTTGAGCGCCGAGATGAATATGGACACCGCCATGGTGATGCCGAACTCCCTGTAGAACGTTCCCGTAGTACCACCGATGAAAGACACGGGAATAAAAACCGATGCCATCACAAGGGTGATGGATATGATGGCTCCCGAAATCTCGTTCATCGCGTCTATGGATGCCTTGAGCGAACTCTTGTATCCCTGGTCCAACTTGGCATGCACCGCCTCCACCACCACGATGGCGTCGTCCACCACAATGGCGATGGCGAGCAGCAACGCAGAAAGGGTAAGCAGGTTGATGGAGAAGCCGAAAACCTTGAGGAAGAAGAACGTACCTATGAGCGATACCGGAACGGCAATCATAGGAATCAACGTGGAGCGGAAGTCCTGCAAGAATATATACACCACGAGGAAGACAAGCAAGAGGGTCATCACAAGAGTGAAAACCACCTCCTCGATACTGGCATAAAGGAACTCCGTGACATCATAGTTGATCTTGTAGGTCATACCCGGAGGGAACAACTTGGCCTGCTCCTCAAGTTCCTTCTTCACATTCTTGGCAATCTCGTTGGCATTGGAACCGGCAATCTGCTGCACCATACCCATCACAGAGGGGATGTTGTTGTTCTTCATCGCCACCGAATACTGCAAACCGCCCAGTTCAATCTTGGCAACATCCTTCAGTTTGACGGTGTTGCCGGAAACATCACTCTTGATAATGATGTTGCCGAACTCCTCTGCGTTTTTCAGACGTCCCGTATAACGCATCGAATATTCATAGGCCACATCTGAACGCTCACCAAACGTACCCGGCGCAGCCTCCACGTTCTGCTCTGCCAGCACGTTGGAGATGTCGGAAGGCATCAGGTCATGCTGCTTCATCACCTCCGGGTCGAGCCAGATGCGCATGGAGTAACTCTTCATACCAGGTGACTGAACGTCGCCCACACCTTGGATTCGCTTGATGGCTGGAATCACATTGATGTTGCTATAGTTGGTGAGGAATTCGTCATCGTAACGCCCGTCACTGGTGAGGGTGTACATCATCACCTGCGAGGTCTGACGCTTCATCACGGTGACACCGATACGGGTAACTTCGGCAGGAAGGAGAGCCAACGCCTGTTGAACACGGTTCTGTACGTTGACGGCGCACATATCGGCGTTCATACCCTGACGGAACAGAATGGAAAGGCTTGCAGAGCCACTGGATGCGGAAGAACTGATATAGTCCATGCCTTCCACACCGTTGATACTCTCCTCCAACGGCACAAGCACCGAGTTTTTCACCGTCTCGGCATCAGCACCAGGATAACTGGTGAACACCACGACGGTAGGAGGCGCAATGTCTGGATACTGCTCAACAGGGAGAGTAGCCAGTCCGATAAAGCCCAGCAGCACGATGACGATGGATATCACCGTCGACAGCACCGGGCGCTTTATGAATGTTGTAAATGTCATGTTGTCTGTTGTTTAAACTGGAGTCTCAAAGGTGAGCCGTATGTGTTATTTCTTACCTGTCATGGCATCGACAAATCCCTTTGCCGTACCATCGGTGCCGATTTTTCCAGATTCGTCGATTTTCTTCTGGTACTGCTCCTGAGTGATGGGCACAATCTCCATGCCATCACTGAGTTTTGTCAAACCGTTGGTGACATACTTGTCGCCCACATTCAGACCACCCGTCACAACGAAGTTGACACCGTCGTTTTGCGGGCTGACGGTGATCTCGGTGTATTTCACTTTGTTGTCAGCTCCAACGGTGTAAACGAACTTCTTGTCCTGCACCTCGGAGACACATGCCTGCGGGATGACGATGGCCGAACCGTTCTGGCGCGGGACGATGATGGAACCAGACCCACCACTCTTGAGCAAATGCTCGGGGTTGGGGAAATGTGCAATCATCGAGACGGAGCCGGTACCGGAGTCGATAAGGCCGCTCACCTTCACCACCCTGCCCTGGTGGGCGTAAATGGAACCATCGGGCAACTTCAGCCGAAGCGGCGGGAACGAATTGACGGCGGCATTGATGCCTCCGGAATTCTTGGTCATCTCAAGCATGTCTTTCTCGTTAACGGAGAAATAGACCTCCGTCGTGCTGATGTTGGAGATAGTGGTGAGAGCGGGAGTGCTTTGTGCACTCACAAGGGCGCCAACCTTGTAGGGAAGGCTGCCCACAACGCCGCTTGCAGGACTCTTCACATAACAGAAACTCAAATTCTCACGGGCTGAAGACAAACCGGCCTGAGCCTGCTGGAGCGCAGCCTTGGCCTGGTTGACCTGGGCCATGGCACTGTTATAGGTGTTCTGGGCTGCTTGCAACTCATAGTCGCCTATCACGCCGTTCTTGTGCAATTCGGTGCTATTGTCAAAGGTCAACTTGGCGGTGGCCATCTGGGCCTCTGCCGTGCTGATGGCGGCTTTCGCCTGGTTGACAGCGGCTTCGGCCTGCCTCACGGCCGCCTGGTAAGTCTCGTTGTCAAGGACGAAAAGGACCTGTCCGGCACTGACGGCCTGACCCTCATGAACGTTGACGCGGGTGATGAAACCGGAAATCTTGGGGCGTATCTCCACATCCTGGACACCCTTGATGGATGCAGGATAGGTGGTTTCGGAAGTGGCGCTGGACGTGCCCACTGTCTGCACGGGGAACTCATTGTCGCCAAAATTCATGCCGCCACCTTTCTTTCCACCACACGCCACCAAGCATGCAGCTGCTGCTACAAGCAAGAAGAATTTAGATTTTTTCATACTTATGATTTTATGATGATATACATTTTGTGAAAAATCAAGTTTAATTTTGAACATTTAAAATACAAAAATACAAAACAAATCGTATTGCACACCTTTTTTGAGTGTACATTTAACATATATTATTGTTTAATGTCTGTCGCAACCATCAGATGAACACCAAGCCCCTGTCCATACGAGACACTACATGAACTTATTCCTCCTTGATTTACACAGTTTTTTTTGCAAACCAAACCGCCTATGGCGGCGAAAAGGTCAGTGCTTGACCAGTCCGACCTATTCCCTGTATCCAAAATATTTTCGCCGAACAGCCACGTCTTGGCAAAACGAGATTCAAACGTTTTGCCCATCGGCCTTTTCACGCATCATTTGTTGATATTTTTCAACAAGCATCTTCCTCAAGGCCTCTGGCTCGTTCTCCACCCTCTGGTCGAGGACGGCCTCCTTGATATGGCTTTTGAGTATGCCCACCTCCCTGCCTTGCTCGAGTCCGAACATCGCCATGATCTCATTGCCGTCAATGCAAGGCTGGAAAAGACGTTTGTAGTCCTTTTGCTTTAAGTCTTCAAGTTTCTCTCGGACCACGATGAAATTGTCGAGGAAGCGCTGTTTCTTCTCCCGGTTCTTGCTGGTGATGTCTGCCTCGCAAAGGGTCATCAGGTCGTCGATGTCGTCTCCGGCATCGTTGAGCAGTCGCCTCACGGCGCTGTCAGTCACCTCTTCATCTGCAATGACGATGGGGCGCATGTGCAATTCCACGAGTTTCTGCACATATTTCATCTTTGCATCGAGGGGCAGTTTCAGGCGCTTGAACAACTCTGGCACCATCTTCATGCCGATGAAATTGTGGTTGTGGAAGGTCCATCCCACAAGGGGGTCCCAACGCTTGCTCTTGGGCTTGCCGATGTCATGAAGCAAAGCCGCCCATCGCAGCCACAGATTGTCAGATTTTTTACAAACATTTTCCAACACTTCAAGGGAATGGAGGAAATTGTTCTTGTGTGCCCTGCCGTTCCGCGTCTCCACCTCGTCAAGTTTGCTGACCTCGGGCAGGATGAGGGGAAGAAGGCCGCAACGCTGCAGATAGTCGAAACCAAAACTGGGATTCCTGGCCTTCAATATCTTGCAGAGTTCCTCGGAGATGCGTTCACCACTGATAATCTTGATTCGTTCGGCATTGCGCTCAAGTGCCTGAAAGGTATCCGGGTCGATGTCGAAATTCAACTGGGTGGCAAACCTGACACAACGAAGCATCCGCAAAGGGTCGTCAGAAAAAGTGACATCGGGGTCGAGAGGGGTGCGGATGGTGCGATAATACATGTCGTCCAAGCCATCGAAGGGGTCCACCAACTCGCCAAAACGCTCCTTATTCAGACAGATGGCCAAGGTATTGATGGTGAAATCCCTGCGGTTCTGATCGTCTTCCAACGTGCCGTCTTCCACCACGGGTTTGCGACTGTCACGAGAATAACTCTCACGACGAGCACCGACGAACTCCACTTCTTGGCCGTCATATTTTACTTGCGCCGTGCCGAAATTCTTGAAGACTGACAATTGGGCCTTCTTGCCCAGACTTTTCTTCAAACGCCGGGCCACCTCGATGCCACTGCCCACCACCACGATGTCGATGTCGTTGGAAGGGCGCTCCAGGAAAATGTCACGCACATAACCTCCTATGACGTAGCATTCCACGCCCAACTCATCGGCTATGTCGGAAACAAGATGGAAAAGGTCTTGGTCAAGGATTTGCGCCAGTTCGGCGTCACTATATTCTTTAAACATGAATGGTCTTGGATAGATATCTGAAAACAGAAAAACAAGGGGTGAGCGGGATTTCCGCCGCGAAATTAAGGAAAAAAAAGCACGTGACAAAATTTTCCAACTAAAAACCTCAAAACAAGACTCAAGCAATAACTCCGCCACCCGACATGGATTGTAGGATGAAACATGATTTCCACCATGTTTTGATTCACCGAACATCAATCATCTGCTTAGAAATTTGCTTCGTTCATGGAAAATGCTTAATTTTGCACCGAAAAAGTGAAAAAGCGAGAAACAATGACACAACAGCCCACAAAGACAGAAAAACAGTTCAGACAGGCGCTTGCAGAATGCAGGGAAGTGTTTGCCGACAAACTGCACGACTACGGCCCTTCCTGGCGCATCATGCGCCCGTCCTCGCTCACCGACCAACTTTACATCAAGGCCATGCGCATACGCTCCCTCGAGGTGAAAAAGGAGTCGTTGGTGGGAGAAGGCATCAGGCCGGAATTCCTCGCCTTGGTCAACTATGGGCTCGTGGGACTCATCCAACTGACGAAGGGCTATGCCGACAATCCCGACATGGGAGCCGAAGAAGCGCTGGCGCAATATGACAAGCACGCTGAGGAGGCGTTGGCTCTCATGCTGAAGAAGAACCACGACTACGGAGAGGCTTGGAGAGGAATGCGCGTGAGCAGTTACACCGACTTCATTCTCACAAAGATACAGCGGGTGAAAGAGATAGAGGACCTGGAGGGCGAGACCATCGCGTCAGAGGGCATCGACTCCAACTACATGGATATCATCAACTATGCCATCTTCGGCATCATCAAACTTAGTGAATAGGCTCAGCACCATCATCGTCAACATCTGCCGGTTCGTCCTGGCCGTCACCCTGATCCTTTCAGGGTTCGTCAAAGCCATAGACCCTCTCGGCACGCAATACAAGATACAGGACTATCTTGCGGCATTGTCACTGCAAGGCATTCTGCCCGACTGGTGCGCGCTGTGCATTTCGGTGGCACTCTCAGCATTGGAGTTCACCCTCGGCATCTTGTTGCTCTTTGCCATCCATCGGCGCACGGTGACAAAAATCATCGTCGCATTTATGGCAGTCATGACACTCGTCACACTATGGATATGGATTGCCAACCCGGTGAGCGACTGTGGATGCTTCGGCGACGCGCTGGTGCTCACCAACGGACAGACATTCGCCAAGAACATCATCCTCCTGGCAGCAGCCATCGTGGTGTGCAGGAAACCATTGAAAATGGTCAGGTTCATCTCAAAGACCAACCAGTGGATCGTCATCAACTACACTCTGCTTTTCATCATCCTTTGCAGCATCTGGTGCCTATACGACCTGCCTATATTCGACTTCAGACCATACAAGGTGGGCACCGACATCGCAAAAGGCATGGAAATACCGGAAGGAGAGAAAGAGCCACAGTTCGAGACCACCTTCATCCTCGAAAAAGACGGGCAAAGAAAAGAATTCACCTTGGAGAACTACCCCGACTCCACTTGGACTTTCATCGACAGCAAGACGGTGCAGACGGAGGAAGGATACGTGCCACCCATACACGACTTCTCCATTGAAAACCTGGAGGGAGACATCATCACCGACACCGTGCTCGCTTTCAAGGGATACACCTTCCTGCTCATATCCCCATACCTGGAGCAGGCGAGCGACAGCGACTTCGGAGAAATAGACCAAATCTACGAATACTGCCAGGACAACGGGTATCCATTCTATTGCTTGACATCAAGCGGGGAAAAGGGAATGGAAAGATGGCGCGAACTCACCGGAGCGGAATACCCGTTCTTCATCACCGACGCCGTCACGCTGAAGACCATCATCAGAAGCAATCCCGGACTGCTCTTGATGAAAGAAGGAAAGGTGGTGAGGAAATGGAGCCACAACAGACTCCCCGACGCCACGACATGGAACAAGCGACTGGAACAGATGGCCGTGGGGCAGACACCCTCCGACTCCACCGCCAGCAAGGTGGCCATCATCCTCATGTGGTTTGTACTCCCACTGGCCATCCTCACTCTCGCCGACCGCATCTGGGCTACCATCAAATGGCGGTGGAACAAGAAAAAGAACAAGAAAAAGGAAAAATCAACAACAATAACCAATCATTCATAAAAAACAAAGAAAATGAGAAAGAAAATCGTAGCAGGCAACTGGAAAATGAACATGAACCTGCAAGAAGGCATCCAACTGGCTAAAGAACTCAATGACTGCCTGGCAGCCGACCAACCCAATTGCGACGTGGTCATCTGCACGCCGTTCATCCACCTGGCAAGCATCGCCTCATTCCTCAACCAAGACATCATCGGACTCGGTGCCGAGAACTGCGCTGACAAGGAAAAGGGAGCATACACCGGAGAAGTCTCCGCTGAAATGGTGAAGAGCACAGGAGCACAATATGTCATCCTCGGACACTCCGAAAGAAGAGAATACTACGCTGAAAATCCTGAAATCCTCAAGGAGAAAGTGCTCCTCGCCCTCAAGAACGGACTCAAAGTCATCTTCTGCATCGGTGAAAGCCTCGAAGAGAGAGAAGCCAACAAGCAGAACGACATCGTCAAGGCTGAACTGGAAGGAAGCGTGTTCAACCTCACCGAAGAGGAATTCGCCAACATCATCATCGCCTACGAACCCATCTGGGCCATCGGAACAGGAAAGACTGCAACGGCCGAGCAAGCAGAGGAAATACACGCTTACATCCGCAACGTCATTGCTGAGAAATACGGAAAAGACGTGGCTGAGCAAACCTCCATCCTCTATGGCGGAAGCTGCAAGCCAAGCAATGCCAAGGAACTCTTCGCCAAGCCCGACATCGATGGTGGCCTGATCGGTGGAGCTTCACTGAAAGCCGCTGACTTCAAAGGCATCATCGACGCTTGGAAATGATGAGCTCAACTGCAGGCATCTCGCGACACACCACGCTGGTGTCGCGAGATGCTTACAGCAAAAACAAAACCACATACCCCATATCCTAAATGAAAAAATACATCGCCACACTTGCTGCCCTTTGTTGCATCGCCTATTTCTGTGTAGCACAGGACTTCATCAACCACTTGCAAAAAAAAGAGCAAGGGAGCGGAACCGTATCGGTCAAACAGAGTGAAGACATCAGCAATCTCGTCAACGGCGGAAAGAAAGAACAAAAGCAAGAAGCCAAAAAAGCCAGCGAGAGACAAGAAAACACGATGCAACGGACGGAAAGCAAGCCCGCAACAGGAAAACAAGAGCAAGCAAGACAAAGTACGGAAAGGAGAACAGAACGCCCCACCACCAGGGAAGAAGAGCGGCGCGACAAGGAAAGACGCGAAAAGGAACGTGAGCAAAGAGAACTCATAAGGGCTCAGAAAATCCAAGAGGCCGAGGCTCAGGCTGTCACCAACCCACAAGGCGGCGACAAGAAACTGATGAGCAACAGCAAGCGCGTGACGGGATACCGTGTGCAAGTCTTTGCAGGGGGAAACACCAGGGAAGACAGAGCCAAGGCCAGCGAGGTGGGAGAGAAACTGAAAGCCCAAATCCCGGGACAACCCATATACGTTCACTTCTATTCTCCCAGATGGTGTTGCAGATGCGGGAACTTCCTCAATCAGGAAGAGGCAACGAAGATGATGAAAAAACTCAACAAACTCGGCTACAAAAGCGCATGCGTGGTGAAAACCACCATCACCGTCAGCAGGAGCACGATTCTGAAGTCGGGGTTGTAAAAAAAGACTAACACATCCACATCATATGGAAACAGAATACCGCGAGGGTCTCGAGACCCTCGCTGAGCATTATCGCGACATCCTGGCTCTATTGGGCGAGGACCCAAATAGAGAGGGACTGGTGAAGACACCACTCCGCGTGGCGAAAGCCATGCAGACCCTCACACGAGGATACTCGGAAGACCCTCACAAGGTGCTCACCGACGCACTCTTCGAAGAGCCATACGACCAAATGGTCATCGTGAAGGATATCGACTTCTTCTCCATGTGCGAGCACCACATGCTGCCGTTCTATGGCAAGGCCCATGTGGCATACATACCCAAAGGCTACATCACAGGATTGAGCAAGATAGCACGCGTCGTCGACATCTTCAGCCACAGGCTGCAGGTGCAGGAAAGGATGACACAGCAAATCAAGGACTGCATCGAGCAGACCCTGCATCCCATGGGCGTCATGGTGGTGGTGGAGGCAAGACACATGTGCATGCAGATGAGAGGAGTGGAGAAACAAAACTCCATCACCACGACAAGCGCATTCAGCGGAGCATTCAAGCAAGCCAAGACAAGAGAGGAGTTCATGAACCTCATCAAAGGATGACGATGCCTGGATTCCAAGACCATCAAGGCCCCAAGGGTCCCGAAAAAACCTGAGGCATTCACCCCAAAACGTTAAAGAAATTAAAACAAGAGGGGAATTCATACAAGATTTCCTACTTTTGTCATTATAAGACAAGGAACTCAAGAAAACAAGAACCAAAAAACAAAAGAAATGGAAAACTTGAAGAAATTGATGATGCTGCTGGCATGCATGGGCATCATGGCAACATTCACATCATGCCTGAGCGACGATGACGACGATGAGGCCAACATACTCACTCCCGGGCAGAAGAGTGCGCAAATCTTTGAAATGGCCGGGACATATAATGGATATGTCTACACCACAGGCGACAACCTGAAACCTGATTCCGTCGCCTGCACATGGCACGTATCGGCCAGCGACTCCGTTCTCACCATCCCCAACTTCCCCGCCAAATTGTTTACCAACGGCATCAACGACAGCATTGCCAAGAAAAGCCTCCTCAAAGCAGAGGGTTTGACATTCAAAGCCTCGATGCATCCTTATTACAACGACAACCACTCGAAAGGCTACTACACCTTCTGGCTGCTGGTCGATGACGACAAGATGGAATTCACCATCGAAGATGAAGGAGAAAGCCACAACGTAAAAGTGAATTTCGCATACCAAATGTATGTGAACTCATATTTGGGCAACGCCTTGGTCTACTCCGTTGGAGAATACATGAGCAACCAGATGCTCTCCTACATCCTCATCAAGGATGTCATCATCGACAACAAGACCTTCACCACCTATTGGCCCTTGTACTTTTACGGGAAGAAATGACTTCCAAGTGTTTTTTTCGACACGCCATCATCCAACATAAAATGCGCAAACCATGAAGTTCATTTCCTGGAACGTCAACGGGCTGAGAGCCTGTGCGGGTAAAGGCTTTGAAGACATCTTCAAAAACCTGGACGCCGATTTCTTCTGCCTGCAGGAGACAAAGATGCAAGAGGGACAGTTGGACATCGCTTTTGACGGGTATGAGTCCTATTGGAACTATGCCCAAAAGAAAGGCTACTCCGGCACGGCCGTCTTCACCAAGCATCACCCCGTCAACGTCACCTATGGCATCGGCATGGAAGAGCACGACAACGAGGGGCGGGTCATCACCCTCGAAATGGAACAGTTCTTCCTGGTCAACGTCTATGTACCCAATGCCCAGGACGGACTCAAGAGACTCGACTACCGCATGAGATGGGAGGACGACTTCAGGGCATACCTTCAGGGACTCGACGCTCGCAAGCCGGTCATCGTGTGCGGCGACCTCAACGTCGCCCATGAAGAGATTGATTTGAAAAACCCGAAAACCAACCGACGCAACGCGGGATTCACCGATGAGGAGAGGGGAAAGTTCGGCGTGCTGCTCAAAGCGGGATTCACCGACACCTTCAGAACCATGCACCCCGACCAAGTGACCTATTCCTGGTGGTCCTACCGATTCCGGGCACGAGAGAAAAATGCGGGATGGCGCATCGACTATTTCCTGGTTTCCGACAGGCTGTTCCCCAGCATCGAAGAAGCCACCATACACACCGACATCATGGGCAGCGACCACTGCCCGGTGGGAATCATACTGAAGGAGGGCTGAGCCCTCCTTCATTGTTTCAGGCGGTGCTGATAGTCGGAACCGCGTTTCAAATAGGTCATCAGAAGGAAGACACCCACGAAAGAGACAATGAACGCCACAAGGATGGAGTTCTGGCAGAAGGTGTCGTATAAACCATGCAACAACGCGGGTATGGTGAAGGCCAGGAAATAGAGAGAACGGCGGTATTTAGGATACAAGTTGGCGAAAGCGATGAAATAGCCTGCGATGGCACACCAGATGGCATGAAGGAAAGGAAGGCTCGTCAATCGGGCAATGTTGCTGTAAAACGCCGACGTGTAGTCCATCTGGGCATTGATCGTCACCTGGTATTGCACACCCTCGAACACACCGAAGGCGATGCCGGACATCAGGCCGTAATACACCATGGTGCGAGGCATCAGCGGTTCACGGGCCTTCTTGCTGATATAGAACAGCGGCACCATCTTCGCCGCCTCCTCGGTAAGACCCACACCGAGCACGAAACCCAGAAGGTCCAACGGGAAGGGGGTGTTGACGAGACTATAGAAAGGATTGAACCTGACGAGGCCTAAAAGGTTCCATACCACGAAGACGAACAGTTGCGTCAGGAAGAAGACTGAAATGGTGGTCTTCAACGACACCTGGGAGGTCTTGAAAAGGTAATAGAAGAACAGTCCCCAGATGCAGGAGAAATAAAGGGCGATGACATAGAACACGGCAAGCGGTGTCATAGGCAACAGCAGCATGAAGGTGGGGAACAGACCTACCACAGCCAAAGATATGAGGGTCTTGTCGCTCAGCCATTGGCGCCCCACAAAGGTGTCCTTGGGGACGATGAGGTCGCTGCCTATCTTCCCCAACTGGCTCATCAAGGAGCCTTCATGCATCACCTTTGGCTTTAAACCATGACGGCGAAGCACATCGCCAATCGTCGACAAACGACCGTCTTCAGCATCACGAGCCACATCCTGAAGCACCACATAGCCATTGTTCACATATTCCAAAACCTGCTGCTCGCTATAAGGACCGAAGTCCTTTCCGTTTCTCACAACATATATCATTGTTTGTCCAGTTTGAAAGTGACGGGCACACCTGTTCTTGTACGTACGACGACGCCATTTTTCTTGCCTGGCACCCATCGGGGCATCGCCATGACGGCTTCCACAGCCATTCGGTCGATGCCGGGGGAGACAGGAAAGATGACCGATGGAGCAGAGATGCTGCCGTCACGCTCCACGACAAACGTCACTGTCACCTTGCCTTCAATGCCAAGGAGCATCTCATAAGACGGATAAGTCACCTGTCGTTTCAAGAACAGCAACATCTCCTTCGTGTCGCCATCATAGTGAGGCATGGAGTCAACCACTTCAAAGACATGGGGGGAGTCAAGACTCCAAACCTGACTGACCGGGGCTTTCTCCTGGTTCTCCGCAGGCTTGTCTTTCCTCGGCTTGCTCTTTCCTTCCATGGTATTGAGGCCACGCTTGCTGATAAAGCGGTCCTTTTTGATGATGGAAACGGGGTTGGCGCCATCTTCATCATACACCCAGGGGGCGTTGAACATCAATCCCAAAGGCATGAGGCACGCCTCGTCGGGCAAATAATAGTAAACATCAGAAAAGGAAAAGAAATCCCTGCCTTCTTTAATGTTCCACGCCAAGTCTCCGGAAGTATAATAGTCTGACAGAGTACTTGCCATGCCCTCTATGATGTTCATTATCAAATTGTCGACGATGTAGATGTCGGTGAAACATTGTTTTTTAAGGATATCCTTCGTGCGCAGCACCTTGTCGGCCACGATGTCATAGGTGAAAAGGACGTTGGTCAAAGAGTCCGGAGTTTCCTTGTCACCACTACGCCATTTCATCACCAACCTCATGGAGAGGTACTTGTCTTTCTCCCATGCCAGGCCTTGCAAGTTGTAATTGACATAACGGACAGACAAGCCAGACTCATCGGGTATCTGCTTGATTTCATCTCCTTGTTTCGCGAGGTAAGAGGAAAGCGAGGAATCATAATCACCTTCCTTGCTGTCAAACACCATGTCGCAGAGGAATTTCTGCAAGGCGGTCGTAGGCATGCCGCTAAGCCGCACAGGCCATTCCAGGTTCAGGTTCACAACGGTGAGTTGGTTCCCCTTCCTCAACAAATGCGACTCTTTCACATAATCGATGCGGTAACGGACCCGGTCCATCGATGACTGGGCGTACAGCGAGTTCGCGATGACAGCCAATGCCGCCACAAGCACGAAACGCCCCATTCTCTTAAACAATCTTCCTTTAATAGTCTTCATCTTGATTAGTTTAGTTTTGTCTATTGCCTCACAGTGACGTGCAGGCATGTCTGTTTAGTTTCGTATATCACACAGCAACGGCCCTTCTCCCGAAGTTCGGCCAGCACCTCGCCCAACAGGTATTTCATCTGGGCAGCATTGGCCTGGGCTCCTTCCACATGCTTGAAACGACGATACGACAAGTCGAAAGTGGTGGCACGGCAGTGAGCGGAATTCGACACGGTATTGCTGTTCACCTTCATCAATTTTCTCACATCCTCCTTCGTACGCAACACGGACGTGACGATGATCTTATGCTTGCCCATCTTGTGCTTCTTCAATTTCTTCTGAAACCGCTTACCTATCTCCTTGAGCAATTTGGCAGCGTCGGGCGTAAGGTAGGGAACAGAATGGGTGAGAGGGTCCACGGCATAGTATTCGCACTCCTCGATATGCTTCAGACGACGTTTCACACGATCCAGTTCCGAACGATCCTCAAGAGGTTCAATGCCATATTTCTTGGCGCCAGCCTGCTGATGGGGATTGGGGTCGGAAAATTGAAAAGGGAAGGTTTCCGGTACGGCATCGCGATGGCTGGCGCAACTCGTGAGCAAGGCGAAGAGCAGCGCAAACAAAGTGGCGACACTTGGTTTTTTCCACATTTTCGATATCGTCATGGCAAAACGTAACATGGGCGTATAGATTGCAAAATTAGGAAAAAAAACGCTACAATAATACTTTTGCCGATAAAATTTGTTAATTTTAAACAACACATGATGCATGGTTGGACAAAATTCAATAATTTTGTGAAAAATCAAACAAAAGGATGAAAAGACATATACGACATGCCCTTGCCGGCATTCTTTTTCTCACCATGGCTTTTGCCACAGCGCAAGCCAGCAATATGTATATTTCCTGCTATGACGACGGGAAAAAACCTATTGCAGCAAGGCAACTCAGGGGAGACGTCAGCGGGGATGGCGACCGCACCATCGTTGATGTCACCTTGCTTGTCAACTATATCCTGACACACCAGGCCGATTTCGAACTCTGGATAGGTGACATGGATGGCGACGACAACATCACCATCGTCGACATCACCATCATGGTGAACATCATCCTGGGTGCAGACTATGACGACCCCGACAACCCCGACCTGGACCTTGACGGACTGGAGGGAGGAGACCCTGGAACAGGCTTATAGCAACTTGCACGAAAGAAAAACCAACATTTCATGACAGAATACAAGAAAGAACTCAACCTGGCAGTCTTGTTCGATGCAGACAATGTCCCCTACTCGCATATACAGGAGATGCTCAACGAGATAGCCAAATATGGCGTGCCAACCATCAAACGCATCTACGGGGATTGGACAAAGCCCAACCTGGCCGGCTGGAAAGCAGTACTATTGGAGAACGCCATCACTCCCATTCAGCAATATGGCTACACCACGGGGAAGAATGCCACAGACTCTGCCATGATCATCGATGCCATGGACATCCTCCACAGCAACAAAGTGGACGGATTCTGCATCATTTCCAGCGACAGCGACTTCACCCGGCTGGCCACGAGGTTGAGGGAGTCGAGCAAGATGGTTATCGGAATGGGCGAGAAGAAGACCCCCAGGCCTTTCATCGTCGCATGCGACAAGTTCATCTATATCGAGAACCTTGGCGACGACGAAGAAACAGCCACACCGGAGACAACAACCAACGATGAGAAGAAGCCCCAAGTGCAAAAGGAGAAAATCACCCATGCGCTCATCAAACTCCTTCGACACACCATTGACGATCTCTCCGACGACAACGACTGGGTGTCGTTGGCTGAGGTGGGTAGTCTTCTCCTGAAGAAACGACCCGACTTCGACCCTCGCAACTACGGCTTCCCAAAACTCATGCCGCTTATCGAGGCCTGCCCGAAATACTTCGAAGTGGAGAAGCGGAAGACCGACAACAGTCACGCCGTACACGTCTTCGTCAGACTGAAAAAAACAGGGAAGGGCACCAATCCATAGCCCTCCTTGCATTTCTAATATTCCCAGTATTCCTATTCCACTTCCTCGAAAGCAGCGGTTTTGCCGCTGCCCCCATCACGCGGCCCCTCCCCCTACCCCGCCTTAAATCCTTGCCCAAAGATGAAAAAACAACATAAAGTGGTGTTTTTTCAAGAAAAACGAGTATCTTTGCAACAATTTTGCAAAAAACGTGTTATTATTATATAATGTATGCGAGACAAGTCTTCGCACACCTGCACGGGTGATTCCGCAGATGGCGTAGGACATACTCGGTAAGAAAAAGTCATTTTGGCCAGGACATATCGTTTATCCACAGCAAGCCTTGCTTACAACCACGATGCCATGCGTGGGTGGCAGCGCTGCTTGAAACGGGTTGCAGACTTCGTTTGCGCCCTTTTCGGGTTGGTGTTGCTTTCACCTGTCTTTCTCGCCATCGCACTGATCATCAAATTCCAAAAAAACGGACCGGTCATCTTCAGGCAAGAGCGCATCGGATACAAAGGCAAACCGTTCACCATATACAAATTCCGCACGCTGAGCACGGTGGTGGAAGACGAAGGGCCGCAACTCATCGCACAAAGCGACACCGTGAAATCAACACACTTTGAACGATACCTGAGAGAGCACCATCTCGACGAACTGCCACAGTTATGGAACGTGCTTTGTGGAGACATGTCGCTGGTCGGACCACGCCCGGAACGCAAATACTTCATCGACCAGATCATGGAACACACGCACGACTACATCCTGGTCTACCAGATGAGACCTGGGCTGACGTCCGAAGCCACACTCTACAATGGTTACACCGACACCATTGAGAAGATGCTCAAGCGTCTCGACATGGACATCAGGTACTTGGAAAACCGCACATTGATGCTGGACCTGAAAATCATACTCAGCACGGTTTATGGAATGTTGAAAAGCCTGCCTCTTGCAGGAACAAACGGAAAAGCCGGGAAAAAAACGAACAGCATATCATGAGAAGACCAATCATCATCCTATTGATGGCGCTGGCGATGCCCTTGTGCATGCTGGCCCAGTCGTCGATGACCGACGAACAGGTGTTCAAATTCATCATCAAGGAGCACGAGGAAGGCACTTCACAACAACAAATCGTGGTGCAGCTGATGCAACGTGGCGTCGACATCAACCAAATCCGCCGCGTGCGCAAGAAATACGAACGAATGGCGAAGGAGCAAGGACTCGGCAACGTGAGTAACAGCACCGACGGAGGCGAAGACCGCACCAGGAAGAACAAGAAAGCCCAATACCAAGACTCTCAATACGAGGACAAGCTGACCGACAACACCAAGAACGGCGGATTGTTTGACTCCGGCATGCGCATCAAGGAAGACCGGTTCTTCACCCACACCTTTGACGAGGATGATGAAGATTTCCTGGAGTTCCAAGACGAGTTGGACGATTGGCTTCCCGGCGACACCATCACGATGTATGAGAACCTCGTGGAGAAACTGAAGAAACAGAAGAAGAAAATCTTCGGTCATGACTTGTTCAACAACAAGAAACTGACCTTCGAACCCAATATGAACATCGCCACGCCGGAGAATTACCATCTCGGCCCAGGCGACGCCGTCTACATCGACATCTATGGCGCATCGCAGAAAACCATCGAAGGCACTGTCTCGCCTGACGGAAACGTCACGATTGAGGGCTTCGGCCCCGTCCATGTCGGAGGAATGACCGTCAGCCAGGCCAATGCCACCATCAAGAAGCGATTGGGAAGCAGGTATGAGAGTTCCAAACTACGCCTCACCGTGGGTGAGACACGTTCCATCATGGTCAACGTGGTGGGCGACGTGAAAGTGCCGGGGACATACACCCTCTCTGCTTTCGCCAGTGTCTTCCACGCACTCTACATGGCAGGTGGCGTGACCGACCTCGGCACACTGCGAAACATCCGCATCTACCGCAACAGCCAACTCATTTCCACCGTCGACATCTACGACTACATTCTCAACGGGAGGATGAGCGGAAACGTAAGGCTGCAAGACAACGACATGGTGATGGTCGGCCCATACGACTGCCTGGTGAACATCACCGGCAAGGTGAAACGGCCGATGTATTACGAAATGAGACGCAACGAAAGCCTCAACGCTTTGCTCAAATACTCCGGAGGATTCACCGGCGACGCCTACACCAAATCGGTGAGGGTCATCAGGAAGTCGGGAAGGGAATACTCCATCTACACCGTCGACGAATTCGACTTCTCCTCATTCACCCTCGCCGACGGCGACTCCATCACCGTCGATTCCATCATCGACCGCTACAGCAACATGGTTGAGGTGAAAGGTGCCGTCTTCCGTCCGGGGAAATACCAGGTGGGTGAAGACATACGCACCGTGAGGTCTTTGCTCGAACACGCAGAAGGATTGCGCGAGGAAGCATTCACCGCACACGCTGTAATGCATCGCATGAAGCCCGACCGCACGCTTGAGGTGGTGCAAATCAACATCGACGGCATACTCGATGGCACGAATGCCGACATCGAACTGCGACCCAACGACGTGCTGTTCATACCCACGCGACAGGACATGATGGAAGACCAGACCGTCACCATCCATGGCGAAGTCTTCTATCCCGGCGTCTACAAATACGCCTCCAATGAAACCATAGAGGACTTCATCCTGCAGGCTGGCGGACTCAAGGAAACGGCATCCACCGTGAAAGTGGACGTGGCTCGAAGAGTGTACAACCCTGCCGCCACCACCACCGACTCCATCATTTCCAACACCTATTCATTCGCACTGAAAGACGGTTTCGTCATCGACGGTGAGCCGGGATTCACACTGATGCCTTTCGACGAAGTGTATGTGAGGAAGAGCCCAGGTTCCTACAAGCAGCAAAACGTGGTCATAGAAGGCGAGGTGATGTTCTCTGGCACATACACCATTTCAACGAAAGACATGCGCATCAGCGACCTCGTGAAAGTGGCAGGTGGACTCAACGACCGCGCCTACGCAAATGGCGCACGACTGGAAAGGCGCTACACTCAGGAGGAGCGTTTGAATGCCGTCGAGGCCCTGAAGAAGGCACGAGAGCAAGCCGAACTCAACCTGCAGGAACAAATCGCACGCTCGGGCAACGCCAGCCTGATGAACATGGCGCAAACACAGACACAACAATTGCAGAAATACGAGGTGGGAGAAACCTACCCTGTGGGCATCGACCTCGAAAAGGCGCTCTTGCAACCAGGATGCGACGATGACATCGTCCTCAGGGAGGGCGACCGCATCATCGTACCGCAATACACTGGAACGGTGAAAATCAGCGGCGAGGTGATGCACCCCAACTCGGTGGCCTACGAGGAAGGAAAGAACGTGAGTTACTATATCGACCAGGCGGGCGGTTTCAGCACCTCGGCGAAAAAGAAGCAAAGTTATATCATCTACATGAACGGCAAGGTGGCCAAGGTGGGACACAAGGCCAAGCCCATGCCGGGATGCGAAATCGTCGTCCCATCGAAGTCCATCACCAGGACCTCTCTGCAAGAAAGGCTGAGCCTTGCCACCGCGGTGGGCTCGCTCTCTGCCATCATCGCCACCATCATCAGCGTCATCAAATAAGCAGGGAAAAGGGCAGGCAAATCTGACTGTCAGACCTTACACTTGAAAGGGAAAGCGAAATATGAAAGAGACAGAAGAAAAAAGAAGGGGAAAGCTCGAACTCGACATGGTGAGTCTGCTCCGTTGCATCTCACACGACAAGTTGTGGATGGCTGTATTCCTGATACTGTCAGCCATATTGGGACTTGCCGTTTCATTCGGCACGCCCAAGGAATACAAGGCATCTGTCATGCTCGCTCCAGAGACTTCGAGCAGCAACAGCCTCACCTCCAACATCTCCTCGCTCGCTTCCATGGTGGGAATGGACATGGACTTCGGAAGCAGCAACGACGCCATTTATCCCGAAATATACCCCGACCTGCTGCAGTCTTCCGACTTCATCGTCGGCCTTTTCGGGGTGAAAGTGGTCAACAAGGATGGCAGCGTGCGCACCGATTATTACGACTACTTGAAAAACCACACCAAAAAGGCATGGTACACCAAGCCGGGTGAATGGCTCCACGCCATCGTGGAGAAGATGAAGAAAGACGATGGCGTCTATGGCACCGACAGCACGAAAGTGGACCCCTTCAGGCTCACCAAGCAGCAATACGACATTGCGCACAACATCGGAAAGAGCATCGATTGCAGCGTGGACAAGAAAACCAGTGTCATCAGCATAGAAGTGACCGACCAGGACCCTGTGGTGGCCGCCGAGATGGCCGATTCGATAAGGCAACGCCTGCAAGACTTCATCACCGACTACCGCACGAAGAAAGCCCGAAACGACCTTGCCTATATGGAACGGCTCTTCATGGAGGCCAAAGAGCAATATGTGAAGGCTCGCCAGCAATACGCATCTTATGCCGATGCCAACCAAGAACTCGTGCTCCAAACCTTCAAGACGAAACAAGACGACCTGGAGAACGACATGCAATTGAAATACAATGCTTACACACAGGTGTATGAGCAGTTGCAACTCTCAAGGGCCAAGGTGCAGGAACGCACACCTGCATTCACCATCGTACAGTCGGCATCTGTCCCCGTGAAGCATAGCAACAAGTCGAAACTCATGGTGATGACACTTTTCATGTTCCTTGGAGGATGCTTGAGACTGGTTGTGCTCATGTGGAAGAAACGCAAGGAAATCTGGAGTGTCGTCTGATGAAGGATGAACAGGGCAATGCCAACTTGAAACCTGGAGTCTTCCGACTTTGCATCAAGCATTGGCGGGTGTACATGCTTACTGCTGCGGTGGCCTTTCTTTTGGCGGTCATCACCGGTGTGAGCATACCGAGGACCTATGCAGCACAAGTGAAGGTGTCCGACGAGCACAAGGAGACCGATTTGCTCCTGGGACTGAACACCTTCGCAGCATGGGCCAAGTCCACTCTCGACGACCATGAGGGATTACGGCAACCTGAAGTTTACAAACGACTCGTGGAAACCAAAGAGTTTGCTGAAGAGATGTCGAAGGTGAAACTGGAAGGATACGACATCGACTATTACCATCACATCGCACAAAACCACCGCACACCTTGGTGGGAACGGTTGTTCGAAAAAGAAGAGAGCGAACACGACCGAGTGATGGGAATCATCCAAGAAAACATACGTTCAAAGGTGGTTGCCCTTTATGGCACCATCACACTGCAAGTGACCGACCAAGACCCGTTGGTGGCCGCCATGCTCGTCGACTCCGTAAGAACACACCTGCAGCACCATATGGCCGACTATGCTCGCGACCGTGCATGGCGCGACTTGATGGATGCGCAAAACAAGATGTCGGCTGCCGAGGAGAAATACCAAGAGGCACGCCAACAATACGCACGCTTCGAGGACACGCACCAGGACATCTCTTCGCCAAAGGCACAGTCGGTGGAAGACCAATTGATGAAAGAATACGAAATGGCCTTCAACGAATACGGGAAAACCGTCACACAATACCGAAGGGCAAAGGCACTCGTGGAAAAATTCTCATACACCTTCGCCGTGGTGAAAAACGCCACAGTGCCAGTGAAACCGTCGGCACCATTCATTCCCGGATATGTGATGGCATACCTGTTCATCGCCATCGTGCTGACCACATGGGGAGTGCTGGGGAAATATGGGAAATAAAAAACAAGTGAGAGATGGAGATAGGCATGATCATAGTGATGGGACTGTTGCTCGCCGGATTCCTGGTGTTCAAGGCGGGTGATGTCTTCGCACCATGGACCATCACCGTGATGGTGTGGCTCGCCATCCTCGTTATGTTCCAAGTGCAAGGCGACCTGCTGTATCCGTTGGGAGACCAGTTCCGCACATGCCTGATGCTGTGGGTGCCCATCTTCCTCATCGCGTCCTTGGTCACCTACAAATTATGGCCACAAGCAGAGAAAACCGTTAAAGGGGAAAAAACGCTGATGGAGAGAAAACCTTTGTTCAACAGTTCCTTGTTCAATTTCCTCTTTTTCATCTCCATCGTCATCACGCCGCTCTACCTCTACCAGATCATGAAGGTGGTGATGATGTTCGACCTCTCCGACATGCTATGGAACCTTCGCATCCTGGCTGTGTATGGCGAGGAGAGTTTTGGTTTCCTTAACTACAGTTACGTTCTCAACCAAGTGCTTCTCGTGGTGGCTTTATGGGAGTATCCCAGGGTGCCGATGTGGAAACTGGTCGCCATTATCCTGACAAGCATCATGAGCGCTTTCGCCATCATGGAGAAAGGCATGCTGTTCTTCCTCCTTTCCTCCGTACTCTTCGTGCTCTATGAGAAAAAGGCCATCAAGATGCGGTCTATCATCTTTTCCGTCCTCGGCATCGTACTTTTGTTCTTCGTCATCAACTTTGCACGTGACTACCGAGAAGGCTCCGATCCCAACGATGCGATGACTTTCCTCGACTTCTTCGGCATCTATGTGATGTCGCCCTCCGTAGCATTCGAATATGTGGAGGAGGACCTCACACCACAATGGGGCTCGCACACCTTCCAAACCGTGTATCTCTTCCTTGCAAGGTGGGGAGGTGACTTCGAGGTGAACAAGAAACTGCAGGGATTCGTGTGGGTTCCACTGCCCACCAACGTATACACCATCTTCCAACCCTTCTTCGAGGATTTCAAATACAAGGGTGTGGCATTCTTCGCCTTCTTCTACGGTGTCTTCAGCGGATTGCTCTACCGCATGGCACGCAACGGCAATGGCTTCGCCAAATGCATTTACGCCATGGTGGTCTATGTCCTTGCCTTGCAGTTCTATCAAGAGAACGTGATGTTGAACATCGTCACCATTCTGCAATTCCTCTTTTTCACCTACCTGATCATGCAACAGGATTTCGGACTATCATGGGCCGGCCTCGTCGCAGAAGAATCCTCAGCATCAACAGAAGATTCAGACCTTTTGGCCCCAGAAGACCCCTCCGACGAATTCGTCACGACAGCCCCGCCGGAAACATCCGACCATTCCGATTAACCGACCATTCCGATTAATCGACCACTCCGATTAATCGACCACTCCGATTACTCCGATAACTCAAAAAAAAGCAGCGGTTTTACCGCTGCCTCTTCACTCATTTTCCTTTTTTTCCGGCGAGAGTGTGACCAAATATGCGCCCACGAGAACAAGCAGGCCGGCAAGCGGCTTGTCCCAAGTGAAGACATCCTGCGCCACGGCGATGGCCACCAACGATGCCACCACAGGTTGGATGTTGGTGTAGATGCTCACGGTGGTAGCACTCAGCGTCTTCATGGCGTATGGGATGAGGAAATAGCCCAATCCGGTGGCGAAAAGGACGATGAAGGCCATCTCGGCCACACCGCTCCATCCCCAATTGGCGGAATACAACGCATTCTGCTGGGGTTCCACCATTGCGATAGGCAGGATGATGACCGCAGAGATGAGAAAGAAGTATTTCATCTGGGTCACTGCCGTGTATTTTGCCGACACCTTGCGAGTGATGATGAGATAGACGGCCCAGGTGAGCACGCTCAACACGGCGAGCAAGATGCCTATGAGGTCGTCGCGCCCTGCTTCGTTGCTCCATGACTTATAGACCATCAGCAAGGCACCGGCAATGCCCAGCACCACTCCCAGCAACTTGACTCCCGTGATGCTTTCCTTGAGGAAGATCACCGCCAGCAACATCGTGGCAATCGGCGTAAGGGCGGCCACAAAGGAGAAATACACCGGCGTGGTGAGTTTGAGCGACTCTGCCGTCAACGTCTGCGAGATGACGAAGCCGATGAGACCGCCTGCCAACAAGACGAGCAGGTCGCGGCGCTCCACCTTCTCTTTGGGCATGAATGCCGCCACCACCCAGAAGATGATGGCTGCGAAAACGCAACGGGAGGCCATGTAGCCCATCGGGGTCACCCAACCACTCAACAAGGCCTTGCTCACAGGGACGCCAAGACCGAAAATCACGTTGGCCAAAAGAATGGCCAGATGTCCTTTCCATTTCATAAATCAGTCTTTCCTCTACTTTTTGATGTGTCGATTCTATTATAAGCATTTAGAATGCTGCAAAGTTAATACTTTTATGCCGATATCATCCTTTTTTGCATGAAAAATACTCAACCATGCAAGCCTTCCCGGCCTCTATCTGGAAATGTAGAAGAAAGAAGCGGAGCATCAAAACACATCACACACAAGGCGGAATGGCATGTGGAAAGGCGCGATATGAGAAAATAAGTGAAGAAAAAGGTTTTTCTTTTGATGTGCAAACGCTTTTCGGACAAAAATGTGTATTTTTGCACATAAATAATATGTGCCTCACCAATGGCCACAAGGCTTCCTTCCAAGAGCAACGGTGAGGATTGAAAACAACACTATCGGAAAAAACATGAAGATTTTAGTGACGGGAGCAGCCGGATTCATCGGCTCGAAAATCTGCCAACTCCTGGTGGAAAGGGGCGACGTGGTCGTTGGCCTCGACAACATCAACGACTATTATGACACAAGGCTGAAAGCAGGACGACTGCAAGAATTGGGTATCAATGCCGGGGAACGTGCCGACCTGCCATGGGGCGAGATGTTCAATAGCGAGACCCATCCCAACCTGCGCTTTGTGCGCATGGGCTTGGAAGACAAGGAAGCACTTTCCAAACTCTTTGAAACCGAGCATTTCGAAAAGGTTGTCAACCTCGCCGCGCAAGCCGGGGTGAGATACTCCATCACCAACCCCTACGCCTACCTCACCAGCAACATCGTGGGATTCCTCAACATCTTGGAATGCTGCCGCCAAAACCCCGTGAAGCACCTCCTCTATGCCTCGTCAAGTTCGGTCTACGGCCTTAATTCCAAGGCTCCTTTCTCAGAGGACGACAAGGTGGACGCTCCTGTAAGCCTATATGCCGCCAGCAAGAAGTCCAACGAACTGATGGCTCACAGTTACAGCAAGTTGTACGGCATTCCCGTGACAGGCCTGCGCTATTTCACCGTCTATGGTCCATGGGGACGGCCCGACATGGCGCCCATGCTCTTTGCCAAGGCCATCACCTCAGGCGAGAGCATCAATGTGTTCAACCATGGCAACATGGTGCGCGACTTCACCTACATCGACGACATCGCCGCCGGCACGCTGCTATGTCTCGACCAACCGCCCGTGGCGGAAAACTGCCCCAACGGCGTAGCAGCAAGGGTCTATAACATCGGGTGCTCCAACCCCGTGAAATTGATGGATTTCATCTCTGAGATAGAGGATGCATTAGGGATGAAGGCACAAATGGTGATGAAACCCATGCAGCCTGGCGACGTCCTGATGACCAACGCCGACACCACGAAACTGGAAAAGGAAATCGGCTACAAGCCCCAAGTGAAACTCCACGAGGGCATCCGAAAATTCATCCAATGGTATCAGTCTGACAAAAATCCCCTTAAATCCTCTTAGGCCCTCCTACCCTCTCCAAAATCTCCTGCTCTCCTAAAACCTCCTATAAATATCAAGCGGCCATCTTTCCTTTTTGAAAAGATGGCCGCTTGTTTTCATTGGCTCAGCATGCTTATTGCTTCACCATTCTTTCGGATTTGCCGTTGCGCCTGTCAACCACGATGTATACGCCCTTTGGCAAACGTGCCAGTTCAACCTTGCCTTCAGCCACTTTCACACCATTGACGCTGTAAATCACGACGTCGGCAGCGGAATCAAGCATGAGCATGTCGATGCCTGTGGTGATGGAGGCCATATTGCTCAATGGCGACTCCATCACGCTGCCTTCCTCACCATAGAGCAAGGTGATGTGATAGTTATGTTCCGGGGTGGGCAACCCCTTGAGGACGGTCTCTGTGACGGGTTCACGCAATGTGGTGAAAAGTTCGCCGTCCACATAGATGTTGATGCCATAGAAGTCAAACGACATCGGCTCATTGTATGAAGTCAGGTATTCCAAGGTGCTGTCCACCATTCCCCATTGGAGATGGACGCCATCAGTCTCAACCCATGCAGTCAGTCCGTAAGGAGCCGGCATGGTCATATTGGTGCCGGGCAGGATGACACTGGAGGCGGTCATGACTTTCTCCACCACGTTATTGGACAGGTCACTGTCGCCTATCATACTCACCTCGGCCACGATTTTCACTTCGCCAAGGATGAAAGGAGTGATGTCCATTTGGGCGTAGTAGGAATCGTTGCCGCCCATGGCACTCAAGCCGAATCCCTGGTCGGAAAGCAATGGGATGGTCACCGTATTGCCATTATCCACATATTCTGCTGTCAACGTGACGGTATAGGATTCCGATGGTTGGGTTCCGTAGTTGGTGACATTTACGACGAATTCCGCCGTGCTGCCTGTCATCATCACTTTCGGCACGATGGCATCCACTGCCAGGTCATAAGGCGGCATGTCCTGCAACTCCACGTGGTCGACGGTCACCTGGTCGCCCTCCTTTTCTGACGAGGCCACCAGTTGGATGATGATGTAGTTGTCGTCAAGATAAGGTCCCAGGTCGATGTATGCCCGTTCGTAACCTGACGCCTCGTTCAACTCGTCTATGATGATTTCAGACAAGGTGTCCACCACACCCTTTTGGCCACGGTCCACCAAGACGGCCAGCAAGGCCTCACTGTCGGTACCACCCTTGTAGTCGAAAGACAGCACTGGGTGCTTGGTGCCCTTGAGGGATATTTTCCTGGTACCAAGCAACGCCTCGTCTTCGGCATTCTTCGCCACGAAGGTCACCGCACCGCCGTCGCCATCGAGGGCTTCGTCGGTCAACTGCCAGGAGGCGGTTCCCTTCAGCGGTCTTGTCCACCAGAAAGCCGACTCGCCCACTTGCTGGTTGGCAAAATGCTCTGTCATGGGAAGTGTGACAGGTTTGCCTTTGATGAGGAAGGCCACACTCGCCTTCTCACTCTCCACCTCGTTTTCAATCATGGCGAAGCCGTTGGCAAGGATGTCGGAACCATTGTTGATGACCGCCCCTTCATCGAAGACGGGAATCTGGCCATTTGTTGGCGGAGGCGTAGGTATGGTGTCTTGAGGATTGCCGTTTTCATAGTAGGCGACCGTGGTGACGGCACGAAGCACCCATCCCGGTTCACCCTCCAGGTCAATGGCCTCGGTGTAGGTGTTCCTGTCTTTCAGCAATGCCAACATGTCACCCAAACGGCACTGGTCCATGATGGTGGCGGCGTCATAAGGAAGAGGCATGTTGCTGGTATCAAAGGAGGCGGAGTAAATTTTGTTGTCCATTTCGACAGCCTCCACATAACCTCCGTTGGCGCCCGTTGTCGAGTTCGTCCACTTCAGTGTTGCCGTCCCGTTACCGTTGTCCACGAAGGCCACCTCGGCGGGAGGAGCCGGGAGGTCTTTACCGATGTACACCTCTTGGGAGGCTTCCTCACTTGCCACGCCATAGGCGAACGCCCTGGCAGAATAGACATATTTTCCATCGGATGGCACCTCGTCGTCCACATAAGTGACGGTCTCTCCCGCTCCGACATTATGCAAGGTGGCGATGACCTGGTGGTTGCGCATGATTTCGACGGACGGCAGCGAACCAAGATTGCTGCCATCGGTGGTTTGAAGCGGGGCAACGAAACTCACGGTGGCCGTGAGTTCACCATTCTCTCCCGGGGTGACAGTGAAGTCGGTTGGTGCCATGGGAGGCATCACCTTGGCGGCCGAACTGACACTGAAACGCTTCAACTCCGTAGCACCGGAAAGCGTGTTCTCCGTAACCCTGACGGCAAAACGGTAGACCCCGCTCTCCTCGGGCACCATGCTTCCTTCCAAAGTCATCTCCTCCATCGTGGAGGGAAGTTCCGTGGCGTCGATGATGGTGATCATACCATTGGGAGGAGTCACCTCCTGTGTACCATAAGCAAGGGACACCATGCCGTTGCCACTGGTGAGGGCTTGCATCCTGACCGTGTATCCAAAACCACTCTCAAGATAGATGGGGGGAGAGAGCAGCCAATCGTTGGCCTTGAGGTTGGAACTGGCGACCATCATGGACTTGGAATCACTTGAATACTCCCAAGTGACACCATCATTGTTGGCGTCGATGACATCCCAATATCCTTCCACTTCATAATTCGAGCCGAAGGTCACCACGTAGGGAGTCGTCAGATACTCGCCCACCTTCACGCTGTTGGAGAAAGAAGGTTCGGACGACCCCATGCCTTCTGTCACCGCTTCCACCGAGTAAGTGAGGTAATCGAGTTGGGTGATGCTGATGGCTTCACTGAAAGAGGTGTCCGTGGTGGTGGTCTTCACCACGCCTTCAGGCTGTTTCTTTACGACATAGAAGATATTGTCGGCATCCACATATCCGCCATGGGCGCCGGTGGACACTTCCGACCATGTCAGGAGGACATTCCCGCCATTCACGGTGAGGGTCACATCCGAGGGAGACCTGGGAAGGTCGATACCTGCCCATACCTCCACTTCTTGTTCGATGCTCTTGCCCATGTCGTTGGAAGCGAAGACCACGAGTTTCACCACCTGCTGCTGGGGAAGGTCGCCGATGGTGGTGGCCACCTTTCCACCAGGAACGGCACTGCCTTCAGCCACCACTGTCTCATCGAGCATCACGGTGTAGGTGAGTCGGCCGCCAAGTTTTCCCGAACCATCGTTAGTCATCGTGGGCATGGTGAAAGCCAAGTCAATGTTTTCATAGTTGGCCTCGTTATAGTTCCACACGAGGTTCTCCACCTTGGCCGGCGCGGCACCTTCCACACCATGGGCGATATTGTAAAGGTCGCCGAACTGCACGAGTCTGTCAAACTCATGCATCTTGATTGTCTCGGCCGTATTGAGGTCCACCTCGGCCACACCGCTGGTATAGTCTTCGAGGATGTATGCCCAGAAGAGTTTTCCCACGGCGGCATCAATGGCGGCCGCCTGACGATAGACACCGGGTTGGAGACCAGTGGAGCCTACATAGATTGCGGCTCCGGAGGTCTTGTCTATGCGATAGAGGTCGCCCTCCGTATCGATGCCATAGAGTTGCGCATCGTTGTCGTCAATGGCCATCACCATGAACACCTTGTCGGGTGTGCCGATGAACTCCCTCGTCATGGTGGAATAATCCATGGAGCAGAATTCCAAATCGTTGCCGTCTTCCGTGAAGAAGAGGCCATACGACTTGCCCGTCGCCTCGTCATAGGGGGTGTTGGTCCATGACAGATACTTGGGACTCTGACCAGGCACGGCCATGCTGGCATTCTCATATGCCATCGCATCCAAGTCGAATGCATATCTGATATAGAAAACGATGCCATTGACGGAATAGCCGGTGACGAAATAGTAATGGTTGCCAATAATGGAACTGCCATAGTCGGCATGCATCACCTTGAGCGTGTCGTCGATAAAATAGGGCGTGTATTCACCATAACTTGGAGTGATGTTGTAAAAACCATAATTCATATGGTTTCCCTCCCAGTTGGCATCGTTGATGACACATCCCCGGAAAGAAGACCCCGCCGTCGACTTCGGAATGCGAAGCATGGGGGCGGACGAAACGGGACGCAAGTGCGAGATGGCGTCAAAAACCGCATTCTCCGACATCCGCTGCCCCAAAAGGGTGTTCTCATAATTGGCCGCAGGCAATCCTTCGCCAATGGCAAACAATTCCTCTGCTGTTTGTGCATGGGCTTGGTTGAAGCCAATAGCCAACACGACGGCCATGCCCGCAAGGAACGAGGTCATTCTCTTATTCATGATATTTCTTAAGTTTTAAATGGTTTCCAATCAATAGCGTCTTTGAGGGGGTAAAATTACAAAAAAAAAGTGAAACAATCCATTTTTCAACGTTTTTTTTCAAAAAATGAAGAAAAATAGGAAAAAGCATTAAAAAGCAGGCTTTTTTTTTGTCATTCCCTTGGAAATAGATAACTTTGCCACTGACGCTGACTGGACCTGTATGACAAACAAACGACACAACCTCCTTTCGCATCTGGCGATGATTTTCATGGGGATGGCCATGCTATTCCCCTTGGGAGGATGCAGTCGTGCCGATTTCAGGAAAATCATCAACAAATGGGGGGCCAAAGACAAAGAGAAGCCTCCTGTCTACCATGATTTTGAGGGATACAGCCCGGGGGCAAAGCGCGCCAAGAAACAAGAGAATTTCAATCGTTACCATTATTACATCTCACCAGACAAGGAGGAACTTCTGGACTCAGACCCACAGGTGTATTATTACGACCCCATCTACGAAGCGGATGAAGCCGAAACTGCTGAAGCGCCACCACTCTTCGACGAAGACCAGTATTGGAAAGACCATCCGTTGCAAATAGAAAACGAAAAGACAAAGACAAACACCAACAACATATGACTCATGCGCAAGACATTCATCATCACATTGCTACTCATATTCACCACCACCATGACGGCCGCTTCGCTGCAGACGGTTCCCACGACCCCAGGGGATGAGTTACACCCGGATGGTCGTCCACTCGTGGGGCTGGTGCTTGGGGGCGGCGGTGCAAAGGGAGCGGCGGAAGTGGGCGCCCTGAAAGTGCTCGAGGAACTTGACACACCCATCGATTTCATCGCAGGGACAAGCATCGGGTCCATCGTGGGCGGACTTTACGCCTGCGGATACAAAGCCAACGACATTGAAGAACTATTCCTCAGCCAGCAGTGGCTCAACCTCTTCAGCAACAGGAACATTTCCGTCGCGGCCAACATCGTCGACGAACAAGACGGCACGCTCTACATCCTGGGATTCCCCATACTCAAGACCAAGCCTAAGGAAAATGTGGATGACGACAAAGTGGAGACCGGTGGACTCGGATTACTCAGTGGGAGACAAATCACTCATCTGCTCGACAGTCTTACAAAGCCTTTCGATGGCATAGAGAACTTCGACAAACTGCCCATTCCTTTCCGCTGCGTGGCTGTGGATATGAAGAACCAGGAAGAAATCATCATGAACAATTGTGAACTGGAATTGGCGATGCGTGCAAGCATGGCCATTCCGGGCGCCTTCAAACCCGTGAAATGGAAAGGACGCTCGCTCGTGGACGGCGGCATGATGAACAACCTACCTGTCGACGTGGTGCGCAGCATGGGAGCCGATGTTGTCATCGCCATCGACCTGGAATCGGACGACTTGGACGAGGATGAGGATGAAGACAAATTCTCTTTGAAGGAAACCTTTGGCATCGGAGGACTGCTCGATTGGGCCTTCTCCCGCCCTGACAGGAAGAAATTGAAAGTCAACCGAGAGGATGCCGACGTGTACATCTCTCCTTATTTGGCCGATTTCGAGGTGTCCAGTTTCAGTCGGGAGAGCATCATCACCATGATGGAAAGAGGAGAAAAGGCGACACGCGAAAAAGCACAAGAAATCAAGGATTTGCTCAAAAGGAAATAGCCCTATAGGAATATAGTTTTCCTGGTAGCCCTAATATCCCCCCAAAAAAAGGATGACAAGGAAAACCAGGAAAACCTATAATCTATCAACTATTGTTCTCCTGGAAGATGGCCATGCGCTCTTCCAGCAAGTCATATTGGTTGTCGCGGATGAACGACGTACAGACGCGGAGGCCTTCTTGATGGCTGCCCGTGGTGATGAGGCAGATGGCACTCACGCCATAGTACATCAATTCACGTGCCAACTGTCCGCTGGTCATCCCTGGATAACCGATGGTGAAATAGAAACCATCGGCGATGGGCTTGCCCATGTCCTGGTCGTAGACGATGGTGAAGCCATGCCGCGTGAAGATGTCCTTCAACTTCCTGGCTCTCTCACCATACACCTTCACTTCCTCGCGGAAGCAGTATTCTCCGTCGCAGGCCGCCTTCATGATGGCTGCCAGTGCGTATTGCGCACTATGGCTGGTGCCTGAAGAGAGGGCGTAGAGGATGCGGGTGGAGAACACCATGCCGAAAGGCAGTCCCTCGTAACGCTTTGACAACGCGTCGTAATGGCGATGGAAGAGTTTGTCGCTGATGCAGGTGACGGCGATGCGCTCTCCAGCATAACTGAAGGCCTTCGACCCGCTGACGAGCAGCATGTAATTGTCGGTGTATCTCGCAACCGTGGGTTGATAGGGAGGCTGGAACGGCTTGCTCAGGTCTGTGCGGAAGTCCATGGCGAAATAGGCCAGGTCCTCCAAGACGATGGTGTCGTAACGGTTGGCCAACTCGCCCAGCGCTTTCAGTTCCTCCTCGGTGAGGCACACCCACGAGGGGTTGTTGGGATTGCTGTAAATGATGGCGCAGATGTTGCCCTTCTCCAAATACGACTCCACCTTGGGAGCGAGTTTGTCGCCACGATAGTCATAGATGTCAAACGATGACAGTTTGCCTCCCATCACCTGGATCTGCATCTTCTGCACGGGGAATCCCGGGTCGATGAAGAGCACGGTGTCCTTCTTCGGGTCGGCTTGCAAGGAGAGCATCAGCGAGGCGTAGGTGCCTTGCATAGACCCCACGGTGGGGATACAGCCTTCCGGTGCGATGTCGATGCCGATGAAAGCCTTGACGAAACGGCTGGCCTGACGCTTGAGTTCGGGATAGCCTTGGATGTCGGGATACATGTTGGCAATGCCTTCCTCCAACGCCTTCACCTGGGCGTCGACGCCTACCTTGGCGGCGGGCAAACCGGGGATGCCCATCTCCATCTTGATGAACTCCACCCCCGATTCCTTCTCTGCGAAGGCGGCGATGGCCTTCACCTCGCGGATGGTGGCTTTGGCGAAGTCTTGGATGCCATAGTCCTTGATAGCATTGTCTATCAGCGACTTGGATATGGGAGTCTCTTTCATTTCTGTGCTTCCTTTCCTATGGAGAGCGCCTTGATGTTGGCCTCCACGACGGCCTCTCCCTTTCTTCCAAACACACGGCGGATGGCATCCTCTATCTTCTCATAGTCGATGCCCAATGCCTTTTGCGCCGCACCCAGCAGGATGACATTGGCCGAGCGCGGGACGCCATTGTCCTTGGCCAGTTGCTCGATGTCGACGAGGATGACGTTCTTCACCTTGCCCAAGTCGGCCTTGAGGGTGTCGAGGTCGGGGTAGTTGGGGATGTTGACGAAGGGCGTCGACGAAGTGATGATCCAACCCTCCTTGTTGAGGAAAGGCAGATATCTCAACGCCTCCATGGGTTCCATGGAGATGATGACGTCGGCCTGGCCCTTGGGGATGAGGTCGCTGGCAATGGGGTCCGAGGCGATGCGCAAGTTGCTCTGCACGTCTCCGCCACGTTGCGACATGCCGTGCACCTCGGCTTGTTTGATGTAAAGGTTCTCCTTCATGGCGGCCTCGCCGATGATGGTGGCGATGGACAGGATGCCCTGGCCGCCTACTCCGCAAAGTATGATATCGGTTTTCATTGTTTCCCCTCCTTGGCTTTCTTTTGTTTGAGATGGCGCTGGTAGGTCTGCAGGCACTCCCTTCTGGGAATGATGACACTCACGCCCTTGTATTCTATTTCCTCCTTGATGGCAGCCTTGATTTCCGGCATGTTCTTCGGCAGTGGCACTACGACGCGCAGGTGGTCGTCGCTGACGCCAAGACCGCGGCAGATGGCCTCGAACTTGTTGGTGCCGGCGGAGTCCTGGCCGCCGGTCATGGCTGTGGTGAGGTTGTCGCTGATGATGACAGTGATGTTGGCGTTCTCATTGACGGCATCCAACAGTCCGGTCATGCCGGAATGGGTGAAGGTGGAGTCGCCGATGACTGCCACGGCAGGCCATTGCCCTGCATCGGCGGCACCCTTGGCCATCGTGATGCTCGCGCCCATGTCGACACAGGAGTGGATGGCATGGAACGGGGGCAGGAAACCGAGTGTATAGCAGCCGATGTCTCCGAAGACGCGTGCGTTGGGATAGTCGAGCAGCACTTCGTTGAGCGCCGTATAGACATCGCGGTGGCCGCAGCCCTTGCAGAGTGCCGGCGGTCTTCCCACCACGTCGTCACAAGAGTCGTAGCCTTCGAGCGGCTCCAGGCCAAGAGCCTTGCGTACGCTGTCGGGATTGAGTTCGCCGGTGCGTGGCAGGTCTCCGGTGAGTCGTCCGATGATTTCGGCGTCGCCGGGCATGATGCCTTTCAAAGCCTCCTCGATGACGGGCTGGCCTTCCTCCACGATAAGTATGCGCTCACAAGCCGCTGTCATCTGCCTTATCAAAGCCTTGGGAAGCGGATAACGGGTGATCTTGAGGATGGGGTAAGGACAGTCGGTCGGATAACATTCGCGCACATAGTTGTAGGCGATGCCGCTGGCGATGATGCCCAGGGAATGGTCGGGACCATCGAAGCAGGCATTGGTGGAGGCGGCAGCGGCATCATCCTCGAGGTGTTGCTGCTGGGCTGTGACATGGTCGTTGCGCCTGCGGGCGTTGACGGGCAGGAGCACCCAGTTGGCGGCCACGGAGTCGTAGTTGAGCGCGTTGGGCTCCCGGGGGGTGTCCTTCACTTCCACCACGGCACGGGAATGAGCCATGCGGGTGGTGACGCGCATGAGTACGGGGAGGTGCTCTTTCTCGGAATATTCGAAGGCCTCGATGACCATGTCGTATGCCTCTTGTTGCGAACTGGGTTCAAACACCGGCACCATGGCGAACTTGCCATAGAAGCGGCTGTCCTGCTCGTCCTGCGAGGAGTGCATGGAGGGGTCGTCGGCGGCTACGACGACAATGCCTCCGTTGGTGCCTGTCATGGCGGCATTAACAAAGGGGTCGGCGCAGACATTCAGTCCCACGTGTTTCATACACACGAGGGCGCGTTTTCCCATATACGACATGCCGAGGGCGGCCTCCATGGCCGTCTTCTCATTAGTGCACCAGTTACGGTGGACATCACGCTGGATGGCGAGCGGCGAGTTCTGGATGTACTCGGTGATTTCGGTGGAGGGGGTGCCTGGGTAGGCATACACCCCGCTCAGACCGGCATCGAGCGCACCTTGTGCGATGGCCTCGTCGCCCAAAAGGAGTCTTTTCATTTTTCTTGCTTTTATGATAATGATATTGATGATAAATCCTATTCCACTCTTGCCTCAAGCGGACTGTGCAACGCGTCGAGGAAGGAGTTGATGCGCAACACCCACTCGTCGAAATTACGGACATCGTTCTTGCTCCACGCCGAACCGAAATAATAGGTGTAGCGCTGGGCGTTGCTGTAGTCCTTGAGGATGCCTATGGCGTGCCCGGCGATGCCGTTCATCGGTGTGTCAAGCATGAGTTGCTTGGTCTCAGAGATGCCGTTGGGATAGAGGGCGGCGACATAGATTTGGAAATTCTGGGCTGCGGGGTTGTCGGTGGGGTCGGCATAGGCCACAAAATCGCGACCGCATTTCACGGTCTGCGTGTCTTCCACATGGATGACCACGCCCGAAGCGATATCGATGGGTTTGGTGAGCCCTTCATACCAGACGGTCATCTTGTTGAAGTTGGAACCTTTGTCCAGGCTGAGGAGCCTGTGCTCGACGATGTTCTTCTGTCCAGCTGCCGTTGTGGGGTTATAGACGAGTTCCACGGTGAAACGCAACGGGCCGTTGTCATGGATGCGATACTCCTTGTAACTGTAGGGCATGACAAGGTATCCGTTTTCCATCAAGGCAGGTGTGCCGCAACCGAGCGACGGACCCACCTTGTAGCAATCGAGACCGTAGCCGTGGTCGAAATGGTAGGTGGTTTCTATCTCCACCTGGCGGGCTTCGTCTTTCTTGCCTTCCTTGAGGAGTTGCTGTATGCGCTCGTGGTTGGAGAGTTCCACCTCGTAGCGACGGTCAACCTCGAGGTCGGGGGTGTTCTTCAACCACACGTCGATGCCGTAGGCCTTCTCGCCGGAACGCTGCAGAGCGGGGCCATAGAGTCGATAGGCGGTGCGGTCGTTCTCCCACGCGATGTCGTCGACCCTTTCCGGGTACATCTTTCCGACGACGACGGTTTTCATTTCGTGCGGGATACCCGGGCTGACCGTATACTTGGCCGTTCCGCATGGCCGGACGGATGCGTCGATAAGCAGCAAGCCGTCATAGGTGAGTTGGTAGTCCACTTCTTGCCCGAGGGCGTTTTTCACCACAAACGGCGTGTTCTCGTCCACACCGAGTTGACGGTACACCTCACGGGCGCTCACTTCCACGAGTTCCTGGCGTTGCAAACGCTCGTTGTTGGTCACCACGATGGTGACATCCTTGGCCTGTACCGGAACGAGTGTGGCGGCCAGGGCGAGGGCGATGATGATTCTTTTGACTTGCATATGATTGATTTTTTAAAGTTTGTATCCTTTTTACTTCAGTTTCTCTTGGAAGAAGGTGGCGATTTGCCTCAGCAGGTGGGTGCGGGTGTTGCCGCCATAGATGCTATGGTTGCGGTTGGTGTAGATTTGCATCTTGAAGTCCTTGTCGGCTTGCACGAGTGCCTCCGTGTATTCGAAGGTGTTTTGCGGGTGTACGTTGTCGTCGGCAAGGCCGTGGCAGATGAGGAGCGCGCCATGGAGGCGGTCGGCCCTGACGGTGGGATTGGTGTCGTAGCCCTCGGGGTTCTCCTGCGGCGTGCGCATGAAACGCTCGGTGTAGATGGTGTCGTAGAAACGCCAGTCGGTGGGGGGCGCCACGGCCACGCCGGCCTTGAAGACCTCCCTGCCCTCGCTCATGCTCATCAAGGTGCAGAATCCGCCGTAACTCCATCCCCAGATGCCGATGTTGTCGGCGTCGACATAGGGTTGGCGGCCAAGCCATATGGCGGTCTCCACCTGGTCACGGGACTCCAGTTCACCAAGTTTCAGATAGGTGCATTTCTCGAAGTCGGCACCCCTGCCGCCTGTCCCGCGTCCGTCGGTGCAGGCGACGATGAAACCTTGCTGGGCGAGATACTGGTCGAACATGCCACCCTGCCCCATCGAACCGAAACTCCAGGAGTTGACCACCTGTTGGTTGCCAGGGCCGCTGTATTGGAACATGATGACCGGATACTTGCGATTGGGGTCGAAATGCGGGGGCTTCACCATCCATCCGTTAAGCGTCACGTTCTCCGAAGTGGTGAAGGAGAAGAATTCCTTGGAGGGGGCGTCAAGGGTGGCGATGGTCGCTTTCAAATCCTTGTTGTCCACCACGGAGCGCAAGTGCTTGCCTTTGATGTCATAGACGTCGCATTCGAAAGGCGTGTTCATGTCGCTCCAGGTGAGGATGTAATATTGGAAGTCGGAGGAAAAGAGGGCCTTGTTCCATCCCTTTCTTTTGGTGAGGCAGGTGGTGCGCCCCTTGCCGTTGGACATATACACCTCCCGTTCCATGGGCGAGACACCGGCGGCCTGGTAATAGAGCGTCCGTGTCTTCTCGTCATAGCCATAGACGTCGGTGACACCATAAAGGGCGTTGGTGAGTTTTTTCTGGCTGCGGAAGTCCTGTGAGACGAGATAAACCTGCGTGGTGCCATCGCGGTCGCTGGTCAACAGCATCCCCTTGCCGTCTTTCAGGAAGGAGAGGTTGGAAAGGACATCTTCACTGATGTATTTCGGCACGGTCTCGGTGACGAGGAGGCGGCAGGTGAGTTTCTCGGCATCGGCGCTGTAGATGCACAGGGAGTCCTGATGACGGTTCATGGTGCACAGCACCACATCCTGGCTGCCGATGCCGGGGAGGATGCGGGGGATGTAGCCTTCGGCGGGCAATGGCAGGGAAAACTGTGCCGTGGAGTGGTCGGAGAGATTGTGCCGCCATGCGGTGACAACGGCGTTGTCCTGCCCGGCCTTGGGGTATTTGTAGGCATATTCACCAGGATAATAGCCATATTCGAAATGTGAGGGATGGCGACCTTGGAACATTTGCAATGCATAAGTCTTCACACGCGACTCGTCGTATCTTATCCAACAGATGTGGCGACTGTCGGCGGTGAAGGCCATGGAGGTGGCAAAACTGAACTCCTCCTCATTCACCCAGTCGGGAATGCCGTTGATGACCTCATTGCGGCGACCGTCGGTGGTCACCTGGGTCTCCTTGCCGGTCTCCACATCCACCACGAAGATGTTGTTGTCCCTGACGAAGGCCACCTTGCCGCCGTCGGGAGACCACACGGGCGACTGCTGAGCACCATTCTTGGAAAGGGCTTTGAGATGGTGGGACTCCACATCGTAGATGTAGAATTCGGCTTTGTAGGAACGACGGTAGATGCTTTCGGTGTGGGTGCCGACCAAAAGGCGCTTGCCATCTGGACTGGGAAAATACTCGTCGACATCGGTGATGTTGTCACCCTTGGTGTCATCGACATCGAAGATGACACCCGTCTGCTCACCTGTGGCAAACGAGTATTTCAACACCTTCTCGTGCTCACTGTCGAACTGTGCGAAACTGGCACCGTCGGCGAGGGGCGCAAGCGACCGCATGTTCTCGGCGGAAAACTTCCCATGGGTCAACTGGAAGATACTGATCGTGTCACCGGTCGGACCAGTAGAACCCGTCGGACTAATCGGATTGGCTGTCACTTCTATCGCTGCAGCCAGGAGGATGATGCAAAGGAGGAAGGCTTTTCTCATTGTCATATTTATAAGGTGGAAGGCATCGCTGGAGCCCAAGGCGCAGACAACGACTATCAATCTGCAAAAGTAACGTTTTTCCTTCTCATAGCCAAAAATTCATTGGTTTAACTCCCCTTTTCACCTCATTTCTTTGCCATATGTGTTTTTTTTGCTAAGTTTGCAAAAACATTTGCCTCTTATGAAGAAAACCATCCTTATGGCCCTGCTCGCCATCGCTACCATGGCACGGGGCGCCGACATGCAGTCAGTAGCCTCTCCGGAGGGCAACCTGAAAGTGAACATCATCATCGACCAAGGAAAGGCAAACTATGAGATATGGCTCGACGGACGACAACTGGTCACACCGTCGACCCTCGGATTCGTGGCCGACATCGGCGACTTCTCACAAGGACTCCGCCTTGACGCCACCAGGACATCGAAAGTGGAGAAAACCTACACGATGGCCCAGGCAAAGGCTTCGCATATCCACTATGCCGCCAACCAACTCGACCTCGACTTCCTCAATGCCGAGGGGGGACGGATGACGGTCACCTTCCTCGTCTCCGCCAACGACGTGGCCTACCGATACACCATCCCACGCCAAAAGAACGACAACCCGAAATGCGCCGTCATCCTCAGGGAGGAGAGCGCTTTCAACTTCCCCGCGCAAACCACCACCTTCCTCTGTCCGCAGATAGGGCCTTTCGAAGGATGGGAGCGCACGAAACCATCGTATGAGGAGGAATACACCGCCGATGCGCCGATGACCAGCAAGTCGCGTTTCGGACTTGGATACACCTTCCCCTGCCTCTTCCGCATTGGTGACGAAGGATGGGTGTTGGTGGGCGAGACCGGCGTGGGCAGCAACTACTGCGGCTCAAGGCTCAGCGACTACGAGAATGGGAAAGGCTACTCCATCGCCTTCCCGGAACAAGGAGAGTTCAACGGCATAGGAAGTGTGTTCCCGGGCATCCCGCTGCCGGGCAACACGCCTTGGAGGACGCTCACCCTCGGCACGACGCTCAAACCCATCGTGGAGACCACCATCCCCTACGACGTTGTGGAACCGCTCTATGAACCGACGACCGCCTTCAACCCAGGAAGGTACACCTGGAGTTGGCTGCTCTGGCAGGACAATTCCATCAACTATGAAGACCAGGTGAAATTCATCGACCTCGCTTCTGAAATGGGATTCGAGATGTGCCTCGTGGACAACTGGTGGGACAACAACATCGGAAGGGAACGGATGGCGGAACTCTCACGCTATGCACAGTCGAAAGGGGTCAGACTGATGCTTTGGTACAACTCCAACGGCTTCTGGAACGACGCACCACAGACGCCTCGCGACTGCATGTCGACATCCATTGCAAGAGAGAAGGAGATGAAATGGCTGAAGAGCATCGGCGTGGCGGGCATCAAGGTCGATTTCTTCGGAAGCGACAAACAGGAGACCATGAGATTCTACGAGGACATCCTCAGCGACGCCAACCGGCACGGGCTGCAGGTCATCTTCCATGGATGCACCATTCCAAGGGGATGGGAACGCATGTACCCCAACTACGTGGCAAGCGAGGCGGCCCTCGCCTCGGAAAACCTCTTCTTCAGCCAGCACCACTGCGACAAGGAAGGATTCGAACTCACCATGCATCCTTTCAGCAGAAACGCTTTGGGAACGCTCGACTGGGGCGGCATCGTCATGAACAAGCGAATGAGCAAGGACAACAAGAGCCGCAACTACCGTCGCTCGTCGGACACCTTCGAGATGGCCACCGGCATCGTGCTGCAAACGGCGGTCAACTGCGTAGCCATGCAACCCAACAACCTGGGTGAACTGCCACAGTTCGAACTCGACTTCCTGCGCCAACTGCCCACCACATGGGACGAGACGAAATACATCGACGGATACCCCACCCGATATGCCGTCCTCGCACGGCGACACGGTGACAACTGGTATGTGGCAGGAATCAATGGCACCGACCAACCGCTCACACTGACACTCGACCTGCCCATGATGGCGGGGAAGACGGTGGACTACTACACGGACAAACCGGCGGCAAAAGTGGAGAACGCCATTCCTGAAGCCGAATTGCGCACGTTGAAAGTGGACAAGAAAGGAAAGGCAAAGGTCACCATACAACCCATGGGGGGCATCATCCTCAAATGACTCATCTTTCGCAAGTACGAAAAATGAAACGTGAAGAAGGTTTTGGAGAAGTATGGATTCATAGGCTGAAAGAGTGAAAAAATCTCCCATTAACTCCTCTCTAACTCCTAAAACAAACACATGAAGGTGCTCGATTTCATCAAGGAATGGACGCTGCCCATCGCCATGGCGATGGGCACGGCCATCTATTTCCTCTTTGCCTTCACACCGCAATTGGAGAGGGAGGCGGAATTCTTCGGTCCCATCATCGACACCATCTTCCCGCTCTTCATGTTCCTCATCCTCTTCGTCACCTTCTGCAAGGTGGACTTCCACCAACTCAAACCCACCAGCTGGCACCTCTGGATAGCCATTTTCCAAGTGCTCTTCGTGGCCATCATCATTGCCATCATCCTGGCATTCCACCTCTCTGGTGACAAACTCATCCTCATGGAGTCGATACTCACCTGTGTCATAGGGCCTTGCGCCGCGGCGGCGGCAGTGGTGACCAGCAAACTGGGTGGAAACCTGGAGGAGATGACATCCTACACTTTCCTTTCCAACTTCCTCACCGCCCTCATGGTGCCGGTATGCTTCCCACTCATCGACCCCGACGTGGGGATGGACTTCTGGCAGGCCTTCTTCCTCATTTTATACAAGGTGTGCCTCGTGCTTGTCGTGCCGATGGCGCTGGCCTACATCGTCAAGCATTACATCCATCCACTCCATCGGTGGATAGTGAGCGTGAAAGACCTGTCCTTCTACATGTGGGGGCTCTCCCTGGCCATCGTCACTGGAACGACGGTGAAAAACATCGTGCACGCCGAGACATCGGCACACTTCCTCTGCCTCATCGCAGGAATGGGACTCGTGCTCTGCCTCGTGCAATTCGCCGTGGGACGTTACCTCGGTCACTTCTTCAACCGCACACAAGAGGCGGGACAGGCCCTGGGACAGAAGAACACCAACTTCGCCATCTGGATAGCATACACCTACCTCAATCCACTATCTTCCGTGGGGCCAGGCTGTTACATCCTTTGGCAAAACGTAATCAACAGCATCGAACTGTGGCAACACGAACGTATGACTAAAAAACAAAAAAAGATATGAAAAGAAAAATCCTGGCCGCCATGGCCTTCTTGCTCGCCGCCAACACCATGACGGCGCAAATCAACACCGACGACATCCTCGACAGCCTCATCAACGATGTGCAACAAGGGAAAGAGGTGGAGAACGTGGAGATTTCACTCGACCAAAGCACCTCTATGAAGCACCGGCTCCTCGTCATCGGCGACGACCAACTGCAAGGGATAGGGCCAAGGCTTTACAACTATGCCTTGGCCACGGGATACACCATCTTCACCTCCATCTGGATGGAGTCCACCACCAAGAAATGGGCTTTTTCCTCTGACTTGCGGCAACTCATCAAGAAGGTGCAGCCCACCTTCATCATCGTCTGCCTCGGCACACACGACTTGGCTGGTGGTGACATCCCCACCCGCACACAAGCAGTGAAGACCATCATGGATGACATCGGCGACATCCCCTTCGTGTGGATGGGTCCCGTGGAAGTGAAAACCATTTCGGAAGACCCGGGCGTGGTGCCCATGCTTAGGAAGACCGTGGGTGAAGACCGATTTTACGACAGTTACAACCTGCGCCTGGCAAGAGAGGACGAGATGCACCCCACGGCTGAGGCGTGCCAGAAATGGGTCGACGGCTTCATCGCATGGCTCGGAAGCACTGAAACGGCGCACCCCATCCACTTCGATACGCCCAAAGCCCTCTTGCCATTCAAAAACGTAGAGACCCACAAAGCCTCCTACCAAGGGAAAAAGAGGTGACATCACCGGGCAATTCTTGCCGTTGACTATAAAGGCGCCATTCCGTTCTTCGTAGGTAGCGGCACAGCCACTTCCCTACTCCGTAAAAAAGTCATCCCCTGCCGCTCAACACGGCAGGGGATGGCTTTTTATCACAAGGAAGATGGCATCATGGCTTTGTGCCTATGCCCGACCCACCAATCTCTGCGTAGGTCACGCTCTTGAGACCAGTCGTGCCGAAGTATTTCTCGATGTTGCCATAGAGGAGCACTTGCTTGCCGAGGTTGCCGGGGTTGTCCTGCAGGTTGAGGCCTGTGCGCACGGCGCCGTTGGGGAGTTGCACGGGGATGCAGTTGGCTACATTCGTCTCCGACGACGAGTCGGCGATGAGCAGGTTGGTCTTCACATCACAGCCGTCTGAGGTGAAGTGTGCACCGTCTGCCAGCACCTGACCCGAAACGTAACCCACGATGTAGGCTTTCACATACACGCCGGAGCCGGAACCAGCGGCCACGGCTGCAGCAACGCTATAGGGATCGCCGTAACTGCCAGCGCCGGTTTGTTCACCGCCGCCACCACCGCCGCCAGTGTCTTCGGTCTTGCCGTTGAGCGAGTAGATATAGCTCTCGTTTTGCTGGGTCTCAGGTGTGTTGCCCCTGTAGTTCACCAGTTTGCCATAAATGATGACCTCGTCGCCCACCTTGATCTGGGTGTTGCCATCCTCCCATTTCTTGTTGCCCAAGTAAAGGGTGCGGAAGACATAGAAAGTATTCTCATCCTTGCCATCGTCGGAGATATAGAAGGAAGCGTTGCCATACTGTGCGCTGAACGTGCCATTGTTGGCTATCTTCGCAATCTTGCCCTTGATGTAATAATTGTCTGAAGAGGGAGTGTCGGCAGCCAGGCTGCTGGCGAGGTTGTTGGCAGCAACAGCATTGTAAGGATTGGACAATGAGCCGTCACCCGAAGCAGTACCCGGAGTAGTGCCACCACCGCCACCGCCTTCGGACTTGCCGTTGTGCGAATAGACGTAACTCTTGCCTTGAACGGTCTCTGCCGTATTGCCCCTATAGTTCACCAAGCGTCCGCAAATGACGACCTCGTCGCCAACCTTGATTTGTGGGTCGCTATCCGTCCATTTCTTGTTGCCAAGATAGAGCACACGATAGCAATAGAAGTCGTTGCCCTCGGTGCCGTCCTCGGAGATGTAGAACGAGGCGTTGCCGTAATTGGAATTGAACTCGCCATTGTTGGCAATCTTGGAAATCTTGCCCTTGATGTAGTAGTCTTTGTCGCTCTCTTGGTCGGCAGGCAAGCCGTTCACATAGTTGTTGGCTGCAACGGGGTTCCATGGGTCGTCGACAGTACCGGAACCTTTCGCATCACCGGAAGGTGTTGTCCCTCCAGCAGTCACACCGTTGAGCGAGTAAAGGTAGGCTTTGTTCTGCTGGGTTTCCAACGTACCATTGTAGTTGATCACCTTTCCACAAATGATGACATCATCACCTTCTTGAATTTGAGTATCGCCAGTCTTCCACTTCTTATTACCTAAATAAAGGGCACGATAAACAGTGAAGATCGATTTGGCCGTACCATCATCAGAAATGGTAAAGAGTGCATTGCCATACTGTGCTGTGTACTCCTCTTTTATAGTCACCACCTTACCCTTGATGTAGATATCGATCGGGCTTTCTGCTCCCTGCTCCAACTGCTGTGTGTATGCGATGGCGGCTGCCACGTTGTAAGGGTCTTCCAGTGTGCCGCTTCCTGCGGGGTCGATGGTGGGTGTTGGTGTGCCGCCGCCCTGTGAGGGGAAGTCGAAAGGTGCGGGCACATCCTCGCAACTGCAGAATGTCAAGGCTGTCGTAGCCAAGATGAATAATGAATAAATAAGCTTTTTCATATCTTTTGTATTTTTTTGGTTTCTATTTGACTATTGATAGGTTAATGGTCATTGTGCCGGTTGGATATCGCTCTCGGTGCGCATGAGAATCTGCCATGTGTTGCGGAAGCGGGTGAAGATGCCCGTCACATCCACCTTGCCAGTAGGCATCACGTTGCCGGCGAAGTCGGCGAAGGTGCTGGTGCGCAACACCAATTGACTGCTGCTGATGCCCTTGAAGGTGCGATTGACGCAGTTGGCGGTGAGTGCCTCGCTGCCGTCGTCAGGAGCGAAAGTCTTCTCGCCATTGGCGGCGGAAATCTCCACGCCCCTCAGTGTCATCAGTTTGCCACAATGGGACGCCAAGTAATCAGCGTCAGTTATCTTTTCAATGACGAACTCCTCGGGTACAACGCTCGATGGGTTGGCAGAGCCGATGAGCTTGTAGTGGTTGGCCCAGAGGAAGCGGCTCATGCGGCTCACGTAGGTGGAACCGCTCTTGCTGGTGTAAGGTGTGCCCACCTCGCCTTGCTGGCCGTATGCTCCGATGTAGAGTCCTTTCAGGTCGATGAGTATCTGTTGTCCCACGGGAAGGTATCCGTAAAGTCCGCCCTGGGCGATGCAGATGATGAAGGCTCCAGTGCCATCATCGATGATGACCTCGTTGTAGATGTTTCCCTCGATGTCGTTGCCGATGACCGTGCCCTTGATCTGCAAGTCTTCGGTCACCTCCTTCATGCCGCTGTTGGCGATAGTGGTGTTGTAGAGCGACTTGAGTTGTGCTATGGTGACGCAGTTGGTTTCGGTGATGGCCTTGTTGCCGTATGCCTCTTCCGCCGGGGTCTGTGGGTCGTCGTAGCTGTCTGCCATGCAGGATGCCAGTAAAGCGCAAACTGCCAACAGGAATATGTTGCTGATGTATTTCATATCTTTGGGTGTTTTAGAATCTGAAAGTGAGGTTGAGCATGCCGTTGATGCCATATGCGTAGTATTTCTTCGGGTTGAGCGAGAACTTGTAAGCTCTCACGTTGTTCATCAGGGTCTGGCCGTTCTCCTCTTTCACGGTGTAGTCGCTACGGCTTTGCTCATAGCCACCGGTGCAAATGTCGATGTTGTTCAGGATGTTGGTCAGCGACAGGTTGATGGAGAGTTGCCTGCCCTTCTTGAAGCGAAGGTTCTTGCCGATGGATGCATCGAGCATGAAACCACCCTTGCCTTCTGCCTGGTCGGGAACGTCGTAGGTGCCGTCGTTGTTGACATTGCCCATCGTGGTGAGCGTGCTTTGATAACGGTAGCTGGGCGAGTAACTCAAGTAGATGCGGTCGTAGTAGTTGCCTTTCAGGTCGATGAACCATCCACTGGAACTATAGGAAAGGATAAGGCTTGCAGCGGTGAGCGGCGTGCTGGCCTCGCGCATCCCCTTGTTCATCACGATGTCGTCCACGTAGATGGCCTTGGTGGAGTTCAGGTACCTCACCTTGGCGTTGTTGGCGTTCTTCGCATCTGAGATGGTTCCGATGGCCCTGATCTTGAAAGCAGAACTGATCTTGTAGTCCACACCTGCTTCCACGCCATAATATTTCTTGCGGATGCCTGTCATGGAGACATAGGAGAAGGAGTTGATGTCGTCGAAGTAGAAGTTCTGCCACTCCGTCACGTTGCTCATGTAGTTGTAGTAGGCGTTCACATTGATGTGGAAACGCGAGTTGAGGAACTGGTATCCGATTTCGCTGCTGAAGATACGCTCGTTGCGCAGGTTGGTCACGAAGTCGTTGTTCATCTCGGGTGAGACGAATGCCGTGGTGATTTGCGGAGCCCTGTGCTCGTATCCGATGCCGAACATGAGGGTGTTGCCGCCGCCCATGTTGAGGGTCGAGTTGAACTTGCCACCGCCGCTGACAAACTTGGCAGTCTTGCTCTTGCCATAGGAATAGTCGGCGAACATACCGTTGCGCATCTTGCCGTCGCGCTGCATGTCATCGTAGCCCAACTTGCCGGAAACGCTGTAGTGGAGTGCTCCGAAATTCTCTACGTAGTTGCCCCAGACCTGGCCCCTGCGGGCGATGAGGTCGTAGTCGTATCCGAAGGTGTCGTCCTCACCAATCACCTGGTTGGGATGGTTGAGGTCATACTGCACGGCGTTGCTGTTGGAGGCATAGTTGCCCAAAGCGTAGGTGTTGATGTTGTGATATGCCTTGGCGCCAAGGAGGTCGTCCATCGTCTTGTAATGGCTGCCGGTGTTGCTGCCCAGGGAGAATCCCATGTTGAAGTAGGACTTGTTGGTGAGCTGTTTGTGCAACCTTGAGGCGAGGGTGAGATAGAGGTTGTCGTTGTGCCTGGCCTCAACGAAGTACATGGCATCGCCACCCATGGCCATCGCATTGCGGTTGGCGGCATACAGGCGGTCCCAGTCGATCTGGCGGGCTGCCTTGTTGTCCTTCAAGAAGTTGTAGGCTTCCATGAAGTCGCGGTAACCCTGGTCGGTGCGGTTGTTGGTGTCGTCCACGTCCCACACATCATAATAACTGCTGGGGAGGTTCTTCCAATAGTCGGGCTGTGGGTTGTCGGCGTTGTTGTAGTTCAGACGGGTGCTCTTGTACATGGAATATTTGCCATGAAGCGTGGTGGTGAGCCTGGTCGAACGGTTGATGTCCCAGTCCCATGTCAGCACGGCGCTTGGAGCGAAGTCGTTGATGACACGGGAGTTGCGCACCTTGCCGTTCTGATATCCCCAATAGGGGTTGTATTGCCTGTTGTTGGCAATCCAGTAACTCTCGTCAGTGCCGGCTCCCTGTGACGCACGCTCCGTCGGGTTGCCCCAGGTGGAGAGGGAGAGGGAGTGGGCGCCCATCAACTTCTGTACACCGAAATAATAAGAGAGGGAGTTGTAGAACGTACCCTCCACATAACCGGGATTGGCCCAGCGGTAGCACACCAGGCCGGCGAAAGCCCAGCCGGAGTTGGTGATGCCGGTGCCGAAGGTGTAGGCGGCGCGAGCCGTGTAGTTGCGGTTGGCGCCGCTAAGGGTCAATCGACTGCCGGCGGCCACCTGGCTGGCGCGGAAATTGTAGTTGTTGCTACCACCTATGTTCGACATGGAGAAATTGCTCTCCTCGAAGGGTAGCGAAGCATCGAGATTGCGGGTGACATAGTTGATGCCACCTACGTTGGAGAATCTGAACTGGCCCGACTCAAGGTCGTTCATCAATGCTCCGTTTACATAGACGTCATTGTACTTCTGGCTCAACGCACGATATCTGAAACGCGTGGGAGAGAAGGTGTAGCCTTGCTCACTGGCGTATACGTTGGTGTTGCTGGTGAGGATGGTCACGTTTTGAGACATGTCGTCATCCTCGCCGAGTTGAGCCTCCGTGAAAGTGAAGGCCGACTCGTCCAACGTACCGGTCTGCTCCAGTGAGTCTAACTCCTGACCAAAGGCAAGAGGGGTGTAGCAGAGTGCAAACACTGCTATTTTCAGCATTTTTCGCATAGACAATAATAGTTAGTTAACGTTGTTTGGTTGCAAAGTAAATAAAATTTTATTAAAAAAAAAAGATTTGGACATTTATTTTTTTGGCAAAACTATTTTTTTATCGAAATTTTTTCCGATATTTGCAAAATAAAAGGGCTTTGCGCCCACACAATTTCATTACTATATGACTGCTAACTAAAATCAAAGCTATATGAAAAGACATTTGCTGACATTCGCCGTGCTTCTCACCCTCGCTATTCCTGCGTCGGCGCAGCGTAGTTTCAATGTGTATGGTATAGGTTTCTACAACCTGGAGAACCTTTTCGACACTTGCCATGACGTGGGCAAGAACGATTACGAATACTTGCCTGACGGAGCCAACAAGTGGAACAAACTGAAATACGAGCGCAAGCTCCATAACATGGCTTATGCACTCGCCGACATGGGGACAGACAAGTTGCCCATCGGATGCGCTGTCATCGGCGTGTCGGAGGTGGAGAACGCCAATGCCCTCTCCGACCTCGTGGCACAACCCGAACTGAAACAAAGAGGATTCAAGTTCGCCCACATCGAAGGACCGGACCGAAGGGGCGTGGACTGCGCATTGCTCTACAACCCGCAACTCTTCACCGTGAGAGATGTTGTGCTGCACCCCTACGTCCAGGAATTGGAACAGGACAGCGCCTATTACACTCGTGGATTCCTCGAGGTATCGGGCATCCTGGCCGACGAGCCTCTCACCATCATCGTATGCCACTGGCCAAGCCGTTTCTCCGGCTCTTTCTACCGCGAGTCGGCAGGAAGACAAGTGAGGGTCATCAAGGATTCCATCATGCACGCGGACCACAAAATGAAGGTCATCGTCATGGGTGACATGAACGACGACCCGCAGAACGCCAGCATGGCCAAGGAACTGGGCGCAAAGCCAAAACTGGAGGATGTGAAAAAGGGAGATATGTTCAACCCCTGGTGGAAAATCCTCGACAGCGGAACGGGTACACTGGCTTACGACGGCAGTTGGAACCTCTTCGACCAAATCGTGATGTCGCACAACCTCGTGGACAAGAAGGATAAGAAGGACTACAGGGAACTCACCTACTACCAGTGCCAAATCCAACGCCGTGACTACCTCCTCCAAAACGAGGGGAAATACAAAGGTTCGCCCAAGCGCACCACGGCAAGCGGCGTGTGGCTCGATGGATACTCAGACCACCTCCCCACCATCGTTTATCTCATCAAAGAGAAAAAATAAAAACAGGAAAGGGTCGCCATATAATATATAAAAGGTGGAAAATCCTGTAGAGAATCATCCCTGGCAGCCATTCCTTCCCGAAGGAACGAGAATGGTGATGCTGGGGAGTTTCCCTCCAGCAAGGCATCGATGGGCGATGGACTTCTTCTACCCCAACTACATCAACGACATGTGGCGCATCTTCGGAATCTGCCTGCATAGCGACAAAGATTGGTATGTGGATGTGGAGAGGCGCACCTTCAGACTGGACGACATCAAGACGATGCTCACTGAAAAAGGCATCGGACTTTATGATACGGCCGTGAAGGTGAGACGAACACGCAACACCGCGTCGGACAAAGACCTGGAGGTGGTGCAACCTACTGACATCGACGCACTGCTCAAAAACGCCCCCCTCTGCCACACCGTGGTGACCACGGGACAAAAGGCGACGGACATCCTCACGGCGCATTTCAACATCACCTCTCCTAAAGTAGGTGCCTATACCAGTTTCCACTTCGACGAAAAGGAGATGCGCCTCTACAGGATGCCCAGCAGCAGCAGGGCTTATCCCTTGTCTCTGGAAAAGAAAGCGGAATGTTACATGCAACTCTTCAAACTCTTGGAGTGAACAGGAGTCTCCCATAGCCTCCCATCATCTCCAAGAATTTCCTATAAAAAAACATCAAAACCACAAAAACAATGACAATCATCGGCATCGCAGGAGGAACAGGGTCGGGAAAGACCACTGTCGTGAAAAAAATAGCCAACGCACTGCCACCACACTATGTGGCCGTCGTGCCACTGGACTCCTATTACAACGACACCTCGCACATGACGGAAGAGGAAAGACACAACATCAACTTCGACCACCCCGACGCTTTCGACTGGAAATTGCTCCACAAGCAAATCAACATGCTCAGAGACGGACAGGCCATCGAGCAACCCACCTACTCCTACATCCTCTGCAACCGTTTGAAGGAAACTGTGCACGTGGAACCCAAACCGGTCATCATCATTGAGGGCATCATGACGCTCATCAACAAAAAACTCCGCGACCTCATGGACCTCAAAATCTTCGTCGACACCGACAGCGACGAACGACTTATTAGAAACATACAGCGCGACGTGGTGGAAAGGGGAAGAACGGTAGACATGGTGCTCGAAAGATACCTCAACGTGCTCAAACCCATGCACGAGCAGTTTATCGAACCTACCAAGAAATATGCCGACCTCATCATTCCCCAAGGAGGAGAAAACCTCAAAGGCATCGGAATCCTATGCAAATACATCGAAGGCCTCGTGCCTAAAACATTATGAACAACCTAACATCAATTATCAACATAAAAAAACAAAAGAAATGAAAAAAATCAAATTGCAAGTGGTGGTTGCTATCCTTGCTGGAAGCTTCCTATTCAGTTCATGCATCGGCTCCTTCAGCCTCTTCAACCAGTATCAAGAATGGCAAAGGACCATGACCAGCAATAAGTATGTCAACGCCATCGTAGGCTTCTTCCTCATGCCTTTCGCAGGAGGCATTTCACTCATCATCGACGAACTTGTACTCAACACCATCGAATTCTGGACCGGGGAGAACCCCATCGCTGCCAATACACAGCAAGTGATGGGTCAAGACGGGAAACTATACACCGTGAAAACCTATAAGAACGGATACAAAATCTTATCACCCAACGGTGATGTCACCAAACTCACCTATAACAAGAAAGACAACAGCTGGTGGATCAGCCAAAACGGTGCCGCCAAAGAACTCTTCCGCTTCAATGACGACGGAAAGAGCATCAAGGTGAACGTCAACGGCACAGAAAAAGACTTCTCCCTCAACGAGCAGGGCCTCAAAGAAGCAAAGAAGGCTGCCTTCGAAGGACGCGACCTCGCCGGCATCTAAGCAATAGTCTCTCCTGAGCCTCATATAATAGTCATCGGTGGTCTGGCATGCCAGACCACCGCTATTTTTATGCAGCACCTCTTCTAACAAAGAAAACAATAGATTGTATGTCCATGAGGTTTTTGCAACAAAAAACTCCTTGACGATGTTGTATCTAACCAGGTCCGTGGCAGTGAAACTGCGTCACCTCATCATCCAGGAGCGATTGCAAAGGTAATAATGGAATTTGTAACTGCAAAAGATTCTTCTAAAATAATAGATAAAAACGGAGAACCGCTTGTAGTCTACCACGGAAGCGGAGAATCAGAATTCAACACATTTGACAATCGTAGCGACATCGGATACCATTTCGGGAGGCACTTCGGGCGGAAAAAAATCTCCAATTCTCTAATTCTCTAATTCGGGATGACAATATGATTATCGGGCGGGCACAAGATCCACCCCTACGACTTCGGGGGAAGGTTTGCAATAGAGGTGCAACATGGTTTTTAATGATATTCGTTGAACTGTCACCTTGCGCCCTTGAATCGTCAACAAATGTTAATTTTACGCATTTTACGCCCAAAATCCTTTTTTAAATGTTAAATTGGCAATAAATCTTCCCAACCATTTGGAAGTTAAAAAAACTTTTTCTATCTTTGCTGAGATTTCGCCGTTACAAAACGGGAAAGATTGGAAAGAAAGAACTTATTGTCTCTGTAGCGTATTTTTGAGCCTTGAAAAAGGCGTTGGTCTAAATCGAATAACCTAATAAATTTCCCCCTCTCTGGCAACAGGCAAGAAACGCCTGCGGCCCAAATTCGCCGCCCCTACGGCAAAGCAGCGCTCCTTGAAATACTGACACACGACACCGATAGGAAATCGAGCAAGACTTCTCGCAAAGGAAGGGAAAAGTCCCTAAACGCATATCCAAGAAAACACGATGGCGGATAATACCGCCAACGACTCTCACGCTTGTTCCGCTGGAACTTCCTTATATATAACTTAGCCATATCGAACCAAAAAGGCAACCTGAAAAGGATGCCACAGCACCCAAGGCCCCATAAAGCCTTCTTCTCGCATTCATACGTTGTTATCAAAACAATTTTAAACGGTTCATATATGCCAAGAACGAAAAAGAACATTATCACAAGGGTTCAGACCCCCTACTCGATAAGTCTTGATGAGAAAATCAAGCACCTGCTTCTCATCACCCCTACTCTCGACTTCAAAATCACGCTCCGAACACTCTGCTCTCTGCCCGAACTCAGCATCAGGGATAAAGAGAGTTGGATTGAGAGACTCAAAAAACGTAGGAAAGAGTTCATCGTCGAATCCAAGAGCGAGAACATGTCGGACGGCATCGAAGACCTCGTGAAAGAATACGTCAACAATTGGAATGAGTTTGTGGCACCCATCACGCTCGAGGATGTCAGATCCATCGTCGAAGGAACCAACATCGCACTCTCGGACGTGGCTGAAGACCTCATCACGCCAAGGGGTATCTCCAACATGCTCAACAACTACCTCATCGGACAACCAGAGTACTCGCAGAAACTCGCGCTTTGCTTCTACCTCCACTATATGAGGAACAAGCATACAAGCACCGTCTTCCCCAAGTGCAACCTCCTCGCTTACGGACCCTCCGGCGTAGGAAAGACCTACGGGCCACAAATCCTCGCAAAACTCCTCAATTTCAAATTCGGAGTGGTCAACTGCAACAGCCTTGTCCAGGAGGGCATTCGAGGGCCAAGAATCACTGACGTGTTCGACCAGCTTTACAGCGAGGTAAACGACGCAGAAGAAATAGAAGACGCCGTCATCCTCTTCGATGAGTTCGACAAACTCTTCGACGGTGGAGAGTTCAATGAACGAATCCTCAACGAACTGCTCAACATCATCGACGACAACAACTCCGTCTCATTCGAGCATGGGTACAACAACATCATCCGCGTCCCTACGCGCAACATGCTCTTCATCTTCTCTGGAGTGTTCAAAGGAATCGAGCAAATCGTGGCAAAAAGACTCAACTGGAACGGAATGGGATTCGGCAACCAGTCAAAGAGAAACGACCCTGCCGACGACTACCACAAATACTTGACAGACAGCGATTTCGCACAATACTTCAGCCGAGACGAACTCACTGGACGCATCGCACAATACGCCTATGTCAACAGCATGACACAGGAAATAATGGTGCAAATCCTCACCGACTCAAAGGAGTCGCCGCTGAAGGATTTCCAAAACTACTTCAGCAAACGCGACATCGAACTCACCATGACCACTGACGGAGCAGACGCCATTGCAAGTTATGCTTACGAAAGGAAACTCGGGGTGCGAGGGCTCAAGTCCACCCTCTTCAAGGTGCTCAACGACGCCATGTTCGACCTCAAGAAAAAGCCCATCGTGGTCGACAAACAATATGTGACCAAAAAAATCGCTTAAGCGAAAGGTAGATAGATTTTCAGGTAAAAGAGGTCAGGAAAGGGAGACGACGAGAAAGGTACCGTTAACGCCGGGACACCTTCCTTGAAGCCTCCCTACCTGACTGAAAATCAACGGGTCAGATGCCAAGACGCTTGCGAAGCTCATCCCATTGCTTCTGCACCACCTCAAAGCCTTCGCTCAACTGCTCCATCGCCTGGCTGGCTCCCTTTTGCAAATCCTCGCGCACCTCTTCCACCTTGTCGCGAAGACGGCCATCCTCATACTGCGCCTTCAGTTCGGCTGCTTCCGACTTGGCCTTCTCTATACCGGAGCCGACGGCTTCACGCACCTGCTCGACCTTCTCCTTCACATCAATCTTTGAGGCTTCCTCACGAAGGTTATCAACGCTTTCCTTGGCATCATCCACCATCTCGTCCACCCTCTTGCGTAGCTTGGCCTTGATTTCTTCGCTGTCGTGTGAATCAAGATATTCTTTTAAATCCTCATACTTCTGACGGGCGTCGTCGGCCATGCCGTCAACCGCCTCTCTCATTTTCTTCAAAATGTCATCAAAATCACTCATAATCTCTTAGTTTAAAGGTTAAAAACAATTGATGCTTCAAAAATAAGCATTTCAATCGGAAAAAGACACTTTTTCGACGAAAAAAACACATTTTTTTAGTAAGTTTGCACATTGAGGGAAAAACCTTTCACATACAACAACCATCATGAGATACAACAAACAAGAAGACCTGCTCATCATACCTGATGTGCACGGAAGAAAGTTCTGGCGGAAAGCGCTGGAAGAGAAACAATACAAACACGTCATCTTCCTTGGCGATTATGTGGACCCATACCCACAGGAAGGAATCCACCCCGATGGAGCCTATCAAGAACTCGTGGATATCATCGCTTATGCAAGGGAAAACAAGGAAACCACCACATTGCTCCTTGGAAACCACGACATGCACTACAAATCGGACTTGTTCAGCCGGTTGGCAATGGGGACAAGATACGACTACTATTGGCAAGACCAATTGGGACCTCTCTTCAATGACAACGACGATCTCTTCCAACTCGCATACGAGGCTGACTACGAGGACACGCACTGCCTGTTCACACATGCCGGTGTGTCGTCCGTGTGGTACGAAGGAAACAAGAATAAGGTGGGGGAACTCAACGCCGAAAACCTCAACCAACTGCAGAAAGACAACGACGGCATAAGAGTCATATCCGACGTGGGCTACATGAGAGGAGGATTTGCACGAGCAGGTGGCATTCTTTGGGCAGACTTCAAAGAGGTGAACGATGCTCCTCCCATCAAGGAGGGATACCAAATCTTCGGACACACGCAGCACAGGGACGGACCCACCATCAACAAAAACGTGGCGTGCCTCGACTGCAGAAGAGCATTCCTACTCTCTGAAGTGATGGAAATAAGAGACGGGGAAGATTGAAGATTGAAGATTGAAAATTGAAAATTGAAGATTGGCCTACGGCCCAAGTTGCTCACGCTCGGCAGACTACAAGCAAGAATGTTTAGGGGAACCGTAGGACAACGTGCGGAGCGGAAGTAAATTGCAATCCGCCTAAAAATATTATAAGGATTTGCAATCCGAATAAAGCTTTGCAATACATTGGCAACCAAGCTTTTATCGGATTACAAATCCTTTTCTATGCTGCCGGATTACAAATCCGGCAGAACATCCTTGGCGACCAGTTCGGCTTGCACTACTCTGCCCTTCGGGCGAACGTAGGCGTCGCCTCAACATTAAACACAAAAAAATTGCATTTTTGTTTTGTATTGTATTCGGCTTGCACTACTCTGCCCTTCGGGCGAACGTAGGCGTCGCCTTAACATTAAAAACAAAAAAATTGCATTTTTGTTTTGTATTGTATTCGGCTTGCACTACTCTGCCCTTCGGGCGAACGTAGGCGTCGCCTCAACATTAAAAACAAAAAAAATGCATTTTTGTTTTGTATTGTATTCGGCTTGCACTACCTTTGCACCCAGTATTGGGATTTTTAAGGAATAAAGAATAATTTCAGACAATGGGAGGCTTTTTCGGAACCATTTCCACCAGCGACTGCGTCAACGACGTGTTCTATGGCACCGACTACAACTCACACATGGGCACAAAACGTGCCGGTATGGCCATTTTCGACCCTATAAAGGGATTTTCACGAGCCATTCACAGTTTGGAACGGGACTACTTCAGGTCGAAATTCGAAGACGAACTTGAGCAGTTTCATGGAAATGTGGGCATCGGCGTCATCAGCGACACCGACCCGCAACCTATCATCGTCAACTCCCACCTCGGTCGCTTCGCCGTCGCTACGGTAGCCAAAATCAACAACCAACGCGAGATAGCAGACAAACTGTTGGCCAAGCGAATGCACTTCAGCGAGCAGTCCGCCAACAAAATCAACCCCACCGAACTTGTAGCCCTCATCATCAACATGGGAGAGACGTTTGTGGACGGCATCAACAAAGTGTTCAAAGAGATAGAAGGGTCCTGCTCCATGCTCATCCTCACAGAGGACGGCCTTATAGCGGCAAGAGACCTTTACGGAAGGACACCCGTCGTCATCGGGAAGAAAGATGGCGCGTATGCCGCCACCAGCGAGTCGTCTTGTTTCCCCAATCTGGACTTCCACACCATACACCACCTTGGACCGGGGGAAATCGTCAAACTCCAACCCGACGCCATGGAGGTGCTCCAACAACCGGGAGACACCGAGCAGATATGCGCCTTCCTATGGGTCTACTACGGTTTCCCTGCCAGCACTTATAACGGCGTCAACGTGGAAGACATGAGGGAGCGTAACGGCTACATCATGGGAAAGGAAGACGACACCGAGGCAGACATCGTATGCGGCGTCCCCGACTCGGGGGTGGGAATGGCCTTGGGGTACGCTCACGGCCATGGAATACCCTACAAAAGAGCCGTCCTCAAATACACACCCACATGGCCAAGAAGTTTCACCCCGGAAAACCAAACCAGAAGAAGATTGGTGGCCAAGATGAAACTCATACCCAACAGGGCCATCCTCACTGGAAAGCGTGTGGTCTTCTGCGACGACTCCATCGTCAGGGGGACACAACTCAGAGACAACGTGCGCACCTTCTTCGAATATGGTGCAAAAGAGGTGCACGCCAGAATCTCGTGCCCACCTCTCGTCTACGGATGCCCCTTCATCAATTTCTCGAACTCCAAGAGCGACATGGAACTGATTTCCAGGCGCATCATACAAGACTTCGAAGGGGAAGCCGACAAGAACCTTGACCTATACGCCACAACCGACTCACCTGAATACCAAAGGATGGTGGACGAGATGTGCAAGAGATTAGGCATCACATCGCTCAAGTTCAACAAAATCGAGAACCTCCTGCAAGCCATCGGCCTGCCCAAATGCAAGGTGTGCACGCACTGCTTCGATGGGTCAGGATACAAATGCATGAGGAAAGGAGAAGGGAAAGAATAAATCAACACCTTTATCGACGTCATCGCTTGCAAAAAACATCAAACCACCAAAAGAAGAGTGCAAAAATCACTTTAATAAGGGTATTTTATACAATATTTCTACAAGAAAGGTAAAAATCAGCTGAAAAAATTTGTGTATTCAAACGCAAATTGCTATTTTTGCAACGAATTTAAAAAAAAGGTACCATTTATTAGCATAAAAGCATTGAGTCAAGCCAGCGTGATTCCTCATCTTGCTGCAGGAGCATCACCACCCATTCATTCAAGCTGTTGTGCATTACACACTTTCTCTATATGAAAAAATATCAAAGACCTGTCACAGAAATAGAGAGCATGTTGTTGGAAAGAAGCATCCTTCAAGAGTCGTTTGCTTCTTCTGACGATATGGTGATGTATGATGGACTTCCTACAAGGGGAGACAGTCAACAAGACCCTATTTTCAATTCAAACAAATTCAACAGCGAAGGTTATTGGTGATATACCAATCCCATAACGAGGCTGAAAAGGAGAATAGAATGTGGACGCGAACCAGTAGGCAAGCGTCCTTCATATGCATAAGCAGTGCAAAAGCATTGCTTTATTTTTTTCTGATTATTCCGTGAGAAACTTTTCACTCGGAAAAGCAAAAAATATGACATCAGGGCGGGCACAAAACCCGTCTCTAAGACCTCGTGGGACTTTTCACTCGGAAAAGTCATAAAAAATAGTTTTTCGCCCGTTTTTTTTCGTAATTTTGACATTGCATAAGTTACTTTCACTCGAAAAAGCAAAAAAAATTTTGGCTTTTCGCTCGTTTTTTCGTTTTTTTGGCATTGTAGAAGTTACTTTCACTCGGAAAAGCAAAAAAAAATTTGGCTTTTCGCTCGTTTTTTTGTAATTTTGGCACGATTTTGGAAAGAGGCTGAAAACAAGCCTGTTAATTAATAGAAAAAATATGACAGACAGTACGCAATGCCCCATTTGTGGGCGAAAAGACATACCCGACTATCGCAAAGGGGACGTCAGGTGTCAGAGTTGTGGGAGCGACTTGAAAGCCTTCCGCATCATTGATGCCATCGAGCAAGACAGCAAGTCAAAGAAAACCATTTGGAAACCGCTTGCTTTAGCAGCCATGATCACCACGCTCTTGTTCGCCATCCTATATTTCACCAAAGGTTCCACGCCGACTGTCGACAAGGAAAAACTTAGCCAGTTGGAAGACTCCATCGCCGCGCTCAACGAGCAAATTCAAGGCGAAGGCAAGGCAGTGACCATGAAAGCCGCTGACAACAAAAGCGACAACGTGAAGACGGAAGAAAGCAAGGTGCAGGCTGAGCAGAAAAGTCAAGAACCACAAGCCGAAGCAAGTGAAAAGTCTGAGACATCCACTGATGAAATCACCGCTCCCTCCAACCTTGTGACCGTGAAAAACGGCAAGAAATACTATGTGGTGAAGAAAGGCGACACGTGGAACGGCATTTGCAAAAAACTTTACAACGGAAAAGTCAATGCAGAGGAACTGGCAAAGATGAATGGCAAGACCACCAAAAACATCATCGACATCAACGAAGAACTTCTCGTCAAATAAAACAACCATAGGACATGAGCAAATTCGACGAACTAAGGGAGGAAGTCAAAAAACTCCACGAAGAGAACATCAGACTTGACACATGGATTTCAACACAAGAGAAATCCAACGACAATCATATCAGCGATATCTGCAAAGATTTCATCCAAGTTCTTGAAGCCTTCGAGTGGGCGGAAGCCACCATCCACGAGAGAGGGCTCGACCAGAGCAAAATCTCTACAAGCGCCATTGCCAGGATTCTCACCGCAAAGACAAAACTCCTCGAGGTGCTGGAAAGCCACGGAGTGAAAAAGGTGGAATTCTACAACGGGGTCTTTGACCCTGCGAAAGGACAAATCAAAGGTTCGGTGGCAGATAGCGAGAAAGAGGACGGCACAATAGCCAGCATTGTGAAAGAAGGTTTCATCCGCAACGGAAAACTTCTAAGACCAGCCGAAGTGATTGTCGTCAAGAACGAATGATACAGAAGGGAAAAGTCTGTTTTTCCCGATGTTGCAATCAATGAAATAGTAGAGGGTGTGCCTATTCACATGGCACACCCTTATTCTTTTAACCCACACCCTATTTCTTCTTCTCCGGATTTGGTTTCTTATCCGAATTAGGTTTCTTATCCGGACTGGAGGAACTGGGTTTCTTATCCGAATTAGGTTTCTTGTCCTGACTGGAGGAACTGGGTTTCTTGTCTGAATTAGGTTTCTTATCCGGATTGGCGGGACTGGGTTTCTTGTCTGAATTAGGTTTCTTATCCGGATTGGCGGGACTGGGCTTCTTGTCTGAATTAGGTTTCTTATCCGGATTAGCGGCACTGGGCTTCTTATCCGTATTGAGCAGAGTGGCCTTTTTCTCAGTATTTACTGGCGGCTGTTGCTCACCATCGTCGTTGTCGAAGCCATAATAGTCGATGAACCAACGCATCTCGCCTGCTTCAGACACCCACTCGCCATCAGAGTATCGGAACACGAAATCGTCAATCAGCCAACGGTTGTCGATGAAATGTAGTTTCAACGTCACATCCTGCCCTTCTTCATATTCATCAATATTGAAATGCACGTCTACCCACGCAGAGTCGGCAGAGATATAATAGACCTGGGTGATGCTGTCTGACTCCATACGGACACCTTTGCCCATCAGACCATTGAAATTGAATGATCTCAATACAGAATCGGCACCCTGTTCGCTGTATGCCACCACATTCTCACATTGCTCCCTGAGGATGTTCATACGCTCTGTCCAATTCTTGCCACCAACATGGTTGCGACCACTCAAGAACTCCTGTTTGATCAGTTCCTCAGCAGCCGCCGTAATGGCAGCCTTGGAATGGGTCTTCTCAAAAACAGCGATAGAGTCGCGATGCGCCTTCTCGATGGCAGCAAGTCGGGCATTCTCCACATCACGAGCGTGGCGGATGGAGTCACGAACCGCACGTTCCTCAGCGATACGCTTCTGCTCCTTGTCGTAATAATAGTATCCTGCACCACCGGCAGCGAGAAAAAGGATGGCGAGGATGATGAAAGCCTTCTTCATGGCTGCTCCTCCTCGTTTTTCCAGCCCGGCAAGCGTCGAGCCAACTGGGACACCTGGTCGGCCAATGCTTCATAACGAGCGACAAAAGAGTCGAAAGGAATGCTTTCTCCTTTGGCATCGAAACACAACAGCGAATCGGCCGAAGGCATCGACAAGGCCACCTGTCCATTATCATGATACATCGTCAACGAGACAATATTCCCATCCTTTGCCATCAGACAATAGGAGGCGGTGTCGTCACTCCACAACTCGCCACTATAGGGATTACCATCCACATAGGCCAGCGAATCGGTAAACTCCACCTCGCTGACACGGGTTTTGCCAGCACTGCATGCCAAAAGACACAATACCGCCAAGAAAGCCAACGATTTTCCAACTAAATGCATCTCCAATCAATTTTTATTTTCAAATATAGCAAAGACGACGCTTGTCGCCATATGGAATATGCAAAGATAGGAAATAAAGAGTTCACATGCAACTTTTTAGGCACAAAAATACAGGCATCCTTGAAAGAACACCTGAAATTTTATTCATAACTTTATTTATTGATTTTTCAGTTCTTTGCTGTAAATCTCAAAAAAGTCGTATTCAAGGATTCGGGAAATCCTCAATAAATCATTTGAATCGATGGACTTCTTCGAGAATATCTTGTAGACATTCGTGCGGCTGCAAGATAACTCGCCGGCAAACCACACCACCGATTTGCGCCTTTGCTTAAGGGTCTGCTTGATCAATTCTCCTATATGTACCAAAGCTGTAACGATTAAAATGTAAATAATTATGTAAAAGAACGTCCTATTTGTTCTCTTTTGGGCAAAAGTAGTGATAATAACGACAAATCACTCATAAAATTTGTTAAATTCACATAAATGTAAACACATAAGATACAAAGTAAAACATTTGCATCTCAAAAACTTACAAAATAAAACATTTCTCAAAGAAAAAGTGGCAAAAATCAAAAAAAACGTCAAGATTGTTCAGAGTGTTCAGTGAGCAAAAACGTATAAAATGTTCATCATGCAAAAGCAGCCCAGGATGTCCAGTCGGAACCATGTCGTTTTCAGTCGGTGCACTTGTGCCTCTTCTTGTTCATATCAAGATGACACAGGGAAAATGTTGCACCATGCTATCTTTGCCCGCAAAAAAGCATGATGAAAAAATACCGCAAGGATATGAGCCTCCTCGACGAGGCAAGACGAATGTGGGACTCCATGTCGACGTTCCGCAAGAATCGTGAGCGATGCAAGAGATATTGTTACGGCGACCAATGGAGCGACCTCTTATGGATTGATGGTCAATGGATGCGTGAGGACTGCTACATCCGCAGCCAAGGCAGCGAACCCTTGAAGAACAATCTCATCCGTCGCTTGGTGAAACAGGTGCTCGGACTATACCGCTCGGACAACATGCCGCTTGTGGTTCTGGGCGAGGACAAGACGACTGCCGCCATCATGGAGAAGGCCTTGAAAGAGGCGGGAAGGACAAATGCTATCGACGAAGTGAACGCCAGGGCAATGGAAGAATTCCTTATCTCAGGTTTCGTGGTGCAACGCAAGACCTTCGGCATGCGCGACGGCATCAGCGACTGCTGGACCGACAACGTCCCTCCCGACCATTTTTTCATCGATGCCGCGATGGGCGACAGCCGTGGATGGGGTGTCTCCATAGTGGGCGAACTCCACGACTTGCACTTTGACGTCCTTTGCACGGAATTCGCTCGTTCGGCCGAGGATGTCACACAACTCGCAGAAATCTACAAAGCCGACGACTACAAGTTGCGCGTGCAGGCGATGCAAGCCGATTTCGGCATGTCGACACCGGTGCCTGCAGATTTCTTCCTCCCTTGCGACAGGCATCTCTGCCGTGTATATGAACTATGGTGGAAGGAACGCAAGCCTGGCTATCTCTGTCATGACAAGGCGGAAGGCACCATATGGTGGATACCGGCAAACGAGGCAGGGCAATGGCGCTCCAACCCCGACATCGTGATGCGATGGCAGATGGCGGAGGAGTGGCGATTCCTTTTCCTCTCGCCTTTCGGCGATGTCATCAAAGAGGGGAAGTCACCCTACCGCCATGGTTCTCACCCGTATGTCTTCAAGGGCTATCCGCTGGTGGACGGGGAGATTCATTCCTTCGTGGAAGACGTCATCGACCAGCAACGCTACACCAACAGGCTCATCACCCTTTACGATTGGGTGATGCGGTCCTCAGCGAAAGGCGTGCTGCTCGTCCCCGAGGAGAGCCTCTGCGAGGGATACACCATCGACGATGTGGCGGATGAATGGGCACGCTTCAACGGTGTCATACCCGTCCGCACGCGCAACGGAGCCGCCCTACCCCAGCAAGTGGCCGCCAACGCCGTGAACATCGGCATCAACGAACTCCTTCAGACACAACTCAATTTCATGGAGGACATCTCAGGGGTGACCGGCGCCCTGCAAGGGAAAACAGGCAACGCGGGAGTCAGCGGCACGCTCTACGAGCAACAAACGAGAAACGCCACGCTCTCCCAACTCGACCTGCTCGACACCTTCCGCAATTTCCTTATGGAGGGCGCACGCAAAGACCTCTCCAACATCCAGCAGTTCTATCCCGACAAGCGGTTCCCATACTCCTCGGAGGAACAGTTGGCGCTCCTTCGCAACAGCCATTTCGACATGGAATGGAAAAATCGCCATGACGAAATGAAGACATGACGAAATAACGTTATAACGAAATCACGTGATAACGAGATAACGAAAAAAAAACACAAAAAAGCGTGCGGGACAAATTGCCTCGCACGCTTTTTTTCATAAAAGAGGTGCCGTATTATCCCTTGCAGGGAGTCCAGGGCTTGAGTTGCTTGAAGAAGTCGTTGCCCTTGTCATCCACGAGGATGAAAGCAGGGAAGTCCTCCACGACAATCTTCCAGATGGCTTCCATACCCAGTTCGGGATATTCCACGCACTCGATGGACTTGATGCTGGACTGCGAGAGGATGGCGGCCACGCCACCGATGCTTCCCAGATAGAAGCCACCGTGCTTCTGGCACGCGTCGGTGACCACCTGAGAACGGTTGCCCTTGGCAATCATCACCAGCGAAGCACCGTGATCCTGGAACTCGTCGACATAGGGGTCCATGCGGTTGGCCGTGGTGGGACCCATCGAGCCACAAGGATAGCCCTCCGGGGTCTTCGCCGGTCCGGCATACAGGATGGGGTGGTCCTTGAAGTAGGCCGGCATCTCCTCTCCTGCATCGAGACGAGCCTTCAATTTGGCGTGTGCGATGTCGCGCGCCACGATGATGGTGCCCTTCAGGTTCACACGTGTGCTCACGGGATATTTCGTCAATTCCGCCCTGACGGCGTCGATGCCCTTGTCAAGGTCTATCACGATGCCTTGTGCTCCCTCTCCAGGTTTGCAATACTCAGCCGGGATGAGTTCGGTGGGGTTGCTGTCCATCTTCTCCAGCCACACACCGTCGGTGTTGATCTTCGCCTTGATGTTGCGGTCGGCGGAACACGACACGCCCATGCCGATGGGGCACGACGCACCATGACGCGGCAGACGAACCACGCGGATGTCGTGGGCGAGGTGTTTGCCACCAAACTGTGCTCCGAGACCGATTTTCTGCGCTTCTTTCAAGAGTTTGTTCTCCAGGTCGATGTCTCGGAACGCCCTTCCCGTCTCGTCGCCGGTGGTGGGCAGGTTGTCATAATACTTGATGCTGGCAAGCTTCACCGTGAGCAGGTTCTTCTCGGCAGAAGTGCCTCCGATGACGAACGCGATGTGGTAGGGCGGGCAGGCAGCCGTACCCAGCGACTTCATCTTCTCCACGAGGAAGGGCAGCAGCGTACCCTCGTTCTGGATGGTGGCCTTCGTCATGGGATAGAAATAGGTCTTGTTGGCTGAACCGCCACCCTTGGCAACCATTACGAAGCGGTATTCCATGCCTTCCACAGCCTCGATGTCTATCTGTGCGGGAAGGTTGCAGCGGGTGTTCACCTCGTCATACATGTTGAGAGCCGCATTCTGTGAATAACGCAGGTTGTCCTCGGTGAAGGTGTTGTAAACGCCGAGGCTGAGGGCCTCTTCGTCCTCGAATCCCGTCCATACCTGTTGACCTTTCTCGCCATGGATGATGGCGGTGCCGGTGTCCTGGCAGAAAGGCAGGATGCCTTTGCATGCCACCTCTGCGTTGCGCAGGAACTGCAAGGCCACATACTTGTCGTTCTCGCTGGCCTCAGGGTCGTTGAGGACGGCGGCCACCTGTAAGTTGTGCTCCCTGCGGAGCATGAATTCCACGTCGTGGAACGCCTGTTGGGCGAGCAGGGTGAGTGCCTCCTTGCTTACCTTCAGCATGGGGTGTCCTTCAAAGTCGCCTACGCTGACGCCTTCGGTTGTCAGCAGGCGGTACTCGGTCTTGTCTTCGCCCAGTTGGAACATCGGGGCGTACTTGAAATCTGGTGTCTTTGCCATAATGCGTTGGTTGTGTTTAAGGTTATGTTTCTAATATCCGAAAATGTCTTCAGTGGTGAGGCGATGGATGGGTCCTATCTTCTCCAGCGCCTCCATGTCGAGTTCCTTCTCATCGCCGAGGATGATGTATTTGTAGGGTTTGCCCACCATGTTCTTCTGTTCGAAGTTCACCACGTCTTGCAAGGAGAGGCTCGGCAATGCCTTGTACACCCGCTCGTTGAGGTCGAAATCGAAACCGCGCAATTTGGCGTTGTAGTAAGCGTTGAGCACGGCGAACTTGGTGGTGCGTGATGTCTGAAGGCTCTTTGTCACACTCTGCTTGGCGATGTCGAAGGCCGACTGGCTCTGGGGGATGGTGTCGAGGATGCTGTTGAACACCTTGATGCAGTCCATCATCTTGTCGTTCTGTGAGACGATGTAGGTGAGGTAAGTCTCAGGATGGTTGATGCGGGGTATCGTGACATACTGTGCGCTGGCGCTGTAGGCCAGTCCGCGACTCTCACGCAACTCCTGGAAAACGATGGTATTCATCCCACCGCCGAAATACTCGTTGAACATCATCTTCACGGGGACTTCTTCAAGGCTGAACGGCTTCCCCTCATTATGATATTGGATCATGTAGATGTTCTTGGCCTCGTAAGGGGCGATGAACACCTCATTGGATGGCGTAGGCTGCTCAGTGTATTCCTTGCCCGGCATGATGGATGCGAGTTTCTTGTTGGTCTTGTGCAACTTCGACACGGTCTTGTCAAGGTCCTTCTGGCTCATGGGGCCGTAATACATCACGGTGTGCTCCATGTTCTTCAGGTTGGAGATGAGGTCGAGGAAATGCTGCGGGTCGGCGGCGTTGAGTTCCTCGATGCTACGCATGTTGAGTTGTGGATTGTAAGTGCCGTAGGCCACGTAGTTGCGGAGGGCGCTGAAGTTGGCACTTTGGTTCTTCTTGCTGTCCTCACGGCTCTTGGCCAGCAGGCTGACATACTCTGCCCATGACTCCTTGTCGGCCTTGGCGTTCTGCAAGAGGTCTTCAAGCAATGCCAGGGCCTCCGGCATCTTCTCACTCAGTCCGGTGAGGGAGATGGTGGTGATATAGCTGCCCACACTGATATTGTAATCGCAGGCGAGTTCGTAGAAGGCTTGCTTCACCTCTCCCACGCTCTTCTTGTCAGTGCCAATGTAGTCCATGTATGAGGGGCCGTAATCGTAGTCCTTGTTGTTTTCATTGCCAAGGCGATACCTGAAAGCGAGGGTGAAGAGCCCGTCTTCCTCGTTGTGCTTGTAGAGCAGCGGCAGCCCCCGCTTGGTCTTGCCCACGACGAGGTCCTTCTCGAAGTCGAGGAACCTGGGTTGGATGGGTTTGACATACGAGTTCTTGATGTCGTTGAGGAACTGGCTGGAGAAATCCCTGTTGGTGGGAATGGCGGTGATTTCAGGTTTTTCGATTTTCACCTGCGTGGTGTCGGTGCCGATGCGTTTGTACACGCATACGTAGTTGTCAGCGAAATATCTGTTGGCGAAGTCCACGACGTCTTTCTTGGTGATTTTCGAGATGTGCTCGATGTAGTTGGCCACGTCCTCCCACTTCTGCTCGTTGATGAAGGCGTTAACCATCATACTTGCCCTGTTTCGGTTGTTCTGCAGCGAGCGGAAGAAACTGAGTTTGGCATTGTTGACAACGGCGGGGATGAGTTTGTCGTCAAACTCCCCTCTCTTGAGTTTGGCCATCTCCTCGAGGAGCAGTTTGCGCACCTCGTCGAGGCTTTGGTTGTCCTTGGGGTAGCCATAGAGCACGAAGGGCGAGTAGTCGCTCATCTCGTCGGCGAAGGCGCCGGCAGACATCAGTTTCATCTTCTGCTCGAGGTCCACTTCGAAAAGTCCGCACTTGCCGTTGGCAAGGATGCTGCCGATGATGTTGAGGGTGTCTATCTGCCCGCTGTTGGCTCTACCGAACCTCCATCCCATCATCAGGTATTCGGCCTCCTTGCCCACGATGGTGGTGTCCTGGGGCGAAGTGATGGGCTTGAGGGGTGCGAACTGCGGTATGGAGAGGTTCTCGTTCCGTTTCCACGAACCGAAATATTTGTCTATGATGGCGATGACCTCATCGGGGTCGAAGTCTCCCGCCATACAGATGGCCACGTTGTTGGGCACATAGTAGCGGTTGAAGTAGTTCTTGATATTGGTGATAGAGGGATTCTTGAGGTGCTCCTGCGTGCCAATGGTGGTCTGGGTGCCATAGGGATGCGTGGGGAACATCTTGGCGTAGAGGGCTTCCCACATCTTCCTCTGGTCCTGGGCCATACCGATGTTCTTCTCCTCATAGACGGCCTCCAACTCGGTGTGGAAACCACGGATGACCATGTTCTGGAAACGGTCGGACTGCACGCGAGCCCAGTTCTCTATCTCGTTGGAGGGGATGTTCTCCACATAGCAAGTGACGTCGTTGCTCGTGTAGGCGTTGGTGCCTTCGCTGCCGATGGCCGACATCAACTTGTCATACTCGTTGGGAATGAAATACTTGGCGGCGAGTTGCGAGACGCTGTCTATCTCGTGGTATGCCTTCTTGCGGGCCTCCGGGTCGGTGAGGGTGCGATACACCTCGTAGCGGGCCTCGATGTCAGCAAGGTAGGGAGCCTCGGCAGCTGGGTCGGTGACACCAAACTGCTTGGTGCCCTTGAACATGAGGTGCTCGAGGTAGTGTGCCAGACCGGTGGTTTCCGCCGGGTCGTTGCGCGAACCTGTCTTCACGGCGATGTTGGCTTGCAGCCTTGGCACCTCCTTGTTGACTGAGAGATAGACTTTCAACCCGTTGTCCAGGGTGTAGATGCGTGTCTGCATCGGGTCGCCTGGCACGGTGACATATTTGTAATCCTTGCCGTGGATGTTAGTCATGGCCAGCATGGCCATGCAGGCAATGGTCAGTATTCTTTTCATCATTGGTGTTGTTTATTCGAATTTGTTCTCGTTCTCAAACTCCATCTCCTTGTCCAACTGGCTGAGGAAATTGTCGAGCACCTCGCGGTCCACGTCGCCAAGGGCGAATTCCTTCTCGGCATCCTTGCGAATTTCTGAAATCCACTTGCGCCTTGCCACGATGTAGTCTTGATGGATGCGCTCGGCGTCTTCCTCGGTGAGCGTCTCCAATCCGTAGTAGTCGAGGATGAGGCGGTAAGTGTATGTCCAGCGGTATTCGGAGTAGTTCTGATGGATTTCGAAGAAGCGGTCGAGGATGTCGTAGATGTCGATGATGACGCCGTTCTTGATATCCTCCACCAGACGGTTCTCTTCCGTTTCGGGAAGGAGGAGTCCTGCGAGGTCGTTCCACTTGCCCGTGCCGATGGGACTCTTGGGCAGTTCGAGTTTGTGTCTCTTGAGAACGGCACCCATGAAGATGCGTAGTGCCATATCGTAAAGTTCGATGCCAGAACGCAGGTGGTTGGCCTTGATGACATACTCGTGGAAGTTGTAGATGGAAACCTTTTCACCCGATGCCTCGCGGAGTTTCTCGAGCAGGTGCTTACCCTGTATGATTTCACCGGCGGAGAAAGGACTGAGCCAGTCGAAGTTGACGATGCTCTTTTGTCCGTTGCGTGGTCTCTTGTCACGCTTGGGCCACTTGCGGATGTCACGGTAGAGTCCCACGGTGGTGATGTTCCTTGCCGGGTTGAGATACATGGTGTCTCCGTATGCGATAAGGTAGGAGAAGGGGAGGTTGCGTGTGTCGGGGTGGTACATCAGTTTTCCGAAACAGACGGAGAACGTGCCGATATGCGCCGGCATGAGGATGTAGGCACCACTGGCGGTCTTCACACCCCTCTCGAGGATGCCGTAGTGCATCGGACCCATCTTGTAGGCGTGGTTGCTGAAGTTGGTGGCAGAACCTGCGTTGTAGAAGGAGAACATGCCTCCGATGAGTAGCGAACTCTTGTGGTGGCTGGCGGAGAAGGGGCCGCAGAAGGCAGCACAAGCCTCTCCGTTGGACATGAAACTGTTGGCGAAGAAGATGCTGTTCTCGGCAGCGAAACCGTTGGTGATCTTGCAGGCCTCTCCCACGAAGCAGTTCTCAATCTTCACACTGTTGAGGATGGAACTGCCATCATAGATGATGGAATTCTCGCAGATGACACCAGAACCGATATAGACGTTGGCCTCGGGGATGCTCTTGATGGAGCAGTCGCTCAACCGGCATGCACCGTTGATCTCGCAGTCGTCGTTGATGTGGGTGTTGGTGATTTCGCCGGTGTTGATGATTTTCACATTGTTGCCGATGGTGCCTCTGTCTGGAACGCTGGCCTGTACCTCCTTGCGGATGAGGTCGAAGATGATTTGCATCAATTGCTTGTCCTGGTGATGGTTGACCATGAAAGCCGCCAATTGGCTGGTGAGTCCATCGAAGAGCATCACGTTGCCGTCGCCCACCTCGTTGAGCACGGAGATGAGGTTGCCCTCTCCGAAGGTTGCTCCCTCGGTGGTTTCAATGGTGTTCACATTGCTGATGTAGCACTCATCGCCGATGGTGTAGTTGTTGATGAAGTTGCCGATATTCTCAATGAGGCAGTTGTCGCCCAAGGTGACGTTGCGCAACGTGGTGTTCTTGATGCCACAATGCTTGACGAAGCCTTTGCTCACCTCGATTTCCTTTTCGAAAATGCCGATCTGGATGTCGCCATAGAAAGAGGTGTTGCGAATATAAATGGGGTCGAAGCCCTCTTTCACGGTCACAAGGTCCCAATCCTGAGCCTTGCATCCTCTCGATTCCAGGATGCCGATTTCTTTTTCTGTCAATGGTCTGTATTCCATATGTTGCTGTTTTATGTTTATTATATTGTTTTTGTTTTGTTTTCTCTTGGATGTCGGAAATGTCTTGACACTCCTATGATTCTGGCTGCTCGGTCGTCTCGTCCTGCACATCCTCCTCCGACGGGTAGAGGAAGTCGTTGTAGGGATATTTCTGCACATGCAGTTCCTTCACTCTTTGGTACAATATCGTGCGGAATTCGTCGATGTTGGTCTTCTCCTTTGCGGAGATGAAAAGGCAGTTGTCTTGCAACTTGGCCATCCACGTGCGCTTGAGTTCTTCAAGCGTGACGTTTTGCTTGGTGGGAGGAGTGAGGTCGTCGGGTTCCTTCTCCACCCAATGGTAGGCGTCGATCTTGTTGAACACGATCATCATGGGTTTGTCGCTGCACCCCAGTTCGCCAAGTGTCTTCTCCACCACCTGGATTTGCTCCTCGAAATCCGGGTGTGAGATGTCCACCACATGGAGAAGCATGTCGGCCTCGCGGGTCTCGTCGAGTGTTGACTTGAAGGAGTCCACGAGGTCGGTGGGCAACTTGCGGATGAATCCGACGGTGTCGGCGAGGAGGAAGGGAAGGTTTTCCAACACCACCTTGCGCACTGTCGTGTCGAGCGTGGCGAAGAGTTTGTTCTCGGCGAACACCTCGCTTTTGGAAAGCAGGTTCATCAGAGTCGACTTCCCCACGTTGGTGTAGCCCACGAGGGCGACGCGGATGAGTCGCCCCCTGTTCTTGCGTTGGGTGGTCTTCTGTTTGTCAATCTCCACCAGTCGCTGCTTCAGCAAGGTGATGCGCTGGAGGATGATGCGGCGGTCCATCTCCAACTGCGTCTCACCAGGACCGCGGAGTCCCACGGAACCTTTGCCGCCGCCGGAGCCCGAACCGCCACCTTGGCGCTCCAAGTGGGTCCACAACCGTTGCAAGCGAGGGAGCATGTAGCGATATTGGGCCAACTCCACCTGTGTCTTGGCGTTGGCGGTCTGGGCACGCATGGCGAAAATGTCGAGAATCAACGAGGTACGGTCCAATATCTTCACTTTCAGCACCTGTTCGATATTGCGCAACTGCTTGGCACTCAACTCATCGTCGAAAATCACCATGCCTATTTCACGTTCTGCATCCTCCTCGGCCTTGATGAAATCCCTGATTTCATCCAACTTCCCTTTTCCCACATAACTCACCTGGCTGGGACCGTTCAGTCGTTGGGTGAAACGTTTCACCGTGACGACACCGGCGGTATCGGCCAAAAACTCCAGTTCATCAAGGTATTCCTTTGTCTTCGACTCGTCCTGGTCCTTTGTTATCAAACCCACCAAGATGGCGGTCTCGGCCTTTACCTCGGAAATGACAAATTCTTTCATAATTTAGGTATGTTCATAACGTATGAATGCCACATCACAATAGCGTAAAATGGCTTCATACGACGTGTTTCGGCAAATTTGGGGTAAAATTAATGCTTTCATAGGAAAAAACAAAACAATTCGGGATGTTTTTTCTTTAACATTTGCGAAAGTCGATAAATGTACTTAAATTTGCAAAAAACTATTCATTTCTTTAATACAACCATCAGGAAACTGACGATTCATTCATCAGGCGAGAGATGGTCATAAAGATAATCAACACCCCCCATGAAAGAAAAGTATTTTGCTGACAAGAACCGCTACGACAACGGAATGGAATACAAACGCTGCGGCCGTTCCGGTGTGTTGCTGCCCAAAGTGAGCCTCGGTTTCTGGCACAATTTCGGCAGCGTGGACCCTTACGAGCGCAGCCGTGAAATCACCCATTACGCCTTCGACCACGGCATCACCCACTTTGACCTGGCCAACAACTACGGCCCCGTGTATGGCTCTGCCGAGGAGACGATGGGAAGGCTGATGGAGGAGGATTTCCGTCCCTACCGCGACGAACTGTTCATCTCGTCGAAGGCCGGCTATGACATGTGGCCCGGACCCTACGGAGAATGGGGTTCGCGCAAGTATCTCATGGCATCGATTGACCAAAGCCTGAAACGCATGAAAATCGATTATGTCGACCTCTTCTACAGCCACCGCTTCGACCCCGAAACCCCGATGGAGGAGACCTTGCAAGCCCTCGTCGACATCGTCAAGGCAGGGAAAGCCCTTTACGTCGGCATCTCGCGCTGGCCGTTAGAAGCAACACGCTTCGCCGCCAAATACCTCAAGGAGCGCGACGTGCCCCTGCTCATCTACCAGGGAAAACTGAACATGCTCGACCGTGAGCCGCAGGAAGAGGGCATACTCGATTTCTGTGCCGAGGAGGGCATCGGATTCATCTCCTTCTCACCACTGGCCCAGGGACTGCTCACCGACCGATACCTCAACGGCATCCCAGCCGACTCGCGTATGTCGAAAGGCAAGTTCCTCAAGGAGTCGATGCTCACTCCCGAACTCCTCCAACGCCTGCGCCGCTATAACGAAGTAGCAGAGAGTCGTGGGGAGACACTCGCCGGGATGGCACTGGCATGGGTGCTCCATCAGAAAGCCGTCACCAGCGTACTCGTCGGAGCCAGTTCCACCGCACAACTTGAGAAGAACCTCAAATGCATCACCGCCGCTCCTTTCGAGGAGGAACTATAATCCCATTTCTCCAAAAATTCACATAACACCGATTATTCATACAAATCCTATAAAATCATGAAAACAAGAACTAAAATCATAGCCATGGCAGCCATCATGTCCTTGATGACTTTCACCGCAAAAGCCAATGATGGCGTATACTTCGTCAACGGCAGCCACCTGGAACCCCTGCAGGAAACTGACATCGCCATCAAGAAAGAGGTGCTCACCATCACTCTCAACGACAACGGAATCGCCTATGTAGAGGTTGACTATCAATTCATGAACAACGGACAGGCCAAGGATGTGACAATGGGCTTCGAGGCCAATGCGCCTTACAACGACGGCGAACCCATCAAACTCAGTGGCGCCCATCCGTACATCAGTGATTTCTCCGTGGTGATGAACGGCCAGGTACTCAACTACCGCAACGGACTGGTGTTCGCCGAGACCTTCGACGACGATGACGCGCCAAAGGAGGTGAAGGAAGCAAGGCAGCAAGGACAATACTATGTGCCTTTGGACCTCAATCGATGGAAATTCGACGAGGAGAACAGCGAGCGATTCTACAACGCCTCGACCGACGAATATGCAAGCCATGCCTACGCCTATTATTTCAACGCCCATTTCAACAATGGGTTGAACACCGTCCGCCACACTTACTCCTACCGCATGTCGTTCGGCGTGGGAAGGGCTTTCGAGGTTCCTTACTGGCTGCTTCCTGCCATGCGATGGGCCAACCACCAGATTGATGATTTCACCCTTCGTATCCGCGCCCCGAAATGCACCAAGCATTTCATCATTGACAACACTCCTTTCAAAGGAGCCAGTTTCCGTGTGACAGAGGGGAAAGGAAAGACACGTGTACTGGAAACCAACGATTTCGACGACATCTCCACTGTGACCGAGGTGGTGCTGCGCGACGGCACCCTGGAATGGCACGGCAACAATTTCCGACCAAAGACCAACATGGACATCGAGTCTGCCGATGTTCTCACCTATCTTGTGGAATGGGACGGCAAACCCATTCCCACCTATTATGATAGTGGCGACACGTATATGAGCGCGTTGACATGGAGCGGCGAACTTATCAATTACTTCCCTGGGGAAGGAACGGAAGAGAAAGCCGCCGCGTTTGCCAAGCGTGTCAATCACAACCTCCCATACGCCCATCGTGGATATGTATTCAAAGACGCCAAACTGCGCCGGTATTTTGAGTCGCAATGGTGGTACATGCCTGACCCGACATGGAAACCCACAGACGACTCCTTTACCAAGCATGAATGGGAGATGATGCAGTCGGAAAACGCAGAACAATAATGAGCATGGCTTTATGTAGACAAGCAGGTGTCCCTATTCATCACACGGATGGTGGCAAGCAGATGCCCACGGCATTCATACTTGTAACACCCTGTTGAAGACACCTTCTTGGCAAGCGTCATACGCAAACGTTTACGTTGATTTTAACGACTAAATGGGGCATTTTTTTGATTTGTATCAATTTTATGCCTACTTTTGCAACGCTTACCAAGATTTTCAAAGACAGTAACTACATAAAGACAAGCTCAAAGACAATCAAGAAAGGAAAATCCCGACGCGAAGTCGGGATTTTTTTGTTTTAGAGGTTCGCCATTTTTATCTATTATTTTAGAAGAATCTTTTGTGGATACAATTTCTTTTATTAACTTTGCAACGACTCCAAACGAAGCAGGCTTTTGAGCCGAATTAGTTACAAAAGTTTCGTCTTGGAGTTTTTTAGTGGACTTACCTCATGCAAATAATATCGATTGTTTTTTGTTTTGATGTAAGATAACAGAACAGACATACCGTTCTCCTTTTATTGTTATGGGAGCAACGATTTGAGCAGCACTTCTGTTATTTCATCGCCAAAAAAATCTAAAAAAAAATCCCAATTTCTTCTTGGTTCCGTCAAAAATGATTATTTTTGCATGACAATGTAAGACAAAGCACCAAACAAATAACAAAAAGTCAATAAAACAAGGTGTTTTCTTACATAATGACAAACGAAATCCAAACAAACCATCATTTACAAACAAAAAAAGACAATGAGACTTATTATCGAAAGCGACTACAAGAAAATGTCGAAATGGGCAGCCGAGCATGTGATTGAGAAAATCAATGCTTTCGGACCCACACCGGAGAAGCCCTTCGTGCTCGGACTCCCCACGGGGTCATCACCTGAAGGCATGTATGCCGAACTCGTAAAGGCCAACAAAGAAGGAAGGGTGTCGTTCAAGAACGTGCTCACCTTCAACATGGACGAATATGTCAATCTCGCCGAGGACCATCCCGAGAGCTACCACTCTTTCATGGCTCGCAACCTTTTCGACCACATCGACTGCCCGAAGGAGAACATCCACATCCTCAACGGAAACGCCGAGGACCTCGCAGCAGAATGTGCCAACTATGAGAAGATGATCGCCGAGGCCGGAGGCATCGACCTCTTCATCGGTGGCATCGGCCCTGACGGACACATCGCCTTCAACGAACCGGGTTCTTCACTCTCATCAAAGACCCGCGTGAAGACCCTCACCACCGACACCATCATCGCCAACTCCCGCTTCTTCGACAACGATATCAACAAGGTGCCCAAACTGGCACTCACCGTTGGTGTGGGCACTGTGATGGCCGCCCGCGAAGTGATGATTCTCGTCAACGGACATCACAAGGCCCGCGCACTGCAGGCAGCTGTCGAGGGCAGCGTCAACCACATGTGGACCATCAGCGCTCTGCAGATGCACGAACATGGCATCATCGTATGCGACGAACCAGCCACCGACGAACTGAAGGTGGGCACCTACAAGTATTTCAAGGACATCGAGAAGGACAACCTCCTCTGATTCTCCCCCACCCTTTTCCATAACGGCAAGCCCCTGCCCACCTATCAGCGGTGAGCAGGGGCTTTTGTTCTCCATAAGCAACGGCTTTGCCGCCACGCTTACTTGATCAATATCTTCTTTCCTGCCTGGATATAGATGCCGGGCTTGGGGTGCTGCGTGATGACGCGCCGTCCGGAAAGGTCGTAGAGAGGCCCGGGGGCGGCAGATGGTGCGACTTGAATCTGTGGCACATCTGTGAGCCATCTGTGTCTTAGTGCCGAACGCACGGCATAGAAAGCAGGCTTCTTTGCCAGTCCTGAAGTGTAGAGCAGAGGATTGGAGCCACTTCTCCAACTGTCGTTGTCCTTCAGTCCCCAGATGAGGAGGTTCGGGCAGTTGTCGTTGTTGAGCACGATGTCGGTGATGACACGGTAGTTGCGTGCCTGCTCCTCCAAGTTGCTGGCCGATGTGGTGGGGATGCCCATGTCGAGTTCTGTGATGATGCATTGAAGTCCTGCGTCGGCAAACTTGCGGATGGTCCTTTCAAGTTTCACCGAGTCCACGTCACCGATGGAGAAATGGCATTGCAGTCCCACACCGTCTATGGGTATGCCGGCATTTTTCAACCGAATGGCCAAATTATAGAAGGCCACCGACTTGGCCTTGCCCTGCAACTCCACACCGTAGTCGTTGAGGAAGAGCAAGGCATCGGGGTCGGCCCTGTGCGCATAGACGAAGGCGGAGTCCACATAGTCGTCGCCGATGGCCAGGCGCCACACGCTCTGCCGCAGGTCATAGGCGGAGGGGTCGGTGCGCACGGTAGTCTGGTCGTCGTCGAGACACTCGTTCACCACATCCCATTCATTCACCTTCCCCTTGTAATGCCTCATCACGTTGGTGATGTGGTTCTTCATGATATCAAGGGCTTCCTGGCGGCTCCAGTTCTTGTCGTTCTTCTTTCCGTCGGAAGAGACCCACTCGGGTAGTTGGGAATGCCAGACAAGGGTGTGCCCACGCATGTACATCTGATGTCTTTGGGCGAAATTGGCCAGGACGTCGGCCCCACCATAACTGAATTGTCCGCGTGAAGGCTCGAGGGCGTCAAACTTCATTTCATTCTCTGCCACAAGGAGGTTGAACTGCCTCCCCACCTCCTTGGTCTCGGCAAGGTTCTCGTTGTTCAAGTCTGTCTTCCACGTAGAGATGGCCGTGCCGATGCGCTTGCCGTTCCTGTCAGCATAATCGCGTAGCGGGGTGGCATCTGAGGCGTCGCTGATGCCGTCGTCATAGAAAGCCCCCATATGCTGACCGTCGTCGGGGTTGTCGCCAGGATTGTCGTCATCGCCGGAGTCATCGTCCTCAAAGGAGACGATGCGGGCGACCACCTCGTAACCATCTTCCGTTTCACGTTCCTCGAGAGCCCACGTGTACCTTCCAGGCTTCTTCAAGTCGAACGCCCACTCCCCGGCCTGGCTTGTCTTGCTCTTGGCCTTGACCAAGACGAACTCATCGCCTACGTTGCCATCAAAGTCGTCAGAAAGCACCAGTTCCACCACGGGCATCTTTTCGCTGGTGGAGAAGTCCTGCATGATGTCATAGTATTTCACCGTGCCACCCACGTTCAAGAGGTCGTGCTCTCCCCCTGCGCCAATCTCCATCCGAAGGATGGATGCGGGGCGCACAAACAAATTGGCATCCTTTCCCTTGGCAAAGTCCTTGATGGTCAATTGTCCCAAGGCATCGCACCCAGGTGCTATCACGCCATAGTTGTCGATGGTGCCGCCGACGCTGCCGGTACCGCCCAAAAGACCTTTTTCAAAGACGAAGACAATGGCTTCCTGAGCGTTGGGTCTCCCTCCCGTCGCGCCACGCAGTTTGTATTGCTCTGCCTCAGAGACGTCGTTCATCACCATCACCTTGCCAGCCAGAATACGGAGCGCCCCACTGATGTAGTTCCTGTTGCCAGTGATGGTGTAGGTGCCGGCACCTTCCTTGATGATGCCCACCAGATGGGTGTCGCTGTTGTCGGGCGGCGCGATGGTGCCCGCAAGGGTGGCGTCGGTTCCCATGCATCCCAAGAGGAAATACGCGGGACGGGTGCCTTTTTTCATATACCCTTGGATGACAGACCCTTCCTCGGCGTTCAACTCACCCAAGCGGAAACCGCTGCCGGTGGTGTGCGCCTCGCAACACAAGGTGGCGCCCTTGTGCAATGTCACATGGTTGTTTTCCATCGTCTTGTTGACCTTTCCCGACTGCAGGCCGCCCTCGATGTCCTCGGCGGAGAAGGCTTTGCCGCCATGTGCCATCACCACGCCGTAGAAGCCCGCAGAAGAAGAGTTGGACTGATAAGGCCACACGTGCACGTCGCCGGTGTACCCCGCCCAGTCGGGCCAACTGGCACCTTTCGCGGTGCCCAGATAGCATCGTTCACCCCCGGCGTAGAGCATGAGCGTCCCCGTGCCGGTGATTCTTGAATTGAAATAGGCATAACGAGCCATATAGACATCAACAGTGTCGTTCGCCTTCAACGTGATGGGACTGTCATAAGTCTTATAGTCCGACGATGTATTGTTGCCGCTGAAATTGATGGTCCAATGGTCCGCCATGGCCGGCAGCGACAAGAGCACGGTCAGGACGAAGGACAATATTTTTTTCTGCATATGTTTTGTTTTTGTTGGGGCGGGTTGTGCCCGCCCGGTCAAAGTATTCGGAGGTATCGGAATGGCGGTGTCAGAACAGCCACCTTGGAGAACCTAACAGACGATCACTTGAACATCCAGTAGTCGAGACGGATGTCGCCTGTGGCGTTGGAGAAGCAGATATAGAGGTCGTGAACACCGGAGGCATTGCGCACCTTGGCGGAGAACTGCTTGTATTTCTCCAGCGATTTCGTGTCGTTGATGTCGAGTGTGCCCACCACCGGTCCATCGGTGCCGTCGAGGCGCAAGGTCACGGTGCAGCGTCCCTTGGCGGCCGCCTGAAGAAGATATTTGGAGGCACCCTTCTGACCAAAGTCGACGCCACGGAGGCGGATGTACTCGCCGTCATCGATGTTCGTCACATACATGTTGACCTTGCCTGTGGAATAAGGCATGACCTTCACGTCGCCGGTGTTCTCGATGCCCATCTTGGCCGACTTCAGGCCGAAGCCCCATGCCATGGTCTCTGCCTCCACGCGGCGGTAGGGGTTGAGCCATTGCAGTTGCTTCAGCGGCTCTTGGTCGAGCCAATAGGGTACCTCGCCGATTGTACCGTCGGCGTTGTAGGTGATTTCAGCAACGTTGACCGACCTTCTCTCATGGTGTCTGAAGGTCTCGAGGTGCATCAAGTCGTAACTCTGTCCGAAGATGTAACTATGTCCCTTGTAGTCAACGATGCCGGGATGGTTGCCGCGGTCGCGTTGCGTTGGCCGCATGATGTAGCCCTTGCTCTCCCATGGTCCGGTGGGGCTGTCGCTCATGGCATAGCCCAGGGCCTCGGGGCAGCAGGTGGTGGCGTATGACAGATAGTAATGACCGTTGCGGCGATAGAACCACGGACCTTCCTGGTAGTGCTCGATATGATAGGGCAGACGCACGATGCTGTCCTTGAGCGATATCATGTCGTTGTTGAGACGGGCGTAGTAGGTGTTGGGGTTGCCCCAGTACATATAGGCCTGGCCGTCGCTGTCGGTGAACACCGTCGGGTCGATGTCGTCCCAATGCTCCTTCTGCCACACCAGCGGTTCACCCAGCGGGTCCTTGAACGGACCATAGGGGGAGTCGGCCACCAGCACGCCGATGCCGTGGCCGTGAAGGGGTGCGTAGAGGTAATACTTGCCATTGCGCTCCACAGTCTGGATTGCCCAGCCGCCATTGTCACGGCTGCGCCATTCGAAATCCTTCAGCGATGCCACGGCGCCGTGTTCCGTCCAATTCACCATGTCGGTGGTGGACCACAGCAACCAGTCGTACATGAAGAAACCGGCGGAATTCTTCTCGTTGGGGTCGGTGATGTCCTCGGGAGAGGCGTCATGGGAAGTGAAGAGGAAGAGGGTGTCGCCGACGACAATCGGCGAGGGGTCGGCGGTGAACTTCGTCTGGAAGATGGGCATGTTGCATTGCTCCAGACCACGGATTTCCCACCAATCGAAATTAAACAACTCCGGGCCTTTCCTGCCGGTGAAGGCCAAATAGAGGTCGTGCTCGCCTGTCGCGATGTCGGTGAGGTCGGCGGTGAGCGTCTGCCACTTCTCCCAACCTCCGGTGCCGGGAACGTCGAGTCGGACGAGCATCGGTCCATGGAGGCTGTCAACGTGCAACTCTATCGCGCCACCGCGCAAACCGCTGGCGACACGCGCCGTGAAGGTACGAGGAACCTTGTTGCCGAAGTCCACGGCTCTCAGTTTGATGTAGTCGCCGTTGTGGATGCTGGACACATAGACGCCGTCTTCATCGTTCTGTCGTGTCTTCACACCCTCGGAGAAAGCCATGGTCTCGGCTTCCACCCGTCTGTAGGGACAGAAGGTGTCGACGGGCTTCACGCCCTCGGCGGTGGGCATGATCGTGGGGAAGGAACCGTCAGCGTTGTATTTGAACTCCTCCACGGCCACGCTGCGTCCGAATCCCCCACCGCCAGGCAGTTTTCCCGTGTGGTAGAAGAAATAACTGTTGCCCTTGAAATCGGCCACGCCGCAATGGTTGGTGAACGACCCGGTCTCACAGACCGGCATGATGGGGCCGACATAGGTCCAGGGACCTGTCGGGGAGTCGGCGATGCTGTAGGAGATATGCTCGGGGATGCCGCCGGAGGCATAGAGCAGTTGGTACTTGCCGTTGCGCTTGCTGATCCACGGGCCCTCCACATAACTGTCCTTGTATTCCTTACCTTGCACACGCTCGTTCATCGGCGGGGCGCCGAAACCCTCCTCTGTCATGGAAATCATCCCCAACTCGCCCTCGTAGGACACCATGTCGGGATTCAACTTCAGGTAATAGACGCGCGGGTTGCCCCAATACAGCCAGGCTTGCTGGTCGTCGTCGATGAACACGGTGGGGTCGATGTGGTCCCACGAACCGTTCTCAAACAAGGGTTTGCCGATGGCGTCGCGGAAAGGTCCTGTCGGAGTGTCAGAGACCGCAACGCCGATGGCCATGCCCTTCGACAAGCGTGAGTGGGCGCAAACATACCAATAGAATTTGCCGTTACGCTCTATGCACTGGCTGGCCCAGGCGCGGTCGTCAGCCCAGGAGAACGACTCCAAAGCCAGAGGCGAACCATGGTCGGTCCAGTTGACCATGTCCTTGGTGGAATACACGCGCCACTCCTGCATCCAGAAGAAGTCGGCATTGTCTTCGTCATGACCGGTATAGACATACATAGTCCCATCATGCACCATGGGTGCCGGGTCGCTGGTGAACCATGTCTGCACAAACGGGTTTTGTGCCTGCAAGCCAAGGGCTGTAGCCACGGCTGCCACAAGAGTAAAAATCTTTTTCATATGAGAAAGGATGGTTTTTGATTCGCAATGTAGTGTCGGCAGAATCAGGAGAACCAGGATTTCCCAGGCATCTGGAATCATCAGGATTCCCAATACCAACCGGTTTTCCGGAGTTTCCCATGATTGAGCAAGCAAAATTACGAATAAAACATGGAAGTCACAACTTTTTGCCGTTTCAATTGCTTTTCCTAATGTTTCAAATGTCTCACGAACGCCCTTTGCCATGATGAGACTCTGATGCACCTCCGAATCATTGGCCAACCTGAAACATGGGGCAATCATAAAAATCTTCCACATACGAACAGATTTTTCCGATTTTTTGATTATATTTGCAGATGAATTGCCATCCGCCTTCGGGATGACATCAAAAGAGGTAAAATCAAAAATCATCACCATACTTAATTTATGTCAACCTTATGAAGAAACGTAACATCATGCTGGCTGCTCTGCTGACTGCAGCCTTGGGCACATTCGCCCAAAAACCCATGTCAGCGCCGAAAGGCGGAAAGGCCATCAGCGACCAACTCATTGGCATCTTCTTCGAGGACATCAGCAGTTCCGCCGACGGTGGTCTCTATGCAGAACTCGTTCAGAACGGCTCGTTCGAGTACAACCCTACGGAACGTGACGGCTGGGGCCCTGGCACCGCTTGGAAAATCACACGGCCGGGACACTCCCTCGGTTTCATGGAGCCACGCATGGACAATCCCATCCATCCCAACAACCCCACTTACATGCGTCTGCACACCGAACGTGCCAAACAGTACTACGACTATAACGGATGGACAGGCTTCGGCATTCAGAACGACGGTTTCGACGGCATTACCCTTAAAGGCGGAGAGAAATACGACTTCTCGGCCTTCTTCCGCAACCTCGACGACGCCAAACAAGTGCGCGTGGTACTCATGGTGCCTGCACAAGGATGGGGGAAAAGCCCACAACTGCTGGCGGAAACCACCTTCAACGTCAGCGACAAGGCATGGAAAAAATACGAGGCAACGCTGACGCCCGCCGAAGACTGCAAGAACGCCGTGCTTCAAATCCTCGTGCTCAACAAGGGTGCGCTGGATGTCGACATGGTCTCACTGATACCGCAGGACACCTACAAAGGACATGGTCTGCGCAAGGACCTGGCGCAAGCATTGGCCGACCTGCACCCGAGATTCATGAGGTTCCCCGGTGGATGCGTGGTGCATGGCGGCGGCGACGGCTTCTGGGACACCTACCGCTGGAAGACAACCATCGGTCCAAAAGAGCAGCGGAGAGGACTGAAGAACACGTGGGGATACCACCAATCCATGGGACTCGGATTCTTTGAATATTTCCAGTTCTGCGAGGACCTGGACATGGAACCACTGCCCATCCTGCCTTGCGGTGTCAGTTGCCAAGGCACCAACGGAGGCTGGGGCATGAGAGGACAGGCCCAGGATGTCGTCCCCATGTCGGAGATGGACGAGTGGGTGGACGAGGCCATCGACCTCATCGAGTGGGCGAATGGAGACCCCGCCACCAACAAATGGGCGAAGATGAGGGCCGACGCCGGACACCCCAAACCCTTCAACCTCAAATATCTCGGACTTGGCAATGAAGAGAAGATCTCGCCTGAGTTCGTCGAACGTTTCAAATACATCTACGAGCGCGTGACCAAAGCACATCCCGAAATCATCATCGTGGGAACGGCAGGCCCTGGCTCGCACCCGGGGAACCCCGACCTCGAAAATGGTTGGAAACTGGCGGAGGAGATTGGCATGCCCATCATCGATGAACACTATTACGAGCCACGTGACTATTTCCTCACCAAACGTCAGTACGACGACTATCCTCGCGACCGCAAGACAAAGGTCTACCTCGGCGAATATGCCGCAAAGGACAAGAAACTCATCGATGCATTGGCCGAGGGACTCTACCTCCTCCATGTGGAGCGCAACGGCGACGTGGTCTGCATGACCTCCTATGCTCCGCTCTTCGCCAAGAAAAACACCAACAACTGGAATCCCGACCTCATCTATTTCGATAATGAGCAGCCTTATCTCACCTGCAGTTACTATGTGCAGCAAATGTTCGGTGAGTCAAGCGGACAATACTACTATGGCGACTGCGTGACCTTCAAAGAGGGCACCGAACTGCAAGGCCAGAGCGTGATTCTCAACGTCAAAACAAGGAAACTCTACGTCAAACTCTGCAACGCCAGCGCCGACGAGAAGACGGCCGACATCAACCTCAGTCGCTTCTCCTTGAAGAAGACCGCCACAAAGACCGTCCTTTCCGGACAGCCAGATGACGAGAACAACTTCGACCAACAGCCCATCAGCCCCAAGCGCGAGCAGGTCAAGCCGCAGAAGAAATTCCAACTCAAGCTTGCCCCCTACTCCATGGTGATGCTGGAATATCAACTGTAAAGAAAAAAACCAGTATTCCTAAGGGACTAAGGATACTATAAACAGTAGAAAAATCCATAAAAGCGAGGGATGGAAAGTTATTTTTCCATCCCTCGCTTTTGATATTATGCGACGGCGAAACCGTCGTACAGGAAAGACATATCTACCTCAAAGGCTCAATGCTGGCGGAAGTTCCATTTGGAGTTGTCGCTGCTGAAATCATACTTCGCAAGAGTCGGCGTGCTGTCGCCGGCGGAGTAGATGCAGTAAGTGCTGTTGAAGCCTTCACGTCCAGGTATGGCGTTAGCCATGATGCGGTAGGTGCCGTCGGTGAGTTGTTCGATGCGCCAGAGTTGCTCAGGTGCGCCATCGTAGGCACGCGTGGTCAACTCAAGGTTTTCCGTTGCCGTCAAGGCACGGTCGGTGCCTTCGATGCTGATGCGGAAGAGCGGGCCTGTCAGATAACCACCTTTCTCTGGTACGGGGGTGATGGTCCACTTCTGGTGAGGACGGAACATATAGTCGCCGCAACGCACGGGGATGTCGCCGGCTGGCCAAGAGCCTTGAACGTCCTCCAAAGTCTGGTTGGCAATGGGTTTGGCAGGCTGCTGCATCTGGTTGCGGTTGAACCACCCTTGACGTTCCTGCTGCATGCGCACGAAGTCCACTGCAAGTTCCAAGGAATAGCCGCGACGCTCGGACTCAATCGAATAAACGCCCTCCTTGAAACGCTCGCCAGCCACAGGCCAGTCATTCTTCCAAAGCAACGGGCGGATGCCGAGCACGCTGCGACCGCTCACTTCAAAGTCGGCCTCATAGTGACAAGACATGATCTCCACGCCCTCGTCGATAATGGTGCGGCCGAAATGGCCAGGACCACAGACACGGTCGCCAGCGGCAATGACCATCCTGCCACCGCCATGGAACATGTCGCGTCCCACATTGTCGACATAGGGACCGGTGACCTGGCGAGAGCGGCCTACCACGATGTTGTAGGTGGAATTCACACCGTCGCAGCAAGTGCCGTGGGTGCCGAGAAGATAGTACCAGCCATTGCGGTAGATGAGGTCGGTGGCCTCGCAGTCGATAGCGATGTCAAGTTCCTTGTTGCCTTTGACACGCTCGCCCGTGTTGGGGTCGAGTTCAATAAGGCGTATGGTGCCGAAATAGGTGCCATAGCATGCCCACAGGCGTCCGGTGACGGGGTCGAGGAGCAAACCCGGGTCGATGGCATCCTGGTCTTCCATACCGTCGCTCGAGCACACCTCGATGGCGGTGGTGTATTTGAAATCGGGCGACTTGGGGTCGAGAGTCTTGTTCCACATCGTGAGGATGCGACCATTGTGACCGCCGCCAAGACCGCCGCCGGTTGCGCCATAGATGACCAAGTAGCGGTCGCCTATCTTCAGCACGTCGGGAGCGGCACCCCCACCGGGACGCTCAGCACCGCCATGCCAGCTCCAGCCATCCTCGGAGATGAGGCCTCCGCCACCAGTCCCAAAGGTGTAGTATTTGCCTTCGCACTCGGCGATGGTCGACGGGTCATGAATATACGGTTCGCCTGTCTGGGCGATGACCTTGCCGGAAAAGAGGCAGGCCGATGCAAATATCAGGAAAAATATGTTTCGTTTCATAAGGATGATTTACGGTGCTATGATGGATAATTTGTCGGTTACAGGATTTCCTTTCTCGTCGAGGAAGCGGACGCAGAAGTCGCTAAGGCCGGGACCGTTGACAACGGAGCAGCGCAGGATGTTGCGGCCGGGTTTCAAGGTAAGGCGGGCTGACATGCCGTCGTCCTCAACCATGCGGCGGTCGCCGGAGAGCAGCAAGACCTCCTCGCCGTTCAGCCACCACATCGAAGCTCCGTTGCTGCCGGCGGCAAGGCGGACATTCTCCATGCCCTCGGGGCAGTCGATGACCGTCACGCCCCAGAAGAGTGAACCATAGGTCTGGTCGCCATATTTCTCAGCAAAGCGGAAGAGCTTCACATTGTAGTTCTCGCTGTCAAGGTAGCGCCATGCGAGCGTCTGCTTGTCCACCTTCACCGTCTGGCCGTCTTTAGGCAGCACCGTCATCTGATTCTTGAAATAGGTCTTCGAGAACACGTCACGCAGCCAAGTGTCGGTGAACACGGTGTTGGAACGGATGTCCTGCTTGATTGGCTCCAGAAGCATCCAGCGACGAATGAAGCCGTTGACGTCGGGTTTGGCAGGAGCGGCGGCTTTTCCCACGGGTGAGAAGTATTTCGGGCGGTTCTTGAACTGCACCCAATTGATTTCCACGCCATCCCCCTCGCTGGTGACCACCAGGTTGGCCACGCCCTTGGGGGCATAAGCCAGAGGAGCGGTCAGCGTGAGCCATTGACCGCTCATATCGCGGCGGAACTGGCCCATCTCGCTCTTCACTGTCACGTCGATATTGGCGAGCACCTTTCCTGTGGCGCTGCCCTCACGGAGACAGAGAGACGTGTTGTCGTTGGCACGGACATTCACGATGACATAGGCGTCGCTGCCGGAAAGGACGGAGAAGTCCACATCATCATACTTCAGCCAACTGCCTTTTGCAGGAAGGGTTGCATACCAGCCGTTGAACCTGCGGGTGGTGTCCACGAACTGCGTCGTCACGCCATCGCTGGCGGTGCTGTATCTGTCGACGTCGATTTTCTCCGTGGCGGCGTTGACACCCACGCCACGCATCGTCTCCTTCACCTCCTGGATGGTGCCGTCGGCATTGAACGTCACCTTCTCTATCCGGGCGCTGCGACGCTTGTCGTCATTGGGAGAGTAGTCGTTGCTGTGATAGAAGAGATACCATTGGCCCTTGTAATTGATGAAACTGTGGTGGTTGGTCCAGCAGCCATTGGGATGCTCTGCCATGATCAGTCCCTTGTATTCGTAGGGTCCCATCGGATTCTTGCTCATTGCGTATCCGAGGACTTCGGTGTTTTCCCTTACATATGGATACGTCAGATAATAGTTGCCGTTGTACTCAAAGGCAAAGGGTCCTTCCGCCTGGCGGTTGGGCAGGTCTTTAAGACAGTTGACACCCACCATCTCCATCTCGCGTTCGCCCCATTTGACCGTTTCCTTGGGATTGTCATCGGCGAGTTCCTTCATGTTATCCTTGAGTTTGGCGCAACGGCCATTGCCCCAGAAAATGTAGGAATTGCCGTCGGATGCCTGAAGCACGCAAGGGTCGATGCCGTTGATGCCCTTGATAGGTTCTGGCTCAGGAATGAACGGACCTTCCGGGCTGTCGGCGATAGCCACACCCACGGCAAAGCCACCCCGGCCTTGAGCAGGAGCCGACGGGAAATAGAAATAGTACTTTCCGTTCCTGTAAACGCAGTCTGGCGCCCACATGGAATAGGAGTTAGGTCTCACCCAAGGCACTTTGTTCTGAGTGACAATCACACCATGGTCTGTCCAGTCGGTCAGGTTCTCCGAGGAGAACACATGGTAATCTTCCATACAGAACCAATCCTGACGCTGCCCTTCAGGAGGCAGGATGTCGTGGGATGGATACAAGTAAACCTTGTTGTTGAACACACGTGCTGTAGGGTCTGCCGTGTATTGGTCGCGGATGATCGGATTCTGTGCCGACAACGCGAGAGGCAACCCTAAGAGGAGTAATGATAGTTCTTTCTTCATATATGAATATAATGCAGATTGATACGCAAATTTACAAATTGTCCGCAATTATTCCAAACACACTTTTAATGAGTTTTGCCAATGATACAACATGAATAGCATATGTTACAAAAGGAAAAGTGTCAAGTGGATGTTGCATTTCTTCCCTTAGGAAAAAACTACATCCTTGAAGTCGCTCTCAAACACCCCTTTTCCATGAAAAAACTCATGTCAAATGTTGTAAAATCAAAAAAAAGTAATTACATTTGTACACCATTTATAACAATATAACGAACACTCAAATTATTACAGCTATTCACATTATTATTTAATCATCCAAGAATTATGATTGCGGACTACACACTTTACTTCATCATCGGAGCGGCTATTGCGTTCCTTGTCATCTTCATCATGCTTTCCTATGTCAAGGCACCACCATCCTACGCCTTCATCATCTCAGGACTCAGCAAGGAGCCTCGCGTACTCATCGGTTCCGGCGGTTTCAGGATTCCGTTCTTCGAGCGGCTTGACAAAGTGTACCTTGGACAAATCACCGTGGACATCAAGACGGAGGAGAGCGTACCCACCAACGACTTCATCAACGTCGACGTGGACGCCGTGGCCAAAATCAGGGTGACACCGACATCGGAAGGCACAAGGCTTGCCGCCAAGAACTTCCTCAACATGTCGCCCAACGAGATTGCAGAGCAACTGCAAGACTCACTGCAAGGCAACATGCGTGAAATCATTGGAACGCTCGACCTCAGGTCGCTCAACACCGACCGTGACGGCTTCTCCGACCAGGTGATGATGAAAGCCTCGCCCGACATGAACAAACTCGGCATCGAAATCATCAGTTGCAACATCCAGAATGTCACCGACAAGGAAGGACTCATCCACGACCTCGGTGCTGACAATACGGCAAAAATCAAAAAGGACGCTTCCATCAACCGCGCCAATGCCGAGCGTGACGTGAAGATACAGGTGGCACACGCCGACAGGGACGCCAACGACGCCCGTGTGGATGCCGACACCGCCATCGCCATCAAGAACAACGACCTCGCCCTGAAGAGAGCGGCACTCAAGCAACAGGCTGATACTGCACAGGCCGACGCCGACGCCGCCTACTCCATCCAACAGCAGGAACAGCAGAAAACCATCAACATCAAGACCGTCGAGGCACAAATCGAGAAGACGAGACGTGAGCAGGTGCTCTCCAAGGAGCAAATCGAAATCCGTATCAACCAACTCGCCGCCGAGGTGGAGAAAAAGGCCGATGCCGACAAATACCAGGTGCAGAAGAATGCCGAGGCCGACCTCGAGCAACGCAAACGCATCGCTGAGGCACAACGCTATGAGGCGGAACAGAAAGCATTGGCACAGAACGCTGCTTCCGACGCCACACGTTACCAACTCGAGCAGGAGGCCGAGGGTATCAAGGCAAAAGGCGAGGCTGAGGCTTACGCCATCCTTAAGAAAGGTGAGGCCGAGGCTCAGGCCATGGACAAGAAGGCCGAGGCCTACAAGAAATACAACAGCGCTGCCGTGGCACAGATGATGATCGAGGTGCTGCCGCAAATCGTCGAGAACGTGGCGAAACCCATCAGCGCCATCAAGGATGTCAACATCTACAGCAGCAGTGGCGATGGAAACGGGGGTGGCATCTCAGCACTCTCGGGCAATGTGCCGGTGGCCATCAAGCAAGCCTTCGACGTCATCAAGTCGGCCACGGGAGTGGACATGGCAGACATCATGCGCGCCGGCACCATCGAGGCTGCAACAACCCGCAACATCAACCTCAACGACAACGCACAAGACGTCGTAGACGGCATCGTCAAAGAATAGCCATCTACTGACGCATCACTCTCCTAAGAACCCTGGGATTACTAGTTTTTCTAGTTTTCCTAGGGGGACTAGTTTTCCTAGGAGGACTTGTTTTCCTAGAACATCCTACCCTCTCACAAAACCACCAACAATGAACAAAAACAAAGCACTTCTGCTGGCTGCAGCCTTCCTGGCCACTTGTCACACTTTCGCCCAAACCGGCTCGGAATGGGACGACCCACACATCACCAGCGTCAACCGCGAACTGGCACACACCACCGGCATTCCATTTGCCACGGAGGCCGATGTGAACAACAACGACATCACATCGTCACCCTATTACCTGTCGCTCGACGGAAAATGGAAATTCTACTGGGTGAAAACACCCAACGCCCTGTCCAACTCGTGGTGTGAAAAAGACTACAACGACGCGACCTGGACCGACATCGACGTGCCATCGAGTTGGCAGGTGTGGGGACTGAACCATGGCAAGGCCTGGGACAAACCCTTGTATTGCAACGTGGCCTATCCCTTCTCCTTCAACGAGTCCAACTACAGCGTGATGGCCAGCAGACCCGGATGGTTCACCTACAACAGTTCCATGCCCAACCCCGTGGGCACCTACCGGCGCACCTTCATCATGCCAGAATCGTGGGAGGGACGAGAAGTCTATGTGAGGTTCAACGGCGTGGGACACGGATACTACCTCTGGGTCAACGGACAGAGAGTGGGATACAGCGAGGATTCCTACCTACCTTCAGAATTCAACATCACTCCGTATCTTGAACAAGGGGAGAACACCATGGCACTGCAGGTATACCGCTTCACCAGCGGTTCGTTCCTCGAATGCCAGGATTACTGGCGACTGACAGGCATACAGCGGCACTGTTTCCTCTGGTCGGCACCCAAGAGCCAAATACGCGACTATTTCTTCACCACCGACCTGGACACCCGCTACGTCAACGCGAAAGCCAATGTCAAAGTGACGCTCTCAGGTGCGGATGATGTCGCCGGCGGCAAGGTGGAGGCTCGCATCCAAAAGGACGGTGCCGTGGTGGCTTCGAAGGAGAAACAAGTGGAAGGCGATGCCGAGTTGAGCATCGACATGGATGTGACGAACCCCTTGAAATGGAGCGCGGAGGAGCCCAACCTCTATGACCTCGTATTGGTCTTGAAAGACAGCGAGGGCAACACCATCGACATCCGCGGTGGAAAGGTGGGATTCAAGGAAGTGGCCATCAGAGCCGACGGCGCTCTCACCATCAACGGCAAGAGAATGGTTTTCCATGGCGTCAACAGGCACGACTTCAGCCCCGTCAACGGCAGGGCCATCTCCGATGCGGAGATAGAGGAGGACATCAAGACCATGAAACGCCTCAACATCAATGCAGTAAGGACGTCGCACTATCCCAACGACCCTGTCTTCTACGACCTCTGCGACAAGTATGGACTGTATGTCCTGGCAGAAGCCGACGTGGAATGTCATGCCCATCAGAAACTCTCCTCGTTGGAACTCTTCCGGCCGGCGATGGTGGAACGCTCAACCAACCATGTGAGATGGATGCGCAATCACCCTTGCATCTTCATCTGGTCCTTCGGCAATGAGTCGGGAAACGGCATCAATTTCAAATATGTGGGTGAAGCCATCAAAAACCTCGACAAGACCCGACTCACCCATTACGAGGGGAACAGCGACTACGCTGATGTGTCAAGCACGATGTACGCCAGTTACGAGACCATCAATTGGATAGGCTCTTCAAGACAGGGACAGAGCGGACAGAAACCTCACATCCAATGCGAGAACAGCCACTCCATGGGAAATGCCATGGGAAATGTCAGGGACATGTTCAACCTCTATGAGAAATACCCCTGCCTCACCGGCGAGTTCATCTGGGACTTCAAAGACCAGGGCCTGCTCACCAAGACAGCGGCAGGAATAGAATACTGGGCCTATGGTGGCGACTTCGGCGACAACCCCAACGATGGCAATTTCTGCATCAACGGACTGGTGCACCCCGACTGGAGCCTCACCGCCAAGTCATACAACACCAAGAAAATCTATCAGCCGCTGGAGTTCAAACCCATGAAGAACCAAGCCTCACGATTCTGGGTGAAAAACAAATTGGCCTTCCTGAACAGTTCGTGCTATGACGTGCGCTACGAACTTGTAGACGAAGAGGGCAACCAACTCTCCACGGGGGAAATCACACAAGTGGTCAACCCGGCAGACAGCGTGCAAATCACCATCGACCTCTCTGCCCTGGATACGATTAACAAATCCAAGGAGGCATTCCTCCATTTCACCGCCGCCCTCAAGCAAGACACGCCATGGGCCAAGGCGGGATATGTGGTGGCGGAAGAGCGCCTGAACGTGCACGAGGCCGACAAGCCTATGTTCGACCTTGTAGAACTGGATGGATGCGACAATCTGCAAGTGGAGGAAGCCGCAACCACCATCACTGTCGGCAACGCCACCTTCAAGGCTACCTTCAACAAGACTTATAGCACCTTGTACAATTACCAGTACGAAGGGGTGGAGATGATGAGCAAGCCTCTGTTGCTCAACGTCTTCAGGCTGCCCACCGACAACGACGGGAGACAGTCGAGTTCGTGGGACAACATGGGACTGAGGAAACTGTCGGTGAAGGGCACCTCCGCCGAATATGTGAAAAGTGAAGACGGAAAGACGGTGAACGTCACCATGAATAGCACCTACACAGGTCTGAACAATACGAAATTCGATGTCAGCCTGTCCTTCATCGTATGCGCCGACGGCACCGTGATGACCAATGCTTTCATCCAACCAAGTGCCACAGGGGCCATCCTGCCCAAGATGGGGTTCAAACTGGAAATGCCTAAGGCCATGGAACAACTAGCATGGTTCGGACGTGGTCCATGGGATAGTTACCGCGACCGCAAGGAGGCCTGTCTTCCTGCTATTTACCAAAGCACCGTCACCGACCAATATGAGGAGTACATCCTGCCGCAGGAGCACGGCACGAAGCAAGACGTCAGATGGATGGCGCTCACCGACCAGGAGGGACGAGGGATGCTCTTCATCGCTCCTGACCAGATGGCGGCCTCCGCCGTGCATTTCCGACCGGAGGACAACTACACCAACCGTGACAACAGGAGCAAACACACCTACCAATTCAAGACTTGTGAGAACACCGTCGTCTCACTCGATGCCGCCACACGAGGACTGGGGAACGCCAGTTGCGGACCTGATGTGTTGGACAAATACGAATTGAAAGCGGAGAACACCGCCTTCAGGTTCATCATCAGACCATTGACACCGGATTGCGATGTCGCACAGATGGCAAGGGTTGCCATGCCGGTGTGCCAACCGGTGGATGTCAAACGGGCCTCCACAGGATACATCGTGATGACCACGCCCACACAGGGGGCCACCATCTATTACAGCATCGACGGAGGGGATTTCATCAACTACACCGCCTCCTTCAAGCATGACGAGCCATGCCACATCATGGCTTATTGCACCAAGGAGGGGATGATGGACAGTCCATCGATGGAATACGATTTCGACTACTATGTCAACAAGAGCGTGTGGAGGTTGGTGAGCGCCGACAGCCAACATAGCGGCAACGAGGCACGACTGGCCTTCGACAACAACCTCTCCACCTTCTGGCATACGGAATACTGGGGTACGGAGCCAGCCTGTCCGCACACCCTCATCGTCGACATGGTGAACACCTACAACGTTTCGGCCTTCACCTACAACGGAAGGACCGATGGCAACCAAAACGGAATGGTCAAAGCCTACGAGGTATATGTCAGCACCGATGGACAGAACTGGGGCACGCCGGCGGCAAAAGGTGAATTCAAGAACACCACAGCCATGCAAGTGGCCAAGTTCACCACCCCCAAGCAAGGCCGCTACCTCAAATTCGTCGCCCTCTCGGAAATCAACGGCAACAAATGGACCTCGGCGGCAGAAATCGGCATCCAAGTGGCGCCTGCAAGCAACGCCATTGGAAGCATCATCCACCAACCGCGCCACGATGAGGCTCTCTATGACATCCAAGGTCGCAAACGGGCCGACAACGCAGATATGATTTCAAACTTGCCCAAAGGGATTTACATCCACAACGGCAAGAAAATGGTCAAATAACAGAGAACAAAAATGATACACCAAGACTATTTCATCCGAGTCATCCGTGCCTTTTTCGAAGCTTTGGCGCGTGCGATGAACATCAAGAACGAGAAGGACAGGAGCAACGCCATCCACGAACTGTATGAGCAGTATCTTGGCGAGTATGAATTCTTCCAAAATGCCACCGTGGAAGATGCGTTAGTACGCTTGTCCCGCTTTCCCGAAGAGGAACGCATCGACCGTGCAGAGATGCTTGCCGAACTGTATTTCGTCGAGGCCGACGTGCGTGTCTATCCCATCTGCGAGACGTTGTTGGAACGTGCCTTGGCACTCTTCGAGTATGTTGACTCACAAGGGAAAACCTATTCCGTCGACCGGTTGAAGAAGATGGAAGACATCCGTAGACGTCTCGGCTTGCAACAATCATGACGCGGGCGCCCTGTCACTCCTTCAGGGCTTGGGTCTATCCCATCAAAAGATACGGCTTATTATGGGTACGGCAAAACACAAAGTTTATCTTGTGGATGTCGAGCCATGGTGAGCCATATCATAAAAATGGAAATCACACGAAAGTCATCTTGCGATTCTGTTCAGCCAAAGTGTAAGGAGAAGCAAATCCCACATCTCGTTTGGCTTATGAATCCGCTTTCATGTATATTTTTGCAAAAAATGGACAACCATGAAAATTAGACTGTCACTGACGACACAGATTGCCGCCGCCTTGGTGCTGGCCGTCATCGCAGGCGTCCTGCTACAAGGGCATCCTGGCTTTGTGAATGAATTCATCAAACCGTTTGGCACCATCTTCCTCAACCTGCTGAAATTCATCGTAGTGCCATTGGTGCTCTTTTCCATCATGGCGGGAATCCTCTCGATGAACGACATGAGCAAACTGGGTAAACTGGGGCTGCGCGCCGTGCTTTACTTCGCTTTCACCACTGTGATAGCCGTTACCCTGGGACTGGTGGTGTCCACCCTTGTCAAAGGTTGGATTCCAACCATCAACCTGCATATTGAGAAAACCGGGGAGGACGTAACCATGCCGGAAATCACCTTCATGGACCAGATTGTCAACATGTTTCCCGACAACATCCTGACACCACTCAGCACCATGGCCATGATTCAGGTGATTATCATCGCCATCTTGTTCGGCGTGGCCATGGTGCACGTGGGCGAGAAGGGTGAACCAGCACGCAAGTTGGTGCTTAGCCTCAACGATGTGGTGGGGAAAGTGCTCTACTATATCATGGCGGTGGCACCGGTGGGCGTGTTCTGCATGCTGACGCCGGTGGTTGTCAACAACGGTCCAAGCGTACTGGGGTCATACGCCGTCCTTATCGCCCTTGCCTATTCCTGCTTCCTACTCCATGTCCTCTTCGTGTATTCGCCACTCGTCTATTTCCTTGGCGGGCTATCACCATTGAAATTTCTCAAGGAGATGCAACCCGCCTTGTTGTTTGCTTTCTCCAGCGACTCATCGGTGGCGACGCTGCCTTACTCCATGGAATGCACGGAGAAACTGGGTGTCGACAAAAGCATCGGAAGTTTTGTACTGTCTCTTGGCGCCACCATCAACATGGATGGAGTGGCCATCTATCTCGGAGCCACATCGGTCTTCATGGCGACATGCTGCGGCATCGACCTCACCATCAACCAGTATCTTGCCATCGCCTTTGCCGCCACGGTGGCTTCCATCGGCACGCCAGGCATCCCCGGAGGCTCTCTTGCCCTGATGGCCATGGTTTTTGCATCGGCCAACATCCCTGTGGAATGCGTGGCTGTGGCTGCTGGCATCGACCGTATCATCGACATGGGACGAACCGTCATGTCGGTCACTGGCGACGCCTCTTGCGCAGTTGTCATGCAGAAAAGCGTGGCAAAGCCTGAACCACCGAATACGAATAAATGAACATTTCAAGATGATGGGAACAAGTCTTGCAAAAGGCTCCCAACCCTTCCTATCAAAACGCAAGCGGCGGGAAAGTGTTAACTCTTCCCCGCCGCTGTATTTATGGAAATATCAGAAATTGATACCGAAGTTGATGCCAAAGGCATGTCCATGGGACGAATAGTCGTCAGGGTCGCAGATGTCAGTGACACCAAACTGATAGAGAGCCTCTGCATAGAGATTGTTCCACTCCACGCCGCAACCAACTTTGAAGCCCATTTCAGGATGCTTCATGTATTTGAAGTTGCCAGAGATGCCCATGCCGATATAAGGGCCTAAGAATGGCAGGAAAGCAACTTCTTGATCAGTTGCGATGCCATACTTGATGAGGGCGGGGACTTCCAAGTAGTTGAGATGTGCATCGGGACCACCTTCCACGACCGGGCCCTTGAGTTTGTTACCACCACGCTCGGTATAGTAAAGACCGCTCTCGAGGAACACCGGTGCATTCTCGGAGACACGCAGACCCACGATGCCAGCAAGCGTCATACCTGTCCTGCCCTCATCAGTTTCGATGTCTCCACTGATACCACCAAAAGAGATACCGAGACGGGCACCCCAATAAATGTTTTCCTCATCAAGGGAGAAGCCACCACTGTTGAACTGTGCGAACGAGGGGGCTGCCATCATGAAAGTCAAAATTGCCAATAAAATCTTTTTCATAATTTCGCTTTTTTGAATGAATGAATGATAATTATCTGCAAAGGTACAATTAAGCGAGCGAAAAGCCAAATTTTTTTGAGCTTTTCCGAGCGAGAGTACCTTGGACGAAGTCAAAGGTACAATTAAGCGAGCGAAAAGCCAAATTTTTTGAGCTTTTCCGAGCGAGAGTACCTTGGACGAAGTCAAAGGTACAATTAAGCGAGCAAGTTATCTCACTCATAGAGATGGAATATACGCTCCATCATCTGCCATTTCTCATCGCTGGTGGCCGAAGCATCGCATTGTTGGAACTGTGCCACAAACTCCTCCCATTCCGTTTGGCGGGGGAGCGTGGCAAGGCGTGCCATGGCAGCGTCCCAGCAAAAGTCGAGCGGTGTCTCCACCACCATCACGATGCGGTTGCCGCAGAGATACACCTCCATCTCAAGGATGCCCACTTGTCGGATGCCCTCGCGGATTTCGGGCCACGACTCCTCACGGCTGTGTGCCCGACGGTAGCGGGCGATGAGCGCAGGTTCATCCTTCAACTCCATCGTCTGCACGTAGCGCTTCACGGGCTGGTCGTAGGCCTTCACCTGATAGCCTTCGCTCATGCCTTTACTCCTTTACTCATCTTGAACTTGTAAGACCTCACGCCATAAAGCATGATGAGAATAAAGCAAACCAGCGGAAGGATGAACGACACATTGACGGCGGGATGACCCAGGATTTCCTTTTGGTCGATGATCATGCCTTGCAACGGCGGCATGATGGCACCACCCACGATGGCCATGACAAGGAATGCCGCACCAAGCGAGGTGTCACGGCTGTCCACATCCTCCAAGGCAATGCCATAGATGGTGGGGAACATGAGTGACATGAAGAAACTGATGCCCACCAGACAATAGAGACCAGCCATGCCAACAATGGTAATGGCGCCGATGCTACAGACGGAAGCGCCCACGGCGAAAATGGCTAACAATTGGCGGGTGTTGACATATTTCATCAAGAAGGTGGCGATGAACCTGCTGCAGAGGAACAGCACCATGGCCACGATGTTGTATTTCTGTGCCGTCGCCTTGTTGATGCCCAGGTTGTCGGCATAATGGATGATGAATGTCCACGTCATGATTTGTGCTGCCACATAGAACATCTGTGCGAGCACACCCTCACGGTACACCACGTTGTGCCAAAGGTTCGACAGGGTCTCTCTTGCCGTATGGGTCTGTCCCTTCGCCTTCATCTCCTCGCCCTCAGTCTTTGGCATCTTGGAAATGGCAAAGACGATGAACATCAGCAAAACCACGCATCCGATGACCACGTAGGGGTTGCGGATGATGGCCAGGTCGTGCACGCGGATGCTGGCCTTCTCTGCCTCTGAAAGGGTGGAGAAGATGATTTCCCCGGCGGCATCACGCTTGTCGGAGATGAGTTGGGGAAGGACGATGAACGATGCCACGCTCATACCGCAAAGCGACCCCATCGGGTTGAATGCCTGCGAGAGGTTCAGACGCTGTGTAGAGGTGGCCTTGTCGCCCAAGGAAAGGATGAACGGATTGGCTGTGGTTTCCAGGAAAGCCAGTCCGAAGGTGAGGATGTAGAGCGAGAAGCAGAAGAAGGTGAAACTCTCGCGGGCTGCCGCCGGAATGAAAAGGAAGGCTCCAATGGCATAGAGCGCCAATCCAAGCATCACCCCGTGCTTGTAACTGTATTTGCGGATAAACAACGCTGCGGGCACAGCCATCGTGGCATAACCGCCATAGAAAGCGAACTGCACCATCGATGCCTTCGTGGCCGACAACTCCATCAAGGTCTGGAAGGCTGCCACCATCGGGTTGGTGATGTCGTTGGCGAACCCCCACAAGGCGAAGAGAGTGGTTACCAAGATGAAGGTGAACAGGTATTTCTTGCTGACGAGTTTGGGCTTGCTCATGATTGTTTATGGGATTAAATTATGGTTTAAATTGTGGGTTGTTGAAATAGATTGCCTGATTTTCGGAGGCTATTCCGACATGTTCTTGACATACGGCAGTTCCAGCAGTTCGCCGAAACCGTAAAAGCGTTTAGCGTTTCCAGCGAGGAAGAGGGCCTTTTCCTCATCGGTCAACTCATTGCTCTTGATGATGAAGTCGTAGGACATGCGGTAGGTGATGGCGGTGATGGTGCGGGGGTAGTCGCTGCCCCACATCAACTTGTCAGCACCCACCATGTCGATGGCTTGACGGATGACCTTGACGGCAGAGGGGAAGGGGTAGAACTCCGAATTGTAAAGCCACGTGATGCCGCCCGACTCCACCATCACATTCTCATTGCGGGCGAGCAGCACCTGTTGCTCCCAACCCTTCACGGTAGGCATGCCGAAATGGCCGATAGCCACCTTCAGGCGAGGACATTCCTCGATGACTTCTCGCATCTCTCCCACTTGGAGGTCGCCATCGGCGAGAGTCACCGAAAGGACTATGCCACGCTCCTCCATCAGTTTGAACATCCGCATCATCTCGTCGGAGTTGAGCATCACGCGTTTCTTGTCGGTGATGATGCGGTGGCCGGGGATGGCCATTCCCCTGAAACCGCCTTCGATGAGGGCGGCAGCCTCGGCATAGAAGCCGGGATGCAGGTAGTCGGCCATGCCACAGACAAAGAATCGGTCGTGGTATTGCCGTTGAACCAGGTCGAGGTATTCGTTCTGCTGCCCGTCGATGAACTCCTGCACCACGACGGCTGCCGACACCTGTGCATAATTCATGTTGGAGATGAACACCTCCGCCGTATTGCTGCCATCGATCATGAAGGGGGGCAACATCTGCCTCTCTTCGCCAAGGAACATCGACCTGCCATTAGGCAGGGGTTTGATGCGCATCCCGTTCCAGGAAGTGTCTTGTCTGAGCCATAAATGGCTATGTGCATCGATAATCTTATACATGTTTTTTGATGGTATTGTTTCCAAAGGCTGATTAGACACGGTGGCCGACGTCACATCCTGCCGCTGGAGAGTTTGTATTCGTAACTGTGGCGACCCTCCTCCCGGAAATCGTCGCGGTAGCGTTGGAGGACGTGACGGAACACCTCCTCGTATTTGGGGATGAAGAGGTCGTCCTTCTGCTCCAGATGACTGATGATGTCGCAAGCGAGGTCATGGGTCTGTGAGAGGTCGGTCTTGCCCTGGTTGAAACTGGTGCCTTTGATGGAGCCTGGACTGACGTTGAGGATGCGGTTGGAAGTTCCCGACTTCTCCAACTCCACGTTCACGCTTTCAATGAAGATTTTCAGCGCCGCCTTTGTGGCACCGTAAACGGCGAAGAAGGGCGAGGACATGAAACCCGCTATGCTCACCATCACACCGCAGTAGAAATCATCCTTCCCTTCCAACTTGGAGTAGAAGCGCTTGATGAGCCGCATGGTGGCGATGGTGTTCACTTGGAAGGAGTCGATGATGTGCTGCTCGGGCACATCCCTGAAAAGGGCGAGTTTCCCGAATCCGGCTGTCAACATCACGGCGTCGATGTCGGAGAAACGGTCGAAGAAGGAATAGTCGCCAGCAGTGAGGTCAAACTGCCACGATTCAATATTCTCCCTTTTGTTCTCCTCTGCAAGCGGCGCCTTGTCCACCACATACACTTTTTCTGTTTCAGGCCGAAGCGCCAACTCCGTGGCGATGGCCAGGCCGATGCCGTTGGCACCTCCCACTACAAGAATCCTTTTCATATCGAAATCATGTTTGCTTTTTCCGTGAATCGCTGCATCACCTCGGCCATGAAGACGCTCTCCCTCCTGCGGAGGCGGGCGGAAGAATGTCGATGAGCGATAACACAACTGATGAACTCCTGGATTTCGTACCGCAGTCCGGCACCGTCCCACTTGTAGAAGTACTTCTTGTTGTCGTTCTGGTCTTCATAGCGCAACTCAAAATAGTCGGTCTTCCACCAAGGAGCGGGCACATAGGCGTACCCCTTCGTACCGGAAATGACCAGGTTGCCCTCGGTCTTCACACCCAATCCCACTTGGAACGAACATACGGCGGAAGGGTATCTCACCATGCCCTTCGTATACATGTCCACACCTTCCTTGAAACGGCTGTAGAAATGGATGTCTTCATACGCGATGCCCATGAGTTTCACAATGGGGAGCAAGGGATAACTACCCAATTCGTACATGGAACCTCCTGCTTGGGCGGGGTCGAACTCCCTGAGGTTGAGGTTGTCATCCCATAATTTGGAAAGCGAGGCGTTGATGTCCACCACATCGCCGATGAGTCCTGATTTCACCATCACCATGAGATGGTTGAAAGCGGGGCAGTGTGCCGTCTTGTTGGCTTCCATGAGGATGAGGTCCTGTTCCTCGGCATATCGGTAAAGGTCCAACGCCTGTTGCTTGTCGAGCACCATCGGGGTCTCGCAGAGCACATGCTTGCCTTTCTCCAGCCCCAGGCGTATGTAATCATAGTGGCTGAGGTGTGGGGTGGCGATGTAGATGGCATCCACTTTATCCAACAGTTGCTCCACGCTCTCGCATGCCTCCACCCCTTCCATCTTGTCGCAATACTTCTTGGTGGTTTCAGGGTTGATGTCATATGCGGCGGTGATGTTGATGCCATTGACAAATGCCGCCTCGGGATGAAAACGATGGGCCACCCTGCCACAGCCTATCACACCCACGCGCACGTCTTGAGTGCTCTCGGCGCGCAGCATGGTGGAGGAAATGCCTTCCGTGCGTGGAAGGTAGACCACTTCGCAGAATTCCTTGAGATAGTCGAACTTACCCACCCAGTCGGAGCCGATGGCGAAAATATCGACATTGTATTTTTGGATGTCGTCAATCTTCTGCCCCACATAGTCTTCAATGATGACTTGGTCGGCATACCCAGTGGCCTTCACGGCATCCACACGCTCCAACACGTTGTTGCGAACGTTGAGTTTCCCACGGTCTCGGTCGAAACTATCGTTGGTGACACCCACTATCAAATAGTCGCCCAAGGCCTTCGCACGACGAAGCAGATTGAGGTGGCCTTGGTGCAACAAATCGTAAGTGCCATAAGTTATCACTTTCTTCATTTTTTGTTCCTCATTGCTTTTAAGCGACAAAGATAGTGCAAACCGAGCGGAAAGCAAAATAATATCTTATTTTTTTCTTTCCCGAACAATGAATTGGGCAACAAACAAAATGAAGTTCCTCATAACGATTTTCCCATGCCTTGACTTGGATGTTCACAACGGGAGAGGGTTCAACCGTCTTTATTACGCCAACAACATTTTGTTATATGAATAGGTAAAGCCTATCTCCGCCTAAAACATCCTATTTTCTCCTTAAGCATCCTATCTCCTCCTTGTCTCAGCATCCTTGCGACACCCCTATGGAAAGATAGGGATTTTCCCCCTTGAATATAGGGAAAATCCTTTCTGTATGCCAAGAAATGTTTGTTCCTTTGCACCGTGAGAATAAGAAAACAATAACAACGTATAAAACATTACCAAAATGAAAAGATTTCTGATAGCCATGACAACTTTGCTGACCATCACCCTTTCGGCCAGCGCAATGGATTACGAGCAGGCACGCCAACAAGCCCTGTTCCTCACCGACAAGATGGCCTACGAGCTGAACCTCACCGAGGAACAGTATGAGGCAGCATTCGAGGTGAATCTCGACTATCTGATGAGCATAAACACTCAGGCCGACCTCTACGGCGTTTACTGGACACAGCGCAATCTCGATTTGAGCTACATCCTGCTTGACTGGCAATACAACGCTTTCGTGGCAGCCAGCTACTTCTATCGCCCACTCTATTGGGAAGCTGGTTATTGGCACTTCGGCATCTATGCACGCTATCCCTACCGCGACTATCTCTATTTCGGACGCCCCCACTTCTATACGGTGTATCGTGGTGGACATAGTTGGCGCATGAACGGAGGACGCAGCTGGTATCACGGACGCAGCTTCGGTCATCGCGGACATACCGGCAGAGGCATGCGTGACGGATTCGCCCGTGGCGACTACGGACATGGCAGCAGAGGCTTCGGCGACGGCGGAAGAGGTGGTCGCAACGGTGGAGGCCACAACGGTGGCGGACATAATGGTGGAGGCCACAACGGTGGCGGACATAACGGCGGCGGATACAACGGCGGCGGACACAATGGTGGCGGTCAACCTGGCGGAGGAGCAGCTTCTCGCGGCAGCAGCACACGTACCACTCCTGGAGCAAACGGCGGCGGTCATAGCGGATTCGGAGGCAGCGGTTCCACACGCCACACCCTTCCTGGCAACACCACTCCCTCGCGCAGCCACACCACTCCCTCACAGCGTTCCACAGTGACCTCTCCGTCACACTCTGTTGGTAGTTCATCCTCACGTTCTTATGGCAACACGCCATCAAGTTCCAGCTCCTCACGCTCCCACTCTGTTGGCAGCACTCCATCGCGCTCCAGCTCTGTCAGCACTCCCTCACGCTCCAGCTCCTCTTCACGCTCCATGAGCAGTGCTCCCTCGCGCTCCAGCTCCTCATCACACTCCATGAGCAGCGCTCCCTCGCGCTCCAGTTCTCCCAGCCGTGGTGGTGGTTCCTTCAGTGGCGGTGGTAGCCGTGGCGGTGGTTCCTTCGGTGGCGGAAGCCATGGTGGTGGCAGTCGTGGTGGTGGTTCCTTCGGCGGCGGCGGACACGGAGGCCGCAGATAACCCCCAAAAACAGAGGTCCTGGCAGCCAGACTTCCAGGACCCTCTATAAAAACTTGATAAAATTGAATCAATAAGAATAGTTGAACCTCTCAAGGAAAACTAAAAAAAAGACCACAAGAATCCTCAATAGTTTTAATAAGGAAAAAGATTGTTTCAGGAAAAGAGATTAACACATCAATACGATAAGGGGTGGGTCATTGGCCCACCCTTCTTTTATGCTTGTCCTTAAAATCCTTAAGGCATCTAAGGATGAGAAAATAAAAAAACAAATCAATTGTTTACTTTTTATTTTTTTTGGAATTAATAGATGAAGACCTTTGCTATTGAAAGGTTACGTTGACATGGCTCACTCGTGTAGGTTGCACAGGATTATAATTTCTTAAAATATTAAATATATGAAAAAGTTTTTCAAATGGTTTACATACATTTTCATAATATGTATTGTTCTTTCATATCTTATTCCAAAGGGAGGACCAGATTGGTGGAGAGAAAGACCTAAAAATTTAGTTAATCATGCTGATTATGAAATTGTTGTTGATTTCTCAAAACCTTCATGTCAAGACAGACTATTCATTTATAAATTTTATGAAGAAGCAGATTTGATTTATTCTGGAGTCGTTCTTCATGGACAAGGTGGGAACAGCACTCCATCTAAACCAGAATTTAGCAATGAAATAGGAAGCAATTGTTCCTCACTTGGAGAATATACGCTTGAGGGAATAGTAAGGATGAAAAACGGAATGGAAGCTATTAAATTAAAAGGATGGGATAAAACAAACTCTAATGCTGAAGCAAGAGGAATATATATTCATCCTTGTACTCTGGCAACATTGCTTCCATTTAATATACCTAATGCAAATTTTCCATTAACAGATGCAAGTAACGGATGTTTTGCTGTAAGTTATCACACCTATAAAAAGATAAAACAATATATGAGATTAGCTAACGTAGGAAACGATAAAATGGTTTTATATGCATACTATTGATAATTATCAACTTGGAAATATGGTTTCATAAGAAAAGAGAATAGGGTGCCTGATATGATAGCTCAAAAAATTGGCTTCGCTGTTTTTTGTCGCGACTCGGTAGAATTCAAGCTTGCTTGGAGTCAGCCGAGTGTGAGCAACTTCGACCGAAGGTCAATTTTCTATTTTCAATCTTCAATTTTCAATTTTCAATCTTCAATTCTCAATCTTCTCACCTCTCCATTGGTCATTTTCTGCACCTCGTGCATGGGTTTGTCGTAGAAGACGGACTGGATGGCCTTGTTGATGATGCCATGGCCCACGGCGAGGACGGTCTGTCCTGGGTGGTTTTTCGCCACCATCTTGAGAAAGCGTCGCGCCCTGTCCTTGAGCATCCCCATGGTCTCCACATCAGGGGGCCACGGCTTGTCCTGAAGGTCGGGGATGTAGAGCCCTGTGAAGCCTCCCCAGTCGCGCTCGCGAAGCAGCGGAGTGGTCACCGGCTCCATGCCATGCGGCATTGCAATGATGCGGCAGGTATCGATGGAGCGCTGCAAGTCTGACGAAATGAAAGCGTCGATGTGCACGTCGGCCATCCTGACAGCCAACTCTTCCGCCTGCCTGACACCATTCGGTGTGAGCACGCCATGCGTCTGTCCCTGCATGATCTGATTGACGTTGTCCACGGTCTCTCCGTGTCTTACCAAGAGCAATGTGGTCATAGGAGGTGTTCTGATGAAAAGAAAAGAAGGTCAGATGTAATACTCGGCGGAGTCCACCAGTCCCGCCCTCAGCGCATATTTCGTGGCCTCGTGGGCGTTGTTGACACCGAGTTTTCGGAAAATGTTCTTCCTGTGGGTATTGACCGTGTGGAAACTTGAAAAGCGCTTCTCTGCAATCTCACGGGTGGTGGCACCAAGGGCTATTTCCTTCAGGATTTCAGTCTCCGTCTTGGTGAGCATCACCTTCTCCTCCGGCGCCGGCATGGTGAGCATCATCTCCATCATGCGCTGGCAGATATAGCGTTTCCCTTTGGCGGCCTGCTGGATGCATTCCCTGATTTCATTGAGAGGCGACTCCTTGAGCAACACGCTGACCTGCTGGGAAGAGACGACTATCCGTTTGACAAAGTCGATGCTGAGGTCTTCGCTGAAGAGCACCCAATGTGTCTTGGCAAAGCACTCCACAAGGATAAGCAACTCGTCGGCATCGTTGATGTCGAAGAGCGTGTAGTCCATGATCACCACGGCGTCTGCCTGCCGACGGAGTATGTCTATCAACCCTGCCTTGTCGTCGGCTTGTCGGATGTCGGGCTCATTCAGGCCCTGAAGCACATACTGCAAACCCGCACGGGTGATGTCTTGGTTGTCGGAGAGAATAAACATTTTATCGAAGTAATCAAAGAAATCTATAGAAGCCCGAATGTTCAGACCTTAAAGACCTTGAAAACCTTAAAGCCTGGTCAGAACGGCAGCAGGTTTTCACTTTCCACGTCGCAATGGATGAAGCCCATTTCTGCTGATTTCTCCTCCGAGAGGACAAAATAGGTGGCATCGCCCTCGGCGCACACCACGCCATGTGCGTTTTCCACCTCCACGTGTATGATGACAATGTTACGTTTCTGCTCGGTGATGCGTGCCCGAATGCTGACTTGCATCTCATCACTGCGGATGGCCTTGTGGAATTTCACCTCCAGTCTGGATGTCATACCAGCCGCCTGCAATTTTCTTGTCACCACCCAACCGGCGGTCTCGTCGATGAGGGTGCTGATAATGCCGCCATGAAGCACGCCCAACCATCCTTGGTAATGGCTTTGGGGAATCCAGAAGCAACGGATGTCGTCGCCATCCTCATAGAAGTCCATATGCAGCCCTATGGGGTTTTCGGGGGCGCATCCGAAACAATTGTAGCCTTCCTTATGCAGCCAAGGGTTCTTGATCTTTCTCATATTCGTATGGGTTTGCGATGATGGTTGAGGGGTTTAGAAGGTGAACTCGAATCCGACTCGGATGCCATGCTTGTGCACCCCTTTGTGGCTGGTGTAGTTGAGTCTTCTCACATATTCTACGGTGAAGAATTGCAAGATGTTATGGAAACCGGCCCTCACCTCCCAGTAGGGGGTGTTCTTGTCCATCAAGTAGGTGTTCTCAGGGAACTGGAAGAGGAAATCGGAATTGGCGTTCCGGGCCAGGAACGGGTTGTTCTTGTCCGTGAGGTGTCCTATCATTCCTCGAATGCCAAAAACCTCCCTGAATTTCAACTTGTGGATGAGCGGTATGCGGTTGAGGATTTTTCCTGTCATTTCCCAGTTGAGGTCGATGGTGGCATACCTGTCGTTGAGAAACTCCATGTTGTCCATCAAAGAGAAGGTGCCTTCGGAGATGGTGTAGGAGAGGTTGGCAGGAGGTATGATGAGCAAGGGGAAGGGCACCTGGTTCCACTGCGCGCCACCCTTCAGGCGTACGTCGAACTTGCCCCAACTGTTGAGCCAGAACCGCTTGTAGATGCCCACTTCAGTGAAGTTGTACTTGTATTGTCCATCGAGCAGGCCATCGAAGCCCATGGTGTGGGTGATGGACAACTCCGGTGCGTCGAAATTGACGGCCAGGCGGTGCTGCTTGGTATTGACATAGGTGCGTCCTGGACAGTAGACGAGGCTGAGGGTCATCTCCGTGGTGCGCAGTTTTCCCGCCGGTTGGCCGTCGGAAAGGCGGTTGAAGGCCAGTTCGCCCGTCGGTTCGTTGCTCTCCGTCTTGAAATTGAAAATGGTGCGGAAGCCGTCCTCCGTCTCATAGTCAAACTTGAACATGTTGCGATGGAAGAAATACATCTGGTTGACTTTCTTCCACCGGAAAGCGGTGAAGACATTGTCCTTGTCGGTGAAAAGGAACTTGTCTGAAGGCGACATGACATCGTGGGCGGAGGAGAAGGAAACCATGCGAATGGGGAATTCAGAAGGTTGGTATTGCTTCTTGTTGAACGACCAGGTGGCTTCCGTGGAATAATAGTGCTTCTTGGTATCCAAGCCATAAGCATAGTATCCTTTCCAGAAGAGATGGGGATGGAGGGCCGCCGTGGTCTGTCCCGACATCCTGAAGCGGAATCCGTCGACGAAGTTACTGGAAACGATGGTGTTGATGGGGCCGATGTCAAACTTGCTCCTCTTACCGGGAGGACTGGTTTCCAAATAGTTCTCTATGAGCAGTTTGGCGGCGGTGAGGATGTATTTGAAACCTTTGATTTGCTTGAGATTGGCCAGGAAGTCGTCCATTTCCGCCTCGCTCTTGGTTAGTTCCACCTTCCGATAGTCATCCCAGAACTGACTGTCCTTCATCCGTGCGTCGGCGGCCACCGAGGTGCGCGCCTTGCCCTTGAACATCTTCGGGGGGATGGGGTCGAAAGCGTAGTCATGGAGGTAAGTGGACCGGATGACAACGGCCTTGCTGAGGAAATTGGCGATGGACATCTCCACGATCATGTTGTCCACCGTGAGCACCCATTCCCCATTATCCAGTTGGGTGTATTCCTGTTCCACCTTGAGGTTTTCCACGAAATTCACATCGCTGCGCTTGGGGATGGTGAGGTTGCATCTCTTCACATGAAGCGAGGAGTCGGCAAGGATGAACAACTCGCCCCTGAAACCGAAGTCCTGCTGGTTGTTGGGGGTGAACTGCAGATGATAGCAGTAGTCTTTCCCCACGTAGACGGTGTCCTCGATATAAAAGCGGTAGAAGGCCACGGCGTCTTTCCCGATGGGACTGGTGAAGGGGAACTGCAGGAGCCTGACTTGGTCATCATAGATGTCGACATCGGTGAAGATGTCCTTGAGCATTGAGTTGAGGATGTTGCCAGTCTCGATGAGTTGGTTCACACCGGTGCTCCGCTGACCCTGGATGATGTCTTTCGACTGCTTGGGCGACTTGCGGTAGATGTGTTGCGAGACGGTCTCGTCGACCGACAGCGGAAGGATGAGTTTGTTGTTGAACGGACACAGTTCCACTTGGTCGACCATCCATTGCTGTTTCTTCTCCTGCACCTCTTCCAGTTCGGTGGGTGTCACATCGTTGACAGCCAGGGTGATTTTCTGATATTTGTCGTATTTATAGAAGTCGTAATTTTCCAAGTCGGTGCGCTTCTTGGCCTCCACCACCCTTTTCATCAGTTCGACGGCGGGGTTGTTCTTGCGACTGTATTTGCTCTTCTTCTTGGATTTCACCACCACCTCGTCCAACTTTTGCGCCTCGGGTTTCAGATAGATGACGATGTCTGAGGCGGTGTTCTCCTTGATGGCGATGGACTGGCTCTTGTACCCCACCGCCTTGGCGGTGAGTGTCCATCCGTTGTGCCGCTCAATGGAAAACCTGCCGTCGGGACCTGCGGCCACGGCGACTTGGCGCCCCTTGTAGATGAGGCTGCTGAAGGGGATGGAGTCGCCTGTCTGCTTGTCAAGTACGACACCGGTGAGCTGGGCGTTGGCAGCAGTGGCCACCACCCAGAACAAGCATAGAAGGAGGGGTCTGAGGAAATTCCTCTTCGCGGTATATGCTGTTATCATTGTTTTACACTTTCGTTGGGCGCCGACACTCTCCTTGCCGCGCCTTCCGCTCTTTCAAATTGCAAAGTTAAGCATTATTTGGAAGAAAAAGAAAACTTTTCATTTATTTTTATTGTGAACACCCCCCACCATCCACCCATCTCCACCATCCACCCCGTCGTCATCCTGTCCTACACCTCAAATCATCATTTTTCAACCTCCAAATCTTCAATTTTCAATAATTGATGTGATTGTTTCGCTAAAAATGACTAACTTTGCATGGAAATTTGAGCATAGCAAGAATAAAAAATGGAATTTGAACTGATAGCCAAGACATTCATGGGCCTGGAACCCATATTGGCAAAAGAACTGACTGAGTTGGGGGCAAACGATGTGCAAATCGGGCGCAGGATGGTGTCTTTCAAGGGAGACAAGGAACTGATGTACCGCGCCAACTTCCAGTTGCACACCGCCATACGCATCCTCAAACCCATCATCCACTTCAAAGCGAGAAGCGCCGACGACGTCTATGACGAGGTGTTGAAAGTGGACTGGAGCAAATACCTTGACCCAAGCAAGACATTCGCTGTCGACTCCGTCATCTTCTCCGACGAATTCAGACACTCCAAGTTCGTCGCTTACAAGGTAAAGGACGCCATCGTCGACCAATTCAGGGAGAGTACGGGCAACCGGCCCAACATCTCCATATCCAATCCCGACATCAGACTCCACATCCATATCGCCGACGAGGACGGCACCCTGAGCCTCGACTCCAGCGGAGAGTCGCTTCACAGAAGGGGATACCGCCAGGAGTCCGTGGAAGCACCACTCAACGAGGTGCTTGCCGCCGGCATGATACTCATGACGGGGTGGAAAGGCGATTGCGACTTCATAGACCCCATGTGCGGCTCTGGCACACTGCTCATCGAGGCGGCACTCATCGCACAGAACATCTCCCCGGGTGTCTTCCGCAAAAGCTACGCCTTTGAGAAATGGCCCGACTTCGACGAAGAGCTGTTCGACATGATTTACAACGACGACTCCAAGGAGCGTGAGTTCAAGCACCACATCTACGGCTACGACATCGATATGAAATGCGTCAACACCGCCCGCATCAATGTCAAGGCCGCCGGTCTCTCACAAGTCATCTCCGTGGAGCAAGCAGACATCAAGGACTTCACACAACCTGCGAAGAAGAGCATCATGGTCACCAACCCGCCTTACGGCGAGCGCATCTCCACCCCTGACCTACTGGGCACCTACCGCATCATAGGAGAGAAACTCAAGCACGCCTTTACTGGCAACGAGGCATGGATACTCAGTTATAGGGAGGAGTGTTTCGAACAAATCGGACTCAGGCCATCCATCAAAATCCCCGTGTTCAATGGCTCGCTGGAATGTGAATTCAGGAAGTACACCATCTTCGAGGGCAAACTGAAATCCTTCCGCAGCGAGGGAGGAGTGGTGAAGACCGATGAGGAGAAAGCAGCCATGGCTGAGAAGCACCGCTTCAAGAAAAACAGGGAGTTCAAGCAACGCCTTGAAGAGGAAAGCGAGAACGAAGAGGGCGACATCCGTTCCTTCACCTTCCACCATCATCCGATAGAACCTTTCAAGCCGAAGGACTCTCATGACGACAGACGGTCCGACCGCGAGAGAAGGCAGCGTGATTTCGACAACGACCGTGACGACGACAGGGGTGGACGACGGTTCGGTCGCGACAAAGAACGGGGTGAAAAACGATTCGACCGCGACAAAGAACGGGGTGGCAAGCGGTTCGACCGCGACAAAGAACGGGGTGGAAAACGATTCGACCGCGACGGACGTTCTTTCGACAAGAGAAGATTCGACAACAAACGACCTTTCAGCGACAAGCGCCCGAACGACAGGCGCGGAAACCGCAAAAACGACAGGAGAGACAACGATGAATAAACATTTTTCCCACTTTCTGCTCACACTGCTTGCCTTCACTTTGCCCCTTTCCATAATGGCACAAAAGAAGACCTTCACGCTGGAAGACCTCAACTACGGTGGCATGAACTACCGCTCGATGACACCGGAGAACCAGACCTATGCCTGGTGGGGCGACGTTCTCATCCACAACACAAGGAACACCTGCTACAGCATCGATCCTAAAACATTGGAAGAGACCCAGATCCTGTCGATTGAAGAGGTCAATACGGCTCTCAAGGAAGACGCGGGAGGCACTGTCCCTTTGAATGAGTTGTTCGTTTACCTGGGTTCTGCCTCCTTCCCCTACCCCGACCAGCCATTGGCGCTTTTGGAGAACCCTCCAATCAGGGTGCTTTATGACTGGAAGGACAAGAAAGTGGTGTGGAAGCAGGAATACAGCTACGACATCAGCGACTGGAGCCCGGCATCACGGGCGCAAGCCTTTGTCAGCAACGACAATCTCTTCGTCATGGACGCCGAGGGCGAAACCCATCAGTTGAGCACCGACGGCAGCCGTGAGATTGTCTATGGACAAAGCGTGCACAGAGACGAGTTCGGCATCTACAAAGGCACGTTCTGGAGCCCTGACGGCCAGAAACTCGCCTTCTACCGCATGGACCAGAGCATGGTGAGCGACTACCCGCAGGTGAACCTCTCCACCCGCATCGCCACAGAGGAGCCCGACAAATACCCCATGGCAGGAGAAACCAGCCACAAGGTGACCGTGGGCGTCTATGACCTCGCCTCCGACAAGACCATCTACCTTAAGGCGGGAGACCCCACCGACAGGTATTTCACCAACATCCAGTGGAGTCCGGATGCCAAGCGCATCTACATCCAAGAACTCAACCGCGACCAGACAGACATCGAACTGACCGTCTACGACGCTGTGACCGGCGACAAGGAAGGAGTCATCTACAGGGAGCACAACGACAAGTATGCCGAACCCCTCACACCCATCACATTCCTCCCTTGGGACGACCAGAAATTCATCTTGCAAAGCCAGAAGGACGGATACAACCACCTCTACTTGATGGATGTCAAGGGACGGGAAATCAAACAAATCACCAAAGGACCATGGGTGGTGCTCGACCTCATCGGATTCTGCAAGAAGAGAGGGAGTGTCATCATCCTCTCCACGGAAGCCAACCCCATACAAAACAACCTCTATGAGGTGAAACTCTCCAACGGCAAGCGCACCCTCCTCGACAACGGGAAAGGATGCCACGCCAACACCTACCAGCCAGACGGGAAACATTCTTCCATCCTCTCCGCTTCCGGCACCGCACTCTATGACAACTATTCCGAACCGGACGTGCCACGAAACATCGAACTCATCACGCTCGGGAAAGACAAGCGTGAAAGACTGTTCACTGCGGAAGACCCTTGGAAAGACTACGACGCACCCGAATTCTCCTGCGGCACCATCAAGGCGGCAGACAATGCCACCGACCTCTACTACCGCATGGTGAAACCCATAGATTTCGACCCGACGAAGAAATACCCCACCGTCATCTACGTCTACGGAGGACCGCACTCAAGGAACGTCGAGGCACGATGGCACTACAGTTCAAGGGGATGGGAGACCTATATGGCACAGAAAGGGTACCTCCTCTTCATCCTCGACAACAGGGGAAGCTGTGACAGGGGATTGGAATTCGAACAAGCCACATTCCGCCAATTAGGACAACTGGAGATGGCCGACCAGATGAAAGGAGTGGAATTCCTCAAGCAACAGCCTTACGTCGATGCCGACCGCATCGGAGTGCATGGATGGAGCTATGGAGGATTCATGACCATCAGCCTCATGACCAACCACCCCGATGTGTTCAAGGTGGGGGTGGCCGGCGGCCCCGTCATCGACTGGCAATGGTATGAGGTGATGTATGGGGAGAGATACATGGACACCCCGCAGACCAACCCCGAGGGATATGAGAAGACCTCCCTGCTCAGGCAGGCAAAAAACCTCAAGGGACACCTGCAAATCATACAAGGACTCAACGACAAGACCGTGGTGCCACAGCACTGCCTGCGATTCATCGACGAATGCATCAAGGCCGGCACGCACCCCGACTTCTTCGTCTATCCCGGAGAACCCCACAACATGCGGGGGCGCAAGAGCGTACACCTCCACGAGCGCATCACCCAATACTTCGAGGACCATCTGAAATAGAAAAAAACTCCCAGAGCCTCCTGGTATCTCCTATGACCTCCTATAAAAAAACAAAAGAAAAATGAAAATATTACTTCTTGGCGGCGGCGGGCGCGAACATGCCCTCGCTTGGAAAATCGCCCAAAGCAACAAAGTGACCCAACTCTACATCGCACCGGGAAACGCCGGGACGAGCAATGTTGGGGAAAACATCCCCATCAAGGCCGATGACTTCGAAGCACTGGAGGAGTTCGCCGCCTCCCACGGCATAGACATGGTGGTGGTGGGACCTGAAGACCCGCTGGTGAAAGGCATCTACGACCATTTCAAAGCCAACCCGAGCACGGCGCACATCCCCGTTATCGGACCATCGGCGAAAGGGGCCGTCCTTGAGGGCAGCAAGGACTTCGCCAAGGCTTTCATGCAAAGACACAACATCCCCACGGCAAGATACCAAACCTTCGACGGCAACACCCTCGAACAGGGTCTGGCCTTCCTTGACACACTACAACCACCTTACGTGCTGAAGGCAGACGGACTGTGCGCAGGGAAGGGCGTGCTCATACTCCCCACCCTCGAGGAAGCCAAGCAGCAACTGCGCGAAATGCTCGGAGGAATGTTCGGCAACGCTTCCGCACGCGTGGTCATCGAGGAATACCTCGACGGCATCGAGTGTTCCGTCTTCGCCATCACAGACGGACGTCACTACCAACTGCTCCCCGAGGCGAAGGACTACAAACGCATCGGAGAGCACGACACCGGCCTCAACACCGGCGGCATGGGCAGCGTCACTCCCGTGCCCTTCGCCGACAAGGAGTGGATGCGGAAAGTGGAGGAACGCATCGTCAAACCCACCGTGGAGGGACTGGCCGAGGAAGGCATTGATTACAAGGGATTCATCTTCTTCGGACTCACCAATGTCGGGGGAGACCCGATGGTCATCGAATACAACTGCCGTATGGGCGATCCGGAGACGGAGAGCGTGATGCTCAGGCTGAAAAGCGACCTCGTCGACCTGTTTGAGGGCGTGGCTGCCGGCGACCTCGACCAGCGAAAGGTGGAGTTCGACGAGCGCGCCGCTGTCTGTGTGATGCTTGTCAGCGGAGGGTATCCCGAGGCCTACAAGAAGGGCTACCCCATCAGCGGCATCGACGACGTGGAGGGTTCCATCGTCTTCCACAGCGGCACGGCGATGGCCGACGGACAGGTGGTCACCGCCGGCGGAAGGGTCATCGCCGTGAGCAGTTACGGTCGTGACAAGGAGGAGGCTCTTGCAAAAAGTTTCAACGAGGCTGGGAAAATACAATTCACCGACAAGTATTTCCGCAGCGACATTGGAAGCGACCTTTAGAGCACCCCTATGGCTTACAAGCGATTCCAAAACACCTTCACGGAAAGCAAATTCTTCCTGCCTTTGGCCATCGCCGTGGCGGTGGGGGTGATATGCCTATACGGACTGGTGGAAAAGGGATGGTGGATGCAACTGACATGCCTCGCCATCTCCACCTTGCTATTGATGATACTCAACAGTTCGCATCAACTCATCCGTGTGGCCAGCCAAGCCTCGCCGGCCATGTTCCTGCTGTTGATGGCTGCGGCTGTATTCATCATCCCCGACTTGTTGGCGGAAATCATGACACTGTGCTTCATCGCATTGCTTTTCATGCTCTTCCACTGCCAGCAGAGGGACGTGTCGCCAGGGTGGGTGTTTTATGGTTTCTTCTGCCTGGGGTTGGCATCCATCGCCTTCGTGCAGGCTTTCTACTACGTACCGCTCCTATGGGTGCTCATGAGCACTTGCCTCAGGGCGATGACGGCGAAAACGTTCTGGGCGTCTATTCTTGGCATCATCACACCCTATTGGATTGCAGGACCTGTCATCATCTATTTCATGGGGACAGACGTCGTTGCCGCTCACTTCACAAAACTGGCGCAATTCCAACCATTAGGCGACTATTCCATGCTCGGTGAGCACGAATGGCTTGCCGTGGGGTGGACGGCGCTGCTGGCCATCATAGGCATTATCCATTATGCCAACCAAGGATATCAAGACAAATTGCGCACACGACTACTCCACGAGATGGTCATCGTCATCGACATCGCAACGTTCATCTTCCTGGCCCTACAACCTCAACACTTCACGATGCTACTGGGAGTGGCCATCGCCAACACCTGCCTGCTCATCGCACACTACCTCACACTCACACACACCTTTCTCACCAACATTTCCTTCTATTTCATCCTGGCCATCACACTGGCCATCATCGCCTACAACACATGGATGCCTTCATCGAATTTCTTGTCAGTTATGGCTACGCAGGCATGCTCGTTTCTGCCTTTATAGCCGGAAGCTTCTTGCCTTTCAGCAGTGAAGCGGTGATGACGGGACTCGTAGCAGCAGGATTGGAACCGCTGCCGCTGCTCATCTATGGCACCATCGGCAACTGGGCGGGCAGCATGTTCAACTACGCTGTAGGGCGAATGGGAAAGACGGAGTGGGTGGAGCGCTACCTGCACGTGAAAGAAGAGAACATGGAGAAAGCCAAACGCTTCATGGGGAAACGAGGGGCTTGGATGGGCTTCTTCGCCTTCCTACCCATCATCGGCACGGCCATCTGCATCACTTTGGGATTCATGAGGGCCAACCCCACCATCACCGCCGTCAGCGTCTTCCTCGGAAAAGTCCTCAGGTATATCTTCGTCGCATACGGTGCAGCAATGATTTTCTAAGGCTTTTGGAGGTAGGAGGTTTTAGGTGATTCTAGGTGATTCTAGGTGATTCTAGGTGATTCTAGGAAAACTAGGAAGACTAGTAATCCTAGGAAAACTAGGAACACTAGAAATCCTAGGAAAACTAGAAATACTAGAAATCTTCAATTTCCCCTCTCCCTCATTCCCTCGAAGAATTTCTCCTGCAACTGCTTGGCAAGTTGGTTTTCCGGGTTGAGTTTCAAGGCCTTCTCGTAATACTGCATCACATCGAGATAGTATCGCTGGCCATTTTTCGCCGGGTCTTGCACGATGCGCACCATGTAAAGGAAGCCACGGAGAGTGCAGATGTCAGAGGGGTCGGCGCCTTTCATTTTCTCCATCAGCGAGATGGTCTGCTCTGTTTCAGCCAAAAGGTTTTCTGTCTGTTCCGCATGAGGATTCATCACGGCGAAATACAGGCTCTGCAAGGCCATCGCATGCTTGGGTTGGATGCTGTCGGGGAACATCGCATCGATGCGCTTCATTTCAGCAATGCAGTTGAGGAAGGTCTCTGGTGCGGACTCATGGACTTTGGAGAGCGACTGCCCGATGAGTGCCTGCATGGTGGACTGCCCCTTCTGGCCAGTCTCCTGTGCTTGGATGGACAACGATGCCATCACGATGATGGCGATGAACAACACGCGTGTCTTAAAAATTTGAGATGTCATAAGCTTTATTATTTTTAAGTGAAACAAATATTCCGATATAGAAGAAACGGTCGCGAGAGGCGGTGACGGGACGTCCCATCGTGTCATAGCGGAAGATGTTGGTGCGCCCCAAGACGTTGTTCAGCGAGGTGTAGATGATGACCTTCGGACTCAGCAGGTAGGTGAGGTTGACATCCACGCTGTTGTAAGGTGGTGTCTTGCCTTGGGGGAAAGGCCGTCCGCTGGCGTAGGATTCCGACAAGCCCAGGATGCACTTGCCCATCGCGTATTTGGCCGTCAGTCTCAGGTTGTGGCGAGAGACATAGTCGGGCGTACGCGGATGAGTGAAGTCCAGGTGAAGACGTTTGCTGTCGTTGAAGGAATAGGACAGCGTGGTGGTCAAGCGCTTGAAGGAATTGTTTTCCACGAACACATCCACCCCCTGGCTTCTGCCATGGCCATGAGGCTGGTAGATGTTGGATTCCAGCAGGGGCAGATGGCGGTATCTCTTCCAATAAGATTCTATGCGCAAGAGCGTGGCCGAGGCCTTGTATTGCATGGAGAGGACGGCATGGTCGGCGGTACTCTGCCCCGTCGTATTCCGGCTTTGTGCAAGGATGTCGTCTTCGGCGGTTTGACTGTAACGTCCGGCCACCAAGGAGAACTGCAGGCGTTTGCCTGGGACGTAACTCAAGGTGGCTCTCGGCATGAACAACCAGTCGGTCTCCATCATCTCGGCCCTTGCCGACATATTCAGGAACAGGCGGGGAATGATGCGCCACTGTGCATCGACATGTGTGGCAAGGATGTTGTAGTCGAGATGGTATCGATAGGGGTCGAACCTCATCCGACTGTTGCGGATGTAGTCCTCCACGCCAGCCGACATTTTCAATACGTCGGAACAGGTCTTTCGCACTTCGGCCTTCAGGTGTATTTCATTGCGGAAATCGTGGTAATGGTCGCCGGCCGTCACGGCATCATCGATGTCGCTGAAAACGGTGGAATTGGCCATGCCGGTGAAAAGGGAGCAACCGTGGCTGAATGACACCTGATGGGTGATGTTCGCATAGACGTTATGCTCTTTCAGGGAGAGGTGACGCCCATCGACAAACTGTCCCACGGAGGTCAGGTCATAGCCGATGTAGGTTTTCAGCACTCTTGAAGTATTGAACTCTCTCTTGTATTGCGCCTCACACGACAATTTGCGATAGGGACGGGTGAAGTCGAAACGTTCTGTGAACAAACGGTCGTAAAGGCCCATGCTCGTCAAGGCCGCATTAAACGACAGGCTGCTGTTGGTAAAAGCCTTGGTGCCACCGATGTTCCAATCGACCAACGACGCGCTCACACCATATTTGTCGCTCGTCGCCATGTCGGTGGTCTCCATCGGGAGTACGGCGGAAAGGGCTTGGCCGTACTCGCCGCCATACCCGCCAAGGGAGAAGTTGATGCCTTTGAACAAGAACGGGGAGAAGCGTCCACGGACAGCGTTGTTTTCCGTGTTGGTGGAGTATGGCATCAGCACGTGCATGCCGTTGACAAAGGTCTGGCACTCCCCGCTCTCACCACCGCGGACATAAAGTTTGCCATCCTCACCCACCATCTGCGTGCCGGGAAGCGTCTGCAAAGCCGCCACGATGTCGCCGCAGGAGTTGCCTGCCATCACCACGTCGAGCGCGTCCATCGTCTTGAAATTGTCGCTTTTACCGAAACTGAAGGTACTGGCTGTCACCACCACTTCGTTGATGGTGAAGGTCTGCTCCTTCATCTGGATGGTGAGATGGGTCATTTGTCCCGCATCCGCGACATGGGTGTAGTCCTCATAACCTATATAGGTGGTCTTGAGCGTCACTTCACCGGTCTTCGTGGTCTCGAACGCGAACTGCCCAAGCGAGTCTGTCAAGCAGCCGTCAATCGTTCCCAAAATAAATACATTCGCCCCGACGAGACGCTCCTTTCCGTCGGTGACGACGCCCGTGACCATGGTCTGGGCTGCCATGTTGCAAGCTGTTGCCAGCAGGATGATGAGGGTTGTCAATCGATGTTTCATGCCGCAAATGTACGGCAGGATTCCGACACTTCCAAATTCTCGTGACAGACAGCTAAAATCGCTGATAGAAAGCTACTTCAATGGTCCAATGACTAAAAACAAGGACGAATGACTAAGCGATATATGCCTTCAATCGAGGCACATACGAACGGGAGACGGGGACGTTCTCGGTACATCCCCTAAGTGTCAACAGATAGCCATTGGAGTTGCCACGGGCGGTGGAAATGTTGTTCACATTGACGATGAACGAACGATGGCATTGGAAGATGTTCTCGTAGGATTTCAACTCCTCTGCCACGGAGGACAATGTGGTATGAACCTCCACGCTGGTTGGCTTTTCGTCTTTGAGATAGCACACGGAAACGTTGTTCTTGCGAGCCTCCACAAAAAGCAGGTCGTTGATGGGGATGACGAGATCGTTGCCTCGCACGTTGGTGTCGTGGATGGTGATGCTGATGCCCTTTTGCTCTTCCGTCGTGTTGCTGAGCAACGCCTCCATCTTCTCCTTCAAAAACCGATGGTAACCCATGCTGATGGAAACCGCCGATACGATGATGCCGATGAGAACGGTCCAATACAAAAACATCAGGAAAATCGGCAGGGTGATGGGAAAATGGAAGATGAAGGAGAATGTCAAGAAATTGCACACGGCAATGAAGAAAATCAGACCAAGAATCGCACAACCTTGATGCCAGATGAGCCATGGTTTGACGCGTAGCAAAAAGTATTTATACACCAATCCGTACGAGGCGCAGCAACAAAACGTGACAAGGCCGAAAATGCCCGCCAACAGGAATTTGTTGCCGGAATAGGCACTGAAGCCAAAAGGTTGAAACAGATAGAGAATCGCCCAGATGGCAATGCCATAAACAAGACTGTCCTTTACATTGAGACTGCCCGGACTGAATGGATAAGTACGACTTAAAAACGACATGGCTGATGCTTGAAGTCACAAAAATACTCTCTTTTTTTCAATCTTGCAAGAAAAAACCCTAAAAACCTAAAACCTCCCATATCCCCCCAAACCTCATTCTCTTAAAAAACGTTAACGAATGAAAGAATTTTTCACTTTTAAATGACGAAACGGAAATAAAAGCGTATTTTTGCCGAAAATTTGCAGAAAAACTTAAAAAAAGCATGTCTATTGGTATGAAAAATAAATATGTGACTCCGATGATTCGTATTCAAGCGATTGAAACGGAGGATGGCATTATGGAAATGAGTTTGCCAAGCTTGCCAGTATACGATGAGAACAATCCCAACACTGTTGAGGGAAGCCAGATAGGCAGCGGCTCTGAGATACTTGGCAACCAGCATTCTGTTTGGGACGAAGAAGAATAATAACAAGACTTTTGCTTTTTATTGATATCTTCTCACCGATTTGACGAAAGTCATAATCGGTGTGCTTTGTTGTCTATTGCAAAATGTCATGCCACGGCTGCTTTCAGACGCTATTTTTGCATATAAAAACCTTTTTCAAATATGCAAAAATCGGCGCCACCCATCAACGACATCCTTAACGAGAACAAGCGGCGGAAGCAACTCATCGACACCCCTTTCAACCCAGAGACAGGAGAGGGAGCACCTTTGAAACGCACCTCCATACACATCCCTGACTATCAACCTTCCACCCTCTTTCTTCCCGACAGCATGATGGACGACCCGCACGTCGGCCGCATCATACTGCTTGGCAGCCTTGCGCTTTACTCACGCTATGAACATATCGACCCGAAAGAGGCGGCTGAACGCTTCGAGGTGCTCAGATGTCGCCATGACTTCACCTATTGGGCATGGCGCTACGTTCGCATCAAACCCAAGGACGGGGACGATGACATCCCCTTTACTCTCAACCGCCCGCAAAGGAAGCTCGTGAAGGCTTTCGAGAAGGAACGGCTCGCGGCACGCCCCATCCGCTTCATCTTACTCAAGGCCCGGCAATGGGGAGGCAGCACCGTCACGCAAATCTATATGACGTGGCTTCAACTCATACACGGCAAGGGCCTCAACTCCCTCATCGTGGGACATGTAAAAACAGCATCGGCGGAAGTGAGCAGCATGTTCGACAAAATGATGGACCACTACCCCACCCGACTGATCGAATGCGCTCAGTTCGCCGCTTGCGACGACAAGAAAGAATCCATGCAATCGGGAACCATCGCCATCTTCCCCCTTGAACATGAAGGTGACGGCAACACCCCTCCTGCCAGGGAAAAGGCATCGAAGGTGACGGGAGACCGCAACTCCCGACTACTGAGATACATCCCCCTGCGCAACTGCAAAATCAAGGTGGGGTCGGCGGAGACGCCCAATTCCGCCAGGGGAGGCGACTCCGCTCTCGTCCACTGCACGGAAGTGGCGTTTTGGAAAAAGACAGACAACAAGACGCCAGAGGACATCATACGCTCCGCCTGCGCAGGGGCTTCCTACCATCCCATGACGATGATTGTGTATGAGTCCACCGCCAACGGCACGGCCAACTTCTTCCAACGCGAATACGATGCCGCGAAACGAGGGGAGTCGCAGTTCAAACCGCTCTTTGTGGCATGGTGGCAAATCGAGCGTTACGCCCTGCCCATCCTCAACATCGAGCACTTCGCCACACACCTTTGGCAGCATCGCAACGACACCTCGGTGGCAAGCCAAAGGGAGGAACCGGGGCGTTACCTCTGGAAACTATGGGAGATGGGCGCCACGCTGGAGGCCATCAACTGGTATGTGTGCGAAAGGCGCAAATACAACGACCATGGGGACATGGCGGCGGAGTATCCTTCCGACGACGTGGAGGCTTTCCAACATTCAGGGGCGCATGTCTTCGACCCTTATCGCGTCAACGACTTCCGGGCCGACTGCCGCCCGCCAAAGATGAAAGGCGACATCGTGGCCAAAGGGGTGAAAGGCGACAAGGCGCTGCAAGACCTGCGCTTCTACCCAACAGAGGGTGGACAACTATGGGTGTGGTCCTCTCCGGAGACTTTCGACGACGCCACCGTCGCCGACCGCTACATCGTCGTGGTAGACATCGGAGGGCGCAGCGCGAAAGCCGACTGGTCGGTAATCTGCGTCTTCGACCGCTACTGGATGATGGAGGGTGGCAGGCCGGAAGTGGCGGCGCAATGGTATGGGCATATCGACATGGACCTCCTGGCATGGAAGGCCGTGCAAGTGGCTTGCTATTACAACAACGCCCTCCTCGTGGTGGAATCGAACACCCTTGAGACACACGACGACGGACGCTGGTTGGAGGGCGGCGACCAGTCATCCTACATCCTCAACGTCATCAGGAATGCCTACCCCAACCTCTATGCACGGCAACGTAGCGCAGAGGACATACAAAGGAAGGCTCCAGTGAAATACGGATTCCACACCAACATCAAGACAAAGCCGGAAATCATATCCACTCTCGTGGAGGTGGTGCGCGAACACCTTTACATCGAACGCGACGAGCGATGCATCGACGAATACCTCTCCTACGTGAAACGGCAGAACGGCAGCTACGGAGCCGTCGAAGGCAAGCACGACGACCTCCTCATGACACGCGCCATAGGCCTCCACATCTGCTTCCACGAAATGCCCCTGCCACGACTCATTCCCACCGCCAACCATCAAAAAGGCAGGCAAAGGGACAATGACAGGGCCATATGGTGACCAACATGACATAAAGGTACCTGAAGTACCAAGACCCCATCTCCGTGAACGGAGGCAGCCTCCGCCCAGCCAGCCCCGTCGCCCCCGCCACCTCCCACTAAAAAATCCTTGCTTTACTTTGGCTTCCACTCCTTTTTCACTACCTTTGCACTCAAACACCCTATCCTTATGAAAAAAGCACTGGTATTGGAAGGCGGTGCGCTGCGAGGTCTTTTCTCTGCTGGCGTGATGGACGTGATGATGGAGCACAACATCACCTTCGACGGCGTCGTGGGTGTCTCGGCGGGCGCGGCTTTCGGTTCCAACTTCGTCTCGCAACAACAAGGCAGGAGCATCCGTTACAACAAACGCTTCGCCAAGGATTGGAGATATTGCAGCATCCGCTCATGGCTCACCACCGGCGACCTCTTCGGAGCGGAATACGCCTATCACATCCTCCCTTCCAAACTCGACATCTTCGACAATGAGGCTTTCGAGAAAAGCCCCATGGCTTTCTACGTGGTATGCACCGACGTGGAGACAGGAAAGGCGGTCTATAAGCGGTGCGACAAGGGGGGACACGATTTCTTCGACTGGGTGAGGGCGTCGGCGTCGATGCCTTTCGTCTCCCGCATCGTGGAACTGGAGGGACACAAAATGCTCGACGGAGGGGTGGCCGACTCCATCCCTCTGCGCTTTATGGAAAGCGAGGGCTACAGTCACAACGTGGTCATACTCACACAACCCGAGGGCTACCAGAAACAGCACAACCGCCTGATGCCCCTCCTGCGCTTCTCGCTGCGCAAATATCCGCTGATGGTCGAAGCGCTCGACAAGCGCCACCTCATGTACAACGAGCAGACCGCCTATGTGCGAAAACGGGAAGCCGAGGGCGACGCCTTCGTCATCAGGCCTGATGCGCCCCTCCCCATAGGCCACACCTCGCATGACCCCGAAAAAATGCAGCACGTCTATGACCTGGGAAGGCAGATGGCAAAACAAAAAATGCAAGACCTCAAGGCTTTCCTGTTCTCTCCTAAAACCTCCTAAAACCCCTATTCTCTCCTAAAACCTCCTAAGACCTCCCATTGCCCCCTGAAGCCTCTGCCATTCTGTCTCCACAAAAAGACAAAATGACACCTACACGTTCTGGCATGGATTTTGAAAAACATCAGTAGGAAAAAAAATCAAAGAAAGGAGAATCATCATGACATTCGACAAATTCACCATCAAGGCGCAAGAGGCCATGCAAGAGGCCATCGACTGCGCACAACAACGAGGCCAACAGTATGTGGAGCCTGAACACCTGCTCAAAGGAATCTTGGTCAAAGCCAAGGACATATGCAACTTTCTCTTCCAGAAATCAGGCGTCAACGGCAACCAAATCGCCAAGGCCATCGACAGCGAGATAGACCACCTGCCCCGTGTGCAAGGTGGCGACACCTACTACAGCAGCACCACCAACACCGTGCTGCAACGCACTCTCGACATCTCACAGAAGATGGGAGATGAATTCGTATCCATCGAACCCATGCTCATCGCCCTGCTTGAAGTGTCTTCCACCGCATCACGCATCCTCAAAGACGCTGGGATGAACGAACAAGACCTGCGAGAAGCCATCAAGGCGCTGAGGAAAGGCGACACCGTCAAGTCGCAATCAGCGGAGGACACCTATCAAAGCCTCAGCAAATACGCCAAAAACCTCGTGGAGGCTGCACGAGCAGGAAAACTCGACCCCGTCATCGGAAGAGACGACGAAATCAGGAGACTCCTCCAAATCCTCTCACGGCGCACGAAAAACAACCCCATACTGCTCGGAGAGCCGGGAACGGGAAAGACCGCCATCGTGGAAGGACTCGCCGGGCGCATCGTCAGGGGCGACGTCCCGGAGAACCTCAAGGACAAGCAGATATACTCCCTCGACATGGGACAACTCATCGCCGGAGCGAAATACAAGGGCGAATTCGAAGAAAGGCTAAAGAGCGTCATCAACGAGGTGGTGAAGAGCGACGGACAAATCATCCTCTTCATCGATGAAATACACACTCTCGTGGGAGCGGGAGCCAGCGAAGGCGCCATGGATGCCGCCAACATTCTCAAGCCAGCACTCGCCAGGGGGGAACTCAGGGCCATCGGAGCCACCACGCTCAACGAATACCAGAAATACTTCGAGAAAGACAAGGCTTTGGAGAGAAGGTTCCAGACCGTCATGGTGGACGAACCTGACGAGATGAGCGCCATCAGCATCCTGCGAGGACTGAAGGAGCGCTACGAGAACCACCACAAGGTGAGGATACAGGACGACGCCTGCATCGCTGCCGTCAAACTCTCTGAGAGATACATCAGCGACCGCTTCCTCCCCGACAAGGCCATCGACCTCATGGACGAGGCGGCGGCAAAACTGCGAATGGAACGCGACTCCGTGCCAGAGGAACTTGACGAAATCATCAGGAAACTCGCACAACTTGAAATAGAGCGCGAAGCCATCAAACGGGAGGACGACCAACCCAAACTCGCACAACTCGACAAGGAAATCGCCGACCTCAAGGAAAAGGAGGGGGCTTTCAAGGCCAAATGGGAGAACGAGAAACAACTCGTCAACCGCATCCAACAGGACAAACTCAACATGGAGGCGCTCAAGTTCGAGGCCGAGCGCGCCGAACGAGAGGGAAACTACGGCAGGGTGGCGGAGATACGCTACGGCAAACTGCAAGAGTTGGAAAAAGACATCGAGGATGTCAGGGCACAACTCCATGAGGCACAAGGAGGAGAATCCATGGTGCGGGAGGAGGTCACCGCCGACGACATCGCAGAAGTGGTGAGCAGATGGACTGGGATACCTGTCACACGAATGCTGCAAAGCGAGCGCGAGAAACTCCTCCATCTCGAAGAGGAACTCCACAAGCGCGTCATAGGGCAAGACGAGGCCATCATGGCGGTCAGCGACGCCGTCAGACGGTCGCGGGCAGGACTGCAAGACCCCAAACGCCCCATCGCTTCCTTCATCTTCATGGGCACCACCGGCGTGGGAAAGACGGAACTGGCGAAGGCGCTGGCCGAATACCTTTTCAACGACGAGACGATGATGACACGCATCGACATGAGTGAATACATGGAGAAATACAGCGTATCAAGACTCATCGGAGCACCTCCGGGATACGTGGGATATGACGAGGGTGGCCAACTCACCGAGGCCGTCAGGCGCAAGCCCTACTCCGTCGTGCTCTTCGACGAAATCGAAAAGGCACACCCCGACGTGTTCAACATCCTCTTGCAAGTGCTGGACGATGGACGACTCACCGACAACAAGGGAAGGACCGTCAACTTCAAGAACACCATCATCATCATGACCTCCAACCTTGGGAGCCAGTTCATACAGAGCCAGATGGAACAACTCGACGACTCCAACCGCGAGAGAATCATCGAGCAAACCAAGAACCAGGTGATGGAGATGCTCAAGAAAACCATCAGACCGGAATTCCTCAACCGCATCGACGAGACCATCATGTTCCTGCCTCTCACCAAGGAGGAAATCGCCGACGTCGTAAGGCTTCAGATGAAGAACCTCAGCCGGATGCTCGAACCGCAAGGGTTCCAACTCGAGGCAACCCCGCACGCCATAGAATACCTCGCTGAAGTGGGATACGACCCGGAGTTCGGCGCCAGACCGGTGAAAAGAGCCATTCAGCACCATGTCCTCAACGAACTCTCACGCCGCATCCTGGCCGAAGAGGTCACACGCGACAAGCCCATCATCATCGATGAATTCGGCCAAGGCCTGGTGTTTAGGAACTAAACTTTCCTTAATTTTCAGAGCCCCTGGGATTCCAGGGGCTCATTTTTTCCTTTAAGGGCCTTAAGGATTCCAAAGGCCAAAGGTTTCTCAAAAAACTATTTTGCTTTGCCTTCCACCATGTTTACACTATCTTTCCTCTAAAGAAAAGTGAAATTCTTTATCGGACTGGCTTAAGATATCGGATTTTTTATCTAAATTTGCAAGTCATGATAGTCATCCGAAACAAATATCTGCCCATTAAGGGATTCGACGCCATCAACATCTGTGGAATCCTGTTGTGCCGGCCCCACACAAGGTTGACGCCACGACTCATCAACCACGAACGGATACACACGGCGCAGATGAAAGAGATGGCTTTCATCTTCTTCTACATCTTCTACATCGCGGAATGGCTCTACAGGCTCACCCGGCGAGGCAATGCCTATTTCAACATCTCCTTCGAAAGAGAGGCCTACCGCCACGAGCACGACCGCAAATACCTCAAGCGCCGGAAGCACTATGCCTGGTGGAAATACAGAAAACGACGGTGGCGATTTTAGTTTTTTGTCGTTTGACATCAGACATCAGACGAACAGATGTCCCTTTAACTCCATTTCAGTTGCATTTCAATAAAGGTTATGAAACGACTTTCCTGGTTTGTTATTTTCCTGTTGCTCTCCTTGAGTGTGCACGCCCGCTTGGTTGTCACGAGAACCACCTGCAATCATCAGGACAGTAAGATGGCCGTAGTGGAAGAGGGAAGGATACGCGTGGGATGGCAATATATGGACCTCGATAATTGGCCAGTCTCCCAAAACGTCTATCAGATAGAAGTGCATGAGAACCTTACCGGCCAATTGGTCTATGATAGCGGCGTTGTGTCTTCCACCGAGAGCCAGTTGATAGAACTTCCCTTCCTCGCCCCCAACATCATCGGCTATCTCTGGCGCGTCAGAATCGGTTGCCAGGGGATGGGGGAAGAGCGATGGAACCACTGGTCGGAATGGAGTATGGAGCAATGCATCCTGGTGATGCCGGAGGACATCGGGACGATACCCAACAACGACTCCCGGCAGAACCTTTCTCCCACTCCGCAATGGGTCGGCGCCATCACCAAGAAAGACGCACACATCCCGGAGGGCAGTTGGAGCAACGAGATGTTCAAGCACGATGACTTCAAGGCCGCATGGGCCGATGTCGACACCCTCTCCACCCGAAGCATCATCCTCAGGAAGGCCTTCCGCACCAACCGCGACGTGGCCGCCGCCGTGGTGCATGTCTGCGGCCTCGGCCATTACGAGATGTCGCTTAACGGCAAGCGCATAGGAGACAGCCAGTTTGCACCCCTCTGGAGCGAATACGACCGCACGGTGTATTACGACACCTACGACATCACCGACGACCTACTCGTTGGCGACAACGCCGTCAGTGTGCTCTTGGGCAACGGCTTCTTCAATGTGCAGCGCGGCTCACGCTACGCCAAGTTGCAACGCAGTTACGGTCCGCCGCAGTTGTGGCTCCGCATGGACATCATCTACGTCGACGGCGGCATCGAACACATCGTGAGCGACGGGAGTTGGCGTTGGACAGCCAGTCCCATCACATTCAACAGCATCTATGGTGGCGAGTCCTATGACGCACGGTTGGAGCAGACTGGATGCGACATGCCGGAATACAACGATGCGAAGTGGAACAGGGCCGTCGTCGTGGAAGGCCCCAAGGGCAAGTTGCAGCCCGAATGTGCGCCACCGGTGAAAATCGTCAGGTATTACAACGTCTACACCGGCGGGCGTTCCACCAACAACACCGTCAGAGCCATCCCGAAAGACTCGTTGGAGAAGGCATCCAAGGCCACGAAGCGCGACATCCCGGAGGGAACCTTCGTCTGCGACATGGGACAGAACCTCGCCGGATACCCGCTGCTGACCGTCACGGGAAAGAGAGGACAGAAGGTGACGCTCATCGTCTCGGAACGCCTCACGCCGCAAGGCGCCTGCGACCAGTCGCAGACCGGGCGGCCGCATTACTACGAATACACCCTTCGCGGTGACGGCGAGGAGACCTGGCATCCTCGCTTCTCCTACTATGGGTACAGGTACATCGAGGTGGAGGGTGCCGTGATGAAAGGCGACAAGAACCCCGACGGACTGCCCGTCATCCAACAATTGCAGAGTTGCTTCATCTCCAACTCCACCCCTGACGTCTCCACATTCTGGTGTGACAACGAGATTCTCACGAAGACACACCGACTCATCTATATGGCGGAGAGGTCCAACATGCAGGCCGTCCTCACCGACTGTCCGCAACGCGAGAAACTCGGATGGCTCGAGCAAGACCATCTCTGCGGTCCCTCGCTGCTTTACAATTTCGACATGACGACACTCGTGCCAAAAGTCATACGCGACATTGCCGACACGCAACAGCCCGACGGCATGGTGCCTACCACGGCACCACGATACGTCTCCTTCGGCAATGTCTTCGACGACTCACCGGAATGGGGCTCCACCCTCGTCATCCTGCCATTCATGTACTACGATGCTTACGGCGACAGTACGCTCATCATCGACTACTACGACCACATGCGGCGCTACGTGGACTACCTTGGCACCAGGGCCGACGACTGCATCGTCAGCCACGGACTTGGCGATTGGTATGACTACGGACCGAAACGGGCGGGATTCTCGCAGAACACCCCTGTGCCGCTCGTCGCCACCGCACACTACATCTACGATCTCCAACTCATCACCGAGGCGGCAAGGATGACGGGGCATGAGGACGACGAGCAGCGGTATAGAGCACGGCTCGACGAGGTGGTGGAAGCCTTCAATATGCATTTCTTCCATCCAGACACCCGCCAATATGGAACAGGAAGCCAAGCGAGCAACGCCCTTCCGCTCTTCCTCGGCATCACGGGAGAGAACAAGGAGGCCGTGCTCCAGGCACTCATCGATGACATCCACGCACATGGCGACCGGCTCACCACTGGCGACGTAGGAAACAGATACCTCTTCCGCGTACTCGCCGACAACGGGCAGAACGAACTGCTGATGAAAATGGTCAACCACTTTGAAACGCCGGGATATGGTTTCCAAATCGCGCAGGGCGCCACCACACTTACCGAACAGTGGGACCCGCGGCAAGGGGCGTCGGAAAATCATTTCATGCTCGGACAAATTGATGAATGGCTCTTCCGCACCGTGGCGGGCATCAGGCAGAAGCCGGGCACCCATGGCATGCGGCACCTCGTCATCGACCCACAGGCCGTAGGCGACATCACCCAAATCAACGCCTCATACTGCACACCTTACGGCGTCGTCATGGTGGAATACAACAAGAAAGATTCCACCCTCAATGTAAACGTGCCCAAAGGCTGCTATGTGGAAAAGCCGAACCTGCCAGTCAGGAAGGAACAATTTGCAGCACACCTCATCCCGATTGTGGATTGCATGTACGAAACACAGGATAATTATGATAATTATGGCAATAGGATGAACCCGTTTGTTTGGGAAGGTCCTTCGGAACGCTACGACCCCCAACTGCCGACATTCTGGTTGGGACAGTCACGCCTACAGGATGGCATCTTCGGCCACACCGCCGACGCCTTCCACCTCCGTTCGGGAATCTCCAACAAGACGGAACTAGGGTTCACTTTCTTGCAAATCTCGCGTAACCTCTACAAAGGCATTGCCGGCATCTCCACCGCCCTGCAAATGGTAGGGGAATTCTATGAGTTCGACCATGACTTACTGGCGAGGAGGATGGGCGACAGGATGAAGTTCGAGCCAGCCCCTGAACACTTGAAAAGAAGCGAACTGAGCAACGCCTCCTTCAGAATACCCGTCCTCGTCGGCCTGCAGACATACGGTCGGCAACTCTCCTTGCAGACAGGACCGGTGTTCCACACCGACTGGTCGGAATACAACATCCAATATCATGGCGAGAAGGAGTCGACCCACGCCCGCTTTCACACCAACCATTTCAGGGTCAGTTGGATAACTGTCGTAGGTCTTGGCCCGCTCACCTTCTCATACACGCAGAGCCTCGTGCCGCTCTTCACACTCTCCGACGGCACAAAAGCCTACCCTTCGTCCCTCAACGTAGGCTTCGACATCTGGTATTGGGACAGGAGAAGGCACCGGCCAGGCAAATAGGAAAGAAATACCCTAAAACTACCTATTATAATATCTAAAACCATCTGTCGCCACCTGTAAAAAAACTTCAGGGAGGAGCCACCCTCATGTGACTCCTCCCTGTAATTCCTCGAAACCGGTCAGCCAACCTTTACAAGTCGTTGTAGTCGCCTGAGAAGGTGGTGGTTTGCATGTCACCCGTCTGATAACCTCTCTTCAACCAACGCATGCGCTGGTCGGAAGTGCCGTGGGTGAACGACTCCGGTTGGGAGTAACCTTGTGACTGCTCCTGCAAGTAGTTGTCGCCAATGTGCTGAGCACAATTGATGGCTTCCTTCATATCAGTGTCGTCAAGCGAATTGAACGCCCTGTCCTCATAATGAGCCCACACGCCAGCGTAATAGTCGGCCAACAACTCCAGACGGACGCTGATTTGGTTCGACTGCCTCGAGTTGACACGCTGCATCTGGGAGTGCGCCTTGCCAAGGATGCCAAGCAGGTTCTCTACATGGTGACCCACCTCGTGAGCAATCACATAGGCGCGGGCGAAATCACCACCCGACTTCAACTGAGTCTCCATCTGCTTGAAGAACGACAAGTCAAGATACAACTTCTGGTCGGCAGAGCAATAGAAAGGTCCAACAGCGGAGGTTGCACCACCGCAATTCGTCTGTACGCTGCCTTTGAAAATCACAAGCGTCGGAGGGGTGTATTGCATGCCCATTTTCTTGAACACGGCCGACCACACATCCTCTGTACTTCCTAAGATTTGGCGGCAGAATTTCACCTGCTCCTCCTCCTCGGGTGAGAAAGTTTGCTCAGTACCCTCCTCCTGGCCTGTCATGCTGCCCAAACCGCCAGTGGACTGGATGACATCCAGGGGATTGCCACCCATCAACAAGGCGATGAGACCTATGATGATCATGCCGCCGATGCCCATTCCGGCCATCGTGCCGCCACTCATACCTCGGCGATCCTCAAAATTCTCGCTCTCTCTTCTTCCGTCAAGATCCATAACAATGATTTTGGTTAGTATTTTTCACTTGTAAGGCATTACTGCCCCTACATTCAATTGCAAAGATAATAAGTTTTTTTTAATCACCCACCATTTTGGCCTTTTTTTGACCCTTGGAGCAACGATATTTTACATGGAATGGCCCAAAAGAGTATTTTTTGAGGAAAATGACATGAAAATTTGCAGATATCGCCTATTTTTTCTATCTTCGCAACAGAGTTTAGAAATCAATACATATTATATTATGAATAAACACGAGAAATTTGTCATCACCATCAACCGACAATTCGGGACGGGTGGACACGAGGTGGGCGCCGCCATCGCAGAGAGGCTTGGCGTAAAACTCCTCGACAAGCAAATCCTGGAGGCAGTGGCGAGGAAATTCGACATAGATCAGGAGACAGTGGACAAACTTGAGTCAAGAAACATGTCGTGGTGGGACGACTTCACACAGTTCTATCGCTCATACATGATCGACAACACCTACCATGACCTCGGACCACAACTCACTTCTCATGAGTTGTTTGAGGCCCAGGCGGCGGTCATCAAACAGATTGCAGAAGAGGAGTCGTGCGTCGTCATCGGAAGGTGTGCTTTCGACATTTTCAAAGACCATCCCAACTCCCTCAAAATCTTCATACACAGCCCGGAGGAGAAACGCATCAGGCGAATCGTCGAAAAATACGGCGTATCGCCCGACGACGCCAAACTCATGATTGTGGACAACGACTACACCCGTGAACTTTACACCAAGACCTTCACTGGGAGTGAGTGGTATGACGCACGAAACTATGACGTATCCCTCGACGTCAGCAAATTCGGCCTCAACGGCACCGTCAACTACCTCATGGCTCTTGTCGGCGACGACTGAACAAAACGGTTGAAGTAGGGCGGGCATGTGCCCGCCTGGGGTTTAAAGCGTCCAGGCACGCCAAACATCTGCTGCTTACGATTACTCAGGGTATTGCTCTGGGCTGATAATCTTGGGCTTGGAGTAAGCCCAAGTTGCAACTACACAACAGTTTTTGACGCGTTCATCACTGTTGTCTCCACGATTCACGCGGACAATGCAAGAGGTGAGTCTAACAGTTGGTTTGAAGAAGAAGACGCAAAATAAAAAATGGCAGATGTACCCCGCCATTACCGTTACCACCTTGTGACCCAGACTCTGGTACATATAGCTCTCCGAGTAAGTAACAGCTCTATCCTAAGATAGTGGTGCAAAAATAACTAATTAATTCCACATCACAATATTTACAACATAAAAAAACGTTTGAAGTGGCTGGATGCGATAAATTATCGCTTTCGTATGAAAGCAAGTGTCAAAATCTGCACGGTCACAACTGGATTGTCACAGTGTACACGGCTACCTTGACCACGGCAACTTTAACGAGCCGCTTCCGTTTAACCCAACAGCGGAAAACAATGCGGAGTAGGAGGCGTTTTTGCCCCACAGACACATTCTTGGTAAAGAAAGAAATTTCAAGTCCTCTCGTGACATCAAAACAACCTGCCCCTCAATCTCGTGGCAAGAACGGATTCTCCAATTTTTGATAAATCTTCGATTTTCGTGCATTTTTTTGCTCCTTTGCCGAAATATGTGTAATTTTGCACGAATTTTCAAGGAATCAAATAAAGACAGAATGAATATCTCTCTAAAATGGCTGAAAGAATACGTTGATTTCAACCTTTCACCAGAAGAAACCTGCGCTGCCCTCACCTCTTCAGGCCTCGAGGTAGGCGCATTGGAAGAAGTGCAAAGCATCAAAGGCGGACTCAAGGGTCTCTTCGTGGGCAAGGTGCTCACCTGCGAGCCACACCCCAACTCCGACCACCTGCATGTCACCACCGTGGACCTGGGCCACGACACACCTTCCCAAATCGTCTGCGGAGCACCCAACGTCGCCGCCGGCCAGAAAGTGATTGTGGCCGACCTCGGCTGCGTGCTATACGATGGCGACAAGGAATTTGTCATCAAGAAGTCGAAACTCCGCGGCGTGGAGTCATGCGGCATGATCTGCGCAGAGGATGAAATCGGCGTGGGAAACAGCCACGACGGCATCATCGTCCTCCCCGACGACGCTCCCGTGGGAATGCCGGCAGCAGAATACTATCACCTGGAGAGCGACTGGCTCATCGAGGTGGACATCACCGCCAACCGCGCCGACGCCCTCTCACACTGGGGCGTGGCACGCGACCTTTACGCGTGGCTCAAGCAGAACGGCTATGATACCTCACTACATCGTCCATCATGCGACGAGTTCGCCGTCGACGACCACTCGCTGCCCATCAAGGTGACCATCGAGAACACCGAGGCTTGCCGCCGATATGCATGCGTGAGCATCACGGGATGCGAGGTGAAGGAGTCGCCCGAATGGTTGAAGAACCACCTCTCCACCATCGGACTGCGCCCCATCAACAACATCGTCGACATCACCAACTACGTCATGATGGCCTACGGCCAACCCCTCCACACCTTCGACGCCGACATGGTGACAGGGCACCACATCGTAGTCAAGCCACAACCCGAAGGCACGAAGTTTGTCACCCTCGACGGCGTGGAGCATGTGCTCGGCCCCTACGACCTCGCCATCTGCAACGAGGAGGAGCCGATGTGCATCGCAGGCGTCTTCGGAGGCAAGGGCAGCGGCACCTATGAGACCACACGCGACGTAGTGCTCGAGAGCGCACTCTTCCACCCCACTTGGATTCGCAAGAGCGCACGACGCCACGGACTGAGCACCGACTCGTCCTTCCGTTTCGAGAGAGGCGTCGACCCCAACGGCACCATCTACGCCCTCAAGCAAGCCGCCATACTCTGCAAGCAACTCGCCGGAGGCAAAATCTCCATGGAAATCTGCGACAACTACCCCAACCCGGTGCCCGACAGCATCGTCGAACTGAGATACGACTATGTCAACGCGCTCATCGGAAAGGAAATCCCCGTAGAGACTGTGAAGAGCATCGTGGAAAGCCTCGAAATGACCATCGAGAAAGAGACTGACGAAGCCCTCACCCTGCGCGTGCCAGCATACCGCGTCGACGTGCAACGCCCCTGCGACGTGGTGGAGGACATCCTCCGCATCTACGGATACAACAACGTGGAAATACCCACTCAGTTGAACAGTTCACTGGTCATCAAAGGCGAGGAGGACCAAAAGCACAAACTCTACAACCTCGTGGCGGAGCAACTCGTGGGTTGCGGCTTCAATGAAATCATGAACAACTCTCTCACCAAGGCCGCTTACTACGACGGACTGGAGGCTTTCAAGCCCGAGAACCTCGTGCGCATCATGAACCCGCTCAGCAGCGACCTCAACGTGATGAGGCAGACCCTCCTTTTCGGAGGACTCGAGAGCGTCGCCTACAACATCAACAGGAGGAATCCCAACATCAAGTTCTTCGAATTCGGCAACTGCTACCAATTCGACCCGGAAAAGCAGAACACCGAGGACCCCATGAGGGCATACAAGGAAGAACGCCATCTCGCACTCTGGGTGACCGGAAAACGCGTCAGCGGCAGTTGGGCGCACCCCAACGAGGACAGCACCTTCCATGAGTTGAAGGCCTATGTGATGAACATCCTCGCCAGGGTGGGCGCACAACCGGGACAGTTGGTGAACAAGGCCGGGGAAAGCGACATCTTCAGCAAGTCGATGGTGATGGAAAATCGCGGCGGAAGACCCATCGTCGAAATGGGCATCGTGGCAGCCAAACTGCTTAAAGCCTGCGACGTGGAGCAACCCGTTTACTACGCAGACGTCAACTGGACGCAACTCATGAAACTTGTCAAGAAAAACAAGGTGCAGTTTGCAGAAATCTGCAAGTTCCCCGCTGTCAGCCGAGACCTCGCATTGCTCCTTGACAAAGGGGTGGAATTCGAACAAGTCGAACAAGTCGCAAGGGCCACGGAGAAGAAACTGCTCAAGAGCGTCGAACTCTTCGACGTCTACGAGGGCAAGAACCTCCCCGCCGGGAAAAAGAGCTACGCCGTCAACTTCATCCTACAAGACGACCAACGCACCCTGCAAGACAAGCAAATCGACGCCATCATGAACAAACTGATGAGCAACCTCAAGGCAAAACTCAATGCAGAAATAAGATAAGGAAACAAGAAGCCAAAAACGATAAATCCAAAACAACATGGGAAGAGCATTTGAATATCGCAAAGCGACCAAACTGAAGAGATGGGGCCATATGGCCAAGACGTTCACACGCATCGGCAAGCAAATCAGCATCGCCGTGAAAGCAGGCGGACCTGAACCGGAAAACAACCCCACGTTGCGTGCCATCATCGCCAACGCCAAGCGCGAGAACATGCCGAAGGACAACATCGAGCGTGCCATCAAGAACGCCATGGGCAAGGACCAGAGCGAATACAAGGAGATGAACTACGAGGGCTACGGACCTCATGGTGTGGCCATCTTCGTTGAAACACTCACCGACAACACTACAAGAACCGTGGGCGACGTGCGCTCGGTCTTCAACAAGTTCAACGGCAACCTGGGCACACAAGGCTCACTCAGCTTCCTCTTCGACCACAAATGTGTGTTCACTTTCAAAAAGAAGGAGGACATCGACATGGACGACCTCATCCTCAACCTCATCGACTATGGAGTGGAGGACGAATTCGACGAGGATGAAGAAACCAACGAAATCACCATCTACGGCGATCCGAAAAGTTTCGGTGATATCCAGAAATTCCTTGAAGGCGAGGGATTCGAAGTCACAGGAGCCGAATTCACACGCATCCCCAACGACTTGAAGGATGTCACTCCCGAGCAGCGTGCGACCATCGAGAAGATGGTGGAGAAACTGGAAGATTTCGATGATGTGCAGACTGTGCACACCAACATGAAACCTGCCGAGGAATAAGACACCACCATGGCCAACCGCAGAATCACCTACACCACCCAAGGCACATGCAGCCAACTCATCGAGGTGGAGCTTGATGAGAACGACGTCATACGCGACGTGGTCTTCATCGGGGGATGCAACGGCAACCTGCAAGGCATACGTCAACTGGTCGTCGGGATGAAAGCGGAGGACGTCAAGAAACGTCTCGACGGCATCAGGTGCGGATACAAAAGCACCAGCTGCCCGGACCAACTCTGCCGTGCCATTGAGCAAGCGCAAAAAATTTGAAAATTGGACATACCGCTGAAGGAGACGGAAAGAATCCCACCCCTTCAGTGCGCGCCACGGAATCACGACAAAAAAGCCCACTTGTTTTCCAAGTGGACTTTTTTGTTATTTTTCAATATCCATAATCGTCCTTGGTGATGGTCTTGTCATACAACACCCTGCCGGAACTGTCGGAGCGGGCGATGAACCGGAACGAGTAACCAGCATCTTTCACAGACCTGTACGACATGTCCTGACGTATGGCCTCAACCATGCGTTCATCCAATTCCGCCTTCTTCGCCATGGCATTCTCTTCGTTGTCGGCCTCCTTCACCAAGCGATAATAATGGATGATCGTATGGCTTTTCACATCAAACACCATACTATCGAGAAACGAGTTGTTGCCCTGGTCCTCCGGACAACGCTTACGGGTTATCTCCTGGCACTCACGGAGAGTGCGCTCCTCCATGGTCTCCTGATGGCAAGCGGCAAACATCAGCGCCAGCAAGCCGAAAATCACTACTTTTTTCTTCATTTTTCTTATTCTATGCTTTCTTTTTTCATCTGAATCAAGCCCAAGACGCCTATCGCTTTGGGGTTGCCTTGGTCTGCAGCCTTGCCGAACCATTTCTCAGCCTCGTCCAGGTCTCTTTCCACACCATCGCCCAGGCAATAGCACCAACCCACGTAGTATTGAGCTTCCGCATATCCTTGCTCTGCCGCCCTGAGAAACCATCTTACAGCCTTGGTGAAATCACGCGCCGTGTCACCATATCCATAATAATACTCCATCCCCCTGGTGAACAGTTTCTGCGTGTCAGGCTTTTCCAACTCCTTCCTCACATATGGCAGGATGTGCTCCTTGTAGTTGTGGAAAGTGAAAGACTGCTTGCTCCTCAAACTTGCAGGAAGTTGTTTCACTTGGATGTTGTCACCAAGGATGTTCACTACATTGCCATCACGGAAACCACTTCTCAAGTCGGTGCAGAAGGTGCTCCATTCATACCTCACCCATGCCGTCTTAAGATAACTGATCTTGGTGGCGACGACAATCATATGGGAGCAGTGGTCCAAAGCCTCATCAATGGCGTCGGCATAGTCTGCATCAGCCAAACGGTCCAATTCCTGACACGACAAGAACACCTTCAACCCCTTGGAAACAAGGAATTGATAGACTTCCTCTGCATGGGCATAGTCCTCACTCTTGGAGGAGATGAAAACGTCGTATTCTGTCATGGGTTGCAACAAACGATGACGATGGCAATGAGGCAAACACAATTTCTCGAACAAGTCCCACCCGTCCGAATCCTTTCAAAATCAACCGCGAAGATAAGCATTTTTTTTCATTCACATATCATTCATCCTGATTTTTTTGGAAACAAAGAAAAATAAGAGACGAGAATAAGAGACGAGCCCACAATAACGGAAAAAATAAAAAAAACAAAAATCTTCGACTATTGTTTTGCCATTTGCCCTACTTTCATTATATTTGCATTTTATACGAGAAAAACGAAATGGACCTCATCAGAAACTTTTGCATCATCGCACACATCGACCATGGCAAATCAACCTTGGCCGACCGTCTCTTGGAGCACACCAACACCATCCAGATCACCGAAGGGCAGATGCTCGACAACATGGACCTGGAGCGTGAGCGTGGTATCACCATCAAGAGCCACGCCATACAGATGGAATATGTGTACGAAGGAAAGAAATATATCCTCAACCTCATCGACACTCCGGGACACGTGGACTTTTCCTACGAGGTGTCTCGAAGCATAGCCGCCTGCGAGGGAGCGCTCCTCGTGGTCGACGCCACACAAGGCGTTCAGGCGCAGACCATCTCCAACCTCTACATGGCCATCGACCACAACCTCGAAATCATCCCCGTCATCAACAAGATAGACATGCCACAGGCCATGCCCGAAGAGGTGGAAGACGAAATCGTCGAACTTCTCGGATGCGACCCGGAAGATATCATACGCGCATCGGGAAAGACAGGAGAAGGAGTGGAGGACATCCTGACTGCCGTGGTGAAACGCATACCACATCCCGTGGGAGACCCCAAGGCTCCCCTGCAAGCCCTCATCTTCGACTCCGTCTTCAACTCCTTCAGAGGCATCATCGCCTACTTCAAAATCCTGAACGGCGTCATCCGCAAAGGCGACAAGGTGAAATTCTTCAACACGGGAATGGAATACGACGCCGACGAGGTGGGCGTGCTGAAGATGGACATGATACCACGGAAGGAACTCAGCGCCGGAGAGGTGGGATACATCATCAGCGGCATCAAGGACGCCAAGGAGGTGAAAGTGGGCGACACCATCACCCACATCGCAAGGCCATGCGACAGCGCCATCGAAGGCTTCCAAGAGGTGAAGCCCATGGTCTTCGCCGGTGTCTACCCCATCGACCCCACCGACTATGAGAACCTGCGCTCCTCATTGGAGAAACTCCAACTCAATGATGCCTCCCTGTCCTTCTTCCCAGAATCGTCGGTGGCCCTGGGATTCGGATTCCGATGCGGATTCCTCGGGTTGCTACACATGGAAATCATACAGGAACGACTCGACAGGGAGTTCGACATGGACGTCATCACCACCGTGCCCAACGTTTCCTACATGGTCTATGACAAACAAGGCGGGAGCCGTGAGGTGCACAACCCCTCGGGACTGCCGGAACTGACGCTCATCGACCACATCGAGGAACCTTACATCAAGGCGTCGGTCATCACCACGTCCAATTTCATAGGACCCATCATGACGCTGTGCCTCGACAAGAGAGGCGAACTCATCAGCCAAGAGTTCGTCAGCGGCAACAGGGTGGAGATACAGTTCTACCTGCCGCTGGGGGAAATCGTCATCGACTTCTACGACAAACTCAAGAGCATCTCCAAGGGATATGCCTCCTTCGACTATTACATCTGCGGATACCGACCATCGAAACTCGTCAAACTTGACATCCTGCTCAACGGGGAACCGGTGGACGCGCTCTCCACGCTCACCCACCAGGACAACGCCGTGACATTCGGAAGGCGGATGTGCGAGAAACTCAAGGAACTCATCCCAAGACAGCAGTTCGACATCGCCATACAAGCAGCCATAGGAGCGAAAATCATCGCCCGAGAGACCGTGAAATGCGTAAGGAAGGATGTCACCGCCAAATGTTACGGCGGCGACGTGTCGAGAAAGCGAAAACTGCTTGAAAAGCAGAAACGCGGAAAGAAAAGAATGAAACAAATAGGCAACGTGGAGGTGCCGCAAAAAGCATTCCTCGCCGTTCTCAAGCTGGACTAGACATAAAAGACAAAACACAACCTAAACATTTGGAAAGGAGAAAACCATGAAAGAAGCGCCTTACAGCACCCGTGACATCGCAAGGGAACTTGCACGGAAATACAGTACAATGACACACGATGAGTTGGACACCTTGGAAAGCATCCTCGTGCCAAGGAAATATGCCAAGAACGAGCCCATACTCAAAGAGGGCGAGGTGTGCCGGGACATCCTGTACATCCACACCGGACTTGTCAGGCAGTTCTACCACAAGAAAGGGAGAATCCTGACGGAGCACATCGGTGTCGACGGCACCATCGTCATGTGCATAGAGAGCCTCTTCAGGGAGGAGCCCACCATCCTGCAGATGGAAGCCATCGAGCCTTCCGTCTGCTACGCACTGCCGAAAAAGAAGTTGGAGGAGGTGGCATTGCACAACGTCAACATACAAATTCTCTACCGCAAGATTCTGGAGGAGTCGCTCATCCTCTCACAAGTGCATGCCGACCTCGTCAGGTTTGAAACAGCGCAAAACCGGTACAAACGACTCAGAAAACTCATGCCGAAAGTGGTGCAAAGGGCTCCCCTCAACTATATCGCCAACTATCTCCAAATGACACCCGAAACCCTCAGCAGGGTGAGGTCGGCCACCCTTTTGGAATGATACCTACAGATTGAAAAACGAAAAATGAAAACGGGCGGGTCTTGTACCCGCCCGATATCCTTTTGTCTCCTGTCTTTTCCCATAGCCTCCTTTTTTCTCAGAAGCACTTGCTGAGATACAGGAAGCGTTTGATGCTCTTTTTGGGTGTTTTCTCAAACTCCTCCTTGTGGATGCGGATGGTGGAAACCTTGCTGTATGAAGGAAGCATGTCGTTAAGAAGCTTGCGGTTCTGCTCCATGATGCTCTCCAAGTCGTTGACAGAGAAACCAAGTTTCTGCGCCTCGTCGAGGTCGGGATAGACAAGCCCCACCAATTTGTCGCCCTCTTGGATGACGATGCTCTCGTTGACCATCGCCATGGAGTTGAGTTTGTCCTCTATCTCTTCCGGATAGATGTTCTGTCCGTTGGCGCTGAGGAGCATGTATTTGCTGCGTCCCTTGATGAAGACGTTTCCGTCCTCGTCCATGACACCCAGGTCGCCGGTGTGATACCATCCGTCCTTGTCAAGGGTCTGCCTTGTGGCTTCCTCGTTCTTGTAGTAGCCCAGCATCACGTTGAGTCCTCGCACGAGGATTTCCCCAGGGATGACGGAGGGGTTCGGACTGTCGATGCGCAGTTCGTTGTGCACGGCCACCTTTCCGCAACTTCCCGGTACGAAATCCTTGTAATCGGCGTAGCAGATGATGGGGGCGCACTCTGTGGCGCCATATCCCACGGTGTAGGGGAATTCGATGCGATGGAGGAAAGCCTCCACCTCCTGGTTGAAGGCCGCACCGCCGATGATGACCTCGAAGAAGTTGCCTCCGAAGGACTGCACCACCTGGTCACAAATGGTCTGCCTCACCTTCTTGCTGATGACCGGCATGCTGAGCAAAAGTCGCATACGGTTGTTCTGAATCTTGGGGAACACCTTTTTCTTGATGATTTTCTCTATCACCAAGGGCACGGCGATGATGATAGCAGGATGTATTTCGGCAAACGCCTTGGCAATGATGGCCGGTGACGGCACACGTGTGAGGTAAAAGACATGGCAGCCTTTGAGGAACTCATAGATGAACTCGAAGGCCATGCCGTACATGTGTGCCATGGGAAGGATGCTCAGCACGTTGTCTCCCGCCTTCACCTTGTCGCCCATGGCGCGACAAGCGAAATCGAAGTTGCTCCACATGGCGCGGTAGGGAATCATCACACCTTTCGAGAACCCAGTCGTGCCGCTGGTATAGTTGATCAGCGCCATTTCCTCCGGACTCTCTTCCTTGTAGTAGTCCACGTGCTCGGCCCTGAAATACTTGGGAAATTTCTTTCCGAACATTTCGTTGAGGTGCTCCCGTGCGAAGGTGAGCCTGTCGGAACGTGAGAAGAGGAGCGAATAGTCGGGAATGTAGATGATGCCCTCTATCCCCGGCATCTTGGTGGGGTCCACCTGCGTGGACACCACATCGCCGGCGAAGAGGAGTTTCGCCTCGCTGTGGTTGACGATGTTGTGTATCTGGTCGGCGGTGAACTCATGCAGGATAGGAACCGCCACCGCGCCGTAGGTGAGGGTGGCGAGGAACGCCGATGCCCATCCGGCGCTATTGCGACCACAAAGGGCTATCTTGTCGCCTTTTTTCACACCGCTACACTCAAACATGATGTGCAACTTCTCTATCTTGCGGGCCACGTCATGGTACTGCAGGGTGACGCCTTTGTAATCGGTGAGGGCATCCTTGTTCCAATTATCCTTGATGCTCTTCTCGATGAGTGTGTTGAAATTCGGTATTGATTCCATAACGCGTAATGGTCTTATACGTTTTGGTAAAGGTATCTCTTGATGCTTTTCTTCGGAGTCTTGGCAAACTCCTCCTTATGGATGGTGAAGGATGAAATCTTGCTGTATGCAGGGAGACTGGCGTTGAGTTCCTGGCGGTTTTGCTCCATGATGTTCTCCAGGTCTTCCTCGGAGAATCCCATGTTGCGCGCCTCCTCGTAATCGGGATGGACAAGGGCGATGAACTTCTCGCCATCTTGGACGATGATGCTCTCGCTGACCATTGCCATGGAGTTGAGTTTGTCCTCTATCTCCTCGGGGTAGACGTTCTGACCGTTGGCGGAGAGGAGCATGTTCTTCTTCCTGCCTCGGATGAAGATGTTGCCTTCGGCGTCCATGGTGGCCAGGTCGCCCGTGTGGTACCATCCATCGCTGTCGATGGCCTCCCGAGTGGCCTCCTCGTTCAAATAGTATCCCAACATCACGTTCTGACCACGGGTGACGATTTCACCTTCCACTTCCTGTGGGTTGCGGCTGAGGATGCGCACCTCCATGCCCTTCACTGCACGGCCGCAGCTGCCCATGACATGCGTGTGCCAGTCGGAATAGGCGATGAGCGGAGCGCACTCCGTGGTGCCATAGCCGACAGTATAGGGGAACTCTATGCTCTTGAGGAAGTGCTCCACTTCCTGGTTGATGGCCGCGCCGCCGATGATTACCTCGTAAGCCCTGCCACCAAAGGCCTCATAGACCTGTTCGCAAATCTTCTGCTTCACCTTCTTGCTGATGACAGGCATGTTGAGCAACAAGCGGACCAAGTTGTTCTGAATCTTGGGGAACACCTTCTTGCGGATGATTTTCTCGATGATGAGTGGCACGGCGACGACCAACTCCGGCTTGATGTCGGCGAAGGCTTGTGCGATGATGGCGGGGGAAGGAAGTCGGGTGAGGAAGAAGATGTGTATGCCATAGCTGAAAGGATAGAGGAACTCTACCGCCATGCCATACATATGGGCCATGGGAAGGATGCAGAGCATGTTGCAATGGGGCTTCATATAGGGTCTGGCAAGATATTCGTAGATGAAGTCGATATTGCCCATGATGGCCCTGTAGGGAAGCATGACACCTTTGGAGAAGCCTGTGGTGCCGCTGGTGTAGTTGATGATTGCCAACTCCTCAGGCTGGTCTTCGTGATAGACGACATGCTCCTTGCGGAAAGCCTTGGGGTATTTCATCCCGAAGAGTTCATTGAGGTGTTCGCGGCTGTAGTTGAGTTCCTCACTCCTGGAGTGGAAGATGGAGAAGTCGGGCAGGTAGAGGATGCCTTCAAGGTCGGGCATCTCGTCGGGCTGGATGGTACGTGCCACCACGTCGCCGACAAAGAGGAGACGCGAACCGCTGTGGTTGACAATGTTGTGTATCTGCTCGGCATTGAACTCATGGAGTATCGGCACAGCCACCGCGCCATAGGCGAGCGTGGCGAGGTAGGCCACGCCCCAGTGGGCACTGTTTCGGCCGCATAGGGCAATCTTGTCACCTTTGCTGATACCCATCCGCTCGAAGAAAATATGTATTTTTGCTATCTTGCGGGCGACATCCTTGTATTGGAGTGTCGCTCCCTTGTAGTCGGTCAATGCATCATAGTCCCAATTGGAAATGATGCTTTGGGCGATGAGATGATTGAAGCTATTCGTCAATTCCATTGCACATTTTTTCAAATATTGTGCAAAGATAACACCTATTTTGCACATTTCAAAAAATATTGTGCAATTTTTATCGTTTCTATGCCTTTAAACTTGAAATTGATAAAAAAAAGGTGTTTTGGGACAATTAAAACGGAATCTTCCTTCACTTTCACCAACTTTTTTGCACAAAAACGAAAAAGCGGAGAAATCGGAATAATCAGAGGAATCGGATATTCTCCAATTCTCTAATTCGGGATAAAAAACCTGATTGGGAAATCAAAAGAAAGGTTGTTCCCCGTGCCTGATGATGGCCCTGTTGACCATATAGTTTGCCAAGAAGAACAAAACGATGTCAATTACAAAGACATAAGTGAAATCAATCTTGACGAAAAAGACCATGATGAAATTGATGGCGGCAAAGGCGAGTGCGAGGGTGAGGATGGCAGCGAGTGCCTTGTGCTGCGACAAGCCGGCACGCATCAGTTTGTGGTGGATATGATTCTTATCGGCGTCGAAAAGCGGACGTCGTCTCCGCAGCCGCATGATCACCACACGCACCACGTCGAACATCGGCACGATGAGCATCGTGATGGAGAGTATCAACCCGTCTTTGTGGTAGGTCATCACATTCGGGTTGTGCATGGCAAACTTCACGAATAGGAAACCCAGGATGAAGCCCAACGTGAGGCTTCCGGAGTCACCCATGAAAATCTTCTGGTTCTTTTTCGGGTCGCCTAAGATATTATAATAAAGGTAAGGCACCAGCACTCCCATCAAACCGGCGATGAGCACGCAGTAGGTCACCAACCCTTCGCGGAGGAAGCAGGCAAGAAAACCGGCGAGGGCCATGAATGCCAGACCACCGGCAAGTCCGTCGATGCCGTCGATGAGGTTGATGGCGTTGTCGATGAAGACGATGATGAATACGGTGAGGGGTGCGCCAAACCAAAACGGTATCTCATGATAGCCCAAAAAACCATACAGATTGTTGATATAAAGTCCGGAGAGCGGCATCAAGGTCGCGGCGGCAATCTGCACGGCAAACTTCGTGCGTGCGCCCAGGCCGATGAGGTCGTCGACCGTCCCTACGGCATAGACAAGCATCAGACTCACCAAGAAAGAGCAGGTCCAAAGGCTGATAGTGATGGGCTCCTCGCCTGTCACCTGGTCGAGCACCACAAGGGCGAGAAAGAAGGCCAGCAGCATGCTGGGCATGAAACTGATGCCACCAAGTCGAGGGATGGGGTTCTTATGCACCTTGCGCTCGTTGGGGATGTCATACAGCTTCTTACGTATGCAGAAACTCACTATCTGGGGGATCATGACAAACCCGAAAAGTGCACTGCACACGAAAGCCACAAAAGATATGAGTATATAATGAGTCATCCGCAATCAACTATTTCCATATATTATAACTCATTTATAGCCGGAATATTGTTTTAGAAAACTTTGAAAAAAGAAAAAAAAGGAAAACTCACGCACAAGCGCAAAGCAAACCAGGCACTGCCGAGCATAAGCGACCACGGACGAACCACGGACCACGAACGAATTTCATTTTTCAATAAAAATCTTATTTTTTTGCTCATATGGGAAAAAAAGCGTAAATTTGCCATCTTAAAATGCCAAGAAGGAGGTATAATTATTTTACGCATGGGTGATAGAAATCATACCCATAATCCATCATTAAAGTAAAACTTTAATAAAATTACAATTATGATGAAGCATTTGATGATATTGATGGCCTTTTTCGCCATCTCGACCGGCATCTACGCACAAGAGAACAAAGAGAGCGAGGTGCCCAAGAAATTCAACACTTACAACTACCGTCGTGCCTTGGAGTGTGCGAATGAGGAAGAATACTCAAAGGCCTTGGAATTCCTCGAGACTGAAGTGAAAGAGAATCCCAAGAACGGATACGCCTACAACCTTCTTTCACTCATCAAGTATATTGACGACGAGACAGAAGAAGCTCTTGAGGCCGTCAACAAGGCCATTACGCTCATCCCCAAGAAAGACGTGGAAAAATTGGTGGAATGCTACAACATCAGGTCACAAATCCATCTGGAATTGACGGACACCCTCAAGGCACTCGACGACCTGGCGACCGCACTCAAAATCCAACCCGCCAATCAGGAGGTCATCCAAAGCCGGGGACAAATCTATTACGAGATGGGAGAATACGACCTTTCCGACGCGGAATACCGCAAGTGCATCGAGGCGGCTCCCAAGGACGTGATGGGCTACATGGGCGTAGGACGGAACGCCAACGAGCAAGAGCACTGGGAGGAGGCCATCAAGATGTTCGACCAAGTGGAAAAAATCGCAGAAGAAGACTATAACAGGCATTATTATTTCCGCGCCGACAGTTACATCGGATTGAAGAAATGGAATGAGGCTGTGGACGACATCATCACCTACATCGAGAAAGAGGAAGACCATTCCATCATCTCATACAAGTTCTCCGACGCCCCCAGCGAATTGTATCCTGTCCTCAAGACGAAAATCAAATTGAAGGCCAAGCAGAACCCCAGCGACGAGATGTGGCCCTACGACCTCGCCAAGATGGAGGAGAAAATGGGTGACTACAAGGCTGCCATCGAGCACTATTACAAGTCTGACGAAATAGACGGGACACAAGGCTCGCTCACCAACATCATCGACTGCTGCAACGAGATGGGTGACTACCAGCGTTCGCTGGACATCATCAACAAGGCGCTTGAAGAGGACTCCACCCTTACCAACCTCGTCGACAAAAAAATCAATGTGCTTGAAAACCTCGGAAGATACAACGAAGCCGTGGAACTCGCTGAAACACTTTTCTCTGATGAAGATGGTGATTCCTTCAATTTCTCCAACTTCATCACCCGTGGTTTCGCATACTACAAGGCAGGAAACACCAATGCCGCCCTCGACGACTTCATCATGGCCATTGCCGACTATGACGGATACCCATACTCCTATTTCTACAGGGCACGCATCTATGAACAACTCGGCAACGAGGAGATGGCAAAGGCCGACTATGCCAAAGTGGTGGAACTGGAAACAGAAAGCGAATCATACCAAGCCATTCCTTATGCCTACCTCGCCTTAGGAGACAAAGACAAAGCCGTGGAGTTCATGCAGAAGAGGCTGGATGAGGAAGAGGACAAAGGATCCCTTTATGACGCCTGCTGCCTTTATTCACTCATGGGAGAGAAGGAAAAGGCCCTCGACTACCTCGAGAAAAGTTTCCAGAAGGGATGGAGGTCTTTCGTCCACATGGACAACGACAGCGACCTCGACAACATCCGCGACACGCAACGATACAAGGACCTCGTAGAGAAATACAAGGCCATACTGGAAAAGGAACTTGCCGACAACTCGGTCAAAGACAAGCCTGCCAACAGCGGCACGGGACAAGTCTCTGAAGTGCCCTTCACCAAAGAGGGCGGCGTGTGCAAGGTGAAATGCGACATCAACGGACTGCCTCTCCACTTCGTCTTCGACACCGGAGCCGCCGACGTCTCCATCTCACAGGTGGAAGCCACCTTCATGCTCAAAAACGGATACCTCTCATCCAGCGACATAGTGGGAAGACAACGCTACGTCGATGCCAACGGCGATGTGTCCGAGGGCACCGTCATCAACATCAAGAAGGTGAATTTCGGTGGGATGAACCTCACCAACATCAAGGCATCCGTGGTGCGCAACCAGAAAGCGCCACTCCTCCTCGGGCAAAGCGTGCTGAGTAAACTCGGCAAGATAGAAATCGACAACACCAAGAAGGTGCTCAGAATCACCCACTGAGCCCCTTGGTCTCCCATCTCTCTTAAAACCATATAGAATCTCCCGGAATTTCTTAGGACTTACCAGAAAATCACAACACGATGAAGAAAGTCTATTACACCATCAAGGAGGTGGCGGAGATGTTCTCCGTCAAAGAGAGTCTCCTCAGGTTCTGGGAATCCGAATTCCCACAACTGAAGCCACAGACGGTGGGCAACAAGGTGAGGCAGTATACACAGAAGGACATCGACATGGTGGGGGTCATCTACAATCTTGTCAAGGTGAGGGGATTCAAAATCGCAGCAGCACGCAAGATGCTCAACGAGAACAGGACTGGCGCAGAGCAGTCGGAAAAGATTCTCAACACGCTCATCAACGTACGTGATGAACTCACCCTTTTGAAAAACCAACTCGACAGGCTGACATAAGAAATGGTTTCCCGGCATCCTCCATCGGAGAAGATGCCGGGAAACTGCCATTTGAAAACACATTGCTTCAACATCATGCCCATCAACAGAAACACTCTATTGAGGTACAAGACCATCGACCGGATGCTCAGGAACGGGCGCAGGGCCACGCTGCAAGAACTCATCGATGCATGCAACGACGCACTTTACGAGCACAACGGCTATGGTGAGGTGAGCAGGAGGACCATACAGCACGACCTCCAGGAGATGCGATACTCACGCGAATTGGGTTACTACGCTCCCATCAAGGTGGTGGACAAGAAATACTACAAATACGAAGACTACGACTACAGCATCACCGACGTGCCACTCTCTGAAACGGACTTGAGGCAACTCACCGAGGCCGTGGGGCTGCTCAAGCAGATGAGTTCGTTCAAAGGCTTCAGCGACGTGGAGGATGTGGTGAACCGCCTGGAGGACCACCTGGCCTCGATGAGATTCCAAGTGGAGCCGGTCATCCTGTTGGAGAACAACGACAGGCTGCGCGGGCTGGAGCACATCACACCCTTGCACGATGCCATCCTGGAGGAGTCACCGGTAACCATCGTATACAAGTCCTTCCAATGGAGCGAGTCGCAGCAATTCGTCTTCTCACCATATATCTTGAAGGAGTTCCGCAACAGATGGTTCGTCTTCGGAAAAAGGCACGATGCACCCAAAGACTTGTTGCTCAACCTGGCACTCGACCGCATAGAGGACGTCTCCGATCCTCCCAAGAAAGAAAAATACGTCAAAATCAAGTCCTTTCAACCTCGGCAATATTTCAAGGACATCATCGGGGTGACACGCTTTCCGGGCGACAAGGTGCAGCACGTCGTCTTCCGTGTGGCGGCAAAGGAAGTTCCCTACATCATCACAAAACCTCTCCACCAAAGCCAGAAGGAAATAGAAAGGATGGAGGATGGAAGCGCACTGTTCAGCATCGACGTCATCCACAACTACGAACTGGAGCGCGACATCCTCGGATATGGCGATGGAATCACCATCGTCGCCCCGGAAGAACTGGCTTACAGAATCCAAGAGAGACTTAGGAACGCCGCCGCCAACTACGAGAGCGGTAGTTTAGAATAACGAAAACAACAATAGGTATCCGACATCCAGGTTTTAGGAGCGAGCAGGAAACATCAGAAAAAAAGGAAGTGAGCCGTTTGCTGCAACACCCAGCAAGCACTCCTGCCAAGTCGCGGCATTCGGAAATCATCTTTTTTGTAACAATCCTGTCCAAAAACTTGGATAATACCTACAAAAGCCTTAACTTTGTGAAAAATACGAGAAGATATGAAAAACAGACTGATAACCACGATGGGGCTTGCCATCCTCACTCTGATGAGTTGGGCACAAGGACCCAATAACTCAGGCACCTACTACCAAGCAGCCGACGGGAAAAGCGGAGCAGCACTGAAGACCGCCCTCGGCGAAATCATCTACAACCGCACGGAACGCACATACGGCGAACTCTGGACCGACTTCCAGACCACTGACGTCCGGTCCGACGGCAAAGTGTGGGACATGTATTCGGGAATCTCCAACTTCACCTTCGGCACCGACCAGGACAGGGGAAGTGGAGGAAACAAGGAAGGCGAATACTACAACCGTGAGCACTCCTTCCCCAACAGTTGGTTTGGCGGCAAGGTGCAACCGATGTACACCGACCTGCACCACGTATACCCCACCGACAAACTGGTGAACAACAAGCGTGGCAACAATCCCTTCGGAGAGACTGAAGGCGAGAGTTACAAGTCGGCTGAAGGATTCAGCAAACTCGGCAAGTGCACCTATCCCGGCTACAGCGGCACCGTGTTCGAGCCCAACGACGAATACAAGGGAGATTTCGCACGCACCTATTTCTATATGGTGACTTGCTACGAGGACAAACTGCCCGACTGGTATGTCAGTTATGCCGATGCGCTGCCCACTCTCGATGGCAACAAATACCCGGGACTGGCCAACTGGCAACTGGAGATGCTGATGAAATGGGCTGCCAACGACCCCGTCAGCGAAAAGGAAACAACACGCAACAATGCTGTTTATGACATCCAGCACAACCGCAACCCCTTTATCGACTATCCAGGGTTGGAACAACTGATCTGGGGTGACAAGACCGACGTGGCTTTCAACTATCTGGAAGGGGCGTCAGGCATCATCAATACGGAAATCCAGCAGTTGGCTGACGACAACTGGTATTCGATAGAAGGATGCCGACTGCAAGGAGCCCCCACCCGAAAAGGCCTGTATCTGAACCGTGGTCGCAAGGTCGTGATAAAGTGAAACAGCGTTTGATATCAAACGTCTGAGCGCATCAATTCTTGAGGCTCATGCCAAACACGATGCCTTCGGAATTGAATGCCACATCATTGACCGCGACCACCTTGAACAACTTCTCCAACTTGCCGATGGCTTCCAGATGAAGCAGGAAGGTGTTGTCGTCGCTGCCTTTTTCCAAGACTTTCCCGAAATCGGGCACCAAGCCTTTGAACAGAGGCAGCAGAGTATTGACGGCAAGCCCCACGGCGACGTTGTTGCCATAGCCCAGCACAACGTTGTTGTTTTTCTCCACACGCACCACATTCAGGTCGATGGCCACCTCCTTGGAGAACAATCCCAGGTTGGCCACCAGTCCCACCGTCGCAGTCTTGTCATTCACACGGCGCAACACCAACTCCTTGTCATATTTCTCGGAAAACATCTTCTTGATTTCCGAATAATCAAGCTGCACTTTCATATCGATTTTTCTATAGTTTTTCTAGGTTTCCTAGGGTTTCCTAGGTTTTTCTAGGTTTCCTAGGGTTTCCTAGGTTTTTCTAGGTTTCCTAGGTTTTTCTAGGGTTCCTAGGTTTTTCTAGGGTTCCTAGGTTTTTCTAGGGTTTCCTAGGTTTTTCTAGGCTTCTTAGTATTTATCTAGACTTCTTGGTCTATCCTGAGACCTCCTAATTCTTCCTGCTATTCTTGGTAGCCCTTATGAAGAAGAGGATCAAGAGGATGTAAGCCACGAGCGAAGCCACCTCCGACATATGATTGGCCATCCAGTCCTCGCTGACGAATTCAAAGCCGAAGAATTTGAGCAAGGCGCTCACCACGCCCATGAGGGCGCCGCCGGCGATGAATCCACTGGCGATGAGCGTACCCTTCTCACCCCTGGCGTCGTTGACGGCCTTGTCCTTGCTACGAGAGGTGACAAACCAGTTGACGGCACCGCCCACCAGCAACGGGATGTTGAGTTGGATGGGAATGAACATGCCCAAGGCAAAAGGCAGGGCAGGCACTTTGAGGAATGTGAGGATGATGGCGATGACGGCTCCTATGGCATAGAGCAGCCATGGTGCGCCCACACCGTTCATCAATGGATCGATGACTGCTGCCATTGCATTGGCCTGAGGCGCGACAAGTTGTCCGCTGGTGAAACCGTAGGTCTCGTTGAGCAAGATCATCACGCCGCCGACAGTGGCCGCCGACACCAAGGTGCCAAGGAACTTCCACGACTCCTGCTTGCGTGGCGTGGTGCCCAACCAATAGCCCACCTTCAAGTCGGTGATGAAGGCACCAGCCATGGAAAGTGCCGTGCACACCACGCCACCCATGATGAGGGCCGCCACCATGCCGGCGGTGCCCTTCAGTCCCACAGCCACCATGACGACGGAGGCGAGGATGAGTGTCATCAGCGTCATGCCCGACACCGGATTGCTTCCCACGATGGCGATGGCGTTTGCCGCCACGGTGGTGAAGAGGAAGGCGATGACGGTCACCAGAAGGATGCCCATGATGGCGAAGAGCAGGTTGCCTTTCATCACGCCAAACCAGAAGAAGATGAAGGTGATGAGGATGGTGGTGATGCTGCCGATGCCTATCAGGCGGAAGGAGATGTCGCGGTTGGTGCGCTCCACCTTTTCCGTTTCCACGCCTTTGCCTTTCATCTCCTTGGAGGCAAGGGAGACGGCGCTCTTGATGATGCCCCACGACTTGATGATGCCGATGATGCCGGCCATGGCGATGCCGCCGATGCCGATGCTCTTGCCATAGTTGGTGAAAATCTCCTCGGGCGACATGGCACCCACGGTGGAGGTGATGGAGGGTGTCCAGGCGTTGAGGACCTGGTCGCCGAAGAAAATGGCCATGCCGGGCACGACAATCCACCAGATGAACAGCGAGCCAAGACAGATGATGAATGCGTATTTCAATCCTATGATGTAGCCCAATCCGAGGACGGCGGCTCCCGTGTTCACCTTGAACACCAACTTGGCCTTGTCGGCCAGTTGCTCGCCAAGCGCCACCACACGCGTGGTGAACAATTCATTCCACAAGCCGAAAGAGGCCACCACGAAGTCGTACAAGCCACCCACCAAACCTGCGATGAGCAGCGGCTTGGCCTGGTTGCCACCCTTTGCTCCGCTGACGAGCACCTGCGTGGTGGCAGTGGCCTCGGGGAAGGGGTATTTGCCGTGCATCTCCTTGACGAAGTATTTCCTGAAAGGAATGAGGAAGAGGATGCCGATGATGCCGCCCAGGAGGGAGGAGAGGAACACCTTGAAGAAAGAAGCCGTCATCTCCGGGTCATCAGGATATTTCGCTTGAAGGATGTAGATGGCGGGGAGGGTGAAGATGGCTCCTGCCACGACAGCGCCCGAACAGGCACCGATGCTTTGGATGATGACATTCTCGCCCAAGGCATTCTTGCGCTTGGCGGCGGTGGAAGCCCCCACGGCGATGATGGCGATGGGGATGGCCGCCTCAAACACCTGGCCCACCTTCAGTCCGAGGTAGGCGGCAGCGGCGGAGAACAGCATCGCCATGACGATGCCCCAGGTGACCGACCATGCGTTCACCTCAGGATATTGGCGGTCGGGGCGCATGACGGGTTGGTATTCCTCGCCTTCAGACAATTCACGAAATGCGTTCTCGGGCAGTTGCATCTGCTCATTCTCTTGTTCTTTCTCTATCATGGTGATTGTTTTTTATGGTTTTCTCTTTTGAAAGGCAAATATAGTGCAAAAAATCCGATTAAACGACCAAAAAGCGAAAAAATATACTTTTCACAAAGGGTTCCTTTCCAAGGAGCACCAGTTTTCCTCTAATCTCCCAAAACCTCCTGCTTGCTCCAAAAAAACTCCTATTTCCTCCTATCCCCCCTGTGTTGCCTTGATCAACTCGGCGCATTTTTCCGCACAGCGCTCGCCATCGATGCCGGCAGAAACGATGCCACCGGCATAGCCCGCCCCCTCGCCACAGGGGAAGAGGCCGCGAAGGCGCACATGCTGGAGTGTCTCAGGTAGGCGCACCACCCTCACGGGCGACGAGGTGCGTGTCTCGGCGGCGATGAGCACCGCCTCGTTGGTGAGGAATCCCTTGCTGCGTGTGCCGAAGACTTGAAATCCTTTTCGCAGACGCGTGGCCACCATCTGCGGAAGCCAGTCGTGCAATTTGCTGATAGTCAGGCCAGGGGAGTACGACGAACAAGGCAAGTCGTGACTCCGACGGCCTTCCACGAAGTCGACCATCCGCTGTGCGGGAGCAGTCTGCCGGCATCCGCCTTGCCGCCAACAGTCTTCCTCGATGCGCTCTTGTAAAGCCATCATTCGCAACGGACTGTCGCCGGACACATCCTCGGGGCGCACCTCCACCACCATGCCGCTGTTCGACCATTTCGAACCTCGGTTGCTGGGACTCATGCCATTGACCACCAACTGATGTGGGCCACTGGCGGCAGGAATGACGAAACCTCCCGGACACATGCAGAAGGAATAGACGCCACGGTCATCCACCTGGGTGACAAAACTATATTCCGCCGCAGGAAGGTATTTCCCTCTTCCGGCAGTGTTGTGGTATTGAATCTGGTCGATGAGGTGCGACGGATGTTCGAGTCTCACACCGATGGCCAACCCCTTGGCTTCCAACTCTATGCCGGAATCGGCAAGGTAGCGGTAGACATCGCGGGCGGAGTGCCCCGTGGCAAGGATTACGGGACCATGAAACGTCTTATGGCCGCCATTCACCAGGTCCACAGCCTCTACGCCCTTCACCTCGTCACCTTCCAACAGGAAACGAGTCATTTTCGTCTGATGGTGCACGGCTCCTCCACAGCGGAGGATGGTGTCGCGCATGGCGGCAATCACCAGTGGCAACTTGTCGGTGCCGATGTGGGGATGGGCGTCGGCCAAAATATCGGTTGATGCACCATGCTGGCAGAACACGTTGAGAATCTTCTCCACGCTGCCTCGTTTCTTCGAACGGGTGTATAGCTTGCCGTCGGAATAGGCTCCTGCCCCACCCTCGCCGAAACAGTAGTTGCTCTCGCCATCCACTTCATGGCGGCGAGTGATGGCGGCCACGTCACGGCGACGGTCGGAAACGTTCTTCCCTCGTTCCAGAATGACAGGACGGACGCCCAACTCTATCAAACGCAGGGCGGCGAAGAGTCCGCCGGGGCCCTCGCCCACCACGATGGCCTGCGGGGCGGCAGACACGTCGCCATACTCCGTGCGGACAAAAGCGTCGTCAGAGGGTTCTTCATTGATGTACACGCGCAACATGAGGTTGACGTAGATGGTACGCTGCCGGGCGTCGATGCTGCGACGCAGCACACGCACATGATGCACCGTACGGGCGTCGATACGCAACTCACGGGCGACCAACGCCGTCAGCGACGACTGCGTGGCTGCCTCATGGGGTAGCACCCTGGCTTGTATCTCCTTGATCATGATATATCATCTCTATTGAGGGGTCTTCCCCGTGGAAAAGTCCCTTCTCCTACATGGAATAGTTAATCCTTTCTAATCACATACGACGACATCCTCCTTCGGTACTTTCTCCCAAGAGAACAGGGGCAGTAACTCCTTGGCGCCGACGGGGTCGGGCGCAGGGATAAGACCGGCAAGGAATGCAAGGCGGCCGATGACCTGACGGGCGGTGAGATGCTGACGCAGACTGCCCATATCAAGACTTTTGTCGCGCTTGGACAACCGTTTTCCCTCGGTGTTGCACAACAAAGGAAAATGGATGAATTGCGGAATGGGGAAGTCCAGCAAGCCACCCAGGTACATCTGTTGGGGCGTGGAGAGCAACAAGTCGCGCCCCCGAACCACTTCGGTGACACCCATCAAGGCATCGTCGACGACCACCGCCAACTGATAGGCCCATGCCCCGTCCTTCCGACGGATGATGAAGTCGCCCACTTGGCGCGACAGGTTCACAACATATTCGCCATAATGGCCATCGATGCATTTGATGTCCCGCTCGGGCACCATCAGCCGTGTGGCACCTTTCCGTCCGGGTTGGAGAGGGAGGTTCCGGCACGTCCCCTTGTATGCCACGCGGCCATCGCTCTCATGGGGGGCCTGTGTGGCCAGTAGGTCCGCACGGGTGCAATAGCAGCGATAGGTCAGGCCGCGCTCTTGCAACACACGGAAATAATGCTCGTAAATCTCCGAGCGATTACTCTGAAACAAGGGGTCACCATCCCACGCCATGCCCAGCCAATCGAGGTCATCCATCAACAAAAGAGCATATTCCTGACGCGAACGCCCCGGGTCGATGTCTTCGATGCGCAACAGCCACTCGCCGCCCTTGCTCTTCGCAGAGAGCCAAGATAGCAACGCACAATACATGTTTCCCAAATGCATGCGACCCGTGGGGGAAGGGGCGAAACGTCCTTTTGTCATTTCCATTATGCAACTTTCATCGGCAAAATGCAACTTTCATCGGCAAAAATAGGAAAAAACTTCCAATTATCGCTGTTATTTTGACACAAAAATGCCTCCTTCCTTTTTCACCCCACCCCTGTCCCTCCCCTCCGGAGGGGGATATGCACACCGCCCTTTTACTCACGGCAGACTTGCTCTTCCCGGGTTAATCTGTGACAGACGGTGTGACAAGCAGTGTGACAAACGGTGTGACAAGCAGTGTGACAAGCAGTGTGACAAACGGTGTGACGTTCTTCAATATAGGAATAAGCGGCTCATCTACTTGTGATACAAGAAGATGCAAATATGTTATTTTGATGGATGTGACGCTTGGTGTGACAAGCTTTGTGACAGAAAATGTGACAGAAAAAGAAGAAAAGAACAAAGAAAGAAGAAAATCCCCCTGCACTCCTAAAGAAGAAAAAAACAAAAAAAGAATAAAAACACACTCACAAACGCACGCATGCGAGAAAAACTGCAAAGAACCCGTAAAAATTCCATTTGAAAAAGTTTCTATCAAAATGACATTGTTATTTGGCATAAAATGCATAACTTTGCCACCAAATTTCCCCAAACACAGGAAAAAGCAGGTTGTCACCCTTGAAACCTGAAAAACAGCCATTACTGATGGAGGGGAAGACTACTGCTGACTCAGACAAATAATAATGAATTTGAGACAATTAGAGGATGAAAATCCTATGCTTTTCTTGATTGTTCACCTTTCTTTCATCCAAATGTTGCATCACAAAAAGTATTGGTGACAAATCAAAAATCAAAGGTCACGGAAAATGGCTAATTTTGCCAACTAACAAATAAGAACTGAATTATTTTAATCTATAACACTAACAACTAACCATTTACTTATGAGAAAATTTTTCACATTAATTACTGCTATTGTGCTGTCGGCAGGAGCCTATGCACAAGGAGGATTTGTTGACCGTGTGGTCAATGGTAATTGCGAAGGCGATGATAACTCGTGTTTCTTCGCACATGAGTGGATAGACGGTGAGTATGTTGAAGACAACGCCCGTCTCGTTGCCGACCCCACTAATGCTAGCAACAAGTGCATCGAGGTGGTCTCGAGAGACGACCCAGGAAATCTTGTGGATAATGAAGGAAATCCTAAAGCTATCGACGACTGGGACTCCCAGTTCTTCATTTACGTGGCGGAAAAGTTGGAAGTTGGTGATGAATATACTGTCTCATTCAAGGTGCGTGCCGATAAGGCTGCCACTGGCCAAACCCAGGCACACGACAATCCAGGCAACTACATTCACTGGTCTATGATTGGAGATATTGAGTTCACCGACGAATGGATGGACATCACAAGAACCGGCACCGTCACCGCCGATCAAGCACCTGCTGGAAGAGAGTTGCACACCATCGCTTTCAACCTTGCCGTGCTGAAAGAAGCCAACAAGTACTATTTCGACGATATCGAGTGGTCTGTGAAAAAGGCAGAACCAGTCAACTACGATGACTACATCAACCTGATAACGAATGGTAATTGCGAAGGCTCAGACGTGTCTAACTTCAAGAGTAATGATTGGTTTACAGGTGAAAGTGTCTGGGGAGACGCCCGTATCGTTGCCGATCCCACAGATGCCAACAACAAGTGCATCGAGGTGGTCTCGAGAGACGACCCAGGAAATCTTGTGGATAATGAAGGAAATCCTAAAGCAATTGACGACTGGGACGCTCAGTTCTTCATCACCGTGGCTGACCAACTGGTTCAAGGTGACAAATATCGCGTCAAATTCAGAGTACGTGCCGACAAGGCTGCCTCAGCTCAAACCCAGTCTCACGACCAACCGGGTGGATACATTCACTGGGCATTCATCGGCGACGTCCCATTCACCACAGAATGGGTGGAAATCGAAAGAACCGGCACCATCACTGCTGAGCAAGCCCCTGCCGACAGAGAGTTGCACACCATTGCCTTCAACCTTGCCGTACTAAAGGAAGCCAACAACTACTACTTCGATGACATCAGTTTCGAGGTATTGAAGGTCACTCCACCAGACCCCGACGAATTCGAAGACCTGATTACGAATGGTAATTGTGAAGGGGAGGAAACGACGAACTTCACATCCAAAGAGTGGACTACCGAAGAGCAATACTGGGGACCTTCCCGTCTCGTTGCCGACCCGACAGATGCCAGCAACAAGTGCATCGAGGTGGTCTCGAGAGACGACCCAGGAAATCTTGTGGATGATAAAGGAAATCCTAAAGCTATCGACGACTGGGACAGCCAGTTCTTCATCACCGTGGCTGACAAGCTGGAAGTGGGTGACCAATATCAAGTCTCCTTCAGAGTGCGTGCCGAGAAGGATGCCACAGCTCAAACCCAGTCTCATAACCAGCCGGGTGGTTACATTCACTGGGCATTCATCGGCGATGTCGCCTTCACGACAGAATGGAAGGAAATCACAAGAACCGGCACCATCTCTGCAGAGCAAGCACCTGAAGGCAATGAGTTGCACACCATCGCCTTCAACCTCGCCGTGCTGAAAGAAGCCAACAAATACTACTTCGATGACATCTCATTCAAGGTGAAGAAAGCCAATGTTGAGCCAGAGCCTCTTATCGGCGATGCCAATGGCGACGGTGAAGTGAACATCACCGACGTGACTGTGGCTGTGGATTACGTGCTCTCTAATAACCCAGAGTTAATCGTCATGAAGAATGCCGATGTCAATGGCGACGGCGAAGTGAACATCACCGACATCACAGGCATCGTCAACATCGTGCTCGGCAATAAGCAATAAATAATCGGAGTAATCTGAGGAATCAGAATACTCAGAGCAATCTGAGTCATCTAAAGCCTTCGGAGTGATCAGAACAATCGGAATCATCTGATTTTCTGATTACTCCGATTCTTTTTTTACATTCCATTTGCAAAATTGGGAAAAAAGCACTATTTTTGCACCCAACAAACTATTTTAAGGCAAAACCTGAAGACCCCTAACCACAGCTCTTTTACAACAAACTATATACTAATCATTTAAACCCAAACAGCTTATGAAGAAAATCTTATCTTTGTTTGCCATTCTCCTCATGGCTATCTCCGCCTCAGCACAGGAGAAGGTGTTGTTCGACCCGGAAGCCTCCTATGGCAACGGCGCCATCCTGTCCTCGGAGAACACCGTGCTCGAACTCGGCAACGACCGCGCCACAGCCAACTACAACATGACGCTTGCCGCCACGAAAGCCTACTGCTCTGACCTTTTCGGGCAGAAAGTGATGGTGGAGAACTCCGATACCCATGAGATGGAGGAGAAGACCCGCGTGGCCTATGTCTATGGTGCAAACAACCCGTTGGACGGCGAACTTGACGCTGATGACAAGAGCACTGGCATTAGTTACTCCCCCAGCAGCGGCAACCTTCCGCAGTCGGGCACCTACTACATGATCACGCCCGCCAAGGACGGTCACATCACCGCCTTCATCGTCCTCAACGCCAACAAGAACCTCTATGTGGTGAAAGGCAGCACAGGCGAGTGCCTGCCCGTGAGCGCCCTCACTCTCAAGGCCGACGGCAGTTCCCCCACCGTGACGGCATTGAACGATGACTACACCGTGGCGGCGAAAACCACTGGCACCATAGAGTTTGATGTCTTTGGTGGTGAGACCTACTATGTTTTCTGCACTGGTTCGAAACTGAGCTTTGGAGGCTATGTCTTCGTCGAGGGGGTTGTCGAGCCCGAGCCTGTCGACACCAGGGAAAGGGTGATGTTCGACCCGCAAGGCACTTACGGCAATGGTGCCACCCTTACCTCTGAGCACACACAGGTGGTGCTTGGCAACGACCGCGCCACAGCCAACTATAATTTAGCGTTGGCTGCCACTAAGGCCTACTGCTCCGACCTCCTCGGACAAAAGGTGATGGTGGAGAACAGCGAGACCGGCGTGATGGAGGAGAAGACTCGCGTGGTCTATGTCTATGGTGCAAACAACCCGTTGGACAGCTTACTGAACGATGAAGACAAGAGCCGGGGTGTCAGCTACGACCCCGCCATCGGCAACCTGCCGCAGTCGGGCACCTATTATATGATCACACCCAGCATTGACGGCCATGTCACCGCCTTCATCATCCTCAACGCCAACAAGAAACTCTATGTGGTGAAAGGCAGCACCGGCGAGTGCCTGCCCGTGAGCGCCCTCACCCTCAAGGCCGACGGCAGCTCCCCCACCGAGACAGCATTGAACGACGACTACACCTTGGCAGCGAAAACGACGGGAACCGTGGAATTCGATGTCGATGCCAATGAGACCTACTACCTCTTCTGCACAGGTTCTAAACTGAGTTTCGGTGGCTACCTGTTTGAAGTAAGGACCGTAATCCCCGAACCCATCGACACCAGGGAAATCGTGAAGTTCAGTGCTGACGGCACCTATGGCAATGGAGCCATCGAAACCTCGGAGCACACGCAGGTGGTGCTTGGCGACGACCGCACGACGAAGAACTATAATTTGAAGTTCGCCGTCACGAATACTTACTGCTCCAACCTCCTTGGCCAGAAAGGCATGGTGGAGAACTCCGAGACGGGCGAGATGGAGGAGAAAACCGGTGTGTGGTATGTAGTGGGCGACCAGAACCCGAAGGATGGCGCCCTGGACGGTGACAAGAGCACCGGCAGCGGCTACAAGCCCTCCACCAGGAACTTGCCAGAGTCAGGTACTTATTACATGATCACCACCACCATCCCCGGCCACATCACCGCCTTCGTCATCGTCAATGCCAGCAAGAACTTCTATGTGGTTAAGAAGAGCAATGGCGAATGCCTGCCCGTGGACTCCCTCACCCTCAAGGCCGACGGTGTAGAGCCTACAGAAGTGACTTTGAATGAAGATTTCACCCTTTCCTCCAAGATGACCGGCACTGTGGAGTTCAATGTCGAGGCCAATGAGACCTATTATGTATTCTGCACAGGCTCGAAACTCAGTTTCGGCGGCTATGAGTTTGTAAGCGGAAACGGTGGTGGAAACGGTGGCGAAAGCATCCTTGGCGACGCCAACGGCGATGGCGAAATCAACATCACCGATGTCACCATCATGGTGGATTACATTCTCACCAAAAACACGCAACACATCAATATCGCCAACGCTAATGTGAATGGTGACGAGGAGGTGAACATCACCGATGTATCAATCCTTGTTGATATGATTCTTAATAATCACAGTAGCGAGTAGGAGCTTCTTGGAAAGACCAGGAATTCTTAGGAGGTTTTAGGAGGTCTTAGGACACCTGAAACCTCCTACTTGCTCCTAAAACCTCCTACTTGCTCCTAAAACCTCCTATTGATAAAAAGCCCCTGGCCATCAATGCGACCAGGGGTTTTAGGAATAATTGGGTGAGTGGTGCCACCCTGTGGACGAGTCTCTATTTCTTGTGTTCCTTCATATATTCCCTTGGCGACATGCCATAGACGCTTTTGAACATGGTGGAGAAGGAGGCGGCGTTGGAAAAGCCGCAAGCATAGACCACCTCGGTGATGTTCATGTTGTTGTTGGCAAGCAGATGCGCCGCCTGTTTCAATCTCAATTGTCGGATGAAATCGTGGGGAGTCTGTCCGGTCAGTTCCTTCATCTTGCGATGCAGGTGAACACGGCTGATGCCCACTTCTTCAGCAATCATGTCCACGCTCAGGTCGGAGTTGTTCAGGTGCTTGTTGATGGTCTTCATCACCCTTTCGAGAAGTTTCTCGTCAGGCGACTTCAGTTTCACGTCCTCCACCTTCTTCTCCAATCGTTCGGTCTGTCCGTATTTCTGCCTGAGGATGCGGCGTGCACTGATGAGATTGGCGATGGTGCGCCTGAGGATGTCCATGTTGAATGGTTTGACGATATAAGAGTCGGCGCCGGTGTCGAGTCCTTCGAGTTTGTCCTCGTCACGGTTCTTGGCCGTGAGTAGGATGAATGGGATGTGGTTGGTTTGCGGGTTGAGTTTCAACTGGGTGCAGAGTTGGTTGCCGTCCATCTCCGGCATCATGACATCGCTGATGACAAGGTCGGGCTGGCTCAAGTAAATCTCTGACAAGGCATCGCGGCCATTGATGCACGCCCGCACGTCATAGTCGCGTGACAATTCATTGACGATGTAGTCGCGTATTTCATCGTCGTCCTCGGCAATGACGATGGAATAGCGCTTGTTGAAAGCGGTTTTCACCTCTGTCTCCGGCACAGGCTCCACCGCATCATGTGTCTCGGTTTCCAAACCTTCCATAAGTGCCGATGTGGTGTCCTCTTCTCCCTGGGCGATTTCCTCCGGCAGGAGATGGTCTTTACCCAAGGGGATGGTGACCACGAACTCGCACCCTTGCGTCAGGTTGTGGGCCTCGATGGAGCCATGATGCAGTTCCACGAGTGACCGTGTGAGGTCCAATCCGATGCCCGTTCCTACGCTTCGGTCGTTGATTTCGGATGGTGATTGGTAGAACCGCTCGAAAATCTTGTTGAGTTTGTCCTCCGGTATCTTCTCTCCGTTGTCTCCGATGGCGATACGTGCATTATTCTCGTCATGGGTGACTTGGATGTAGATTTCACCTCCCGCTGGAGTGTATTTGAAGGCGTTGGAGAGGATGTTGACGATGACCTTGTCGAAGTTCTGACGGTCCACCCACACGGGAAGAGTCTCGGAATCGTGCGTGTATTTGAAACTGATGTTCTTGACCGTAGCCTGGTGGTCGAACAGGGAGAAGAGTTCCCCCACGAAGCCCACGAGGTCGGTTTCCCGCATCCTCATCTGCATCATTCCCTTGTCGATTTTCCTGAGATCCATCATCTGATTGATGAGGTGCAGTATTCGTTCCGCATTGCGCTTGATGGTCTGGTAGACGCCCGTTCGCATGGGGTCGTGGTCTTGCTTCATCAGCGAGAGGAGCGGGGTGATGATCAATGTCATCGGGGTTCGTATCTCATGGCTGATGTTCATGAAGAACCGCAATTTGGCCTCGCCCATCTGCTCTTTGTGGATATGCTCCTGCAGTTTGAGGCGATCCTTCTCCTTCCTTCGGCGGTTGGCGAGGTAGTACCATATGGCGGCTCCGAGGGCGACGAGATAGAGCATGTAGGCGAACGGTGTGCGATACCACGGAGCATGCACGACGACGGTGAAGGTGCGCTCCTCGGTGGTCTGGTTGTTGCGTTGCGCTTTCACGCGGAAGTGGTAGGTTCCCGGAGGGAGGTGCGTGATGGTGAGTTCGTTGGCACCAGGCTGCAGGCGTGTGAAGGCCTCATTGTTGATGCTATAAAGATAAGTGATGTTGTCGGGTGTGCCATAGGTGAGTGTGGAGAACAGGATGGAGAAGGTGTTGTCGTGCGAGGCGAGGTCGAAACGGTCGGCCGCAAAAACCGTGGTGTCGCACACCTGATAACTCCCTGACTTGGTGTTGCTGTTGACCGGCTTCCTGTTGACGATGAAACTGACAATGCTGACCTTGGCGTCCCATTTGGATTGTTTCACCCTTTCGGGATGAAACCAAGTGATGCCTCCGACGCCTCCGAAGAGCAACACAGCGGTGTTCCCATTGTCGACCATGAACGATGCACCGTCGCTGAATTCGTTGGACTGCAAGCCGTTGTCAACGAAAAAACTTTGTATCTCACCCGTCTTGGGGTTGAGGCAACTGAGTCCATGGTCGGTGCCAAGCCACAGTTTTCCCTCCTTGTCCTGCTCGAAAGAGACGACACCATTGTCGGCCAATCCCTTTTCTGTGGTGTAGTTCTGCATCGTCTTCTTCTGTATGTCGTAGCAGAAAAGTCCGTCGTTGGTGCCTATCCACAATTTCCCGTCAAACTCTTTGGCCACTCGTGTGGGCGTGCCATAATTGATGCAATTCTTGCCAAAGACGTTGACCCAACTATCCTTCTCAATGTCAAGGCAGCACACACCCATGGTGGTGGCGGCATAGATGCGTTTTTTGTCGGACGACACAGACAACCCCGAAAGGAAGTCGTTGGCCAGGCAATCGATTTTCCTGTCCGTGGTGGCTTTGGCCTTCATCTTGTATGCTTTCACCTCGCTTGTTGCGGCATTGATGCGGAGTAGTCCCTGCCCCATTGTCGCCACCCAGATGTCATTGTCTGTCGTTTTGATACTGAAGGCACTGGATTTGGTGTATTGCGAGAAAGGATGGTAGCCTTGAAGTCCGGCGTCGATGTATCCCAAGCCCTCTCCGTAGCTGCCAACCCAGATGCGCCCGGAGGCATCCTCGGCAATACTCATGATGGTGCTCGGAAGTTGGTCCTTGAAATGTTTGATAGGCTGGTGGTTGACATCGAGGCAATACAGTCCGTCCTTGTCGGTGCCCACCCAGCAGCGTGCCTTGCTGTCGATGATGGAACTGACGACACAGGCCTGGCCGATGACATTCCTTCCTCCAGACTTGTAGCCCATATACTCGAAACCGCTGGTTTCCACAGGTTGCATGTAGATACCCTTTTGCAACAAGCCCAACCAGATGTTTCCTATACCATCCTCCACGATGGAATAGACCTTGCTCTTCGACAGGTCCACCTCACGGCTATAGTAGGGATTGTTTTCTATCTCCCCTGTCTTGGGCCAATAAACGGCCAATCCCTGGCCATCGTAGCCAATCATCAGTCGACCGTCGCGACAGCAGTAAAGTGAAGACACCTGTTTGCCCGTTGTCACATCGAGATGCTTGAAGTCGCCACCGGATGCCGGACGCACATAGACGCCGTTGTTGGACGTACCAACATAGAGGTTGCCTTCAAGGTCGAGACAGAGTTGGCGCACGGTGTATCTCAACTCGTCGGAGGTGAAATATTTCAAGGCATTCTTACCGTCATATTCGTACAAGCCATAGTAGCGGGTGGCAATCCACAGATGTCCTTTCTTGTCTTCGCAAAGAGAATTAACGGTGTGGATGTCTCTCAACGGCCCGTTTTGCTGAACCGCATGGCCACGGTCGACAATCTTGAGCAAGCCATGACCTGAGGTGCCGGCCACCAAGTCGCCATTCTTGCGTTGGAGGAAGCAAGTCATGTAACAAGGTACGACAAAGCCATCCTGGTCTTTCACTTCCACGTCCTTGAACTCCGAGCCATCGAAAGTCTGCAAGGCACCATACATGCCCAGGTAAAACAAGCCGTTCTTGTCCTGAACCATGCAATTCACATAGTTGGTGGCCATGCCAGGGGCGTCTTCCAGTTCTTTCTTGAAGAGATAAAACTGGTATCCATCATATCTTTGCACTCCGTTGCGGGTGACAGCCCATATGAATCCATCGCGGTCAAGATAAACTTGGTTGGTGAAACTGCTCGACAACTGTTGATCGGTGCCAAACAACTTGCCTGTTTGGGAAAAAACAGACAAAACGCCACCAAATATGTAAAGAACAATATTTAGAACCCTACAATTCATTTTTAGGTAAAAATTACGCTGATGTAACAGAAATTTTTGGCGAAGTTAAGTATTTTTGCCAAAACTTCCAAATTTATGTTGATTTTTATCTCTTTATTGTCCCCAATTCCAATAAAAATCGGTCTCAAAGAAGTCTTTACCAACCTCTTTTTTTGCATATCATCACTATTGAAGGTGATATAACGAAAAAAAAGCGGTTTTTCACGCTTTGATACAAAGAATGAAATCCACGTTACTCTCACCAAAGGGTGAATGGAAAAAACTGAATATCTTTGCAAACGAAAAATGTAAAGATACGGGTTTTTAGGTTAGGTTTTAATTTTTTATTTAGTTTGCTTTAAGCCTTAATGAATTGAGTCCCATGAAACAAAAAAGACTGGCACTGCCATTAGCAGATGCTCTTGGCAATGACCAGTCTTTTTAAATTCCTATCAAGAAAGACATTCCCCAAAATAAGATAAAAACAGAAACTTCGAAACTTCAATAGAGATTAATTTGCAACCATAAAGGAGTGAATATTACCGCAAGCACAACCATCAAACTTGGTTGCTGACTTAAACGGAAATGATATTGTTCGCCTATTGTGGACAATTTTAGAACTTTACATTCGACGGAGTCCGGGCTTGAGAAAGTCCGGGCTTTTTGCGTCCTGCTTCTAACAAAGAAAGTCTACAGAGCAAAGGGTAAAAGTTAACATATGTCCCTTTAACTCCTCCCCCTCTGCCCGAGAGGGGGTGGCCGCAGGCCGGGGGCGAGGGAGAACTCCTCCCCCACTGCCCGAGAGCTAATCTATATACACAAGTCTGCATCCTTCTGAATGACAATAAATTAAAAAAACGCTTCGCTTAAGAAAAAGGAATAAAAAGTTTGAAAATATCTTGTTTATGAAGAAATAAAAAAACGCACGCTTAATCGCG
>JAFZSL010000050.1 GCA_017619375.1 Prevotella sp. | reverse complement strand
GATATTTTCAAACTTTTTATTTCTTTTTCTTAAGCGAAGCGTTTTTTTATTTTATTGTCATTCAGAAGGATGCAGACTTGTGTATAGAAGGTTAGCCTTGAATGGGAGGGGATACCATTCGGCTCACGGCCATCTTATTCCTTTTAAAGTGGACTCAATTTTCAATCTTCAAACCTCTTTTTCCATTTTTTTTCTTAACTTAGCGGCGTGAAACCAAACTAAAGCCTTATGACAACCAAGGAACGGAAAGTGATGTGGCTTGTGGTGCTGTTTGCCCTTTTGCTACCCGATACGCTATGGGGACAAGAACGTTATTCTGTCGGCGTCTGCGACTGGATGGTGCTCAAGCGGCAGAAACTCGGCGTTTTCGCCCTCGCCAAGGAATTGGGCTGCGACGGCGTGGAGTTGGACATGGGAGGATTGGGCAACCGCGAGGCCTTCGACAACCAGTTGCGCGACGATGCCCAGGCCGCACTTTTCAAGCACACGGCAGACAGCCTCGGCATCCGTGTCGGCGCCGTGGCGATGAGCGGATTCTACGCCCAGGACCTGACGAAGAAAGACACCTATCTGTCGCTGCTGTCCGACTGTTTCGACACGATGGACAAGATGGGCAACGTGGAAGTGGCCTTCCTCCCCCTCGGCGGCTGCGGCAACGACTGGGCGGAAAACAAGGAAGTGCGCACCCTGGTCGTGGAGCGCCTCCACGCCATCGGCGAGGCAGCGAAGGCCCGCGGCAAGGTGGTGGGCATCGACACCCCGTTGGACGCGAAAGGCAACCTCCGCCTGTTGCGCGAGGTGAAGAGCGACGGCATACGCATTTTCTACAAGTTGCAGACCATCGTGGAGCACGGTTGGGACCTCTGCGCCGACATGCAACGTCTCGGTGCGAAAAACATCTGCGCCATCCACGCCAGCAACACCGACAGCCTCTGGCTTTGCAACGACCCCGCCATCGACCTACCTGCCGTGAAACAGACCCTCGACCGCATGGGATGGCGCGGCTGGCTCTTCGTGGAGCGCAGCCGCGACGTAAAGATGGTGCGCAACGTGAAGATGAACTTCGGCAGCAACGTCCACACCCTCAAGACGCTGTTCAACACCTACCCCGACCCCGCCGTCGCCCTTGACAGCATCGGCCGCGACCCCTCCTATGTCGCCACCATCGTCGAGCGGGCCAGAAAAGCCACCGACGCCCTGGGCATCACATGGACCCCACGCGGGCAGACCGTGCAGAACATTGTCGCCAACCGCTATTTCAAACTCAACGACATCTATGCCGAGCGCGACACGCTGAAGAAGGCCAACAAAACCCTCGCCGAAGCCACCTGCGACTCCCGGCTCTACCGTTCCCATTTCGATTTCGACGCCGACCTCTCCATCCACCTCTCACCTGCCGACATCGTGAAGGTGAAAGACGTGATGACCTACAACGTGGTGGACGTGACCTACAAGGCCTACTGCGACATGATACCCACCCTCACCGAGGAGGAGAAGGAACAAATCATGGTCTGGCTTGTGGAAGCCCGCGAATACGCCATCGACGCAGAGAGTTCGAACAAGAAGCACGAGACATTCAACAAATACAAAGGTCGCATCAACAACTACCTCTCCAAGCGCGGATACGACATCCAGAAAGAACGCGAGGAGTGGGAAAAACGCGTGAAAGCGAGCGGCGGCACCCTGTAAACGACAACAGCAACACCATGAAACATCCCATCCTACACACCCTCGCCGCCACGCTCTTCCTGTCGGGCGCCCTCACCGCCACGGCGCAGGGACTCACCTCCACCAAGGACAGTCCCCATGCCATGATGACCAGCCTCCCCCTCGACGCCACGCGATGGCAAGGCGGCTTCTGGGGCGAGCGCTTCGACGTCTTCAGCAAGACTTCCGTGCAGAGCATGTGGGAGACATGGCAGACCAAGGAAGGCAAGGGTTTCAACAACTTCCTCATCGCCTCCGGAGAGATACGCGGCGAGCACCACGGACCGCCGTTCCACGACGGTGACATGTACAAGTGGCTGGAGGCTGTCGCCTCCGTCCATGCCATCACCCACGACCCCGAACTGGAAAAAGTGATGGACCGCTTCATCGGTTGTGTGGTGAAGGCCCAACGCGCCGACGGCTACATCCACACCCCCGTCATCATCGCCGAACTGAACAAAAGGCTGGCAGAAGAGACTAATAATCATAGGGATATTAGTAATCCTAAGGACACCAGCATCGTCGGCACCGCCGTGGGGACAAAAGACGACAGCGCCTTCGCCAACCGCCTGAACTTCGAGACCTACAACCTGGGGCACCTCATCACCGCCGGCATCATCCACAAGCGCGCCACGGGGAAGACCACCCTCTATGACGCCGCCGTGAAAGCCGCCGACTTCCTCTACCGCTTCTGCATGGAAGCCCCGGAAGAACTCGCCGGCAACGCCATCTGCCCCTCCCACTACATGGCCGTGGCAGAACTCTACCGTGAGAGCGGCGACCCACGCTACCTCGCCCTCTGCAAGAAATTCATCGACATCCGCGGCATGGTGCAGGAAGGCACCGACGACAACCAAGACCGCATCCCCTTCCGCGAGCAATATGCCGCCATGGGGCACGCCGTACGCGCCAACTACCTCTACGCCGGCGTCGCCGACCTCTTCCTCGAGGATGGCGAGGCGCAACTGATGCGCAACCTCACCTCCATCTGGAAAGACATCGTGGAGCGGAAGATGTACATCACCGGTGCCTGCGGCGCCTTATACGACGGCACCTCACCCGACGGCACCGACTACAAGCCCGAGAACATCCAGAAGGTGCACCAGAGTTACGGACGTCCCTACCAACTGCCCCACTCAACCGCCCACAACGAGACCTGTGCCAACATCGGCAACATGCTCTTCAACTGGCGCATGCTCCTTGCCACAGGAGAGGGCAAATACGGCGACATCATGGAAAACTGTTTCTACAACAGCATCCTCTGCGGCATCTCCCTCGACGGAGAGAGTTATTTCTACACCAACCCGCTGCGCCTCAGCGACGAACTGCCCTACACCCTGCGCTGGCCCAAGGAGCGAAAGAAACTCATCAGTTGCTTCTGCTGCCCACCCAACACCCTCCGCACCCTCTGCCAGGCACAGGACTACGCCTATGCTGTCAGCAAGGGCACGCTATGGGTGAACCTCTACGGCGCCAACACCACGACCGCCACCATCGACGGCGTGGGAGAGGTAGGCATCGAGCAGACCGGCGACTACCCTTGGGACGGACGCCTCACCCTGCGCATCACACGCCTGAAAGGCAAGAAAGATTTTTCCATCAAACTGCGTCAGCCCGCGTGGTGTGAAAAGATGGAGGTGAAAGCCGACAACGGCGCCACCCTGAAAACAGGAAACGGCTATCTCACCCTTGAAGGGACGTGGCGCAAAGGTGACATGGTGACCATCGACCTCCCCATGCCCGTGCGCATCGTTGAAGCCAACCCCCTCGTGGAAGAGTCACGTGGCCAGGTGGCCGTGGTGCGCGGCCCCCTTGTCTACTGCGTGGAGAGCCAAGACCTCGACGGCACCGACATCGACGACCTCCTCCTGCCCCTCGACACCCGCTTCACCCCCGTGGAGACCCGCATCGCCGACAGCAGGGTCACCGCCTTGGAATGCGAAGTCCTCGTGAGAGAGCACCAGTCGTGGGAAGGCACCCTCTACCGCGACGCTGCCAAAGCCACAAAACGTCAAACCATCCGCCTCATCCCCTACTACGCCTGGGGGAACCGCGGAAAAACCGAAATGACCGTATGGATGCCCGTCGCCTATTGACCCTCGCCGTCTTCGTGGTTTTCACCCTCACCGTCGCAGCCGATGTGGTGGTCATTGAGGTGGAACCCGGTGCATACACCATAGAGCAAGCCCTGCAGACGGCACGCTTGGAGCGCCTGCACGGCGAGGACATCACACCTGTCCTCCGCTTCCATCCCGGCACCTACCGCCTCACCCAACCCGTCATCCTTCGTCCGGAAGACCAAGGGACCATCATGGAAGGCGGCAACGACGTGGTCATCACCGGCGGCGTGCAAATCACCGGATGGCGCAAGCAAGGCAAGTTCTGGGTGGCCGACGTGCCGGAATGGAACGGCCGACCTTTGGAGTTCCGGCAGATGTGGGTGAATGGCAGAAAGGCCGTGCGCGCCCGTGACGTGGAAGACTTCGAACAGATGCACCGCATTCTTTCGATGGACAAAGAGAAAGAGACCCTCTACGTGCCAGCCGCCTCTGTAAGAAAAATCCTCCATGCCCCCCATGCCGAGATGGTGCTGCATGAGATGTGGTGCACCGCCAACCTTCGCATCAAGGACATCAAGGTGGAGGGCGACAGTGCCGCTGTCACCTTCCACAACCCCGAGAGCCACGTGCACTTCATGCACCCCTGGCCCTCGCCGATGGTGAACACCGAAGGCCACAACTCCGCCTTCTACCTCACCAACGCGAAGGAGTTGCTCGACCAACCCGGAGAGTGGTATCTCGATGCGAAAGAACAGAAGTTATACTACATGCCCCTGCCTGGCGAAGACCTGCGCACCGCCGAGGTGGAAGTTCCAGCCCTGGAGACCCTGTTGAAGGTGGAAGGCACCCCCGACCGCCCCGTCAGCGATGTCACCATCTGGGGTATCACCTTCCGGCATAGTACATGGATGCGTCCGAGTCTGCAAGGTCACGCTCCCTTGCAAGCCGGCATGTACATGATAGAGGCATACAAGATACGTCCCCAAATCAAACGGCCAAACGGCGACCACGGTCTTGACAACCAAGGGTGGGTGGGGCGTCCTGCCGCCGCCGTTGAGGTGAACGGCGCCATCGACGTCCGTTTCGAAGGTTGCACCTTCGAGCACTGCGCCTCGACAGCCCTCGACTACCACACCTTCACCCAAGGAGGCCATGTCATCAGTTGCATCTTCCAAGACATCGGCGGCAGCGCCATCCTTGCCGGGACGTTCGGCTCCGAGGCCCATGAGGCACACCTGCCCTACCGTCCCACCGACCAACGCGTCCTCTGCAGCGACCTTCTGGTCATGGACAACATCATCGACGACGCCGCCAACGAGGACTGGGGCTGCGTGGGCATCGGCGCCGGCTATGTGCGCGGCATCCGCATCGAGCACAACGAAATCTCCAACGTGTCGTACACCGGCATCAGTCTGGGTTGGGGATGGAACCAGCAAACCTGTGCAATGTCCGACAACATGGTGCGTGGCAACCTCATCCACCACTATGCCCGCCACATGTACGACACCGCCGGCATCTACACCCTCGGCGCACAACCCCACACCTTCATCGAAGAGAACGTGGTGCGCGACATCTATACACCCGGCTACGTGCACGACCCCGAACACTGGTTCTACCTCTACACCGACGAAGGGTCGTCGTACATCACCGTGCGCAACAACTGGACCCCCTCGGAGAAATACCTGCAGAACTCCTGCGGACCAGGAAACACATGGGAAAACAACGGACCGCAGGTGGCAGACAGCATCCGCAAGGCGGCAGGCATCAACCAGAACGAACCCTAAAGGAGAGCAGCCATGAACACCATCGACCTCATCATCTTCCTTGTCTTCACCATCGGCGTGGTGATTTTCGGTTGTAGTTTCTACAAAAAAGACCATACCACAAGCGACCTCACCCACGCCGGACGGTCGCTGCCAGGATGGGTGGTGGGCATGAGCATCTTCGCCACCTACGTGTCGAGCATCAGTTACATCGGTTATCCGGGGAAGGCCTTCGCCTCCAACTGGAACGCCTTCGTCTTCTCCCTCTCCATCCCCATCGCCAGTTATTTCGCCGCCCGCTATTTCGTCCCCTTCTACCGCAACGGCGACAGCGTGTCGGCCTACACCTTCCTTGAGGATAAGTTCGGCCGTTGGGCACGTTTCTACGCCTCCGCCTGCTACCTGCTCACGCAAATCGCCCGCATGGGCAGCATCCTCTACCTCCTGGCCGTCCCCATGCACATCCTCATGGGATGGAACATTCACATGGTGATCATCGCCACCTCCATCGCCATCATCCTCTATTCGATGCTGGGCGGACTGAAGGCCGTCATCTGGGCCGACGCCATCCAAGGCATCATCCTCATCGGCGGCGCCCTGCTGTGCCTCGGCATCCTCTGCTTCTCCATGCCTGAAGGCCCTTCGCAGGTGTTCGACCTCGCCATGCACTCGCCAGAGGGCAACAAGTTCTCCTTGGGAGAGTTCACCGGCGACCTCACCACCTCCACCTTCTGGGTATGCCTCATCTACGGCATCTTCATCAACCTGCAGAACTACGGCATCGACCAGAACTACGTGCAGCGCTACCATGCGGCGAAGACCGACCGCGACGCCCGTTTCTCCGCCCTCTTCGGCGGTTATCTCTACATCCCCGTCTCTGCCCTGTTCTTTCTCATCGGTTCGGCCCTCTACAGTTACTACACCGCCCATCCCGCCCTGCTGCCTGAGGACATCGCCTCGAAGCCCGACTACGTGTTTCCCTTCTTCATCGTCAACGGGCTGCCGGTGGGACTTCGCGGCCTGCTCATCGCCTCCATCTTCGCCGCCGGCATGAGCACCGTCTCCACGAGTGTGTCCTCCGCCTCCACCATCATCCTCACCGACTATTACAAGCCCCTGGCCAAAAATCCAACGGAGCGGCGACAAGTGTTCGTGCTGCGCCTGTCGAGCGTCATCGTGGGTGTCATCGGCATTTTCGTGGCCATCGCCATGCTCAGCGTGGAGAGCATCATCGACGCATGGTGGAAGTTGTCGTCCATCTTCTCCGGCGGCATGCTCGGCCTCTTCCTCTTGGGCATCATGCCCCGACGCATCAACAAGATGGCTGCTTTAGCAGGGTGCGTGGCAGGCATCGCCGTCATCGCATGGATATCGCTCGCCGGCCTTTACGACCTGCCCGGCATCCACCTGCATGAATACCTGGCCATCGTGCTCGGCACCACCACCATCTTCGTGACGGGATTCCTGCTCTCGTTTTTGGCGAGAGGTAACGGAAAATCGTGATAACGGAATAACGATATAACGGCATAACGTGACAATGGCACATCATGAAAACGTGATAATGCCATCTCATCTTAATCATTCATCTTCAAAATGGCTCAATGGATATGGTATCCCGGCGACTTTGAAATCTGGCTGGGCAATCGCTTCAACAACCGCCGCACGGAACGCGGCACCATGCTTTCCCCGTTCTGGAAGCAGGACAGCCACTGGGTGACCGTGGAATTCCGAAAAACGGTGACACTGCCGACCACAACACGCGTCAACCTCTATGCCGAAGGGCGCTACCGCGTCAGCATCGATGGTTGGCTGCAGTTCGGCATGCCCGAAACCCTCCTCATTCCCGCCGGCGAACACCTGTTGAGCATCAAGGTGCACAATGTCGTATCTCCACCCGCCCTGCTCGTCGTCGGCGAAGGCGTGGACAGCGACAATACGTGGCAAGCCACCTACGAAGACAAGATATGGATTGACGAGGAAGGCGTGGCCCATGGCTCCGGCATCTATGTCGCCGCTGGCACGGGCAACCTCTCCGACCCCGACAGAGGACCTTCCATGTTTGCACTCGCCCGTCGCCGTGTGCAACCCGCCAAATTGGAGGAAAGAGGGCGAGGCGTACTCGTCGATTTCGGCAAGGAGACCATGGGCTACCTTGTCATCGAAGGGCTTGAAGGCGAGGGGATGCTCAACATCTATTACGGAGAGAGTGAGAAGGAGGCCCTCGACCGCGCCTTCTGCGAGACCCTCGACCAAATAGAGGTGACCGAGAAAGGCATCCTCGACCTCGTCACCCTGGCCTATGCCGAGCGCACCGACGACTATGTCTTCCCTGAGAGCAAGGCCTTCCGCCACGTCTATCTCGAAGGCACCGGAAACGTTCGCCTCTCCGGTGTGGCCCTGGACTACGAATACAGCGTCCACGACCCGGCGCACAGCGGCGCCTTCCGCTGCAACGACGAAGAGTTGAACCGCATCTGGGACGTGTCGGCCTACACGCTGGACCTCACCACACGGGAGTTTTTCACCGATGGCATCAAGCGCGACCGGTGGACATGGAGCGGCGACGCCATACAGAGTTATTTGATGAACTACTATCTGCGCTTCGACATTGACTGCGTCAAGCGCACCATCCGGCAGTTGAGGGGCAAGGACCCGGTGACCACCCATGTCAACACCATCATGGACTACACCTTTTATTGGTTCAAGTCCATTCAAGACTACCACCTCTACACCGGCGACCTCAACTTCGTGCGCGAGGCATACCCTCTCATGCGCACGCTGATGGACTACTGCCTGAAACGCGCCAACAAAGACGGGATGATGGAAGGGCAGGCCGACGACTGGGTCTTTGTGGACTGGGTGGACTTCCCCATGCGCAAGCGCGGCACCCTCTGCTTCGAGCAACTACTCTTCTGCAAGTCTCTGGAAACCATGGCGCAATGCGCCAAATTATTGAGTGAACCCAAAGACTTTAAAGACCCTCCTCGAGACAGCCTCACCACTGCCGATTACGCCTCCTATGCAGAGAACTATGCCCGACTGGCCCACGCCCTGCGTGAAAAACTGCGCCCCACCTTCTGGGATGAGGAGCGCCATGCCTTCATACACGCCATCGAAGAAGGTCAACCCAACACGATGGTGACGAAATTCCCCAACATGTTTGCCATCCTCTACGGCTATGCCGACGACGAGGAGCAAAAAGACATCCTGCACCACGTGCTGCTCAACAACGACGTGCCCCCTATCACTACGCCCTACATGCGCTTTTATGAGTTGGAAGCACTCTGCATGGCCGACCTGCACACCACCGTGCTGGAGGAGATGAAAGCCTATTGGGGCGGCATGCTGCGTGAAGGCGCCACCACGTTCTGGGAGAAATACATCCCCACGGAGCACGGAGCCGAACACCTGGCGATGTATGGCCGTCCCTACGGCAAAAGTCTCTGCCATGCCTGGGGAGCCAGTCCGCTCTACCTCCTCGGACGTTATTTCCTCGGCGTGCGCCCCACCCTCCCCGGTTATGCTGCCTACGAGGTGCGCCCCATGCTCGGCGGCCTGCAATGGATGGAAGGCAAGGTGCCCACTCCCCACGGCCTCATCACCGTGCACGTCACGCCCGACGAGGTAACGGTGCACAGCGACGGCGGAGAAGGCACCCTTGTCCTTGGAGAGCAGCGCATCCCCATCCCACCAGGCAAGGAGATAGTCCATAGGAGATGACAGCAGACCCCAAAATGTCCTAAAACCTCCTATCACCTCCTAAAACCTCCTATAGCCTCATAGTAAAAACAAAAAAAAGCCACATATCATGAGACCCAAAGCCCTAACCACCCTTATGGTGCTGCTACTCACCCTACCCCTTTCCGCCCAGGTGAGAATCAAGGTGAAGAGCAAGTCGCCCCAGGCTGAGTATGCCGCCACCCGTCTGTCGCGATTGGAAGGCGACTACACGATTGAAATCAAGGAGAAGCACAAAGGCCCCGCCGAAGGCTTCACTTTGAAGTTCAAGAACAAGAAGGTGCAAATCATCGGCAACGATGCCAACGGCATCATCCACGGTGCCAACAGCCTCGTAGACCATTACATCACCCACGGGCACACATTGAAGAGCAAAGAGAAAACCTTTTCCAGTGCTCCGGACATGGTGATGCGCGGCGCCTGCGTAGGACTACAGAAACCCACCTACCTGCCCGGACATAAAGTGTATGAATACCCCATCACACCGGAAAACTTCCCATGGTTTTACGACAAGGCATTGTGGTTGCGCTATCTCGACCTGCTGGCAGAGAGCGACATGAACTCACTGTACCTATGGAACGGCCATCCCTTCGCCTCCTTGGTGAAGGTGGACGACTACCCCTTCGCCCCGGAGGTTGACGATGCCACGATGGCGAAGAACCAAGAGATGTATGACTTCCTCACTACCGAGGCTGCCCGCCGTGGCATCCGTGTCATCCAGATGTTCTACAACATCATCGTGTCGAAACCCTTTGCCGACCATTACGGCATCGAGACACAAGACCGCCACCGCCCCATCACACCCCTCATAGCCGACTACACACGCAAGAGCATCTCCGCCTTCGTACAGCGTTACCCCAATGTGGGATTCCTCGTCTGCCTGGGTGAGGCGATGGAAGGCATCGACACCGACATCGAGTGGATGACCGGCACCATCATCCCCGGTCTGAAGGACGGCCTCGCCGCATCTGGCCGCAACGACACGCCACCCATCATCCTGCGCTCGCACGACACCGACGCGGTGAAGGTGCTGGAGAAGGCACTGCCCCTCTACCCCAACATCTACACGATGAGCAAATACAACGGGGAGAGCCTCACCACCTACTCGCCCAACGGCCCATGGGGAGAGACACACCGCAAACTGGCTTCCGCCGCCCCCGTCCATATCGACAACGTCCATATCATGGCCAACCTGGAGCCGTGGCGATGGTCGTCACCCTCATTCATCCGCAAGGCGGTGAATGCCATGCACATCTACCACAATGCCAAAGGACTGCATATCTACCCGCAAGCCAGTTACTGGGACTGGCCCTACACTGCCGACAAGACACACGACGGTACCCGACTGTTGCAAATCGACCGCGATTGGCTGTGGTACAAGGCCTTCGGCCATAGCGCATGGAAGAAATCCTATGTAGAGGAAGATGAATACTGGTGCCATATCCTCGCCGAACACTTCCACACCGACAGCGTCTCTGCAAGCATCCTGCTGAAGGCCTACAACGAGATGGGAGAAATCGCGCCCAAACTCCTCCGCCGCTTCGGCATCACCGACGGCAACCGCCAGACCCTGTTGCTTGGCATGACGATGCCGCAGTTGATCAATCCCTCCAGATTCAACGTCTATCCCGGCTTCCGTGAGAGTTGTGCTCCCAAAGGCGAGACACTTGCCGAATACGTGGAAAAGAGCGTCAGAAGGGAGGGACACACAGGAGAACTGCCTCTCGAAGTCACCCTGCAATGCGTGAAACATGGTGAGAATGCTGTCGGTCTCCTATATAAACTCCGACATTCACCCGTAGCCAGCAACCCGGAATTCATCCGCCTTTACAACGACGCCTGCTGCTATATGTTCTATGCGAGGTCGTTCAGATTCAAAGCGCTTGCGGCAGATATCATACTTGAAGAAAAAATAAAGGGCAAGAAAAACTTCAAAGGTGTTGAGGCATTCATGAATGCAAGCATTGATTATTGGGAGAAACTCGCCCGTATCACCGAAGACACCTACCTCTATGCCAACAGCATGCAGACCGCACAGAGGCGAATCCCGATAGGTGGCGACAACGGGCAATACAAAACCTGGTCGGAGATGTTGCCCGTCTATAAAGAGGAGTTGGCCAACTTTGAAAAGAACGTCCAGCAACTGAGAAATCCCGAGGCCCCGACACCTGCGGAAGAACTGACGGTGGCCAACCCCGCAAAAGTACGCCTGCAATATGCCGGAAGGCCGGAAGGTGCGGAGACAGCCAACGGCACCCCATCCACTGTCACCCTCCGGAAAAACGCCCTGCCCTACCAAGGACGTGAGGAGCGCATCGACTCCGTCGCCCCGGAACTGGAAGGTTTGGAAGCCCTCATCCTCAACCGCGACACGACACGCATCGAAGGCACCACGGTGGTGTTCGACTGCGACGAACCCGTGCAGATGCTGGTGGGTTTCTTCCGCGACGACGACCCGAAATGGGCGAAAGCACCGCAACTGGAAACAGATGCCAGCGCCAATGAGTTCGGCCAAGCCGAGCCCGTCATCCTCAATGCCATCAACATGACAGGAATGCCCACCGTCAACATCCACGCCTATCATTTCGGCGCTGGTCACCATGTCGTCAGGCTGCCCAAGGGCATCATCATGGTGGCAGGATTCACCACCACCGACCTGAAACCCCGCGATGCCAACCTCCACGGAGCCGGCAACGAATTGGACTGGCTGTTTGAAAAGAATTAGGAAGTTTTAGAGGCTATAGAAACTATAGAATCTATAGAATCTATAGAAACTATAGAGACTATAGAAACTATAGAGACTATAGAGCCCATAGAAAAACCACCCCGAAAAAGATATGACAAGAACCCTCCTCATCGCATGCATGTTGACGACAGCCCAGGCGGTCGCCGGACAGGTCGTGCCTCCCGAACGAATGCAAGCCATCTACGAGGCTGTTGCCACCCCATGGAAATACGGGTTGGTAGTGACGCCCCCGTCCGACCATGAGCAATACGACTGTCCCACGGTCTTCCGCGACGGTGAAACATGGTGCATGACCTTCGTGTGTTATGATGGCAAGGAGGGCAACGACGGTCGCGGCTACACCACCTGGCTGGCAACGAGCGACGACCTGTTGCACTGGGACATCAAAGGCACCATACTCGCCCTGCCTCACGCCATCTCGGAAAAAGACGGCGAACCTTATCCATCCACTCTCTGGGACCAGAACCAACGCGGCGGCTTTCCCGCCCTCATCGACCACGAATGGAATGGCAGCCATACGATGGAGAGTTACAAAGGGCGACACTGGATGACCTACATCGGTGGCAGCGGCACAGGCTATGAGGCGGTGAACGCACCCTTGAACATCGGCATCGCCTCCACCAAGGGCGACATCGGTACCGCCTACCTCTGGGAAACAAGTAAAAAGCCGTTGCTCAGCCACGATGATGCCGACGCACAATGGTGGGAGCAGTTGACGCAGTACAAGAGCACCATCTATTGGTTGAAAGAAAAGAGCCAGCGCCTCAAGGGCGAGGAGAAATACCCATTCGTGATGTTCTACAATGCCGGCGGCAAGGACGACACCCACCCCAAGGGCGAACGTATCGGCATCGCCCTGTCTAAGGACTTGAAGCGGTGGAAGCGCTACGGCGGCAACCCCGTCTTCGCCCACGACAGCGACGGCACCATCACGGGCGATGCCCAGTTGGTGCGCATGGGCGACGTATGGGTGATGTTCTATTTCTCCGCCTTCAACCCCACCCGGGAATACAATGCCTACAATACTTTCGCCGCGAGTTACGACCTTGTGGAGTGGACCGACTGGACAGGTCCCGACCTCATCATCCCCTCGAAACCATATGACGAGAAATTCGCCCATAAGAGTTGGGTGTTGGAGCACGAAGGCACCGTCTATCATTTCTACTGTGCGGTGAACAATGCCGGGCAGCGTGGCATCGCCCTCGCCACCAGCCGTCACATGGGGAAGAGCGAGGTGACGTTCCCCACCCCGTCGCCCGGCGGCCATCGCTACACGCAATCGCTCAATGACAATTGGGAGGTGACACACGACGGGCGCACATTCCGCAGCGACATCCCCCTCAACCTCGACGACTATCACGGCGCCTTGCAAAAAATGCACGGCAACCTGCACGGCGAGGCGCTGTTCAAAAAGCGTTTCACCGTCCCCGACCTCCCCGGCAAGCATTTCTTCCTGCGCTTCGAGGGCGTGGGAACCTATGCCGACATCACCCTCAACGGTTTCCATCTGGGGCGTTTCGACATCGGACGCACCACGGAAACCATTGACGTCACACGACAGGTGCACCCCGGCGACAACCTGTTGGAGGTGCTTGTCTCACACCCCTCCGGCATCACCGACATGCCATGGGTGTGCGGTGGGTGCAGCAGCGAATGGGGTTTCAGTGAGGGCAGCCAACCCTTCGGCATCTTCCGTCCCGTCGTGTTGGAGGCCACCGATGCCGTGCGCATCGAACCCTTCGGCGTGCATCTCTGGAACAACGACCATTGCGACAGCCTTTTCGTAGACACCGAGGTGAAGAACTACGGCGACGAGGAGGCATCCATCGAACTTGTCAACAAACTCACCGACAAAAGCGGCAAGCAGGTGGTGCGGCTGACGGAACGATTGACCCTCGCTCCCGGGGAGGCCAGGACCATCCGACAGGCGAGTGCCGTGACCAACCCCCGACTGTGGACTCCAAAGAAGCCCTATCTCTACCAAGTGGGCACCATCGTGAAACGCAACGGCAAGGCCACCGAGAGCATGGAAACACCCTATGGTTTCAGCGCCCCGTCATGGCCGCTCACCCGAAACGATGGCGACCACCGCTTCCTCCTCAACGGCGAGCCATTGTTCATCAACGGCACCTGCGAGTATGAGCATGAGTTCGGCCAAAGCCATGCCTTCTCTCCCGAACAAATCGCCGCACGCGTGAAGTTGGTCAAGGATGCCGGGTTCAACGCTTTCCGCGATGCCCACCAACCCCACAACCTGCACTACCAGGAGTTGCTCGACAAGGAAGGGCTGCTGTGGTGGCCACAGTTCTCCGCCCATATCTGGTATGACACACCGGAGTTCCGCGAGAGTTTCAAGCGCCACCTCCGCCAATGGGTGAAGGAGCGCCGCAACTCCCCCTCCATCATCCTCTGGGGCTTGCAGAACGAGAGTACGCTGCCCGCCGACTTTGCCAAGGAGTGTTGCGACATCATCCGCGAGATGGACCCGCGCTGCGGCACCCAACGGCTCATCACCACCTGCAACGGTGGAGAGGGAAGCGACTGGAACGTGGTGCAGAACTGGAGCGGCACCTACGGCGGCGACGTGGAAAACTACGGCAACGAGTTGAAGCGCGACGACCAATTGCTCAATGGCGAATATGGTGCATGGCGCACCCTGGGCAACCACACCGGGGAGGGCTATACCGAGGAGGCTTTCAGTGACCTGCTGATGAAGAAAGTGATGTTGGCGGAAAGCGTGAAAGACAGCGTCTGCGGACAATTCCAGTGGCTGCTCGTGAGTCACGACAACCCAGGGCGGCGACAACCCGACGAGGCGCTGCGCCGCGTGGACAAGGTGGGGCCGTTCAACTACAAAGGACTGTTCACCATCTGGGAGCAACCCACCGATGCCTACTACCGCTACCAGCAACACTACAACCCACAGCCCCTGGCATCTGCCAAGAGCGACATCGACGAGGAGGTGCTGCGACCTGCGGAGGGATGGAACTACATCCATCGTGTCAACTGCGGAGGCGACGAATATGAAGACCGTCACGGCAACCGTTGGAGCCAAGACAACAGCCGATGGTCGCGCTCCTGGGCACAGGCGCTGAGCGACACCTTGAATCCCTACCTCGCCTCGCAGACCCGCAACGCCGACTTCTCCAGCGCTCTCTTCCAAACCTCGCGCTTCGGACGGCATCAACTGAGTTACCACTTCCCCATCCAGAAAGGGCACTACCGCGTGGAACTGTATTTCATCGAACCATGGTACCGCCAGGCCGATGCTGAAGGGCTGCGCCTCTTCGACGTGGCCATCAACGGCGAAACGGTGATACACGACCTCGACATCTGGGCACAAGCACACTATGGCAAGCCCTACAAGCGCGTCGTGGAGGTGGAGCATCAAGGTGGCGACCTCGTCATCGACTTTCCCAAGGTGAAAGCAGGGCAGGCCATCATCACCGCCATCGCCATCGCCACAAAAGACCACAATGACCTTAAAGACTCTAAAGACCTTAAAGACCCTAAGGACCTTAAAGTCTCCCCCTCTAAGACCTTGTGGGCCGACTTCGACAAAGACATCCTGGTGAGCACTCCCGACTCGCTGCTGCCACTGCGTGACAACACCGTAGTCGAGGTGGAGGGAAGAATGAGGAAAGGCCAGATGGAATGGGACTTCACCGTGGGCGTTGCGAAGGTCTACGCCCTGCGCTGGAGATACCACAATGCGGAAAAGCCTCGAGTGCTTCACGTGCACATCACCGATGCGAACGGCGTGGTTTACAAGGACGACGACATCACGTTCCTGCAGACACAAGAGAAGAAGAGCAAGCGAAAGGCCACCAGCATCACCACCGGCACACAGGTGAATGCCGGCACCTATCACGTCACCATCAGTGGCGAAGGCCTCGACACGATGATCTTCGACCCACTCGTGGTAGAATAATGAGGCCAATCTTCAAAGTTGCGATTAAGCGAGAGCAGACCAAGCTTGCTTGAAGTCTGCCGAGCGTGAGCAACTTAGGCCGAAGGCCAATCTTCAATCTTCAATCTTCAATCTTCAACATACAACAATCCCCATCACGCCGTTGCGGATGGGGATATTGCACACATTCTTATATATAAACTATTATTTGTTCTCTTCCCAGAGAAGCATCATATTGGCATTCCATTGCGGGACAGGTGTTCCTGGTCGGTAGTAGGCAGCGAGTGCGATGTCGAAGACCAATGTGCTGTAAGGCTGGATGGCGCCATTGACTTGCGAACCATATCCCAACTGATGCGGGATATAGACCTTCCACCTGTCACCTATCCTCATATGCTGCAATGCGGTGGAGAATCCATCCACCAACCCGCTAACGGCAAACTTGGAGGGCGTGAAGATGTGGCTGTCGAAGGTATCCGTGCTCCACGACTTGTCGAAGACATAGCCAAGTTCACGGTCCTCGCTATCTACATGGGTGGTCGAGGCTATCATCTGTCCCTTGTAATGCACCCTGACGGTATCGGTGTAGAGGGGCGAACCTGAACCCGTGCCCTCGCTAATCACCTTAACGACGATGTAGTCGGTGGTGTTGCCTTGCTCGGAATCGCTCCTGGAGTAGCTTTTGAAGATTTTCCAAGAGTTGTCCCCTTGTGCGATTGCAGTTTTCGCCGCTTGGTATTTCGTTGCGAAGAACGCCTCGTTTCTCTTCTGCCAGTCGGGGAACTCTTCCACGGTGTCATCGGTCTCCTTGCATCCCTCCAGGCAGAGGAGCGCCACCAGGAAGGCCAACGCCATCTTCACATATGCTGTATACTTCATTAACAAACCTTATTGTAGTTTCTTGAGGAGGCTTGCGATGCTCACCTTGTCCTCGATGATGCTGTTGAGTTGGTCGATACTCACCCTTTCCTGCTCCATGGTGTCACGGAAACGCAGTGTGACGGTATTGTCCTTCAGTGTATCGTAATCGACGGTGACGCAATAGGGCGTGCCGATGGCATCCTGCCTGCGATAACGCTTGCCGATGGTGTCTTTCTCATCATACTGGCAGTTGAAATGGAAACGCAGGTTGTCGATGATCTCACGCGCCTTCTCTGGCAGACCATCCTTGCGCACCAGAGGCAGCACGGCGAGTTTGACAGGAGCGAGGGCGGCAGGCAACTTGAGCACCACGCGTGTCTCGCCGTTCTCCAGTTTCTCCTCCTCGAAGGAGTGGCACATGACGGAGAGGAACATACGGTCGACACCGATGGAAGTCTCGATGACGAACGGAGTATAACTCTCATTGCTCTGCGGGTCGAAGTACTTGATGGACCTGCCACTGTATTTCTCATGCTGCGAGAGGTCGAAATTGGTGCGGCTGTGGATGCCCTCCACCTCCTTGAATCCGAATGGCATGCGGAACTCCACGTCTGTAGCGGCGTTGGCGTAATGGGCAAGTTTGTCGTGGTCGTGGAAGCGATAGTTCTCTGCTCCGAATCCCAGTGCCTGATGCCATGCCATGCGCGTCTGCTTCCATTTCTCAAACCACTCCAGTTCGGTGCCCGGCTTGACGAAGAACTGCATCTCCATCTGCTCGAACTCCCTCATGCGGAAGATGAACTGCCTGGCCACGATTTCGTTACGGAAAGCCTTGCCTATCTGTGCGATGCCGAAAGGTATTTTCATGCGTCCCGTCTTCTGCACGTTGAGGTAGTTGACAAAGATGCCTTGAGCAGTTTCCGGTCTGAGATATATCTTGCTGGCCGCATCGGAGACTGAACCCATCTCGGTGGAGAACATGAGGTTGAACTGCCTCACATCGGTCCAGTTTTTCGTGCCGCTGATGGGGTCGACGATTTCCTCGTCGATGATGATTTGACGGAGTTCATCGAGGTCGGGACCTTGCATGGCTGCGGTGAAACGCGTATGGAGCGCGTCGCGCTTGGCCAGCAGTTCCGCCACTCTCGGGCTGGTCTCCAGGAACTGTTGCTCGTTGAAGGCGTCCTTGAAGCGCTTGCGGGCTTTTTCCACCTCCTTTTGTATCTTCTCGTCATACTTCGCCATCTGGTCCTCGATGAGCACGTCGGCGCGATAACGTTTCTTGGAGTCACGGTTGTCGATGAGTGGGTCGTTGAAGGCGTCGACATGTCCGGAGGCCTTCCAGATGGTGGGGTGCATGAAGATGGCGGAGTCGATGCCGACGATGTTCTCGTGCAGCAACACCATGCTCTTCCACCAATATTCCTTGATGTTGTTTTTCAGTTCCACACCATTCTGGCCGTAGTCATAGACAGCGGCCAGACCATCATAAATATCACTACTGGGGAAGACGAAGCCATATTCCTTGCAATGGCTCACAATCTTCTTGAATACATCTTCTTGTGCCATATTGATTGATAATACCTAATTCAAATTTCGTATTCGCGCAACTTTCATTAAAGGGGAGTTAAAGGGGAGTTCTCCCTCGTCCCCAGCCTGCGGCCACACCCTCTCAGGCAGAGGGGGAGGAATTAAAGGGACATTTGTTCGCTTATTCTACCTTTTTTCCTTACTCGCGAAAGTTGAGTTCCTTGCATTTTCTTGGGATGTAATCACCGAGGCGACACACCCTCCCAAAAATTCGCCGCAAAGTTAGGAAAAATTTCTCCGACAGCCAAAAGAACGTCTGTTTTTTATGATTCTTTCATTTAAAATGTCCATGTTTTAAAAAAATAATGTATCTTTGTCCTCAAGTTATCATTCATATAAAAACTTATCTTCAATGAAAAAAATTGTCATCCTGTTTGTGGCCGCCATGATGACCACGACAAACATAAATGCCCAGTCCAATAGCGACTGGACCTTCAACACCCGTGTATGGAGCACCAACTACTTCACCACCCTCATCTATGCCGTCGCCAAGGAGGGTTTCGTTGATTTGACCTTCAAAAGCAGATCCGATTCGCTATGGGCGGAGCGCATCATCCCCACCCCCGACCTGGTGTTCCCCATCGGCATGGGCAAGAAGGGATTCAGCCACGACCCTGCACCCGGCAACAACATCTATTGTCCCTACCATCGTGCTTTCTCCAACCCGTTCAAGCACATCGGTGATTACGCTATCGGACTCGACATCTCCTATAAGCCCGGCGTATTGGGCTTCTATGGCGGTGCCTACTACAAGAGCCAGGAAGTCATCTACAAACACACGAAGGACAACGTACGTGGCTTCTACTTCCAACCCCGTGCCGGTATTGTCATCGGTGGAAAGGATGACCAGTTTGAGGCCGGAGTCTTCTACGACATGGTGACCAGTTGCGGTGGGTCGGTACCCGTGACAGACAAGGACATGCTGAAGAGCGGATGGGGTCTGGACTTCGCCCTCGTCGATGTGGACAAAGGCGGAAAAACCCTGCTGCAGTTCTCCATGCCCCTGCACAACTTCTTCGACACCGACTTCCCCGGCCAGCAAGGCCTGAAGCGCAAGGTGGGCTACATCATGCTCACAAGGCGCGTGGTCCTGTGACATGGCTTTTTTCACCATCAGGGGCGTGACCACATGCAGGTCACGCCCCTGATGTTTTTTTTAAGGGAAAACAGGAGGTTTTAGGAGGAAATAGGAGGTAAAACACCTTTTCCTCACCTTTCACTTCCGTCTTTTCGAAAAAAAGCATTATCTTTGCTTCGCGAAGATAGGATGCGCCTCAACAATGAAAGCAAAAACTTCGTCTTTTGCTTTGCATTGTATTCGGCTTTCACTACCTTTGCAAACTGAATTCATCAACAAGCAACCAGCCAAATTCTTATGGACGACAAAGATAAAGATAAGAAAAAAGATAAGAAAGACGAAGAAAAACTGAAAGCCAAAGGAAACACGCCAGACACATCCGAGGACGACGGAGAAGAGCCATCCTCTGAGGAAGAGATTGTCGGGGCCGATGGGTCCGACGGGTCTGAAGAGGTCGATGATTCTAATGACTCCAGAAACTCTGAAGATTCCGATGACTCCGAAAACTCCGAAGATTCTGGTGACTCCGAAGATTCCGAAAACTCCGAAGACCTTCCAGAGGACGAGCACAGCGACTACAAGCCCGTCAATCGCTTCGACGCCTCTGCTGTGCGTCATCTGAGCGGGATGTATCAGAACTGGTTCCTCGACTACGCCTCCTACGTGATTTTGGAGCGCGCCGTGCCGAAGATTGACGATGGCTTGAAACCCGTTCAGCGCCGCATCCTCCATTCGATGAAGCGGATGGATGATGGCCGATTCAACAAGGTGGCGAACATCGTGGGACACACGATGCAGTTCCACCCCCATGGCGACGCCTCCATCGGCGACGCCCTGGTGCAGTTGGGGCAGAAAGACCTGTTGGTAGACACCCAGGGCAACTGGGGCAACATCCTCACCGGCGACCGTGCCGCCGCTCCCCGATACATCGAGGCGAAATTGTCGAAATTCGCCCTCGACACCGTCTTCAACCCGAAGACCACGGAGTGGCAGATGAGTTACGACGGACGCAACAAGGAGCCGGTGGCCCTTCCCGTCAAATTCCCCTTGCTCCTCGCCCAAGGCACGGAAGGCATCGCCGTGGGCCTCACCTCGAAAATTCTCCCGCACAACTTTTGCGAGTTGTGCCAGGCCGCCATCAGTTACCTCCGTGGCGAAGAATTCCAACTATATCCTGACTTCCCCACTGGCGGTTCCATTGATGTGGGCCGCTACAACGACGGTCAGCGCGGCGGCGGGCTTCGCGTGCGTGCCAAAATCGAGAAGTTGGACACGAAGACCCTCGTCATCCGCGAGATACCCTATAGCAAGACCACGACGACACTCATCGACTCGATTCTCAAGGCCATCGAGCGCAACAAGATCAAGGTGAAGAAGGTGGACGACAACACTGCCGCCACGGTGGAGATTCTGGTGCACCTGGCTCCCGGCGTGTCATCCGACAAGACCATCGACGCCCTCTATGCCTTCACCGACTGCGAAATCAACATCTCCCCCAACTGCTGCGTCATCGTGGACAAGACCCCCTTGTTCCTCACGGTGAGCGACCTGCTCCGCGCCTCCACCGACCACACGAAGGACCTGCTTCGCCGCGAGTTGGAAATCCGCAAGGGCGAGTTGGAGGAGCAGTTGCTTTTCGCCTCCTTGGAGAAGATTTTCATCGAGGAGCGCATCTACAAGGGCAAGCCTTTCGAGAACGCCCCCGACATGGATTCCGCCGTGGCCTACGTGGACGAACGGCTCAGTCCATACTACCCCCGTCTCATCCGCGAGGTGACCCGCGACGACATCCTCAAGTTGATGGAAATCAAGATGCACCGCATCCTGAAATTCAACAAGGACAAGGCCGACGAACTCATCCTTCGCATCAAGGCCGAGATAGAGCAAATCGACCACGACCTGGCCCATCTGGTGGACTACACGGTGAAATGGTTTGAGTTCATCCTCGAAAAATATGGCGCTCAACACCCACGCCTCACGGAAATCAAGAATTTCGACACCATCGTGGCCTCGAAGGTGGTGGAAGCCAACCAAAAACTTTACATCAACCGTACGGACGGCTTCATCGGCACCGGACTGAAGAAGGACGAGTTTGTGTGCAACTGCTCCGACATCGACGACATCATCGTGTTCTACCGCGATGGCAAATACAAGGTGGTGAAGGTGGCCGAGAAAATCTTCGTGGGGAAGAACATCCTCCACGTGCAGGTGTTCAAGAAGAACGACCAGCGCACCATCTACAACGTGGTGTATCGCGACGGCAAGCGCGGCAGTTACTTCATCAAGCGTTTCAACGTAACAAGCCTTGCCCGCGACAAGGAATACGACCTGACCCAAGGCACGCCCGGTTCACGCGTGGTGTATTTCACCTGCAACCCCAACGGCGAGGCAGAGATCATCAAGGTGACCCTCGAACCCAACCCGAAAATCAAGAAAATCTTCCTCGAACGCGATTTCTCCGAAATCCTCATCAAAGGACGTGGAAGCAAGGGCAACCTGCTCACCAAATTCCCCATCCACCGCATCGCACTGAAGAGCCACGGCCACAGCACCCTCGGCGGACGCAAGGTGTGGTGGGACCCCGATGTCAACCGCCTGAACTACGACGAACACGGTCAACTGTTGGGCGAGTTCAACGAGGGCGATTCCATCCTCGTGGTGCTCGAAGGCGGGGAGTTCTACATCTCCAACTTCGACAGCAGCAACCATTACGAGTCCAATGTCCGTTTCGTGGAGAAATGGAATCCGGAGAAGGTGTGGAGCGCCGTGCTTTTCGATGCCGACCAACAAGGTTTCCTCTACCTCAAACGCTTCAAGATGGAAGCCACGAAACGCCATCAGAACTACCTTGGCGAGAACCCGTCGAGCAAGGAAGTGCTGCTCACCGACCAACCCTACCCGCGCATCCAGGTGAACTTCGGCGACACCGACGCCAACCACCCGCCACTCGTCATCGAAGTGGAGGAATTCATCGCCGTGAAGGGTTTCAAGGCGCGCGGCAAGCGCATCACAACGCTGCATGTGGCATCGGTGGAGGAGTTGGAACCCACACGTCTTCCCGAGCCTGAGGAAGAGACGGAAACCGTTGAAGAGGCGGAAGAGCCTGAAAACCTCGACCCCGACAAGGACAAGAGTGAACAAGACGTGATTACGGAACTCACCGGGCAACAATTCCTGCAATTCGACGATGACGAATAGACGATTCACCTCACCCATGGCCAGATTGGCCTGCCTGTTGGCCTTCCTCTTCATGTCATCTTTCCTCAACGCCCAAAAGTCCGAAGGGGAATACGTGGCTACGGGTGGGCACAACACCCATCCCTACCATCTCGAAGAAGATAATGCTTCCGCCCCAAAGAAGGAGAAGGTGGTGACCAACACCCAATTGTTCGGCATAGGCGGCACCAATATCCTCGACACCTACCTCTCACCCGAGAAATACAAGGGTGCCGAACTCCGTTTCATCTCCCATACCGTGCGCGACATCCCCGGCAAACGCTGGCAGCAACAGATGATGCACCAAGGGTATGCCTCCTTCGCCGATGACCGTTCGGGCGACGGCAGCATGATGGGCGCGCTCTACACGTTGAGTTATGGCTTGCAACGCCCCATCGACCTTCGCGGCGGGAAATGGCAGTTCTGCGTGGGCGGCATGGCCGACTTCAACATCGGCGTACTTGACAACCCACGCAACCAGAACAACCCCGCACAATTGCGCCTGTCAGCCCAGGTGGGACCTGCCGCCTCAGCCACCTACAAATTCCATCTTTTCGGCAAGGCGTGCAGCACGCGCTACGAATTCTTCATCCCCGTGCTCGGGGTGATGTTCAGTCCCAACTACGGACAGTCCTACTATGAGATATTCTCACGTGGGGACTACGACCACAACGCCGTGGTGACCACCCCGTTCAACTCACCTTCCATGCGTCACGCCTTCACCCTCGACTTCCCACTATGGGGCGTCACGTGGCGAGTGGGCTATCTCGGCGACTACCAACAGGCCGAGGTGAACCACTTGAAGCAACACAACTACACGCACGCCCTACTATTAGGATGGGTGAAGAAAATTAAGATAATTAATAATTAACAATTAACAATTAACAATTAATAATTTACAATTGAGAATTCGCCCGTTTCAAGGAGAAAAAGACCGGTGCGCATATCCCCTATTAAGGGGGGCCAGGGGTGAGGAGACGATTAGCAATTAATAATTAATAATTTACAATTAAGAATTCGCCCGCTTCAAGGAGAAGACAATATGAGATTTTCAAAAGATATGACGACACGATGGCTGGCGGTGTTGTGCTGCCTGTTCGGGCTTTGCTGCGTGACGGGTTGCGTGGACGAAGACGAATATCCCGACACGCCGCAGGGCAACCTCGATGCCTTGTGGCGCATCATCGACGAGCATTATTGCTTCCTGGACTACAAGAAAGCCGAAATCGGCCTGGACTGGGACGAGGTGCACGCCCGCTATTCCACCCGTGTTGACGAAGGAATGTCGCGCACCCAACTCTTTGAAGTGCTCTGCGAGATGCTGTCGGAGTTGCGTGACGGCCACGTAAACATCTACACCTCTTTCGACACGGCGCGTGAATGGAGTTGGCAGGAAGACTATCCCAGCAACGTCAGCGACACCCTTCTGCGCCGTTACCTCGGCACCGACTACCATATGAGCAACGGGTTGAACTACCGTGTCCTCGACGACAACATCGGCTACGTGCGCTTTCCGAGTTTCGGCAACGACCTCGGTGCAGGCAACCTGGATGACATGCTTTCCTTGCTCGCCCCCTGCCGTGGCCTGATCATCGACATCCGTAGCAATGGTGGCGGAATGCTCACCACTGCGGAGCAGTTCGCGGCGCGGTTCACCAACCAAAGACTGCTTGTGGGCTATATGCAGCATAAGACCGGAAAAGGGCACAACGACTTCTCTCAGATGAAGGAACAGTGGTTGGAACCTGCCAAGGCATTGCGTTGGCAGAAGCCCGTGGTGGTGCTCACCAACCGTGGCGTCTTCAGCGCCGCCAACGAGTTTGTGAAATACATGAAATGCTGCCCCAACGTCACCGTGGTGGGCGACAGGACCGGCGGCGGTGCAGGAATGCCTTTCTCCAGCCAACTGCCCTGCGGATGGAGCATCCGTTTCTCCGCCTGCCCCATATACGACCGAAACAAGCAGAGCACAGAGTTCGGCATCGACCCCGACCATTTCGTCAACCTCACCGACGAGGACTTTCTACGAGGTCGCGACACCATCATCGAGTTTGCCCGAAAACTGCTGAAATGAAACACGGGTGTTCTCCCTCGCCCCCGGCCTGCGGCCACCCCCTCTCGGGCAGAGGGTCTCCCTCGCCCCCGGCCTGCGGCCACCCCCTCTCAGGCAGAGGGGGAGTTGAAGGGACAAATGTCCTCTTTATGACCAAGAATGTTCAGGCGGATTTGAAATATTGCAAATCCACCTGAGCGTACTACAAATCCCCGAAAGATATTCAAAATCAACATCACATTTGAAAGAATCATGACCCAGAAGTCCCTTTGCTTCCACGACTTGGACATCTCCCCGCACGAGGTGTATGTGCAAATGGGGTATGGTGACACGTTGCCCGACAGTCGTGTGGTGGAGGAGGTTGCGATGGTGATGGCGATGGCGGAGAAAGTGGCGAGACCACGTTTTTGCTACCATGTGATGGGTGGAACGCTTAACGACCATCCGCCTCTTTTGATGGTGTTTTCGGGTGGACACAAACCCCATCCCAACGACTTTGGAGGAGAGACATGTCTAAAGGTGGGTGCCACCATCGCACGGCAGTTGGGTGGCAGTGAGTCATTCGCATTTTTCGTAGCAACGGCGGGAATGGAATATGAGCGGTTGCGCAAGGAGGAGAAAGACCCTGTGCGCGTATTTGTGGCCGACGCCGTGGGTTCGGTGATGGTGGAGCGTTGTGCCGACCTGATGGAGAACACCATACAAGCCAGCATCGACAAACTGGGTTGGCGTCACACCAACCGTTTCTCTCCCGGTTACTGCGGATGGGATGTCGCCGACCAACAGCAACTGTTTCCCCTTTTGGGAAACGCACCCTGCGGAGTCACCCTCACCGAGGGTCAGATGATGATTCCCGTCAAGTCGGTCAGCGGGGTCATCGGATTAGGTCCTACGGTGAAAAAACACCCCTACCCCTGCGCTTTATGCAATAACAAGGGATGTTTCAAGAGGAAATGAAGGCCAAAGACTGGCATCCATTTCGAAGGGGAAATATGTCTCCCGGGGATTGACACCCTCGTCTGTGTTCTATCACCCCTTCGGGGTTGGTGACTGCTCCATCAACTGTTTTGCGAGGATGACGGCGGAATTGGCGTTATCGCTGTAACCGTCGGCGCCGATTTCATCGGCGAAGCGCTGGGTGACGGGGGCACCACCCACCATGATTTTTATTTGTTGGCGTAGTCCCGCCTGTTCCAAGGTTTCGATGACATTTTTCATATACCCCATGGTGGTGGTGAGGAGCGCACTCATGCAGAGGAGGTCGGGGCGATGCTTTTTTATCGCTTCGACAAATTGTCCCGCCGAGACATCGATGCCGACGTTGACCACCTCGAAGCCACAGCCCTCGAGCATGGCCGCCACGAGGTTTTTGCCGATGTCGTGAAGGTCGCCTTTCACTGTTCCGATGACCACCCTTCCCCGACTTCTTACCTGGGCTTCGCCATCCGTCATTTTGATTTGCGCCAAGGCGGTTTTCATTGCACGCCCCGCCATCAACAACTGCGGGACAAAGGCCTTTCCCTCTTGGAACTGTCGTCCCAGTTCGGTCATGGCAGCAATCATCTGCTTTTCGATGAGGTCCTGGGGAGATTTTCCCTCTTCCAGAGCGGTCTTTGTGGCGGCGGCAGCAATGTCATCCCTGCCACCGAGGATGGCGTCATAGAGGGTGGCGATAGAAGCAATAGTATCCATAGAGGCATTAGATTCACCAGGACCTCTATACCCTCTATAGCCACTATGTTCACCATCCGCTACCACCTGATGTGGCGAGATGAAAAGTCCCTTTGCCGGCTGTATGGCTTGCGCGAAGGCGCGGATGTTGTCATCGGAGGTGCCGCAGCATCCACCGAGTACGTTGAGGTGATGGCCGTCGATGAGCGGCCACACGTCAGCGAGGAGGCTCTCAGCGGTCTTTCCATAGTGTCCTTGTGCATCCGGCATCCCCGCATTGGGATAGAGGCTGACGCGACAGCCAAATCGACGCCCCATCTCCATTACGAGAGGAGTCATAAGAGGCACGTCGGCGAGGCAGTTGATGCCGATGGAATAGATGTGCGGGCGGATGCCGGGGTTGTCCATCAATGTGTCGATGAAAGCGAGGATGTCCTGTCCCAACATGTTATGGCCGTCGGGAGTGGAAACGGAGAAACTCAGCAGGACGGGCAGTCTTTTTCCTTTTTCTTTCATCACGTGGATAGCCGCCTCGATGGCGATGCGGGCGTTGAGCGTGTCAAAGATGGTTTCTATGAGGATGCCATCCACACCGCCGTCGAGGAGAGCCGCCATCTGTTCCTCGTAAGCATGTCTCAACAGTTTCTGGTCGAGCGGCACGCCGCTGGTAGCCTCCGGCGAACAGATGCCATTAGTGGGTCCTACGCTGCCGAGGACGAAACGCGGTTTTTCGGGTGTGAGGCGCGAATATTCCTCCGTCACTTCCCTTGCTATGCGGCAGGCGGCGAGGTTCACCTCACGGGCGCAGTCCTCCACGCCATAGTCGGCGAGTGAGACACGCTGTGCGTTGAAGGTGCAGGTCTCTATGAGGTCCGCCCCCGCCTCGAGGTATTTGCGATGGATGCCCTCGATGACATCGGGTCGCGTCAGGCACAGCAGGTCGTTGCAACCTTTCAGGGCACCCTCCACATCCTTGAAACGGTCGCCCCGGAAATCCTCTTCCTGCAAATGATGTTGCTGTATCATCGTCCCCATCGCCCCGTCGAGGATGAGGATTCTATTGTCGGGCAGCGAGCGCGTCCGTGTCGTAGTCGTCGGCATGGCTTTCGGTGCTGCCGCTTTCGCCCTTTCCACGATTTCCAATGCCTGTTCCACCTCCTGCTCGTTGTGGAAATCCATCTCCAGGTGCACACCCTCCGTCCCGATGTGGTCGAGCAACGACGGGAGTTCGTCAAGTTGCACCCAACAGCACATCAGACTCTTTCCCGCCTCGAGAATCTGTCGGTAGAGTCCGTACCACTTGGCGTTACCACCTTGCGGTTCCCCCACTCCCGGTGTCCATTGAATGGCGTCGAGTTCCTCGATTTCCAGGATGGCGGGCAGGTGACGTATGGCCCCCACGCCATCGAGGTGGTAGAGGGTGTAGTCGATGCGCTGGCACTGCTCCCTGATAAACGGTTGCACGAATCGCCGATAATCGTCCTCGCTCACCATGGTGGAGATGTCGCTCTGCAACTTGCTCATCTTTCCCGGCGCCCATGCAGAGAAATAGCAGAAAGCCATCTCGTCGCCCTCGCGGATGATGTCGTAGAGTTCGTCGAACACCTCAAAATAGATGTCGTTGATGCGCTGCATCTGTCGCTCCACCACCTCCGGCCTCATCACGGTGTCCATCAACACCTGGTCCGTGCCTTTGAGAGCCGCCAAAACATCAAGGCCCTCCATCAGGTCGGGCATTCCCACATAGTAGTTGCCCTTCGCCCTCTCCTTGCAGGCCCGCAACAGTTGCTTGTGCAAGAGGTAGTTGGGATGCTCCTTGTCGAAAGGAATGGCATCGTTGAAATCGGATGCGGGGTGAATCCAGATGGTGTCCTCTCCTCCCTCAAACACCCCGCCAAGGATGGCGGCCAACGACCCCGGTCCCAGTTGGGTGTTGGCCACGGGGAGGATGTCGGCCTTCAGCGAACTGTGCGCCACGTACCAATCGAGGTAACGCGCCCTCCATTGCGGGTCGAACCACTGTTGTTGAAGGTTTGCAGGCGGTTCCGGTTTCAGGATGTCGGCATGGGGAGTCACTCCTTCTTGGAAATGCTCCCACATGTTGACGATGACGCCCTTGCGGTTCCACCAGTCTACATAGTGGTGTTTGGTCTCCTCAAGGTTTTTTTTCCAACTTGAATGGATCATGGTGTATTTTTTTCAGGATGACGGAATGACGGAATGACGATATAACGTGATAACGGAATAACGATATAACGCCAAAACTAATTAAAGAAAACATACAGCCCCACCATCACCAAGGCCAGGATGAGCCATAAAGCGACGGGCAGCATCGAACGTTTTCCCGGCACGGGCAAGGGGATGTCGTGGCACTCCCTTTTTTTGTCGACGAGCGAGACCACCACCATCATTAACGCCAAGATGACGAAGAGGAGGAAGGATAGCATCATGAAATGAGGCCAAAGGTCGCTCTTGGGTCCCCAGAGATAGAGTATGCCGATGCCGATGCAGAAGGCGGTGCCGGCGGTGAGTGCGAGGTTGGCCGCCCTTGTGGTGGCACGTTTCCAGAACACGCCGAAGAGGAACACGGCCGTCATGGGCGGTGCGATGAACCCCAGCACCGACTGGAAGACATTGAAGAGGTTGAGCCCCTTGATGCTGTCGATGGCGACGGTGAGTACGATGGCCACCGCCGCTCCCACAAGGGTGACGATGCGCCCCACATGGTTGATGCGCTGCTGCGAGGCATCGGGCTCGAACTTTTTCACATAGATGTCCATCGTGAAGACGGTGCTCAAGGCGTTGAGCGCCGACCCTATGGTGGACACCAAGCAGGCGGTGAGCACGGCGAAGACCAGTCCGACCATCCCCACGGGAAAGAGGTTCTCCACCATGGTGAGGTAGGCCTCATCGGGGTTATTCAACGTGGGGAAGAGGGCGCAACAGATGACACCGGGAAGGATGTACAATGGCACGTCGAGGATTTTCAGCCATCCCGTGAAGTTGGTGCCCAACTGCCCTTCCCTGAGATTTCGTGCGGCGAGCACGGGTTGCACCATCGACTGGTCGGTGCACCAGAACCACACGCCCATGACGGGATACCCTAAAATGATGGGGAGCCAGGGGAAGGCCTCGTCGCTGTTGGGTTTGAAGAGCACCCAATAGTCGGCAGGCACCTTTGCCACCAATGCGGAGACGCCACCGACATGGGAAAGTCCCACGATGGTGAGCGTGGCGGACACGATGATGAGCAGCACCATCTGGTATACATTGGTGTAGGCCACCGCCTTCAGTCCGCCGAGCATGGTGAAGAAGGCGGAGATGAGCAGGAGGATGGCGGCGGAGAGCCACATCGGGATGTCGAACACCTGTCGGATGAGGATGCCGCCGGCGAAGAGGGTGAGCGCGAGCCATGAGATGACGATGGTGACAATGGTGTACCACGCCAGGATGTTGCGCGTGGACTGACCGTAGCGCAGCCCCATGAACTCCGGCAACGTACTGACCCCCGCCCCGAGGTATCGCGGTGCGAAGACAAAGGCGAGCATGGCGATGAAGACGAAGGCATACCAAGCGTAGTTGCCTGAGACGATGCCCGTGGTGAATCCCGCACTGGCGCTGGCAATGAGCATCGACGGTCCCACGTTGGTGCCCCACATGGAGAACCCGATGTGGTGCCACCTCAGCGAACGTTCCGCGAGGAAGAGGCTTCCCTTCTTGTCGCGCCGCCTGCTGGCCCAGATGCCGATGGCGAGGAGGATGATGAAATAGGTGGCGAGGATGAGCCAGTCGAGGCCCTGCATGTAGTGTGTGTTCATATGTCGTATCCTTTGTAGTCCTTGCTGATGTTCCAATGGATGGCCTTGGAGAGGTCCATGTCGTCGGTGCTGTCCACCTCTTCCGGATAGAGGGGAATGATGGCTCCCGGCCGCACGAAGACGGGCATCCGTTCGAGAGTCGTGTCGACATGTTCGTACCATCGTCCGCCGTCCCACCGTTCTCCGGTGAAGAAGTCCACCCACATCCCTTCGGGCAGGTAGATGTCACGCCATCCCTTCCCGTTCATGACAGGACAGACAAGGAATTCGCTTCCGAAATAGTATTCATCGTCCACATGCCAGCATTGCCGGTCGTAGGGATGTCGGATGAGCAGTGCCTGCACCATGGGCATGCCGTTTGAACAAGCCTTCCGCGCCTGTTCCACGATGTAGGGTATGAGTCTGTATCTGAATCTCCACCACCTTCTTACGATGGGTGCGATGTCGGGATAATGCCATGGTTCGCGCTTGCAGGTGCCGTGGTAGCGGAAATGCGAGGTGAAGACGCCCATCTGCGTCCATCTCACATACACTTGCGGGTCGAGAGGTGAATTCATGAAGTCGGGTACGGAATGGAAACCCGGCACGTCGTGGCTCCAGAAGGCGAACCCGCTCAGTCCGAGGTGCAGCCCTCCCTTCAACGACCCCGCCATGCCGTCCCAAGTGCTGGCGCTGTCGCCTCCCCAGTGGAGGGGGTATCTCTGGCATCCCGCCCAGGCGGCCCTGGCCCAGACGATGCCCTCCCCCGTCACCTCGCGTGTCACCTCATAGGCCGCCCTCTGGTAGAGCAGTGCATAGAGGTTGTTGAGTCGCTCGGGGGGCATGGCGTGGTAGTCGGCATCCATGTGGATGTTCTCCCCGAAATCGGTTTTGATGCATTTCACGCCCATTTTCAACAGTCGTCGCAGCAGCCCTTTGTACCAGGCGGTGGCATCGGGATTGGTGAAATCGATGGTGCCGGCATAGTCGAGTGCGGAGAAATTGCTGCCTTCCGTGGCCTGCTCCTTCCGCAGCGGGGCGATGTAGCGGTGCTCCTTCGCCTCCTCCAACTGTTCTGCACCCTTGGCGACATAAGGCAGTTGCCATAGCGAGACCTTGAAACCTTGTCTGGCCAGCCTTTGGATGAAGCCCTCGGGGTCGGGGAAGCGCTCCGGGTTGAATTTCCATTCGCAGAGCCAGTCGGTGCGGAACCATCCCGTGTCGAGGTGTATGACGTCGCAGGGGAAATGCTCTTGGCGCAGCCTTTGGCAGATGCCCTCCACCTCCTCTGCGGAGAAATAGGTCATGCGACTCATCCAAATGCCAAACGACCACAACGGGGGCATCTGCGGGAAGCCGGTGAGCATGCGGTATCCTCGCAGCACCTCCTCTGGCGTGCTCCCTCCTATGAGGAACACATCGAGGGTGGCGCGGTCGCAGAGGAACTGCACGGAACGGGTGGAATGGTCGGCGAGGGATAGTTTGCAGTAGTCGCTGGTGTGGTAGAAGGCGCCATACATCCTGCTGGACAGGAAGAAGGGGATGTTCTTGTAGCAACGACGGTTGTTCACGCCCTGCGCGTCCTGGTTTTTCAGTTGGAAGGTCTGTCCGCTGAGGTCCATCTTCCGAAACCGCTCTCCTGTCCCGGCGAAGCACTCGTCGGGGGCGCATTGCAAACTGATGGTGGCGCGTTCCACACTCTCTCCCGTCTCCACAAAGCCGATGGGCAGGGCGTCGTATCGTGGTGGTGAGAAATGGTCATCACTGAGGGCTACCGGCTTTTCCTCATCGCCATCAGGGAAGAAGGTGATGCGGGGTGCCGGTTGGGGAGCAGGGAGCAGGTCGCTCCATGGGTCGAGGAGGGGCGGCTGCTGGTCGATGGTGGCTCGGCAACGGCCATCGCCATCCATCACGCGACCATCCTCCAGATGAAGGGGTGTGTGACGCACCTGCATCTGCAGCATGTCATCCTCCTCCACCATCCCGTCGTCAGCCATGGTGATGAAGAGCCGCAGTATTCTTGGACCATAGGCCCTGACCACGAGGGTGTATGTTCGCTGCGGCGCATCGGTGTCGGGTGCCATATCCTCCTGGCGTTTTTGTCTTTGAAAGGGGATGGTGATGTGGATGTCGCCGTCTTTCTCCTTGACACGGGAAGGCGCCCACGCTTTCCAAAGGACTTCGTCTCGCTGCAAGGAGGGGTCGAAGTCCATGAAGTCGAACAAGTGGTAATTGGTTTGTTTCATGGCAAGAGGTTGTTGTTTTTGTCATACTCCTCGCATCCCAAGGGAGCGGTGACCCGCAACACGCCGTCGTCACTGGTCACCTCCACCTTTCCATAGAGCGTGTGGATGACGGGGAGGACAGCCATCCCCATGCTAAGCCAACACAACAAGGCCGATATCACGCACCTTTTACCCATCATCCGCTTTTTGGCGCAAATATAAGCATTTTCAAGGAAAAACACAAACAACAAAGTAGGAGAAAAGGAGAAGATATAGGAAGAAATAGGAGGATATAGGAAGTCTTAGGAGGAAAAACTCAAAAACTTTTGGTTTTTCGCTCGCTTATTCGTACCTTTGGCTGCATGAAAGATGGAAATGTGTGGCAGGCATTTTTGCGTCGCCTGCTGTTGTTATTTGTCCTGGTGATGCCATTGGGAGCATGGGCCGACTCCGTGCTCGACTCCCTTTATGTGGTGGTGTGGCTGAAGCCCAACGGCGATGCCGAGTTTACCGAGAAACGCATGATGCACGTGGATGATACGGGGACAGAAGGATACACCGTGGTGAGCAATCTCATGGAAGGCTGCCACATCAAGGAGTACAAGTTGTTTGACGACCATGGCGAGCACTTCTACACCCACGTGCCCGACTGGGATGCCCTGCATACGCGCAACGAGAAAGCGCTGAAATGCGGTGTGGTGGAAAGCGAACCCGGAACATTCTGCATCTGTTGGGGTCTGGGTCATGAGGGTGTGCGCGAATACTGGGTGAACTACACCATTACCAACGTGGTGAGGAGTTATGCCGACTACGATGCCTTCTACCATCAGTTCATCGCCCCTGGCATGGAACCCCTGCCCCGTTTCATGGAGGTCATCATCTCCCAAGGAGGCGACAAAGATTTCCCCGTGGGCAGTGTGAAAGCGTGGAAACAAGGATACAAAGGCGAACTCCATGTGAGAGAGCATTCCGTCGTGGCCAAGAAGTTCTCGCCTCTTGGCAACAAGGAACATGTGACACTGCTGTGCCGACTGGACAAGGGCATCTTGGAACCCTCCCTTTCCACCGACGTGGCGTTCAAGGAATTGTTGGATGACTTCACCTCGGCGGGAAAGGCGGACAAAAGCACCTCAACGAAAAAGAAGAAAGGTGGCCACATCGGCTTCTTGATCGTGGCGGGCATCCTGCTCTGGGCGGCCTTGACCGCCGTGCTGCTATACGCCGTGAAACGATGGAAAAAGAAGGGTTGAAGATGGTAACACGTCCGAAGTTGCTCACACTTCACTTGACAATGAAATGACATGGGAACAATAATCATCGTGGCTATATTCGCCGCCATCGTAGGGGCGGTCATCGCCTATCTTGCCGCTCGAAGCAAGATGGCATCCCTGGAGACCAGCGGCCGCCTGTTGGGCGAAGAACTGCTATCGCTCAAAAAGCAGTTGGAGAAGGAACGCACAGGCACCAAGACGATGGCCGACGAGCGTGCCTCCTTGATGGCACGTCGCGACGTGCTGGAGTCTCGTGTGGAGACCCTGCTGGGACAGATGGAAGAAATGAAAACCTTTGCCGGAGAACAACGCGACGAGGTACGCCGGCAGTTTGAAAGCCAGATAGCCTCCCTTGTTGCCGACCGTGACCAGCGTTTGGCCGACATGAAAGCGCAGCATGAGCGACAATTGGACGAGATGGAGCAACGACACCAACAACAGATGAAACAACAGGGGGAACTCGTCAGGGAACAAGTGAACACCGCCTCTGAGGAGATTCTCAAGAAACGCTCCGAAGAACTTTCGGCAACCAACAGCCAACAACTCTCTGCCATCCTCACTCCCTTGGGCGAACACCTCCGACTGATGAAAGAGGCGGTGGAACGCAGCGACAGGGAGCACACCACGACCATGGAGAGGCTCGACGCCTCCATCAAAGCCAACCTGGAACAGGCAAGGGAAGTGGGGTCCAGAGCCGACAAACTCGCCCAAGCCCTCACCGCCGACAACAAGACACAAGGCAACTTCGGAGAACTGCGGCTGCGCACCTTGCTCGAAGGGATGGGCTTTGAGGAAGGCGTGCAGTTTGAAGAGCAAGTGACATTGAGAGACGAGAAAGGAAAGACCATTCTTGAAGAGGAACAAGGGAAGAGGATGGTGCCCGACGTCGTGCTCCATTTCCCCGACAAGCGCGACGTCGTCATCGACTCCAAGATGTCGATGAAGGCTTTCGAGGACTATCACAACGCCGCCACAGAAAACGACAAGGAGGATGCCATGCGAAGGCACCTGCTGTCGGTGAGGAACCACGTGAAGGAACTGGCCCACAAGAACTACAGCCACTACATCCACGAGGGACGGCAGAAGCCCGACTTCGTCATCATGTATGTCTATAACGAGGGTGCCCTCCAACTGGCCCTTCTCGGCGACCCATCCCTTTACCGGGAGGCGTATGACCAAGGGGTGCTCGTCTGTGGCAGCCAGAACATGTACATGATGCTCAGGGTGCTGGAGATGACATGGAGACAGGTGAGACAGGCTGAGAACCAAGAAGAAATCATGAATACAGCCAACGAACTGGTGAATCGCGTCCAACTCTTTTACGAACGATTCCTCACGGCTGAAGAACAACTCAAAAAGGCACAAGAGGCGTTCGCCAAACTCAGGACCACCGCCTCTCCCACAGGACAGGGAATCGTCACGGCCGCCAACAAACTCTTGAAATACGGAGCGAAGGAAAATCCCAAAAGACAGCAAAGATTGCCTAAAGATTTTGAAAATTGAAAATTGAAGATTGAAAAATGAAGAATGACGCATTGCATTTCATTTCATTTTATTACCTTTGCATTCAAATTCGAAAACAAGACGCTCTGAACTCTTAACACTCACAAAATATGAAAAGAATAATACTTCCTTTGGTCATGCTGTTTACGTCGATTTGTTCATTCGCCGTCGACAGCGTCACCTTCTCCGATGCCACCATCATGCCTGGAGCCACATGTGAAGTAGAGGTGTCCTATACCTCCTCTATCGAGGACTACTTCTTTTCTGCATTCCAAATAGAAATCCAACTGCCAGATGGCGTCAACGTCGTCGATGCCCAACTCGGCGAGGACGTATGCGACAACTCACCACAGATGAGAATCGTCTACAACAACGTCACCAACGACGGTAAAAAAGGTTGCATGTTCGTCGGCTTTTCCCCATCGTCCTTGACGGGAGGGCTGCCCACAGGAAAACATGAACTCTTCACCTTCACCCTTAAAGCCGACGAAGAAGTGTCCCTGGGCGAATACGAACTTGACGTACCTACTGTGGAATTTACAAAGGTTCCCGTGAGTTCCCCTGAGAAAGACAACATCACCGCCTTGTTCCTGCCCGCCACAACACTCAACTTGACCATCGACTTCATTGTCAAGAACGAAGAGGACCTTCACTTTTTCCTTGATTGGTTAGGCAATAGAAAAGGCGACAACCTACGCCAAGAACTCAACCTCCACGGAGTGGACATCCCGCTCACCTATCCGGTGGAAGTGCCTGAAGACGCAGACCTCACCATCACCAACGGCTCGTTCTCCGCAGGTGAAGGATGGAACGGAGCGACCACGTTCATCGTGCCTCCCACAAGCAACCTCTCTCTCGAGGCCATCGACATGGACTTCTCCGACTCGTCGCTGCCCGCATCGCTCGTACTTTTCGACGTGGCCGGAACGCTGTACCTCAACCAGGGAACCAACATACAAGGTGGAGGGACGACAGTCATCTCCCCCACATCCGGAACAGTCACCCTCAATGGTGCGCAACTCAACGGCGTGGAGTTGATGGCAGGTGAAGAGGTGAACCTTTTCTCTGCATCTCCCTTGACAGGCGACATCACGATACGCGTTCCAGAGGATGGCTTGCATGAGGGCTTCCGCATCATGGGCTCCGAAGACGGCTATCCATTGACCTTAACCGACGCCTTCTCCGTAGTGATTGCCAACAACCCGGAAGAATGGCGTGTAGAGGTGGATAGCGAAGGATACCTCTCCCTCTTCCCCACCTTCCTGCTCGGTGATGTCAACGTCGACGGCGAGGTGAACATCACCGACATCGTCTTGGTGATCCACTACGTCTTGGGAGAAGATATTCAAATACGCCTTGCTGCAGCCAATGTGGCGTACGACAAAATCATTTCCATCGCCGACATTGTCGGAATCATAGAAATAGTCTTGAAAGACAAAGAATAACCAACCACTACATTACCTGAAAAGACCACTTCTGCAAGTGGTCTTTTTTATTTCCGACAAGGGTAAAGACTACACTCAAAAGTATTAAATTGTAAGAATTACAATAAAAACAACAATAGATTGTAAGAAATATGCATATTATTCTATTAATTTGTAAAATTTGTTAAAAATCAAGGTAAAAAAGTACAACTTTGGAACATATGCCTTATATTTGTAGTGTCAGAACTTACTTAGCCATTTTGGCTCCCTCTCCGCCCAATATCTTCAACATTTCTCAAAATCTCAATTATTACCTATCATGATTGACTTTAAACAAATTCAACGCTTTCAGGATTGCCTCGACAAATACATGATACGCACGGGAAAACATGAAATCAATGACATGGAGGCCAACTGCGAGTTGGCACGCGCCGGCTTGTTGGAAGACGACCCTCCACACCCGGGCAGACCTTTGCGGGAAATCCTTGCTGCTTTGCGCGACTCCAACCACCTCCCTCAAAACATCAAGCACCTGTATGGACAATGGAAGATTCGCATCTCAGGCACCATAGCCAAGATGCCCATGTTCTTGCAGTTCTAACATGACCGAGGGTCGTAGGATTTAGATGATTGGAATCTGGCTACAGAAGCCATAGGGACGACAAGCGGGCGGTTTTCGGAAACCGCCCGCTTGTCGTCATTTCATCCTTATGCCCGGCCCTCATCCTTGTCCGCACCGCCAGGTTCCATGGTGATGACGACAGAGCAATCCCAAACCCGTCTCTACATCGCCAAGCGAGCAAGACAAAGAATACTCTAATTCGATAATTCGGGATGAATCATTCCGCACCATGTTCTTGTTATCACGAATTAGAGAGATTTGTCGAAGACCCGCGACTGATAGGGAGTAATTAGAGAAATCATTACGCCATTTGGAATGTGCATGCAAGTGGACATACGTCCCTTGCCCTTCGACCGGAAACCGTTGGTTCTCGCCGCAGGAGAGTCAAAAAAAATGATTTGCAAAATGGTCACACAGGCATCCGTTTTCGTTAATTTTAGATAAAGGGCCGCTTTCTTGGTTAAATATTTCTAAAGCCACTCAACAAATATGAGATTTGTCCGTCTTTATGATGAACCTGATTGGAAATTATCAGAAAGTCACTAAAAGTTTCACATTAATACCCATATTTATGAAGTATCAAGTTTACATCCTTACCGTATTGGCGGCAGGTTTACTCATGACCAGTTGCGCCAGCAAGAAGGACTTGCTCAACTGCCAGAGCGAAAACCGCACGCTGAGCAGCAATTACCAAGACGTGAAAGACCAACTTTCCAACACCAAGGAGCAGTTGGCCGCCAGCAATTCGAGGGTCGCCAGCCTGGAAGAGCAACTGCAACAGGCCAAGCGCGACTACGCCAGGTTGCAACGCTCTCTGGACAAGAGTTTGGAAAACTCCAACCAAACCAACGTCAGCATTGACAAATTGGTGGACCAAATCAACGAGTCCAATCAGTATATCCGTCACCTTGTCGACGTAAAGAGCAAGAGCGACTCCCTCTCCATGGTCCTCACCAACAACCTCACACGTTCTCTGAGCAAGGAAGAGCTCAAGGAGGTCGACGTGCAAGTGCTCAAAGGCGTGGTCTACATCTCACTGGCCGACAACATGCTCTACAAGAGCGGCAGTTATGAAATCAACAGTCGTGCACAAGAGACCTTGAGCAAGGTGGCCAAGATTATCATGGACTACAAGGATTTCGACGTCCTGGTGGAAGGCAACACCGACACGGTGCCCATCTCAAGGGAGAACATCCGCAACAACTGGGACCTCAGCTGCCTCAGGGCATCCAGCGTCGTCCAGTACCTGCAGAACAATTTCGGCGTAGACCCGAAGCGCCTCACCGCTGGTGGAAGGGGCGAATACAACCCTGTCACCACCAACGACACCGACCTGGGCCGTCAGCGCAACCGCCGCACGCAAATCATCATCACTCCGAAACTCGACCAGTTCATGGAGTTGATCGACCAGGCACCAGAAAACTAACTGAGCCCACTTTAAAAAGTGGACAGGGATGAAACCCTGCCATTAAGGATTGCATGCAAGAACCCCGAAGGGGTGGCAGAATGGTCTGTCACCCCTTCGGGATTGTTATGTTCATCGCCTTTACCAGACCCCTCGGCTGTAGCCTTATCACCCGATTTTTATGTATTAAATATGGCAAATTCGGGTCTTGGCATCACAAAAACAGCAGGTGGGACTCAGTGATTGATATAGCATATTGACGCCCCATGTTTTGCAACCAATTCTGGATAGCCAAACGCCTCTGTCCGACAAGCGTTGTTTCCTGCCGTCATTTTTCCTTGAAATATTTGGAGGAAGCGGCTGTTGTCATCCCCTTTTCACGCAATTGTTCATGCAAACGTTTCAAATACCCTTCCCATAGTCGCCCCAACAGGTCAGCTTGTTCATCGGTGAGCATTTCACCGGAATGCCCTTCCTGCCAGTCAAAGTCTGGAACGGCCGCCGTCAACTCATCCGTGGTCAAGACCAGAGATGCTTTGTCGGGGTGAATGAGATGGCTTAACTCCATACGTACATAATAGACCTTTCTGCCCCTTCCGCTCCAATCTTCATCTTCGTATGGTGTACCTGTCAGGATGCCTTTCATCACGACGCCATTCACGCCGTCCCCCGTGCGAATCATATAGAACAGGTCACCGACTCGGGCATTCTTGAAATCCCAGATACTCCAGTCGTAATAAAACCCTTCGTTATGGAAATTCTCAAAACTGTCTTCAAAATCAACCATCTTATGATTGCTGATGTCAGTATTCCATCGCATGATGAAGGTCTTGCGGAAATGGTCCCTGACAACGCCATCGGCCTTGTCAAACAGTTCACTCCATCTCTTCTCATCCATCTTGTCAAGAAGGACTTGTGCCGCATCCATTCTCCTGAACCCGCTTTCCCCATCCATCAACTGGCAAAAGGTCTCGAATCTTATCATCTTGCAGGTGTTTCCCTTCATCATGCCCACATATCGGCAGGCACCGATAAAGACATCCTTGGAATTGTCCACCACCCTGATGGTACTATACTCCTCCTCGTCTGTGACATGGCATTTTTCTTCCATCACATTCCTTCTTCCTGAATCGGCCGACTGCAACAAGGCAAAATCCTCAAAAGCAGCGGACGTGGCATCGGCCTCCCCTACATCGTGATGATAGCAAGATGGCTCTAAATAAAAATTCTTGTTCACGCCGGCCAACACCATGGTTTCACCCTTGTGGATGATGCCAGCCATATTCTTACGACGAAGGTGCCACTGCTCCTCCGCATCGCAATCGGATAGTGATACAGGCTTCTCACCCTCGCCCATGATTCTTGCTGTGCGATGCACTTTCATCACAGCGTTCAGGAAGGCATAACATAGGCGGACATCACACTCGGAAGCAAGCCGGGGCAATTCCACGACAATGGTCCCTCCTATGCGTTGCTTGACGTTGACACCCTGCGTGGAACCCTTGCCCATCATCAAAGTGAAATATTCCGCCTCGTCATCCATGGGACAACGATACCGACTTATGACATCCGAACCACCGGCATGGACTTTGAACATCATTTTTGTCCGCTCAACGACTTTCCTGTCATTGAACCGACGGATTCCTTTGATTGTGTATTTTTGAATCATCGTTTATATAATCATGTTACGTTTTCAGAGTTTGTCAAAACCCGAGGCAGGCATGTTGTAAGATTGGAAGCCATTCTTTGTCGGCCATCCACGTAGACATCATGAATCTACTTGCCATATAACAACTATCTTTTTTGTTGATGTAAAAGGAACCGGCTCCGGCAATCCGATTCCTATACAACAGGGAGGTTTCTGCTTGAAGTTATCGCGCTGCCTCGACATCTCAACCCCTGAGGGGAGCCCCATGTCTCCGTTTTGCCTTGGTTATGGATGCTCAGTAATACAATTTGACTACATCTCCCATTCCTGGGTTTCCGGGCGTGATCCTCTACGTGAGAGGACTACGCCATTGTTCAGTGAGTCACCCCAAAGAACTCCCAAGGCACTGCAAAGGTATCATCCGCTTGTGTCAAATCGTGGCACAAGCGAGAGGAAAATGACGAAAAACAACGTTTTTCAGTCTTTTCCCGAGCGACAAACGATTCGCCGGAGGCAAATCGTGGCACAAGCGAGAGGAAAATGACGAAAAACAGCGTTTTTCAGTCTTTTCCCGAGCGACAAACGATTCGCCGGAGGCAATCCAACACGAAAATAATACCGCCAAAAACGTTTTTATCACTATTATTTACTATCTTTGCCATGACAATCGGAGTTTTATTGACTTTCCATTGCACCACTAAGGCAAGTAAAATTTCCGACTTGACAAAATCCCAAGCAACTTCTTGTTGCTCAGGAATCAACATTACTCATCAAAAGTGGTGCGTGATTCAGGTTTATGAAAAAAACAGCCATACTCATTGCCGCAGGACTTGCCATGTTTTCAACAGTCCACTTCAACAATGGCGCAAATGCGAATGCGACAACCCCAAGCGACATCAGCATCACCTACAACGCCGTTAACAACATCGACGGCAACAACACTGCAGCCAACATCTCGCAAGCTAAAGACACAATGGTCCTTGGCAAACTCTATTTCGTCAACCTCAAAGAGGGAGAACAGCCTGTAATGACCGCCTTGAGCTTGTTCGGCAACCGTTGCGGAAGCGAGGCTTTCAACAGCAAGCCATTTGCCACCGATGGAATCCGCTCTGTTTTCGAACTTGACGAATGGATAGAATTCCATCCACAAGCCAGCGCACAATCAGGCATCAAGGTAATGGTTTTCTCGCACAAGGCAGACCAAGGTTTCTATCTGGGAAAAGCTTTGAACGACAAGACCCCTGGCTATGTTCAAGAATTAGAACTGAACAAAGATCCCAATGAAGAAGAAACTTACCATTGGGGGTCGTTTTACCTTCAAGCCGATGAGGTCGTCCCTGGCTACTACGACTTTGTCTTCATCTACAAAAACAAGGTCGTTGCCACCATGCTCACTCATTTTTTCAAGCCAGAAGAAATCTTCGAAAAATCTGATTCCGAATTGGAAGAATTGATGTCGCAAAGACATTGACATGCATATGTTATAGTCTACGGACTTTTAGGACTAATAGGACTTGCCTTCGAGTCCCTTGAGTCCTTTGAGTCCGTAGACTTCTCGTTCCGGAGCACAAGAATGCATCGATGGTGCATAAATTATAGTCTACGGACTTTTAGGACTAATAGGACTTGCCTTCGAGTCCCTTGTGTCCTTCGAGTCCGTAGACTTCTCATTCCGGAGCACAAGAATGCATCGATGGTGCATATGTTATAGTCTACGGACTTTCAGGACTAATAGGACTTGTCTTTGAGTCCCTTGAGTTCTTCGAGTCCGTAGACTTCTCATTCTTGGTGCGCGTCCTCCCAAACTCCTTGACTCATTTTATTATCCCGAATTTAAGAGATTTGTCGAAGACCCACGACCATAGGGAGTAATTGAAGAATTTTTGCGGGCGGGCACAAGACCCGCCCCAAGTCCCTTGAGTCCTTTGAGTCCGTAGACTTCTCGTTCTAGGAGGACATTCCGGAGCACAAGAATGCACCGATGGTGCATATGGTATAGTCTACGGACTTTCAGGACTAATAGGACTTGACCTGTCTTTGAGTCCTTTGAGTCCGTAGACATTCGCTGAATAGATACTCGTAATTCATGCAATGTTAAAGAAAAATAATTATGCTTGACTGACTTTTGATATATGGAGATTAATTGTTACTTTTGTTATCTTAAAACTATTTATTACCATAAACCGATAGGATGTCTTACCATGAAATTACAGAAGCTATACCCAAAGACTGGGACTTAGGGGTGTGCAAATTAATAATAATATAGTAGAAACCATTTTTCTTATCAATTTAAAGCCTTGCCAAAGAATGTAGCTATTAACCGCATACTTATATAAAATAAATTACATTAACATGAACAAATTCAACCTAACAACGAATCAACTGCTTGATTGTTTACGTGACAAACCATTATATATTTTCGGCAAGGATATTGGTTATGACAAATTGATGGGAGAACTTTTCGATTTGCCTATTGGAGACGTTGACGAGAAGACCTTCGTTCAAATAGGCAATCCAGAAGAAGGTGATTTCGCACAGACTTTTTATCCTATGACGGTATTGGTCTGAATCAAGGGACTGGTCTTTGATTCCATGGAGGGGAAAGACAAGCCTACATCACTTACATATATTTTTGAACCCTATAACATGATATAATAAACTCTATTTGATATGCTTATTGACAACAAGAAGCCAAATCAAACTCTAAACATCACGACAGTTTGGGACTTTATCAACAAATTTTCTGGCAAGGAGAGTGGCCGGAAAGGTAAGCTTGATATAGTAACAGGCTATTTCATGATTCATACTCTGGCGAAACTCCATGATGCCATTCCTGAAGAAGACGAATTCCGGATTATTTCTTCTGAAATGGTTGGCGATGATTATTGCAAGGATATGATTGTAGATCTTCTTAGCGATAATCTTGATATAGACAAGTTGGGCATGATTAACGAAGATGCTCCCAAGGCCATCGCATTCCTTGAGCGTCCTACAGTTCAGATGCGTGCGGAAATTCCTGATTTCTGTCATGCCAAGGCATATATTTTCACCAATAAAAATTCTGACGACCAAAGCTATTATATTACTGGTTCATCCAATCTTACTCCTGCCGGTGTTGGATTAAAGAAAGTGCCAAACGTTGAACTAAATATTGCCAAACGCTTAGGAGCAGAAGACGTAGAATTCAAAGAACTGAGAGATTGGTATGAGGACATTTGGAAAAAAGCCCGCACAGAAGTTCCAGAAGATAGTGAAGACAAGAAATCTCCAAAGATTCCTGTCAAGGAGTATTTTATCCGAAAGATTAATGAATATTTCCGCAAATATTCGCCAGAGGAAATCTACTATAAGATACTATTTGAATTGTTCAATTCAGAATTGAATCTCGAAGGTGGCATTGAACACACTCGCGACATGAGTCTCCTTCAGACGAGTGTCATCTGGAAGACCCTGTTCAATTATCAACAGAAGGGAGTTATTTCGCTCATCAAGATGCTTCGCAAGTATAATGGCGCCATTCTTGCCGACGCCGTTGGTCTTGGCAAGACTTTCTCTGCTTTGGCTGTCATCAAGTACTTCCAGATTCAGAACTACACGACCGTCTTATTATGTCCAAAGAAACTTGAACAGAACTGGACTCAATACCTTTATGGTGCAGGTTCTCGTTTCGACAAGGATGAGTTCAAATACAAGGTACGATTCCACACCGACCTTCAAAACGAACGAATGCAAACGGCATACGACACATTCAAGCTTGATTATCTTCAAACACGCAAGAAGGTTCTTGTTGTAATCGATGAAAGTCATAATCTTCGTAATGAGAAATCAGGTCGATATATTGAACTGATGAAAACGCTCATTCAGAATCAAGAAGGTCAAGAAAAACGAAATGTGAAAGTGCTGATGCTCTCTGCAACTCCTATCAATACCGGTCTTGCCGATGTAAAGGGGCAGTTCAATCTAATTGGCCATGGTGTCGACAACGCCTTTGACAATCCGGAGTTTGACGTAGAGTCTCTTGAAAACACATTCAAGGATGCACAGGGTAAGTACACTCGATGGTGTAACGACTCGGACCGCACCATCGGAGGATTTATAAAAATGCTCCCACAGCGTTTCTTCAATCTTACCGATAAACTCATTGTGGCGCGCACCCGAAAGCTTATCGAGAAGACGCTTGGCGAAAATTTGGGCTTCCCGCAAAAGAATCCTCCTTTAAACATCTATCAGGGCGTTGACCATTTTGGCGAATACAAGACAACAGAGGATATTTACACTGCTTTTGAGGAGTTGAACCTTACAGCCTATCAACCATCAATCTTCCTGCACAAAACCCGCAAGGTAGGACGAATAGAAGCTTCATCCGACTGGGATGACGATATCAACCGTGAGATGTTCCTCGTGAAGATGATGTGTATTCTATTCATGAAACGTTTGGAGAGCTCATGGTTTGCCCTTCAGTCGACAGTCAAGAAGGTTCTTGATGTTCACGAGGAAACACTTGCCAAGGTGCTCAGATACGAGGAAGAAGGTATTGATGAAATCATTCGTACAGGTGAAGAAGTCGACGATGAATACTATGATGAGCAGATTGTCCGTCGTCGTCAAATCAAGCTTTCCGACATCAAGAATCTTGGCGGTTTCAAGAAGGGTCTCCAGCATGACTGCAACCTGCTTCGCAAGATTTACAAGAGTTTGCAAGACTTCGAACAGAAATATCGTCAGCAAGAAGAGCGTGATTTGAAGCTCGACGAACTGGTAAAACTTCTTCATAAGAAGCAGACTGCTGACAATAAGAAAATCGTTATTTTCACAGCATATGCAGATACCGCAAAGTTCATCTTTGATGAGTTGAAAGCTCGCGGATTCTCACGCATGGCATCGGCTTCGGGACAGGAGATTCTTTCTACTGGAAATCATTCAAAGAAGAACTTTACCGAAATCCTTCAGAGTTTTGCTCCTTACAGCAAACTTTACAAGGAACTTGACTGGGATGGATTGTATGAGGAGAAGCTTGATGCTGCACGATATTATAATGATGAGAAGCAGCGTTGGGATGTACCCTACGACCTCTGGCTGAAGTTGGTCAAGGAGCATCGTCCACAGTATGCCCGTCTTATTGACGATGGCATCGACATCCTTATTGCCACCGATTGTCTCTCGGAAGGCCAGAACCTCCAAGATGCAGACATGCAGGTCAACTACGACATTCATTGGAATCCAGTCCGTCTCATTCAGCGTTTTGGACGTATTGACCGCATCGGCTCACCCAACGAAATCATTTCGTGTGTCAATTTCTGGCCGGCAAAGTCTTTTGAGGACTACCTCCATCTTGAGACCCGCATTCAGAATCGCATGTCTATCATGAACCTTGTTGGCAGCGAAACCCAGGAAGTGAATGACGCCTACAAGAATATGGTGAAAGACAATCCTCTGCAGGACAAGAATGCCGACCGTCTGCTTGAAGAGCTTACAAAAAACAGCATTTCTGATATTGAGTCACCACAGACCCTTTCACTGAAGGATTTCTCCTTCGAGACTTACAGGCAGGACCTTGTTGACTACTATGAGAAGCAACAGGACTTCTATCGCAAGATGCCTAACGGGGTATTCTCCGGATTCCAAAATCAGAGTGCTGACTTTCCTGACATGCCAGAGTGTCTCATTGCGCTTGTTGGTTATCCCAAGAAACCGGAAGGCAAAAAAGAACATGCGTATTCTGAATTATATTTAGTGTGTCAGCCTATTGATGCTGAACCTGATTGGAAGGAAGTCAACAAGGCCGATGTCCTGGAGTTCCTTCGCAAGAACAAGAGTGCAGCCCGTAGCGTGCCTCAGTGGATAGTCGACAACGACACCGAGCGCATCAATCGCCTCTCGGATGTCTTAAAGCAGTGGATGCGTGCCCATGCTCCTCAACAAGCCATCAAGAACATCAAGGATAAACTCAAGCGTAAGAACATCAGCACTCCTGCTGCTGCTAACAGGAAACAGCAACTCCTTGAAGAAAAGTTCCAAATCCAAAACTTCGACCTTATCGTCTGGGAATACGTGAGCGAGAGCGAGAGCAAAAACAAGCCAATTTGATTATTACCAAGCCGCAGCCACGAATCGACGAAGTCAATATGTAACAAGTAAAATGCCTTAAAAATTTCATCACAATGATACAGACACTTAACAGATTCTCTTCGGAGTCTCTTTTCGATGCGACTTCACATCTGCTTCATAAACTGAATATCGAGTTCGACCGAGATACTGCCGAATCTATCGATGTGGCAGGCCTTTATGATGGGCCTATGCCCAAGTATCTCACAGATGCTCTCGAATCCATCAATGATACTTATTACATTGGTATCGTCAACGACAAGTCATTGGCAGGGGCAAAGAATGCTGACAGTCTTGAATATGTTGCCGAAACCATACAACATGGAGGTAAGTATGATGGCATGTTCGTTTTTGCATGTGATGCAAAGCAAGATGCAAACCTAACACGTACTGCTGCTGCTGCATTGACTCGTGCTTTCAATCGTCTTGCAACTGCAAACCCGGTTATCCTTATCATACGCCAGAACAATCTGCTCTCGCTCTCTACTTGCGAACGGAGGAACTATTCTCAGGAATGGCGCCAAGGAAGTGGTGAGAAGTTGGGAAAGGTGAGTATTCTGCGGAATATTAATTGTGTGAAACCTCACCGTGGCCATATTGATATTTTGAAGTCCCTGGGTGACAAACCATATTCAACTTTCGAAGATTTATATAAGCACTGGATGGAAGTGTTCAACTCTGAACTCCTCACCAAACAATTCTATAATGACTTGTTTGACTGGTATCAGTGGGCCGTCGCTCCAGAAACCAATGTTACCTTCCCTGGTGATGTTGAAACACAGGAAGATGACAGAGAGGACATTGACACCCGCGTCATCCGACTGATAACACGATTAATGTTTGTTTGGTTCATCAAACAAAAAGACCTCGTGCCAGCCTGCATATTCGATGAAAAGTATTTGGCCACTATCTTGAAAAATTTCAATGCACAAAGCAGTACAGATAGCAACTACTACCAAGCCATTCTCCAAAACCTGTTTTTTGGAACACTGAATCGCCCAATTATTGAAGATGGGGAACGTCGTGAGTTTGCTCAAGCCAACACAGCAGATGTGAAGAACCTCTATCGCTATTCTGAACTTTTCTCTATTACAGAAGACGAGGTAATTGATTTGTTTTCAACCGTTCCTTTCCTTAACTGTGGCCTCTTTGAATGTCAGGATAAGACCAAGAAGCTGGATGGTGTAGAGCACAGGTACTATTACGACGGATTCTCTCGTAATGACCGCAAGAAGAATGGCGTGTTCTTGTATCGTGCTTTTGTTCCGAACATACTGTTTTTTCATCCTACAAAGGGTTTGATATCCATCTTCAATCGTTATGTATTCACTATTGAGGAAAATACCCCACAAGATGTGCAGGTAGCACTCGACCCTGAACTGTTGGGAAAGGTCTTCGAAAACTTATTGGGAGCGTACAATCCAGAGACCAAAGAAACAGCCCGCAACGAAAGTGGTTCATTCTACACACCACGCGAGATAGTGCAATATATGGTGAACGAGAGTTTGGTGGCCCATCTGAAGCAGACAGTTGGTGAAGATTTGGAAATCCAATACCGCCAACTTTTGGATTTCACAACAGAGGAAGTGGAATTAACAGCAGAACAAAAAGATAAAATCCTTCACGCACTCTTCACCTGCAAAATTCTCGACCCTGCCTGTGGTTCTGGTGCATTCCCTATGGGTATGCTCCAGCAAATGGTGCATATTCTTCAACAAGTAGACCCCGACAACACCATGTGGCGTGAAGTTCTTACGAATTTGGCCGTGGACGAAAGTCGCAGGGCTTTTGGCATTGTGGATGAAGAAGAACGAAGGAAAAAACTTTTGGAGATAGAAGAAACATTCAACAACGGACTGAACTCACCTGACTACACGCGCAAACTATATATAATAGAGTCGTGCATTTATGGAGTCGACATTCAGCCCATCGCCATGCTGATTTCCAGATTAAGATTCTTCATTACGCTTATTTGTGAACAAACTGACATTCAACGCGAAAAGCCAGAGTTAAACTTCGGCATTAAAACATTGCCCAACCTTGAATCAAAGTTTGTGGCCGCCAACTCGCTCATCAATGCCGACATCCATCAGTATAACGAGGATTGGACACAAGACGAGGTTCTTACCCTGTTGAAAAACGAACTATTAACCATTCGCCATCGACACTTCTATACTCGTAAGCGCAGTGAGAAAATTCGTTTGTTGCGTGAAGATGAAGCCAAGCGCAAGCAAATACATCAACACATCAAACGATTAGTAGGAGAACCTAATGAGGAAAAAATCAAGATGCTCAGTCAGCAAATAACTGAAAATGAGAAGTTATTGGCACTCTATCAAGGTGATGATTGGGTGGAAGAGGCCGTACAAACAGATTTGTTCTCTCCTCCGAAAATTATCAAAGTGAATAGAAATCAGCGTGAACGTGACCGTATCAAAAGTGTAATTGCAGCCTGCCGTCGAGACATTGAGCGCGAACAGAACAAATGTACTCCCCAAGGCTTTGAGGCCGCTGTGCTGCAAGTGACCGATTGGAATCCATATGACCAGAACAGCGTATCTCCTTTCTTGGATATAGAATGGATGTTTGGTGTAACAGATGGTTTTGACATTGTGATTGGTAATCCACCATATATTCAACTTCAGGCAGACAAAGGAAAATTAGCCAATCTCTATTCACTATGTGGTTTTAAGACATTCAATCGTGGTGGTGACATCTATTGCCTTTTCTATGAGCGAGGGAACCAATTGTTGAAGGATAAAGGCTCATTATGCTATATTACCTCTAACAAATGGATGCGAGCTGGTTATGGTGAGGAATTAAGGGGTTATCTGACCACTGAGACCAACCCCAAGTTATTGATTGACTTTGGAGAGACTCATGTATTTGAAAGTGCAACAGTTATGACCAATATTCTTTTATTTCAGAACTCATTAAAAAGGGAATATATTCATGCTACACAAATACTAGAAGACTTCACAAATCCTTGCACTTTGAATGATTATGTAAAACTTCACAATATTAATTGTCAATTTGAAGGTGGTGATAATTGGGTTATTATGTCTGATACTATGAGAAAAATAAAGAAAAAAGTTGAAGATGTTGGCATACCTTTGGCAAAGTGGGAAATAAATATATATCGTGGTATTCTTACAGGATACGACAAGGCATTTTGGATTGACAGCACCAAAAGAGAAGAAATACTTTCATGGTGTTCTTCAGAAAAAGAGCGTGAAGAGACATCCAAATTAATATGTCCACTTCTACGAGGCAAGGATATTAACAAATATGGATATAAATGGGCAAATATTTGGCTTATAAGCACTTTCCCATCAAGGAATTACAATATTGACGATTATCCTGCCATAAAGAGATATCTACAATCTTTCCCAATTGAAAAGCTTGAACAAACAGGCGCTAAACACTATATTAACGGTGAACTAATAAAGTCTAGAAAGAAGACTAGAGGTAAATGGTATGAACTCCAAGATACTATAGCTTATTGGAAAGAATTTGATAAACCTAAAATTGTATATCCAGAAACCACAAAATTCATGCCATTCGTATTTGATGACAAGCACTTTCTTGCAAACAAAACATGTTTCATCATGGTTGGCAAATATTTGTTTTATCTAGTTGCATTTTTCAATTCTTCATTGTTCAAATATTGTTTCCGTGATGACTTTGGTGCTTTATTTGGGGGAGCAAGAGGAATGAGTAAAATTTTCTTTGACAAAATACCCGTCCTCGAAGTTGATGATGATACCGATGCTGAATTCCGTGAATTAGTGCTTGACATCCAAAACGAATACTCTGACGAAAAAGCAAAGGCAATCGACCAGCGCATTTTCGACCTCTATGGCTTAACGCAAGAAGAGCGTGAAGCCATAGGCTATATTGATTTCCATTCAAATAACGATAACGAAACCGAAGACAATGAGTAAACTAACTGATTTTTACACCCACAGGGCTTCACTCCAAGAAGAAGGCAAGCCTATTGATTCAAAATGGGAACAACTGGAAGACCAGCTATTGAAAGAAGAGTTGCTGCCAGAACTCATAGAGCATTTGAAGACCGTGCTCTCAAAAGTGCAGAGTCCATTGATGTTTAGCGGTAGCTATGACCCCAATGGTTGCATTAGCGTTTCGTTTACCAGAAACTGTATACAACTATCAACGTTGTCACCTTCTCAGACTGTCATTCAGAGAGTTCAAGGAGTGACCGCATCTGAAGAGGAAGCGAATACCGATGTTGCAAATGAGCCAGAAACGACAGATGACGAAGCTGTCGTTACGGCTGAGCCTAGGTTCACTAAATCCAAGTCGATAGGTTTTTCTGTCTCATTCCGCGATGGCACAGTCTATCATGAGAAGAAGGCCGTAAATACATGGATTCTTGCCCTGAAAAAGATTGGTTTGGAAACTATCTGTAATAATAGGAGTAAACATAGTGCTTGGCATCGTGTAAATGGTCGAGACATTTGTATTGTAGAGCGTTCAGAAACTTTACGAGATTCTGATGGGAAGTCGCCCCAAACATTGGTTGATGGATTCTATGTAATGACGCAGTTGAGCAATGGCCAAAAAGAGAAAGACCTGCTGGCCCTTGGTGAGTTTCTTCCCAAATTAGGCATAAAAGTAATCTGGGATGACGAGGCACAAGTAACAACAAAAAAGCCAGTAATCAATGAGGAAGCAACTAAATGGAATCTCCCTATAAATATACAATTCCAATTCTACTTGTCAAAACATTTGGCTGAAACTACAGCCGACAGCTATATTAGCACTATTGACAATGCTGTTCGCCAATGGATAAAGAAGGAGGTTGACGAACATGCAGAATCCATATACAGTTACATTACAGCAGAAGATGTTCGACTATGCATCGAAATGCTCAATTCTTCTCCAGAATATGTTGCTGAGAACAATCGCAAACATCGTTCCATGTCAGCCGCTTTAAATCAATATCTGAAGTTCATAGAAGAGTGGGAGAAAAGGTTTAAAAAATGAGGCAGACACATCGGTAGAAATCATCAAGTAAGCAGTGAAGAAGGATATGGTATCACAACAATACATAGAGCAGGTATACGAAGACCTAAACGCAAGATGCCAAAAATTGCGCATGGCAGCTATCCGCAAACTGCTAAGGGGCGAACTAAAGCCAGGTCAAATAGCTATTGCTGCAACAGCACCTGCCGAAGATGATGCTCTGACTCTTGGAAGGGCCGAGCGTGCTTTCAAGGACCATACGTGCGTTGTCCTGACAGCCTTTAGGGGTGGTTATTCGCTGGAGCAGAATAAGGCCCGCAACCAATTGCTTCGAGCTGACCTTGAGCAATATGGTTTTATATTTAACGGCGTTACGGGCTGCTACCGTGAGGCCGATTGGGAATATGCCTGTGAAGAGTACTGCTTCTTTGTTACCAATGAGGGACAAGCCGATGCCAAGCAATTCTTCACAAGGATTTACAGGTTGTCCGAAAAATACGACCAAGATAGTTTCCTCTACAAAAAAGGCGGCATCAGCCGTACGGCGTTTCTTGTGGCATCGACCGATGCAGGGAGAGCCGACTTGAAGCGTGACATCCGATATGCGGGTCAACTATTCATTCATGTACCCGACCAAGGTGCGTGGACCGCGTGTCGCGATGGTCGCTTTGCTTTCCAATTGCGAGGTATGATTTTGACAGGCACTCAGGATAAGAAAATTAGACTTGGCGAAGGCGACTTGTTCGATGTCAAAAGCTACGGTGCAGATGGACTGGTTGTTCTGAGACGCAGTGAAGATGATGACTTGGGCCAAGCTTGCAAGCGCTATAATGGCAAAGTGCCTCTGGTGCAGCACGTGTTCAAGAAGGAACCGACGCAGGAGCGCCTTCACGAGGTGTTATTCAGGTGCTTAAAGCAATTGCGCGACCAGCGGTGTAAGGTGTACGGTTTCCTCTGCAATGTGCCCGTCAGCGGCTCAACAGTAGAGGGTGCAAGTTGCGTCTACGAGGCCATCAAGTCCTGGGCTCACCGCTACGACAAGAAATTTAAATGGATAGTCATCGTTGACACCTATGGCGACTATAATAAAGTTGTTAATGATAAAAAATAAGAGGATATGAAGAAGATTTTTCCCAAAAAAGTGGTTCTCAGTAGAGATGAATGTGTACGTGTCGGCAATCATGTGATAGGCTATTGGGAAAGTGATTATATAGCAGGTTCATCACACTTCAGGCCATCGTCATCCGAAGGTAGGCTTTATTATAAGGCGTCATTGAATAATGGCGAAAATGTTGATGCTTTCACTCAAGCAGAATTGCGTGAAGAAATTATTGCAGCTTGCAAAGATGGAATTGAACCATCAGAATATTCATTTGATAATTAATCATGGCAAAGAAAATTGACTACAAGAAAAAAGTTTTGCAACTCGTTCAATCTGGCTGCTACAATATCGTACAGCAGATTAATGACGGGCCTGAAGAGCCATATGAAGGTTGTGAACACAATCTGTTTATGATTTTGTGTGATCCCGAACCAACGGTAACTCTTCTTGACTCCTCAGACCCACAAGCGAGACCTGATTGTAAGACCTATAAGGTAGAGTTTGAAACCTTCATGGGGCATTGTGCGGCAATCATTTGGGAAGTGTGATTCCATGTTCAATCAAGGGTGACCTATATCACGAGTTCTTTTTATCACGAATTTTCGAATCATAGAATTCTTGTCACCAAAGTGACAGTTTCCATGATAATTCTCCAATTCGATAATTCGGGATATTATTATAGAGATACAACAAAAAGGTTTGAGAAAAGCGTGACAAGATTAGAACCTCAATCAGACGAGTATGAAAACAGCATTCAAATTCAAGGAATACATCTGGCTTGTGGAAACCATTCACAAGGCCCGGAAAATCACTTTTTCGGAGATTCAGGAGAAATGGCTACGAAGTTCACTGAGCGAGGGAGTGGAACTTGCCCGTTCCACTTTCAACCGGCACAAGGATGCCATCCAGGACATGTTCGGCATCTATATCGAATGCGACCGCCAGAATGGCTACAAATACTACATCGGCAACGATGAAGTGCTGGAAAACGATAGTGTGCAGAACTGGCTTCTCTCCACGCTTTCCGTCAACAACATCATCAGCGAAAGCCTGTCGCTGCAAAAAAGGATTTTGCTCCAGTCTGTCCCAACAGAGGACGACTATCTGGGGATGGTCATCGAGGCGATGAAGAAAAGCGTGAGAATAGCCGTCGATTACCGAAAATACGGCACCGACAATCCCAACCACCTGAACTTCGAACCTTATTGCATCAAACTCTTCAAGCAACGCTGGTATATCCTCGGGCATTTCCACCGTGATGCGACAGAGGAAAAGCCGGAGTCGGACTATTTCGGTGTGTTCTCTTTCGACAGGATTCTGGACATGGAGTTGACGGACATCAAATTCAGGATCGACCCTGATTTTGACGCACAAGAATATTTTGATGAGTGCTATGGCGTATTGGTCGGCGATGACACGAAGCCGGAGCGGATAGTCATTCGGGCATATGGTTTCGAAAGGTATTATCTGAGGGACCTGCGCATGCATATCAGCCAACGAGAGATTGGACAAGGTGAGAACTATGCCGATTTCGAATTGTTCATGCGTCCGACCATTGATTTTAGCGGGCATCTGTTGAGTCGTGGTAGTCAAATCAAGGTGCTTTCACCCCAGTGGCTGGCAGACGAAATCCATGACATGCACCTGGAGGCTGCGATGATGTATGAGAGCAAATAGAGAAATTTCAATCATGGAGGAGGGCCTTTCTCATTTTTTTTCACTAATTTCGCACCCGATAAATCATGAAAGAAAATGAGAAAGCTTTTCACCATCATCATCTTTTTTTCCACTTGGGCCACTGTCAACGCCCAAAACGTGCAGTTTCACTACGACCTGGGACGGACTATTGACGATGACCTCGACGGTCGGCCCTCCGTCACCACTACCGTAGAGTATTACAAGCCCGACCAGTGGGGAAACACCTTCTTCTTCATCGACCTCGACTATTTCCACGACGGCGTGGCAGGTGCCTATTGGGAGGTGTCAAGGGAGTTCAATGTCAGCCGTGACAAGCACTGGGCAGCCCACGTGGAATACAACGGAGGACTCACTTCCAACAAACACACCGACCTCTCCACGCGCTTCCAGCATGCCGCCCTCATCGGTCCCTCTTGGAACTACGCCAGCAAAGACTTCACCAAGACCCTCTCCTTGCAAGCCCTGTACAAATATTATTTCAAAGGCCAGAATCCGTGGAACCGACCCTTCAGCAGTTTCCAAGCCACTGCTGTCTGGGGGTTGCATACCAGCAACCGCCTTTTCACCTGCTCCGGTTTCATCGACTGTTGGTATGACGGCAATGTGAAAGGCAAATGGGTCGTCGTTTCCGAACCACAGTTCTGGTTCAACCTCAACGCCCTCAAAGGTTGCCAAAACCTCAACCTCAGCCTTGGCTCGGAAGTGGAAATGAGTTACAATTTCGTCTATGACAACAAGGGGCGCAACGACAAGTTCAGAGCCATCCCCACCCTCGCCGCAAAATGGAGTTTTTAGACCTTAAAGATTCTTAGAAGCCCTAGGAACACCAGAAACCCTAGGAATACTAGAGACCCTAGGAGGCAATATCCCCCAAAACCTATTCATATATGCTCAAGACCCTCTATTCACAAATCAAGCAATACAAGCGGGTGTCGGTGCTCACGCCCGTCTTCACCTCCCTCGAGGTGGTGATGGACGTGCTCATCCCCTATGTCACCGCCAAACTCATCGACCTGGGCATCAACGCCGGCGACATGGGGAATGTCTACCTCTATGGCGGCATCATGCTCGGCATGGCCTTCCTCAGCCTCATGTTCGGCATCAAGGCCGGACGTTGCTCCGCAATGGCCTCCGCCGGTTTCGCCTGCAACCTGAGGGAGGCGATGTACAGCAACATACAGACCTTCTCCTTCTCCGACATCGACAAGTTCAGCGCCTCGGGTCTCATCACACGCATGACGACCGACGTGTCCAACCTTCAGAACGCCTTCCAGCAACTTCTGCGCGTGTCGGTGCGTGCCCCCTTCCGCATGCTGTTCAGCATCTTCATGTGCTTCGTCATCGACGTGAGGATGAGCATCATCTTCATCGTCGCCATGGTCATCCTCTCCATCTTCCTCTATTTCCTCATCAGCCGCGTGTCGGGACTTTTCAAGATGGTGTTCGAGCGTTACGACCAACTCAACAGCAGCGTGCAGGAGAACATCGCCGGCATGCGGGTGGTGAAGGCCTTCGTCAGGGAAGACTATGAGAACCACAAGTTCCTCCGCGCCGCGGAAGGTCTCTACAAACTCTACGTCCGCACCGAGGGTTTGATGGCGCTCAACCATCCTGTGATGAACCTCGTGGTCTATGCCTGCATCATCGCCATCTCCTGGTTTGGAGCACAGTTCGTCGTTGGCGGCACGCTCACCACCGGCGAGATAACATCCCTCTTCACCTACGTGATGAGCATCCTCATGTCACTCATGATGCTCAGCATGATTTTCGTCATGCTCACGCAGAGTGCGGCCAGCGGCCAGCGCGTGGCTGAGGTCATCGACGAGCAGGCCGACATCGTCAATCCCAAGAACCCGGTGATGGAGGTGCCCAATGGCAGCATCGACTTCAACCACGTCTATTTCGCCTACAAGTCAGGCAGCGGAGAATACGCCATACAAAACATCTCCTTCCATGTCAAATCGGGAGAGACCATCGGCGTCATCGGCGGCACGGGCAGTGGCAAGTCGTCGCTCATCAACCTCGTCAGCCGCCTCTACGACGTCTCCAAGGGCAGTGTCATGGTGGGCGGCCGCGACGTTCGCCATTACGACCTCGACACCCTGCGCAATGCCGTCTCTGTCGTCTTGCAGAAAAACGTGCTCTTCTCCGGCACCATCCTCGACAACCTCCGTTGGGGCAACGCCGACGCCACCCTTGAGGAGTGCAAGGAGGCCTGCCGCATGGCCTGCGCCGACGAGTTCATCGACCAGATGCCGCAAGGCTACGACACCCGCATCGAGCAGGGCGGCGCCAATGTTTCAGGCGGACAGAAGCAGCGACTCTGCATCGCCCGGGCATTGCTGAAGAAGCCCCGCGTCCTTGTCCTTGACGACAGCACCAGCGCCTGCGACACCGCCACCGATGCCGCCATACAACGCGCCTTCAGGGAAGACCTCCCCCAACTCACCAAAATCATCATCGCGCAACGCATATCCAGCGTGAAGGATTGCGACCGCATCCTCGTACTCGACAAAGGCAAGGTCAGCGGTTTCGACACCCATGAGAATCTCCTGCGTACCAACGCCATCTACCATGAGATCTACACCATCCAGAACGAGGATGGCGGCGACTTCGACGAGCCACGGAAGAATCGCCGGCAGAAGGGCACAGACAAACATAAAAACAAGAAGCCATGAGAATGGGTATGCGCACGCCTCCAGGAGAGGTGTATTCACAAAAAATGGGCAAGAACAAGAAAGCCACCCTGCTGAGACTGTTCAAGTTTGTGATGAAAGACTACAAGTTCTCCTTCATCACCGTCTTCGTCTTCATCATCGTATCCTCCTGCGCCACGCTGATGTCGACGCTCTTCACCAAGACGCTCATCGACGACTACATCAAACCCTTGCAGGGAGTAGCCAACCCCGACTTCTCCCCGCTCGCCGCCGCCCTTCTCAAACTGGCTGCGGTGCTCATCGTCGGTGTAGTCTGTTCCTACGCCTACAACCGCATCATGATAAAAGTCAGCCAAGGCACCATGCTCAAACTCCGCAAGAGCATGTTCGAGCACATGCAACGGCTGCCCATCAAGTTTTTCGACTCCCATTCACATGGCGACGTGATGTCCACCTACACCAACGATGTCGACAGTCTCAGGCAAGTCGTCAGTTCGAGCCTCCCCTCGGCGTTCAGTTCGCTCATCACCCTCGCCATCACCTTTGTCAGCATGGTGGTCCTCAGCCTGCCGCTCACCTGCGTGTCCATCGTCATGGCGGTGGTCATGGCCTGGGCCACCACATACCTTGGGAAGATGTCGAGAAAGCATTTCGTGGCACAGCAGCAGAACCTCGCCAATGTCAACGGCTTCATCGAGGAGATGCTTACCGGACAGAAAGTGGTGAAGGTGTTCTGTTATGAGGACGAGGCCATCCAGCGGTTCTCCACCATCAACGAAGAGTTGCGCGACAGCAGTTACAACGCCAACAAAATCGCCAACATCGTGATGCCCGTCAACGGCAACCTCGGCAACCTGGGCTACGTCCTCATCGCCGTCGTCGGAGCCGCCATCGCCATTCATCCGTCGTCGCCACTCACCATCGGCACCCTCGTCGCCTTCCTTACGCTCAACAAGAACTTCTCACAGCCCATCGCGCAAATCAGCCAGCAAATCAACAGCGTGCTCAACGCATCGGCAGGTGCGGAACGCGTGTTCGAACTCCTCGACCAGGAGGCAGAGACCGACAATGGGAAAGTGACGATGGTGAATGTCACAGAACACGACGGCGTCATCACCCCCACCGAGAGAAGGACCGGCACATGGGCATGGAAGACCCCTGAAGGGAAACTTACGAAGGTGGAGGGCGGTGTCAGTTTCGACATGGTGGACTTCGGCTATAACGAAGACAAGCAAGTGCTCTTCGACATCGTCCTCGACGCCATGCCCGAACAGAAAATCGCCTTCGTGGGAGGGACGGGAGCAGGCAAGACCACCATCACAAACCTCATCAACCGGTTCTACGACATCCAAGACGGCAAGATACACTACGACGGCATCAACATCAACGACATCGACAAGAGCCACTTGCGCCGAAGCCTCGGCATGGTGCTTCAGGAGACACAACTCTTCACCGGCACCGTGATGGACAACATCCGCTACGGACGGCTCGACGCCACCGACCAGGAGTGCATCGAGGCCGCCAAACTCGTGGGCGCCGACGACTTCATACGCCGTCTCTCCAACGGCTACCTCACCGTCATCAGCGGCACGGCATCCAACCTCAGCCAAGGCGAGCGACAACTGCTCTCCATCGCCAGGACCGCCATCGCCGACCCGCCCGTGCTCATCCTCGACGAGGCCACCTCATCCATCGACAGACGCACCTAGAGACTCGTGCAGAAAGGCATGGACTCACTGATGAAGGGACTCACCACCTTCGTCATCGCACTCAGGCTCTACACCGTC
>JAFZSL010000049.1 GCA_017619375.1 Prevotella sp. | reverse complement strand
TATCCAAACATTTTTGATATGGGATAGCCGGTTTTCAATATCTTTGTATGATAAAGTTTAGAGTTTGCCTCTTTCTGCATAAGAATAAAAATTTCCGTCACATACAATCACATGGTCGAGGAAGTGGATGCGCATGAGGTCGCAGGCTTTTTTCACCCGTTCCGTGATGCGGTCGTCCTCCTTGCTGGGCTTTGGGTTGTTGCTGGGGTGATTGTGTGCGATGGCGACGACCGTGGCGTTGTTGATGACGGCGAGTTTGATGACCAGTCGCACGTCGATGGAGGTCTCGCTGATGCCACCCACGGAGAGTCGCTCCGCCTTGATGAGCTTGTAGTTTTGGTTCATCAGCAGCACCCAGGCCTGTTCCACGTCGAGGTCCTGCATCTTGGGATGGAGGTAGAGATAGATGCTGTTGGCGGAGTTGATGCGTAGCCGCTCCACGTTTTCCGACTGGCGGCGCCGACCCAGTTCGCAGGCGGCGAGGATGGTGATGGCCTTCGCCATTCCTATGCCCTTGTAATCCATCAGTTCCTCCAGGGTCTTCTTGCCTAACGTGTTGAGTTTGTCGTCGCAGTCGTTGAGAATGCGCTTCATCAGGTCCACGGCGGTCTCTTCTGTTGTGCCTGAACCGATGAGGATGGCCAACAGTTCGGCATTGGTCAGCGCCTCGGCGCCCCGTTCCATGAATTTCTCCCGGGGACGGTCGCCAAGCGACCACTCTGTGATGTTTTTCTTATCCATCAAGGTGTTTTTAGGCTGGTGTTTCCAGGGGTTTCAGGGGCTTTGGTCATCCTTAGTCGTAGAAAGTCTTTTCGAAGGCGTTGAACTCCCCCTTCCCCATGACGCAGCGTCGCCACCAGGCGGCGATGAAGCCAGAGCCATAGCCGAAAAGTTGGATGAACGCCGCCCCCACGCTGAGGAAGCCGATTTTCAGACTGCGGTTCTTGATGGTGGCGTCGACGAGGATGAGCAGTGCGAAAGCGAGGATGGGGAGCCATGGGATGGCGCAGAGAAGATACCATCGGTGGAAATGTGCGGGGTCGTAGTGCATCAGCGCCCTGGCGACAGCGGACACCAGCACCAGTGCCGACACGCCGACGGTGAAGACGGCGGGCATGGCGTGCACCAGTTTGAGTGAGCCAGGGTGCTTCTTGTGCAGGTTGATGCGTGCGATGCCGCTGTTGAACACCTGTCTGAAGAATTTCCGGAAGTCAGTGCGGCGCTTGTGCCACACCCATGCCGTGGGGAATAGCCGGCAGGTGTACCCGGCCTCGAAGATGCGGATGCTGAAGTCCACGTCCTCGCCGAAGCGCATTTTGGAAAAGCCCCCCAGTCGCAGGAAGACGTCCCGGCGTATGCCCATGTTGAAGGAACGGGGATAGAACTTGTCCAATTTTTTCTTGCCCCCTCTTATCCCTCCCGTGGTGAAGAAACTGGTCATCGAATAGGAGATGGCCTTCTGTATGTCGGTGAAGGAGGGGTGTGCGCGGTCGGGGCCTCCGAAGGCGTCGGCGTTGGTGGCGTCCAACTCGCTCTCGATGGCGGCGAGGTATCCTTCGGGCAGCACCACGTCGGAGTCGAGGATGATGAGATATTCACCTTTCGACCTTTCGGCACCGTAGTTGCGACTCTGCCCCGGTCCGGAATTCTTCTTGTTATGGTAATGGAGGTCGAGACGGTCGGAATAGCGGTCGCAGACCTCTTTGCAGGGTGTCTTCGAGCCATCCTCCACCACAATCACCTCAAAGTCACGCACGGTCTGTGTCGTGAGGCTTTGGAGCAGTTCATCCACTTCGTCGGGGCGGTTGAACACGGGGATGATGATGGAGAATCGCATGGTGTTTTTCGCAGTTGGATGGTAAATGTCCGCGGCTCGGGGGTTAAGAGATAAGGGCCCCGGACCGCGGACAAAGGGTAAGGATATTATTCTTTCATCCTTTGGAGATAACTTCCGTCGCGTGTGTCGACCTGGATGAGGTCGCCTTCGTTGACGAACAACGGCACGCGCACCTCCACGCCGGTCTCCAGAGTGGCGGGTTTCGTGGCGTTGGTGGCGGTGTCGCCTTTCACGCCCGGCTCGGAGTGGGTGATGCGGAGGATGGTCTTCACCGGCATTTCGGCGAAGAGGATGGTGTTGGTGTCGGCATCACTCACCACTTCCACGATGTCGCTCTCCTTCATGAAGTCGACGCCGGTGATGAGGTCGCGCTGGATGGGCACCTGGTCGTATGTCTCCTGGTTCATGAAGATGTAGTCGTTGCCATCCATATATAGATATTGGTATGGACGGCGCTCCACGCGCACGTCTTCGAGAGCCTCACCGATGTTGAACCTCTTTTCGAGCACCCTTCCGCTCACCACGTCCTTGAGGGTGGTGCGCATGATGGTGTTGCCCTTGCCGGGTTTCACATGCAGGAAATCGATGCAAAAATACAACTTGCCGTCCATGCGGATGCAAGTACCTTTCTTGATGTCTTGTGATTTAATCATTTTCTTATTGATGTATTGATGGATTTTTATTTGGAATGGTGACGGAAAGAGCCTGACATGTCGGACTCTTTTCACATTTCATCTGCAAAGGTACAAAAATTTCGATGAAGAGAGCAAGGAATGAATGTTTTTATTTCTCCAAGAGTGAGAATTTTATCCAAAATTTCGCTGAAACGAGCAATGAATGCACGAAAATGCCGTTTGAGCATGGTGAAAACTCGAAATTTCGGGTTGTTGGAGTAAATTTTCGATAAATTCTTGGTGAATTGGAAATAAATGAGTACTTTTGCACCCCAAACCGAGAAATTACATCATAAAATAGCTATTTAGAAATGAAAAGAACATTCCAGCCCCACAATCGCAGAAGGGTGAACAAACACGGCTTCCGCGAGAGAATGGCCTCCAAGAACGGCCGTCGCGTGCTGGCTTCCCGCCGTGCAAAAGGGCGCAAGAAGCTGACCGTTTCGGATGAGCATCACGGCAAGTAATCGCTCAGCCAAGGAGAAGAAGGACAGGAAGGGGCAACGCTTTTTCCTGTTTTTTGTATTTGGCGGCAGTGCCTCGCTTGTGGATTGACGGCCCTGACCCGCCCCTACGACTTCGGGGGAGATACGCATCACCCTTTTGCTCATTGTCCACTTGAGCAAGTGGACTCATTACTTGAACATTGTAACCTTGCTAAACAAACCAACGATGAACTTCCTTGAAGAAAAAATCCTTAGCGACGGTGTTGTCAAACCCGGCAACATCCTGAAAATTGACAATTTTCTGAATCATCAGATAGACATCGGCATCATACGCCAGATCGCCAACGAACTGAAACGCCGGTTTCATGATGTGGAGGTGAACAAAATCCTGACCATCGAGGCAAGTGGTATCGCCATGGCAACGATGTTGGGCCATCTCTACGACGTGCCCGTGGTGTTTGCCAAGAAGAGCGAGACGGCCAACAGCGTCGACACCAAGTATGTGTCGCACGCCTACTCGTTCACCCACAAAAAGGAGAACAAGATCTTTGTCTCGAGACCTTACCTTCAACCTACCGACCGTGTCTTGATAGTTGATGACTTCCTTGCCGACGGCCAGGCGGCACGTGCTCTCATCGACTTGGTGCATCAAGCCGGTGGACAGGTGGTTGGCATAGGCATCGCCGTGGAGAAAGGCCAACAGAATGGAGGCCGCCTGCTTCGCGAGGATGGGTACTGGTTGGAGTCCATCGCCATCATAGAGGATATGAACTGGGAGACACAGGAAATCCTTTTCCGACATCAGGATGAAGGATGAAGGGGAGTTCTCCCTCGCCCCCGGCCTGCGGCATATATTTTTGGGAGTTAAAGAGGAGTTAAAAGGGAGTTAAAGAGGAGTTAAAGGGACGTATGTCCTCTTGTTTCGGGAGTTAACCCGATACAGCATAAACGCCAAGAATGTTCTGCTGGAACCGTAGGTCGACGTGCGAAGCGGAAGTCAATTGCAATCCAGCAGCAGAAAAATATCAGGATTTGCAATCCGCTAAGGTTGTCATTTTCAATGTTTTACACCGCTCAAATCGGATTGCAAATCCTTATGTTACACTCAGGCGGATTGCAAATCCGCTTGAACATCCTTGTCGTAAGGGACGTATGTCTGTTTGTTTTACACAGACGGGGGTGTCAACCCCCGGGAAAGGGACGTATGTCCGTTTGCCAGTCCGATAAAACAGTTGTCATCCCGAATTTTAGAATTTCAGAATTTTTCGGCGGGCACAAGACCCGCCCCCGCGAAATGTGCCTTTAAAGAATCGAACTCAGGAATCGAACTCCGCAATCGTATTCAGGAATCGGACAAGGTGAGCGCAGCGAACACAGAAAATCGCAACTTTGTTGCGTAAACGATAAACGGCGACCGCTTTTAAGGGAGCGGTACCTTAGTGAACGAGCACCGAGTAGGTGCGGTTGAGCCTCCTCCCGATGTCGGGAGGGGGACGGGGGGAGGGTAGGTACCACTCCTTAGGACAAGGAGGGGGCGGGGTGGTTGTGAAAAAACGTGACCTTTGGTTCTACCGAAGGTACTCCCGTTCGGAAAAACTCAAAAAACTTTTGGTTTTTCGCTCACTTAATCGTACCTTTGCATGTCATAGTGTGCTCTTGTGAATGCTTGTCGACGGAGCACACCACAAATCGCAATAACAGAACAATGGCTGAAAGAAACTTTTTCAAGAAAATCCTGAGCCCTTTCATCTGGCTGAACATCCTTGCCATGGTGATCATAGTGGTGCTTATATCCATGGGAATGAGATATGGCTTGGACCTTTACACCCATCATGGTCAGAAGGTGGAGGTTCCCTCCATTCTTCACAAGAGTTACAATGATGCAGAGGACATGCTCGCCCAACTCAATCTCGACATCGTGGTCAGCGACACCGACTACGTGAAGACCATGCCGCCAGACTGCGTCTTGGAGCAGTCGCCCGCACCAGGTGAGATTGTCAAGCCCGGAAGGCTTGTTTACGTGAAAATCAACGCCTCATCGACACCCAGAAGGCCTTTGCCCGATGTCATAGACAACAGTTCGCTTCGCGACGCCCAGTCGCGTCTCACCGCTCTCGGATTCCAACTGGGTGAACCGGAGTACATCCCAGGCGAGAAGGAGTGGGTTTATGGCATCAAGTGCCAGGGCAAACAGTTGGCCACTGGCGACAGGGTGTCCATTGAGGACCAACTCGTTATCCAGGTGGGAGACGGCCGGCGCGACATGAGCCAGGCGGTCACCTACGTCGACAGCAACATTTACTATTTTGGAGAGGCTGAGGAAGAAGACGAAGAGAAACCGCAAACTTCCCGTCCTCATTACAGAAGGAAGACGGAGGCCAGCGTGGAGCAAAGGGTTGAAGTGACAGAAAAAGCCGAACCAGCCACCACCTCTTCATCTTTCAGCAGGGTGGATATTCCCACGGTGAGCACCACGCCCACGCCTCCGCCTGCTCCCAAGCCCGTGAAAACGGAATAACCGATGACCTTAATCGGTATGCAAGATATGGCAGACACACCCGTATACGACATTGACGAACTGGAAGACGAGGCGCCTCAACTTTATGAGCACTACCGTTTCGTAGTGGACAAAGGCCAGGTGCCTTTGCGCATCGACAAATACATGTGCGAAAAGATGCAGCATTCCAGCCGCAACAGAATACAGAAGGCGGCTGAGGCTGGATTCGTGCATGTCAACGACATGCCTGTGAAGAGCAATTACAAGGTGAGGGCGGGCGATGTCGTCACGCTGATGCTCGACAGACCGCATTTCGACACCACCATCGAACCGGAAGACATACCCCTTGACATCGTTTATGAGGACGATGTGGTGATGGTGATCAACAAACCGGCCGGAATGGTGGTGCATCCCGGATGCGGCAATTTCAACGGCACCTTGGTGAACGCCATCGCCTGGCATCTCAGGGACCTGCCGGGATACGACCCCAACGACCCCGAGGTGAGACTCGTGCACCGTATCGACAAGGACACCACGGGACTCATCGTGGCTGCCAAGACCCCGGAAGCGAAAAGCAACCTCGGGCTGCAGTTCTTCAACAAGAGCACCCACCGCAGTTACGTCGCGCTGGTGTGGGGGAATCTCACCGAGGACACGGGACGCATAGAAGGGAACATCTCCCGCGACCCCAAGGACAGGCTGCGCATGACCGTCACCTCACCCGACTCTGGCATCGGCAAGCCGGCCGTCACCCATTACAAGGTGTTGGAGCGCCTCGGCTATGTCACGTTGGTGGAATGTGTGCTGGAGACGGGGCGCACGCACCAGATCAGGGCGCACATGAGGCACATCGGCCATCCTCTCTTTGGCGACGAGCGCTATGGGGGAACGGAAATCCTGAGGGGGGAGAGAAGTTCCACATACAAGGCGTTCATACACAACTGCTTCAAACTATGCCCGAGGCAGGCGCTTCACGCCAAGACACTTGGCTTCAAGCATCCCGTCACGGGAAAGCAGATGGACTTCGACTCGCCCATGCCTTCCGACCTTGCCGCCCTCATCGACAAGTGGCATGTCAAGATGAAGGGCGATGAATACAAGCCCATCGAACTCGACGAAAATTAGTCCCCCCATGAGGACCAGTCCCTCAGAAAAAATATAAAAGATTGATTAATAGAATATAATGAACAAACAGAAAAGAACCATCGCCATCGTTTGTGGAGGCGACTCCTCCGAGCACGACGTGTCAATGCGCTCGGCGCAAGGACTGAAATCGTTCTTCGACAAAGAGCGTTACAACGTTTATGTAGTCGACGTCAACAAAAACGGATGGCATGTCCACTTGAACGACGGGACTATGGCACCCATCGACCGTAATGACTTCTCATTCCAGGAGAAGGGAGAGAAACGCCTCTTCGATTATGCATACATCACCATCCACGGCACCCCCGGCGAGAACGGCGTGCTGCAAGGATATTTCGAACTCATCGGGATGCCCTACAGCACAAGCGGAGTGCTCATCGAAGCGCTGACCTTCGACAAGTTCGTCCTCAACCAATATCTCAGAGGGTTCGGGGTGAGCGTGCCTGAAAGCCTGCTCATCAGAAGAGGAAAGGAAAAGGATGTCCCCGATGAGGAAATCGAGAAGCGCATCGGAATGCCGTGCTTTGTCAAACCGGCCAACGATGGCAGCAGTTTCGGGGTGTCGAAGGTGAAAAACATCGACCAACTCGCTCCCGCCATCCGCAAGGCCATGATGGAGAGCGACGAAGTGATGGTGGAGCAGTTCCTCGACGGTGTGGAAATCACCGTGGGATGCTACAAGACACGCGAGAAGGCCGTGGTGTTCCCTGTCACGGAAGTGGTGACCCACAACGAGTTCTTCGACTACGACGCCAAATACAACGGCCAGGTGGACGAAATCACGCCGGCACGCATCCCCGACGATGTGGCCAAGAGGGCACAGGAACTCACCAGCGCCATCTATGACATCCTGCATTGCAACGGCATCATACGCATCGACTACATCCTCACGAAGAACAACGAGGGAGGGATGAAAATCAACATGCTCGAAATCAACACCACGCCGGGAATGACCCCCACCAGTTTCATACCACAGCAGGTGAGGGCTGCCGGACTCAACATTGGCGACGTGCTCGCTGACATCGTAGAGAACCAATTCACCTGAAAAAGGAACGTCCATGAAAACACCTGAGATTTTCGACTCCATACGGCCTTTCGAGCCAGAGGAACTGCCTGAAGTCTTTGAGCGCCTGCTGGCCGACCCGCAGTTCCGACAGGTCATGGCCTATCTTTACCCTGGCGTCCCCATCGAGGCTGTCGGGGAAAAGATGAAGTTGTGCAAGACCAACCTCGACTTCCAGAAAGCCTTCTGCTACACCTTCCTGGAGAACCTGCTCGCCAAGGCGGCGAAAGGGTGCGACATGGACACCTCTGCGATAGACACATCGCGAAGATACACCTTCGTGAGCAACCATCGCGACATCGTGCTCGACTCCGCACTGCTCGACAAGTTGCTCATCGATGCCGGATTCTCCACCACCTGCGAAATCGCCATCGGCGACAATCTCCTGTCGCTGCCGTGGGTGAAAGACCTCGTCAGGGTGAACAAGGCGTTCATCGTGGAGAGAAGCCTTCCGCCAAGGCAGATGCTCCTGGCCAGCCAGAGGCTCTCGCAATACATGCACTTTGCCATCGAAGAGAAAAACGAGAACATCTGGATAGCGCAGCGCGAAGGAAGGGCCAAGGATTCCAACGACCGTACGCAGCCCGCCATTCTGAAGATGATGGCCATGGGAGGCGAGGGGAGACCCGTGGAGAGGCTGAGGCAGTTGCACATCGTGCCGTTGGCCATATCCTATGAGTACGACCCCTGCGACTTCCTCAAAGCCAAGGAGTTGCAGCAGCGCCGCGACACCGACGACTTCCACAAGGCGCCTGGCGACGACGTGCTGAGCATGCGCACCGGCATCATGGGGTACAAGGGGCGCATACACTACCACTGCGCACCATGCATCGACAATTACCTCGACTCCATCGCCGACACGCCGAAAGGCGAACTCTTCGACAAGGTGGCCGGATACATCGATGATGAGATACACCGCAACTACCACCTCTTTCCTTCCAATTTCATCGCCCTCGACATCCTGGAAGGCTCCACCGCTCACGCCAGCCGATACACCGACGCCGACAAGGCCTTCTTCCTCGGATACATCGAAGGGCAGTTGGCAAAAGTGGACTTGGAGAATCCCGACCAGGACTTCCTCAGGGAGCGCATCCTCACCATGTATGCCAACCCCGCAAGAAACCAACTGGCCTTGACGGGCAGGGAGGAAGGAAAATGACACCCCTTTGGGCGATAGTGAAAGGATTGGTCGGACAGGTCGGACTCCTCAGACCCGTCGGACAATTCCGTCATGCAGGGCTTTTTTTAGCGGCATGGTGCTGCCTCATGGGTTTGGCGGCCTGTGAGGACGAGGCTTATGAGACCGGCGACGACGAGCATTCTTATTTGCGTGCCGATTTCGTGGAAGCAAGGAGTGCAGAGGCGAAATCGCTGGCACGGGCCATCACAGACGATGGCGACTCGCTGGTGTTCGACGACCACCTCGCTTGCAGTTGGGCCACCACCGCCGACTCCACCTATCGCGCCTTGCTTTATTACCATGTCGACAAAGAGGGGTCCAATCACGTCAAGGGCGTCTCTGCCAAGCAGGTTTTGGTGTTGAGAGTGCCTGGCGAGAAGGCGAAAAACACTCCCGACGACCCCCTGTCCTTTGAAAGCGCGTGGGTGAGCGCCAATGGAAAGTATGTCAACCTCGGCCTCTATGTGAAGACGGGGAAAACCGGGGAGGATGCCAAGAAACAGGTGTTAGGAGTGCAGCGCGACACCATCGTTGCCTTGGAAGATGGCAGAAGGGAGCATCGGTTGAGGCTCCTGCATGCGCAGAACGACGTGCCGCAGAATTATTCATCCAAGGTATATGCCAGCATCCCCTTGAATGACTTTGAACCAGGGGATGTCTTCATCATCGACATCAACACCTACGACGGCCTACTCACCCGTTCCTTCGAAGTGAGATAGGCGCGCTGAGCAACAGGTCCGGGCGGGGCAAGTGGATATCTGTCCCTTTCCCGGGGGTTGACACCCCCGTCTGTGTGAAACAAACAGACATATGTCCCTTTCCCGGGGGTTGACACCCCCGTCTGTGTTCTGTCACCCCTTCGGGGTTGGTGTGCATAGGCTTGTTGTTTGGCCGCAGGCCGGGGGCGAGGGAGAACTCCTCTTTAACTCCCGAAAAAACAGACTCCTCTTTTTTAACTCCCGCATCAAACGGACATATGTCCCTTTAACTCCCTTTTAACTCCCCTTTAACTCCTTTTTAACTCCCGAAAAAAACAGACTCCTCTTTAACTCCCGAATAAAAAAAACAGACTCCTCTTTAACTCCCGCATCAAAACAAACCTCCTATCCTAACAGCCTCGCGCTCAGTTTCTGGAGCATGTCCGTGGTCATCGAACGGATGTCGTAGAGTGGTGCCCAGCCCCATTCGCGACGAGCACAAGTGTCGTTCATGCGGTCGGGCCAACTGTCTGCTATGCTTTGCTTCAACGGGTCCACATCGTAGTCCATCTCGAAGTCGGGAAGGTGTTTCTTGATTTCCGCAAAAATGGTTTCCGGTGCGAAACTCATGGCTGCCACGTTGAAGCCGTTGTGATGGACGAGTCGGTCGGGGTTGGCTTCCATCAGTGTGATGGCGGCCTTCAGTGCGTCGGGCATGTACATCATGTCGAGCAGGGTGCCTTTGCGCAGAGGGCAGGTGAATTTCTCACCCTTCACGGCGGAATAGAAGATGTCGACGGCATAGTCCGTGGTGCCGCCGCCGGGAGGTGTCATGTAGGAGATGATGCCAGGGAAACGCACGGAACGCGTGTCAACCCCGTATTTGTAGAAAAAATAGTCGCTCAGCAACTCCGTGGTCACTTTGGACACGCCGTAGATCGTGCGGGGACGCTGGATGGTGTCCTGTGGCGTGCGCACGTGTGGCGTGCTCAGTCCGAAAGAGCCGATGCTGCTTGGCGTGAACACCGAGCAGCCGTGTTCGCGGGCCACCTCGAGCACATTCCACAACCCGTCGATGCCGATGCGCCAAGCCATGTGGGGCTTGCTTTCGGCCACCACGGACAAAAGGGCGGCAAGGTTGTAGATGGCGTCGATTTCATAACGTTTCACCACGTCGGCAATCTGCATGCCATCGGTGACGTCGGCCAGCGCCATCGGCCCTGACTCGCGGAGGATGCCTTGGGGCTCGCTTCCTGTGATGTATCCTGCCACCACATGGTCGTTGCCATAGCGGTTGCGCAACTCCATGGTCAGTTCTGAACCGATCTGGCCTGTGGAACCTATGATCAGAATGTTTTTCATACTATCTTTTGATAAGATGTTTTCCTACCGCAAAGGAAACAATTTTTTTCCATACTTGTGTCAAAAAACAAAAAATAATGCATGGATTTTGCATTTTAATGTTTTTTTTGACCAAAAAATAGTCTGGGTATGGATTTTTTTTGCTTACTTTGTGAAACCATTTCATCCATCAGGTGGGTCGACGACCCATCATTGTCTAACAACTTGGTGGGTGTTGTCATGACCCACCTTAATTCTAATCATCATGTACGGAAAAATGCAACAACATCTGGCCTCACTCATCTCGGAAATCAAGGAGGCGGGGCTTTACAAGGAAGAACGCATCATCGAAGGACCGCAAAGGGCAGCCATCCAAGTGAAGGGGAAGGAAGTGCTCAATTTCTGCGCCAACAACTACCTGGGACTCTCCGACCACCCCAGGATCATCGAGGGGGCCAAGCGCATGATGGACCGACGAGGCTTCGGCATGTCGTCCGTGCGTTTCATCTGTGGCACGCAAGATATCCACAAACAACTCGAGGCGGCCATCTCCGACTACTTCAAGACGGAGGACACCATCCTCTACGTCGCTTGCTTCGACGCCAACGGTGGCGTGTTTGAACCGCTCTTCACCGAGGAGGACGCCATCATCTCCGACGCTCTCAACCATGCATCCATCATCGACGGGGTCAGGTTGTGCAAGGCCAAGCGCTACAGGTATGCCAACGCCGACATGGACGACTTGGAGAGATGCCTCAAAGAGGCGCAGGCGCAGCGCTTCCGCATCATCGTCACCGACGGCGTGTTCTCCATGGACGGCAACGTGGCTCCCATGGACAAGATATGCGACCTGGCTGAGCGTTACGACGCCTTGGTGATGGTCGACGAGTCGCACTCTGCCGGAGTGGTCGGGGCTACGGGTCACGGCGTGAGCGAACTCTGCGGCACCTACGGACGTGTGGACATCTACACTGGCACGTTGGGCAAATCCTTCGGTGGGGCTTTGGGCGGCTTCACCACAGGACGCAAGGAAATCATCGAGATGCTAAGGCAGCGAAGCAGGCCATACCTCTTCTCCAACTCTCTCGCACCATGCATCATCGGAGCAAGCCTCGAGGTCTTCGCCATGCTCAAGGAAAGCAACGAGATTCACGACAAACTCGTGGAGAATGTGGAGTATTTCCGCGAGAGGATGATGGCTGCTGGCTTCGACATCAAACCCACCCAAAGCGCCATCTGTGCCGTCATGCTCTATGATGCCAAACTCTCGCAAGTATATGCCAACAAGATGCTCGAACACGGCATCTATGTCACCGGATTCTACTATCCAGTAGTGCCCAAGGGACAGGCACGAATCCGTGTGCAAATTTCCGCCGGCCACAACCGCGAACAACTCGACCGCTGCATCGAGGCTTTCAAGACCGTGGGAAAAGAATTGGGAGTGCTGAAAGATTGACCTGCGGCCTAAGTCGCTCACGCTCGGCAACTAAGAATTTGCAATCTGATTGGTTCTGAGACAAACTGTTGAGAGCCAATGTTTTATCGGATTGCAAATCCTTATGTTTTATGCTGCCGGATTTCAAATCCGGCAGAACATTCGAGGTGACTTGAAAGTCTGGATGGCATCCCAAAAATAAAAAACAGGCAAAAATTTGCCAGTATAATAATAAATGACTACCTTTGCACCGCTAAATCGGGATGTAGCGCAGTTGGTAGCGCACTACGTTCGGGACGTAGGGGTCGGGCGTTCGAGTCGCCTCATCCCGACTTTTCCAAGAGTCAAGTGTCTGATAATCAGGCACTTGATTTTTTTTAACACCGAATTTGCACAACATTTGCACAACCGAGGCCCATTTTGGGGTAAAAAAAGGTGTTCAGAAGTGTTAGCTGACAATACTTTACGACTGCGAAACATTTTGAACATTTTCATTAAGCCAAGTGAACAAAACGGTGCTTGCATCGGATTTGTCATGGCGAGAAAATGTAGACCATCGGTCAACATTTTCATCCCTTTTTTGAAAAAATGCGATGTTAACCTCTCCAGCCTCATTGGAGGCAATTTTCTGATTTTATCCTTCATTTTACGCGCTTTTTATGTTTGACATTAATAAATTTGTGGTGGTATTGTAGTACCGACTACTGGCCTACTGTTTCAAAGAGATCTGCGGTTCTCACCCTTTCTTTTCTCGTAGATGGCGGCTCTATCGACCACCCGAATTCCTTCAGGTTTTCCTTCAGTACATAGTCGATGATGGCATTCCGCTTGTAATGCTTGGTGCCTTTGATGAACTTGGGTTGCTTCTCCTTCTCCTGAATCACCAGGATTACCTGTGCCCATGTGTCTGGGTAGCGTTTGGCCTCTCTTCTTATATGAGTCAGGTAATAAGCCACTTCCTTCTTGTTGAGATACCGTTTGAGCAAGGCCTGGACCACCGCTTCCTGATACTCATGGGAATTGCCATAGAATTCGTTGGCATGGAGCTTTTGGGCAGGAGTCCTTTTGTCCGCTTCTGCGTCGGGAACGCACTCAAAAGGCCATAAGACCTCATCACCCTTTTGCCAGGGTCGCTGCTCTCCTTTCTTGGGATTGTCACGGGTATAGATGTATATGACAATGGATTTGACCTTGCCGTTTTTCCCCTTCTGGTCCCGAGTGTCGTACTCGAACCAAAGGTCTGAGGCTTTGTACCTGAACATCGTCAGCAGTTCATCCATTGCGGGATTGAGGATGTATCGTCGTACATCCTTGAAGTTCTCGTAAATCGATGGCTGCAGGACTTTTCCCGTCTTGGGGTCACGTATCTCGTCCAGGTTGAAAAGTGCCCTGAAGTCGCTGATAGTGATGGGGATGACACGCTTCTTGTACATAAGTCCCTGAGCTTGTTGCTTCAAGTCAAAATGCCTGTAGTCGCCGCCAAATCGGCAGCACAGCTCATACATCTTCTGCGAGTATTTGGAACGCAACTTCATGGCCGCTCCTGAGTCGAAGTTGGTGAAGTTCTTGTGGAGTTTGATGAGATAAGGCATGATTTCCGGTGACACACGCACGGCATACTGCCCCGTTTCTTTGTCATAGAAGAAAGCGTCCACCCAGTGAACCTTCCCTATGATTTCCTTGCCATTCTCATCCATGTACTTGACAGTGATGAACTTCTCCCCCATGGTACTCAGCACCTCGTATGTCCTTGGCACATTCTTCGAGCCGCCAATCAACCCAAGGTCGTTGTCGGTCAGGTAAAAATACAAGTCATCCCAATTATTGGGCATAAGCAATCCTTTCTCCACATACTTGTGCTTCACCTCGCCCGTCAGGAAATACATGGCCCGGCGTTCAAGGACGTTGTATGTTATAGGCGCATCGATGATGGCATTGCTCCATCTTAGTTGCTCGTGTTGGATCTAACCGTTTCCGGCAATTCAGCGCAATTCCTCCCATCTGACAGCGCAATTCCTCCCATCTGGTCAGCGCAATTTCTCCCATCTGCAGCGCAATTTCTCCCATCTGGCGGCGCAATTTCTCCCATCTGGTAGCGCAATTTCTCCCATCTGAGGGGTCTAAGCCCATCTTAAACATCTGAAAATCAATGACTTCGAGTTTGCCTAAATTAAAGCTTTAAAAATATATTTAAAAATATAGCTTTATGAAACCTCGAACCAGAGGGAAAAAAAAGATGCCGTTCCGGCACCGTTCGGCACGCCATTTTTTTTGCCGTTTTTGATGGCATCGAGGGTTTCAAACAGGCTCTAACGACCTTTTCGGCCAGGTGGCAACATGGCACAAGATTTTACGTCGCAAATTGACGGCCTTTAGCCAACCCACCAAGTACCGCTTCGCTACTTGTTTCGGAATGTCGCAGCATCCTTCCGCAGATGGTCATCAGGGTATTCCGCGCAATTCCTACCAAGTTCCTTGGTTTGGTTGTCCAAGCAAGTCCGTTTTGGGCTGCTTTGTAAAATCTTTTCCCAATGTTGGCCTTGTGGAAACCAACAAAAGGGAAAGAAAGAATACGAAGGATTCGGCAGTCCAACCAACTGCCCAACTTAAACCGACAACATCATGTATTTGGAAACAGACTGCACGTCCATCGGCATCGAAAGATGGAACGAACTGATGAAAGGCGCGAGGAAAGCCAGCTATCCCCGTCTGGTCAGGAAAATCAGGAGAGAATTGCCCAAACTCTACACCGCCCTGTCACTCGACGCTTACAACCCCTGGTGTGGCCAGTGCCGGCAGACACGCACCCACTATATTCTTGTCCATAGTGCCAAAGAATAAAAAGACTTGAATGCAATAGGCACTTATTATACTCAGTTTGGCAGCCTTAAAGCAAAAATAACCAATGGGATTAAGCAACCGAACAAGGCCATCATGCTATTAAGTGTGATGGAACTTGTTCGTTGCGGATATAATAAGGATAATGAAATAGCAATTGATGATACCATTAAAATTGCATTTGAAACTACATGGAGCTTGTTTTTAGATAATAATCCGCCATCGGTTTGGACACCTTTTTGGCATTTGAACAATGAGCCATTTTGGCATTTTATGCCACGTAAATTTTCAAGCGAAATAGATTCTTTAGTTAAACCAGGTCAAACAGCCACTGCAAATCAGATGCGTTCTGTCATATCATATGCTTATCTTGATGTTGAGCTTTTTGAACTGTTAAAGCAAAAAGAAGTCAGAGAAACATTATGTGTTTTATTAATTGCTAACTATATAAAACCATACAAAGATTCTATTACAACTGTGGCAGAAGGTCCTAAAAGCGCGATAGAAACAGTCACAAAATAAAGATTATTCCTATGATTAAGATAAAACACTATTTTGACGAGACCAAGTTTAAATGGCTTTGGGCAAAATATGTAAAAGCAGGCAATATTGAAAAGCATTGCACAGCATGTTTAATAGGCCCATATAGTAAAAAATTCTCTGGTTCTACCAATAAAAACCTTCTTTCACAACCAGAGTTCGTGATGGATGAGTTTCCCGAAGGAAGCTACGAAGCTATCTACTTTTGTGGGGTGTTAAAGAAAGGGTACTTAAACAAGAATCCTCTGAAGAACAACTATCCTCACAATGTTCATTTTGCTATTCGTCCTGTTGATGGAGCAAACGACACATGGGATTTTGAGAACTGGCACGTCGAGATTGAGAATGGTAAATTGGATCGAATACCGGCTACCTACGAATTGTCAGAGAAGTTCTTCCACTCTCCATACAATTCACATTATTACACATGCCGTATCTTCCGATGGATGGTTGGCCATTTCTATCCTAAGGAACTCGTTGATGTCCTTGGAGAATTGCCAGAAACTGTTGAGTCGCCGAATGGCACATCGCTTTCTATGAGAGAGAAAGTAAATGAACTCATTAATGTGGGCTATAGGCTTGCAGAATGCACAATCTTGGATCAAGAGCTTGATGCATTAAAGACCGGCCGTTTCAATAGGCGACTCTTCATCGACTCTTTCTTTAGTAACTATAGCTTATCATGTGGATATCCTCTTAGTGAATGTTTTTGGCTTGATTACTTCAATGATGAAACCAATAATACACCATACTCAATAGAAACTCTCGATAATTTCCTGAAAATTGGTATGAATGAATACCTTGATATGATTTCACCATATCAAGAACGGTAGCGACATCCTCCGAGTTATATAGATACTTATTTGTTCAATGAATAATCATGTGTCTATAGACGTGACAATCATTAACGACAATAAATTTCATGCAATATGAAACAAGAAAAACAGAACGAAAGCGAGAAACAGGATGGCATTGTTTCAAATGAAACTAATGAGGCTATAGAGAACAACAGTGGCTACTATGTTAACATAGATGGTGAAGATGTTAAGGTAGATATCAAGAGCGATGAAGAATATTCATGTCTTCTGAATTGCCTTGAAGGATATTATTTATATGGCAATGGTCGTGACGAAGATTGCGAAGATGATTGCGAGTAAAGCAGAGGGATAGGAAACGGTGCATACATAATCCACCCAAGACCCGTTCACATTTCCTGAGATTCTTAAAAGAAAAAGCTCTTGACAAGTGTCTATCAGTGGTGGCTAAGAAATGGAACTCCTTATCGTTTCAGGAGTCTATGAAGCATTGCTTTGGAACGGTTCCACATATGCACCATTGCCTAACATCAAGTAGCCGTAATTCACGTCTGCATATTCTATGGGATCTTTCCAATGTTGTACCTGCTTTGCTCGGATAATCGTTCCCGACTGGTATTCATCGCCTTCATTTCCCGCAAAATAGCCTTCGAATGATTCACTGTAGTACAGATATCCTTGATAGACGAGATCATCAGGGATTTTGTTTTGATAACTCGACGGTACCAATTCGTCGGCATTAGGCCCACTTTGCTGTAAACCGGATTGCATACCATTCTCTCTATAAACTTTCCAATATTTGCTATAAATGATTATGTCATCATCTTCAACTTTATAGAGCCTGAAATCGCACGCAGAAATAAAGGAATTTGCCGAAAATTCCTCAGCGACCAAAAGAGGCCTTGCATATTTACGTTTTTTGTCCATAAGTTATAATTAGAAAGTTTTATCTTGCAAAGTTAAAAAATTCCCCTTTCGGACAATTAGAATTAGGATGCATTTAACTTTTTTTAATAGATGAAGAGTGTATGTTTGTTTTATTAAAAAAACTTAAAATCATTACAAAAAATCCATTATTTTGTAGAAATTCATCTAACTTTGTTTTGCATACAGTCATCACATTTTTTGTTGTCAGTTGCAACTACCGCGACGGCAATGCCAACGTGCGTTTCCACCAGCAGGACACGTTGGAGCGCATATTCTCAAATGGTGTAAGTGCTTTACATTTTTTGCATTAATGAGACTTTGGACCATACAGGGGATTGAGATTTATGAACAGCTGAAACGTGACGGCATTGCATATTGCACCAAGCCATATTGGGGCGATGAACCTATCTTTATGTATGCCTATCAGTGGATGGCCAAACAAATGAGGCAACGTATAGGTGAACCGCCCATTGATGGAATTGAATATCCGATATGGGCCTGGTATCAGTATGATTCTGCAAAGAAAAGGAAGCCGCCGCGTTCACTCGACAACATTCCAGAGGGAATGTCTGCATATATGGAGATAGAAGTGCCGGACAATGAAGTGTTATTATCAGGCTTTAGTGTATGGCATGCTGTTCTGAACCAATGTCCGATTGACGATTGGAAGGCAATAGACAAGGTGGAAGAACGTTTGGAAAAGGAGGCAGGAAGAAAGCTGGATTATAATGAATATCCACCACAGTTTCGTGACAGAATAGAGAAAACGTGGGAAGAAATATTCAATTTAGATCGAAGGGATGCAAATATCGGGAGAAGACATAAACGGAATCGTAGCATTCAAGCTACGTTTTGGATGTTGAAACAAGAGTATATCGTTTCTGTGGAGATTCTTAAACGGGAAGGTGATGTGATAAAAACCATTCATTTATATGATGACAGCGGTCACGGAGTACCGCTGTAGCGCCCACATGGTACCGCCCACAGCAGAGGTGGGCACAATAAAGATAAACAACGAGGGGAACGGTGTCGCCAAGGGGGCGAGTAGCCCCCGACGAGACTCGCGTTTATTGCAACGCTTATTGTATGGTGTCACTCTCCATTCTATTCACCTATCGCGTCAATCAGAATAGAAACGGTGTCGTCCTCAAAATCTTCTAAAGGAATAATAGCATAGGGATCTGGCCAAGTGTAAATAAAATTACTTTCGATAATAAGAACTACCTTCTGTTGGGAGTCGTTTTCAAGGCAGACTTTTGTCACTTCACACTCGTATGGGCCATTATCACTATCTTTCCACACCGCGACAGGAAAATCTTTATTGTTTTCATAAAAGTCGTAGCAGTTGTCGTGTTTTCTAAGGAGTGCGCACAACTGGGTTAATGGTGTGTTGTGCAATTCTCGTTTGTCAGTATCTTTTACCATATCTAATTTCAATATTATTGAATTATTACTTATATGCAAAGTTAGTAAAAATAAATGAAAAATCAAAATATTTTACCAAAAATAATTGTATAAAATCCTTTTTTTCAACACGTTAATATTGTAATAATTTGTCGTTTGTTTCCCTCTGTGTTTAGTGTATTTGTCAATGACACTATCTCTTCATCGACCTATCATCATCTTCATTTCCACCTCTGCCGACTTCCCATTCACGGTTGCTGTCATTGGATCCGCCACGTTGCTTGGCAACCATGTCGATAGCGCGACCGATACCAGGGCCGGAGATATGCTGTCTTTTGTCTTGTTGTTTCTGCACCTGTCTGGGCTGCAGACGTTTCACATCGAGACCATAGTCATTCATATTAATAATGGTGCGATTGGCGAAGTCGATGCAATAGTACTGGTCATCTACACGGGTGAGGTAATAACCATCCTCGTGGAGTTTGTCAAGAAGGGCGTTGTCAGAGGTGGTGTCGAAGATGTGACGCAGTTGCGATACCGTCTTACTGACGTTGGATTCTGGTGTGGACTGAATAGTGATACGTTTAGGATGGTGGTATTTACCAATCTGACAAAGTATATGCAGTTCCTGTTCATTGGTGGGATTGAATGACTGGAGCCATGCGCGGCGGTCGTTGGAGCGCAGCGTGGTCAGGATATGCTCAGGCAGCCGGTAGGCGGAATCGCCATATTGGATGCTGCCATTCAACAGTTTGGTGCCGAACTGTCGATGGAGCAGCCGGTTGAGTTCCTTGGTGGTCAGGTTGATGTTGTCATACAACATCTGATCGATGAAGGCATCCATCTGCTTGAATCGCTCTTCAGTGGACTGGAACTGCAGCAGTTCCTTGACCTTCACCACGTCGCTGCCCTTGAAGACGGCCTTGGTGTGGTGGTCAACTATCAGATAGCCGTAGGGGGAATCCTTGGAGCCGAGGAACACCAGACTGACACCGAACTTGTCTTTCATAACATCCTGCAGTTCCTGACGATTGGCAGACATATCACGATATTTCTTCAAGATGGCTTTGAGTTGGGCCATACGCTTCTTGTCCTGTCGTTCTTGACTGATTTTGCTCTCCACCAATTGCATCTTTACTTTCTCTTGAACCTCACCGTTGCGCTTCAGAACAATCTCGTTGTCCTCGGTATAGCATTCGTAGCCCATGGTTTCGAGGATGGCCGTGAACTGTGGTACTGTAGAGAAATGGTATTGGCACGCCTTGGAGACAGTTTCTCCTACCTGTTGGGATTCGTCAATGCCCATGATGCGGTTGATGACATCTTGTGAGCGACGCTTCTCAAAGTTGTGGTCAATCTTCTTCCCGTGCGGGTCAATCCGGCTGGTGATGATATGGATGTGATTGTTGTCAGTGTCATGGTGGCCGTATATTAAAAGTGGTTGGCCGGGCTGACCATATCCCATTTCATCCAGATAACGGTGGGCGATGGCCACGAGTTCCTCTTGGGTGTACTCGTCACCTCTACAAGAGATGGCCAGATGAAACTGCGGGTATTTTATATGAGAATTCTTCGACGTGTAGTCTTTCAGGTAGTTGGTGAGGTCTTCCCATGTGTAGGTGCCGAGATTGGCGATATAGCCGAAGTTAATCATCTCCAGCAATTCTGCCTTTCCCCAGTATTCTCAACGAATAAATCATTTATTGTCAATATCTTTTGAAATTCATCGCTATGCAGGTTTTCTCTCAACCCCCATGTCGTTATCAACCCCGTTTGTATGTTGTACTTGGTGTTTGTTTCCTCTTCGAAATCCGCAATTTTGTTGGCAAGATTCCTGCTGTCATCCTTGTCCTGACGATATTCATGGCGAGAGTATTTCATTTCACAGACATCGATAATGCCGTCAGCCCGCTCTATCAGTATGTCAATCTGAGCACCGGGATCAGACTTCTTGCTACGCCATGAATAGTATTTCGTGAGAATGGTGTCCAGTCTGAGCGATTGAATGATTTCCCAAATATGGCACATGCAGACACGCTCGAATGCTAGTCCGTACCATGTGTTCTGGACGGGCGTGTTGATGGTATGCCGCCAAAAAGCACGGTCAGTTACGGTGCCGTTGCAGAACGTGAGATAAAAGATGGTGAAGAAGTCTGTCAGCCGGTATATGCCCGAGTTGATCTTCCCGCCGTTGCTGTGATGCGTGATCAAATAGCCAAGGCGGATTGACGGAGGTGAGCGTGGACGTGAGGATAATTATCAAGGAGGCCGTCTTGAACAACGCCATCGTTCTCGCATTTTGTCATAACCACCCGAGCGGAAACATCCATCCGAGCAAGTATGATGATACTCTGACCCAGACCCTCAAAAAGGCTTGTGACCTCATGCGCATCCACTTCCTCGACCATGTGATTGTATGTGACGGAAATTTTTATTCTTATGCAGAAAGAGGCAAACTCTAAACTTTATCATACAAAGATATTGAAAACCGGCTATCCCATATCAAAAATGTTTGGATA
>JAFZSL010000048.1 GCA_017619375.1 Prevotella sp. | reverse complement strand
CCCAGTCGCTATGGGCAGGCAAGCCCAGCAGGCTCACATCGAGTTCCTTTCCGTCGGCATCGCGGGTCTCCAGCGTGTATTTCTTCTGGTTGAAACTCAGCGAGCTGTTGCCGCGCAACTTGATGCCGATAGTACCGTCGTAGTCTTCGGTTTTCATATGGGCCGGCTGTTTCTTTCTCGGGTTCATCGACTCCGACGTGGTTATGGCGATGGTGGGCAGGTTCTTCTGGGCCAGTGCGCCCGATGGGAGAACCACCATGCATACTGTTGAGAATAGCGCTTCAGCCCAAAAGTTGAGACAACTCATCAAGATGATGGGGAATGTACGTATTGATTTCATTATTTGTGCTCTTGGCATGAAGTGATGGTAAGTGGTACGTGACGACGATTTCAGTGTCCGTATCGACAATTTCAGTCCTGTTTCCCGTTCACCCGTTTGATGACCCGGCATGGGTTGCCCACGGCCACGCAGTCGGAGGGGATGTCGCGAACGACCACCGAGCCAGCCCCGATGACCGTCCTGTCGCCGATGGTCACGCCCGGGCAGATGGTCACGTCGCCGCCGATCCAGCAGCGTTCCCCGATCCTCACTGGGCGGCACATCTCCCATTCATCACGGTCATCGGCATCTAAGGGATGTTCGGCGGTATAGATATGGACGCCCGGGGCAATCAGCGTCTTCCGTCCGATGTGTACGCCGCCACCGTCGAGGATGATGCATCCGAAGTTGATGAACACCCCCTCGCCGGCGAATATCAGGTTGCCATAGTCGCAGTGGAAGGGAGGTTCCACGAAGACATCCGGGGCAGAGTTCGGAAGCAGCTCGCGGGTGATGCTCGCCATTGTCGGCTCATGGTACTCGGTGATGTTGAGTCTCTTGAGCAGTTTCTTCACCTCCCCACGCCACGCACGCATCTCCGGCGTGTGGGCGTCGTACGGCTCACCGTTCTGCATCCGTCTCAGTTCATCCTGAAGGGACGGGCTGTTTTCAAGTTCTTCTCTTCGTGTCATTGTATTATTTTCATATTGTATGGTGTCGGCAGATCAAGACACTATTCACCAAAGCACCATTTGGAGTACTTCGAGTCTTCGGTCATGGATGAGGGCTATTTCTTTTTCTTCTTGATATCCCGCATCATTTCCCTGGCATATTTCCTGAAGTTGTTCATCAATCGTCCGGCACCCACCACATTGTAGAGCAGGGCGGATGCCGCAGGGGCGTTCACCTTGCCGACATAGGGCGCCACCGTTGAGATTTGTATCTCGTCCTTGTCAAGGTTGAGATGGGCTTCATACAGCCTGCGTGTGGGCATCTCAAAATCCTGCCGCTTGCGCACGTCGCGGATGACAGTTGTCGTGTTGTTGGCCCTCACCACCTTCCATTCCTTCAATGCCTTGCTGAGAATCGTCTTTTCCTTTGCAATGGCTTTCACGAATTCCTCATAAGGATATTTTTCATGGTACCTGTGTTCTATTTCCATGTCCTCATGGAGTTTCGGATGTGCCGTCCTTTTGTGGAACACCTTGTCGGAATGGATGTCTCTTCTCATGCAACGGGCCAGGAACTCCATGTTCTCCTGCATCAGCATCTTTCCATGCTGATATCCCCTCATGTCATTGAAAAGAGCGTCAGGCAACAGGTCGTGCTCCATCAAGTACAGGAGCATCCCCGGGCTGCAGACATTTTGCAGGGCGACGAACTGGAAGCCGTCTTCCTCGGCGATGGACTTGTTGTAGAAAGGGTTGTCGGGATGTCTGATGCATTGCGGTTTCAGGCACATGGTCATCTGTCCGTTATCCTCGAAGAACACGGCAAGGGGCGTGTCCTTGTAATCACTGAAGAATCCCAAGTCTGGTTTTTGGATTCCTAATTCTTTCTGAAGCCATTTCCCATAGTGGTTGAGGTCTTCGAAAAAGAATAGTTTCTCACCCCCGTGTTGCTGGATGAAGCCATCATACTGTCCCCTGTAATCGTTCATGGCATGGTCTTTATTCCGATGCTCTTCCAGATAGTCCTCGTATTTGTCCTTTCCTGGTGATGACCACAGGCAAGGGCCGTTGAGCCGCCATTGGCCGTCCAGACAAATGAAGGAGGCGGCCATATGGGTGTTCTCCCTCTCCAACTTTTTGGTGTTACCGAAGAAATCACTCCGGCTCACACTGATGACTTCATCCTTGTAATCCTTCAGCTTGAGCGTCTTGCCGTCACTTCCCACCAGTTTGTAGATGCCGAATGGCTTGTAAGCAAGCTTGTCGATGGCGGCAGCCAGTTCGTCCTCCGGGTCGTCCATATCCAGGCGTATCATCTCCGCATATATATGCTGCGGGGCAAGGGACAACGGCCATATGCGCTGTTCTGCCAGGTCATAACAGTCCGCTGCATATTCGACGGTGTCCTTGTCAGCATGCTGGAACAGATGCTTCATGTCATCATCTGGGGCAGTATTGACGAACCACCTCCCGAGATGGCTGTATCTGCCCAGCCATATCAGGATGGTTTTCACCAAGTCGGCATCACGCTGTGTCTCCTCAGAGTAGATGCAGTCGGCCAGTTCCTCGTTCGGCGGCAGGGTTGTTCTCTTCTCATGCCATAGTCGCACCAAGCTGTCGGCGATTTTCCTGATGCCGTCGTTGGTGGGGTTGGCTATCCTTCCTTCGCGTTCCGCACAACAGCTGTGCCACAGCATGAAGCACATCGCATCAAGCTCCGCATGTTCGTCATCGGCATTGGCTGACTCATAGAAAGGAAGGTACGCGCCGAACATTTGCATATAGATTCTCGTGAAGGTCTCGAACAGGTGGGTGTCACTGCGGAGGTCCTCCATGTAGAGAGCCATGCTGATGCTGATGTTCCTGCGTTGTGAATCTTCCATGTGCGAAAGGCCATCTTGGAGCAAGGCATGGATGTCGTTGGCCAGCCTGGCGTAATGGATGTCCGTCTTGCAGGTGAGGTATCTGGGATGGCGGCGTTTGATGTCTATCGCCGTGATGTTCTTGATGTTGACTGTCTTTGCCATTTTCTTGCGGGAATGTCATTGTTGAATGGTGATGAGTGCCGAGTGTTGTCCGCTTTTGGAGACGTTCATGTCCCCATCCCCACAACCGTTTCCAGTCGTGGTGCAAAGTTAGTTAAAACCGTTGAATGTTCAAAGAGAATCGTCAGTTCTCAAGGCTCGGTCACTGTATTTTGGGCAGCTTCCTTGCCGGCCAGCCGTAGTCCTGATACATCGTGGCCCCGAGGTTGTGCTTCCTGGCATAGTCAGCCAGTCCGTCGGCCCTCAGCCTCTCTCGTGCTTCCGCATCGCTGTTGATGGTATGGAACCTATCGTACTTGTCACCGAAGATCTTCTTGGCCGAGGGCAGGTTGTCGGTGCCGTCCTCCACCTGGTCGAAGCCGGTCACCTCAAAGCCCTTCTCTGTCTGCTGGATATGCATCAGCCCTGGGTGGCTGCCTCCGGAGACGCATTTCAGGGTGTCGCCCGCCTGGTTGTAGTTGAACACCCAAAAATCACCCCAGACGAGGATGTCCTCTCCGTTCCGCTCATCGACGGTCACGATGCTGTGAATGGGAACGCAGTGCTCGCCCTCGGCATACTGTTTGCCGAACACATTCACCAGGTAGCGGTCGATGGCGGGGAAATAGTTCGTCTCCCGTTCATTGACGAGCACGACCTCCTTATTCTCGTATTTCTTGTCGAAGATGATGATGGAGAAGGGCTGGATGCTGTATGTCTGTTTCTCACCGGTCTTCACGGCATAGGTGTAGAGGAGCGAGTCGCCCTTTTCCTCCACTTTCACGGGATTGATTTCCGTGGCGTCGTCAGTCACGGGCAGGATGATGGCCACTACGAACTGCTTGGAGAAGTCGATTTCCGTCGGCTTTCCGTCCTTGCCCATCGTCGTGGCCATGCCGAAGAGTTTGCTGAACGACTCCTCGGACGTGATTTTCGGGCTTGTGGGAATTTTCTCGCCGTTTCTGAAGAAATAGTTCTTGGCCACTTCAAAGGCTATTTCGTTGTTTACTTCGCCCATCTCGGTCTTCGGACCGGAGGATGGCTTGTTTCCACATGCCCCCACAATGGTCAGGGCAACGAAAGCGATAAGTGCGGCTATGAGTATTTTTCCGATTCTTGGCATTATATGATTGTATTTGCTTGTGCGTTATTGGGGATTTCAATTCTGTCCATCCTTTCAGGAAAAGAGATGGTGTGTCTGTTATATTGGGAATTTCAGGGTAGGGGAGTGGTGTTTATCCAACTTGAAACTGATGGGAAGGTCGAATGTTCCTTGGTCTCCAGGCTTCCATTTGGGCATGAGGTTGACCACCCGCAGTGCTTCTGCATCGAGAAGAGGATGGACACCCAGCAAAATGTGTGGGTTGGTGATGCTGCCGTCTGATTCGACTTCAAATGTCACTACTACCATTCCTTCTATGTTGTCTTTCACCGCCTGCTCGGGATATTTTGTGTTTTCATTCAAAAAGTTGAGGAGAGCCTGCTTGCCACCGGGGTAAGAAGAAGTGTAAACAGGTTCAGGTATGTCCCGTTTTATTTCGCCTTCGATTTCCATGGTATCTGGATCGGCAGCTTGCCTTATTGTCAACAAGGTGTCGGGGACAGTGTTCGTGTCTGCAGCAGTGTTGACTTCCGACAAGGTGTCGGGGATGACATCCACTTCACCGGCAGTCCGATATGGTAATTTGCCATCACATGCCGTGATGGCAGCCAGTCCCATGCTCACCCCCACCACGGCCACGGCCTTGCCCAGCTGGCGTCGCAGCTGCAGCTGTTGTTCGAGCCATCGCACCTCGGACTCGCATTTCGGGCAGGTACCGGCACAGTCCCCCTCATAGCGGCACTCCGTGGGTGCATACTTGATGCCGTTGGCCTTCGCCACCTGCATGCGCACCTCTTTGAGGGTGTTGCATATCTTTTTTCCTCTTTTCATATACAGAAAGGTTTGGCGTTTCTTATTTCAATTTAAAAGTAATGGGTATGAAAACCTTTTCTTTTTTGGCTTTCCCATAATATTTCGCAGGTATCCATTTGGGCAT
>JAFZSL010000047.1 GCA_017619375.1 Prevotella sp. | reverse complement strand
TACAAATGGAATCGTTTTGACCAGAACATTATTGACTTTTTTGGTGGTGACAAGACTATTCTTGTGGGCTGCAGCAAGAACAAAAAGCATCTTGAATGGATTGTTTCTCACAATTTATATAATGTAAGATTAGGAGATACGAAAGGTTCGATGGAGAAGTATCGAGACATGTTTGAACAAACTTCTCTTTTATTGCTCTATGATTTTAAGAAACCAGACATGCTCTCTGCATATTCCATAATAGGTAATAAGGAGATGACCAAACAAGAGCTGTTGCAGATGGGTTATCCAAACCCACAAAGAATGAGATATATGATATTCCAAATAACTCCCATTGAAATGGATTTAACTCTTATTGCAAATCAGCATCTAATAGAAAAACTGATTAAGATGAACCCTCCTAAAGATGAAGGGACTCCAGCCTTTTTAGAACCTTGAAAATTTGTATTGAATAATTATGACCATACAAGAAATACAAACCCGCAAGGAAGACCAGACATTTGACTGCAAGAGCATTGAAGACAATTCTACGTTTTCTCGCCATGCCAAAGTTGGGGTAAATTCTACTTTGGTCATTTGGCTTATCGAAAACGTTCAGATAGAGTCGAAGGCTTTGGCTGTGACTATTGTGGCATTTGCCAATGCTGATAGAGGGGTAATAGCCATAGGTGTGTTGGATAAGATTCGGAAAATAGAAGGAGTTCACCAGCATACGGAAAAACTCCATGAGTTGTTACGTCCCGACAAAGGTGGCTTCTGGGAGATTATTGTTTAAAATAAATAGACTATGACAGATATAAGCAAATTATTCGACAATCTCCGTTACTATCCAGAGAACGAGGTGGTGGAGTTCAAGAAAGCAGAGAATAGTTTCGATTTCGATGACTTGGGCAAATACTTCTCGGCATTAAGCAACGAGGCGAATTTAAGATACAAGGATTTCGCCTGGTTGGTGTTCGGAGTGCATGACAAGACACGTGAGATCATTGGCACGACATATAAGAACAGCGACAAAAGTTTGCAGAAGTTGAAGCATGACATTGCCCAGCATATCACAGATAATAATACGTTTCGTGACATTATCGAACTGATGGTTGAGGGGAAACGTGTGCTGCTATTCCAGATACCGGCAGCCCCACGTGGTATTCCCATCGCCTGGCAAGGACATTTCTATGGCAGAAGGGGTGAGAGTTTGGTGGCTCTTGACATGAATAAATATGATGAAATCCGTCGACAGACGGTTGATGAGGATTGGTCAAAGCAGATTGTGAACGGAGCCACAGTGGCTGATTTGGACGAAGAAGCCATAGAAGTAGCCCGCAAAGGTTTCAAGGAGCACTATCCAAAATTAAAGAAAGAGGTTGACGGATGGAGTGATGAAGTGTTTTTGAACAAGGCGAAGCTGACGATAGACGGAAAAATCACAAAGGCTGCCATTTTGTTGCTTGGCAAGCCCGAATCGGTGCATTATCTTGACCATATCGGCGAGATTGTTTGGCGGTTGGCTACCAAGGACAATGTGGGTCAGGTGTTCTCCATACCATTCCTTTTGACTACTACAGAGGTGATGCATAAAATCCGGAACTATCCTTTCAAGATATTCCCCAACAACAGGTTGATTCCAAGCGAGGGGATGAAGTATGATAGTGAGTCTATACTTGAGGCTCTTCATAATTGTATAGCCCACCAGTCGTATCAACAGAATGCCAGAATCATCGTGATTGAGCGTGAGAACGAGCTGGAGTTCCAGAATTGCGGGCGTTTCTTTGATGGGACATATGAAGATTATATCTCCGGCGACCGCATACCCAAACATTACCGCAATCCTTTCTTGGCCCAGGCAATGGCAAACATCAAGATGATAGACACTGAGGGATTCGGTATTCATAAGATGTATGTCTCACAAAAAGAGCGCTTCCTGCCAATGCCCGATTACGACAAGAGCGACGATTCCAATGTTGTACTGACCATCCCGGGCAATGTGATAGACGAGAATTACAGCCTCCTGCTTATTGAGAATGCGGATATTGACCTGACAACAGCGGTCTTGTTGGACAAGGTGCAGAAAGGAAAGCCCATCAGCGATGCGGCCATCAAGATGCTGCGAAAGAAAAAACTGATAGAGGGGCGCAAGCCACACCTGTATGTTTCCAAGCGAATAGCAAAAGCCACCAATACGGAGGTGGAGTACACTTTAAGGAAAGGCTTTGATGATGCTGAGTGTCAAGAATGGATAATCAAAGCACTCAAAGACCATTCTATGTTGAGCCGTAAACAAATCAATGAATTATTATGGAATAAACTGCCGATAGATTTTAGTGAAGACCAAAAATTAGGTAGAATTGGAAATTTACTCACAAAGATGCGCAAAAACGGATTGATTGAGGCAGATGAAAACCGTCTTTGGCATTTATCCGATTTTAAGTGAGATTTAAGTGAGATTTAAGTGAGATTTAAGCGAGTTTAGACAACTTTTTGAGTATATTTTTATCTCCATATTTTATTAAACATCTGATTATCAGACGTTTTTAAAGTAATGAAGAAAATGAAATTTAAGTGACTTTAAGTGAGATTTATCCCACTTTATTCGAAAAAGCCCAACTGATTCGTATGATCAGCTGGGCTTCTTGCTATTAGAGAGTCGTCATTGGATGGCTTTTATCAGTGCGTTTCCGCCAAAGTAGATGGCGAGACACACAGCCACTTCAAAGATACCAATGGCCCACCAGAACACTTTGTTTGATAGCCATACACCCTTGTTATCACGGATGATGGATTTGAGATGGTCATTGCAAATCTCCCATTCCTGCTTTTGGAGAATCCGGTGTTGAGACAGCAGATTCTTTTCTTTCTGGATGATGTCATTGACATACTTCTCCAACTCTCGCAAAGATTGGGTGGTCACTTTTGCCGGAATGACAATTGTTTTCATCTTATCCGTTTGCTCGTCAAGATGATCGGCCAACGATGACATGGCATTGGCATGTTCGTCAAATTTGCCACATGTCTCCTCGTTGGATGTGGCAAACCCTTCGAGTTTGGATATCAGAAGTTTGATTGTCTCTATTTGAGCTGTCAGTCTTCTGTCTTCCTCACTGAACTCGTGCTGATGGTCTATGGAACTCAGCATGTGTTCAAGAGGACTGGCGTTTCCAGGCTCCTGTATAGGTGGCTGGACAGGTATTTCTTGGTTGATGTTATATTTCTTCTTCATAGGACGTGATTTATCTTCCGTGACTTCGTTTAACTTTTGGCTTCGGATTCATCACCATAGAGTGGGCCATCAGAGCGCAGCGTCGTGCCCATTCCCAATCTTCATCGTCATTTTTGCCCCAACCAGAGGAAGGAGAGGTTCCACCGCCACCTATGCTTTCCGATAGAGAAGTGGCTATATCAATGTAGCTGGCGAAGAGCAAAAGGGCAACGTTAGTGATATGTTCAGCAATACCATTGTCCACCTTGAAACCTGCGATTTCATCCTTCATTGCATCATAAGCCTTATCTGGAATTTCTATGCTGTAGGTGTGACCCTCCACATCTATCTCACGAAGATAGTTTATTTGAGGTTCGGCTTTGGGTATAGGCTTTGGCTGTGTTACCGATGCGATGCCAGTTTTTCCACCTTTTCCATAATGATTATAGGTGTGACTTGGAATACCAGGATGCAATTTTCGCCACGTGGCTTCGATTTTGGAAGGAACAAGGTTCCGACCTTTCCCCAGCTCAGAAGATTTGTAGATGGAGTTACCCATACGGACGGTATATCCTCTTACCTCGCCATTGGAATCCCAGCGCAATTGCAAGTCATAGCCTTTGGTAGAAAGCCTCCGTGTATAGACTTCCCAGGAAAAGACTGATATGGCTCTGAGCGTGTCCATGCAGTCCTGAGTGATTCGCTCCTTGTTTTCCTCAGACCGCTGTTCTGCCTGCACCCATCCACGCTGTCGAGTCACCTCATTGGCGGCCATCGTAGCCCGACGCCCGATATAGTGGTCATCGTTCACGTTGCCATCCATATCAATACGGTTACAGTCAAGATGCATATGGACAATGCCCGACTTGCTGTCTCGATGAAGGGAAACAACATATTGTGAATTGGCAATGTTGGTATGGGATGCAGATTTGCGGTCTGCTATTTTTGAGAGATCAATGGCATCAAATGCCTTGATGAAATCATCAGCCAATTTCTCCCAGTCTGCATGGGTGAAACCTTCTGTCTCTTCCCGAGCAGGAGAGATCTCGATTCGAATCATGAAATTCTTCATCGGACGGTTTTTTGATCGTTTGTGTCTGAATTTCATTTGGTGTGCTTGCATGTGGGCCCACCAAGCTTCTACATCAACATCCTTGGGAAGATGATTGAGTTTTACAATCTCTGCCTTCCCCATACGGGTGATGTAATCGATGGAAATGCTTCCATGCGAAATGCTTTCTGCCTTTGCTATCATGTCTTATTCGGATAATTGGTGTTCTATGTCATACCAACGACGGACCAGTTTGTCGGTCGCCATAATCCAGTAGTTCATAAAATTAGCATCGCGGAAATAGCGTAACAGTTCGTCCTGGCTCTTGCCGCTGAGAGCATTCTTGATATGAACGATGTCACCACGGGCATTTGCCAGACTGATGAAAGCAGCCGTTTCTCGTTCTGTAAGATGCAATTTGGGTTTATGTCCCACAACACAACGCCGGATGTAATCACTTTGGGAAATGGCGCATAGCCTGGCTTTGGCCACAATTCTTTCTTTCTCTTTTGCCGTTACCCGGAATGCCAGACGACATTCCAAATGCGTCTTTTCAGCTTTATTTATCTGTGAGTTCTTCTTCATGACATTTTTGTTTTGATTGATAAAATGATAAACTGATGCGAGCCTGCGAGCGTCTGCAAGAATGCCAATAAGCGGACATGAAGCAAAGCAATTTGTTCGACATTGGCACTTCTTGCATAGAACTCACAGAAAAACAGGGCTATCGCCCCGACTTGCAAAGGAAGTCGTTCACATCCTTAAAATCAGGAAAAAACAAGGACATGTTCTGCACCTTATCACCATATTCCGTAGCTATTCTCTGGTGGGCATCCTGTCCTGCTTTGTCATTGTCGAGGAAGGTTAGGATGCTGCCGTAATCAGCAAGCACAGGTATCGCTTTTCGCAGATTGCTCACCGAGTTCAATACAACGAAGTCTTGATGGCTGTTGCTGCCGAAAGGAGAATTATTATGCTGCTGAAAGGTCAGATAGGAAAGGAAGTCAGCAAAGCCCTCAAAGACGCAGCATTCATGTTGCTGGTCGTCTGTATTGATGATACTGATGTCCTTCGGAGTCATACAGCCCTTATAGAAGGGATTGCGTAACTCATACCCACCAGCCCGGTTCGGAAAACCGATAGCAAAGTATCGTTTATTTTTGATGGAGTAATGTACTTCACGACAATACTTTTGGCAGATGGCGATGTCAAGACACCTTTCCGCCAAATACTTCAACAAGGCAGGCTTGGAAAGTGGCAACGCCTCCACATTCTTGAAAACAGGTTCTGAAGGTAGTGGTCGAAAAGTGGTTGATAGCATAGATATAGAAACTGGCGACTGCTTGACTAACAGTTTAAGAATATGGGAAATGTCCCTTGTATGGTGCATCTCCATCATCAGTTCTATGATGCCGCCACCCTTTCCTAAACCGTAGTCATACCAAAGATTGCGGTTGGTATTAACCTTGAAGGATGGGGTGCGTTCAATACGCAATGGCGAGTAGTACCAGGTTTTTATTCCGCTATGCCGTACTGGCAGATGACCGAGGGAAAGAAGAAAATCCTCCAATCGGATTTGTTTGGCTTGCTCAATGTTCATCGTCAAAGAGATTTTGAGGGTTAGGTTTATGTTGGTTCTCCTTATATATGCCCCGTGCCAAACTGTATGTCTTGTCGTGTTTGACGATAACTTCACGGGACATCAGCCATTTGTTAAGCGTGACCAAAGTGTTTCGTCCACGTTCATAGCCGATGGCGGTATATCCACGTTTCAGCGCATCAATCAGATTGTTGTAGCCGTGGATCTCGCCATTGTCGAAAGTGACAGCAAGGGCTTCCTGATGCTTCTCATCTGGTAGGTCTGTGAGGGCAATACGTTCTTGCTTCTGCTGGCTTTCGTAGCCAACGACCAGTTCAGGCATAGACTCATCATTGATACGGAACGCAAACGGTTCAAACTCCTTGTCGCGGATGTGCATGGCCTTCACTTCACTGACGTTGGCGTCCATCTGGCTCTTGGTTATCTGCAATACGGTTTCGGCCTTGTTGTTCAACTCGGTTCCTATATGTCCACGTGTGTTGTCATCACCTTTGTTCAAGTGCAGTACGGTATGAATGTGAAGATTGAAACTGCTTGACCATCTCATCAACAAATTGATGATTTCGGTGGACTCTGTTGGATTGTTGATGTCATACATCAAGTCACGGACTCCATCGATGATGACCAATCCAACACCTTCTATATTGGAGAGCATATAGTCAATGAGTTCTCGACGCTTCTCCGGTGAATACTCACGCATGGCGACGAAAAGAAGATTCGGACAATCTTGGTCGGTCGGCTGACCTGCCAGCCAGAGTATGCGCTTCATCACTTTTAGGCAATGATACTTACTCTGTTCGGTGTCGATGTAGAGTACTTTGCGCTTATCATTCGGGAAAGAGGCTGCATAACAAAGCACTTCGCTGTTGCTGAGTGCTGCTGCCACGATGGCAGAGACGTTGAAAGTTTTCTTACTTTTTGCCTTTCCTGTTGATGCACTAAAATTGCCAAGCGTTCCGATGGTGGAGCCGTTCACCCGAAGTATTTCGGGTGGCACGGCATACACATCGGTCACTTTCAGATGGATGGACTGCCAGATGACGCGGAATTCGTCACGGGTCATCTGCTGCATAAGATTGTTATGATTCTGTGCTTCCATGGCCTTACTTGCGGTTGAATAGGTATTTCTGTGCTTCCTGGGCTATCTGCGCCTGGGTTTTGACAGGATTCTGACGGAGCCATTCTTCAAGAATGCTTTTCTCGAAGTAGATCATCTTTCCCTGGGGCTTGTAGTGTGGGATGAGACCAGCCGAGGTGAGTTTGTAGAGATAACTCTTTGAAAGGTTGAGAAATTTGCTGGCTTCCTCGAAACTCAGCACGTTCTTGGATGCATACACGAGGGACTCCAGTTCCTCGATGCGCTGTTCAATACTTTTCGTTTCCATATCGAAATTCTTTTTAGAAATTAAACAATAGGAGTGCGCGCCCTCCGAGATTTGAATTCGAGGGCAAAAGTATTGTTGATAAGTTTGAGAGTTGTTTGAGAATGTTTAAGGTCTTAAACCATTCTTAAACTTTTTTCTGTTGTTTAAGGTCTTTTCCTATTCAGAATATGCTTTCAGATTCTTGATGTAGTGGTCAATCTTAGCTAATCTGCCTTGGATGGGAGTGTCACGAACATCGTGCACGGCAGTGGCTATATCGTTTTGGTTCAAGAAGGAATCTTTTTGCGGCGAAAGGAAAAGGTGGTTTTTCGCGACAACTACTTGCCAGTTCTCGGAAATGTATTCGCGGTTAGACAGTTGGTCGAAAAAGAAAGCTAAAAGTCGGTTGTTCTTGGATTTGAGAGGAGTGGTGGCCTGACAGTCGAAAATGGATTTGAGCTGTTCAAAAGTTATTTCTGAACCTTTGAACATTCGAACTTCGTTGACACAATCCACCAAATTGTCTATTTGAGCATCAGTCAACGTATGTTCAAAGGTATATCGATCTGCATTTTCAATTGTGGAAGGTTGATGGCATCCATCCTCCTTCTTCGTATCTGTCTCCTTAATCTCCAGCCTTGGCACTTCGAATTCCCATGATTTCTGCTCTCTGCCTTCTATTCTCTGTTTGAGGAAGTCTGCATACTGCTCATTGACGACCACTTGATATATGATGGAGAAGTAGGGTAATGCCTGGTCGAAGACAGAATTGTCCTTGCAGAAGTCATCGTAAGTGGCCAGACTTTGGGAATGAAACCATTTGCGTTTTTCTCCCATTGTCAAAGATTCAATAAAAGTACTTTCCCAAAGAAAGTTGGAAAGGTGCATATAGTTCTTAATGGAACGGACGGCAGGATACTTGGCATAGATGTTTGCGAGTTCATCCAGTGTGCGGATGTACTCGCTTCGCTCCATCTTTGCCATTTCTGTGGGAGTCATAACTTCTGCCTTGCGCTCCAAAGTTTCTTCAAGTGCCCAACGCTTGTCATGAATGCAACGGTTCATCATCTGCTGAATGATGTCTATCGCTTGTTCCTGTTCGTTATCCATATGACGATTAGAAATTTTTTCGGCACAAAGTTAGTCAAAAATGAGGAGAAAAGGAAAGAATCAACGGATAGAGTGAAATTCTTTATTTTCTCTCATTGGCTTTGCCTTCGTCTGTCACGACTCGACCATTCAAGCAAACTTGATGGTTCTCGCTGCTCCATCCGTTCCCTTCTTTCGTTTCTTTGACCAATTTTCTTATCATGTGTTAAAATTAACACCTTTTTAACACCCCAGAAAAACAAAACACCTTGTAAATCAACGACTTACAAGGTGTTCTAAGTACCCAGAGCCGGGGTCGAACCGGCACGGGTTGCCCCACTGGTGTTTGAGACCAGCGCGTCTACCGATTCCGCCATCTGGGCTTTTTGCGGTGCAAAGGTACACATAAAATTGGAAATGACAAATTTTTACGCGAAAAATCACCAAAAAGTTGTTCTTATGGGGCAGGGAAAGGTGTAGACGGCGGTAATTTGGCATATTACAGGCGTCCACGCCCGCAATACTAAAGACAGGCGGACATGTATAAAGCGGGGAGATGCGCACGAGCCTTTGAAAGGGATACCATTCGGGGTACGGCCATTCTAAAAGACTTTTTAAAGTGGACACGGAAAAATCACCAAAAAGTTGTTCTTATGAGTGAAGGAAATGGATGAGTGGGCAATATTTTGCATTTTTAGCGGTTTTTTAATGGGAGTAAAAACACTAAAAAGTTGTTTTTTCCGTTTTAAGGATATATAAATGTCGCGTATTTTAAATCTATGCTATCCATGCCAACCGATTCGAAGAATTTCTGCGTGATCCTGGCGGGTGGCAGAGGCCGCCGACTGTGGCCCTGCAGCCGTTACGACCACCCCAAGCAGTTTGTAGACCTTTTTGGCGTAGGTCGCACGCTATTGCAACAGACCTATGACCGTGTCGCCGAACTCATACCCCCCGAGAACATCTATGTTACCACTAACGATGACTTCGCACCCATCACTCGCGAACAGTTGCCGCTGGTGCCGGAAGAGAACTTCCTTGGCGAGCCGGTGAACCGCAACACGGCACCGAGTGTGACGTGGGCGTGTTACCGCATCCTGCAACGGTGCCCCGACGCCCGCGTGGTGATCAGCCCGTCGGACCAGGCAGTGCTCCGCCAAGAGGCCTTCGTGAGCAATGTCGCAACAGCGCTCGACTTCGTGTCCACCCACGACGGCATCATCGCCATGGGCGTCCGTCCGTCACGTTCCGAACCCGGCTATGGTTACGTCCAGATGGGCGACCCCTGCGACACTTGCGACAACGGGCGGATGTTCACCGTGAAGTCTTTCTCCGAGAAGCCCGAGCGTGACTTCGCCATGCTGTTCATGGAGAGCGGCGAGTTCCTGTGGAACACCGGCATCTTCGTCTCCAGCGCCCGCCACCTTCTCGACCATTGCAAACAGATCATGCCCGCCCTCTTCCGGCAATTGGAGATCGACGGGCACGTCAACGAGCGCATTGACGAGGAGGCTCGCCTGGTGTGGGACTATTTCTCGCTGTTCCCCAACCTCTCCATCGACTACGGCGTGTTGGAACACAGCGACGATGTGTTTGTGATGCAGTGTGACTTCGGCTGGGCCGACCTTGGCACGTGGCATTCCATCTACGAGGCCGAGAGTCGCGTACCAGGCGACAACGTGGTGCTCGACAGTGAGGTGATGATGGACGAATGCCACGACAACATCATCAAACTGCCAAAGGGCCGCCTCGGCGTCTTCAGCGGACTGGATGGCTACATCATCGTGGAAAACGAAAATGTGCTGATGATCTGCAAGAAAGAAGACTCATCAGCACAGATAAAAAAGTTTGTCAACGAAGTGCAGCTGAAACTGGGCGAGGAGTTTATTTGAACTCCTCCCTGATTTTCGCTGCTATCTCGCTGAATTCCTCGTTGGAAAGTTTCAGTTTGGGATTGGAGAAGAGCATGTCCTTCTCGCTCTGCATCGGAATGAGATGGATGTGGGCGTGAGGCACCTCCAGTCCCAAGACGGCTTGTCCCACCTTGACACACGGGAAGGCCTTCTTGATGGCGATGGCCACCTTTTTGGCGAACACCTGCATTTCAGCCAGTTCATCATCCTCAAGGTCGAAGATGTAGTCCACCTCGCGCTTGGGGATGACCAACGTGTGTCCTTTCACGAGCGGGTTGATGTCGAGGAAAGCGTAGAACTTGTCGCTTTCTGCACATTTGTAACTGGGGATTTCCCCTGCTGCGATTTTGGAGAAAATGGTCATGGTCTTGAATTTTTTATCACGAATTGGAGATTTTGAGAATTGCTATACGCTGCTTTATCTCTTTATCACGAATTAGAGAATTGCTGTACGCTGTGTTAACGGGACGCATCATTTTGGATGCCCGATTCTCAGATGGAGATTTTGTCGATTCTCAGGCGTATGGTTCCCCTTGGGATCTTGATGTCCACCTCGTCGCCCACCTTCTTGTTGAGCAGTCCTTGTGCGATGGGTGTCTTGATGGAGATTTTTCCCTCGGCCAGGTTGGCCTCGTTCTCACTGACGATGGTGTAGGTCATCTTCGTCTTGGTGGTGAGGTTGGTCATCTCCACCTTCGAGAGGATTTGCACGGCGTCGGTGCTCAGGCGTGACGTGTCCACGATTTTTGCCTCCGAGATGGCTATTTTCAGCCTGTTGATTTTGTCCTCCAGGTGTCCCTGAGCCTCCTTGGCGGCGTCATACTCTGAATTTTCGCTGAGGTCCCCTTTGTCACGTGCCTCGGCGATGGCAGCCGATGCTTTCGGTCGCTCGATGGACTCCAGTCGTTGTAGTTCGGCTATCAATTTATCATAGCCTTCTTGCGACATGTAGGTCATAATGGTATTTGTTTTTTTAAAGTTAATCCATTTGTTTTGGATGCAAAAAAATGATGAATTCCGACATTTACTCGTGTCGGAATCCAATTCCTTTTGTTGCGTAGTTCAATGATTCGGCTGCAAAGTTAGTGCTAATTTTTCAATAAGGCAACTTTTTTCCATCGAAAAGTGACTCTTTACGATGAATAATTGCTAATTTTGCATAAAAATGTGACGGATATGTTGTCAAGAGAAGATACACAGGCCATTGTGGCCTTGATGCGGCAGCAGGTGGTACCCGCCGTGGGATGCACCGAACCCATCGCCGTGGCGTTGTGCGTGGCCCGTGCCCGCGAATTGCTCGGTTACGAACCAGAGACGGTGGAGTTGAGTCTGAGCGCCAACATCCTGAAGAACGCCATGGGCGTAGGCATTCCCGGCACTGGGATGATCGGCCTTCCCATCGCCGTGGCCCTTGGCGCCCTCGTGGGCCGCTCCGAGTATCAGTTGGAAGTGTTGAAGGACAGCGACAACGCCGCCGTCGCCCGCGGGCGGAAATTTGTCGACGAAGGGCGCATCACCATACGTTTAGAAGAGGACGACCCCGACAAACTCTACATCCGCGCCATCTGCCGTGGCAACAGCCATGAGGGCGAGGCCGTCATCAAGGGACATCACACCTCCTTCGTCTATCTCCGCCGCGACGCCGACGTGCAACTTGACATGCGTTCGCAACGCACCGAGGAGGAAGAACTCGAGTGCGGCGTATGCCTCTCCATGCGCAAGGTGTACGACTTCGCCACCACGACCGACCTCGACACCATCCGTTTCATCCTCGAAGCCAAGCGGCTCAACGAGCGAGCCGCCGCCGACGGTTTGCGCGAGAACTACGGCCATCAGTTGGGCAAGACCCTGTGCAGCCCGCTGGGCAAGGGCATCATGGGCGAGAGCATCTTCTCCAAGATTCTTTCCGTCACCAGTTGCGCCTGCGACGCCCGCATGGCCGGGGCGATGATTCCCGTGATGAGCAACAGCGGTAGCGGCAACCAAGGCATCTGCACCACCATGCCCGTGGTGGTGTTCGCCAAGGAGAACCACAACACCGAGGAGGAACTCATCCGCGCCTTGACGCTGAGCAACCTCACCGCCATCTACATCAAGCAGAGTCTCGGTCCGCTCTCCGCCCTCTGCGGCTGCGTGGTAGCGAGCACGGGGAGCAGCACGGGCATCACCTACCTGATGGGCGGGTCGTTCGACCAGGTGTGCTCCTCGGTGAAGAACATGATTGCCAACCTGACGGGGATGATTTGCGACGGAGCCAAGCCCAGTTGCGCCTTGAAACTCACCACCGCCGTGAGCACCGCCGTGATGAGTGCCATGCTCGCCATCCAAAACAAGTCGGTGACCTCTGTGGAGGGCATCATCGACGAAGACGTGGACCGCAGCATCCACAACCTGACGGCTATCGGCAGCCGTGGCATGGACATCACCGACCGCTACGTGCTCGACATCATGACCGGCAAGAAAGCCTCGGCGGAATAGCCGCCCCCTTCCCATCACCTGACAAGATTGAAAAGTAAGACATACATGAGAGAAAGAATGACTCCAAGCATCTCAAGGTGGCTCTTCGCCGCCTTGTGGCTGGCCATGGTCGCCACGTTCTGCCACGCCCAGGCGCCAGTAAACTTCACCGTGCAGCAGAAACAGGTGTCGCCCACCGAGGTCGACGTGGTGTTCACCGCGAAAATCGACAAGGGCTGGCACGTCTATTCCACCGACCTTCCCGCTGGAGGGCCTCAGTCTGCCGTGATGCATACCGAAGTGGCCGAGGGCGCCGCGCCCATGGGTGGTCTGGTGAAACAGGGCAAGGAAATCGCCGAGGACGACAAAATCTTTGAGATGAAGGTGCGCTACTTCGAGAACAACGTCACCTTCATCCAAAAATACAAGGTGACGGGAAAGACCTACCATGTGAAGGGTTATCTGGAATACGGGGCATGCAACGACCAAATGTGCATGCCGCCTTCCACAGTGGAGTTCGACTACACCGGCAAAGGCCCTGAGGAAGCCCCGACACCCGAACCGAAGAAAGAGGAAGCCGCCAAGGAACAACCAGCAGCAGCCGAGGCCACCCCGGCAGCCGTTCTCGCCGCAGCGGCCGTCCCGGCAGACACCACCGGCACTCTCATCGCAGAGAACGCCGACACCGTCGCGACTACCGTCGTGGACAGCGCCCTCGTCGCCTCCTCCGCCGACAAATGGTGGCAACCCTCCGTCGACGAGTTGAAGACCCTCAACGGCGGCAACATCTCCGACCGCTCATGGCTCTACATCTTCCTCATGGGACTGCTCTACGGACTGCTCGCCGTCTTCACCCCCTGCGTGTGGCCCATCATCCCCATGACGGTCAGTTTCTTCCTCAAGCGCAACAAGGACAAGCGGAAAGGCTTGCGCGACGCCATCACCTACGGCATCTCCATCATCGTCATCTACCTTGCGCTGGGACTCCTCGTCACCGCCATCTTCGGTGCCGACATGCTCAACAATCTGGCCACCAACGCCGTCTTCAACATCTTCTTCTGCCTCCTGCTCGTCGTCTTCGCCCTGTCCTTCTTCGGATGGTTCGAACTCACCCTGCCCTCCTCGTGGACCAACAAGGTGGACAGCAAGGCATCGTCCACAAGCGGACTGCTCTCCATCTTCCTCATGGCCTTCACGCTGACACTCGTCAGTTTCTCTTGCACCGGACCCATCGTAGGACTGCTCCTCGTGGAGAGCACCACCTCCGGCAACTGGCTCGGGCCGGCCATCGGCATGCTCGGCTTCGCCATCGCCCTCGCCCTGCCCTTCACCCTCTTCGCCCTCTTTCCCACCTGGCTGAAGCAAGCACCCAAGTCGGGGTCGTGGATGAACATCATCAAGGTGGTGCTGGGATTCATCGAACTCGCCTTCGCGCTAAAATTCTTCTCCGTGGCCGACCTGGCCTACGGGTGGCGCCTGCTCGACCGCGAGGTGTTCCTCTCGCTGTGGATAGCCATCTTCTTCCTCATGGGCCTCTACCTCATCGGAGTCTTGAGGTTCCAGAGCGACGGCGAGGAGCGCAAGGCGATGCCCGTGCTGTGCATCATGCTCGGACTGGCGTCCATCGCCTTCTCCGTCTACATGCTCCCCGGCCTGTGGGGTGCTCCCTGCCGCGCCGTCAGCGCCTTCTCCCCACCCCTCTACACGCAGGACTTCAACCTCAACACCAAGGAGGTGCGCGCCGCCTACACCAACTACGAGGAAGGCATGGCCGTCGCCAAGGCAAATGGCAAGCCCGTGATGCTCGACTTCACCGGTTTCGGCTGCGTCAACTGCCGCAAGATGGAAATCGCCGTGTGGACCGACCCCACGGTGGCCGACCGCCTGAACAAGGACTACGTGCTCATCTCCCTCTTCGTCGACGACAAGACACCGCTCAAGGAACCCGTCGAGGTGGAATACAACGGCAAGAAGCGCACCCTGCGCACCGTTGGTGACAAATGGAGCTACCTGGAGGAGATGAAGTTCGGCTACCTCACCCAGCCGCTCTATGTCCTGGTGGACAACGACGGCAATCCCCTCGCCCGTTCCTTCAGTTACAAGGAGGATGTCGACGAGTATCTCAAGTTCCTGAAAGAGGGTCTCGACAATTACAAGGAATAAGGTTCTTTTGCAAGAACGCACAACTCGCAAAAGACGCTTCGCCATGGCAGCCTGTTTGCTTTCCACCACCTATTTCGGTCCCGTGCAGTGGTATCAGAAGTTGCACCGTTACGATACGGTGTGGCTGGAGCGTCACGACAGCTTCATCAAGCAGACCTACCGCAACCGGTGTGTCATCGCCGCCACCCACGGTCCGCTGACGCTCACCGTGCCCGTCGTCCACGACGGCACGTCGCCACTCACGCGCGACATGCGCATCAGCGACCACGGCGAATGGCGGCGCCTCCATTGGAACGCCATCCGCAGCGCCTACGGCGAGTCGCCCTTCTTTGAGTTCTATGCCGACGACTTGGCGCCGTTTTTCGAGCGGAGATGGGAGTTCCTGGTGGACTTCAACGAGGCCATCATGGAGAAGATATGCGAACTGCTCGACATACGCCCCCATATCAAGCACACGGAGCGCTATGAGAGCAAAGAGAACTTCATGGCTCTTGGAGGGGTGGAGAGTTTAGGGGCCTCAAAGACATCAGGGTCCTTAGAAACTTTGGATGATTTCCGCGATGTCATCCGCCCGAAGCATCCACTGCCAGATGCATCATTCACGCCACGCCGTTATTATCAGGTGTTTGAACAGAAACACGGTTTCCTGCCCAACCTAAGCATCCTCGACCTACTGATGAACGAAGGAAACGAAAGCGTGTTTTTCCTATAGGTTTTTGCATGATGGATAGGTGGTGATAGGTGGTTTTAGGTAGAAATAGGTAGTGATAGGTAGAGATAGGTAGTGATAGGTAGAGATAGGTAGAAATAGGTAGATTTAGGAGATCCTATAACCACCTAAAAATAACCTATTATCACCTACCCCCTATAACCTCCTATTTATTTCTTCCTGTTCTTTCAATCTCTTTTTTAAAGATTCTATTTCGGCTTTTAACTGTTGGTTTTCGGCTTTTAACTGTTGGTTTTCGGCTTTTAACTGCTGGTTTTCTGCCTCCAAGGCTTGTAGGTGGTTGTCCTGTGCTTTACGATAGCCGGTGCGAGCAGCGTGCATGCGTTCCTTTATACCGCCATCTTCTACAAAACGGCGCTCTAACCATTGTAGATAAGCACACATCATTTTGTTGGTCTGATGACAAAGGGTGATGGCCATGTTGGCCATCTCTTCATCGGTCATCTTGTCAACAAACGGTGAATAATCACTGTAGTCGTTGTGTGAATGACAGAATTGACGAAGGCGCAAAAGACGTGGACTGTCAGTTGCCCAAAGAGTGAGGTGATGATTGTTCAGGTAGTCGTGATAGTCAGAAGAAAGTTCTTGCAGACTACTACGGGCGACATTGAGCAGTTTGATCTCCATTTCCGAACTGGTCTGTCCATCTTCACTCCCTTCCACAATGTTCTGTTTTCCACTGCGGGCGGCTTGTATCATCTGGTCTACCGTACGGTCTCCATAAGGTGGAAGGTATCGACGACAGAACTCTACCGTCAACTGGTATATGGCATCACTCTTGCGGTAGAAGTATAGTTTCTGCCATTCCACGGGCTTTTTCAACACTTTTCCCTTGGTGTCGTATTCCATTATTTTAGGTTGTTGTAGGTTGTTATAGGTCGTTGTAGGTTGTTATAGGTTGTTGTAGGTCGTTGTAGGTTGTTGTAGGTATTGGTATTTGAATCACAAGAACTTGAGCGTGGTGAGTGATTCGGGATTGAGCACTTCTTGAGCCACTTCCTGCAACAATTCCGGAGTGACGGCGTCGATGTTCTGGTAGAGACGTTCCACGTCGCGCTCCCACCCGTAATGCAGGAAACTCTTGCCGAAACTCAGAGCAAAACTCTCCCTGGCGTCGCATGCGATGCCTATCTGCCCCTTCAATTGTCGCTTGGCGGTCGCCAGCCGTGTGGCGGTCATCGGACGGTCCATCATCTTCTTGAGTTCGTGCTTCACCAGCCGGATGCATTTCTCCACGTGATGGTGGTCGCAGCCGAAATAGACGCTCCACGCCCCCGTGTCGCTATAACTTGACATGGAACTCTCCACGGTATACACCAATCCGTTGCGCTCCCTCAACGAGAGGTTGAGCCTCGCATTCATCCCGGGTCCTCCGAGGATGTTGTTGAGCAGGTAGAGGGCGATGCGCTTGTCGCTGTGTATGCCATAGGAGCGGTTGCCCATCATGACATGCGCCTGGTGTGTGGCACGTTGGTGCTCGATGACAGCGGGGTGGTAATCGGGCAGCACAGGCTGTTTCTCCTCCAAATCAGGCAGTTCGGGAGTGGCTGCGGGGAAGTCGCTGGTGGCTTTCTCCAAGAGTTTGACCAATCGTGAGAAGGAGATGTCGCCATAGGCGAAGAACACCATGTTGGCCGGTCGGTAGAAGCGTTGTGTGAAGCGCAGGGCGTCGGCTGTTGTGAAAGCCCTCACGCGTGCGGCGTCGCCGAGGATGTTATGTCCGAGGGGATGGCCCTGGAACACCACGTTCTCAAACTCGTCGTAGATGAGTTCGGCGGGTGAGTCGTTGTAACTCTCTATCTCGTCGCATATCACCTCCACCTCCTTGTCTATCTCACTCTGCGGATAGGTGCTGTGCAGGGTGATGTCGGTGAGCAGGTCTACAGCCTTTGGCAGGTGGTCTCTCAACAAGGCGGCATAATACACGGTGTCTTCCTTGTTGGTGAACGCGTTGAGGTCGCCGCCCACGCGCTCCAGACAGTTGAGCACTTGGAGGGGGCGCCTCCGCTTGGTGCCCTTGAAACTGACATGTTCGCAGAAATGGGCCAGTCCCTCCTCGCCGGGAGCCTCGTCGCGCGCGCCGACATTCACGCCATAGCCGCAGAACACCACGGGCGAAGCATCACGGAGATGGATGACCCGCAGTCCGTTCGACAGTGTGTATGTGTTGTAGTTCATGGTGGCAAAGATACGAATAAGCGAGTGAAAAGCCAAATTTTGGAGCAGCGAAAGCAAGAAACAACATTAGTTGGTCTTAGGAAGTTTTAAGAGCAAGCAGGAGGGCTTGGGAGAGAACAGAAGGCTATTGTTCGTAAATGGTGGGATCTTCGATGCCGGCCTCTTCCAAGGCAGCCTTGCGCTCGCGACAGGTGGCGCATTGGCCACAGTGGTGCTCCCCGCCCTTGTAGCAGGAGTAAGTGAGGGCATAGTCGATGCCCAAACGCTTCCCTATGCGGGCTATGTCGGCCTTGCTGATGTCTGTGTAAGGGGCGAGCACCTCCACCCCGGCGTAGGTGCCGGCTTTCATGGCCTCCGACATGGGGTTGACAAACTCTCTACGGCAGTCGGGATAGATGTCGTGGTCGCCAAAATGGTTGGCCATCATCACACGGGTTAGGCCGCGGCTTTCGGCCAATCCACAGGCGATGGCGAGCATGATGCCGTTGCGGAAAGGCACAACGGTGGAGAGCATGTTCTCCTTGGCGTAGTCGCCCACGGGTATGGCATCGGCCCCTTCAAGGAGCGACGACTTGAAATACTTGCCCATAAAGTCGAGGGGTATGACAAGGTGCTCAATGCCAAGATTGCTGCAGTGAAGGGCAGCGAAGGCGGCCTCGCGCTTGTTGTGATTGCTTCCATAATCGAAGGTGACGGCCAGGGCGATGCGCTCATGCTGGTCATGGAGAAGGGTGACGGAGTCCATTCCGCCGGATAGTATGATTACAGCATCTTTTTTCATTTGGAAGGGTTTTGATTTGTCTTTTCACATCTTCGCATTTGTGACAAAAGGATGTGAAGAGGATGATTGTTGGTTTCTTTTTATGAGACGTTGACAAAGGTATGGTTTCTTTTCCTTTTCACCAAATTTTAGGCTTTATTTCTTCGTCTTAGGAGAGAACAGGAGGTCTTAAGAGAGAAGAAGAAGCCTTGAATTTCCTAACACCTCCTAACTTGCTCCTAAAACTTGCTTGCTCCTAATATCCCCTACATCCATCTCCAGAAAGCAAAACAAAAACTTTGTCTTTTGTTTTGCTTTCCACTCGATTTGGATAAAAACCTCTTGCTCAAAAAAACAAATTATATTTGCTTTTTACTCGCTTATTCGGTTTTTTGTCTTATCTTTGCATCCAAAACAGAATACTTATGCGCAAAGTAATAGGAATAGGAGAAACGGTGCTCGACATCATCTTCAAAAACGAGCAACCCATCGGAGCTGTGCCAGGCGGCTCCGTTTTCAACGGTATCATCTCGCTCGGCCGGGCTGGTGTCAACACATCCTTCATCAGTGAGGCTGGCAACGACCGTGTAGGCAAGAACATCATCAAGTTCCTCAAGGACAACCACGTCAACACCGACGAGATGCATGTCTACCCCGAGAGCAAGTCGCCCATCTCGCTGGCCTTCCTCGATGAGAACAACGAGGCGGAATACCTCTTTTACAAGGACCACAGCCACGACCAACTGGAGTTCGTCTGCCCTGAGGTGAACCAAGACGACATCGTCATGTTTGGCTCCTACTATGCCGTCAACCCCGTGATACGTCCCCAGGTCCTCGGTTTCCTCGACTATGCCCGCAACCACGGCGCCATCCTCTACTACGACGTGAATTTCCGCCCGTCACACAAGAACGAGGTGATGAAAATCACCCCGAACCTGTTGGAGAACCTGGAATACGCCGACTTCGTCCGTGGCAGCGTCGACGACTTCCGCGTGCTCTACAACAAGGAAGACCCCGACAAGATCTACAACGCCGAGGTGTCGTTCTACTGCAAGAACTTCATCTGCACCAACGGTGTGAAGAACGTGGAACTCCGCGCCACCCGAGGCATCAAGAAGAGTTTCCCCATCATCCAGACACAGACGGTGAGCACCATCGGCGCCGGCGACAACTTCAACGCCGGGTTCGTCTACGGACTCATGCGCTACGGCATCACCCGCGAGGCCCTCGACAGGGGCCTGCCCGCTCGCATCTGGGACAAAATCATACACTGGGCCCAGATGTTCTCCGCCAACTGTTGCCAAAGCATCGACAACTCCATCTCCCTGGAGTTCGGAGCAGAGATGGCAGAAGACGCCAAAGGAGAGAAAGACACCTACCTGGAGTGGTAAGCCATCCGGGACATCACCCACAAACATCAAAAACCACACCCAATGAAAGCAATCACCAACAACATCTACTACGTAGGCGTCAACGACCGCAACAAAGCCCTCTTCGAAGGACTGTGGCCCCTCCCCAACGGCGTCTCCTACAACTCATACCTCATCGTCGACGAAAAGACATGTCTCATCGACACCGTCGAAGTGGACTTCTTCACACAGTACTTGGAGAACATCCGCGAGGTCATCGGCGACCGCCCCATCGACTATCTCGTGGTCAACCACATGGAGCCCGACCACAGCGGGTCCATCGCCCTCATCAAGAAATACTACCCCGACATCCGCGTGGTGGGCAACAAGAAGACCTTCGGCATGATGCAAGGCTTCTACGGCGTGGCATCACCCGACGACGTAGAGGTGAAGAACGGCGACACCCTCAGCCTCGGCAGCCGTGAGCTCACCTTCGTGCTCACACCCATGGTGCACTGGCCAGAGACGATGGTGACGCTCGACAGCAGCAGCCACGTCCTCTTCTCCGGCGACGCCTTCGGCTGCTTCGGCGCCCTGAACGGCGGCATCATCGACAGCGAGATCAACTGCGACACGTTCTGGTTGGAGATGGTGCGCTACTACTCCAACATCGTCGGAAAATACGGCACACCCGTGCAAAACGCGTTGAAGAAACTCGCCGGCATCCAACTCGACTACATATGCGCCACCCACGGCCCCGTGTGGCACGACTTCATCGGCAAGGTCATCGACATCTACGACCGCCTCAGCCGCTATGACAGCGAGGAGGGCATCGTCATCTGTTACGGCACGATGTATGGCAACACCGAGCGCATGGCTGAAATCATCGCCAATGCAGCCAGCCAGGCAGGCATCAAGAACATCGTCATCTACAACGTGTCGAAGACTCATCACTCCTATATCCTTCGAGACATCTTCCGCTACAAGGCCCTCATCGTGGGAGCACCCACCTACAACACCAGCCTCTACCACGAGATGGACGTGCTGCTCTCCGAGTTGGCCCACAAGGATATGAAAGACCGCCTCATCGGCTGGTTCGGCAGTTTCGGATGGGCAAGCAAGGCCGTGGCGAAAATCAAGGAATGGAACGACACGGCGTTGCATTTCGAAGCCGTGGGCGAACCGGTGGAGATGAAACAAGCCATCAACGACGTGACACGTGCACAATGCGAGGCCCTTGGCCGCGCCATGGCCGAACGTCTCATCGCCGAGCGAGGCTGACTGTGTTTGCATAACCGCCTTTCCGGCGCTTTCACCCATATCACATGAGGCCCACCGACCTACAGTCAAAAGTCATCGCGTTTCTGCGTTTCCCGCTCATCGTGCTGGTGTTGACCATCCATTGCGACATCACCACGCTGGGTGGGGAGTGGGCTTCCGTACCATATGCGAGCAAGTTCATCGAGATGGTCTCACAGCGCGTGGCGACCATCGCCATCCCCTTCTTCTTTTTCATCTCCGGCTACCTCTTCTTCAAGACGGGAAAGTTCTCGCTTGACATCTACCTGGGGAAGTTGGCACGGCGCGTGCAGTCGCTACTCGTGCCCTATTTCCTGTGGAACCTGCTGCTCCTACTGCTCGCCATCATCGTGGGGCTATTCACCAACCGCGTGCCCGTCATCGGCATCCCCATGGACCAGATGAGTTTCCTCGACGGACTCAAATCCTTCTGGGACATCTCCTTGGTGAAAGGAGGCGGCAGCGCCATTGCGGCACCCATCGACGTTCCGCTATGGTTCATGCGCGACCTGATGGTGGTGATGGTGTGCTCTCCACTTGTCTATTTCTTGGTGAAAGGGTTCATCATCCTCGCCGGCAAGCGGCCCATCGTGCGCTATGTCCTCTTCCTCGCCATCATTTTCGGCTTCGGCTACATCCCCGAAGTGACGGGTCTGAACCCCGAATGCTGGCTCTTCTTCAGTTACGGCGCCTACTACGGCATACGCAAGAAAGAGTTCATCGTGGCCATGCTGCCATACGTCCTGCCGAGTTTCATCCTCCTTCTGGTACTCATCGGCCTCGAGCATTGGATACCCTGCCAATTCATTTATCACCTTGAGGCGGTGTTCGCCATCATCTTCGGCATGTCGCTCACGACAAACATGGTGAGGTCTGGCACGTGGTACGTACAGGACATGTCGCTTTCCAACGCCAGTTTCTTCGTCTATGCCTTCCATTTCTTCATCTCTGGAAGCCTGATGGCTCTTCTGGGAGCCGGCTTCTTCACGCCCCATTCCTGGTGGCTCCTGTTGCTCATCTACCTCTTCGCCATCGCCATCACCCTGGCCCTAAGCCTCCTCGTTTATTGGCTGATGCGCACCAAACTGCCCTTCACCACCTACCTCTTCATGGGAGGAAGAAGGTAGATGATGATCGAAGATATTGATGACCACCTTAAAAACACTCTGAAACCCAAAACCTGAATATGAGATATTTCAAGTATGCAGTGATTCTTTTGATCTCACTTGCGTGGTCGGGAGAGATGGCTGCTCAAGCATTCGAATATCCTGACTACCCCGATTTGGACAAGATTTCTGTGAAATACCAAGGCAGCCGCCCCACCATCACTGATTTTGCCACCGCCTTTCTGGATTACCAAAAGGGGAAGGAGGAGTTTTATGTCGATGTATACGAGGCATGGAAGCGATTCTTGCAGAAAAAAGACCTTGGCGACAATGTGAGTGTCATTGCTGATGTCAAGAACGGCTATATGTGTTATGAGAAAATCAACACGGAGGAGAATGACACCATCGTGCTTGAGATGTGTTTTTGGAATTGTGCCGATGGCAAGCACAAAATGGTTTGCTCCAATGCCATCTGGAAGATAAATGGCGACTATGGATCGACAGCAGGAACCAACTTCCTCGTTTACGACAATGCCAAGAGGGTGATGAGGTTCATTTACCCAGAAGATATCGGTGCCTTGTATGATGGCGACGGCTTGAGCGTCTTCTTTCTCCCGCGCAAAGGCAAGAACATCCGTGTCTCCGCCGCCGGCGGTGGAGACCGTTGGAACGAACTCTTGGAATGGGATGGCTATCAGTTCACCTCCAAAGTAGTGCCATAGCAGAAAAGACGGTCTGTGTTTTCATCTTTTCCCACATTCCATTTCCAAAATGTTAACATTTTTGGCGTTCTAAATGTTCTGACGAAACCGTAGGTCGACGTGTGTAACGGAAGTCAATTGTAATCTGTCAGCATTATCCGCCTGAACATTCCTGGCGTTTATGCCGCCTTAACATCCTTGGCGTTTTAAATGTTCTGACAGAACCGTAGGTAGACGTGCGGAGCGGAAGTCAATTGTAATCCAAAAAAAAGCCTGAAAGCGATGTGCTTTCAGGCTTTTTCAGTCATTTTCACTTATTCCACGATGACCTTTTCTCCATGGTGGATGTATACGCCCCGCCTGGTGGGCCGTTTCTTCAACTTGTAACCCTGGAGGGTGTACCAACCGTCGTCGTCGAGGTCGTCGGCATAGACCACCTTGATGCCGGAAGCATCGTCAAGGTCGAGCACGTATGGGTTGTCAAGGTCGCCCAGAACGAGGTCGTTGATGAACGTGTTCTTTCGGTCCACGACATACTCAGTGCCGTCGGCGAAGACTCGCAACTCCACAATGTGGTTCTGGTCGTCGGCCGACGAGCCCATCACCGTGAGGAAGTAGTATTCGCTGCCCTCGTTGGCGCGGATGGCTCCGCGGCACTCACCGTCGACGAAGGCTCCCACCTCGGCATCGGCAAGGCGCTGGCCGTCACGCACCACCACGGCCACCACACTCATGTTGTCGGGGAAAGTATAGGGGTCGACGGGAGTGTAGTGCACGGCAGGCGAGCGGTGTGGTGCCTCCGGCGCATGGTATGCCGGGCTGTGCGACGACTGCGTTCCCAACTTCGGATAGTGGAAGGTCTTGTCATTCTTAGCCTTGGAATAGTAAACATATCCCTCACCCGGGATGATGCTCTGCAACACACCTTCCCAGACACCGTCGCCCCTGTACATGCTGAATCCCGTACGGTTCTTCACCATGTCGTTCTTCTCAGGCTTGAGGTCAGCGAATGCCACGGCGGGCGACATCACCTCGGAGGAGAGCGTGCCTATCCAGTTGTAGTCGTGGTGTATCGTCTGCGAGGTGACCGCGACGTCGATGGGCGCTCCTACGATGTTCAAGGTCATGTCTTTCTTGACATTTATCTTGTACATCTGTCCTGGATGCAGGTCCGTCAACTCACCTATGAAGGCGCCACTCTTCGTTGTACAGAAGGAGTCTTGGCTTTTCACAAATAGGATATTGTTGACGTTGGAGGCCTCCTTCGGCATCACGTCGCCGATGGCCGTGCTTGGTGTCTGGACATAAATCGACTTCCAGTTCCACCCGCGCTCCAACTTGGCCAACTGCTCCACGGCTTCCAGCGCCTTGAAGAGCACCGGTTGGTCATAGGACCCATACAACGCCTCGCGTGAGTACCCCAAGGTGTCGGCCACAGTGCCGTCAGGCATGGTGATTTGCACGAGCGGGCTGATGATTCCCTTCTCCGCATCATACATCTTGAAGTAGAGCCTGCGCTTGCCCGTGCTGATTTCCGTGCTTGACGCGCCGTAGATGTTCATGGTCAGATAGTAAGCATCGCGCGATTCCACATACTGCGGATGAGCCACGCCACGGCATTCACCCATCTGGTCGAAAGCGGCGATGTAGGAACGCTCATACTCGCACACCTTGTCACCCGTGTAGAGTTGGCCGATGACGATCATGTTGCTCTCGTAGAGGTTGGGGTCAACAGCCCAGTTCGGGTCGTCGCCCGTCACGATGACTTCCATCTTCATCACCCTTGTGATGCCCAATCTGTCGCCCACGTAGAGATAGACGGGGTGTATGCCCATGGGTGCCGATGGCAGGATGGTGAACTCAAGATCAAGCACGTAATCCTTCATGATGCCGATTTTATTCTCCGTCGTGATCCATGTGGGCAAGTTCATTATCTCATAATCCTCAGATCCTGTATTGAATTTGAAGAGTGGGATTTGGACGGTCTTGGTTTCTGCACGGTCCTTGACAACAGAGACTGTGGTGTTGCTGCCCCATTCGATGATGGAGAAATCGGCATTGAACTTCCACACGATGGGGTCGGAGATGTTGCCGTGTTTGTCCTTGATGTTGCTGATGGTCACGGTGAACTCGTTGCCGTCCATTCTTGCAAGCACGTCATCGCGGAAGGTGAAGTAGATATCGCGGTCGGAGACGGTGAAGTCGAAATCAGAGTCATCCAAACGCATGAGGCGCGAACCCGGCAGCAGCACCGGTGCGCTGGCAGCCTTGCTCAACAGTTCGCCATTCACCATCCTGAGATTGTTGAGTTGTGAGTTGTCGCCGAAGTTCTCCGTTGAGAAATCCGTAACGACATTGCCATTCTCGTCCCTATGGATGCTCTCCATGGGGAAGTATCCTATCAGTCCGGCGTAAGTGCTGTCGAGGCGCTCGTATTGCCTGTCGGCAATCATTTCACCCGTGAGCACCGCACTCCACACTCTCAGCTCGTCGATGTCGCCAGTGAAGCCTTCTCCGACAAGCAGCCTGCTTCCGTCGATGGCCGGCATATGGTCTTCCGGCATGGTTTTCACATCCCTGCCGTCAATGTAGACGATGGCGCTGGTGCCCCTTCTCACGTTGAGTGCCAGATGGTGCCATTGGTTGTCGTTGTAGTTGGTTTCCGTCAGCAGGAAAGTCTCTTTCGGTTTGCTGTTCACCTCGCCCATTCCCGGGTCCTCGAAGGTGGTGAGGGTCATCACACCGTTTTCATAGCCCAGGCGTAGTCGGTTGTTGACTTGCAGCAAGGTGGCACTCGTGTTGGATTCGACATTATTGCCACGGAACCAGAACTCCAATGCGTAGTTGTCTGTGTTGCGGGGTGCGAACGCTGCGATGTCGATTTGGAGTGGTTCGCCGTTTTCCAGGTGGGCTGCAAGGTTGCGGTTGTTGATATACCAACTCTCTGCAGGCAACACCATGTCACGCGAACGAACTCGGTCTACGACGGTCGTGCCGTGTCCTTCATCCATTTTCCAATGGCCCATGAGTCCGGGGGTGAAGCTGGCCTTCGTCTCCCTGTTTGCGGCATAAAGGTTATGCACCGATTTCTGGATGTTCCAGATGGCCAGGTCGTGCATCCTTCCCACCATGCCGTCTCCTCCGATATGGAGTTTTCCTGCTCCACTCATGGCGGGTACGGGTACATTCGAGGCAAAGAAGTACGGGTAGTCGATGCCCGCGTTGATGAAAAGGCCATTGAACAATCCCGTTGCCTCTCCTTCCTCACGGTCGTAACTGATGGCGATGTAATTCCAGATGTTCGCAGGAAGGATATTATCCAGTTCAAGGACGTTGGAATTGGGTCCGGCTTGCAAAGCCAGTTTTCCACCATCGTGTGTCAGGATTGCGAATTCGTTGTCCTCCGTTCCTATGCTGATGATAGTGCCATCCTTCTGCAGATAGACCCAGGCCTCCATGGCAATATGGTTCTCGTTCATGTCGAAGGTCGCCTGCGTGGAGAACTCGTCGCCATTCAGCTGCAATGCCACGTCGTCTCGAGTCTTGGTGTTCACCACATTGTTCAAGTTGCCGTCGATGCGGAAGTTGTCCGACTTGCTCAATGCGTTGCCGTTGATGTCCTCGTTGAAACGGACATGCATGTCGTTGTGCATGACATACGACAACGAGCCACTGTCGGGATAAGGCTGGCCGAGGATTTGCGGTCCGTTCAGGTCTTGTGTGACCTCCACGATGTCGGTCTCGTAGGTCACCTCGCCGGAACCGTATTCGCCCCAGGTTTGTGCTCTCATTTCATAAATGCCGTTGTCGGGCATGGATACGGGCCATGGGAAGCTCTCGCCTTCCGGTATGGGGTCTTCGCCGGCTTTGGGGGCTGTCTTCCACTCCTTGGCGAGAATCCATGCGTCCAAGCCCTTCCTACGGTACTGTATGCGCACTCCCTCCAATCCCTTGTCCTGCCTGTCAAGGTTGGTCAAGGTGACGATGAAGCCTTTGTTTTGCTTGTACAATTCCTTGTTCAGGACAGTGTGGTCGACACTCATCTCCACAAGTGCGGATGCCGGCACGAAATGCACGTTCAGGAAGACAGGGTCGCTCTGGGTGGAATAGGTATTCTTTGAGCGCAGCACGAGCCCTATGTTCTCATAGTCGATGATGTCTCTGCTGCCTTGCTCCACATACAAGGTCTTCCTGATGGTCTCCCCCGACTTGAGTTTGACCACCCTTCCCCCATCGCCTTTCGAGAGGACATCGCCGTCGATGGTCAGTTTGGCGCCGTTGGGGTTGCTGTTCTCCAATACGTCGAGCACATAGGTCGCCGTCGCGTTCACGTCATTGTCGTTGGTCAGGCACAGTATGAACTTCGCCTTTCCTCCCGTGGGCACGTCGCTGACGGTGTTGGCGCCATCTACGGTGAGCACGGGATTCTCCACACGCATGGTGGCCTTGTCGAGTTCGGTGCCCTTCTGGTAGTACTTCGTATAGGTGGCACCCTCGTAGGGATTGCTGGTCTGTCCTCCCAAGGTGCGGAAGATGGGTCCCCATCCCGTGTTCGACTTATAGACGTTCACCGACAGTGCCGTCGTGGGTTCAGAGTCGCTGAGTGTCCAGCTGAACTGCGAGCCTTCCGTCCTGCTTGAGGTGGTCGTATTTGTGGAACCCCACTTCCAGCTCCATCCGAGAATGGTGTACCCGCCGAGGTTGTTCCATAGGTTTCCCAAGGGGTGGAACTCAAGAGTGACGTTATAGGATTTCTTGTAGGTGTAGTTGTCGAAATCGACCAAGCCGCTGTTCTTTACGGTTTGGGTGACCGATGTTCCGCTTGCGATGCTGTAGTTGCCGATAAGGCAAGAGTCTTGAGCGAAGACATCGAGTTTCTCCCTTTCGTTTTCTTCGATGTGCTTCTTCCAAACCAGGATTTGGTTGTTGCACCACTGTATGCTGTCGGTGAGGTCGTTGTTATCGGCCGAGAGCCCCGACACCATGCGGTAGGACGGGTATCCACCTGCAGCTTCATACTCTTCCTTGGTCCAGCAGTCGTCTATGTTCTTTGTGCCACGCCTTGGGTCGCCTTTCTTCAAGGTGGTGTAGTACATCACCTTTCCTGGGACGGCAGGGCATACATTATCGTCACTAAGGTCGCCTTCCACTTCGGTCAGCAGGCTTTCCCTTCTCTTTTCCCAATTGGGAATCTGCACCTCTTCGATATACTGTTGCGGGAATGCGAAAACGGTGGAGAACTGGTTGGAGAAACATAGCGACTCCTTGGTGTCGAGTTTGTAGGACCCGTCGGGCTGCCGGAACAATCCCACGGTCATTCCCTTGCTGAAAAGGATGTTCGTCCCTCGTCCGATGTAGGTGTCGCCGTTGTTCTGGGTATAGAGGTTTCCCGACGGTGTCTTCATGGTCGTGCTGATCGTGTAGGTGTATGTGGAGTCCTCCTTTTCGTCCTCCTCATTGTAAGCATTGGCCTTGAAGGTTTCTTCGAGATACGGACGGAAGGAGGTGCCGATCAGGAAGGCGATGGGGCCGGAAGCTACCTTGTAGGATGGAGCCAGATTGACAAAGGCTCCTCCGAAAGTACCTTTTCCATCATACGAACTTTCCAAATGGTAATAGTTGTGTATGGTGTCTGTTGTCAGCGTGGCCGAAGATGTGTTTCCCGGTGGTCTTCTTATGACCATGTCCACGTGGTCTGGCGCTTGTGTGATGAAATTGGAGCCGGTGGGTATGCCGCCCAGCACGACGAGGTCGAGGGCGTCGGTGGCGGAGTTGGGAGCCTGCCACATCGTCGTCCTGCCGTCCACCTTCACGCCGATGCTCAGGTTGCGCAGGAAGCCTTCGGCAAGGTTGGGCCAGCCAGCCGTCCAGGTGTATTTCACCAGTCCTTTCTTGTCGGGTTTCACTTGGATGTTGGGCACGTCATAGACCTGCCCGGACGTCATGGTCTTGCCATCGACGACGGCCTCCTTGCCGATGACCAATGTGGAGAGGCTGGCATTGTTCATGATGCTCACGACGGCATCCTCGGGTATCTCCTCGAAGACCTCCTTGGTGTCAAGGTTCTTGTACTTCTCCGCCACATGGATGTCAAACGTATAGTTGGATTGCTGCTCGAAGAAGGGATGACCGTAGAAGTAGGTTGGGCCGTTCTCATCCTCTTTCATCACCGCCACGTCTACCTTGTCGCCATTGTCAAGCGCCACTTTGACAGACTTGGCCCCAAATCCCCCATGGGTCATGTCGCCTTGGGCGACATCGATGGCCGGGATGTTGCGCAACTGCCTGACGAATTTGGCGGTATAGGGATAGCGCCTCACCTCTCCCGTCTCTATGACCAAAGAGTCTTCTTTCATATTGGTCAGCGTGGTGTTGGTGGCGTCGATGATGGGCAGGTTTTGCTTGAACACCGGCTCGTTGTCGTAATCCTTGCCGCTCTCAAACGTGATGCGCTCCACCTTGTATTTCAAGGGAGGAAGCATGGCGGAGAACTCTCCCGTCTGAGGGTCGGTGGTGATGTGGATGAAGCGTGTCTCGTCCTGGGTGCCTCCGGCACGCACGGCATGGCTCTGTATGCTGTCGGTGGCACTGGCAACGGGTATCGGCTCTGTACCGAAGCGGCCGTCGCCATGGGCGTCGACGACATAGTTGAACGAGCTCATCGCCTCACGGCCGATGCTCAGTGTCACCACGGCCTTGCCCAGGCGGTTGGTGCTCTTGTGGAAGCCCAAGGGCGCATCCTTGTCGGTGAAGCCGCCATTGATACGTCCGGTGACATTGACCAGGGTGGAGTCGGTGAAGTTCACCACCATCGACTCACGGAAGTCATAGGTCGTGCCGTCTGCCGGGAAGGTGTTGATCTTGTGTCCCTCCTTGTAGGCTTCTATGCTGTGGCTTCCTATCGGCACGTTGATTTCATACTCGCCTTTCGAGTCGGTCATGACGGAGCCTTTCTTCGCCTCTGCCAATGAGCCGTCCACCTTGAAGGTGATGCTGTCGACGGGGATGTTGGTGTTGAGATAGGTCACCTTTCCCCGCACGACAAACGAAGACTCGTCGGTGAAGTTGTAGTTGTTGAGCGTCAGGTTGGAGGCGCTGATGAAGCCGTTTCGCGAGGTTGGCGCAAACTCGTGGATGCTCTTCGTGGGAGTGATGGTATAGGTGCTTCCCGAGCCGATGAAGGGAATGCCTCTCAACGTATACTCCCCGCTGTTGCTGGTCACGGCATATCGTGAGAGTTGGATGTCGGAAGGCACGATGGTCGATACGTTGATGTTGGATCCTACGACGGCATGGCGCCCGTTGGGCAGGTCGTTGGCGTATGAAGCGTCGTAAACCAGGCGGTCGATGCCTTCGTCCATCGGCCAGTAGAGCATCAGTCCCGTCTCACGTCCGCCCAGCATGCGGTCGTCGTTGGTGGCGCGTTCCTTGTCGGTGAGCAAATGATCCCAGACGCGCACTTCGGTGACATTGCCCCTGAAGGCTTCTTGGTCGTCGATGCCTGCCGCACCACCCACCGAGAACGGGGTCATGACATGTTGCAATGATGTTGTCTGATGTATTCCCTCGCCAACACTACTGTTCTTGATGACAAGAGGATATGTGTCGAAAAACGTATTGTAATAGCCGTCGAATGTCACCAGGAAGCCACTGATGACTTGGTAATCTCCCAAATCACCCATTTCCTCGGTTTTCTCATCTTCCGATATGAGTGTGAAGTCATTGGAAATACTGTCGTTGACCCTGATGCCGATTTCGCCTTTACTGGATTGCAACGACAACAGCGAGAACACATTGGTCGGGATGGACACATTCGATTGGAAAAGACTGGTCTTGCTCACGCTTTCTCCCACCACTATCGGTTCGGAGAGCGCCTCCTTCTTCAAGTAAAGGCCGATGAAAGCCCCGTTGCCATATATCTGGTGGGTGCCTTCCCTGCCTATGCGCTCATAACCTTCGGCCTTCCATTGGCTGACTACCTGCTCCATTTGATCGTGTTTATAGCAAGTCTCTCCATCGAGTTCGCCCGTAGGTTTGTTTTCATCCGCCCAATACAATATATGTCTCCAATGGTTCACATAGTTGTAGGTGTACGTATCGTGGTAATTCTTACGTTCTTCAAGGAGGATGTCATAATGCCCATTGGCATATCCACCGGTTTTGATCCTGCCAAAACCGGGAATCTCGCCAATGACGGCTCCCTGTGCCAGACTGGAATCAGGACGCAAGAACATCTGAATGGTATAGTCCTTGTCATCACCAAACACCGTGGCGATGTCAGCCGAATCAGCATCCCATGCGATGCCGGTGGAGACACCGTTGACACGTTGCGAGTAATTGGTGACTTGGTTGTCCGACCCCTCGTCGCTGGATTGGAGCGTGAGCCGCACGCCGTCCACTGCGGTGTCGCTGGTGCCGAAGGTGACGCGCCCGGTGATGACGCCCCTGGCTTGGCAGAAACCGGTGTCGAAAAGCATGTTCTGGAAGTTGTTCTCGTCATAACGCTCCTTCTCGCCTGAATAGACCTTCACCTGATACTCGTAGTAACGTCCCGGCTGCACCGAGTTATCCTCGTAGGTGTAACTGTCGCTGGAGCCGCTGGTGTTGTAGATGGTGAGGAACTCGTCGTTGGTGCCGGCATAGCGACGGGAGAGTTCGAAGTTGCTGTTTGCCGTACCCACCTGACTGGCCTTCCATGCCACGCGCACCACCTTTTCGTGCACGCCCTTGGTGGCGGTGAGTTCGGTGACGGTGGTGCCGGAGAGCAGTCCTGCTGTCACGACGTTGCTTTCAAACTGGTCTTTCCCACCATTGAGTTTGAGCACCACCTTGTAGTCGAAGGTCTCCTCCCTGCTGGGCAGGTCGGCGTCGACAAAGGCAAGGGTATAGCCCGCCTTGGGGTTGGCCTCGCCCATGATGCCCGTGGCGTAGGTTTCCCAATTGGACGTGCCGGAGATGCAACGCCACATCTCGAACGAGACGGAACTGGAAGATCCGGGCACGCGGGAATACTCCCACGTGAGCCTCACCTTGTCCTTGACAGTGACATCCTGCTTCAAATTGTAGATGCTGACATGCGCACCGGCGGAGACGACATTGGAGAAGACGTGTCCCAAGGAGTTGATGGTCTCCTCCGACGGACTTTGGAGGGCTTGGTAATTGAGCCCTTCCTTGTTCTCCCAATCTTTCGGCACGTTCATGATCAAATATTTGTAGTATTTGCCATCGGCAGCCACGTTTTGGTCGGTGTAGCTCCTATGCTGCGTGTCGCCGACGGATGACAGCTGGTCTCGCTTGGTCCACGACTGCCCCGACTTGGGTGTGCCATACTGGTCGGTTTCTATCCTGTAGACGTAGGGATAGGCGGTCTTGATGTATTCGAGTCCCTCCACGAATGTGAAGGCGTTCCAAGTGAGGTCCACCTTGTTGTCGAACTGAAGGAAGTCGGCTCCCAGCTTGCTGGGTTGCGGGTCATGGGGGAAGACGTTCTTCAGGTCCAATGTCTTTCGCTCGTCCCAGAAGCATGCTCCTCCATCAGCCTCCAAGGCTTCGCGCACCGCCAACGTGATGTCTATGGTCTTGAAATTGCGTGCCTCGGAGGGTATGGTGATGTTTGCCGTCGTGGCAGCCTGCGTCTGGCAGTCGAAAGCCTCCGTCTGTGTCTTGACGGTTCCATCGAAGAGCGTGTAGTTGATGGCAAGGTCGTAGTGCCCCACGTGCTTGCGCACATCCTGCAGCTTCTGGTCGATGTCGTTGGGCATGGCGGGAAGCTTCACCTCGATGGTGTTCAGGTTGGAGCGCTTGAGCGAGTAGTCCATCGCGTCGAAATGGGAGCAGTCCACCGTTTCCGAACAATAGTTCGACCCCAGGCTCATCACCTTGTGCCCGCTGGAGTTGTGCTCGTATTCATAATAGAAATACCAGGTCTTGCCTGCCAGTTCAGGCGAGTAATAATAGTCGATGATGACATAGGTGTCGTTGGCTCCACTGCCTTTGTTGACGTAGAAGGTGGTCTCGTCGAGTTTCAATGCACCCTGGGGGTCGGCATCGCCCATGGGCACGGTGTTCTGCATGAAAGCCTTGGAACCCCTGACCATGTTCTTCGCAAACACCTCCCACAACGGTTCTTCGTCATTGTCCATGTCTTTCGTATAGACACGCAACAGGGTGATGGGCGTTCCCGACCGGTTCGGGTTGTCATAGGCTTTGATGTAGCCATCCTTTGCCCATGTGTTCTTGGCATGCAGGTCGGTCACGAGGACGGTGAACGTCATATAGTTGGAATGGCTGTTCATCCAGAAGTTCTTCGCTTCCTTCATGTCGTCGGCACGCAGCTGCAATGGAACAGCCATCAGCATCAACAACAAGCATGAGAATGCCATTCTCGCATGGTATGTCATAATATTCTTTTTCATAATCATTGCATCTTGATGGTTATGGAGCATTTATTTGATCACGACCTTTACGCCCTTGTGGATGTACACTCCTTGCATGGAGGGTCGTTTCTTCAGTTTGTGGCCTTGCAGGGTGTACCAGCCCTCGTCGTCGAGGTCGTCACCGCTGTAGAGCACCTTCACGCCGGTGGCCTCGTCGAGGTCGAGCACGTAGGGATTGTCGAGGTCGCCAAGGACGTTGTCGTTGACGAACGTGTTCTTGCAGTCGACGGTGTATTCCGTGCCGTCGACGAAGACGCGCAGTTCCACCGTCCGGCCCATGTCGTCGCTCGAAGAGCCCATGACGGTGAGGAAGTAGTATTCGCTACCCTCGTTGGCGCGGATGGCTCCACGGCACTCACCGTTGACGAAGGCCGCCACCTCTGCGTCTGACAGGCGCTGCCCGTCACGCTGCACCACGGCAATCACGTTCATGTTGTCGGGGAAGGTGTATGGGTCGACGGGTGTGTAATACACGGCGGGAGCCCTCCTCGGCGCATGCGCTTCGTTCAATGTCGTCTGGGTTCCCAGTTTCGGATAATGGAAGGTCTTGTCCACCTTTGCATTCGAGAGGTAGATGTAACCCTCGCCCGGGACGATGCTTTGCAAGGTGCCTTCCCAGATGCCGTCGCCCTTGTACAAGGCGACTTGCGAGCGGTTCTTCACCATGTCGTTCTTCTCCGGGTTGAGGTCGGCGAAGGCTTCTGCGGGCGACATCACTTCCGAGGAGATGGTGCCTATCCAGTTGTACCCATGGTGCATGACCTGGGGATGGGTGGTCACGTCGATGAGTGTGCCGATGACGATGAAGTTGAGCGAACTGGCCAACTGCATCTTGTACATCTTCCCTGGCAGGATGTCGGTCACCTCGCCGGTGATGTTTCCATTCTTGTCCACGGAAGAGAACTCAAACTGCCCCTTGATGTTCTTGAATTGCTTCAAGAGGTTCGGGTCCTTGGGCAAGACATCGGCGATGGCCGTGGACTGCGGCTGCACATAGATGGACCTCCACGACCATTCACGCGGCAGTTGCACCATCTGCTGCACCTCCTCGGCAGCCTTGAAGATGAAGGGGTTGTCGTAAGTGCCAAGCAAGGCGTCTGAGGCGAAATCCAACGTGTCGACAACCGTTCTGTCTGGCTTCATGACATGCACCATCGGGTAGGTGATGCCGGTGGAAGCGTCATACAACTTGAAGGTGAGTTTGTTGTATTTGGAATCGGAGTTGCCATAGACATACATGTTCAGGTAGTAAGCGTCGCGCGTGTCCATGTATTCCGGATAGGCGACTCCCCGGCACGTGCCAAGGTCGTCGAAGGCGGCAATCTTGGACAGCGGGTTCTCGCAAATCTTGTCTGCCACATAGAGCTGTCCCACCATGGCCATGCTGCTCTCATACAGTGAAGGAGTGACCGACCAGTTGGGCTCGTCGCCCTTCACCGTGATTCTCCAGCATAGGCTGCGCTTGATGCCATTGCAGTCGGAGACGTAGGTGAACAGGGTGTGCGTGCCGATGGGAGCCGATGGATGCAGGGTGAACTTGATGGTGTTGTACATGCTGCTGGAGCATGTACCTACGGGATTGTGTACGGTAAGCCATGTCGGCAGGTTCAAGATCTCGTAAGACTGCGACGAAGAGGACAGGTTGTACAAGTTTTGCTCTATTTCCATAGGAGCCATCCTGTCGTAAACGATGTCTATGACGTCGCTGTTCGCCCAATTCAAGAGGGCGAAGTCGGCCTTGACCTTCCACGCGATGAGCTCGGAATTGTTGCCATGGAGGTCCTTGACGTTGGTAACGACGACGGTGAACTCGTTGCCGTCCATGCGTGGCAGCATGTCATCGGGGAACGAGAAGTAAATCTCTTCGTCTGAAGCAACGTAGTAGAACTCGTTTTCATCCAAAGTCAACCTTTGCGACCCCGGCAGCAACGCCGGTGCGTTGGTGGCTTGGGTGAAGCCGTCGGCATTGATGATTTCCAACCTGACCACCGTGGTGTCTCCAAGGTTTTCCATCGTGTAGCTGGTGGTCACATGCCCGCTCTCGTCGCGGTGTATCCTCTCCATGGGGAAGTATCCGATCAGTCCGACATAGGAACTGTTAAGACGTTCGTATCGACGGTCGGCAATAAGGTTGCCTGTCAATGCGCCATTCCAGATGCGTATTTCGTCGATGTCGCCTTTGAATTTGTCTCCTATGCTGAAATATTGCGAATTAGGCACGGGAACCTCTGTTTCAGGAATCGTCTTGACGGCCTGTCCGTCGATGTAGAAGATGGCGTTGGCTCCGCGGCGCACGTTCAGTGCGAAGTGATGCCATTGGTTGTCCTTGTAGTCTACGTCGCTCAATTCTATTCCTTCATTCATTACTCCCACATCTGAATAGGTGGTCTTTATTAACATCAAATCGTCTTGTCTGAACCTCACAGACATGCCGTTGGCAAGGTCCAGCAGTTCTCCATCGGCACTACCCTTTTCGGCACGGAACCACAATTCCACGGCGAAGTTGTCTGTTGGCCTTGGCATGAAGGTGGACACATCGATGTCCATGGCCATCGAGCCATCGAGATGGGTGGCGAGGTTCCTGTTGTTGATATACCAACTCTCCGTCGGCATGACCATGTTGCACGAACGCACCCTGTCGACAAGTGTCGTGCCGTGCCCTTCGTCCATGCGCCAGTAACCGATGAGCCCCGGAGTGTAGTTGGCTTTCAACTCATTGCGCTCCTGATACATCTGCAGGACGGTCTTCTTGATGTTCCAGATGGCGAGGTCGCGCATCATGCCTTTCATGCCATTGCCGCCGACTTGCAGCTTTCCCTCTCCCGGCGACACCACGACGGGCTGGTCTTTCACGATGTAGACGGGGGTTGTCATGTCGGCATTGATGTAGATGGCGCTCATGAGGCTCTGCCCTTGGTGTTCCGGGTCGGCCTGCAGGCTCATGGCGATGTAGTTCCAGATGTTGGCCGGCAGAATGGAATCCGACTCGAAGATGTGCTCTCTCTCGCCAATTCGCGCCGTGATTTTGCCACCATCCCTGGTGTAGAGTTCCAGCATGTTGTCCTCCGTTCCCAAGCTGAAGACGGAGCCGTCGCTTTGACGGTAGAACCAGCCTTCCACGGCGAGGTCGCTGTCGCCCGTCTGGTAGGTGGACTGCGTGGTGATTTCGTCGCCGTTGAGCTGCAGTGCCACATCGGGCACCTTGGCATCGGTGACGGCGTTGTTGATGTTGCCCACGATGCGGAAGTTTTCCGTCTTGCTCAATGCGTTGGTGTTGATGGTCTCATTGAAGCGCACATGCATCTGGTTGCGAATGTCATACGACAACTCTCCCCACTCGGGATAGGGGTTGCCAAGTATCTTCGGTCCGCGCAAGTCCTGGGTCACCTCGATGATGTCGGTGGCATAGGTCACCTCGGTGGAGCCTTCCGAGCCATAGTAGCCGAAGGTCTGCCCGCGCAACTCATACACGCCGTCGTCGAGGAAGCTGACCTTCTCGGTGAAGAACTTGCCATCGGGCAACCTTGTCTCGCCGGCTCCCGGGTTCACCTTCCATTCCTTGGCGAGCGACCAGGTGTCGAGGCCCTTCTTGCGGTATTGCAAGCGCAAGCCACTGAGCCCTGGGTCTTGCCTGTTGAGGTTGGTGACAGTGACGATGACACCCTTGTTCAATTCATAGGATTTCATGTTCAGCACCGTGTTGTCGACGCTGATGTCCACGGTGGCAGAGGATGGCACGAAATGCACCTTGAGCACCACGGGGTCGCTCTGTGTGGTCACGTCGTCTGCCGAGCGCAGCACCAAGCGTATGTCCTCGTAGTCGATGATGCTGGTGGAGGACTGCTCCACATAAAGGGTCTTATAGATGGTCTCGCTGCCGCCAAGACGCACGGTGCGCCCTGTATTGCCGTTGCCGATGGGCTGGCCGTCAATGGTGAGGATGGCTCCATTGGGATTGGAACCTTCCAACACTTCCAACACATAGTTGCAGGTGGTGTTGGTTTCACTCTCATTGGTCAATTGCAACTTGAACACCGCCTTCGTACCGGTGGGGACATCAGACAGTTCGGCTGCTCCATCGACACTGAGCTTGGGATTCTCCACGCGCATGGTGGCCTTGTCGAGTTCCGTGTCCTTTTGGTAATACTTCGTGTAGGTGGCGCCTTCATACGGATTGCAGGTCTGGCCGCCTCGGGTGCGGAAGATGGGTCCATATCCGAATGGCGACTGGAAGACATCCACCGACAAGGCGGTGAAGGGCGAGGCATCGCTGATTTGCCACGTGGTGCCCCGGGTCTCCGTGATGCTTTCTGTCAACACTGTTTCAGTGTTGGTGGTAGTGGAATAGTTCAATATGCCGATAGCGCCTACATCGTTGAATGTCGCGCCAATCCTCGTATCGCTGGTGATGTTATACGAGGTTTTGGTGTGCTCCAAGTCCTCAGTGATGGCTATCGTCTCCTTGGTGGTCTGGCTGACAGACGTTCCGGAGGCGATGCTGAAATTGCCTATCTTGTAGGAGGCTTCGTCGTCGAAGGCCGTGAGCTTGTCCTTCTCGTTCTCGCGGATTTTTTGCACCCAGGCGTTGATCTGCTGGTTGGCCCACTCCACTGAGTCGGTGACCTCCTCGCTGTCGGTGTGCTTGATGCCGTCGACCCTCAAATAGGACGGGTGGCCACCGGCGGCAGCATATTGTTCCTTGCTCCATACGGTGGAGTCGCTGTTGGCAGTGCCATAGCCATAGTCTCCCTCTTTCAGGGTGGTGTAATAAATCACCTCTCCCTCCACCGTCTTGCAATAATTGTTGGTAAGTGCCGGCACCCATTTCAGACGGCTTTTGATGATGGCCTTCCAGTTGGGTATGAGTGTTTCGATGACATACTGCTGCGGGAGCACGAAAGTGGTCTTGAACGAGAGACTGGTGCACAAGCTTGTCTTGTCTCCCAGCTTGTAGGTGCCGTCGTCCTGCTTGAGGAGTCCCACATACCGTCCCTTGCCAAACAAGAGATTGGAAGCCCGGCCGATATAGGTGTCGCCATTGTTTTGGACATATTTCTTGCCTGTCGGCGTCTTTATCGCGGTGGATACCGAATAGGTGTTCTGTTCCTTCTCTATGTAGATATCGTCGTAAACATTGTTGCGACGCTCTTTGTTGTCCCAGGCGATGACGCGGTTCTTGTTCTTCTTGAAGACGGTTGCCTCCAACAAGTCATATTCTATCGTCGGGACAAAAGTGATGTCGGTTCCTCCACCTATGGAGTAAGACGACGTGGTGGTGACGGTCTTCGTCCTCACATACACGGAGTCGTTGCTCCATTGCGCATAAGCGCTGCTTCCCGGGGGGCGCCTGAGGATCATGTCAATGTGGTCGGGGGCTCCGGTGACGAAGTTGTTGCCCGTGGTGATGCCTCCCGTCACCACCATGTCAAGGGCGTCGGTGTGGGAGTCGGGGGCATGCCACATCGTGGTGCGCCCGTTGACGTTGACGCTGATGGTGAGGTTGCGCAGGTAGCCTTGGGCGAGGTTGGGGAAGCCGGCGATCCACCCATAGGCCACCTTGCCCTCCTCGTCGGACAGGACGTCGATGTTGTCCACGTCGAAGACGTCTCCCGGCTGCAGTTCCTTGCCGTCCACCTGCGACACCTGTGCCACGATGGTGGCGGCAGAGGTGCTTGCCTCGTTGGTGATGCTTACCACAGCGTCTTGCGGCACTTCCTTGTGCATCTCCTCCGTGTCGAGATTCTTGTATTGCTCGTCGACAGTGATGGTGAACTCATAGGGCTTGCCCTGTTGGAAGATGGGATACCCATAGAGGTATTGGTAGCCTGTCGGGGTGATGTTGAGCACGGGCACGTCTTCCGGTTCCCTTGTGATGTCGTCGCGCACGGAAATGCTGCGCTCGCCGAACGCACCGTTTTCCATGCCATTCTGTGTGACGGTGATGGTGGGCTCGGTGCGCAACTGCCGAATGAGCTTGGCCGAATAGTAGTAGTATTGCTGGTTGGCGTGCTCTTCCTGCAAGGAGTCGCACATCATCTTTTCCGGGATGGTGTTGGTGGCATCGATGACAGGCAGGTTATCCTTGAACACCGGCTCGTTGTCGTAGTCGTTGCCGCCATCGAAGGTGATGCTGTTGACCACGTATCTCAAAGGCGGCAGCATGGCGGAGAACTCTCCCGTGAGGGAGTCGGTCTTGATGTATACATAGTAGGTGTCGTCGAGAGATCCTCCGGCGCGGTAGGCCGTGCTTTGGATGTTGCTGGTGGCGCTCTTCACGGGGATGGGCGTCTTGCCGAACTCCCCGTTTCCATCCTTGTCGATGATGTAGTTGAACGAGGCCTGCGACTCCTTCCCCAGACTGAGTTTCAGCGTGGCCTTGCCCAGGCGGTTGACACTCTTGCGGAAGCCGAGTGGCGCATCCTTGTCGCTGAATCCGCCATTGATGCGCCCGGTGACATTGACGAGCGTGGAGTCGAAGAAGTTGATGATCTCATCCTGGTAGAAGGGATATGTGGCTCCGTCGCTGGGGAAGCGGCTGAAGACGTGGCCTTCCTTGTAGGCCTCGATGCTGTGGCTGCCGATGGGCACGCTGAGTTCATAATTGCCGTTCATGTCGGTCATCACATGGGTGTTGCCCTTCAGTGCTATGGCGCCGTCGACCTTGAACATGATGCTGTCGGCGGGGATGCTGGTGTCCTTGTAAGTCACCTTGCCACGGACGGTGAACGACGATTGGTCGGTGAAGTCGTAATTGTTGAGTGTCAGGCTTCCTCCGCTGACGAAGCCGTTGCGCGAGGTGGGTGAGAAGACATGGATGCTCTTCGTCGGGGTGAGCGTGTAGGTGCTGCCCGAACCGATGAAAGGTATGCCTCGCAAGGTGTACTCGCCATTGCTGTTGGTGACGGCGTAGCGCGAGAGGGTGTTGTCGGAAGGCACGATGGTCGACGACTTGATGTTGGAGCCCACAGTGCCATGGCGGCCGTTGAGCACGTCGTTGGTGAGTGAGGCGTCGACCACCAGGCGGTCGATGCCCTCGCTCATCGGCCAGTAGAGTTTCAAGCCTGGCTCGTTGCCGCTGAGGATGCGGTCGTTGGTGTTGGCACGCTCCTTGTCGGTGAGGACGTGGTCCCACACGCGCACCTCGCAGAGGTTGCCACGGAAGGCCTCGGCGTCTTCCATGCCGGTTGCTCCACCCACGGAGAAATGATTGGCCATATGGCTGGTGGAATAGTCGAATGCAGTACCCGTGGTGGGGAAGCAATATGTACGAAGTGGCGTATTTGAGTAAAAAGCCATCAAGGCGGCAAGGTTCACCCCGTCGACCGTATAGAGACACCTGTTTTCATAGATATGATATTTGGGGTCGAGTTCTCCACCGACGATTGAGGTATAGTCTTTTGTCGAAAGGGGAGACTGCAATACGACGGCTGCCGTGCTGTCTCCAACGGAAACCACTGCTGCACCTTCACTGTTTTGCAGTGTTACCAAGGAATAGACATTGGAAGGAATGGTGAGTCCTGAGTCAAACGTCTTGCCCTTCCACGTCATTGTTTTCAGCGATATGGGTTCTTCAAGGGGCTGGATGATGTGAATCAAGGACATGTAATAGTCAGTTTTCCCATAGATGTCGGGAATCCAAGCGCCAATATTATAGCTGTTGTTTGAGATGCTATCCAATCTTGCCCTTATTTCATCACGCTTGGCTTGGACTTCTTCTTCAGTAGTATAGACATAGGTGTCATAGAGGTCGCAATAGTAATTCGGCTCACCTTTATCCTTGGCTATCACATCGATGATGACCCCTTCTGTCCTCCAAAAATCGGTGAATGTTATTTCCGCCATGGAAGGGTCGGAGAATTTCTCCACATAGAGCTTGTATCCATCATCAACCTTGCTGCCCAGGCGCAGGCGGCCGAAGTCGGGTATCTCGGCGATGACGGCGCCTTCGGAAAGGTTCTCGTCAGGCCTGACAAACAGTTGCACGGTGTAGTCTTTTTCACAGAAGAGCTTGGCCACCTCAGCCGAGTCGGCCACCCACTGGATGCCCGTGGAGGCACCGTTCACACGCTGCGAGAACTGCTGCATGTCGCCTCCCTCGCCGGTGTCGCTTCCGCGCAGGGTGAGGCGCACGTCCTCCACCGACGTGCCTGCCGAACCGAAGGTGACACGCCCGGAGATGACGCCTGTGGATTGGCAGAAGCCGATGGCGGTGAGCGCGTTCTGATACGACGTGTCGTCGTAGGAGTCCTTGTCGCCGGCATAAGCCTCTATCTTGTATTCATAATAGTAGCCGGGCTGAGCGGTGTTGTCCTCATAGGTGTAACTATCGTCGGCGCCGCAGGTGGCATAAATCTTCATATACTCGCTGCCGCTGTTCACATAGCGGCGGTAGAGTTCGAAATTGGTGTCGGCCGTTCCCACCTGCTTCACCTTCCATGTGACGCGCACCAGGTCTGAATGCTGACCTTTGGTGGCGTCGAGGGCGGTGACGGTGGACCCGGCGACGACGCCGGCGGTGAGGACGTCGCTCTCAAAGATGTTCGCATCGTCGTTGATGGAGAGCCGCACCTTGTAGTCGTATCTCACCCTGTTGCTGGCGATGGTCTTGTCGGTGTAGGACAACTTCGTTCCCGAGGCGGGGTTGGCCTCTCCCTGCACGGTGGCGAGTTCGCCCCAGCTGCTCGTACCCGTGACACGTCTCAGCAGTTGGAACCTCACGGTATTGCTGCTCACCGGCACACGGGAGTATTTCCAATTGAGCACCACCTTGTCTTCCACCTTCATGTCTTGCTCCAGGTCGTAGATGTCCATGGCAGGATGGGTGTCGACGACACCCGACTCCACGTGCCCAAGCATCTCTATGATGTAGTCAGAGGGACTTTCAAGTTCCTTGTCGGTGATGATGCCCGCTCCGGCCCATGCCTTGGGGATGTTGAGGATGAGGTATCTGTAATATTTGTTGGGGTCGGCACTGTTGTCGGCGAAGGTCTGAGCCTGCGTCGTCCCGACGTTGGAACGTTTGGCGATTTGTTTCCAATTCTCACCCGAGACCTTCTGGCCGTTGCGGTCGGTCTCCAGGCGATAGACGTATGGCACGGTGGCCTCGATGTATTGGTATCCGCTGCCGTAGTCGTGGAAGGCTTGCCAAGCCAGGTCCACCTTGCGGTCGAACTGCAGGTATTCCGCATTGAGGTTTTCCGGCTGTGGCACGGAGGGGAAATTATTGCTTCTCGTGACGTTGGAGTTGTTGTTCCAGAAATAGGTGCCGCTCCCGGTGCAATAGAGTGCGTCCTGGACGTCGGCACTGATGTCGACGCTCTTGAAATTGGCTAACTCCGCAGGGATGTCGACACTGTAGGTCTTCTCCATCATTGTCTCACAGTCGAACGTCTCCTTCTGCAACTTCGTGGCACCATCGTAAAGGTGATAGGTGAAGGTGAAGGAGTATTTGCCTACGTGCTTGCGGTTGTTCTTCAACTTGACCGGCACGTCGTCGGGCAGGGCGGGCAGCGTCACCTCCATCTTCCGCACATCGGTGCGCTCGATGGTGAAGTCGTTGGCATCGAAACCCTTCAACCCCATGGTGGGACTGCAATAGGCAGAGCCGAGTTTCATATTATACCATGAGCCGTTGTTGTGTTGGTAGTAATAGTAGAATTCCCACGTCTTGTTGGCCAACTCCGGTGGATAGTAGTAGTCGATCTTGGCATAGGTGCGGTCGTTGTCCGACCCCTTCCACACCCAGAATTGCTCATTGGAGTAACCTAATTCAGCAGCTCCTCCATTGGCGTTGGAGAGGTAGGCCACACCACCTTTCAACTCATTGTTGGCAAAGACGTTGTAGTTCTCATTGTAGTCGCTTGACATCTCCTTGGTATAAACGGTAACCAACTTGTAGGTCTGGCTGCCGGAAACGGCCTTGATGTAGCCATTTTTCGCCCAAGTATTCTTATAGTTAAGGTCAGTGAGGAGCACCGAGAAATTCAAATGGTCGGTGTAACTCGTCATGGTATAATATTTCGAATTCTTCATGTCGTCGGCATGAAGCGTGGTCGAAAAGCCGAGCAGGACGGCCATCAACGTGATGACCAAGGCTCGCGGGGGTGAAAAACGTGATATTCGTCTTTTCATATGCTTGAGGTTTTGTTGTTTCATAGAATATGCCAAAGGGGATTCCTGATAGACTCTAACGCCTAAAATCTGAAATCCAAACGTATAAAGTCCAATTTCTTATCATTCGTCCCATAAGGATTTGCTTGCAGGGCTGGCATCCGCATCGTCCCATTCCGATGTGTTGCTCTCTCCCAAAGAGGCGTCGAGTTTTGAGTCGGAGGTGTTGTAGCCCACCAGCCCGGACTCTCCTTCCGGGTCGTAACTGTTCATGAATGGCGAGATGCAGACCACTTCTGTCAACGGTCGCTCATATCTTTGTTTCGTTTTCATCTGCATGAGTGTTGTGGTTGTTATTGGATGACTACGACCTTCCTTCCGTGGAGGTAGATGCCGGACTGTACAGGACGAGCGGGAAGCCGTTGGCCATCGATGGAGAACCAGAGTTCTCGCTCGCTTCGTTTCTCTTCGGACATGACATCCTGGATGGCGTCGGGGATTTCATCGTCGTAGGTGACGGACAGGTTGGCGTCTGTACCCAAGGCGTTCAAATCGGAGGTCAAAACCCGCAGATAGGCGCGGTTGGCGCCAAGATAGCCTCCGTAGGTACGACGGAAAGACCCTTGGTAAAGGATCATGTTCGTATATTCACCGTTGTCGCCCGACGTCTCGCCAATCAACGTCCGCTCTGTGACGCCGACCAACATGTTGTGGCTATAGTCTTCCTCCAAACTCGGGTAGCTGACCTCGTCCTCGGCCACACGCAGCACATCGACGTAAGGTGCGGAGTTCTCTGCCTTGTGGATGAGAATCCCTTGTCCGGCCTTGAGCACCCAGACACGCTTGATATAGACCTGTTTTTCAGATGGCCTCAATTGGGTAGGGATGTAGAAGAGCCAATTGGAGCCATCGTCAACATCCTGGAACGTGGTCTTGCCACAAAAAGTGGACAACTCGGTGGTGTGGTTGAAACGGCCGAAAACCTTGGCGTAACCGAAAACCTGGTCATCCACGAGTTCGGCGGGCAAGATGACATTTACATTCTCTGTCAACACGTTGTTGATGGCATCACTCATATGCTCATCACCACCCCAATTGACAGATTCTCCAAGATAGCCAATCTCTATGGTCTCCAACAGGTCGGTGTCATCACACTCTCCATAACTCAACAAGAGTTTCTTCATATGGTCTGCCGACATGGCACTGCCCATGTCGATTTTTTTCAAGGTAGCCTTGACATCCTCCAAGGTGCCTTCGTCCTCACCGGCTTCACTCGCAGACTCGAAGTCTGGATCGCCTTCGATATGCAGCTCTTCCAAGACGATATTGCCCCAGAACGAACCATTTCGCACCATCGTCACATTGACGGGAATGGTCAGCGACGTCTTGGAGCGTCCCACCTCCGTCAGTCCATAGATGATAGTCTGTTCACTATCTTCGTAATCAAAGTCCTGTGCCATGGCTTGGAGGCAAAGGCAAAACAGGAACAACAGCATGCAAATAGTGTGTAATTTCTTTTTCATCATTTGCGATTTGAGGCTTCCGCCTTCTGGTTTTGTTTTATAGGTGTTTTTGATGACTGATTATGTCTGAAAAACGGGCTTTATACCTATCAAGGTCCGCTCCCTACGAATTGAACAAAAGTCAAAAGCGCGTGGAATACACCAAGATAATGCAAATATAGTATATAATTCCGATTAAACGAAAAAATACAACCATTTTTTCATCTATATGGATTTTATCAATCTCCCAATATTATGAACAAAATTTGCCAGAATCGAAACGATGTGCTATCAGATGTGGGGCTTGTGTCCACCCGGATGCAGGAATGTCACCGAAAATTCGAACGCCGGAATGTCACCAGAAGTCGCAGGGGCTTGCTTCATGCATGTCCGAACGCCTGATATCCCCAGAGATCATAAGGGCGGTTCTTGCGCCCACCCGAATGTTCAACTTAAATCAATCTCGGAATCCATTCAAATACGTAAATCATAATGCCTAATTTTTTAAATTGTTATTACTTTCTATTCGTTATCTCCTTTGTTTATCCAGGTGAATCTGTCTTTGTTGTTTTCTGATGCAAAGATATGGCGGTTCAGACCGTCGGCAATGAATTTCAGCCTTTTCTTTCCCTTAAGCATGCGACACAAACCGGTATTTTGCGACATTTTCCCCCACCCATTCCAAATTTGTCGCAAAACATCCCGCTATCGGTCGTGGGTCTTCGACAAATCTCTAACAATTCGGGATGACGACATCATCATCGGAATCTTCGGGCGGGCACAAGACCCGCCCCTACGACTTCGAGGGACATTCCGCGAGGGAGACAGGAAAAATCCCATCTCTACAAGTGAACACACTGGGTGCGCACAATGGGCAAAAAAACCGTGCGCATATCCCCGCCCCTTCAAGGTGGGGTCTGTAACTTATTGACTACGACCTTGTTTCAAACTCTCTATGTACACTGTAGGGGGGACATTCCGCGGGAGGCTGGAATCCTGAACTTTTCCGTCAAAATAGGAGGAAAAGGGATGGTCAGGATTCGACATCACTTCCATGGGTTTTAAGATATTCTGAAGGGGTCATCCCATATTCTGCCTTGAAGTTCATGGTGAAACTCTTGACTGTGGAAAAACCGACGGCATAGGCAATCTCGGTAATCTGCATCTGGGAAGATTCCAAAAGTGCCTTGCCACGCTTGATGCGGATGGTACGGATGAACTCTGCAGGCCCCTGGCCCGTGATGGCCATGAGTTTCTTGTAGAGAGTGGAACGCGACATGCCGACCTCTGCACCGAGCATCTCGACAGAAAAGTCAGAGTCGCTGATATGCTGCTCCACAAGTTTGATGGCTTTCTGAATGAACTGCTCATCAAGGGGGGT
>JAFZSL010000046.1 GCA_017619375.1 Prevotella sp. | reverse complement strand
GAACATTGCCGAATGACTTGGATTCAGGTGTAAAGGTACATTATTATCTCCAGGTGGCAAAATGTCAAAGAACAAATGTGAGAGTGAACCATATTATTAACCAATGGTCTCGGAGCCCGGACTTTTTAAAGTGGACTCAATCTTCAATTTTCAATCTTCAATCTTCAATCTAATAAGCTTGTTCGTGCACTCCTTTTACGGCGCGTCCGCTGGGGTCGTTCATGTTTTTGAAGGCCTCGTCCCATTGTAGTGCGATGGCGGTGGAGCAGGCCACCGACGCTTCTTGGTTGACGGTGCGGGCGGCGGAGTCGCTGGGGAAGTGTTCGGCGAAGATGCTGCGGTAGAAGTACTCTTCCTTGCATAGGGGCGGGTTGATGGGGAAGCGTTCGGCGGCATGGGCCATCTGTTCATCGGTGACGGCCTCGGAGGTGATGCGTTTCAAGGTGTCTATCCATGAGTAGCCGACACCATCGCTGAATTGCTCTTTCTGTCTCCATGCCACTTCGCGTGGGAGCATGTCGGAGAAAGCCTCGCGGACAATCTTCTTTTCCATTGTGTTTCCCGGACACATCTTCGCCTCTGGATTGGTGCGCATGGCGACATCGAGGAACTCCTTGTCGAGGAAAGGCACACGGCCCTCAACACCCCAGGCAGACAGGCTCTTGTTGGCACGGAGACAGTCGTAGAGGTGAAGTTTCGAGAGTTTGCGTACCGTTTCTTCATGAAAAGCTTTGGCGTCGGGGGCTTTGTGAAAGTAGAGGTAACCACCGAATATCTCGTCGGCTCCCTCGCCAGAGAGTACCATCTTGATGCCCATCGATTTGATGACACGGGCCAGCAGATACATTGGCGTAGAGGCACGGACGGTGGTGACATCGTAGGTCTCGATGAAATAGATGACATCGCGGATGGCGTCGAGACCCTCTTGGATGGTGTAGTTGATTTCGTGATGGACGGTGCCGATGTGATCGGCCACGAGTTTGGCTTTTGCCAAGTCGGGCGCTCCTTTCAACCCCACGGCAAAGGAGTGCAGGCGGGGCCAATAGGCTTTCGTCTTCGAGTCGTCTTCAATGCGCATCTCCGAATACTTCTCGGCGATGGCTGAGATGACAGAGGAGTCAAGACCGCCAGAGAGCAACACGCCGTAGGGCACGTCCGACATCAGTTGCCGCTTTACAGCGTCTTCCAAGGCGTCATGGATGGCGTCCACTGAGGCTGCATTGTCTTTCACGGCATCGTAATCAAACCAGTCGCGGTAATAATAACGCTTCATTCCTGGTTCTCTGCTCCAGTAATAATGACCGGGTAGGAAGGGCTCGTATCGTTCGCATTGCCCTTCGAGTGCTTTCAGTTCGGAGGCGACATACACAGTGCCGTCAGAGTCGTAGCCGATGTAAAGAGGTATCACGCCGATGGGGTCGCGGGCTATCAAGAATTCGTTGCGTTCCTCGTCGTAGAGCACAAAGGCGAAGATGCCGCTCAACTCTTCAAGAAAGTCGATGCCCTTCTCTCGGTAAAGTGGCAGAATGACCTCGCAGTCTGAACCAGTCTGAAATTCGTACTGTCCGGCGTGACGTCGACGAATCTCTTGATGGTTGTATATCTCACCGTTTACTGCTAACACTTGTTTGCGGTCGGGAGAGAATAATGGCTGACTGCCACTTACCGGGTCGACGATGCTCAATCGTTCGTGGGCGAGGATGGCACTGCCTCCACAGTAGATGCCGCTCCAGTCGGGACCGCGATGACGGATTTTCTGACTCATACGCAAGGCTTTCTCTCTTAATCCTTTGGTCTGCTCTTTGACATTCAATATTGATACGATTCCACACATGGTCTTATTTTTTTAAAGGTATGACAAATATAGGTAATTGGTTTGGGCGGGATATTCTGCCGCAAGGGTGTCTATCTGGTTGACAATTGGCACGATGTCAAGTTCCTTGCGCCAGGAGCGTACCAAAAGGCCGGCTTTTTCCATCGACATCGATGATTCCAAACCTATCGCCCGGCCGATTTGGAAGTCTGAGAACCCGTATGTTTTGGCCTTGTGAAGCAATGAGGAGAACTTAGGCTCTTCAATCAGTTCGAGGAGTTCCAGCGGTTCCATGAATGTCACCATGTCAGCCAAATAAGAGTGCTCATTCAATTGTTGGTCGATGCTGACGATATGGCTGAGTTTTTGCAGGAACCAACGGTCAATCATTGTCAACTGATGAATCTGCTCAACGCTGTAGCCTATCTTCAACGCTTTTGACACCACGAAGATGCGCATGTCGGTGGGGTCGTGAAGGGCTGTCGCAATGTTGGGTATTTGGATTTCGTGATTTTCCACAAAACCATGCATGCCTTGACCTATCATGCGCAATCCCTTCTGCAATGCCTCCTCGAAAGTGCGGCCTACGGCCATCACCTCGCCCACGCTCTTCATCGACGACCCGAGTTGTCGTTTCACACCTTGAAACTTCGTCAGGTCCCAGCGGGGGATTTTGCACACCACGTAGTCAAGTGCTGGTTCGAAAAAGGCACTGGTGGTTTTTGTGACGGAGTTATTCAACTCGAAGAGGCCGTAACCCAAGCCTAATTTGGCGGCAACGAAAGCCAGCGGATAGCCTGTCGCCTTTGATGCAAGGGCCGAAGAGCGTGATAGGCGGGCATTGACTTCTATCACCCGATAGTCTTCCGACTGTGGGTCGAGGGCGTACTGTACGTTGCACTCGCCCACTATGCCGATGTGGCGGATGATCTTGATGGCCAGCGCACGCAGTTTGTGGTATTCTGCATTGCTGAGTGTCTGGCTTGGTGCGACGACGATGCTCTCGCCTGTATGGATGCCCAGCGGGTCCAGGTTTTCCATGTTGCAGACGGTGATGCAGTTGTCGTAGCGGTCGCGCACCACCTCATATTCTATTTCTTTCCAACCCTTCAGCGACTTTTCCACCAGCACTTGGGGGGAGAAAGAGAATGCTTCCTCTGCCTGTGTCAGAAGCTCTCCTTCATTGTCGCAGAAGCCTGAGCCAAGGCCGCCTAATGCGTATGCTGCACGGAGTATGACGGGGTAGCCAAGTTCTGCAGCCGCCTTCTTCACTTCTTCCATGGTGCAGCATGCTTCACTCTTGATGGTCTTCACACCGATTTCATCCAGACGACGCACGAACAGGTCGCGGTCTTCCGTGTCTATGATGGCTTGTATGGGGGTGCCAAGAACCTTCACACCATAGCGGTCGAGCACACCCCTATGATGCAGTTCCACACCGCAGTTCAAGGCTGTTTGTCCGCCAAAAGAAAGCAGGATGCCGTCGGGTCGTTCTTTCTCGATGATGCGCTCTACAAAGTCGGCCTGTACGGGTTGGAAATACACGGTGTCTGCAACCCCTTCTGACGTCTGTACCGTGGCGATGTTCGGGTTGATGAGAATGGAGTGGATGCCCTCTTCCTTCATCGCTTTCAGAGCTTGGGCACCGCTATAATCAAACTCACCGGCTTGTCCGATTTTCAAGGCACCGCTTCCCAAGATGAGCACTTTTTTTAGCTTTCCTATGGATTCTATATTTCCTATAGACTCTATATTATCTATAGGTTCTATATTATCTATAAGTTCTATTTTATCCAACATTTTCACAAACTCGTCGAAGAGGAACTCCGTGTCCACGGGGCCGGAGCACGCCTCTGGGTGAAACTGTGCCGACATCCATGGCCTTTTCTTGTGGCGGATACCCTCGTTGGAACCGTCGTTCATATTGACGAACAGAGGCTCCCATTCTTCGGGCAATGTCGAGTCGTCCACCGCATAGCCGTGATTTTGCGAGGTGATGAAACACTGGTTCGTCCCCATTCTTCTTACTGGCTGGTTGTGACTGCGATGGCCGTATTTCAGTTTGTAGGTTTTTGCGCCCGCTGCCTTTGCCAATAATTGGTTGCCGAGACAGATGCCCATGCACGGCCTTACCTGCTCGTTGGCCAGGAATGTCTTGATATGCTCCACGGTTTTTTCGCAACGTTCTGGGTCGCCGGGGCCGTTGGCCAGGAACAATCCATCGAAGTCGAGGGTGTTGAAATCATGGTCCCATGGCACGCGCACCACTTCGATGCCACGTCGGAGTAGGCAGCGGATGATATTTGCTTTTACGCCGCAATCGACCAGGACTACGCGATGCCGTTTTGCACCGAAAGGATGATAGGTGATGACCTCCTTGCAACTCACTTGTGCCACCCAATTGACACGGCCATAGTCTTCTTGCTCTGTCGTCTCAATAGGAGAGTGGGAGAGGGAAGAGGACAGTATCTCAATCCTTCCCCTCATCACACCTCGTTCCCTGATGATTTTCGTCAGTCTTCGGGTGTCAATTCCTGTTATCGCCGGGACTTGCTCTCTTTTCAACCATGCCGACAGCGACTCTTTGGCATTCCAATGTGAATATGTCTCGCTATAGTCGGCGACGACCAATGCCTTGACATGGATTTTCTCACTTTCCATCAGCAATGGCAACTCACTGTCGTCAACTCCTGTGTCTGGCACACCGTAGTTGCCAATCAGAGGATAGGTCATCACAAGTATTTGTCCTGCATAACTTGGGTCGGTCAGACTCTCGGGATAACCTGTCATGGCTGTGTTGAAAACCACTTCGCCAGAAACGCCGTGTGTCGCACCAAACGACCTACCGTAGAACTCGGTGCCATCTTCAAGAATCAGTTTTGCCATTCCCATGCTTTTCAAACCTATCTGTAGCCTTTCTGTCATCATATCAAATTGTCATTGTTGATTGTTTCTCTTTTCTGAGTTTTCCACATAATTCACAAATGCCTGGTTCACCATGCGCATGCCGCCAGGAGTGGGGTAACGGCCGGTGAAATACCAATCGCCGGGATGTCGCGGACATGCCTGGTGCAAGCCTTCCATGCTTTGGAACACCATTTCCACAGGGGTGCGCATACCGTCGGGACGCAACATTTCGACAATCTTCCGACTGATTTCCTCTGCTGTGAAAGGGGCGTAAATGGCACGGACGTGGTTTGTCGCCAATGGTTGTGTCTTGCAAGAATGATAAACGTCCGTAATCAGTCTGCTCATGCCTCGCTCCCTGATCAACGCAATGGCGGCACGGAAGGCGCAGAGTTCACCAAGACTCGACATGTCGATGCCGTAATAGTCGGGATAACGGATTTGAGGCGAACTCGACACCATCACGATTTTCTTGGGATGCAGACGGTCGAGGATTTGGAATATGCTCTCTTTCAATGTGGTGCCGCGGACGACGGAATCGTCGATGATGACCAGGTTGTCCTCATGGGGGCGCAGTGAACCGTAAGTGATGTCGTAGACATGTGCGGCGAGGTCGTTGCGTTCTTTGTCTTCGGTGATGAAGGTGCGCAGTTTGATGTCCTTCCACACCACCTTCTCGATGCGCACATCGTGGTCAAGTTTCCTGAAACTGTCGGTCAGGCCATGGAATGCCACCTCGGCGGTGTTGGGGATGTATGAGAATACGGTGTGTGCGATGTCGCCATCGATGGCATCCATGACGGTTGGCGCCAGTTGCTCTCCCAATCGCTTCCGCTCCTGGTAGATGTCTTGGTCGGAACCGCGACTGAAATAGATGCGCTCAAAAGAACAAGCGCTGTATTTCCGTTCCGGAAGTATCTGTTCCAAGTGGCATCTCCCACTCTTGTTGACAATGAGTGATTGGCCGGGGCGCAGTTCTTGTATGTCGTTGGTGTCTAAGTCGAAGGTGGTCTGGATGACTGGTCGCTCACTGGCGACAGCCACCACTTCGTCGTCTTGGTAGTAGAAGGCTGGGCGTATGCCCCAGGGGTCGCGCATGGCAAACATCTCCCCGGAGCCGGTAAGACCGCACATCACATAACCTCCATCGAAATGACACATGGTGGTGCGGAGCACATGGGCCATCTGTATGTTGTCGTCAATGTATCGGGTGATGAAAATGTCCTTCAGCCCTTTTAGTCTTGCGTCGCCGTATAGACGTTCCACTTCACGGTCGAGCCTGTGGCCCATCAGTTCCAGCATGATGTAGGAGTCGCCATATATCCTGGGCGATTGGCCTTGGCGTGTCAGTAGCTCAAAGACCTCGTCGATATTGGTCATGTTGAAGTTGCCGCACAGGCAAAGGTTCTTTGCACGCCAGTTGTTGCGACGAAGGAACGGGTGGACATATTGCAAGCCTCGTTTGTCCGTCGTGGAATAGCGTAGGTGTCCCATGTAAAGTTGTCCGGCAAAGAAAGGATTTTCTTTTGTCTGATGGGAATCTTCGTTCGCGGTGGAGTGGGAGATGCGTTTGAAAATCTCCGTTATGGCATCCTTCCCTTCGGCACGTTCACGAAACATGTATTCCATTCCGGCGGGGGCGTCGAGATTGACGCAGGCGGCACCTGCTCCCTCTTGTCCCCGGTTGTGCTGTTTCTCCATCATCAGGTATAGCTTGTTCAAACCATACCGCCATGTGCCATATTTCTTCTCGTAATACTCAAGCGGCTTTAGCAGGCGAATCATCGCCACGCCACACTCATGCTTCAGTTGCTCCATAGATGCAGGCTTTAATGAACGATATGAACAAAGGATGCGGATGCAGAACCGTGGATGAATATTCCGGATGGAATTGTGTCCCGACATACCAAAGGTTGTCTGGTATCTCTACAATCTCCACAAGGTTGGCTGCCGGATTGAAACCTACGCACTTCATACCGTGGCTCTCAAATTCGTCTTTATATTGGTTGTTGAACTCATAGCGGTGGCGGTGGCGCTCCTTGATGAATGACTTTTCACCATAGGCCTCGTAAGTGCGGCTGCCTTTGACGAGTTCACACTCGTAAAGGCCCAACCTCATCGTGCCACCCATCTGCGTGATGCTCTTCTGCTCTTCCATCAGGTCGATGACGGGATGTGTTGTTGGGGATTTGCAAGCCCCAACTTGTGAATCGGAGGATTTCAAATCCGCATTCATGGCAAATTCCATGCTGTTGGCATCCTTGTAGCCTAACACATTCCTGGCAAACTCTATCACCATCATCTGCATGCCGAGGCAAATGCCGAAAGTGGGTATGTCGTGCGTGCGCCCATGCTCTGCGGCAATCATCTTCCCCTCTATGCCACGTTGGCCAAAGCCGGGACAGATGACTATCCCAGACATGCCGCTGAGAAGTTCGCCGACGTTCTCGTGGGTGATGCCCTCGCTATTGACGAAAACAGCCTTTACCTTGCGGTCGTTGTACGTACCGGCATGGGCAAGGCTTTCGATGATGCTTTTGTAGGCGTCTTGCAAATCATATTTGCCTACCAGTGCAACCTTGATTTCCTTCGTGGCTCGTTTCCTGCGTTCAAGGAAGTCGCACCATGGCTGCATGGCCGGGGTCTCGCCTACGGGAATGCCTATCTTCCTCATTATGGCTGCATCAAGTCCTTGTCGTTGCATGCTGACAGGCACCTCGTAGATGCTGGGCAAATCCTCGCTCTGCACCACGCATTCCAAATCAACGTTGCAGAATGATGCCACCTTCTGGCGCAGCGAGTCATCAAGGTGGCGCTCTGTGCGCAACACCAAGATGTCTGGCTGTATGCCCATGCCTTGAAGTTCTTTTACAGAGTGTTGGGTGGGCTTGGTCTTCAACTCGTTGGCTGCCTTCAAATAAGGAACGTAGGTCAAATGAACGCAGACGGCGTCGCGACCGAGTTGCCAGCGCAATTGACGGATGGCTTCCATGAAGGGGGCGCTTTCGATGTCGCCGATGGTCCCGCCCACCTCTGTGATGACGAAGTCCAGTTGTTCTTCCTTGTCTTCCTCCCTCAACATGCAACGCTTGATTTCATCGGTGATATGCGGCACCACTTGGATGGTCTTGCCCAGGTAGTCGCCACGCCGTTCGCGGTCGATCACCGTCTTGTAGATGCGCCCCGTGGTGATGCTGTTGTGACGTGTGGTGTGGATGCCTGTGAAACGCTCGTAGTGCCCGAGGTCGAGATCGGTCTCCATCCCGTCTGCAGTCACGTAGCACTCACCGTGTTCATAGGGATTCAGTGTCCCCGGGTCTATGTTGATATAGGGGTCGAACTTCTGTATGGTTATTTTGTAACCTCGGGCCTGTAGCAGTTTCCCTATGCTGGCGGAGATGATTCCCTTGCCCAACGAAGATACCACACCGCCTGTCACGAAAATGTACTTGGTATCCATAAATCCTTTATTGTTGTTTGTCGTTTGCGTAACCCTATGTCTTGTCTTCGGAGTTGTCGGAGTTATCGACATTGGCATTCCTGTTCTATTCATTTGCAAGAGTAATGTCTCTAACTCCTCTAACCCCCAAACTTCTTAACTTCTCTAATTTCTTCACTTCTTCTTGGGGCATTCTACAATTTCCCCTTGATATGCTCCTCATATTCAGCCAGTTCGCGTTCACCTATGTGGGCGAGGCCGTAGTGCTCGTCGTGCTGGGAGAAGTCCAGTCCAACTTTTTCACTATATGGAGATACGCGCATGGGGATGAGGTGGTCGATGAGTTTGTAGCCCAGCCAACTCATGGCGAAAGTATAGATAAATACGATGACGATGGCGAGGAGATGATATAGGAAGATCACCAAACCGTCTGTAGTACCGGCAATCAGTCCCTCTTGGATGAATACACCTGTCAGCACCGTGCCGAAAATACCGCCTGTGCCATGCGTGGGAAACACATCCAAGGCATCGTCGATGCTGCTGCGTGAACGCCAGTATACCGCCACGTTGCAGATGAGCGTGATGATGAAAGCAATGAAGATGCTCTGGCCTACGGTGACATAACCTGCAGATGGGGTGATGGCCACCAAGCCAACAACGCAACCTACTGCGGCTCCCATGGCTGATGGCTTGCGTCCGCGAAGGCAGTCGAAGAAAATCCAGGTCATCATGGCTGTCGCAGATGCCGTGTTGGTGTTGAGGAATGCTTTGACTGCTTGACCGTCGGCGTGGAGGGACGAACCGGCATTGAAACCGAACCATCCCAACCAAAGCATCGCAGCACCAAGCAAGACGAAGGGGATGTTGGCTGGCTCGCTCTTCTTTGTGCTTCGCCGACCAAGGAAGATGGCCCCCGCTAATGCTGCTATGCCTGATGAGGCATGCACAACGATACCGCCAGCGAAGTCAACCACGCCCCAACGCATGAATAGTCCTTCGGGATGCCATGTCATATGAGCTAACGGACAATAGATGACGAAGAAGAAAAACATCATGAAGAACATGTATGCTGAAAAACGGACTCGCTCTGCAAATGAACCGGTGATGAGGGAAGGGGTGATGATGGCGAACTTCATCTGGAATAATGCAAAGAGAGCCAAGGGTATCGTCGCGCCACCTAATATATTACCTGCTGGGGTGGTATATGTCTCGGCACCCACGTTTTGGAACATGAGGAACGTCAGCGGATTACCTATGACACCTCCTATGTCGTCGCCAAAACAAAGGGAGAAGCCTATTGCCACCCACAAAACCGATATCAAACCCATGGCAATGAATGACTGCAACATGGTTGAAATGACATTCTTGGCACCCACCATGCCTCCGTAGAAAAATGACAAACCCGGTGTCATCATCAAAACAAAAATGGTGGCGGTGATGATCCATGCCACATCAGCAGCAGATATCACAGACCAGTCGCATTCAAAGGTGGGCTCGCTTGACACCAAACCGGCAATGGATATCAGGACCATCATCGTCATAAGGATTATCCATCTTCTCTTAATCTTCATACCTTTATACCTTTAATTCTTACACTTTGTTTGATTTCGGCTGCAAAATTACTAAATTCAGAAACCAATAACCCAAATTCGATGTCATTTTGATTGCATAATTTTATGAAAAATGACAATTTGTATAGTTTAGCGACCCTTTCCTCTCTTCATGATGACAAAATGTATGAAAAATGCATATTTTTGTGGCAATTTGATTGTTTGATGGATTTTTAAGATTAAAAAAGTCATAAAAATCTTTGTTTTGTTGACTTTTTGCAATACCTTTGCAGCGGTTTTTAGTCAAAAAGAAAGTTTTGAAAAGGATAATATGACAAAGTGTAAGCAAACTCAAACACAAGAAGGATTATACCAAAGCTGCTATGAACATGATGCATGCGGCGTGGGTATGATAGTGAACATCCATGGCAACAAGAGTCACGAATTGGTGGACAATGCCCTGAAGGTGTTGGAAAACATGGAGCATCGTGGAGCCGAGACCCGAGACAAGACTGGCGATGGTGCAGGAATCATGATCCAGATTCCTCACGAATTCATCCTCTTGCAGGGAATACCTGTCCCCGAGAAGGGACATTACGGTACGGGACTGATGTTCCTCCCGAAGGACGAGAAAAAGCAGCAGGCCATCCTGAGCGTGATGATAGAGGAAATTGAGCGCGAAGAACTGTCGTTGATGCATGTGCGGATGGTTCCAACGTGTTCGGAAGTCCTTGGGACGGGCGCACTTGAGGTGGAGCCGTCCATCAAGCAGGTTTTTGTGACTGGTGTGAGCGATGAGAAAGTTGAAGTCTTTGACCGCATTTTATATAAGGTAAGGAAAAGGATTGAAAACCGAATCTCTGACAAGGACTTCTACATCTGTTCGTTATCCAGCAAGAACATCATTTACAAAGGTATGTTGACCAGTGGTCAGTTGCGCAGATACTTCCCCGACTTGTCGAGCCCGTATCTCACAAGTGGCCTGGCACTGGTGCACTCGCGTTTCAGCACCAACACATTCCCCACGTGGTCGTTGGCCCAGCCTTTCAGATTGTTGGCACACAATGGCGAAATCAACACCATCCGTGGTAACCGCGGGTGGATGAAGGCACGCGAAAGTGTGCTGAACAGTGAGGCGTTAGGCGACATCAAGGACCTGCGTCCCATCGTGCAGGAAGCCATGAGCGACTCGGCAAGCCTTGACAACGTGTTCGAATTCCTGACCATGAGTGGACTGTCGCTGCCTCAGGCGATGGCCATTCTCATACCTGAGAGCTTCAACGACAAAAACCCTATCAGTGAGGACCTGAAGGCCTTCTATGAATATCACTCCATTCTCATGGAACCCTGGGACGGGCCAGCAGCTTTGTTGTTCAGTGATGGACGGTACGCCGGTGGTATGCTCGACAGAAACGGACTGCGTCCGAGTCGTTACACCATCACCAAAAACGGGATGATGGTCGTGGCCAGCGAGGTGGGCGTGATGGATTTCGAACCTGGGGACATCGTGAGCAAAGGTCGTTTGCAGCCGGGAAAGATACTCCTTATCGACACACAGGAGGGAAAAATCTACTATGATGGGGAAATCAAGGAACAGCTGGCGAAGGCGCATCCCTATCGTGAGTGGCTGAATGAAAACCGGGTGCAATTGGAAAAGTTGAAGAGCGGGCGGCATGTGGAAAACAGCGTGTGCGGTTTTGAGAATAAACTCGTGAACTTCGGTTTCGGACAGGAGGACATCGACCGCACCATCATCCCAATGGCAACAACTGGTCAGGAACCTGTGGCTGCCATGGGCAACGATACGCCGCTTGCGGTCATCAGCGACCGCCCGCAGAATTTGTTCAACTATTTCCGACAGCAGTTCGCTCAAGTGACGAATCCCGCCATCGACCCTATACGTGAAGAGTTGGTGATGAGCCTTACCGAGTACATCGGTGCCGTGGGGACTAACATTTTGACTCCTGATGCCTCAAATTGCAAGATGGTGCGCTTGCCGCAACCCGTGCTGACGAATACGCAATTGGATATATTATGCAATATTAGGTATAAGGGATTCAAGACCCAAAAATTGGCAATGCTGTTTGATGTGGAAAGAGGCGAGGAAGGACTGCGAACTGCAATTGAAGACCTCTGCCATGACGCGGAGAACAGCGTGGACGATGGCGTGAATTACATCATCCTCTCCGACCGCGACATCGACGACAAGAGAACGGCCATCCCTTCGTTGTTGGCGGTGAGTGCCGTGCACCATCATCTCATAAGCGTGGGAAAGAGGGTGCAGACGGCGTTGATAGTGGAGAGTGGCGAAATACGCGAGACGATGCATGTGGCCTTGTTGCTGGGCTATGGGGCAAGTGCCATCTGCCCGTATATGGCTTTCGCCGTTCTTGACGACCTTGTAAAGCGAGGCAAGATTCAAGAGGAATATGCCACGGCTGAGAAAAATTACATCAAGGCTGTGGACAAGGGACTGAAGAAGATCATGTCGAAGATGGGAATATCTACCATCCGCTCATATCGGGGTGCGAAGATTTTCGAAAGCATCGGAATAAGTGAGAATTTGCTTGCAAGGTATTTTGGAACGCAGACGAGCACCATAGGTGGCATAGGGCTGAAGGAAATTGCACGCGATGCCGTTGCCATGCACAAGGCGGCCATGGAGTGTAGCAATGCTTCGACAAATGGAATACCTACGTTGAAGAACCAGGGCCTCTTCTCGTGGAGGAAGGATGGCATATGGCACGCATGGAACCCGGAGACGATTGTAAATTTGCAGTTGGCCACAAGGACGGGAAATTACGAGAAGTTCAAGCAGTGGGCGGCAATGGTCGATAAGGGTGAAAGGCCCATCTTCATCCGCGATTTCTTCGGATGGAAGAAAGCTGCCGTCCCGACCCCCATCGACGAGGTGGAGCCGGTGGAGAGTATTGTGAAGCATTTCGTGACGGGTGCCATGAGTTTCGGCGCATTGAGCATCGAGGCACACGAGGCTTTGGCGTTGGCGATGAACCGCCTGGGCACACGCAGCAACACTGGCGAAGGTGGAGAGGATAATGAACGCTATCATACAGAGGTGGATGGCGTATCGCTGTCAAGCAAGACGAAACAAATAGCAAGTGGACGATTCGGCGTGACTGCGGAATACCTTGTCAATGCTGAAGAAATACAAATCAAGGTGGCGCAAGGCGCAAAACCCGGAGAAGGTGGGCAGTTGCCTGGTTTCAAGGTGAACGACATCATAGCCAAGACGAGAAACGCCATTCCTGGCATCTCCCTGATATCACCGCCTCCACACCATGATATCTACAGCATCGAGGACTTGGCACAACTCATCTTCGATTTGAAGAACATCAACCCTACGGCGGCTGTCAGTGTCAAACTGGTGGCAGAGAGCGGGGTGGGTACCATCGCTGCCGGTGTGGCGAAAGCAAAGGCCGACCTCATCGTAATCAGCGGGGCTGAGGGTGGAACGGGAGCAAGTCCGGCTTCCAGCATGCGCTTCGCTGGCATTTCGCCAGAAATCGGACTGGCCGAAACCCAACAGACTCTTGTCATGAATGGTCTGAGAAACCAGGTGCGTCTGCAGACTGATGGACAATTGAAGACAGCGAAGGATGTGGTCGTTATGGCGATGCTGGGAGCTGACGAGTTCTCTTTCGGAACATTGCCGCTCATTGTCCTTGGATGTGTGATGATGCGTAAGTGCAACACCAATACCTGCCCGATGGGAGTGGCGACACAGAATCCGGAACTGCGCAAACACTTCCAGGGACGTGCGGAGTATGTCGTGAACTACTTCACCTTCCTCGCTCAGCAAGTGCGTGAATATCTCAGCGAGATAGGCGTGCACAGCCTTAAGGAAATCATCGGACACACGGAACTCATAGAGGTGAATGTTGCCGATGTCACTGACAAACAGAAAACCATAGACTTCCACCGACTTTTGCACAAACCGGAAACAAACAAGCCTTTGTTCTGGGATCGTGGCCGGTTCACGACGGTAAGTGGCGTGAAGGACGAGGAAATTATCAAGGCTGCAGCGAAAGCCATTGAACAACAAGAAGAAATCACATTGGACTATGCCATTAAGAATACCGACCGTGCCGTGACGACGATGCTCTCTGGTGTCATAGCCAAGAAATATGGTGAGCAAGGACTGCCTGATGGCACCATCAACATCAAGTTCAAAGGATCGGCTGGCCAGTCATTCGGAGCATTTGCCGTTCGAGGTCTTAACCTGAAACTTGAAGGAGAGGCGAACGACTATTTCGGCAAGGGACTTAGTGGGGGACGCATCAGCATCCTTCCGCCGGTACGCTCGGGTGAGTTCTTCCATGCTGAAAACAACATCATCGCAGGCAATACAGGCCTCTATGGTGCAACAAGTGGCGAACTCTATGTCAATGGACAGGTGGGCGAACGTTTCGGCGTGCGCAACTCGGGGGCTATCGCTGTCATCGAAGGGGCTGGAGACCACTGCTGCGAATACATGACTGGAGGGCGAGTGGTGGTTCTCGGCAAGACGGGACGAAACTTCGCGGCTGGCATGTCGGGGGGCGTGGCTTATGTTTATGACCCTGATCACACTTTCGATTATTTCTGCAATATGGATATGGTGGAACTCTCGTTGATCGAGGACTCTGTCTCACGCAAAGAACTGCTTGAACTCGTCCGTCAGCACTACCTCCATACTGGATCCGCCCTCGCTGGACGCATGCTCGACGACTGGCATCGCTACATTGATGACTTCATACAAGTCGTCCCTATCGAATACAAACGTGTGCTCGAAGAGGAGAAAATGGCAAGGTTGCATGAGAAAATCGCTGACATCCAGAGAGACTATTGATTCAACTTTCGTTTTCCTTCGAAAGTAGGGAAAAGTGAACATATGTCCCTTTAACTCCCCTTTAACTCCAGAATAATAATTATCAAAATAAAATGATGAAGGCTTTTTTAGAGATACACCGCCAAGAGGCGGGATACCGTCCGATTCATGATAGAATCCACGACTTCGGCGAGGTGGAGCAGACACTCAGCACTCGCGAACGCAAAATGCAGGCTTCACGGTGCATGGACTGTGGGGTGCCTTTCTGCCATTGGGCTTGCCCGTTGGGCAACAAGGCTCCGGAATGGAACGAAGCGCTGGCGAAAGGTGATTGGGAACAGGCTTATGCTCTGCTCTCCAGCACCAATCCTTTCCCTGAATTCACCGGCCGCATCTGCCCTGCACTTTGTGAGAAAGCCTGTGTGCTCAATCACTACAACCACGAGCCAACAACCAACCGCGAAAATGAATGTGCCATCATAGAGGCTTCTTTCCGAGAGGGATACATTCAGCCAAGAATACCAAAAAGAAATGGAAAACGAGTGGCGGTCATCGGTTCAGGACCTTCTGGCCTGGCTGCTGCCAACGACCTCAATCAAATGGGGTATGCCGTCACCGTCTTTGAGAAAAATGAGTCTGCCGGCGGTCTTCTACGCTACGGAATTCCCAACTTCAAACTCAACAAGGCCATCATCGACCGCCGGCTTCGACTGATGGAACAGGAGGGAATAGAGTTTCGGTATGGTGAGGATGTCGTGCTCGATTCTCAATGTCCATTGTTTGATGAATATGATGCCGTTGTCGTTGCAACGGGCACTCCGACAGCACGTGACCTGAAAGTTCCTGGACGAGAATTGAAAGGCGTGCATTTCGCTCTGGAGATGCTGAGTCAGCAGAATCGGGTGCTTGCAGGTATGGAGTTTTCTAAAGAAGAGCGTGTCACCGCCAAAGGAAAGAACGTGCTCGTCATAGGTGGTGGCGACACGGGAAGCGACTGTATCGGCACTGCTCACCGGCAAGGGTGCAAGAGCGTGACTCAGATAGAAATCATGCCAAAACCCGTGGAAGGACCGGTGGATCCACAGAACCCGTGGCCTAATTGGCCACGCACATTGAAGACGACCAGCAGCCATGAAGAGGGGTGCACTCGCCGATGGAATATCAACACGCTTGAATTCTTGGGTGAAAATGGCAAACTCTCAGGCGTGCGTGTCCAGGAAATCGATTGGAAACCCAATCCTGAAGGAGGACGCCCCTTGATGGTAGAAAAGGGAGAGCCGGAGGTCATCAAGGCGGAACTGGTGTTGCTGGCCATGGGATTCCTCAAACCCGATCATCCGCAATACTCTGACAATGTCTTCGTTTGTGGTGATGCAGCCAATGGGGCGTCCCTCGTGGTCAGGGCTCTTGCCTCTGGACGTCTGACGGCAGTCAAAGTGAACCAATACCTTGCAAAATGAACAAGATCGCCTTTACCAAGATGCACGGCTGCGGCAACGACTATATCTACGTCGATGCCATGCACAACGATATTCCCGACCCGTCGGCCGCGGCCATAGCATGGAGCGACCGTCACAAGGGCGTCGGATCCGACGGCTTGGTGCTCATCGACGCATCACCCGTGCCGGAAGCTGACTTCTCCATGCGTATTTTCAATGCCGACGGCTCAGAGGCGATGATGTGCGGCAATGCCTCGCGTTGCATAGGCAAGTACCTTTACGAACGAGGCCTGACATCGAGGAAGGTGATTCGTCTCCTCACGCTCTCGGGCGTGAAGAACCTTTGTCTGCAAGTTGAAAATGATATGGTGAAAAGTGTCACCGTGGATATGGGCGAGCCGTTGTTTGAGGACAACAGTCTTTTTGTCCCAGACCCGGAACTATGTGAGGGAACGTTTATCTCCATGGGCAATCCGCATTTCGTGGTTTTCACCGACGATGTGGACCAGGTGGAGGACAAAGGGCGGGTGATGGAATATCGTCCCGCTTTTCCACAGCGATGCAACATAGAGTTTGCCTGTGTGGAAACAGACAAAAAAGAAGCGAAAGATAGCTCTGATGCCCAAAAGGAAGGGGTGGGAGAGAAGACCGTCATCCGCACTCGTGTTTGGGAGCGCGGGAGCGGAATCACATTGGCTTGCGGAACGGGTGCGTGTGCCACGGCCGTAGCCGCTGCACTTAACGGCTATGCCGGAAGGCTCTCCCGAATCGTCATGGATGGAGGCTGCATCGACATCGAGTGGCGCGAGTCTGACAACCACGTCTATATGACCGGGCCGGCAGCATTTGTATATGATGGTGAAATCGAAATCTAATTTTCAATCCTCAATTTTCAATTTTCAATCTTCAATCTTCAATATAAAAGATGGCTTTAGTAAACATACATTTCCTGAACCTACAGAACAACTACTTGTTCGCCGACATTGCAAAGAAGGTCAATGCTTTCAAGGTGATGCACCCAAAGGCAGACATCATCTCCCTTGGAATAGGTGATGTCACCCAGCCGCTTTGCCCTGCTGTCATAGAAGCCATGCACAAGGCCACGGAAGAAATGGCCACCAAGTCTGGCTTTCGCGGGTATGGTCCAGAACAAGGATATGACTTCCTGAGAAGCGCTATATTGAAAAACGATTTCCTACCTCGTGGCATACATCTCGACATGGACGAGATTTTCATCAACGACGGTGCGAAATCAGATACCGGAAATTTCCAGGAACTGCTGCATTGGGACAACTTCATCGGCGTGACAGATCCCATATACCCTGTCTATATTGACTCGAACGTGATGATAGGGCGCTGTGGCATTTTCGAGAACGGACGCTGGTCCAGCGTGGTATACATGCCTTGCACGGCTGAGAATGCCTTCGTCCCGGAGATTCCGAAGGGACGACATATGGATGTCATATACCTCTGCTACCCCAACAATCCCACCGGGGCGGTCATTACGAAGAAGGAACTGCGCAAATGGGTGAACTATGCCTTGAGGAACGATGCACTCATCATGTATGATGCTGCATATCAAGCATACATCCGCGACCCGGAAATACCTCATAGCATTTACGAGATACGTGGGGCGAGGAAATGTGCTGTAGAGTTCCATTCCTATTCCAAGACTGCGGGGTTTACCGGCGTTCGATGCGGATACACCATCGTGCCTAAGGACGTGACCGTAGCCACTTTTGAAGGAGAGCGTATTCCTCTCAACCAACTTTGGCTGCGGCGTCAATGTACAAAGTTCAACGGCACAAGCTACATCTCGCAAAGAGCCGCCGAGGCTATCTATACACCGGAAGGCAGGCAACAGATAAGGCAGACCATCGACTATTATATGGAAAATGCCAGCAAGATGCTTCAATCACTGCGCAGTCTCGGTTACGAGTGTTATGGAGGTGAGAATGCCCCCTATATATGGATGAAAACTCCAGGTGGTGCCAGCTCGTGGAAATTCTTTGAGGAATTGCTCTATGGCGCCAACGTCGTCTGCACGCCTGGTGTCGGCTTTGGTCCTTCTGGCGAGGGGTACGTCCGCTTCACTGCCTTTGGTAGTCATGAGGCTACTGAAGAAGCATTGCGTAGAATAGAAACATGGACAAACAAATAACATCATTGTTAATAATGTCTCAACTTTCGGAAATAAGGGAAATGAAACGTGAGGAGAGGGGTAAGAAGTATGGTGTACATCATTTCCTCCCAAAAGACGGTAAAAGTTAGCATACGTCCTTTTAACTCCTTATTAACTCCCTTTTAACTCCTTATAGTTGAGCGAAAGCGAAACTTGTGTATTAATATTATAAGATTATGGAAACATTAAGATTTCAAGTTGTCGGTGAGGCGTTCAAGAAGAAGCCACTCGACGTGAAAGCACCAAGTGAGAGACCCTACGAGTATTTCGGACGAAAGGTCTTTAACCGTGAGAAAATGTACAAGTATCTGCCGAAGGATGTCTACGAGCAGATGATCGACGTGATTGACAATGGAGCAAGGCTTGACCGCCATGTCGCCGACCATGTGGCTGCGGGCATGATGCAGTGGGCAAAGGAACAGGGCGTGACGCACTATACGCACTGGTTCCAGCCGCTGACGGAGGGCACCGCCGAGAAGCACGACTCTTTTATCGAGCACGACGGGAAAGGTGGCATGATAGAGGAGTTCAGCGGCAAACTGCTGGTACAGCAGGAGCCTGATGCAAGCTCGTTCCCAAGCGGCGGCATTCGTTCCACATTTGAGGCTCGTGGATATTCCGCATGGGATCCAACGTCGCCTGTGTTCATCATTGATGACACCTTGTGCATCCCCACCGTATTCATCTCGTATAGTGGAGAGGCTCTCGACTACAAGGCTCCATTGCTGAGGGCGCTGAAGGCCGTGAACGTGGCGGCTACGGAGGTGTGTCACTATTTCGACCCGGAAGTGAAGAAAGTCACTTCCAATCTCGGATGGGAACAGGAATATTTCTTGGTGGACGAGGGGTTGTATGCCGCTCGACCTGACTTGCTGCTCACCGGGCGAACGCTGATGGGACATGATTCAGCCAAAAACCAGCAGATGGACGACCATTATTTTGGCTCCATCCCAGAAAGGGTGGCTGCCTTCATGCGAGACATGGAGATCCAGGCGTTGGAGTTGGGCATCCCTTGCAAGACACGTCACAACGAGGTGGCTCCCAACCAGTTCGAGGTGGCTCCTATCTTCGAGGACACCAACCTGGCTGTGGACCATAACATGCTGCTGATGTCGGTGATGAAACGCGTGGCACGCAAGCATGGATTCCGCGTGTTGTTGCATGAAAAGCCCTTTGCCGGCATCAACGGTAGTGGCAAGCACAACAACTGGTCGCTGAGCACCGACACGGGGGTGTTGCTCCATGCTCCAGGTAAAACCCCGGAACAGAACCTGCGATTCGCAACGTTCATTGTCGAGACTCTGATGGGCGTCTATCGCCACAACGGACTGTTGAAGGCCTCGATCATGAGCGCATCCAACGCACACCGCCTGGGCGCCAACGAGGCTCCACCTGCCATCATCTCTTCTTTCCTTGGAAAACAATTGACCGAATTGCTCGACCATATTGAAAAGGCTGACAAGGACAACATCTTCTCGATGAACGGCAAGCAGGGCATGAAGATGGACATCCCCGAAATCCCGGAATTGTTGATTGACAATACCGACCGCAACCGCACATCGCCATTTGCCTTCACGGGCAACCGCTTCGAGTTCAGGGCTGTGGGCAGCGAAGCCAACTGCGCCAGTGCAATGATTGCCTTGAACAGTGCTGTCGCCGAGGCTCTCGTCTCATTCAAGAAAAGGGTCGACGCACTCATACCCGAATATGCCAAGAAATATGAGGGAACGGGCCATAGTGGTGTCTTCCATGCCATCATCGACGTGTTGCGTGAGGACATCAAGACCTGCAAACCCATCCGTTTCGATGGCAACGGCTATTCTGACGAATGGGTGGAGGAAGCCACTCGTCGAGGCCTCGACGTGGAGAAATCGTGTCCTGTCATCTTCGAACGTTACCTGGCACCCGAGAGCATACAGATGTTCGAGAGCCTTGGCGTGATGACCAAGAAAGAATTGGAGGCTCGCAACGAGGTGAAATGGGAGACCTATACGAAGAAGATTCAAATTGAGGCACGTGTGCTGGGGGACATCTCGATGAACCATATCATCCCCGTGGCAACGCATTATCAGAGTCAGTTGCTCACAAACGTTGGCAATATGACCACGGTCTTCCCCAAGGATGTCGCCGACAAACTCTCTGCACGAAACAAGCAGATCATCGAGGAGATTGCTGAACGCATAAGCAATATCGAGAGGATGGTGGATGAACTGGTCAATGCCAGGAAGGAAGCCAACAAGATTGGTGATGAGCACAAGAAGGCCATCTCATATCACGATATAGTGGAACCTAAACTTGATGAAATTAGATACCAGATCGACAAGTTGGAACTCATCGTCGACGATAGCCTCTGGCCGTTGCCGAAATATCGTGAACTGCTCTTCATCCGATGAGTAAGGAAAAAGGAATTTTTGGACTAAAAACAAAAAATCAGAATGATACTCTGTGATCGCAGAAAAACTGCAATCATCCTTTAGATTGTTTGAAGTTTGCAAGGGGCTCGACGCTGTGACAGCGTCGAGCCCTTATCTCATTTCCTGCCTTGCCGCACGAATTGTGTCAAAGTTTTTTTCAAGTCGTCTGTCAGACGGCATGTCTCTTCGATGTAATTTGATGGCAATATCTACTGTTGTTCATTTTTTTGCCATCGATACGTAGAAAACAAAAACTTCGTATTTCGTTTTGTTTTCACCTCTACATTCATTATCTTTGTAGGGCTTTTTTATCTGGACGGAATCAATGTGATGTTTCTTGTCGTTCGACAAGGTGATTGAATATTTCCGCTATGACAATGCCAGTTATTAACCTATAATACCAAATACGATGACGAAAAAAACAAGGATTGCTTTGACGGGGGCTTTGCTCTGTCTCCTTTCTGTCAAGATTCTCGCCCAAACGGAAGTGCCTGCACCACAGAATGTTTATGGAAGGCAATACGTATCCCTCAATGGCGAGTGGAACTATATTGTTGACGTGCAAGAGCAAGGCTATTATGACTATCGTATGAATCACACGCCATGGGGATTTTTCCGCAATGCCAAGCCTCAGAAACCCTCGGACTTGGTGGAGTACGACTTCGATGCTTCACCGGCAATGCATGTTCCGGGTGACTGGAACACGCAAGAAGAGAAACTCTTTTTCTATGAGGGCACGGTGTGGATGAAACGCGACTTCCAATACAGGACACAGGCCGGGAAACGTGCATTGCTCTATTTCGGGGCTGTCAATTATGAAGCCATCGTCTATGTCAATGGCATACAAGCAGGAAGGCATGTTGGAGGTTTCACGCCCTTCTGCTATGATGTGACCGACTTGGTGATGGATGGCAGCAATTTCGTCATCTTGAAAATCGACAACAAGCGGCATGTCAACAATGTGCCGACGCTCATTTTCGATTGGTGGAATTATGGAGGCATCACCCGCGACGTGCTGCTGCTTTCCGTCGATGACACCTATGTCGATGACTATTCCTTGCAATTGGTCAAGGGGAATGACAAACTGTTGAATTTCAAGGTGAAACTCAACCAGCCCAAGGGTGGGGAGCAGGTAACGCTGTCAATACCCGAACTGAAGGTGAAGAAGACTGTCGCCACAGACGAGACTGGGTCGGCGGAAATAGATATCAAGGCGAAACCACAGTTATGGTCGCCTGAGACTCCTAAGTTGTATAAGGTGGAAATAGCCAGGGGAGAGGAGTGCATCGCCGACGAGATAGGCTTCCGCACCATAGAGACCCGAGGTAGGCAATTGCTCCTCAACGGCAAACCCATTTTCCTCCGTGGCGTCTGTTCCCATGAAGAGACAGCCTACACAAACAGAAGGTGCAACAGCGCAGAAGATGCCGATACTTTGTTGGCGTGGGCGCGGGACTTGGGTTGCAATTTCATCCGACTTGCCCATTACCCACACAACGAACATGCAGTGCGCGAGGCGGAAAAGCAAGGCTTCCTACTTTGGTCGGAGATTCCTGTCTATTGGACCATCTCGTGGAACAACCCTGACACCTACGCCAATGCGGAGCGTCAATTGAGTGATATGATACGTCGTGACAAAAACCGTGCAGCCGTCATCATATGGTCGGTGGCCAACGAAACACCACATAGCGTTGCAAGAGACGCTTTCCTTGGCAAACTGGCCTCACACGCCAAGGAGATGGACAACACACGGCTTATTTCCATGGCTATGGAGGTGACGGGTGCATCCAACTATGTCAACCGGTTGAATGACAATATGAACAAGTATGTCGATGTGGTCAGTTTCAACCAATATGTGGGGTGGTATCGTGACGTAAACGATGCTTCCAAGATGAAATGGGAGATACCTTACGAGAAACCAGTCATTGTCAGTGAGTTTGGAGGAGGGGCCAAGGCTGGCCTGCATGGCGACGCTGGACAACGATGGACGGAGGAGTTCCAGGAAAAACTATATCAAGAGAATCTTGCCATGCTCAGCAAGGTGGAAGGACTGGCTGGCACATGCCCATGGGTGCTCAAGGACTTCCGCTCGCCCAGGCGTCCGTTGCCTGAAATACAGAATTTTTTCAACCGCAAGGGGCTCGTCTCCGACCAAGGCAAACGCAAACGTGCCTTCTATGTCTTGAAGGAATGGTATAAGCAATTAAGAATTAATAATTAAAAATTTATAATTGGCTAATACGCGTATGGTCGAAAAAAGAAGTACTGATTCGGGGTTGCCCCCCCAATCAGTACTTCAATTATAAATTGTTAATTATAAATTATTAATTATCAATTCTTTCCGCTTGTTGGTCGAAATATTGGTTCAACTCGTCTGCAGCGCTGTGGTCAATGTTGGACAAGTCTTTCACGATATGGCCGTGTTCCAGCAGGGTGATGCGCGGGCAGATGTCGATGGTATGCGACAGGTTGTGGCTGCTGATGATGATGGTGGCGCCTGTGTTGCGGTTGTACTCCGTCAAGACGTGTTTCAGGATGCTCTGGCTTGATGGGTCGAGGAAATTGAATGGTTCGTCAAGAATCACCAGGGAGGGGCGGTTGAGAAGCGCTGCGATGATGCCGATTTTCTGCTTGTTGCCTGCAGAGAAGTCACGGATGAGTTTCTTCTGGTCCATGATCTCGCCTGCCATCAGGTGCTCGTACTCTTTTACGTGGGAGTTCACCTCGTCCTTGCCCATGCCGCACACCTTGCCGATGAAATCAAAATATTCCTCGGGGGTGAGGAAGTCGATGAGGAAACTATCGTCGACGTAGGCTCCAGTGTAGTCCTTCCACACCTCTGATTCTGCTGGATTGATCTTTTGGCTGGCTTCCGGCGAAGAGAGGTCGGACTCGGAAGTGGCAGGAATGTCAAATTCTACCGTGCCTTGGTCTGCTTTCAGCAAGTCGAGCATCAGGCGGAAAAGCGTGGTCTTTCCTGCACCATTGTTGCCCACCAGGCCTATCATCTCACCATTTCCGATATGGTATTCGTTGATGTCAACCGCCACTTTTTCGCCAAATGTCTTGCGGAGATTCGTGATGTCTATCTTCATAATCTATTGGATGAATGTGTGATGGGTTATGGCAACCGACCATGGCAGTTCTTGAATTTCTTTCCGCTGCCGCAGGGACATGGGTCGTTGCGGCCAGGCAGTTTCTCCACGCGGATGGGTTGGCGGGCTTGGCGCTGTGCAGTCTCACGGGTGTCGTGGCTGGCGGCTGCCTTCTGCCCCTGGTCAACCATCTCGTCGCCCTTGCTCTCCTGATAACGCTGGGAGTGCTGCTCTGGTGCGGCTTCCTGCACATTTTGTTGTTGAGCCAGTTGTGGTATTTGCCCGCGCATGAGGATTTCGCAAGTGCGGTTGTGCATGTCATCAATCATATCATCGAATAGTTTCGCACTCTCAATCTTGAAAATCACCAACGGGTCTTTTTGCTCATAGGAGGCGCTGTTCTGGACGTTGTGTTTCAACTCATCGAGCAAGCGTAGGTTCTCTTTCCAGAAATCGTCGATGATATGCAGCATCACAACTTTCTCGAATTGCTTCACCACAGACTTGCATTGCGTGTCGTAGGCCTCTTTCAGGTTGCAGGGGATGTTCATCACGGCGCGGCCGTCGGTGACGGGCACGTTGATGCGCTCATATATCTGCCCTTGCTCTTCGTACACCTGCTTGATGACGGGCCATGCTGTCTCGTGGATGCGGTCGGAACGACGCTTGAAGGTGTCCATCACGGCAACATAACTCTCTTCTTCGAGAGCCTCGCGACTTTTGACTGTAAGGTCTCTGGCTGTGAACGGACACTCCATGGCAAAGGTCTTGAGAAATACTTCTTGGCAACCTTGGTAGTCGCCGGCGTTGTTTTCGATGACTCTTGTCACACGGTCCCACATGATATCGGCGATGTCCATACCGATGCGCTCGCCCATCAAGGCGTGGCGGCGCTTTTCATAAATCATCTTGCGCTGCATGTTCATCACGTCGTCGTATTCCAGAAGGCGCTTACGGATACCGAAATGGTTCTCCTCAACTTTCTTCTGGGCACGCTCGATGCTGTTGCTGATCATCTTGTGCTCTATGCGCTCGCCATCTTCGAAACCGAGGTGGTCCATCACCTTTGCGATGCGTTCTGAAGCGAAAAGACGCATCAGCTTGTCTTCCAAAGAGACGTAGAACACGGATGAACCCGGGTCGCCTTGACGGCCGGAACGACCACGCAACTGACGGTCGACGCGGCGGCTCTCATGGCGCTCGGTGCCGATGATGGCGAGACCGCCGGCAGCTTTCACCTCGGGGGTGAGCTTGATATCGGTACCACGGCCGGCCATGTTGGTGGCGATGGTGACAGCTCCCTTGCCGTCGGTGCTGCGACCGGCTTGGGCAACGATGTCGGCCTCTTTCTGGTGCAACTTCGCGTTAAGCACGTTGTGGGGAATGTTGTTCATGTTCAACATGCGGGAGAGCAGTTCGGAAATCTCCACCGACGTGGTACCCACAAGGGTGGGACGGCCTTGGTTGCGCATGGCTATGATTTCCTCTATCACGGCACGGTACTTTTCACGCTGAGTCTTGTATACACGGTCGTTCATGTCGTTGCGAATCACGGGCTTGTTGGTGGGAATCTCCACTACGTCGAGTTTGTAGATGTCCCAGAACTCGCCAGCCTCGGTGATGGCGGTACCGGTCATGCCGGCCAACTTGTGATACATGCGGAAGTAGTTCTGAAGGGTGATGGTGGCATAGGTCTGCGTGGCGGCCTCCACTTTCACATGTTCCTTGGCTTCCACGGCTTGGTGCAGGCCATCGCTCCAACGGCGACCTTCCATGATACGTCCGGTCTGCTCGTCCACAATCTTCACCTCGCCGTCTATTACCACATATTCGTCGTCCTTGTTGAACATCGTGTAGGCTTTCAGCAACTGCTGAAGCGTATGGACACGCTCGCTTTGGACGGCATAATGGCTCATGTATTCATCCTTGAGCTTGAGCTTGTCCTCGGGGGAAAGGTCCATGCGGTTCTCCAATTCTGACATTTGACCGGTGATGTCGGGAAGGATGAAGAGGTCCTTGTCGTTCACTTGCTTGGCAAGCCAGTCAGTGCCTTTGTCAGTCAGGTCCACGGAGTTGATTTTCTCGTCAACGACGAAGAAGAGGGGGGCGACAGCCTCAGGCATGCGGCGGTTGTTGTTTTGCATGTATTCCTCTTCTGTGGCGAGCATGCCTGCCTTGATGCCTTCTTCTGAAAGGTATTTGATGAGGGCTTTGTTCTTTGGAAGAGCCTTGTGGGAACGGAAGAGGGAGAGGAATCCTTCCGCCAGCATGACTTTGTCGTTGGTTTCGTTGCCTTTCGTAATCTTCTGGCGGGCATCGGCAAGGTATTCCGTAGCCAGTTTGCGTTGGGCGTTGACCAGTTTCTCCACAAGGGGTTGGTATTCCTCGAACATCTGGTCGTCGCCGCGCTCCACAGGACCGGAGATGATGAGCGGTGTGCGGGCGTCGTCAATGAGCACGGAGTCCACCTCGTCAACGATGGCGTAGTTGTGGGCGCGTTGCACCAGGTCGTTGGGGGATATGGCCATGTTGTCGCGAAGGTAGTCGAAACCAAACTCGTTGTTGGTGCCGAAAGTGATATCGGCCTGATAAGCCTTGCGACGCTCATTGGAATTAGGCCTGTGCTTGTCGATGCAATCCACCGAGAGACCATTGAACATATATAGCGGACCCATCCATTCTGAGTCACGCTTGGCAAGGTAGTCGTTCACGGTCACCACATGCACGCCATTGCCAGTCAAGGCGTTCAGGAATACCGGAAGCGTGGCGACCAAGGTCTTACCTTCACCGGTGGCCATCTCGGCGATCTTGCCTTGGTGGAGCACTGCACCACCGAAAAGTTGCACGTCATAGTGGATCATGTCCCAGCGCATGTCGTTGCCGCCAGCTAACCAATGGCTGGTGTAAATGGCCTTGTCGCCTTCTATGCGGACAAAGTCTTTCGTGGTGGCCAACTCACGGTCGAAATCGTTGGCGGTCACCACGATTTCCTCGTTCTCTGTGAAACGACGGGCGGTTTCCTTCACGATGCTGAATGCTACGGGGAGTACTTCATTGAGAGCCTTCTCGTAGATTTCCAAGATGTCCTTCTCTATCTTGTCCACTTGGTCGAAGATGGGCTTGCGCTCGTCGATGGGAGTGTCCTCTATCTTGGCCTTAAGCTCCTCCACTTTTGCACGCTCTTCCTTGGCGGAGTCTTGAACAAAACGTTGAATTTCCTTCGTGCGGGCACGAAGCTCGTCGTGGCTCAGTGCTTCTATCTCAGGATATACGGCTTTCACACTCTCTACAATCGGTTGAATCAGCTTCATGTCTCTTGAGGACTTGTTGCCGAACACGGATTGCAAAATTTTTAAAAATCCCATTTTTTTATCTTGTTTTGATGGTTGTTTCCAATAATCGCGCAAAATTACACATTTTATTTCATAATGCCAATTTTATTGCGCTCATTTTAGTCCTGTAAGGCTATTTGGTGGCTTTTGTCGTCTTTGAAGGGGTGAAGGATGCCATCAGACGACTATTGGCTACACATCTTAATAGCAAAGATGATGCCAAAATCAACATACCCTCTGCGTAGTCTTGTAAGAAGGCTCCGAAAAAGAACAGGATGCACAAAACGCCCCATATGGTCCACCACCAATGATGGCCACCGCGAATTTCCTTCTTGACGATGGGGACGGCCAGGGACAAGGGTAGGGGATTGAGCACCAACATCTGAAGATTGATCCTAACGGTTGGGTGTTGGGAGAAAAGCATCAGCGAAAGCACCAGGCCTGCAATGCCTGCGACAAACAGCAACAGTGCATCGTATAGCCACATCTTGCGATGGAGAAGAATCTCCATGGCGGTGATGACGACGGTCAATGCAAACAAGAGCCAGAAACAAGTGCGGGGACGCAAGGGGAATTCGGATGTCGGGGTTGAAGGGATGGCTTCCAATACCTTGGTGGTTTGGCGCACCAGGGGCATGGATGTGCCGTCGTGACGGGATACCAAGGCATGGGAGAAGTCTGATTCCAAATTGGATGGCAGGAACTGCCGCTCGCTGCGCGTGGTGGGTTGGTCGGCTTGAAGGCCAAGCAGCATGTCATTGCCGAAACGCGCCCAAACGTGGTCGTTGTTGAAGTCGTGCGTCATGCTACGGAAGGTGGCCGTGCTATCCTCGCTGCTTGCATAATGCACCTCGCCATCGAGATGGCTCACCACCATGTCGCGGGCGCGGGTGGTGCAATTGTCGTAAAAGAAGTTGTAACGGTAAACCAAGTTTTCAGGACGGCTGTTCTCTATGATGGCTGCCACGATGCGCTCTTTCTCCGCAGGGGTGAGCTGAAGGACCTGCTCTGTCACCGAACGTCCCTCGTAGGCATATTCGCGACAAAAAAGTTCAAAAGGGCAGACACCCATCTGGTAGTCGGTGAGACCGAAGACGAAACGGGCTGCGAAATGTGGTTGCTCGAAACTGAAAACACCATAATTGACGGCGATGTCTTCACTTGTCGTGTGGTCGACTATGCGCAAGGCGGTATGCCCGTAAAGTGCATACACTTCGTCGTGTGGGGAACAGGTGAGCAAACTGATGTCCACCGAATCGGTGGGGATGATGCCGTGGCTTGGGGTTGGGAGCAGCCAAAAAGCAAGGAGAAATGGTAGCCAATGGCGTATCTTGTCGTATTTCATAGGGCAAAAGTACGATTAAGTGAGCGAAAAACCAAAAGTTTTTGAGTTTTTCCGAACGAGAGTACTTTGGACGAAGTCAAAAAGTACAAATAATTCTGTATAACAAGATTGACGCAACAACCATTTTTCACATTTTTAAAAAGATTTTGGAAAAAACATTTGCTTTCTCCAATTATTTCGTTATATTTGCAGAACTGAAGCAAAAACACTACATCCTTATAACATTTATAATACATGAAAATCGGTTTGTTTATTCCATGCTATGTCGATGCCGTTTATCCACAAGTGGGCGTTGCGACATACAAGCTGCTGAAGCATCTTGGGCTGGACGTCACTTATCCGCTCAACCAGACTTGTTGCGGACAGCCCATGGCCAATGCTGGCTTTGAGAAAATGGCTGTCCCGTTAGCCGAGAAGTTCGAGGATATGTTCAAAGAGTTCGAATATGTCGTCGCCCCTTCCGTCAGCTGCACCGCGTTCGTGAAAATCAACTATCCACGTTTGCTTGAAGGAAAGAAAAAATGTGTCACAGCAGAGAAAGCCATGGACGTTGTGGAATTCCTGCATGATGTCGTCAAGGTGAAGAGTCTGCCTGGGGCATTCGAACATAAGGTCAGCTTACACAATTCATGTCATGGTGTGAGGGAACTTGGACTCAGCTCTCCCAGCGAGATGAACGTAGGTAAGTTCAATAAAATCAAGGATTTGCTTGAACTGAAGAAAGGCATCACCGTCGTAGAGCCTGAAAGAGCGGACGAGTGTTGCGGGTTCGGAGGCATGTTCTCCGTGGAGGAGACGGCGGTGTCGGCCCAGATGGGTGAGGACAAGGTGAAGCGCCATATTGAGACTGGCGCGGAGTTTGTCACCGGCCCCGACTGCTCATGCCTCATGCACATGGCTGGGGTCGCGAAAAAACGCGGCCTGGATATCCAATTCATTCATGCAGTAGAAATTTTAGCAGCAGGACTATGAGTACACCACATTCCAAAAAAGCAAAAGAGTTCTTGAAGAACCAGAAGTATGCACATTGGCACGATGCCACTTTCTGGGGAGTGCGCACCAAGCGTGACAAAATGGCATTGGGACTTGACGAGTGGGAGCAATTGAGGGAAAAGGCCTCGGCCATCAAGAAGCACACCATCTCACACTTGGATGAATACCTGGAGCAATTCTCTACCAATGCAGAGAAGAATGGATGTATCGTACATTGGGCAAAGGATGCCGAGGAGTTCAACAAAATCGTACTCGAAATACTCAGGGAGCACAAGGTCAAGAAATTGGTCAAAAGCAAGAGCATGCTCACCGAGGAGTGCGAGATGAATCCCTTCTTGGAGATAAACGGTATCGAGGTGGTGGAAACCGACTTGGGTGAGCGCATCATACAACTCAAGGGGCAGAAGCCAAGCCATATCGTCATGCCGGCCATCCACCTCAACCATGATGACGTGGGGGAACTTTTTGAAGAAAAGTTGGGTACAGATAAAGGAAACCACGACCCTACATACCTTACCTATAAGGCAAGACTTAGTCTCCGGAATGAATTCCTTACTGCCGACGCTGGCATGACTGGAGCCAACTTCGGCATCGCTGCTACCGGTGACATCGTCGTATGCACCAATGAAGGAAACGCTGACATGAGCACATCGTGTCCCAAACTTCATATCGTTGCAATAGGACTGGAGAAGGTCATCCCCAACTACGACTGCCTCGCCGTATTCCAGAGAATGCTTTGCAGGGCTGGAACAGGCCAACCCACCACGACTTACACCAGCCATTTTAGAAAGGCAAGGCCTACCGCACAGAAAATGCACATCGTCCTCGTGGACAATGGAAGAAGCGAATGGGTGGCCAATCCCGAGCATTGGGAGATACTCAAATGCATCAGATGCGGCTCATGCATGAACACCTGCCCTGTGTATAGGAGAAGTGGGGGATATTCCTATTCTTATTTCATTCCAGGACCTGTGGGCATCAACCTTGGCATGCTCAGGGATGTCAACCTCCACAGTGGAAATGTTTCGGCTTGCACCCTGTGTCTCAGCTGCCAGACGGTTTGCCCGGTGAAAATCGACCTCGGTGACCAAGTGTACAAATGGAGGCAGCAACTCGATGATTTCGGTACCGCCAACAAGGACAAGAAACGCATGTGCAAGGGGATGAAGATGCTCTTCGGAAGCAGCGGACTTTATAACACTGCCATGAAATTCGCACCATTGGCCAATTGGGTGCCGTCGTTCCTCATGGAATGTGGACTCAACCCCTGGGCTGATGGGCACAAGATGATGAGATTCCCTAAAAACTCGTTCCAAGAGTTGTTTAAGAAAGGCAAGGTCAACTGAAAAATAGGAAATTATGAGCAACAAAGAAGATATCCTGTCAAGATTCAGGAAAAACGTGAAGGAGAAATTCGACATGCCCTCGCTCGACGACATCAAGGGCATCACTTATCCAGACCCTCTCGTGCAATTCATATCCATGACGGAGAGCGTGGGAGGGAAGGTCATCGAATTGCAGCCAGGAAAAGACATCGATACGTTGGTGAGGGAACTCTTCCCCGATGCCAAGGAAATAGCCAGCAACCTTGAGGAGGTGACCATTGCCACAAGAAATCCCGACACCATCGGTTCGCCACAAGCCCTCAATGGCACGGATGTTGGCGTCATCAAGGGCGTTTTCGGAGTGGCTGAGAATGCTTGCGTATGGGTGCCTCAGACCATGGAGGAGAAGGCGGTATGCTTCATTTCGGAAAACCTCATCATCCTTCTCAAGAAAACGGAAATCGTCAACAACATGCATGAGGCTTACAAGCGAATACAGTTCAATGACTATGGCTATGGAACTTTTATCAGCGGACCTTCTAAAACCGCAGATATCGCACAAGTCCTGGTCATGGGTGCACAAGCGGCCAGGACAGCGACCATCGTGTTGGTGTAAAAACATCTGGCACCTCTTGGTACTTTTAGACCCTCATGCAATTTCTTAGAGCCCGCGGCAAGCATCGTCATCATGCCTGTCGCGGGCTTGGTCTTCCTTCTTTTTAACTATTGGCAAGCAGGGCATGTCACGTTTCAGACAGTTATCGGCAAGTTTTTATTGAAATATTTTGCCTCCTCAGAATAATTCACTACTTTTGCATATCGGTACGGACCAACGGCTGTCGCCTTGCTCGTGCCATCCAATACAAAAAAACACCTATCCAACCCATCCATATGAGAATCACGGTAAACAATCAGGAAATCGTTCTTTTCCATGGCGCCACTGTCAGGGATGCCCTGAACAGGCTGTTCGTCAAAAATGGTATCAACAGGGAAAACATGATGTGGGTGGTCGTCTACGACCAATGGGGACATGAGCTCGACCTCGACGCACCACTCAAGGCTGATGCCGCCATCACGTACGAAATCAACAAACAATCATGAGAAAAACACTTGCCTCATTGGTGGCACTCATCATGATGGCTGCCACCATCCATGCACAGACCAGGGAGATACACATCCTTTCGGGAAACGACTTGCATGCCAATATCGACAACATGCCCATGCTTGCCGCCATCGCCGATAGTTTGAGGTGCATTGACAACCAACTCCTCGTTTTCTCTGCTGGAGACAACAGGACAGGAAACCCCGTCAACGACCTCTATTCCATACCCACATATCCCATGACGGCGCTCATGGATTTCATCGGGTTTGATGCTTCGGCTTACGGAAACCACGAGTTCGACAATAAACAAAAAGGACTCGCCACCGTGATGGCCACATCCAATTTCCCTTACCTTTGTGCCAATATGACTGCGGATGAAGAACTCAACGTGCATCCGCTACCTTATAAAATCTTCGAGATTGAAGGAGTGAAAATAGGGGTGTTGGGCGTGGTGCAATTGGGAGTGCATGACATACCTGATGCTCATCCTGATTATTTGGTAGGAATGCACTTCACACCGGTCGAGGAAACCATCAAGAAATATCTTTGGCTGCGCGACAAGGTTGACCTTTTCATTCTGCTTTCACATATAGGATATGAAGATGATGTGAAAATGGCGCAGCAATTCCCCGCCTTCGACCTCATCATCGGAGGACATACACATACTCAACTCAAGGGGGGAGAAATGCACAACGGAGTGCTTGTCACGCAAAATGTCAACAAATTGAAGCGTGTCACTTATATCACCGTCAAGATGGAGAATGGAAAGGTGGTGGACAAGAAAGCCGAAAACATCGAGGTGGAAAGCTTCCCGAAGAAAAACGCTGTGGCACAGGCCATGGTGGATTTCTTCAACAACAATCCGGAGTTTCATCGGCAACTCGCCACTGCTGCCGAGTTTAAGGAATTGGAAGAACTGGGGTGCCTGATGTGTGATGCCATCATCAGTGAGATGGGAGCCGACCTGGCCTTACAAAACTATGGAGGGGTGCGCATTTCTGAGAAGGAAGCTGGACCTTTCACCGTTTCCGACGTGCTCAGGCTCGATCCCTTCGGCAATCCTTGCATAGAAATGAACATCACAGGGGAGGAATTCAAGCAAATGCTGATTTCATGTTATGAAACCAGCGAGGGCTATTTCCCCTTCATCGGAGGTGCAAAATGTGAGGTGCACTTCGACAAGAACGACTCCACACGGATCGCCGACATCAAGCTGTTCACGTTGGACGGAAAGAAACTCAATATGAAGAATAAATACAAGGTGGTGACAAATAGTTATGTGGCTGCCATATGCGACTCTCCTCGTTCTGACCAAGGGCATGACACCGGAGTCGTATGTTCGGACATGCTCATGCATTTCTTGGAGAAGAAAGGATTTGTCGACTATCTCGGGACAAGGCGCGTGACATTGGTGAAATGACAAATAGCAAACAGCAAACAAGATAAAGAAGAAATGAATTATAGCATCGAGCAAGTGGTTACGCTCATAGGAGCGCATCGATTCGGTGTTGCAAAAGCCGACATTCAATGGATTTTGACGGACAGCAGGTCGCTTTGTTTTGCGGAAAGCACACTCTTCTTCGCCCTAAAGACGGAACGAAACGATGGGCATAAGTATGTGGGCGACTTGTATGACAGGGGGGTGAGAAACTTCGTTGTCCAACAACTGCCGGAGGGATGGGAAGGCAGGTTCCCTGACGCCAACTTCCTCCGAGTGAAAAACTCCCTTGTGGCTCTGCAAAGACTGGCAGAAAGGCATCGGGACGCTTTCAACATACCCATCGTCGGCATCACGGGAAGCAATGGGAAAACAGTGGTGAAAGAATGGCTTTATCACCTGCTCTCGCCTTCCATGACGGTCACAAGGTCGCCTAAAAGCTATAACTCACAGGTGGGGGTGCCTCTCTCCGTACTGCTACTCGACAAACATTCGCAGGTGGCGCTCTTCGAAGCAGGCATCAGCATGCCGGGGGAAATGGAAAAACTGCGTGACATCATACAACCCACCATAGGCGTGCTGACCTACATCGGGATGGCTCACCAAGAGCATTTTGAGTCTTTGGAACAGAAATGCATGGAGAAAATGAAACTTTTCCACAATACAGAGTGCATCGTGGTCAACGCTGATGAACCTTTGGTGGACAAGGTGGTGGACAAGATGGCTGATGAAAAAGCCTACAAGGGGGATGTCATCAAATGCTCTCGTTCAAATCCCGATGCTGCCATGTTCGTGGAAAAAGTTGAAAAACAATATGATGCCACAGACATCTACTTCTCCTTCAAAAAACAAAAAGGCCATTATCAAATCCCATTCATCGACGAGGCGTCCGTGGTGAACTCCATAACTGCTGCGGCGGTGGCCATGCAACTGGGCGTCACCATCCAACAATTGCAACAACGTATGCCAAAACTGGAACCGGTGGCCATGAGGTTGGAGGTGAAGGAAGGGCAGCACGGATGCACGCTCATCAACGACTCATACAATTCTGACATCAATTCGCTTGGCATTGCGCTCGACTTCATGAACCGAAGACCCGACCACAAGGGAAGAAAACGGACATTGGTGCTAAGCGACATCCAGCAAAGCGGCCTGAAGGCACAGGACCTCTACAATACCGTCTCCGACTTGGCGGTCAGCAGGGGCGTGGAGCGATTCATTGGCATAGGACCGGAAATATCAAGTTGGAAAGACCTCATACAGGTGTCCGACAAGGCTTTCTTCCAAAGCACGGAAGAGTTTGTGAGTAGCGATTCGTTCACCACCTTGCGTGACGAAGTGATATTGCTCAAGGGGGCGAGGCAATTTAATTTCGACCTGCTTACCGACTTGCTTGTGCAGAAAGTGCATGAAACCATCTTGGAAGTCAATCTCAATGCCTTGGTGGGCAACCTCAATTACTTTCGTTCGTTCCTCAAGCCTTCCACGAAAATCACTTGCATGATCAAGGCCGATGGATACGGGGCAGGGGCTGTTGAAATTGCCAAGACATTGCAAGACCAAAGGGTCGACTATCTCGCTGTAGCCGTCGCGGACGAAGGGGTGACATTGAGAAGGAATGGAATCACAGGAAACATCATGGTGATGAATCCGGAAATGTCCTCTTTCAAAACCCTTTTCGATTACAAGCTTGAGCCTGAAGTGTATAGTTTCCGACTGCTTGATGCACTTGTGAATGCTGCCGAGAAAGAGGGCATTTCCAAATATCCAGTGCACATCAAACTCGATACGGGAATGCATCGACTGGGCTTCGACCCGCAAAAAGACATCGACAAACTTCTCGAGGTGTTGGTTAGGCAGGATGCCGTCATCCCAAGGTCGGTATTCTCTCATTTTGTCGGCTCCGACAGCGACGACTTCGACAGGTTCTCTGATTTGCAATACAAGCGTTTCATACAGGCGAGTGATAAGATACAAGCGGCATTTCAGCATAAAATCATACGTCACATCGACAATAGTGCCGGCATAGAGCATTTCCCTGAAAGGCAGCACGACATGTGCAGACTCGGGTTGGGACTATATGGCATCAGCAGCCGTGACAACCGTATTTTAAATAATGTATGCACATTGAAAACCACCATCCTCCAAATGAGGGAGGTGCCAAAGGAAGAAACGGTAGGCTATAGCAGGAAAGGGATTCTCAAAAGGGATAGCGTCATCGCCGCCATTCCCATAGGGTATGCCGACGGACTCAATAGAGGGCTTGGAAGAGGTCGATGCTACTGTCTCGTCAACGGGAAAAAAGCGCCTTATGTGGGGAATATCTGCATGGATGTCGCCATGATCGATGTTACAGACATTGACTGCAAGGAAGGAGATTCAGTCGAAATCTTCGGCGACCACTTGCCTGTAACGGTACTCTCCGACACCTTGCAAACCATACCCTATGAAATACTAACAGCTGTCAGTAATAGGGTCAAAAGGGTGTATTTCCAGGATTAAGTCCGGGAGGCTGGGGCTCCTGGTCTCCCTATGATCTCAAGGATTCCAAGAAAAACCAGCCTCTACAGTCTCCCTTATAATAAGATGTAAAAATGCTCCATTTCATAAAAAATAACAATAAAAAATGCTGCCATGCCATCTTTTTATGGTATCTTTGCAATTTGAAATAAGATATTAACTAATCACTTATAATATGAGTCCCATACAAACTACGAAAATGACCAACTATCGTTGGATTATCTGCGCAATGCTCTTTTTTGCAACTACGGTCAACTATATGGACCGTCAGGTGCTCTCACTCACTTGGAAGGACTTTATCGCCCCTGAATTCCATTGGAATGATTCCCATTATGGAATCATCACGGCGGCCTTTTCTATTCTCTATGCTGTGTTCTGCCTCTTCGCAGGAAAGTTCATCGATTGGATGGGCACTAAAAAGGGCTATCTTTGGGCCATCTTCGTATGGTCGGTTGGTGCATGCCTCCACGCAGCATGCGGATGGGTTACCTTGAAATATGTGGGACTTGCAGACATGACTGCACTCAAGGCTGTCCAGGCTGGGTCAGGCATCGCCTCGAACATAGCGATGGTCAGCGTCTATCTCTTCCTCTTCTGCCGTGCCATCCTCGCGCTTGGTGAGAGTGGCAACTTCCCGGCTGCCATCAAAGTGACTGCTGAATATTTCCCCAAGAAAGACCGTGCTTTTGCTACATCCATCTTCAACGCTGGTGCATCTGTTGGAGCACTTGCCGCACCCATCAGCATCCCGCCTCTTGCCGAGGCTTTCGGATGGGAGATGGCTTTCATCATCATCGGTGGTCTGGGTTTCATTTGGATGGCTCTCTGGGTGTTTGTGTATGACAAGCCCAACAAAAGCAAGCATGTCAATGCGGCTGAACTTACCTACATCAATCAAGATGTGGAGACGAAAGAGGATCCTAAGGATGCCAACGACGAAGGGCCTGCCATCAACTTCTTAAAATGCTTTACTTTCAAACAGACATGGTCGTTTATTGTGGGCAAGTTCATGACTGATGGAGTTTGGTGGTTCTACCTGTTCTGGGCGCCAGCTTATTTCTCCGACCAATTCGGTTATAAGTCAAGTTCCACCATGGGACAGTTGTTGATTTTCACACTTTACCTTATCGTCACGGTCGTCTCCATTTTTGGTGGATACCTGCCCAAACTGTTTGTGGAAAAACGGGGGATGAATCCTTATGCAGGACGTATGCTCGCCATGCTTATCTTCGCCTTCTTCCCGCTTTTCGCATTATTTACCCAGCCGTTGGCTATGTGGGAGTCAAGCCCTATCAATCCCGCTTGGTGGCCTGCCATTATCATTGGCTTGGCTGGTGCCGGTCATCAAGCATGGTCTGCCAACCTCTTTTCTACCATTGGCGACATGTTCCCCAAGTCAACAATTGCAACCATCACTGGTATTGGAGCAATGGCTGGAGGTATTGGTTCGATGCTTATTCAATATTTCTCAGGAAATCTCTTTACTTTTGCCGAGAATCAAGGTAGCGCATTTACCTTCTTGGGATTTGAAGGCAAGCCTGCTGGCTATATGATAGTATTCTGTTTCTGTGCAGTGGCCTATCTTGTCGGCTGGATCATCATGAAGACTTTGGTGCCCAAATACAAGCCGGTTGTCGACGAGGATTGATACCTCTGACTACACATTCTCAGCATCGATATTTTTCCTGCCCTTTCCCGCCGATGGGAGAGGGCAGTTTTTTTCAGCAGGAAGCTTATCCTTAGTTATAGTTGCTATAGCCTCTACAGCCTCTATAGCCTCTACAGCCTCTATAGCTTCTACAGCCTCTATAGCCTCTATAGCCTCTATAGCCTCTATAGCCTCTATAGCTTCTATAGTTTCTATCGCCTCTATAGTTTCTATAGCCTCTATTGTTTCGTCTCCATAGTCTCCACGGTCGTCTCTATCGAAATAAAAAAAGGAGAGGCAAAAACCTCTCCTTTATATCATTTTCCGCGAAGGAAAAACTAAAATTTCGCCATTTTAATAGCCACTATAGCACATTCGTCGCCTTTGTTTCCCAACTTTCCTCCCGCACGCTCTTTCGCTTGCTCCAAGGTGTCTGTGGTCAGTAAGCCATAGATAACGGGTATTTCGCTCTTGGAATTCAAGGTCGCTATGCCGTAGGTGACACCTTGACAGATATAGTCGAAATGTGGTGTCTCACCACGTACGACGCTGCCCAAAATGATGATGGCATCGTACCCACCGTTCAATGTCATCTGATGGGCGCCGTAGACCAACTCGAAGCTGCCGGGCACTGTCTTAACGTGGATGTTTTCAGGAAGGGCACCGTATTTCTCCAGGGTCCCTACCGCACCCTCCAAAAGGGCGTTGGTCACTTCCCTGTTCCATTCTGATACCACGATGCCGAAGCACATGTTGCTGGCATCAGGTACTTTTTGAAGGTCTTGTTCAGACAGTTGACGAAGTGCTGTTGACATCCTTATTTGTTCTCCAAGTATTCAATGTACTTATCGAAGTTCTCTTGCTGAACGATGGGGGAACCGACGTATTTCTCCTTGATGGTCTTGAAAATCTCAAGGGCTTCGTCATTTTTCTTCAATTGCTCCGAAAGGATGATGGCTGCTTTCTTGAGGGCAACGGGAGAGACGGAATTATTGATGCCGTCTTTGGTGGCTTTGTCGGCCATGTTGGCTGCATCCTTGAAACTGTCCACTGCTTTGTCGAATTGTTTCAGGTTGGCATAGCAATCGCCAAGAGCCATCACGGCGAGAGGGCTGGCAATCATGTCATCGGCAGGCTTGAAGCTCTCCAGATATTTCACTGCTTCTTCCCATTTGTCTTGCTTGGCAAGGCAGATGCCGGCATAATAGTTGGCCAGATTGGCAGCTTTTGTGCCACTGAAGTCATTGATGATTTTCTTGAAACCTGGGGTGCCGAGGCTGTCGCCGTTCAGGGCTTTCTCAAAATCTTGGTTGATGAACCATTCCTCGCTTTGGGCTAAGGCCGTACTTGCCTTCTCGTTGCGTGATTTTGAATAATTGTTCCAAAAAATCAATGCGCCGACGATGACGACAAGGGCGATGAGGGCGGCATAAATGTGCTTCTTGTACTTTTGGATGAATGCCTCTGACTTGTTCAGGGTCTCCATCAGTTCCTGATTTCCCTGAGTTTCTTTTTTCTTTGCCATTATTGTTTTGTTTGATTTTGATTGTTGATGCTTGGGTTGCCATACCCCCTTTTCGGGGGGTGTAGTTTTTTGCGACGCAAAATTACTCATTTTATCTCATATCGGAAAATTTATTATAGACTTTTTTCGTTTTTCAACCACAAATGACGTAACTTTGCAAAAATAACGTGTCTAAGAGGCCTATTATCAATGATACTTAACAACCTTTCTATCGTAAATTTCAAAAACATCCAATCGGCAAACGTTCAACTTTCCCCTAAGATGAATTGCCTCTTGGGGCATAATGGAATGGGGAAGACCAATTTTCTGGATGCCATACATTTCCTCGCATTTTGCAAAAGTGCACATAATGCCATCGACTCACAGCTGATACTGCATGGACAGGATTTTTTCATGCTTGAAGGAGTCTTCGAAAGTGAGAACGGGGAGGTCGAGAACATCTATTGTGCCATGAAGAAGGGGCAGAAAAAGCATTTCAAACGCAATAAGAAGGAATACAAACGATTGTCTGAACACATAGGGCTGCTTCCGTTGGTTTTCGTATCACCATCCGACTCCGGCATTATTGAGGGAGGGAGCGAGGAGAGGCGCAAGTTGATGGACATGGTCATCTCCCAATATGACAAATCTTACATAGCAGCTCTGCTCAACTATAACAAGGCGTTGCAACAAAGAAACGTCCTACTAAAGATGGAGGACGAACCCGATGGCGAATTGATGGACATCCTTGAGCATCAGATGGCGGAGGAGGGCGAGCGCATCCATGCCTCACGTGAGACTTTCGTCAAGGAGTTTGTTCCAGTGTTCCAAGACATCTATCAGCGTATTTGCAATGCTTCGGAGAACGTGTCGGTGCAGTATGTGTCTCATTGCCAGAGGGGACCGTTGCTCGATGTCATCAGGCGTGACAGGGCGAAAGACAGGATCATGGGATTCTCGCTCCATGGCATTCATCGGGATGATCTCGACCTGAAACTGGGCGAATACCCCATGAAAAGGGAGGGAAGCCAGGGGCAGAACAAATCGTTTGCCATCGCTCTCAAACTGGCACAGTTCGACTTTCTGAGGCGCACCAACAGCAGGACCACACCTTTGCTACTCTTGGACGATATCTTCGACAAACTGGATGCCCAGAGGGTGGAGCAGATTGTCAGAATTGTTGGGGGGGATGATTTCGGGCAAATTTTCATCACCGACACCAACCGCGACCATCTTGACAAGATTCTCACCCATTTCTCCTTCGATTACAACATCTTCTCTGTGGAAAACGGGGATATCATACTCAAACAATAGCAAGATATGTTCAAACGCGATGTGAAAAAACTCGGCAACCTCCTTCCTGCCTTTCTCAGGAATAGTGGATTGGAAACACCTTTGATGCAAAGGAGGTTGATATCGGCGTGGGATGAGGTGATGGACGACGTGGTGGTGCAAAACACGGGAAAGGTTTATGTGTCCAATCAAACGCTGCATGTGGAAATCAACAATTCGGCCTTGCGGGCCGAATTGCTGATGAGGCGGAATGACATCGTGGAAAGACTCAACAACCATGTGGGTGTGCGGGTCGTGACCGATGTCATGTTCTTTTGATCATTTCTGGGGAAAAGCTGCATTTTTCTTGAATACGTCCAGGGTGGTGCGGATGGCGGGGTCGTCTGCATTAAGATACTCCATCCAGGCTTCTTCGTCGAGCATGTTGTAGATGATGCGGCTGAATATGTATTTCTCAAAAAGGTTTTGAGACTTCTGGAGCATCAGGTTGCGGCGCTGAAGACCATTCTTCTCACCATAAGAGGCAAATTTCTCCAACAGGTTCTGGCGTTTCAAAAAAGCCAACAGTTCGCTGCTCGTCTTCTTGGTCTTCAATTCGTCTCGGTGCTCATCGGTGTACTCGAAGGCGAATTGAAGGATGAGGCCGCTCATCGCTGCTTCTTTGTAGTAGGATGTGATGCCTGTGGTGTCTTCGGGGATGAAGAGGTCGGGAGTGATGCCGCCGCCGCCATATACCGTACGGCCTAAGCGGGTGTGGAATTCGGGACCGGTGTGCTTGATGCTGTCAAGGGAGAAATATTCACCACGGTTGTAACGTGTGAGAAGGTCTTCCTCATACTCCTTGTCTTTGCCCGTTTCATAATGTTTCTGTATGCAGCGGCCCGACGGGGAGTAGTAGCGGGCGATGGTCAGACGAACCATGCTGCCGTCACGAAGGCCGATTTGCTGTTGGACAAGGCCCTTGCCGAAAGAGCGACGCCCGATCACCGTGCCGCGGTCGTTGTCTTGGATGGCGCCGGCAAGGATTTCCGAAGCTGAGGCGGAACCTTCGTTGATGAGTATCACAAGGGGGATGTCCTGGAAAGAACCGTGGCCGCTGCTGTAGTAGTTTTGGCGGGGTTGCTTGCGCCCTTCAGTATAGACGATGAGCCGTCCCTTGGGAAGGAATTCGTCTGCTATTTCTACGGCTGTCTGCATGTAGCCGCCGGAATTGTCACGAAGGTCGATTACCAGGTTTTTAAAGCCTTCTTGTGACAGGAGACTCAAGGAGTTGACCAACTCTTGATAGGTAGTCTCCCCGAAATTCTTGATGCGGATATAGCCTGTGTTCTTGTCAAGCATGTAGGTGCAACTGATGCTTCTCGTCGTGATGTTGTCGCGGGTGACCGTGAAATATTTCGGCTTGCTTTGATGGCTGCGGACCACACCGATCTTCACCTTCGTGCCACGAGGACCTTTAAGGCGACGCATGGCTTCTTCGTTGGTCACTTCCTCGCCAACGAAAGGCTTGCCATCCACGCTGATGATTTTGTCGCCGGCTATCAGGCCGGCATTCTCGGCCGGGCCGCCGGCAATCACGTTTTGCACATGGATGGTGTCCTTGCGGATGACAAATTCAATGCCAACGCCGGAAAAAGAACCTTGTAACTCATCCTGGGCTGACTGCACATCCTTCGCGCTGATGTATACCGAGTGCGGGTCCAGTTCGCTGAGAATTTGGGGCATGGCATCCTCCACCAATTTATCCATGTTCACGCTGTCGACATATTGGTTGTCGATGAGGTGCAGCAAATCGTTAAGGCGGTTGCTGCCTGAACTGATGATGCTCAGGCGGTTGCCAGAGAAATGGTAGGAGAAAAAGGTGCCGATGAGAATGCCTAGCACCACGCATCCTGCAAGTGCCAAGGGCATGAAGTGGCTTGATTTGTTAAGATTCATTCTCTTTTATGTTGATGTATTTAACTTCAATGTTTGCACGGCGCAAAAGGTCCAGACCGTCTGAAAGACGGTATTCCTCTCCATAGACCACACGTTTGATGCCGGCTTGGATGATGAGTTTGGCACATTCCAGGCAAGGGGAGGCTGTGACGTAGAGCGTGGAGCCTTCACTGTTATTGTTGCTGCGGGCCAGTTTTGTGATGGCGTTGGCCTCCGCATGCAATACGTATGGCTTGGTCACGTTCTGGTCGTCCTCGCACACGTTCTCGAAACCGCTGGGAGTGCCGTTGTAGCCGTCGCTGATCACCATCTTGTCTTTCACCACCAATGCGCCTACCTGACGACGGACACAATAGCTGTTTTCAGACCAGATGCGGGCCATGCGGAGGTAGCGCAGGTCGAGTTGGTGCTGTTTCTCTTCTTTGGTCATTTCTTCAATGGTTGTGCGGTGAGTGTCTTGCATTATTCCTTTTTCTTCCTCCTCCTGATGCCGTTGCGACGGAGAAGGGCGTCGATGGTGGGTTCGCTTCCCTTGAATTGCTTGTAGAGCGTCATGGGATGCTCGGTACCGCCGCGTGAAAGGATGCAGTCGCGGAAACGTTGCGCGGTGGAGGGGTCGAATATGCCGTTTTTCTTGAAGACGCTGAAGGCGTCGGCTTCCAACACTTCCGCCCATTTGTAACTGTAGTAACCGGCAGCATAGCCGCCTGCCATGATGTGGGAGAATTGCACGGTCATGCAGGTGCCTGGTTGTTGCTTGAACACCAACGCTTTCTCCCATGCTTTCTTCTCGAATGCCATGAGGTCGTCGGTGAAAGGCTCGCGCAGGGTGTAGTAGGCCATGTCCAAAAGTCCGAAACTCACTTGGCGAAGACAACCGTAAGCCACCATGAAATTACGACTGCGTACGATGCGGTTGATGAGTTCGTCGGGAAGGGGCTCGCCGGTCTCATAATGGAATGCGAACGTGCGGAGAAACTCTTTCTCTATGGAGTAGTTCTCCATGAACTGGGAGGGAAGCTCCACAAAGTCCCACCATACATTGGTGCCTGACATGCTTTCAAAGCGTGTGTTGGCAAACATGCCATGAAGGGAATGGCCGAATTCATGAAGGAAGGTTTCCACTTCTCCGAGGCTCAACAGGGAGGGTTTGCTGTCAGTGGGTTTCGTCAGGTTCATCACCACGCTCACGTGGGGACGGACATTTTCGCCTTTTCTGTTGATGAATTGGCCTTGGTAACTGGTCATCCATGCTCCACCGCGCTTGCCCTTGCGAGGGTGGAAGTCGGCATAGAACACGGCAAGATAGCTGCCATCCTTGTCGAACACCTCGTAGGCCTTCACGTCGGGATGGTACACGGGGATGGATTTGTTCTCCTTGAATGTGATGCCGTAAAGGCGGTTGGCAAGGCCGAAAACACCTTCGATAACACGTGACAATTCGAAATAGGGACGTACCATTTCGGAATCGATGTCATATTTCGACATCTTCAATTTATAGGAGTAGTGGCTTAGGTCCCATGGTTCCATCGTGAACGACCGTCCCTCGCTTTTCCGGGCGGTCTTGGCTATCTCGGCGACTTCCTTGAGCGCCGTAGGCTTGTAGGCGTCTATCAGTTGGTCGAAGAGACGGTAGACGTTGCGGGTGTTGGTGGCCATGCGGTGCTTCATGATGTAGTTGGCAAACGACTTGAAACCGAGTAAGCGAGCTGATTCACCACGGAGGGTGATAAGTCGCTTGCAGATGTCCACGTTGTTGGTGGGGGTCTCATGGGTGCATAACGTGTTGCTCGCAAAGTAAAGCTGCTTGCGGAGGTCACGGCGGTTGGAGTATTTCATAAACGGACCCAAACTGGGGGAGTCCAGTGTGAACACCCAGCCTTCCAAACCTTTTTCCTTGGCCTCCTGGGCGGCGGCTTCCCGCACACGGTCGGGCAGGCCGTCGAGGTCGGTTTCGTTGGTGAGATGAAGTATGTAGGCCTTTCGTTCGTTGAGGAGGTTCTGTGAGAATTGAAGCGACAGCATGCTCGCCTCTTCGTTCATCTGGCGGAGACGGCTCTTGCCTTCGTCATCAAGCAAGGCTCCGTTGCGGCAGAAACTCTCGTAGATGTTGTCGAGCAAACGTTTCTCTTCTGGGGTGAGGCGACGGTGATGGCGATGGACGGCTTTGATGCGCTCGAATAGTTGGGAGTTGAGCAGCATGTCGTTGTGGTGCTGCGTGAGAAGAGGTTCTATTTTTTGAGCGAGGGCGTCCATCTCGTCGTTGGTCTCTGCACTCAACAAGTTGAAAAACGCGTTGGAAACGCGGTCGAGCAAGCCGTAATAAAAGGGGTCGTCGTCTATGTTGAGGATGGTGTTCTCAAATGTGGGCTTTTCTGGATTGTTGATGGTCTTCTCCATCTGTTCCTTGTCGCGGCGTATGCCTTCGATGAAAGCTTCTTCTATGTCTTTCAAGGTGATGCGGTCGAAGGGGATGGTGTGGTGGGGGGTGTCGTAAGGAACGAAAAAGGGATTCTCTCGATTGTTGCTCTCCATGTTTGTTTCTGCCATTGTTGGATATTTTTATGCAAAAGTAATGAAATCCCGTCAATATGCAAAATAATTAAACAAAGATTATCTTTTGCATGGGGTTTCGTTCGCCTTATTCTTTTATTTTAACGATTTAAAATGGTATTTCCAAACAAGTCTTCCAAGCGAAGGATGTGCACGTGTTCCCTACTTGTCGATAAAAGGTTTTCTGCTTCCATGGCGTGCAGAGCTCTCGACACGTTCAGGCGGCTCTCGCCTATCTCCGTGGCGAGCGATTGCATCCTTATGCGGATGACTTTCTCCCCTGCTGGATGTTGGCAATGGTCGCTGATGAAGCGTATGATTTTCTCTCTGATGGTGTGGGGGTGGGAGCGCCATAGGAGATGAGAGCGGCGCTGGGCTTGCGTGCTGATGATGTTGAGCAGGCTGGTGCGGAATAGTTCAAAAGTGCCGAGAAGCCGGTTGACCTCATCCTTGCTGATGGTAAGGGTGTCGCAGTGTTCTGATTGGGCGATGATGGTCATACTGTGTCTCTGAGTCAGTCCAAAAAGACTTTCTGGTTGGAGAAGGGCGGGGGCGGAAACTTGTTCCCTGACTTCCAGTTGACGGTTGTCGGAGGTGCGGATGGTGGTGATTCTACCCTTGGTGAGGAACGTCAAGCCGCGGCATGGCTCTCCCTCTTCAAAGAGAATGTCATGGTGCTTGTAGCGTGAGAATTCAAACCTCGTGTGTCCCACGACTTTGGCCAGGTCCTCCTGTCCCATGCCTTGGAACAAGGGAAGCCGGAGCAAGGTGTCATACATGTTGAGGCCGGCGATGTCCATCAGTCATCCACGATTTTGTCCCTTAGGGAGGGGGAGTACCACACTTCCATATTGCCGTTGGCTCCTGCATAGATGAAGTAGGCCATCAATTCGGGATGTTTCTCCAACACGCCTTGGGCGCGCTCCATTCCCATCACCATGAACGAGGTGGCATAGGCATCTGCAGTGGCGCAGTCACGGGTTAGGACGGTGGCCGACAATAGACTGTGCTGCACCGGGCGCCCTGTCTTCGGGTCGATGGTGTGGGCGTATTTCTTCCCATCTTTGTAATAGAAATTGCGGTAGTTGCCGCTGGTGGCCATCGCCATGTCGGTGACGTTGAGCACGGTCTGCAACTCTTGTGACTGTTGGAGTGGGTCGTCGGTGGGGCGGTTGACACCGATGCGCCAGGGTAAACGTTTCTCGTTCACGCCTTTCGTCACAATCTCGCCACCTATCTCCACCATGTAGTTGGCCACGTCGTGGCGGCGGAATACCGAAGCCACCACGTCGCAGCCGTAGCCTTTTGCTATGGCGCTGCAGTCGAGGGTCACCCGCGGGTCGCTCTTCCTCACTTGATGGTCGGAGCCGAGCGTCACTTTCTCATAACCGATGATTTGCAGAAGGCTGTCGATGCTGTGACGGTCGGGGGTGGCGCCTTCCTTGAAGCCGAACCCCCAGAGGTTCACAAGTGGTGCGACGGTGATGTCGAAAGCACCATCGGTCGCCTCGGACACCTTGCGTGAAAGGTTGAACACATCGGTGAACATCTCGTTCACCTTCACAGGCTGGTTCTCGTTGACCTTGGTGATGATTGAATTGGGGTTGAATGGGGAGAGCGATTGGTCTACCTTTTCCAGTTCGTCCATGATCTCCTTTTGCAGATCGTTGTCGTACTGGTAAGTAATGTGGTATTCTGTTCCGAAGATGGGGCCGGAGGTGGTGCGGTAGGGCATGTCTCGTTGCTGCATGATGATGAATACCGTGCCCACCACCAAAAAGGCGAGAAATGGGAGTTGCCAGATGAGGTGTTTGCTTTTTTTCATAAGAACAAAGGGTTAAAGGTCGATGCCGACGTTGAATGTGCCACCAAGGCGGGTCTTGCCGCTTTCACCGTAGCCTGGCACATACCATGCGTTGCCTGATGGTCCGGAATCATAGATGAGGCGCCTGCGGTATCTGACACTCCAACCCATGTGGAAGGGACCCCATATCTTGGCATCCACGCCGATGGACAGCTCCAACCAGTGGTAATGGGCCTTGGCGCCTTTGGTGTCAAGGGGGGCTTCTGTTTCCCATATCGGGTCTTTGACGCCTGGGTGGGCGAAGTCATACTTGAAATAGGACAGGGCATAGCGGCCACCGCCATAGACGCGGTAGACGTCGTGCTTGTCTTTCAGCAGGTTGTAGTCCATGCCTAAACGGAAATATGGCGCTGTCGACTTGTAGGAGATTTGCGTCACCACGTCGTTGTGCTTGGCGTTGCCAAGACCGACTTCTACGATGGGGAAATAACGGTCGCGAAGGTTGACGCGAAGAGCGGCCTCGAACTGCCCGTAGTCGCTCACCATGCGCTGGATAGGGCCGACCAGGTCCAAGGAAACGGCGAAGCCTTTGAGCAAGGGTACGCTGTCGCCTGTCTCCTTCTCAAGGGAGAGTGGTTCTTGCGCGTGCGTTGGCAATGCCATCAACAGGCTAACGGTAACGCTTGAGATAAAGGAGTAAATGGCCTTTGCTCGTGTCATAGTTTACTTGGGCTTTGGTGATGACGATGGAGTCGATGGCGTGATAGGTCCAACTCACATGGTTGATGGTGTGGAAGTAGGTGGGGCCGCAGTCCACCGATTCGAAATGGGGGGTGTTGGTCTTCTCGATGGTTACCGTGTCCGTAAGGTCGACGTCCTCTCCTTTGAACTTGAAAAGGAAGACGTCGGCTGGCTCGTGAAAACTGACGGGCAGCAGGAAGTCTTTCGCTTCGGTGAGACGGTTGAGCCACAAGCTGTCTTTTCCGTCGCTACGCAAGATGCTGACCGACAAGGAGTCTTCCAATACGTCCACATTGCCGCCCAACACGTATTTTGTCATAACGACGTTGTTGAGGGGGCAGTCTATCGACGAACAGGCGGTGACTAAGGATGCCGCGATGATGAATGGGATTATTCTCCGCATCTGATGGTTTTCTCTATTTGGTAATCGTTGCGTGTGCTCGACGAACGGCTGATGAGGTCGCCAAGGAAACCTGCAAGAAACAGTTGGGTGCCTATCATCATCATCGTCAGCGAGATGTAGAAATAGGGGGAGTCGGTCACCAGGCGTTGGGGGATTCCCCGGCTCAGAGCGATGAGTTTGTCGGCTCCAATGAAGGCTGCCGCGAGGAAACCGATGATGAACACGATGGTGCCAAGGAAACCGAAGACATGCATGGGCTTGCGGCCGAAACTACTGAGGAACCAAAGGGTGAGGAGGTCGAGGTAACCATTGACGAAACGGTTGAGACCGAATTTAGACTTCCCGTACTTGCGGGCCTGGTGGTGAACAACCTTCTCGCCAATCTTGTCAAAACCGGCGTTCTTTGCCAGGTAGGGGATGAAACGGTGCATCTCGCCATACACCTCGATATTCTTCACCACATCCTTCCGGTAGGCTTTCAGGCCGCAGTTGAAATCATGCAGGTTCTTGATGCCGCTGATGCGGCGGACCGTGGCGTTGAACAATTTCGTGGGGATGGTTTTCGACAAGGGGTCGTAACGCTTTTGCTTGTAGCCCGACACCAGGTCGTAACCTTCCACCATCACCATGCGATACAATTCGGGTATCTCGTCGGGAGAGTCTTGAAGGTCGGCGTCCATCGTGATGACTACGTCGCCTTGCGCCTCCTTGAAACCGCAATAGAGGGCGGGGCTTTTGCCGTAGTTGCGGCGGAACTTGATGCCGCGAACGTGCTCCGATTCGTTGGTGAGTTGTTCAATCACGTCCCAGGACTTGTCGGTGGAACCGTCGTTGATGTAGATGACTTCGTAGCTGAACGCATGTTCGTTCATCACGCGCGATATCCACGCATTGAGTTCGGGGAGGGACTCTTCCTCGTTGAAGAGGGGGATGACTACTGAAATGTCCATGATGGGCTTGTGTTTAATGTCTGTAACTTACATATAAGGCGGTGGTGAGGCTGATGATCAGGCCGGCCACCATGTTGCTCCACATCATCTGTAAGGAGAGGTCGATGGGGCGGAGGGAGCGCAGGGATTTCACCATATTGTCTACCATGTCTTTCGTGTAACCTATGCTCTCCAGCATTGCCTTGTTTTCCTTTTCGGTGAACATCGAGGCGTATTGGTTGATGAGGAATCCGTTGTCGAGGTATTGGAAATAGGCCCACTGGCAGATGGCTAAGATGAGAGAGGCGTAGAACACCGTTAGGGAAGAATGGGCGTAGGCGTGGCCGTAGGAGATGCGCTGTTCTTCCGTCTGCTCGCTGTATGACTGGGTGCGCATGCCGATGTAGAACGGGGTGAAAAGCAATGTGCCCACCCAGAGAAAGCCACAAACAGGATAGGTGAAATAGCCTATGAACAAGGCAAAACTCACCACCCAGAACAATCCCAGACGGAAACCGTCCAAGCGTGCGAAGGCTCGTAACCGAAGGTATGTCTCTCTACTCATTGATGCCTACTTTTGCTCGTTGAAACAAAAAGAGCCAAGCATCCTTGCTTGGCCTCTCTGTAGGAACAATCGGACTCGAACCGATGACCTCTTCAATGTGACTGAAGCGCTCTAAACCAACTGAGCTATGCTCCTTTCTTGTTTTTGCGCTGCAAAGGTAACACTTTTCTGCCAATCACCAAAAAAATATCTCTCTTTTTTTCGTTTTTTTTCCAGACGTCTCATTCCAGCAGCAGCACCCTGCTGCTCCAGTCACTCTTCTTGCTCCATTCCACATTGTTGCCATTGGGAATCTCGAGGCCGTGGTTCATGAGGTAGGCGCCACTGTAACTCTTGCCTTCGCAGGGAAGGGGCTGGAGGTCGATTCGGTTGAGTTCATGCACCTTGTATATTTTATCGGGGTCGAGGCCTGCCATCTTCACGCGGGGCAGGTGCTCGTTTTGGAACGACTCGGTCTTCCACCAGAAGAAGACGGCATGCGATTTCTCCTCGTCGACATACATCAGCGAGGCCAGACCCTTCCTGTCGTAGGGGGACACGAGGCGGTAGAGGTTGCCGAATTGAACGATGGGGCGGATTTTCTTGTATTCGGAGATGGCGTTCCTGCATAGTGCTTTCTCTTCATCGGTCATGTTCTTCGGCTGGATTTCCATGCCCAAGCGGCCGCTCATGGCCACGTCGATGCGGTATTTCAACGTTGTCGTACGGAACACGGTGTGATTGGGCACGGCACTGATGTGGCAGGCCATTGCGATGGCGGGGAAGAAGTAGCTTGTGCCCCACTGCATGTAGATGCGCTGCAGGGCGTCGGTGTTGTCGCTCGTCCAGAACTCGTCGAAATAAGGGAGGACACCCCAGTTGGCACGACCGCCGCCGCTGGCGCAAGCTTGGATGGTGACATCGGGGTATTTGGTGCGGACGCGCTGGCACACCTTCTCGAAACCTTTGTGGTATTCGATGTGCATGTGGCTCTGGTCCTCGGCCTTCAGGTATTGGCTGCCGTGGTTCATCAATGCCATGTTGGCGTCCCATTTGATGTAGTCGATTTCAGGATAGGATGAGAGGAGGTTGTCCACTATGCTGAAGACATAGTCTTGAACCTTCGGATTGGCCAGGTCGAGCACGACCTGGGTGCCACCGCGTCCCAACACCGCGTCGCGTCGTGGGGCTTTCACTATCCAGTCGGGATGCTTCTCGTACAGCTCGCTCACCGTGTTGCTCATCTCTGGCTCGATCCAAATGCCGAATTTCACGCCGTTCTTCTTGGCGTCGCGCAGCAGGCCTTCGATGCCTTCGGGCAGTTTCTGCTTGTCCACCACCCAGTCGCCGAGTGAGGAGTTGTCGGTCTTGCGGGGATATTTGTCGCCAAACCAACCGTCGTCCATCACGAAGAGTTCGCCACCCATGGAGGCGATGTCGGCCATCATCTGGTCCATGCCTTCTTGGTTGATGTCAAAATAGACGCCTTCCCAACTGTTGAGGAGAATCTTGCGCTCCCTGTCGCCGTGTTGCAACTTGTATTTCCTGCCCCACTGGTGGAAATTGCGGGAGGCGCCGCTGAGGCCTTCCTCGCTGTAGGTCAGTGCGAGAGGTGGGGTGGTGAAGGTTTCTCCTCTTTTCAAGTGGTATTCGGAATTGTCTTCGTTGATGCCGGCGAAAAGGTAGTGATAGTTGGTGTCGTCGGTGTCTATCTTGATGCGGAAATTGCCGGAATAGCAGAGGGCGGCACCGATGACGGAGCCGGTGTTCTCACGGCCTTTCCCGTCAAGGGAGAGCATCACCTCGGCATGGTCGGTATGGGAGTTGCGCACACCGTCCTTGTTCTTCAGCATAAGCACGCCGGGCTGAAGGGGCTCTTCCGTCAGCTGGGCTTCGTTGCCCCATGAGCCATGAAGATGGCTTATCCAGACATCGCCGCGGCGCACGGGAAGCATCCCGGAGCAGAATGTGGTCAACGTCACCGTTCCCTTCTCGTTGTTCGTGATGTCGGTCCAGGTCTCTATCATGTCCACGTCTTTGTAAGCACGGTAGTGGAGCTTTACCTCGATTGGATAGACGGGGTCGGCCATGGTGATGGTGGTCATTGTGCCATGCGACTCGTTGATGGTACCAACATCGGTCACTTTAAGGGCGGTGGAGAGGTTGCCATCGGCATGGCGTATGGCGAGGGCTGCCTCCGACGGGAGGTTCAGCCCATATGTGGGATAGGCATCCATGCGGCCGCCGGTGGGCCTTTGCAGGCGGCCGATGTCTCCTGCTTGGAGGCGGGGACCGAAATATACGTATTCTGGTGATCTACCGTTCTCCACGTTGATGACAAGGGAGATGTGGGGCGTCTCCACGGTGACGGGACCGGCGTGCAGCAGGATGGAACCTGCCACAAGGATGGTCAAGAGAATGCTTTTTTTCATAGAGGTAGTTAGGATGTAGTTGTTTCGTTTGCAAAAATAGTGAAAATAGAGTGAAATGCAAAAAAGGATGCGTTTTATTTTGCATTATGCTTACCTTTTCTTATATTTGTAGCGTCATAATGGCACCTTGAATCCACATAGACACATCAGTTGAAATGAAAGATAATAATCCTTTAGGTCAGCAGTATACTCGACCCGCCTATTCTTCGATGATTTATACATCAGAGAACATCAAGTTTTGTCCTGATGGGAAATATCGATGGGTCTATGAAATGGACATGTACAGAAATCCGACGCTCCTTTTCCTGGTCCTTAAGATTTTCGGCTTTTTGATGGCCATACCGCTTTTCTTCATGATTTTGCCTCTGTTCCAAGGCGTGCCTTTGGAGGCCGTGTTTGATAAAAGCAAATATGCTTTGATAATGTTTGGCATCTTCTTCCTCTGCGTCTTCGCTGGCTATTACATCTTGGCTGCCATATACGGGGGAAAGTATGTCGTCATGTTCGAGATGGATGAAGACGGGGTGTTGCATCGGCAGATGAAAAAGCAGGTGAAGAAGGCGAAAGCCATAAGCAATCTGCTGATTCTGGCTGGACTCGTGGCTGGTAATCCCGGAAGGGTGGGGCAGGGGTTGCTCACAGCCACTCACACCTCGACCTATTCTGACTTCTTGAAGGTGAAGAAGGTGAAGGCTTATCGGAAACGCAATCTCATCAAAGTGAACCAGTTGCTGACTCACAATCAGGTGTATATGGCTGATGAGGACTTTGATTTTGTATATGAATACATCACCACACGCTGCCCGAAAATCAAGCGGTGACCGTGTTTTGAACCATATTAGATACTAACCAATAATCCCAAATGATATGAAACACAATTACTTGATGACATTGTTGCTTTTCGTGCTCGCCTCGAATGCCTATGCGCAAAGGGTTTCGTTGCAGGTGGCGCGACAGAAAGCGGAAACTTTCATGAGCGCCAAGGGCATACCTGTTGAAAAGGGAATCGCAAGGGCGCAGTTGTCATCCGCCATTGCTGACAAGGCACCCTTGTATGTTTTCAATTCCAAGGAAGGCAAAGGTTTCGTCATCATCTCAGGTGATGAGCGCACAGAGGATGTCCTGGGCTATGGCTTGGAGGGCGAGTTTGACGAGACTCGCATCCCGGAGAACATGAAAAATTGGCTGGAGAGCTGCTCTGAGGAAATCGCCGCCTTGGGTGAGGAGGAAGGGGCCCAACCTGCAAAGGTGGGCACGCATCCCGTGTTGGGCAACCTCGTCACGGCGATGTGGGACCAGGGAGAAGCCACATCGACAGGAGAAGTTTACAACACGTTATGTCCCACCATTGACGGGAAGTATTGTATCACGGGGTGTGTGGCTACGGCATTGGCCATGGTGATGCGCTACCACAAATGGCCTGAAGGCTACACCACCGCTATTCCCGCATATGAGTCGAATGAGACGCTGGGACAATTGGCTGCGCTTCCAAAAGTGAAATTCGACTGGAACAACATGCAAGACCGTTACGACGCGGGGCAGACCGATAGTCAGATCAAGGCGGTGGCGCAGCTGATGCGCTATTGCGGACAGGGCGTGATGATGGACTATGGGCATGATGCCTCTTCCGCCTATACCAACGACGTGGTCTTGGCCTTGCGCACTTATTTCGGATACGATGTCAACACCAGGTTTGAGAGAAAGTCTGACTATTCCGCCCAGGGATGGGACAACCTCATCTATAACGAACTAAAGAACGGCCGCCCCGTGGTGTATTCCGGCTCCAATCCTGGTGGTGGGCACGCTTTCGTGTGCGATGGCTATGATGGCCAGGGATACTATCACATCAATTGGGGGTGGAGCGGTCATTACAACGGCTACTTCAAACTCTCCATACTCAACCCCAAAGGTGGAGGGAGTGGCAGCAGCACTTCAAATTGCGGCTATTCCATGACCCAGGGGGCTGTCGTGGGCATCCAAAAGCCGACGGGTGAAACAGGCGAGCGGCGCACTCTCTCCGTACTTGATTTCTCATGCGAGGGACATACGCTCAATGCACAATATGTCAATCGGACGGGGATGGATGGGACCTTCTTGTATGGATTTGCATATCAGTTGGCTGATGCCAACAGCAACTCTTATAAGGTGAGAAGGGAGAGCATCTTCTTGGAACCCTTCTATTCCATCACCTATTCGCTCGACCTCGATGAGATGTCGCTCGACGACGGTGTTTATAATTTCTATCCTTATTCCATTCTCGATGGTTGCAGTTGGTATCGTGTCTTGTGCGACAGGAATAAATATTACCAAGTAGAGTTCTCTGGAAAGCAGGTGAAAAGCATCAGTTACCACCCCAGGGCTTCATTGGTCATCAATTCGCTCGAATGTGTGGGCAACAAGATTGTCAATCAGCCTCAAGAGGTGGCCATCACCGTCGGCAACAATGGGGAGGAATATGGAGATGTGTTCTATCTCTTCGCTTCCAAGACAAACGACAAGGGCGAGGCCGTGGACCAGATATGCCTGCCGGTGGAAGTGGGAGCCACGGAGCAAAGTTCGCTTTTCTTCACTCCGACTTCCACGGGAAAATGGAAGTTGTGGATAGACATAGTTGAGGACGGATCCAACGACGTGGGACCTTGGGAGGTGGACATCGTCAATCCTCCGACGTCCGACTCCAACCTCTCCGTGGTATCTGCACAAATCGACTCCTCCACGGATGCTGTTTTCAAGGTGAAGGTGAAAAATAACTCTTCAGAAGGTTATTACATGCCCATCATATGCTATATCTTCGAGAAAGGGAAAACTTACAACATCTCTTATGACAAGACGTCATATCTGAATCTCGGCCCGAAGAAGACTATAGACCTCGAATTCCGTTTCGAAAGTCTGAAAATGGGGCAGACCTACACGGTCGCATTGAAAGCATATACCAATCATAACTCCTCGACGACGGAATGGATCAGCGATAACTATTCGTTTGTAGTCAATTCACAGGCCGACCCAGTGGGCATCGACGTGCCCGTGGTTGAAGAGCCTGCTATATTCGACGTATACACGATGTCTGGCGTATTGGTAAGGAGGCAGGCGTCTTCACTCGAGGGGTTGCCCAAGGGTGTCTACATCGTCGATGGCAAGAAGATGGTCGTCAGGTGACGGCCCGGCCTTGAAAAACTTAAACTATAGGCTTTATCTTTGATGGCGTTCCCTCTTGTAGCATCAGATACGGGAGGGAGCGCCTTTTTATTCTTAAGGTTCATAAGGTCTTTAAGGTCCTTAAGGTCCTTCGGTTGATTCGGCTATTTCGTGTGCGTTGTTTTCTCCTTGTCACCTATAAGCAGTCAGCTTGTCGTCGAATGATACACCACCAATAGTTTTTGTTGCAAATTTCAAAGTGGAAGCGGGAATTTCTTGGTACTTTTGCAAACTATCTCACAAACACTAACTTTACAAAAAAAATGATGCGAAAACTACTTTCAATCATTCTCCTTTGTGGTCTTTCGTCTTTGGCCTATGCCCAAGCAGACCCCAACTTTTACGTTTACCTTTGTTTCGGACAGTCCAACATGGAAGGAAACGCCCAATGGGAGAACATCGACAACCAGTATGTTGACCCACGATTCCAAATGTTGGCAACAACCAATTTTTCCAGCCCCAAGCGCAATTTGGGACAGTGGTACACCGCGTTCTGCCCCATTGTAAGCCCTGTGGGCAAACTTGGCCCGACCGATTATTTCGGTCGCTCGATGGTGGCGGCGCTGCCTGCCAATGTGAAGGTCGGCGTGGTGGCTGTGGCCATGGGAGGCAGTCCCATTGAGATGTTCGACAAGGACAAATACAAGCAGAAGATGGATGCCAACCCCAATGAGTGGTGGGCGCAGATTGCCAGGAACTATTACGGTGGCAATCCCTACCAGCGACTTATCGATATGGGTAAGAAAGCTCAGGAGGTGGGAGTCATCAAGGGCATTCTCCTACATCAGGGATGCTCCAACAACGGCGACCCCAACTGGCCCAACATGGTGAAGAAGATATACAATGACATGCTCGCCGACCTCGGACTCAACGCAGAGGACGTACCTCTCTTCGCTGGAGAAACACTGCAACAAGACCAGGGCGGCTCATGTTATGCGCACAACACCGTCGTCAACAGGCTCCCACAGGTGATTCCCACCTCGCATGTCGTACATTCCAACGGATGCCCGGGCAACGGACAGGACCCATGGCACTTCAACGCGTCGGGCTACCGCACCATGGGAAAGAGATACGCCATCGAGGCCCTCAAGGTGATGGGGATGGAGCCGAAGGCTGACCCGGAATACACCCTACCCAACAACCTGAAGGTCTTTTACACGGCCACCCAACTGGAAGGCTACGATATCGTTATGAAAACCAATGCAAGCAGCACTTTGACCTTGTGGGGCAAGTTCTCTGACGGACATCGTGAGGACCTCACCAACGAGGCAATTTTCACCAGCGACGACTTCACTGTCACCGACGGAGTGGTGAAGGCCGGCAAGGAAGAGAAAGAAGGAGTGGTCAAGGCCTCCTATTTGGATTTCACAGGAACGATACACACCGTAGACATCAATGTAGTGGTTTCCAACCATGGAACACCTTACCATGGAATCAAGGAAATACCGGGAACCATAGAAGCTGAAGATTACGACATGGGTGGAGAAGGCTTGGCTTTTCATGATTCGGACAACACCAATGAGGGCGACGGGGCGTCCTATCGTACCGACGGAGGAGGTGTGGACATCGTCAAGTGCGATGGAGGATATGCCATCGGCTACACTGCTGTAGGAGAATGGCTTCAATACACCGTCAACGTGACCAAGGCAGGCGAGTATTCCTATGAGGCTTATGTCTCTTCAGGTACGACAGGCTCCAGCTTCAATCTCGGCTTGCCAAAGTCCAATGGACGTATCGAGACGTTGGCCAGGATAAGTGTCCCCAAGACTGGAGACAACGACTGGAATACTTACCAGGTCGTTAGCGGGAATTTCCTCAAACCTCTCCAGGAAGGGAAACAGACCCTGCATCTCCAATTCACAGGGGGCAGCTGCAACATCGACAAGATTGTGCTGACATGCACGTCGGAAGATGGAATCGAAACAGTGGTGTTGACAGACCCGTCTGACTCGTCCCACAACCTCTATAACCTCGCCGGACAAAAGGTTGATGCCAACTACAAAGGTGTTGTCATCAAGAATGGACGGAAAATGATAACCAAGTAATTTCTAAAACCTAAAAAACATGAGAAAATATTTGCTTTCAGCATTGATGCTGTGTGCCACGACAGCGATGGTGGCACAGCCGCAAGGCGGCTTTGGAGGCTTTGGTGGCTTCCAACAAGAAGTGAAATTGGAAACCTCGCAGAAATGGGAGGATGTCAACTATGCCGGTGACGACCAGGCATACCATACCTGCGACATCTACCTGCCTAAAGTGGAGAAGGCCGCCTATCCTGTGGTCATTCATATCTATGGCAGTGCTTGGTTCAGCAACAACAGCAAGAGAATGGCCGACCTTGGCACCATCGTCAAGGCGCTCCTCGATGCAGGATACGCCGTGGTGTGCCCCAACCACCGCTCAAGCATGGATGCACAATGGCCCGCACAACTCCATGACATCAAGGCTGTTGTGCGTTTCGTACGTGGTGAGGCCGCGAAATACAAGTTCGACACGTCTTTCATCGCCACAAGCGGTTTCTCGTCGGGTGGACACCTCTCATCAGTCACCGCTACAACAAGCGGACAAAAGACGGCTACCGTGGGTACGGTCAACATCGACTTGGAAGGACAAATCGGAAACTACACCAATCAGAGCAGCGCCGTCAATGCCGCTTGTGACTGGTCGGGACCCATCGACCTCACCAATATGGACTGTGGGGACCACATGCAAATGGGGGCCAACAGTCCGGAGGACATGTTGCTCAAGTCCAAATTGTCGGAAGAACCTGACAAATATCGCAGCCTTAGCGCAACCACCTATGTCGATAAGAACGACCCGCCCATCATCATCTTCCATGGAGAAAAAGACAACGTGGTGCCTTGCTGCCAGGGCAAGGAGTTCTTCGAAACCTTGACGGCCGCCGGAGTGAAGACGGAGGCAACGTTCGTGCCGGAGGGTGGACATGGCATGGGTATGTATGCCGAGGAGAACCTCCAGAAGATGGTCAACTTCCTCAATGCGGCAAGGGGACCCAAGTCGCGTGTCGTGGAGGATGGAGGCACCGGCCCCTTCAAGGCTGTGATGAAAGAGGAGGCTTCTCTGAGCGAACATACCATTTTCGTACCACAAGACCTCTCTGCCTTCAACGCGAAAAAACGGTTGCCGGTGCTTGTTTGGGGCAATGGAGCTTGCACCAACTCTCCCTGGGAGCACTACAAGTTCCTCAATGAAATCGCTTCTTATGGATACATCGTCGTGGCTACGGGATTCATCCCTATGGACGAACAGCCGTTCAGGGGCCCCATGTCAAGGACGGAACAGCAGATAGAGTCAATCGATTGGGTGATAGCGCAGAATGCAGACCCCAATTCACCTTATTATAAGAAAATCGATGTGGAGAACATTTGCGTGGCGGGGATGTCATGTGGCGGGTTGCAGACCCTCTTCAACTGTGCCGACCCTCGCATCAAGACCCTCATGATCTGCAATAGCGGACTATTCAACCAAGAAAATGCAGGGAGCGCGGTGGGAGGTATGCCGATGCCGCCGAAATCGAAACTTAATGAGATTCACTCCTCCATCATCTACATCCTCGGAGGGGAGAAAGATATCGCCTATGGCAACGGCATGGATGATTTCCATCGTATAAGTCACGTTCCGGCATGTGCCGCCAATTTCCCCGTGGGACACGGAGGTACCTACCGCGAGGCTCACGGTGGAGAGTTCTCTGTGGTCGCATTGGCATGGCTCAATTGGCAATTGAAAGGCGACAAGAATGCCGCCAAAATGTTCCAGGGAAAAGCAAGCGAACTGTCCAAGAGAAAGGACTGGACGCTCGAGAAAAACGCTTTGCTCGACTTGATGAAATAAAAATCGGTATGCATTGTCAGACGGGTCGGACATTCCGACCCGTCTGAATACTCAAAATACTTCGATTATTCCGAACATTCCGAGCCCTTTCGATATCTCCGCCCCCCTCAAAAAAATGACTAATATGAATAGATTTTGGATATCACTCGTCCTCTTTTGTGTCTCCTTTTCAGTCCAGGCCAAGCGTCCTGTGTCGCCTAATGGCAAATTGTCGGTAGAGACGACAGGGCAGGGCATGGTGGTCTATCATGGACAGCAAAAGGTGTTGGACATTCCCGTGATGGCCATGGGAACGGATACGAAACCGCTGAAACTGAAAAAGTCAGCCAAAATCAAGACCGACTACAAAATGCTTGCCGGCAAAAAACTGCGTTGCAGGAACGAAGCTAATGAATATGTGGCCAAGTTGGGCAATGGCCGGCAACTCGTGGTCAGACTTTATGACGACGGACTGGCTTTCAGGTATGAACTCTCGGGGTTGAACAATGATTCCCTGCCCAAGGAGCAGACCATCTACCACATCCCGGAAGGGACGAAAAGATGGATGATGGAATGGAGCGATGCCTATGAGGGCTTCTTTCCCCTTTCCACGACTGGCAAGGTGAAGGCGTCGAGACGTTCTTATGCTGCCAATGCAGAAGGATATATTGCCAAATGGGGCTATCCTTCGCTCCTCGAACCAACCGACGGTATATTCGTGCTGCTTACAGAGGCGAACATCGAGCGGCGACAGAGTGCTTCCTTCCTCTGGAGTGAGGGGGAGGACTACTATGTCACCCCTGATGAGAACAAAATCCTCGTCTCCGGCGAATGGCATTCACCCTGGAGGGTGGCTATCATCGGACAACTCAGCGACGTGGTGGAATCCACCTTGGTTACTGATGTTTGCGAGGATTGCAAACTGGAGGACGTCAGTTGGGTCAAGCCCGGCGTGGTGTCTTGGATCTACTGGGCCTACAACCATGGGAGCAACGACTACAACATCATCAAGAAGTATGTCGATATGGCGGTTGTCCTGAAACTCCCATACGTCCTCATCGATGCAGAATGGGACGAGATGAAGGACGGAAAGACCATTGAGGATGCCGTCGCCTATGCCAAGTCGCAAGGGGTGAAGCCCATGATATGGTACAACTCCAGCGTGGGGTGGGTGAATGGTGCACCAGGACCTAAATACCGTCTCAACAAACCTGAGGACCGCGAAAAGGAGTTTGCTTGGTGTGAGAGAATCGGTGTGGCGGGCGTGAAGATCGACTTCTTCTCCGGAGACAACCAGATGAACATGGACTATTGCATCGACTTGATCGAGGCGGCTGCCAAGCACCATCTCCTCGTCAATTTCCATGGGGCTACCATACCAAGGGGATGGCAGAGAACCTATCCCAACCTCTTGACGACGGAGGCTGTCTATGGAGCGGAATGGTATAACAATGTGCCGACATTCACCGACAAGGCGGCTTGCCACAATACCACACTCCCCTTCACCAGGAATGTCATCGGCCCGATGGACTACACCCCTTGCACCTTCAGCGACTCACAGCACCCGCATATCACGACAAAAGGACACGAACTCGCCCTCACCGTGCTTTATGAATCGGGACTGCAGCACCTCGCAGACAAACCTGAAAGTTATCTTGCACAACCACAGGAAGTGCAAGACTTCTTCTCACACCTTCCTGTGGCATGGGATGAGACTCGTCTCGTAGCGGGATATCCAGGGAAATTTGCCGTGGTGGCAAGGCATTGTGGCACCACATGGTATGTTGCCGGCATCAACGGCACCGACGAGGAGATGACCATCCCGCTCGACTTCTTTTTCATTGATGCCCGGAGCGTCACCGCCTACAAAAGCATAACGGTCTTCACCGACGAAAGCGGTCAGCAAGACGAGTGGAAAATCTATTCCACCGACCGCTTCCCAAACAAGATGGTCTGCAAGCCTCGCGGTGGTTTCGTCTTCATGACTAAGTAATGATATCCAAACCCTTCCTGTTTCCTACATTCACCTCCTGTTATCTCCTAAAAATTATGAAATCAAGATATGTCCTGCTCCTGCTGGCCTTGATGATGGCTTATGCAGGGTCCCTTTTCGCCCAGCCGAAGAATCCTTATTTCATCAACACCCAGTCGGGATGGGTGAGAGGCTTCAATCAAGAAGACGTCGTCGCCTTCCTTGGCATCCCTTACGCCAAGGTGGAGCGTTTCATGCCGCCCATGCCTGTCGACAAGTGGGAGGATACGAGGGAGTGCAACCATTGGGGGCCGCAGGCTATGCAACCCGTCCACGGCCGCGAACTCTCCGAGGAGGAAATGTCGGAGAAGAACTCTTGCGTACTCAATGTGTGGACCACCGACATCGAAAGGAAAAAACCGGTGATGGTGTGGCTCCACGGAGGGGGATTCGATTCGGGCACCTCGGCATGGAACCCGGGTATGGCGCTGGCGAAGAAAGATGTCGTGGTGGTCAGTGTCAATCACAGACTCAACATACTCGGCTTCCTCGACCTCTCTGACTGTGGGGAGAAATACAAATATTCTGCCAACGTGGGGATGCTTGATGTCGTCGCGGCTTTGCAATGGGTCAGGGACAATATAGAGAGTTTTGGAGGAGACCCCGGCAATGTCACCATCTTCGGTGAGTCGGGTGGGGGAGGAAAAGTGGGCACCTTGCTCTGTATGCCACCGGCGAAGGGCTTGTTTCACAAGGCCATCATCCTCAGCGGGACGATTCTCAACGTCAATACGAAGGAGATGTCACGAGAACTGGGACTCGCCGTACTCAAGGAACTGGGGCTCGACAAGGAGCACGTAGACCAAATCAAGAATGTACCCTACAAGGAACTCTATGCTGCAGGACAAAGGGCGATGGCGGCGAGCATCGGCACACGCAAGCCGGGGACGCCTATGATGTGGGGATTCGGACCTTCGCCCGACGGGGTGACCTTGCTCCAGCAACCTTTCCAACCTGGATTTGCTGACATCGCATCGGACATCCCCATCGTCATCGGCACCACCTTCAACGAACTCCAGCGTCTGGCTTACGGCCAACCAATGACGTTGGAGCAGGCAAAGGAGGCCTTGCAACCCACTTTTGGGGAGGATACGGAAGCGTATGTTCGCGCCTTTGCCAAGGCTTATCCCAAATACACTCCTCAAGACCTGGTGAGCATCGACTGGCTCTTCCGTCCCAAGACCATCATTACCGCCGATTACATCGCGGAAAGCCGTAATGCCAAGACCTATGCTTATATGTTCACCTGGCGCTCGCCGGTCAACAACGGGTCGGTTCATGGACATGAGCTGAAGTTCTGCTTCAACACCCTCCACCATTCCAAAAACGAACTTCCTTCGCCCACGGAAGAGGATTTGAAGTTGGCCGATTTGATGAGCAGTTCATGGGCGGCTTTCGCTCATACGGGTGACCCCAATACCAAAGGCCTCCCCAAATGGAAACCTTATACGGCGAAAAACGGCAACTTGATGATCTTCGACCACAAGTGCAAGATACGCCACAACCCGGATAGGGCGTTAGAACAATTGATAGACAAGCATTGCTTCAAGCAATTGGAGGAGTTCCGCAGAAATCATTAAAGATTGAGTCCGGTCAAAGCAAAACACTTTGGACATAAAATAAGGGCAGGGTAATACCTGCCCTTTTTGTCCGTTCTCTGCAGCTGCCGTTTCTGCCGTATGCTTCCCAGTTTTTCGTAGGTGTCGGCTTTGCCGGCGCGTTATAGCCCATTTAACGCCATGGAGACAAAAGGAAACAACAAATAGATAAACACGGAAACCACAGGTTTCGTAATTTTGCTGTTTCAGTCATCCTTCCTAAATCAAGCTCTCGTGGCGTGGAACCCTTCCATGTTTTCGTAGCGACGCTTCATCATCCGGCGGTAGATGTCGCGTATCCAGATGCGGTAGGTGAAGATGACGGCGAGCCCAAGCACCATCAAGGCTATCGCGCTGCCTGTCTGCCCAAAAAGAAATGGTAATAGGTTGAGCAATAGCAGGGGAAGGAGGAAGGCGGCAAATTCCACAACTACTTGGAGGAAATTGGTCTCCATGCCGCCCTTGCCGATGAACTTTGTGTTTAGGGGGATGGTCTGTTTGTTGATCACGGCCATGTAAAGGAAACAGGCGTGGACGGGACCAGCCACCACCAGCATGATGGCGATGAGCATCATCAGGCTGCATTTGCCCATGAACACCGTGGGGAGCATCAGCAACATCGGAAGAAGGAGCAGGATGGAGTAGAGGAAATACTTTGCCTTCAGCAGCTGTAGGATGTTCTCCTTGTGCACCATCAAGCAGTCGATGTAGTTGCCCTCGTAGCACATCACCTTCACAAGTAGCATGGCACCGTAGATGGCAAAGTTATAAACTACAAGGAACTTAGTCATGCCACCACCATAGACGTCGGTGAAGGATATGGCGAGACTGAAACACAGAATCAGAATGTTGGCGCTGATGAACCCCTTGCGGATGTTCTTGTTACGCATGATGCTTTTCACCTCCAACTTCAGGTATTCGCCCACCTCGCCGAAACGTTCCAACTGCTTAAGTTGGCTCACGTGCTTGATTTTCGTCGTCTCTGTCTTGCTCAACTCGGCATACACGCTGTCATATTGGACACGGCGGTTGATGATCGTGAGAAGGGCGATGACAAGCAAGATGCCGCCGAAGACCATGGGAGACCACCGGGTGGCTCCTTGACCTATGGCAGCATAGGTCTCACAGAGATGCTGGAAATCGGCGTTGGGGCCGAGATACCATGGGGAGAACAGAAGGGCGGTTACGAGGAGGATAAGGAACCACCAGTAATATTTCCTGTTCACCAGGGTGCGGGCGAGCATGTACCACATGCTGTTGGCGGAAATGCAGAGCTGGTAGGCAAGGATGAAACCCAGCGTGTTCCAAAAACCTTCTACAAAAAGGATGGACATGATGGCATAGGGGATGAAAAGAGCCTGCCAGATCAGGTTGCCAACACTCGTGGCGGAGTTGAAGAGGAAACTGTCGATGCAAGTGTATTTCCCCAAAGGCAGCAACACGTAGGGCTTGATGGCTTGCGATGGGGTCTGTTGAACGATGAAACGGAAATAGAAATCCACCGCCAGGATGAACGGGAGAAAGCCGAACATCAACTCACTCGCTGTATATTGATGCTGACCGTTGGCGGCCAAGGCGAGGGGCACTGAGAGGAACATCAGGTATAAGATGGTGAATCCGACCATGATGTACGCAAAAACCTTGCCAACCTTGTTTTGTGCAAATGCAGGATGGCGTTTTTCTGACAAACTGTTGTGACGGCGAAGCGTCTTGATGGTTTCCCATCGGCTCATTCTTTTTCCGTTGCCCATGGTAGTGTATTATCTTTTATCTGAGGTCGATGACTTCCGCATTGGGGAAGTCCTTGGAGTTGAAGGTGAATACTGCGTCGCTGAGGTTTGAGGCCTTGAAATTGCTGATGGTAATTGTCGTCCATTTGCTGCCTTGAAGCATGCGCACCTTAGAGGGGATGTACGTGCTGCTGTTCACTGTGATATACATCTCGTTGATGCCACGGCTCTGGTCTTTGGCCACAAGGTGAACCTCGTAGCCACCGGAAACGTTCTTCATGCTCAATGTGTAGCCGCTTTTATACAACGTGATGAACTTGTATGGGTTCATTTGCGCTTGTTGGCTTTCGCTTGGAGTGCTCACGTTCACTTCCTCGGTATTCTTCATGTAGGTCCACTGCGTGGTACCGTTATACCAGACGGTACCTTCGGGGGTGGAGGCCACGAACTTGTTGCCTTTGATGCTAATCGTACCCGAGGTATTGGCTTTTTCGCCCGACATGGTGAAGTTGGCGCTTGAACCAGCCCTGTTGTTCACCACAGCGGCGGTCTTGTCTAATATTTGGCGCGCCTTGGCGGCATTTTGCGCCTGGATGTTCATCCCGCATATGATGCAGAGGATGAGAAGGATGGTCTTTTTCATTGTTTCAATCTTTTTAATGTTCAATGTTGGTCCTGAAAAACTCTTATTTGTTTTGTATGGCATTCTTTTCACGCCACATGACCTTTGACGTATAGCAAGGCATTTAGATTAATCGTACCATTTGAAAAGTGGACACTATTGTTACTTTATCCCATCTCAAGCTCTCCGACCTCCGTGTGGTGTCTCAGCCGGTGCTGCAGCTTGTGCTCATATCCCTGCCCCTTCAAGGGGAGGGGCGGGGGTGGGGTCTGTAACTTCTTGTGTTTCAGGCCTCTCTAAATTAATATCGTTATATCCAAATATAATCTTCAAAGTTGCGATTAAGCGAGAGCAGATCAAGCTTGCTTGGAATCTGCCGAGCGTGAGCAACTTCGACCGCAGGTCAATCTTCAAAG
>JAFZSL010000045.1 GCA_017619375.1 Prevotella sp. | reverse complement strand
TCAGCTTACCTACGACTTCCCAATGGAAATGTTTGACGGAAAATGGGTGATGGCCCTCTCGGTTTATTTGAACGGCAACGACCTCTTCACGTTCTCCAAGGAACGCAAGATGATGGAAACCAACGTTGGCGGTGCTCCCTATACACGTTTCTATAATCTCGGTGTGAAGGTAACTCTTTGATTGAAGATTGAAAATTGAAAATTGAAGATTGAAGATTGAAGATTGAATATTAAAAATTGAAAATTGTAGAAAATGAAGACAAGACACATTATATTGTATTTCATTGGTCTCCTTGCATTATGTTCATGTGATGACATGTTCGAGCCAGCAAAAGAGAACTTCCGACAGTTGGACGACATGGCCAATGAATCAGACTATGCACATGGTTTGCTGATGTACGGCTACGGCAGTCTTCCCTATATCAGGACAACTCAGACGGACGTTGCCACGGATGATGCTGTCAGCAACGCGAAAAGCAACGCTTTTATGGAAATTGCTGCTTATGGCTCTTGGCAGTCAGACAACGACCCCTTGTCGCAATGGGTCGGATGCAAGGGTGGCATCCAGTATGTCAACCTCTTCCTCACCATCGTAGACAAGACAAAGTGGGCTCCCAGTGCTGAATCCAAGCAGCAGATGTTCATTGACCGATTGTCCGGTGAGGCCTACGGACTTCGTGCGCTCCTCTATTACTATCTTTTGCAAGCCCATGGAGGCTATGCCGACGACGGCATTCTCTACGGCGTCCCCTTGCTGACCCAACCAGAAGACGGTAGCTCCGATTTCAACCAGCCTCGCGCCACCTTCGCAGAATGCATCAAGCAATGCTTTGCCGACTGCGACAAGGCCTTGTCCCTCCTCCCCATGACTTATGAGGACATCTTCAGTGATGATGAAATCCCTGCAAAGTATAGGGAACTTGGTGCGAATTATTCCAGTTTCAACCTTGTGTTCGGCAACAAGTCAGAAGGGTTGATTTCTGGTAAGATTGTCGAGGCCGTCAAGGCACAGATCGCCTTGCTCGCTGCAAGTCCTGCCTTCCGCGAACAGAGCGGAGTGTCTTCCGCCGAGGCGGCAACCCTTTGTGCCAACGTGCTCAAGCGCATTGGTGGACTGGAAGGCTTCGACCCCACAGGAAACATTTGGTACAAGAACTCATCAAAACTTGGTCCAGGCTCGGCAGAAATGCCTGAAATCCTATGGCGCGAAAGTCGTGAAGACGGTCATAACAATTCGTCGCAGGAAGGTGAGAACTACCCACCATCACTTTATGGCACCGGTCGCGTCAATCCATCGCAGAACCTCGTTGATGCATTCCCCATGCGCAACGGACTGCCCATCACCGACCCGGCTTCTGGCTACAACCCACAGGACCCCTATGTCAATCGTGACCCCCGTCTAAATGACTACATCATCTATAACGGAAGCACATTCAGAAGGATTGACGTCATCACGGGCAACTATCCCAACTCAAAAGGCGAATATCTCGACAACCGTAACAACAAGGATAATTATTCCACACGTACCGGTTATTACCTGAAGAAACTTCTCCGCGACGACGTCAGCCCAACAGCCAGTGGTTCTGAAATCAAGCAATGGCACATCTATCCTCGCATCCGTTATACAGAAATCTTCCTTGCTTTCGCAGAAGCAGCCAACGATGCCTGGGGACCCAAGGGAGATCCGACAGGCATAGGTTTCACTGCTTACGATGTCATCAAGGCCATCCGTGAGCGTGCAGGACTTGGAACCAACGAGATCGGGCAACCCCTTCCTGAAGGCGATGCCTATCTTGAGGAATGCGCAGGTGACCAGACCAAGATGACCAACCTCATCCGCAACGAGCGTCGCATAGAACTTTGCTTCGAGAACAAGCGCTTCTGGGACCTCCGTCGTTGGATGTTGCCACTCAATGAAACCATCCGGGGCATGCAGATTGACCGCGATGATGAAACTGGTGCGCTCACCTATACCATCATCCCTGACATTGAGAAACGTGAATTCGACAATTCTTACCAATGGTACGGACCAATCCCAAAGAGTGAAGTGCTCAAATGGAGCAATCTCAAGCAAAACAGAGGTTGGTGACAGTAAGATTGAAGATTGAAAATTGAAGATTGAAAATTGACAATTATGAAACTTAAGACATATATATTCGGAGCAGCCCTGGGAGCCTTCTCTCTCATTTGTGCATCTTGCTATAATGCAGACCATGACTTCCCAGATTATGAAGAAGGAACGACAGCCTACTTCGCCTATCAGTACCCAGTACGCACGCTCGTTCTTGGCAACGACATCTATGACAACACGCTTGACAACGCGCACAAGTGTCAGATATGGTCAACCATGGGTGGTGCCTATGGCGGACGTGACGCTTATGTGGATATTGCCGTCGACGAGTCGCTTTGCGACAACCTTTGGTTTGTCGATGCTGGCGGCAACCCGTCAACTCCCGTGCTTCCCATGCCATCGAACTACTATTCGCTTGCCTCCAATGTCATCCCTTACAAGGGTGATCCTCGCGGCTATGTGGAAGTGCAGTTCACCGACGCCTTCTTCAACGATCCAAAGGCTATAGACGAAACCTACGTCATTCCCTTGGTGATGAGGGGTGTCAAAGGCATTGACCATATCCTTACCGGAACACCACGCGAGGGGCTTGAACCATCCCGCACCAACACCGAGGATTGGGATATTCTTGCAAAGGACTACGTACTCTATTGCGTGAAGTACATGAACCCTTGGCAAGGAAAATACATTCGCCGAGGTGTGGACATCGTGACCGAAAAAGGTGTTTCCAACACCTACGTCCGCAAGGATTTCTCACTGGTCAACTCCGACCGTGAGCATTACACAGAGAACCCGGTGAACCAGAACGACGAAATCTGCGGCATCACCACCAAGAACATGTCACAGGCCATCTTCCCGGTGTCTTTCAAGAGAAGTTCCGGCGCTGCATCCGTTTCCTGCAATCTCATCCTCACATTCAATGGCAACAATTGCACGATATCCACCGACGACGAGGGTGTGACAGCGACAGGTACTGGTGAATTCATTGTCAAGGGAACAGAGCGTCCTGAATACAAAGACTATCAATGGGGAAGCATGAATGGCGAGCCTGTACAGCGTGACATCCTCCGTCTGGCATACAGTGTGAGTTTCGACAACATCGACGTTCAAGCATCCACCAACGACACCCTTGTCGTTCAGACTCGTGAATCAAACAAGAAGGTATTCTTCTCACCCAAATACGTTAAACCATAAAAGGAGGCTACGCATATGAACAAGAATTTTAGAAACGGTCTCTTGATGTTGGTAGCAGGAGTGTTGGCAGCCTCTTGTGCCGACTATAACGTGACGGACGATTTCACGGCTCCAATTGATCCTAAATACAACGAGCCGTATAAGGACCTGGCACCTATCAAAACATACATCGACAGGAACGCACATCCCAACATGTCCATCGGCGCCACGATGAAGGCAACTGATTTCAACAAGCAGGAATTGGCCCATGCTGCAGCCATCACCAATTTCGACAATGTCACTTTCGGCACCTCGCTCATGTCGGGCAACATCGTCAACGCCAAAGGTGTGATGAACTTCCTTGACATGAACGACCTTCTCGACCATGTGGAAGAGATAGGTGCCGATGTGTACGGCAGCCCCATTTTTGCCAATGCCAACCAGGCTGACGATTGGCTGAAAACGCTCACTGCACCCATAGAAATCCAAGTGGACCCCATCCAAGACATGTTCGTGGACTACACCACCATGGAGGAGTTCACCGGTACTGCAATAAGCGGCAAGCCAAGAATCGAAAAGAATTATGATGGTGATGAAAATGCCCTCAGGTGCCCGACCAGGGGAAAGGTTTACATTGTGGAAGGCTTTGACGTCGACCCGCTTGGTGAATACACCGTCACTTTCAATGCCAAGGTTGACAAGGATGAATCTGTCATCTGTACTTTCTGCGACAACAAGATTCAGGAGAATGGAAATGACAAGAAGTATCCCATCAAGGCTGGCAAGTGGCAGAAGATGGTTATCGAGGCAAAGCCTGCAGCAGGTGCGACATACGGTTACTTGATGATCGAGGGTAACTTCAACTCTGCGGTCTATATCAAGAACGTGCTGGTCGTTCACAATCCAGACAATCATCGCCCACAGACAGAACAGGAGAAAACCGACACCATCAACTATGCCCTCAACGCATGGTGCGATGGTCTGATGAAAATCAACAAAGGCCGTATCAAGACCTTCGACCTCATCGACGAGGCCCTCGACAGCAAAGCCACACTTGAGAACGGAATGTTCGACCTCAAGCACTCTTCCGATGCCATCTTATGGCAAGATGTGCTTGGCAGCGAGAACTATGCCCCGACAGTATCGAGGGTGGCAAGCGCGGCATTTGAAAGACATGGCGGCAACCCATCTGAGTTGAAGTTCTTCATCGGCGAGTCCGGCCTTGACGACCCCAAGAAAATCGAGAGCCTCAAGTACTGGATTGGAGTCTGGGACGCCAACGGTGCAAAGATTGACGGCATCAATGCCAAAATGAATCTCTTCTATAGCGAGGATGAAGCCACTCAGGCAGCCAATGTGGCAACTCTTGAGGCCCTTCTTTCGAACCTTGCTACAACAGGCAAACTCATCCGCCTCTCCAACTTCGACATCAAGTATCAGGATGCCACGGGCGCCTATGTAACGGCAGACAAGATCGAAGCCGATCAGCGACAGAGGCTTGCCGACTACTATGGCTTTGTCATCAGGAGTTACATGAACATCATCCCCAATGACAAGCAGGCGGGCATCTGCAAGGCCAACATGGCAGACACGAGCGATCCTGTAGGCTTGTGGTCCATTGACAAGGACAGCAAGGACTGGGTGCGCACAGCCACCTACAAGGCATGGTGTGATGCGCTCAGTGGAAAATGACAAACAGACAGATAATTGCCTGTGAACAAAAGGATTTTTTCTGATTTTCCAGGCAATTATCTTTCAAAAGATGGTTTCACCTAAACATTATATGTTTTTTCTTTATTATTAATTCTAAATTTTTCTATTATGAAAAAAATCTTTACTCTTATCGCTCTCTTGACATGCTTCATGGGAGCAAGGGCTGCAGATTGGGTAGAAGTCTACAAGATTGACTACTCAAACAACACGGGCTTCCCATTCTATGTAATGGGCTATGTGCCTGAGTGGGTTGGCGGTGTGATGACCGACTATGGTGCAATGTACAAGTATGTCACTTTGGACAATGAGGCTGGAGAAACCAGCGATGTCATCGTCAAGACACAAGGTGGCGTTGAGTACTACAGAATTGAATTGAGCGAGCCCGGATGGCACCAGTATTTCATTGCTGATGGCATCCCTACAGAGATTGATGGCACCTTCAAAGCCGTTGCAATGGTCAAGGCTTCTGAAGCATGCACCATCAACGTCAACATGGGTTGGGGCTGGGGTGAAGGCCAGCAAGCCAGTGCTTCCGTACCCATCGGCACAGATTGGCAAGAGGTGGAATGGGAGTACACCGGCATTAATGGTGCTTCTTGCAACCTCGTCGCACAACCTGGTACCGTGACAGCAACCATCGAATGGAAGAGCGTTACTGTTTACCAGTTGAAGAATGAGTCAAGACCTGTTGTATGGCAAGAGTGGCTCACAAGCGATGGCCAGCCCGTCATCATTGACGGCAACCCGATTCCCACTTACATGGGTGATGCCGAGACTCCATGGGCTGATCCTAACACAAAATTCGACGACCAGGAAAAGAACTATCTGATCTGTGCATGGGGCAAGGAGAAAGGCGTCAACATGAATGAGAATGATGGCTGGGATCCATTCCCTGCAACAATCGAAGAGGTTGACGGTAGCCACGTATTCGTCGTCCATGGAAAGGCTGCCACCACAGAAGGTGATGCTTCTGCTTGGGACAACCAGTTCTGGATCCAGTCTCCCAGGGAATGGAAGTCTGGCGAGCAGGTGAAAATCCACTTCCGTTACAAGGCTTCAAAGGAAGTAAAGGTTGCTACTCAATGCCACACTCAGAACCCATCCAACTACCTTATCTGGCATGCCATCGGTGACGTTAGTTTCACAGAAGAGTGGCAGGATTTCGACAACACGATGACTATTGCTGATGATATGTCCGGTACTTGGTCTGTCGCATTCCAGTTGAACCAGAATGACAAGGATGCCATTGACTTCTATTTCGACGATCTCTCATGGCAAAGCATGGTACTTGACGAGGGTTACTTTGTTGCAGGCAGCAATCCCACCACAGGTGTTGAGTATGACTTCGATGGTGCAAAACAGTTTGTCTATGATGATGAGGTAGGTGCCTACACTGCCATCATCGGTGAGGACGGATGGGTTTCCCAAGTCATGATTTCCACCGTTCGCGGTAACGACGCTGCATTCAAGAGCCACACCTTGAAGCCTGCTGGTACAATTGAGAACGATCCTGAAGTATGGCTCGACTACACAGAGTCCAGCCTTGCCAAACTGAGCCTCCCGGGTGAGGGTAAATGGAAGATCTACCTTGACGACGAATACAAGAAGATGGCATTCGAGATGCTTGAAGGCAAAGACCTTAAGCCGGTTGAAATCAACCCCAACCCGACACTTGTCACCATCAATGCCCTGGAGAGAGATTATACTTCCAGCGAAATGGAAGGTGGAACAGGTCAGGCTTGGGACAACCAGTTCTGGATTGTCTCCAACCGTCCGCTTAGCGCTGGTGAGACCACCATCGTACAGTTCAAGTACAAGAGCGCCATCCCCGCAAGGGTTTCCACTCAGAGCCACGCCGCACCGGGTGCCTACCTCCACTGGGCTGCCATCGGTGATGTCAACTTCGACACAGAATGGCAAGACTTCGAAGCATCGTTCACCGTTGCAGGTGAAGCAGACCAAATGGAGTCCATCGCTTTCAACCTCTCCGAAATCAAGGACGCCAACACTTATGAGTTGAAGGACTTTGTCTGGAAGACCGATGACGGCCTCGAGTCTCTCATCGACCAGACTGGTTCAAAGAACTTCTACGTGAAGATTCTTGGTGGCAATCCTGAGGTATTTGACGATGGCACTGGCATCAGCACCGTGGTCAACACCAACACTGTTCCTACCGTCACTTACAACCTCGCCGGCCAGCGCGTGTCCAAGGATTACAAGGGCATCGTGATCAAGAACGGCCAGAAGGTCGTGAATAAGTGAGTACAAAGCTGAGCTCGCTCATGCTTTGTCGAACGTGAACGAGCTCGAGCTTTAGCTCATTGGTCGTGAACAAGTAAGAATCCCCATCTCTCTTTTATTAGAGAGTAAAATCATTACATCGTGCGTCACTTTCCAAGTGGCGCACGATTTTTTTCTATGCGGTTGAGGATTCGTAGGAAATCGTTTTTGAACGGAGTATCATTTTGGCGAATCGATTCGGGTGGGCACAATACCCTCCCCTGCAGCCGCACCAATTACAGCAGTAGAAACAGCCCAAAACAAAAAGACGTTGTAAAAAGAAACGTTTTGCAAATTATTTTGTATTTTTGCATATTCTTTTATTGAATCCAAACAATCTGCTTCAACGGTTATGAAAAAACTGTCATTCATTGCAGTGTGGCTTCTGGCGTTGGCCGCCATTGCCTGTGCTTTACTGGTGTATGAGAAGGCCTTTCTCTGGAAGGTGCAGGAGATGAATCTTTTCCTCAACACCTCGCTGTATTTCAAACAGCAAATGGTGGTGTCGGGAGGATTGCTCACCTATGTCGGCACATTTTTCACACAGTTTCTCCATCATCCCCTGGTGGGCGTGCTGCTTCTCTGTGCGTGGTGGCTGCTATTGATGGGATTGGTGAAGCGCACTTTCCAAGTGCCCGACAAGTGGGCGGCACTGATGTTGATACCCGTAGCACTCTTGTTGTTGACCATTGTCGACATGGGCTATTGGGTGTATTTTTTGAAATTACGCGGCCACTTCTTTGTCGCCACCATCGGGTGTACCGCCGTGGTGGCTCTGCTATGGTGTTTCCGCAGCCTTCCGAAGCGTTATTACCTTCGGACGATATTCTTGTTGGTTGTCGCTGCCGCAAGCTACCCGCTGATGGGCATTTATGGATTGGCATCAGTGCTGTTGATGGCTGTCTGGTCATGGCGTATAGAACCACGTAGCAAGGCCATCATCAATAGTGTCTTAGCCTTGGTCTGCTTGATTGCCATCCCTTTGCTGTATTACCGCCAAGTCTATCATGAGACCAACCTCTCCAATATCTATTACACCGCCCTACCCCTCTATTATCTCAGGACGGAATATCACCAATATTATATTCCTTACTATTTATTGTTGCTTTACTTCGTCGTCATGGCAATCATCCCATGGTCGCGGACGGCATCCGTCGAAGTCTCCAATCAAAAGCCAACTGAAGCCGTCGAGCCCCAACCGCTGAAAAAAGGGAAAAAGCAGCAACCGAAAAAGACCAAGCAAGGCAAGGCCGGCAAGCGTTCATTCAGCGACAGCAAATGGCATCGCTTCGTGGCGGCACATGGATGGACCATCGGCATTGTGGCATTGCTGGCCATTGGTGTTTTCCATTTCTGGTATAAGGACTCCAATTTCCATCGAGAACTGAGGATGCAGCTTTGCATCGACAAGCTCGACTGGGAAGGCGTGGTCGAAGAAGCAGCCGCCCAAGAGGAAGAGCCTACCCGAGCCATCGTGATGATGAAAAACCTGGCATTGTTCCGTCTGGGTCGTCAGAGCACAGAAATGTACAACTTCAGGAACGGCTCCAAAAGGAGTACGTTTCCCAAGGCCGATGGCGACACCTTTGACAAGGACACCCACTTCGATGTCCGCATGATGCAAGTCATCGGCATGTTGATTTATTACCAATATGGCAAATTGAACGACTGTGCACGTTTGTCCATGGAGATGGGTGTGGAATATGACTGGCGTGCTGAGTATTACAAATACCTTGTCCGTTGTGCCATCCTCGATGGCGACAAGCCTTTGGCCAGGAAATACATCCATATCCTGAAACAGACCACCTTCTTCCGCGACTGGGCTGCATGGGCGGAGAATCTGATGAACCACCCAGACCAGATAGCCAAAGACCCGGAAACAGAACCCATCACCCACATGCTCCATTATGCCAATGAGTTGAGTTCCGACCATGGATTCGTCGAAGAATATCTGATGAAGCACCTCGCCCGCAGCGGTTATACAGGCGACCCTGTCTTTCAGGAGCAGTGTCTTCTGGCTTCCATGTGGCTGAAGGATTCCCGATATTTCTGGTATCATTTCAACAATTTTGTGAGATTGCATCCCAATGCCGACATACCTCTTTATTACCAGCAAGCCGCCTATACATTCGGCGTGGAGGGAAAGCACCCAAACCTCGACCAGATGCCTTTTGCCCCCGGAGTGAAAGAAAGTTTTGAGAAGTTCTCACAAGAGGCTTCCAAACACGATGGCTTGGATATTGAAGAGGCGAGGGAGTTGTTGTATCCTCTCTTTGGCAAAACCTATTATTATGATTTCTATCTGATGTCAAACCTTCCTCAATATTAGAGTTATGAAAAGAACGAGAATAGGGATAGCCGCTTGGGGCATCATCTTGCTGATGTCGTGTGAGAAGGTGTCCGTACCTACTGATTACACCCAGTCTCAGGCGTTCCCCTCCATATATCCAGACTATGTCAATGTGACCATCCCCGTGAACATCGCACCGCTGACCTTCGAGGCCGACGAGCCAGCCGACGAGATGGTGGCCAGCTATACCTCTGGCGACCAAGTGGTCGTTTGTCGTGGACAGATGCAGCCCGAGATGGATGAATGGCGTGAACTGACATCCAAGGCGAAGGGCGACGCCATCAAGGTAGACGTTTACATGAGCAAGGATGGCCAATGGACCCATTACAAGCCATTCAACCTATATGTCTCCCCCGATTCCATCGACCCGTACATCAGCTATCGACTAATCTCCCCCTCCTTTGTCGCTTATGAGACATTGACCATCAACCAGCGTTGCCTGGAAAATTATGAAGAGAACGTCATCTATGACAATTTCCTTTGTGGATACGAGAAAGACGGGCAATGCATCAACTGCCACCACTATCAGAATTACAATCCTGAGCGGATGCAGTTCCATGCCCGTATGAAGCATGGCGGTACCTTTGTGTCCTACGACGGCAAGAAGAAAAAGGTGAACATGAAAAACGACTCCATCCTTTCGGCAGGAGTCTATCCCGCCTGGCATCCCTGGCTGAACCTGATTGTCTATTCCACAGACAAGACCAATCAGAGTTTCCATACCGTGGATTCCAACAAAGTGGAGGTCTATGATTTGGCAAGCGACATCATCGCTTATGACGTGGAGAACAACCTGGTGACAAACCTTGAGAATGACACAACCGAATTCGAGGTGTTCCCCTGTTGGGCCCCTGACGGCAAGACCCTATATTATTGCAGTGGCCATTTCATTGAAAATGATTCGGTGACATCCAATAGCAAGAATGTGGTTGCAAGATACAAAGATTTAAAATACAACATCTATAAGAAAAGCTTCGACCCTGAAACCATGGCTTTCGGACCACGAGAGTTGGTTTTCGACGCCATTGCCATTGGACAAAGTGCCGTCTTGCCCCGTATCTCTCCCGACGGACGATTCATGCTCTTCTCCAGCGCCGACCACGGCTATTTCCACATATGGCACCGTGACGCTGATTTGTGGATGATGGACCTGAAGAGCGGAGATGTACGTAAACTGGACGAATTGAATTCCCCAGACACGGAAAGTTATCATTCCTGGTCGAGCAACGGCAGATGGGTGATTTTCAGCAGCCGTCGAGACGACGGGACGTTCACCCGTCCATTCATCGCCCATGTCGACGCCAATGGCCATGGCAGCAAACCTTTTGAGTTGCCTTCCGCCGATGCCGACTACCATAGACTGTTCATGCGCAGCTACAACATTCCCGAGTTCATGCGAGGACCCGTCACCCTCCGTCCACAAGACATTGCCGACATACTTAAAGGAGATGGCGTGGATGTGAAATACGTCAAACAGTTGAGATGAGGTACCCTATCATAACCCTAACCTAAACCACATAGAAATGACAGAAGTTCATAGTTTCAAACCTTTGGAGCAAGCCATCCTTGAGGGTGAGAAAGAGTTAAAAATCACCACGCCGAAGTTCCTCCTCGCCTGCGCAGTGGCAGAGAAATGCCAAGCCGAACCGGAAGCCATCAAAAGACTCATCGGACAGGTAATGGACGAGAGGAATGGAGTGCGTCACCCCTCCTTTGAGACGACATACACCTTGCTTAGCGACAAGGGCAGGCCCTACACCACACGTCTCTCCCTATCAGCCATCTCAGACGCGCTCCACATCATCAAAATCCTCAATGCACTCTATGCCTCCATCAAAGTACAGACGGATGAAAACGGGTTCCTGACTGGAATGGTCGACATCATCACTTGAGAGTATCTGTGGTGCGATTTTTTTTTTCACGCGCTCGACTTTGTCGCCTGGCAATCATATGTTTTAATGATATTCGTCGAATGGTTACACATGAGAGACCATACATCAAAAAATAAGAAAGCCACCTCCCACCCCACTAAAAACAAACTGAATCCATCCCAGAAATTCAAGCGTACTCGTCTAAGGAAGCCACAAAAAAGCTCACCCGAAGGTGAGCCTTATCACTTTTGTTTCAAAAAGGATTTCATAAAGGATCATTTGCTGAACCGACGTCCGTTCCATTTCAACGTCGTCTGTTTCTTCCTTCCTTTATCATCCCACTTGGTGACAATGATGTCCTTTCCCACACGTGGCAAGGTATAGGTGATGTTTGAATATTCCACCTCCACCCCCGGAACGTCATACATTGTCATCTTCTTAGTGGCATTGTTGTAACGATAGAACGTGAGACCGTCGTACTGGCCCATTCCCGGCTTGCCATTGTCGAAGAGCCACGTGCTGTAGGCAAACAACTTGTGCTTTCCATCAGCCTCGTTCCAGTAGCACATCTCAGTCCTAACCATGTAATCACTTCCTTCCTGCCTATCCTCATAGAGGATGTAACCATTTTTCTCATCAACGGTGAACGTTACCCCTTCTTCCTGCGGGAGTCCCTCACGGTGCCGCTCCAAGGCCTGCTTGACGCCTGCGAAAGCCTCTGCGTCACATTCGTCTTCATCATCTTCGTCAGAGAAAAGGTAGGCCCATGCAAAATCACTGATGGTAGGTCTTGCACCTTGATAATTCACCCGGATGGCATCCTGTGCCGCCAGTGCCAGCGTGCAGCATGCAAAGATGATAGCCAATGATATTCTTTTCATAAGATAAATTTTTAGTTTTTGTTTTCAAGTTGCAAATATAGACAAAAAAAACGGATTAACACCCCAATCGATACGAAGATTTAACTTTTCCCCAGAGAAAAGGAAGATATTATTACGGAATGAGTCAAATAATGATTACCTTTGTAATCAAGAAATATGACATTGCCAAAATTCATCATCACCATGGATGGCCATTTGCGCATGGGAATGGTCAGCCAACACAAAGACTTGCTGCAGCCGGGTGACCAATGCATCGGTGGTGGCTACTACTATGTGGACTACACATCCCATCGCATCATCCTCGACCGTTCGTCGTATGATTTCGGGAAACCCAAATGGCATCTTCTCGACACCCTTGTCATTCCTGCGGCCTATAGGGGAATGAGAATGGTGTATATCTATGACGACAACTACCATGACGACTTCGACATCACAGGAGAATTGCAGATTACATATGAAGAATGAGCCTGTCTTAGTGATGCATATCAGTTATCATCATTTGACGAGCACTTTCTTGCCATCGATGATGTATAGTCCTTTGGGCAAGCCATGATTGACGATTTTTCGTCCAAGGAGGTCATACACGGTGTTTTCCTTTTTCAAAACGCCATAACCAATTTCCCTTATGCCCGTAGGATTACCAAGGTATTCGAGGGTGAAGTGGTCGAACTTGCAGTCGTTGCTCTGATAGTTTTTCAGTTCCACACCGAAGGAGAGTTTGCCGTCGGTGACTTCGGTGATGACACTGACGGCTCCACTACCCACAACGGTGGTCATGTCGGTCTTGTCATCGTTGGCGAAAAGCGAGGCACCCTGATGGATGACAGAGTTGCTGGTGCGCACAGAGAGGCGGTATTTGCCGTTGGGCAGGTCTGTGAGGTGTTGCATGATGGAGCGGTCGGTGAGGTTGCCCGACGACTGCCACTTGTTGAAGTAACTGTCACCCACCTTGGCAGGCAGGTAGTTGGCATACTCCACCTCGAATGCGTCATCCTGCGAGAGAATCCATCCTACAGGCTGCTTGGCGTGAAAGTTGTTGTAGCGGGTGCCGTCGGCGTTGGTGATGACATAGGAGATGTCTATGGGGTTCTCCTCGGAAGCCTTGTCGATGTTCTCGGCGGCTGCAACGTATTTTCCACGCTCTATGGCATAGAAGTCGTAATGTCCGGCGTTGTCGCCCGCGACATTGCCACTGATTTCGTCAGTGCCATCAAAGCGCCCAAGAAAGCCACCGCCCTTGTTGTTGATGAGCGTCCAACAGCCATTTGGAGCTTGCAGGTCCTCTCCATTGTAAGTGGCGTAGACGTAGGCACGGTCGGTCCACCCCTCACCGTTGTTCTCCGTGCGGTAGTTCCAAGTGTTGGGAGCATCGTTCGACTGCAGGCAGATGTCGGGATAGCCGGCGCAGGTGATGACGAGCCATTTTATTTCAGCCGTATCGTCAAACTTCGCTCCTGAATAGTTGTTGGAGTCGAAGGCATCAAACATCCAGAGTGCATCCTTGTTGCCTTCGGGATAAACGTCGGCCTCATACCACATCGTCTTGTAGCTGGTCCCCTGCTTGTTGCCTGTGCCGAGAACGAGGCCTACATCGGAACCCTGGTCGTAGATGGCAAAGAAGTACTGGCTCACATCCTCGGGCATGGCATCGATCAGTTGCCAGCCCTTTGCCTCTTCATGGCGCTCCCCCACCTCTTTCGGCATGTATAGCGCCACCTGTTCGGCTCGGAATTCCTGTGTGGCAGAGCCATTCAGCAAATTGGCTTGGAACCCGATGCACACCTCCGTCTCCTCTTCGAGTTGGAAATAGAGGCCTTGAATCCTCAGATCGCCCGTGCATTTGTCTATGTTGTAATAAGCGATACTCTGTTGTGGAATGTCGGATGTAGGGGATAGTGTCTTGCTGACAAACATATAAGCCTCGTTGTTGATGTTGTAGGTGGTGTTGTATGCCGCTCCAAAATAGTACTTGCCTGCGGGAAGGATGACCTTGCGGTAGATGCGTGCATTGGATAGGTCACCGGTGGTGTTGTTGCCAGCATCGTTCCACACTCCGAGCATCAATGCCTCGCGTCCAGAGTACTTGTCAAGACCATGCTTCGTACCATCGCCGCCGTTGGGGATGTCGAAGTTCTCCACCGTCCAGTATTTCGGTGCGCCGAAACGGTAGTTTCCTCCAGCCTCACGGGTGAAGTTGGAAGCCTCTACAAGATATTGTGTGGTGAGGTTCTCCTCGATGACACCATTGAAGGCACCGCCCTTGTTCACACCATCGACCAGGAAGGTGCGGTAGTCGGCTGCCAATGACTCGCGAAAGGCATTGAGTTCATCGTCGCTTGCTGTTTCCATGGCATTTTTGACACTATTGATTTTTTCGCGAAGTGCTTCGAGTTTGGGCTTGTTGTATTTGCCGGTGTTGTATGGATGGGCGTTTTCCAACATCTCCGTCACAGCCATGTCCATATCCGCAATCATCCCCTCCAGTATCTGGCGGGCACTCTGCTCATTGTTCTTGAAGGTGATGCTGAACACGGGAGCGATATCGTTGGGTTTCTTGGCCGGCACCTCTATGACAAGTCCATTAATGCCTTGATGGAATTCCACGTCACCGCTTCCGAGGAGCGTCACCTTCTCCACCTCGCCGCTGTATGACGGTTCGATGATGGAGAACGCCTTGAAGGTGAAGTCGCCTGGCGAGGGCCATGCCATGATGGTGGCATAGACGACGTCGTCCTTTTGCACATAGCGTACATCCTGTGCAGAGTAGGCTTGTCCCTCGTTGAACCCTTGGGCATTCATGGGGTTGACAGCCTCTGCCAATGGTCCCTCGCCAAAGGTTTTCCACATCCTTGTGCCATAGATGCTCTCGCTGTTGATGTCCATCCATGCCTTGATGTCGGCAAGAACCTTGCGCTCCTTGTCATCGATGGTGCCGTTGCCCTTGACGGGTATGCTGAGGAGGAGGTTGCCGTTCTTCGACACCACGTCGATGAGCATGCGGACGACGGTTGCGCCGCTCTTGTAACTACCGTTGTTGTAGGTGGCCTGGTTGTAATGCCAGTCGCCGATACAGGTGCAGGTCTGCCAGTAGTTTTCCTGTGGACGGTCGGGAATGCCACGCTCCACGTCCCACATCATATAGCCTTTCTGCTGGTCGTTGAGTTGCTTTCCCGTGACCACCACCTGCTGCTGTCCGTCGTGCTGTGCCGCACTGTGGTTGTAGTAGTGCTGCAAGATGTTCTTGCCGATCTGGTCGTCACAGCCGTAGAAGGGCATCGCCGTGTCATCGAAGTAGATCATGTCGGGGTCGTAGTCGTTGATGAGTTGCAACACACGGTTCTGGAACTTTTGCTTGTACTCTTGCGAAGGCAGGCTGGCACCGTTGCCCCAGTCCCACTGACTGTGGATGGTGCCGCTGTTGTCCCATCCCGAGGAGTGGGTGTGCCTCTGCGCGTACAGTTCCTGTGGGTCCATGCCTTCCCACCATTTGCCCACGCCGTCTTCCTTGGTCAGGTTGCCGTCATACTTCTGCGAAGGCTCCAGCCACGTCCAGGCGTGGGAAGCATGGATGCTCACCCCCAGCGGCAGGCCTTCAGCCTTGCAGGCATCGCTCCACCCCTTGACAAGGTCTTTCTTCGGCCCCACGTTCACAGAGTTCCACTCCTGGTATGGGGAGTTCCAGTTGTCGAAATTGTCATGGTGATTGCCCAAGGCCATGAAGTAGCGTGCCCCCACGCTCTTGTAGAGGCTCACGAGTTCCTGCGGGTTCCATTGGTCAGCCTTCCATGCGTTGCACAGTTCCTTCAGGCCGAAGTCATTCGGGTTGCCAAAGTGGCTGACATGCCAGTTGTACTGTCCGCTGCCCTCGTAATACATGAAGCGGGCGTACCAGTCGCCGTCTTCGGCTTGGCACTGGGGTCCCCAGTGTGCCCATATGCCGAACTTGGCATCCTTGAACCATTCAGGACACTCCCATGCGCTGAGCGAGCCCCAGTCGGGCTGATAGTTTCCGGTCTTGATTTCCACGTCAGCCGTTTGCGCACTGGCCGACAATGTGAATGCAGCCAGCAATGCGGTAATCATCTTTTTCATATTGATTGGTATTTAGGTTGTTGTTTTATTGATGCAAAGATATTGTTTTTACCGTTTTCCCTGCTTGAAATAATTAACCAAAAACAGCACAAAATTAACATCAGGATTCAGAATGTTAATTTTGTGCTATTATTGGTTGTTTTTGTTAACTGATTCAGAACAATTTCGTATATTTGCACCTATGAAGGAAAAAGAGCATGAATTGATACAGGTTCCCATAGAGTCGATGAACCTGATGTTGCTGAACGTGGGACTGGCGCGACACAACGCCAATTGGAACTGGAAGGATGTAAACTCGCCTTTCATCCGCATCTTCTATGTGACGGAGGGTGAGGCAATCCTCCACCTGCCAGAGGAGGACGTAGCGCTGCGGCCTCGGCATCTGTACATCATTCCCGCCTACACTGTCCATTCGTATGAGTGCCATGGGGTGTATGAGCAATATTACCTCCACATGTACGAAGGGTTCAAGAACAAGGTCAACCTGCAGGAGGTGTATGAACTACCCACGGAGGTGGATGGCGGCCCAGGCATGCAGCAATTGTTTGAGTACATGTGCGCCCAACTGCCCGATGCACGCTTGCCCCAAAGCGACCCCAAAAGCTACGACACATCGGCACAGATGTCGGACTACGTGGCTCGTTACCGCGCCATGGAACTGTGGGGAAAGATGGAGTTGCGTGGCGCGATGCTGATGATCATGTCTCGCTTCATCCGCCATGCCCGTCCACGAATATGGACACACGATGAAAGGATGAAACGCGTGCTGGAACACATCCACGCCCACATCAGCGACAGCATCGACGTTGAAGAGTTGGCGGGTGTGGCCAACGTCACCAAGCCCTATTTCATCAAACTCTTCAAACGGGAGTTTGGCTCATCACCCATACAGTATGTCAACCACAAGAAGGTGGAGCGGGCGCAACTGCTGCTGTACACCACAGACATGGCGGTAAAAGAAGTCGCTTTCATGCTGGGATTCAACGACCAAAACTATTTCATCCGAATGTTCCACAAGGTGACAGGTGTCACGCCTCAGGAATATCGTAGAAAACTAAGGTCTTAATGTCAAGGACTCGCAAGGGTTGTCATCCCTTATCCTCAAAACCGAAAAATGCTTTCAAGCCTTCTTTTCCTTTCAGGTCGTCTGGAGTGAAGCCATAATGTGACGCTGCGGCAAGGCTGACAACACGAGTGAGGAACTCATCATAGGAGAAGTGCAGCCACTCCGAGGGAACTTCCACGCTGATGGTTCCACCGCCGTAATGGCTTCCCTCATCCCATGCTTCATCCAATTGAGCTTCATATATCCCGTCGTCCCTTTTGCAGAAACGATACCAGGAAGCCCATTCCTCCATCCCCTCGACGTACCTGCCCTCAAAATGTGGAGCAGAATGAGACTTCGGAGAATAGGTAGGCTCTCCTTTTTTCGCATCGCGGCGATAAATCCAAAACAATTCGCTATTGTTATTCATAATGCCTGATTCTCACATCTATCCCCTCCCCTTCCAAAAGCGACGGGATGCTGCTGAGGTCTGTTTGGCCGTAGTGATACGGGAAAAGCACCTTGGGTTTGATGACCTTGGCCGCTCTTACGAGTTGGTCGGGGGTCATTGTGAAGGGTTGGTTGCATGGCAGGAAGGCAATGTCGATGTCCTTGATGTCAGCCATCTCCGGGATATCCTCGGTGTCGCCAGCGATGTAAATGCGCAGGCCGTCGATGGTGAGGATGTAGCCGTTGTCACGTCCCTGAGGGTGGAACTGCTGATGCCCTTCCGTCGTATTGTATGCAGGAACCGCTTCCACCGTTATATCATCGTCAACCTGCATCTTGTCTCCATTCTTCATTACCTTTCCAGCACCATACATGTCGACGCACCTTTGATTCATGACCAATTGGGTGCGCTCAGCAGACAGCAATTTGATGGCCTGTGCGTCATAATGGTCACCATGTTCGTGAGTCACAAAGATGAAGTCTGCCTTCGGCATCACGCTGTAGTCCACAGTCCTGTCTCGCAGTTTGCCGCAAGGGTCGATTTCAATCTCCTTGCCATTGTATTCCATACGGATGCTGGCATGCATCAACGCATGAAACCTGACGGTCTTCCCACTTTTGGTATTGAAGACATCGGTTTCATAATTTCCTTGACCGTAGGCCGTGGTCAGCCCCAACAAAGTCAACAAGCATGTGATCAACTTTTTCATTTTATCCATCATTTAAAGTGTGTGAAATCCTCTTTCTTGCCATTTCTAAGACATAAGTTCACAAAGATAGCATAAATATGCATATCGTCCAACGTATTTGTCGGATTTTTTCGATGAGAAATGGAGGTTTAAGGAGAATAAAGGATGTCTTACGAGAGAATAGGAGATTTTTTTCATCCCATGAGTAGACAAATGTGTGACATTTTTATTAATTTTGTAGCAAAATAAGAATAACGACATCCCACTTGACCATAAGAACAAACAACATATTCATCAATCAATAAAACCTAAGGAGCATGAATTATCAGAAGGCATTTGAAACAATGATAAGCGAAACGGCGAAGTATCTCATCAACAATGGGTTGAAGACCATGGTGCTCGGCATCTCCGGAGGATTGGATTCCACGGTGACGGCAGCCATCTGCGCCGAAGTGGTGAAGCAGCATCCCGACCAGGAGTTCAAATTCATCGGTGTCAGCCTGCCTTGTTCCTCCAACTCGGTTGAGGAGAACGACTCCGCCAACGCAGCCATGAAGGCATTCTGCAGTGAATACTGGGTGGAGAACTTACAGGCCCAGTATCTCTTGTTGCGAGCCACCTGTGAGCAACGCTATGCATCGACGCACATCTCACAAGGCAACATCAAGGCTCGCCTGCGGATGATTTACCTCTACAACCTCGCCTCGGTGACCGGCGGGCTGGTGATGGACACGGACAACCTGACGGAGCACTACCTGGGCTTCTGGACCATCCACGGCGACGTGGCAGACTACAATCCCATCGGCGGACTATGGAAGCATGAGGTGTATGAACTCTGTAAATATCTGTTCTCCGAGCGTTACCCCGATGAGTCCGACCTTCGTCACATATCGCTTCGTGCGGCCTATGGCATCCTTCCCACCGACGGCAACGGGGTGGAAGCCGGTGGCGACATGGCTCAGATCGCACCCGGCCACACCTATGAAGATGTGGACGACATCCTACTCACCTATTTGCAGAATGGCGACGATGAGAACGCCATGAAGCGCCTGAACGACGCTTACGGTGGCGAGACGGTGGAACGTGTGTTGACACGCCACCGCCGCTCAGCATTCAAGCGCAAGCGCATGCCCATCGTTATCGAGAGGTCCCTTTACGATTCATAGAGAGATTCAAGAAAGCGAGCGAAAATTGGTTGCATAATAGCAACAACAAGAAAAGGCATATCATCAACAAGACGGGGTCCCGATGTGGAACCCCGTCTTGTTATTGATAAGAATGATTATTTCAAGAATTGTACTCCTGCCAAGACTTGATGGAGATGTCTTGCAACTTCAAGGCGCAGAAGGCCTCTATGAAAGCTTTAGCCAGACGCACGTTTGTCATCAACGGGATGTTGTGGTCGATGGCCGCGCGCCTGATGCGGTAGCCATTGGTGAGCTCACGCTTCGTGTGGTTCTTGGGCACGTTGATGATGAGGTCGATCTTATGTGCAGCAATGAGGTCCATCACATTGTCAGGCAAGTCTTCATCCGGCCACGACACGGCTTTAGCAGGCACACCGTTGTCATTGAAGAACTTGGCTGTTCCTGCAGTGCCGTAAATCTCATATCCGTTGCGCACCATCTCCCTTGCAGGCTCCAACAGGTCCACCTTCCCCTTGGCATCGCCAGAAGAGATGAGGACGCTCTTTTCAGGCAACCTGTATCCGGTGGCAATCAATGAGTTGAGCAAGGCTTCGTTGAGGTCTTCGCCGAGGCATCCCACCTCACCCGTACTGCTCATGTCGACACCGAGCACCGGGTCTGCATTCTGCAAGCGAGCGAAGGAGAACTGCGACGCCTTGACGCCAATGCGGTCGATGTCGAACTCACTCTTCTCCGGCGTGGTGTAGGGTACGTCGAGCATGATCTTGGTGGCCGTCTCAATGAAATTGGTTTTGAGAATCTTGCTGACGAAGGGGAAGGAACGACTGGCCCTGAGGTTGCATTCGATGACCTTCACTTCCCTGTTTTTCGCCAGGTATTGGATGTTGAACGGACCGCTGATGTTGAGTTCCTTGGCAATCTTACGTGAGATTTTCTTGATCTGGCGTATGGTGGAGAAATAGATATGCTGTGCCGGGAACACCATGGTGGCGTCGCCAGAGTGGACACCAGCATATTCGATATGTTCGCTGATGGCGTATTCCACGATTTCCCCCTTGTCGGCCACGGCGTCAAACTCAATCTCCTTTGTCTCGGTCATGAACTTCGACACCACGACGGGATATTCCTTCGACACCTCCGTTGCCATTTCCAAGAACCGTCCCAACTCCTCGTAATCGTAACAGACATTCATCGCCGCACCAGAGAGCACATAACTCGGTCGTACGAGGACGGGGAATCCCACCTCCTTGACAAAGGCCTCGATATCCTCAAGCGAGGTGAGCGCCCTCCATGCCGGTTGGTCGATTCCCAGTTTGTCGAGCATGGCCGAGAACTTATCCCTGTTCTCTGCACGGTCGATGTTCACAGGCGAGGTACCCAGGATGGGCACGCCCTGCCTATAGAGTTTCATAGCCAAGTTGTTGGGAATCTGTCCACCAACGGAAACCACGACACCCTTGGGTTGCTCCAAGTCGATGACATCGAGCACCCGTTCCAAAGATAGTTCGTCGAAGTAAAGCCTGTCGCACATATCATAGTCTGTCGACACGGTCTCAGGGTTGTAATTAATCATGATGCTCTTGTATCCCAACTTCCTTGCGGTGTTGATGGCATTGACGGAGCACCAGTCAAACTCTACAGAAGAACCGATGCGGTAGGCACCCGAACCGAGGACGATGACGCTCTTCTCGTTCTTATAATAATTGACATCGTGGAACCTGTAGTTGCCAGGCTTGGCATTGTAATGGTATGTGAAGTAAAGGTAGTTGGTGAGTTCCGGATGCTCACTGGCCACGGTGTTGATACGCTTCACAGCGGGAACGATGCCCTTCGACTTGCGGTACTCCCTGACAGCGAGGTTCTCGTTGTACATATTGGAATCCTCTGGTTTGAGCACAAATCGTGCTATTTGGAAGTCGGAGAAGCCGGCAGCCTTCACAGTAACGAGGAAATCGTCGGGCACCTCTTCCAAACTGTTGTATTGCATGAGTTGATGCTTGAGGTCGACGATTCTCTTGAGCCGTGAGATGAACCATTTGTCAATCTTGGTGAGTTCCTCGATACGCTCAACGGTGTATCCCTCCTCCAAGGCTTGTGCGATGGCGAAGATGCGCAAGTCTGTCGGGTTCTCCAAGGCGTCGTCGAGATTGTCGAATTTCGTATGGTCGTTGCCCACGAATCCGTGCATCCCCTGCCCTATCATACGCAGGCCCTTTTGTATCATCTCCTCGAAACTCCTTCCGATGGACATGATCTCACCCACCGATTTCATGGAAGAACCGATTATCCTGGACACTCCGGCAAATTTGTTAAGGTCCCACCGCGGTATCTTGCAAATCATATAATCAAGTTGCGGTGCCTCGTAAGCGGAATTGGGAGTGCCCATTTCGCCAATCTGGTCGAGGGTGTAACCCAGCGCGATCTTCGCAGCCACGAAGGCGAGTGGATAACCCGTGGCCTTGCTGGCCAATGCAGACGAGCGTGAGAGGCGAGCATTGATTTCGATGATACGGTAGTCGTTGGTCTCGGCATTGAAAGCAAACTGAATATTGCATTCACCGACGATATCGAGGTGTTTGACACATTTGATGGACAATTCCTGCAACATCTCCACCTGTTCCTGAGTCAGCGAGCAGGTAGGAGCCACGACGATGCTTTCGCCCGTGTGGATGCCCAGGGGGTCGAAATTCTCCATGGACGCCACGGTGAAACAGCGGTCTTTGGCGTCGCGAATGACCTCGAACTCAATCTCCTTCCATCCCTTGAGGCTCTCCTCCACGAGGATTTGCGGTGCAAAGGTGAATGCGCTCTCTGCAATCTCAATAAATTTCTTCTCGTCAGGACAGATGCCCGAACCCAATCCTCCAAGAGCGTATGCGGAACGTATCATGATGGGGAAGCCGATGGAATGGGCTGCCTTGAGCGCATCTTCCATGTTCTCCACGGCATGGCTCACAGGGACCTTGAGGTCCACCTCTCCAAGTTTCTTGACGAAGAGGTCTCGGTCTTCCGTGTTCATGATGGCTTCTACAGATGTGCCCAGCACCTTGACGCCATATTTGTCGAGCGTGCCGTCAAGGTAGAGTTGGGTACCGCAGTTGAGTGCCGTCTGTCCGCCAAAAGCGAGCAGGATGCCGTCAGGTTGCTCCTTTTTGATGATTTCAGTGACGAACCACGGTGTGACAGGTTGGAAATACACTTTGTCAGCAATTCCCTCCGATGTTTGGATGGTGGCGATGTTGGGGTTGACGAGGACGCTTGCAATTCCCTCTTCCCTCAATGCTTTCAGTGCTTGCGAGCCAGAGTAGTCGAATTCACCAGCTTGTCCGATTTTCAGGGCCCCGCTGCCTAAGACGAGGACTTTTTTGAGATTTTTTTTCATTTGATATGATGACAAATTATCAGTTCTTCTGAAATTGACGGTGCAAAATTACACAAAAAAGATAAAAACGATGTGATTATTGTCAATTTTTTAGGGTCAAAGGTTACATTATAGCCTTTTCCACCCCATGTTCTGCTACTCGGTGTCGATTTTCACGATGTCGGGTCTGCTGTCAGGCGCTTCCGTTGTGATGACGATGTTGTCGAGCGAGATGTTTCTGGCATGCCTGACGAAGAATCCTTTTGCGGGGAGTGTTCCCAACATGGTGGCCTCAGGATATTCCTTTTCCTTGTCGTCGGGAGGGGTGGCAACCTCGTTGATTCCTCCATCGTGATGTATGCGTATGTTGGATACGACGACATCCTCCACGGGATGCCCCGGCATTCCCAGGATGGAACATCCCGTAGGTCCTGCATTTCTCACACACACATTGTCAATTCTGACTCCCCGGATGCTGCCCACATGATCAATGACGTCACCTTGCTTGTAAGGTCTCGCCCGGTTGCCGAGCCAGATGAATATGGGAGCCTCCGTCCCTTCAGCCACGATGTCGCAGACGCAGACGTTCTCCATCACGCCTCCATCGGTGATTTCGAGCGAGATGACCGACGACCCTCTCCACTGTCCGAAGAATTTCTCTTTCTGGTCGTAACTGGGTTTCACCACGATGCCCGAGATGGAGATGTTTCGGAAACCTCCGTTGGTCTCTGTTCCCAATTTGATGGCGTTGCAGTGGCTACTCACCACGCAGTCGCTGATACGTATGTTCTCACAAAGTCTTGGCGACGTGCTCTTGAGCGTAATGGCATCATCGTCGCTATCGGCAATCATCCCCCTGACCACCACCTCGTGGCAGCCGTCGAGATCGAGAGCGTCGTTGTTGTAATTGTTGCGATTGAAGACCTTGATTCCGTCGATGGTGAGCCTGTCGCAAGCGAGGAAGTGCTGCATCCAACAGCCGGAATTGCGCAAAGTAATGTCCCTGAGTATGATATCGCTGCTCTGGATGAAGCGCAGCAGATGCGGCCTTGTAATGCCTTCGTCGTTCCAGGACAGTTTTTCGAATCCCCTGCCTCTTCCATCGATGGTGCCTTGCCCATCGATGGTGACATGGTTTACACTGTCAGCATAGATAAGTTGGATGGTGGTGGTCTGCGTCCGCAAGGACACATAATTAGACTTCACGGGGATGTAGTCTTCCAGTCGAGTGCTTCCATAGAGTGTGGCACCTTGTTCCAAGTGTAGATTGACGTTGGACTTGAGAATGATGGTCCCAGTCTTGTAGTTTCCCGCAGGCACCACCACCCTTCCACCTCCGTTCAGGTTGCAAACGTCAATGGCCTGTTGGATGGCTTTCGTAGAGAGAATGGTGGTGTCGGAAACCGCACCATGGTCAAGAATGTTGAAGTCTGCTGCTTTGGCGCTTATGGCAAATGCTGTCGCCACCATCATCAGAAGAAAAGATTTCATATGGCTGCCTTTTGGTGTGCAAAGGTACTAAAAATCCGACTAAGCGAGAAAGAAGAAATGCATTTATTATTCAAGCTTAAGAAAAAAAAGCATAAGCGAGTGAAAAGCCCTATATAGCGATTTACCCATGCCTTCGCCTTGGATGATTCACGACCACCCCACCCCCCCCATGCCAAAGACCTCCCATATCCTCTTGTCCCTCCCAAGACCTCCTGTCCCACCTTTGATGAAATCAAAAGACGTTTTTATTTTGTAATTCAATGAAAACGTTTAAATTTGCAGATAAAACGACGAGGCACCATGATATACATCAACGACGACATAGAAGGTTTTGATTTCCAGGCAGCCCTGCCACACCTTTCCGACCAGCGTCGCGAAGAAGCACTGCGTTATACTTTCGAGTTGGGACGCAAGCTGAATGCAGCCGCCTATCTTCTTCTACGCCAAGGACTGATGGAGGAATACGGCATCATCGAAGCTCCTGTGTTCGGTTATGGCGAGAAGGGAAAGCCATTCTTGTCAGGCCATGGGGACCTGCATTTCAACCTGAGCCATTGTCGCACGGCGGTGGTCTGTGCACTATCTCGACATCCCGTAGGCATTGACGTGGAACACATCCGCCCCTTGCGCGAATCTTTGGTACGCTACACGATGAATGATGCGGAAATCACCCAAATCATGTCAGCTGAAAGCCCGGATTTGGAATTTGTGAAACTATGGACCCAGAAAGAGGCGGTGCTGAAACTGCGCGGCACCGGCATCACTGACGACATCAAGGAGGCGTTGTGTGATGAGGAGCACCCCCATACGGTGGTGAATTTAGAGAAAGGATATGTGTTTTCCGTAGCGGGAGGCGACGAGAATTGGGTTTTCAAGAATGCAGACTTAGGACTATTTCTATAAACCCGCATCAAAAGTCCATGTATTCCAGCCTCTCAGCCCTCCCCTATTCCGTTGAATTACTCTTCTTATACGCATCTCTGTTAGGAAGCACATCTTCAAAATAGATTTTCGGAACCACATCGACACTCAAACCAGCTGGAACCATCCCCGAAGAACGGATGATGGTACCATCGCTGTATTTTGCCTCAAAATTCCATTTTTGACCGTCAAGCAGCCTATACTTTGGAATATCGGGCAAGTCCCAGTCTTTGAAGCCATAATAACCGTGCAGCTGGTATAGATGATGTGAGATGATGGCCTCATGCATCATTCCAAGGTATTTCGCATCCACTTTGAACCGAGTGTCTTTATTAGAATATGTGACGAGCGCTGAGTCGCCGTCAATTTTCTCCATGGTGAAAGGGAGGTCGGGATAGTATGTCATGCCGGAGGAGCCATAACTCACCGACAACAGTTCACCTGTGGGTTCCGATCTTTTGTCTGCCGCCCTTTCACTTGCCAATATGCGGCATTCCCTTTCATACAAATCATAGCGCAGTTCCTCTCGTTCTATCAGACTGACGATTTTATCAAACAATCCTGATTTCAAGTTTTTTGGCCCCGCCCAGTCCCGATGCTCTTTTATGTATTGGTTTTCCTCATGGCGCTTTTGGATGCTGTCGGCTTTGAGTTTTGCTGTTTGTTCATCCCATTTGGCCAAGTCCCGAAGTTCGTCGACACAACTCCTGTCGTCACGCATCAGCAAGGGAAGCGGGGCACGCGACTTCATCTGTGTGAGCAGTTTCCTCAGTTTTTTCGCCCCATCCCTTGAGTATGGCATCTGGGCGGACGCACCCATTCCCAAGAGCATCACCATTGCAAGCAAAATCAATCTTTTCATCGAATCAGCACATTATGGGTAAGTATAAAGTACTTTTTTGTTCATATCCACGTGTTCCACCTTGACTTTCAAAGAGTTGTTGAAGATTTGGCCACCAATCTCCCTCTTCCATCTTGCCACTTCTCCCTGATTGGCATTCTTCAAGATGTCCACGGCTCCCTTGGAGCCAGAAATGGTGGGATGGCGCAACGACACGAGGAGAGTATTGCCCTCCTTTGACACCTCCACGTCACCTTTCTTCAGATTGCGGTTGAAGTAATCACCCAAAGCCAAAAGTTGGGGATAGCTGAACGTGGCTCCTGGAAAAAACATTTTGCGGACACCTTTTTCCTTGAGCATCAAGAACCTTTTTCCCTGCTCCAGATAGAATTTGTAAGGAGTGGTGCAAGCATAGCTATCTCCCAAGAGCGCCAACCCATAACTCTGACGGGGCTGTACGTCCACGATAACGGTGTTGAATCCCAATTTCTTCACAAGCGAGGCAACCATCACCTTTCCCAATTCTTCCGCCTTCCGGTAGCAGCTATCATACTCACAACTCCTCAACATAATAGCCTCCGCCCGTTTTTTCAATCCAGCCATCGTCTCGTTGCTCCAATTCCCTTTCTCGATGGCGGTGTGTTTCCCTGCTTCGTCAATGGTGTACCCTTTCTTGTTGAGCACTTCCACAGGCGGCAATGTGACCAGCACGGTGTCTTCCCCTTGTTTACGGAAAGTCTGTTCATTACATTTGGAGAGGTCGAATCCTAAATTGAGTGTTGCGGGATAAATGACATAGATTTTATCTTCGGAGCTTGAGAACATACCCTTTCCCAAACGGTGCTCACTAACGAGAATGTCTTTATGGAAAGAGACCACCTTCAGTTGCTCTGTTTTGGAAATCTGATTGATGGTGATAGGCCACACTTTATAATCGAGGCCGCTTTTGGGCCTCAACATCAAATAGGCAAAGATGGCGATGGCCACCAATACGACAACGGTGACAATGGTCAAAGTCTTGTTCATGGCATACCCTCCACATCATTGATGAGCCTGACAAAATCAAATTCCTCATAAACCGGCCTGGCTCTAAACACTGGTTTGTAGCCCAAAGCAGAAATCAAGTTCCCCAGCACTTGCTCAGCATGCTCTTGAGCGGGCTGCACCAAATCCATTTGAGGCAATTCCCCCATGATTTTCATTTTTCCTTGTTGGGTTAGGAATTCTTTCTCCTTCGCAGAAAAATGGTCTCTCATGCCAGAAACATCACTCACCACCTCATCCCATAAGATTTCCGTACTCTCCAGGTCTATGGTAGGGTCGGGCAAAGTGACATACACCCTGTCGCCCTCCACATCCATTTCACGGATTCTTGACAAGTCAACGCCCACCTTCACATGAGCCTTCACCGGAATGATGATGTCGCGCTTGCCGAAAAAAGCCTTCCATTCGTTGGTGCCATTCTGTCCATGGCCTTCCACCAACACCTGTACTTCCGCCTCCACGGTATAGAGCATGGGGATGGCGCTGACCTCGTTGCGCAACTGCTTCTCGGAAGCGCGCGGCTGGCAAGCCATTAGAACCAGCAAGACGATGGGTAGTATTTTTCGCATATCTTTCAAAGTGTGTCTTCTCTATTCAGGTTATCGATGCAGGCGAGTTTTTCATTTAGGAATGGTACCAGGGAGAATCCTTTTGGTCAAGTGAGCCATCATGACAGCTGCGAGCGCGGCAGTCTCCGTGCGCAGTCTGAAACTCCCCAGGGAGACCGGTATAAAGCCATGATCGATGGCCATACGGACCTCGTCGATGGAGAAGTCGCCTTCGGGCCCTATGAGTACGGTCACCGTATCAGCGGGTTTGACAACAGACGGGCATTCAGGATGACAGGGGGAAGAAGAGGATACACCCGATGTCCCTCCCAGGAGGGAAAAGAGGTCGTCTCTTGGAATTTCCTCATAGCAGTGGGCTATGCATTTGAAGCCATCCATGGGTCTTTTCACAAAAGACTCGAAAGACACCATGTCATTGACCAGAGGTTTCCAAGCCTTTCGGCTCTGCTTCATTGCAGCCACCACGATTTTTTCCAACCTCTCAGTTTTCACCACCTTACGTTCGGAGAACCTGCAAGAGAGGAAGGATATTTCATCAAATCCTATCTCCGTGGCTTTCTCCACCATCCATTCCACTCGGTCGATGACCTTTGTGGGAGCCATGGCGATATGAATCCGTCCCAGCCATTCCCGTTGCTGTGGCAATTTTTCCAGGATTTCATAGGCGCAATGCTTGTTATCAGCCAGCGTCACCTTAGCCCGATAGAAATGCCCAACGCCATCGATAAGGAACATCTCATCACCCGTCTGGATGCGCAACACACGCAAGGCATGCACGGCCTCCTCTTGAGGCAGGCAACCTACCGTCTCAGCATCAGGCACATGGAAAAACCTCACCTCTTTCATGGCACCACACCTTTATCCCCCCTTCGTTTCAACTCGTCACGCAATTCGGATGCCTTTTCATAGTCCTCTTTCTCCAAGGCCTTGTCCAATGCATTCCTCAGCATTTCACTGCTTAGGATATTGACAGGCACGGGCACTCCGGGTTCACCTTCTTTATAAGGTACACCCTGACGCCTGAGGAGGTTGTCCTCGATGAATATGGGTGTGTCTGAAATGAGCGACAGCAAAACGGCATCACTTGCCCTTATGGGGATGGCTTGCAAGATGTCGGGCATGTAGAGCAACGTCTTGTATTGTCCGTCCACGAGGTCGTTGATGACAATTTGGTAACGCATGTCCAGGTTTCTTGCGATGACCTGCCATAACACCTCCGGCAATAGTTTTTCCTTGATTTCCACTTTCGACTGCCGCAGGCCAAGTTGAAACACCATATCCTTGTCGGCGATGATGGAAAGTTGGCGGCTGCCGTCCTCTGTGGTGAGAACAACCAGCCCCACCTCTTTCGTAGCCACGATTTCAGCCACTTGTTTGAACACCAGCCTTACCAGACTCATCCCTTCTTGTTCTTGTCAGGATTGAACACCAATGCGAAGGACACACCGACCACCAATGCAAAGGCGGCGAAGATGAACCAGCAAGTCTTCCAATCACCCAAGAGATAGTCGCCCTTCCAAGAGCAGAACGAATTGATAATGGCTCCAGCAGCCAATGTTCCAATAGTCGCGCCCACGCCGTTGGTCATCATCATGAACAATCCCTGTGCAGAAGCCTTGATGCTCGGCTCGCACTCCTGGTCGACGAAGATACCTCCGGAAACATTGAAGAAGTCGAACGCCACACCATAGACGATGCAGGAGAGGATGAAGAATGTGACACCCGGCATGGTGGGATTACCCACACCGAAGAAGCCGAAGCGGAACACCCATGCGAACATGGACATGAGCATGACACCCTTGATACCAAACTTCTTGAGACAGAAAGGAATCATCAAGATGCAAAGCGCCTCGCTCATCTGTGAAATGGAAGTCAGCAACGTGGCATTGTTGGCAGCGAAGGAATTGGCCACCTCTGCAATTTCGCTTCCCTTGAAACTTGTAATGAATGGTCCTGCATAACCATTGGTCACCTGGAGGCACATTCCCAAGAGTGCTGAGAAGATGAAGAACAAAGCCATTTTCTTGGTCTTGAACAACTTGAAAGCGTTCAAACCAAAAGCCTCCACCAACGATGTCTTTCCCTCCTTCTTTGACAACGGACAAGTCGGCAGCGTCAAACTATAGGCGAAAAGCACGAAACTAAGCAGTCCGGAAACGAAGAACTGCATGTAGGTATATTGGAACTTTTGTGAATTCTCGCCCAAGGTGAACAAGAAGGAGCCGTCGTCCCAGACAGCGCAGTTGACAAACCACATCGTGGCAATGAATCCAACGGTTCCAAGCACGCGGATAGGCGGGAAGTCCTTCACCGTATCCATGCCATTGCGTGTCAAGATGGAGAAGGCTGTAGTATTTGCCAATGCTATGGTGGGCATGTAGAATGCGACGCTCAATGTATAGAGCGTGATAAACGTGGTCTTGTCGGGTGTAGGATTGTTCAATCCCATCCACCAGCATCCCATCATAAAACATCCGGCCAGAAGATGGCAGATGCCCAACAAACGCTGTGGTTGTATGAATTTGTCGGCCACGATTCCCATCAGTGTGGGCATGAAGATGGAAACGATGCCTTGGATGGCATAGAACCATGGGATCAAGTCTCCCATCCCTGCCTTTCCAAGATAATTGCCCATGCAAGTGAGATAAGCACCCCAGACAGCGAATTCCAAGAAATTCATTACTGCCAAACGAAATTTGATGTTCATATAGTACGTTTTTTGGTTATTTGATTCTTCAAAGAAAAGATGGAGCAAAGATAAAGATTATTTGAGGAAAAAGCAAGTATTTGTCATAAAAAAATGTGTTCTTTCTCATTGCTTTCACAAGAAGGACGAAGCAATAAGAAAGAACACACCCTGATAACTACTGTTTGCCACCTTTGGCAGAATCAACGCCTTTGGGCCTCTAAGAACTTGAGTTGTGCCTCCAACATCTCCAATTTGGGCATTCTGAATCCCGCCTTCCTCGCCTCCTCGATGGGTCGAGAGTAGAGGTAATGGATTTCCATGGGCCGGTGGAAGTCGTAATCGAGTTTCATGCTTGGCGAATAAGGCGTCATGGCCTTGGTGGTGGAAATCATCTTGTGGGCGAAGTCCTCGTCGATGTTTTTCACTCCCAGATGCTGGGCAGCCCCGATGACCTCCATCATCTGTTCGAAGATGAGTTCCTCCGTATCGGGGAATGCAAGCAACTTGTCTGTCTGAGTGTCGAGGGCAACAGTCATTCCATTGAACGGCATGTTCCACACCGCCTTCTTCCATCTTGCCTCCTGATATTCCACAAGATGCGCCTCCACGCCTGCTGAGGTGAAATCATCAACCACTTGCTCCACCATCCTCTCGTCATTACAAGAGAAATTGCCAAAATTGATGCTACCATAGCATTGATGGTCCACCCTACCCGGTTCCGTCTTCGCCGAGCAAATGAAGGCCAGTCCGGCAGCGATGGGCACCCCCGGCATCTGTTGCTGGAGGTCGTCCTCCAATCCTATTCCGTTTTGGATGAGCACGACGAGAGAGCCTTGATGGAGCAATGGCTTGAGCAAACCCGGCAGCATATGGTTGTTGACAGACTTTAGTCCGACAAGCACCACGTCGCACGCAGGCATGTCCTCCACTTTCCCATAGACGGCAGGCTTGTCGATATGGAATGAGCCGTCGCAAGAGTCCACTTGCAAACCATGCTGCTTGACAAAATCATAATCTCGGTGCAGGAGGAAATGCACCTCCTTTCCCGCATGAGCGAGTTTTCCGCCATAGTAACCTCCTATGGCTCCTGTTCCAATGATTCCGTATCGCATTTTCAATATTCATTATCATCCCAAAGGCTTTCCCCTTGGGAAGTTTTACATCCATTTTGGTGTAAGGGGTATTTAAAATGTCAAAAGCCCCGTCTGAACAGACGGGGCTTTATGTTTATCTGACTACCATCTTTGACGTGGTTCCGTCATTTCTTCGGAGTATGTATGTGCCTTTTGGCAATTCTCTCACTTCGCTTTCCTCAACAGCATCCTTCAATTTGACGCCATTGATGGTATAGACGGCGACGATGCCCTTCTCTTGGTCAACCCATTCATCAATTCTATCAAGTTGCTGATTCACCCTTTTGTTGTTATTGTTGAAGAAGAAGGAGATGTTTGAATTCTGCTTGTTGCGTTTGATTTGCGAGACAGGTTTGTGCATGAGCTTTGTTCCGTCCGTGTTGGCATTGTAGATGGAAGCCTTTGGCGTTGACTTGTCAGTAAGGCTATCATTGCCGTTGTATGGATAGGCATCATGGCCACCTCTTGTAGTGTTGCTGGCGTGGAAGACGGTCATTCTCTGGTGACTGTTTCCATACCCGGTGGTATTCACCGTGTTGCTTTCCCAGATGGCCTGGTTGTAATCCACGTGAATGATAAGCAGGCCGTTACCTGGCACATAAGAGTCCCATTTCGTCTTGTTCCTGTTTTCCAAAAGGAAATATTCATTTCTATTGTTGTCATTGTAGATGACGTACGCATTTCCTCTTTCATTGAGTGGTTTTTGGTTGACCACCCATCTGTCATAGGTAAGTTCGTTGTATTTCAACCACCCAGCGTATGCCCTTTCATAACTGGTGTAACCTGCGGGCACCCACCCAATGCCAGAAGGTCCGTTGTAACTTCCGCTATCCAGGATGTCCCATTCACCCATGCCATAATTGCCAGCATAGCTGGTATCGTAGAAATCGGGCAGTCCAAGGCAATGAGAAAACTCGTGGCAGATGACCCCAAGTCCCATTTCCGTGGTGCCATAATTTGCATAAAGTTCGTTGCTGCAAGCATAGACGTCTATGAGAGCATCATCGAGAATGAATTCGGCAGGAATGCGGGGATTGTAGTAAGCCGCATTGGAAAGAGTCCACATATGCGGCCAGATGGTGTTTGCAGGTCCTCCTGTTGCCTCACCGTATCCGGCATAAAGCACGAACACTTCCTCCACCACTCCGTCTCCATCCCAGTCGTAATCATTGAAATCAACGAGACTGTCGACGAGTTGACAACACTCCATGATCATTTCAGGTGCATTCCTGTCATCGCCGTTGGTATTGCTTCCGTAATAAGAGTAGTTCTTGGAGAGTTGCACAGGTCCTACGACATCAAAGGTAAGGTTGAATTTTCCATAACTTTGGTCGTAGTAATAATCGTGGACACTTCCGATGGCTCCGTATTTACTGTTGGTGTATCCCTCCTTGTTGGCAATGTCGTTGTATCTTTGCCATGTGGCCTGCCCTTCATCCTCCGCAGAGTAATCCCAGAACTTCTTGTCCTTGAAATTGGCAAGGATGATGAGTCCCTTCTTGTGTCCGAGGTAGTCGGGATGATCGCTCTCCCCAACCCTATTCATTCTTCTCACCCCTTTCAAGACAACATTCTCCCTTAGTGCTTCCATCTCGTCTATGGTATGGATGGCTTTCAAGTCCTCCGCTTGTCGGGATTGCTGCTCACGAGCCATCACTCCAGTAGACTTGATCATGTTGTCTTCGGTTTTGGCGAAATAGAACACGTCGTCCACCTCTATGACAGGCACCTCGTCCTTGGTGACGAAATAATGCAGCCTCTCATCACCAACAAGCATGAGTTCAATGGATGTTCCATCTGGCTGAATGAATGTTCGCCACACCCTTTTGGCGGGTATGGCCATAACGGCTACTACCATGATCGACATGGTAGCTATAAGGAATAATTTGCGCATACGTATAATTTTTTTGCAAAATTAATGTAAAAGTATGTAAAATCAAAAAAAAGAAGCAAAAAAGGCGATATTAAAATAAAGAAATCATTATTTTTGCACTAATGTTGCAATCTCCCCATATAAGCATCCTCATTCCGACCTATAACGATGTCTGTACAGAACTGGTAAAAGCACTTTACCAGCAAGCCTTATCATTGCCGGATTTATCTTTTGAAGTGTTGGTGGGCGACGACGGCAGCACCGACATGGCAACGGTTGAGGCCAACCGTTGCTTGGAAGCCCTTCCCCACTGTCACCTGCTTCATCGCGAGACCAACTGCGGGCGTGCATCAATCCGCAACTTCCTGGCACGAGAGGCTCGCGGGGAGTGGTTGTTGTTTGCCGACAGCCACATGGCTGTGGTTCGCGATGATTACCTATCCACCTACCTTTCCCGGTTGGACGACTCTTTGGTGTACGGGGGGTATGTCTTGCCCCCGGAAGGTCCACGTGAAAGTTTGCGCTATCTCTACGAGCGTTCGTGCATCAAAGGACAAGAGGTGGAAGTACGCTCCCGCACCCCGCACGCCCGTTTCCACACCTGCAATTTCATGGTTCGCCGCGAAGTAATGCTTGCACATCCATTTGACGAACGATTCCGGCGTTACGGCTATGAAGACGTGCTCTTCGGCAAGACGTTGGAACGTGCCGGCATAGGCATCAAACATATCGACAACCCATTGGGGTTCAATAGGTTTGAATCAAACGAGCGTTTTATGGAGAAGACAGAGGAAGGGTTGCAAACGTTATTTTCCTTCCGTGAGGAGTTGGCCGATAGTTCCCGTATGCTGGCGGTCAGCTGTCGTTTGAAAGCACTCCATTTGTCATGGTTTTTCCGAGTGATTCATCATCTGTCAGGAACACGCATACGTCATACCCTGACAGGTTCCCACCCGTCCGTGTTTTGGTTCAAAGTCTATCGTCTGGGGTATTTCTTGGACTTGGAGAGATAAGCAAGACTTACAGTCATAGAAATCCCAAGGATACCAGGCTCCTGAAATACAATGAAGGAAAAAGTTTGAAAAGGCCTCAATAGATGACAATGGTCTTCAGCCAATCTGAGAGAATGCCGGCATATTGGTTTTGTGAATCAGCGATGAGCACGATGACTTGTCCGCCGTCGGCAAGTTTCGGGCCCAAGCACATCCCCTCGTAGTTTGCAATGGAGAAGTCGAGCAGCCCTATGGCTGTTGTCCACTCTGCTACCAGTTTCTTTTGCAGGAAGTCCTCTTCTTTCTTCGGCCTTTTCGAAGACGACACTCTATTTTTTTGAGGGTTTACCTCATAGATTTTACAGTTGACGAATGCTCCCAATTTGGCTTCAGGGACAGCGAACTCCCTTTCCAACACCAGCAAGCGTCCATCGTCGAGGGCCGTCAATGCGCTCACACCCATGGCAAAGTTTTGCAGTTGTTGTTCAGTCCTGCTTTCTGGTTTGTCCATCAAATACCAGTAATGAGCCACGGGTTTCAGATTGTCATTGAACGACTGCAAACGCAACGCGTTTCTCACACCGTTGCTGGCAGTAGCCCTTTTTCCGTCACCGTTGAGTGTGCTCTCGCTGGTAATCCAGAAGCGATGTGTTGCAGCGTTGTAGGTGAGTGCCTCGAAACCATAGACTTTCGTGGTGCCCTCGAACACTTTAGGCACAGCCAATTTCCTCCCTGTAGGTTTGCCAGTCATAGATAGTTCCACCACTTGATTGTCACTCTCCCGTGTGACAAAGATGGTGTTTTTTTTCTTACACCAGGCGATGCCCTCATTGTCTCGTCCTCGCCCCTTGTTTCCTTTGAATCCCAAATTTTTGGCCGAAACGATGTCCCCTTTGGAGTTGAGTTTGATGTTGAAAAGAAAGAATCCCTCACGGGCGGTATTATCCGACACCACTGCGTATCGGTTGTCGCCGAGCCACGTGATTCCGCTATAGCCCCCCGCTGGGATATCCTCGGGGAAGGCGTGCTGTTCATGCTCCACCACTTGTGCACCAGCCGGCAAAGCAGAGAGCGACATCCAAATCATGAAATGTAAGAAAGACAGTCGCATGGAAATGAAATGATGAAATTAATGAATGACTACCTTTACTTTCGATATGCGTCTCTCCTCGATGGCCATCACCTCGAAAGTGTATTTTCCAAAAGAGATTTTGTCGCCCACTTTGGGGAAGTCGCCATTAAGCTCCAAAAGCAGTCCGGCAATGGTGTCGGCGTCGCCCTCCACATCGGCAAAATCGTCGTCGATGTCGAGAGTCTTGTAGAAGTCGGAAAGAGAAGTCTTTCCCTCAAAAACATAAGTATTGTTGTTGATTCGGGTATATTGTTTCTCCTCCTCGTCATACTCATCGTGAATCTCTCCCACGATTTCCTCAAGAATGTCTTCCAATGTGACGAGTCCACTCGTCCCCCCGAACTCATCGACCACGAATGCGATATGCACCTTGTTTTCCTGGAAATCCCTGAGCAGGTCGTCGATTTTCTTAGTTTCAGGTACGAAATATGGCGGTCGGATAAGGCTTTGCCACCTGAACGACGCCGTCTTGCCGATGTGTGGCAGCAAGTCCTTGATATAAAGCACGCCCCTGATGTTGTCCACATTTCCTTGATATACGGGGATTCGGCTATAGTTGTTCTCCACGATGCAACCCAGCACCTTGTTGAAATCGTCTTTCATACTCAGATAAACGATGTCCTGGCGCGGTGTCATGATCTCCTTCGCCGTTTCATCGCCAAAGCGAATGATGCCTTGCAGCATGCGTTGCTCCTCCTTGATATCATCCTTGTCGGTAAGTTCCAAAGCCTGCTCCAGGTCATCCACGCTGAGCACATGCGACTCCTTCTGGACGATTTTCCCTGCCAGTGCCCCGCTACTCATGAGGATGGTTCCCAGAGGCCAGAATAGTTTTCTAAGGAACATAATGCCTCCAGCCGATCTCCTGCAATACTTCAAAGGATTCTGCCGTGCATAGACTTTGGGCATGATTTCTCCAAATAGGAGAAGGAGGAATGTGAGAATGACAGTGATGCAGATGAACTGCAACCACAATGCCTTGCCGAAATCAACCATGCTGTCGAAAACGTAGTTACACAACATGATGATGGTGACATTGACCAAGTTGTTGGTGATGAGGATGGTGGCCAGTGTCCGTTCGCTGTCATCCCTGAGACACTGGATTTTCCTATCATTATCGTTTCTCTCAGGGTCCAGTTCGTTAAGGTCGTTGGGAGAAAGGCTGAAAAAAGCTATTTCGGAAGCGCTGGCGAAGCCGGAAAAGAAAAGCAACAAGACAGCAAGTGCAGCCGCCACGCCCACACCTATGGTTGGAGCGTTGCAATGCACCTCCTGCAATGTATGAAAGAATTGCGCTATTTTGTCCACTTCGCCAAGGGTAATAGGATTCAGAACGGTGCTTCTTCGTTTAGACCGTCTTCCTTAGATTTGTCCTCCATTTCTGCCGGCTGTTGGGACTTTGGGGAGAGTAGTTCCATATTTTCCACCATGATTTCGGTCACAAATCTTCGCACTCCCTTCTGGTCGTCATAGGAACGATACCTGATTCGTCCCTCTACGAAAAGTTTGTCACCTTTGTGCACATACCTCTCTGCTATTTTCGCCAGTCCGCGCCACAGCACGAGATTGTGCCAGTCAGTACGTTCGGGCACCGAAGTCCCATTTGGGAGGGTGTACCCTCTCTCCGTGGTGGCCAATGGGAAGGTGGCAACAGCCTGGTCGGCATCATAATACCTGATGTCGGGTTCCTTGCCCACATTGCCTATCAGCATGACCTTGTTCATGGTTTTTCCTCCTTAAAAATATAATATCGACACCTGACTTGACAAGGTTTTGTCATTTCCACATTCCAAGATACTTGAACTTGAAATTCTTCCCTTTGGCTGAGGGGAATTGGCTTCTTCCGTCGACCCGCTCCCTGAGGTGCTCCACGATGCGATTATAGCAATCAATGCCAGAAACGGCCTTGCATCTGGCCACGAAATGGGTGTCCCGGTACTCGTGCTTGCCTGTTGCAGCAATCATGACCACACGCTTGAAATCGAGCGTCCCTTCATACCACCCCCTACGCTCTTCGGTGAGTCGGTTGGCAGCCACGTTGGTGGCAGCCTTACGGTCGTTTCCTTGTGCGGGTTGGTTGTTTGACCGCAGAGCCTTCTTCTGTTTGAAGTCAAGCATGGTGGAAGCCTCGGTCTTGATGATGATGAAGTAGACCCTCGGTCTCACCTTGTAACGTTTAGGATAATATACGTCGCTTTCCACGTATTCACGGACATCGGCCTCAATCTGAGGGTTCATTCCAACTTCAGGAATGGAACACAAGAAATCAATAGCCTCATCGGCATTGTATACCAATGTCTCCTTGTCAAAGTATCGAATATATAAGTTCATTGATTGGGTTTTTCTTATCCTAAAAAAAGAGCGGTAAACGAGACTCGAACTCGCGACCCCGACCTTGGCAAGGTCGTGCTCTACCAACTGAGCTATTACCGCAACAAATAAAAACTATGGTGAAGAGGAGGAGACTCGAACTCCCACGTCACAATTGACACTACCCCCTCAAAGTAGCGCGTCTACCAATTCCGCCACCTCTCCATCATGTCATGTCTTGCATAAAAACATAGTGCCCAGAACAGGACTCGAACCTGCACGTATCTCTACACACGCACCTGAAACGTGCGCGTCTACCAATTCCGCCACCTGGGCTTGTGAGAACTATTCTCCTTGGCATTTATACAAGACACGGAGCGGTAAACGAGACTCGAACTCGCGACCCCGACCTTGGCAAGGTCGTGCTCTACCAACTGAGCTATTACCGCGTCAACCTTGAAAACAAGGTGCATTTCTCTAAATGCGGTTGCAAAGGTAATGCTTTTTTTTAAACCGACAAATTTTTCTGCCGTTTTTTTTCTTTTTTTTAGGCGATAGGAGATTTTAGGAGAAACAGGAGGTCTTAGGAATATTGGGAAAAACGCCATTGGTCAGTCCATTCGGTCTCGATAATCCTCATATGTGTACTTTCTGAGCATTTCCAATCTCCCATCGGTCCTCAACAGGGCGATGCTCGGATGTGTGATGCCGTTGAACATGTTGGTTTTCACGGTCGTGTAATGCAGCATATCCTCGAAAATGATTTCATCTCCCACCTGCAAGGCATGATCGAAACGCCATGCGCCCATGAAATCACCGGCAAGGCAACTGTTGCCTCCAAGCCTATATACATGGTCGCCCTTCACGACATGGTCTGCAGCCTCCAGGGGCAGAGTCTCCGCCCCTCTCACCTCCGGTTGGTAGGGCATCTCCAGGCAATCGGGCATATGGCAAGTAAAACTGACATTGAGGATGGCCGTCATGATGCCATGGTCTTCCACGACGTCCACCACCGCCGCCTTCAAATAGCCGGTCTGCCAGGCAAAGGCGCTTCCCGGTTCGAGAATCACCTTCAGCCAGGGATAGCGTTTGCGGAATTCCTTCATCATCCGTATGAGCCTCGGGACGTCATAGTCCTTTCTTGTCATGAGATGCCCCCCTCCAAAATTCATCCATTTGAGTTGACTGAACCATGGCGAGAACCTCCGCTCAATATGTTCCAACGTGCGTTCAAACACGTCAGCCCCGCTTTCGCAGTGGCAATGGCAGTGGAAGCCCTCCACCCCGTCGGGCAACACCTTGGGCATATCTTTGTCGCTTACGCCGAAACGCGTACCAGGTGCACAAGGGTTGTAAAGGGCAGTCCCCACCTCGCTGTACTCCGGGTTGACCCTCAATCCGAGACTGATGCCGGGCTGGACACGCCTCACCCGTTCTGCGTGTCGCTCGTATTGGGAAAGGGAGTTGAAGGTGAGATGACTGGAGCAGCGAGCAATGTCATCCACCTCGTCGTCGGTATAGGCCGGCGAGAAGGTGTGCGCAGGCACGCCGAACTCCTCATATGCCAGCCGGGCCTCAAAGAGCGAACTTGCCGTGGTGGCTTGAATGTATTCCTTGAAGATGGGGAAGGTTTTCCACAAGGCATAGGCCTTGAAGGCGAGAATCACCTCCACTCCGGCCTCCTCCGCCACGTTGCGTATCAAGGAAAGATTGTCACGTAACCGCGTCTCTTCAAGTATATAAATAGGTGTTTTCATATTGTCTTTTTACGTTTTGTGCGCGAAGTTAGTGAAAAAATGCTCAAAAAAAGAACATATGTGCAATATTTTAAGTAATTTTGCAGCCGATTTCAAAAAATCACATCTATCAAAATGGACTGGCTCATCAATCTCTTCACAGCCAACGATTCGGTAGCGCACATAGTGCTACTTTACGCCATTGTCATCGCAGTCGGCGTATATTTGGGCAAAATCAAGTTTCTTGGCATCTCCCTTGGTGTCACTTTCGTGTTGTTTGCCGGCATCTTGGCAGGTCACATCCATTTCACGGCCCCCGTCACCATTCTCAATTTCTGCCAGGACTTCGGACTCATCCTCTTTGTCTTCATGATAGGCATGCAGGTGGGCCCCGGCTTTTTCGAGAGTTTCAAGAAAGACGGCATAACGCTCAATGGCCTCGCCACAGCCACCATCCTTCTCAACGTGCTGGTGATGTTCGCTTGCTACTACATCTTCCTGGACACAGGCAACAAGCACAACCTTCCGATGATGATAGGCACACTATACGGCGCCGTGACCAACACCCCCGGCCTGGGTGCCGCAACAGAAGCCATCGGCACCGTTTTCCCTGACGGCGACACCCCGCAGATTGCCTCTGGCTACGCTTGTGCCTATCCCCTTGGTGTCACCGGCATCATCCTGGCCACCATCGCTGTGAGATACATCTGCCGCGTGCGCCTTGAAGACGAGGAGCAGAAACTCTCTGAGGAGGAAGCAGAGAACCCACACGAGAAGCCTTATATGATGCATCTTCGCATCACCAACTCCTACCTCGCCGGACGCACCCTTATGCAAATCAGCGAATTTCTCAACCGCGACTTTGTCTGCTCCCGTTACCTACACGACGGCCAAGTGAGCGTGCCCAACCGCAACACGGTTTTCGCCGTTGGCGACGAGGTGCTCATCGTATGCGCCGAGGCAGACTCTGAGCCCATCAAGGTCTTCATAGGCCCCGAGATAGAGGAGGATTGGAACGAGGAGTTGGAGAAACAGCCGATGGTGTCTCGCCGTATCGTTGTAACCAACCCCAAGATGAACGGCAAGACGTTAGGCAAGATGCATTTCTCCAGCCTCTATGGTGTCAACGTCACCCGCATCACTCGCCATGGCATTGAGCTTTTCGCCGGCCGCAACCACCATTTCCACGTTGGCGACCGCGTGTTGGTGGTAGGTCCCGAAGACAACGTGAACCGTGTTGCGGAGATGATGGGCAACACCGAGAAGCGTCTCAACGCCCCCAACATAGCCACCATCTTCGTGGGCATCATGGTGGGCATCATTTTCGGAAGCCTGCCCATCGCCATCCCCGGCATGCCTGTGCCAATGAAACTCGGCCTTGCCGGCGGCCCCCTTATCATCGCCATCCTAATAGGACGATTCGGATATCGTGTGAAATTGGTGACCTACACCACGACCAGCGCCAACATGATGCTTCGAGAGATAGGCTTGGTGCTCTTCCTTGCCAGCGTCGGCATCAAGGCAGGCAACGGATTCTGGGACACCGTGGTCTCAGGCGACGGACTGAAATACGTCTACTCCGGCTTCCTCATCACCATCATCCCCATCCTCATCATCGGCACCATTGCAAAGATCAGGTTCAAGTTCAACTACTTCATGGTGATGGGCATGCTCGCCGGCACTTACACCGACCCTCCCGCACTTGCCTACGCCAACCAAGTGTGCACCCGCGAGGCCCCAGGCGTCGGCTATTCGACAGTCTATCCTCTGAGCATGTTCCTACGCATCCTCATCGCCCAAATCCTCGTGTTGTTCTTCTGTACATGACCACGAACATAGCATTCACTAACAGGTAAAACAAAAACTTAATACACAGTCAGAATCACTCAATGAAACGAAACTTACTACTGATGACCCTGCTTGCGGTCAGCCTCACGATGTCGGGCCAAGGAGCCAAGAACATCAAGATCAACGAGGTGATGACCGACAACACAAGCAGCATCGTGGACGAATACGGCAAGCATCTTCCCTGGATAGAGCTGGCCAACACGTCGTTCTCAACCATCAACGTGAGAGGCATGTACATCGCCACCGACAAGTCGGTGACCGACCCCAACCTCACCGTCCCTGAACGTGTCTCCAAGATGAGCATCATCCCCAACAATGAGACACGCACCAATCTTGGCGCCCGCCAGCATCTCATCCTCTACCTCAACAGCAACCCCGCAGAAGGCTCCACACACCTGACCTCCTGCATCGACGCCACACAACCTGTATGGATAGGCTTGTATGAAGGAAACGGCTTGGACCTGGTGGACTCTGTCACCATTCCTCCGATGAAAGCCAACAGCAGTTATGCACGCCAGAAAGACGGCAGTGCTGAATGGGAAGTGAAAGCCGTCGACGCCGTCACCCCAGGCATAGAGAACTTCATCCAAGTGACAGAAAGCAAGGTGGCCAAAATCAAGCGCGAAGACCCCCACGGTTTCGGCATCACCTTGTTGTCGATGGGCATCGTCTTCAGCTGTCTCGCACTCCTGTGCATTTTCTTCACTCTCTTCGGCAAATTCATGAACCATAGACAGCAAAGGAACTACTCAAGTGCGAAAGCCGCCCACAAGGAGCGCATCTCTGCCGTCCACGATGACGACGAGGAGGACGAGCGCGCCTTCCCCAGCATGGTGGTCAAAGAAGCCAACGGCGAATCCAATGAGATTTATGTCGCCGTCATTTCCATGGCACTGAAAGAGCATTTCGACAACAGCCACGACCACGAGAGCGGCATCATCACCATCCAACCGAGAGAGAACACCAAATGGACCAGAACATAACCGGAAAAAAGCAACAACCATGAGCAAGTACCAATATAAAGTGAACGGTGTGGATTACACCGTAGAGATAGAAGAGATAGAAGGCAAGACCGCCAAAGTGACCGTCAACGGCAAACCCTTCGAGGTTGAACTGCCAGAACCTGTCAAGGCCCCCAGCCGCCCAAAGAAAGTAGAGGCCCCCGCGCCCACCCCAGCAGCCCCCTCCTCGGACCAAGGGCGTGCAAAGAAACCCAAGGCAGCCGCCGGAACTGGCACGAAAGTACTGGCTCCCCTCCCCGGCACCATCACCGATGTGAAGGTCAACGTAGGCGACACTGTGAAGACAGGCGACACCGTCCTCATTCTTGAAGCCATGAAGATGCAGAACAACATCGAGGCGGAATGCGATGGCACCATCACGTCAGTTTTAGTAACACGTGGCGACACCGTGATGGAAGGCGCCGCCCTTGTAACAATAGGATAAGGCCATGGGATTCACAGAATTTGTCACTTCGAAGTTTTTTGACTTCCTCAGCTACACCGGCTTCGCCAACGCGACGATCCCCAACCTGATCATGATCATCGTGGGCAGCATCTTCATCTGGCTTGCCATCAAGAAAGATTTCGAGCCGCTGCTCCTCGTGCCCATCGGCCTGGGCATCATCTTGGGCAACATCCCCTTCCGCGCCGATGCCGGATTGGAAATCGGTCTCTATGAGGACAACTCCGTTCTCAACATCTTCTACCAAGGTGTCCGTCAAGGATGGTATCCTCCTTTGGTATTTTTAGGTATCGGTGCCATGACCGACTTTTCATCACTCATCAGCAATCCCAAGTTGGTTCTCATCGGAGCAGCTGCGCAATTCGGCATCTTCGGTGCCTACATGGTGGCCCTTGCACTCGGTTTCGAGCCCAACCAGGCGGCTGGCATCGCCATCATCGGCGGAGCCGACGGCCCTACTGCCATCTTCCTTTCCTCCAAGCTATGCCCCAACCTGATGGGTGCCATCGCCGTTTGCGCCTACTCCTACATGGCTCTTGTCCCGGTGATCCAACCGCCTCTCATGCGCCTGCTCACCACGAAAAAAGAGCGTGTCATCCATATGAAACCTTCTCGCCATGTCAGTCAGACCGAACGTATCCTCTTCCCCATCATCGGACTCCTGCTCACCACCTTCCTGGTTCCCTCCGGCCTTCCACTCTTAGGTATGCTGTTCTTCGGCAACCTGCTCAAGGAGAGTGGCAAGACCACACGTCTGGCCAAAACGGCAGGCAGTGCACTCAACGATGTGGTGGTGGTGCTTCTCGGACTCACCGTGGGATGCTCCACGCAGGCAAGCGAGTTCCTCACCCTGAACACCATCAAGATTTTCTTCCTCGGTGCCATGGCCTTCATCATCGCCAGCGCCAGCGGTGTGTTGTTCGTCAAGCTGATGAACCTCTTCCTTCCTGCCGACAAGAAGATCAACCCCCTCATCGGCAATGCCGGCGTGAGTGCCGTCCCCATGAGTGCCCGCATCTCCAACAACCTCGGCCTGGAATATGACCGACACAACTTCCTTCTGATGCATGCCATGGGTCCCAACGTAGCAGGTGTGATAGGTTCCGCCGTGGCAGCAGGCACCCTCCTCGGTTTCTTCTCATGACACCGGAAGAGGCTGAATAACATGAGCAATCATCTTAATCAGAATAATCAAAGCAATCGGGCTGGCTTCTTTCGGAGCCAGCCCATTCTTGTAATGTAAGCGTTTTTGAAGACCTTTCGCATTTTTTTTGCGCATATTATTGCCGATATGATGGATTTTTCCTATTTTTGCAGATGGAAAGCGGCATTTGCCGTCTTCGTATGTCAAGAATCTTAACAATAGATGAAACTTGCCATCATGACCCGCCCCACATTCTTTGTGGAGGAAGACAAGATTTTAGAGGCCCTTTTCGAAGAGGGACTGGACGACTTGCACATTTACAAGCCACAGTCCTCTCCCGTCTACGTGGAGCGCCTTCTCTCGTTGTTGCCAGAGAACACCCACCGTCGCATCACCGTCCACGACCATTTCTATCTCAAGGAGGAGTTCGGCCTCGCCGCCATCCATCTCGACGAAGCCTTGGCGGAACGGCCTGCTGGCTACCGCGGCAACTTCAGTCGCTCTTGTAGCGACCTCACGCTTTTGAAAGAGGCGAAGCGCAAGGCACGCTACGTATTTCTAAGTAACATTTTCGATAGTCTCTCAGACCCCGACCGTCATGCATCCTTCACCATGTCGGAGTTGCAGGCAGCCTCTCGTCAAGGGCTTATCGACAAGCACGTCTATGCTTTGAGTGGCATGTCGCTCGACACCATCCGCGCCGCCCGCGACTTGGGTTTTGGCGGAGTCGTCGTCTGTGGCGACCTTTGGAACCGTTTCAACATCCACAACGAGACCGACTATCGCAGCATCATCAACCATTTCGAGAAACTACGCTCAGCCATCGGATAATCCCAAACTAACATAAAGACAAAGATAATGAAAGAGCAAAACGACTTCCTGGTTTTCTCAGGCACCAAGACGAGATATCTCGCCGAGAAGATTTGCCAAAGCCTTGGCTGCCCGTTGGGCAACCTGCAAATCACCCGGTTCTCCGATGGTGAGTTCTCCGTCTCCTACGAACAGTCCATCCGCGGGAGAGACGTGTTCCTCGTACAGAGCACCTTCCCGAATTCCGACAACTTCATGGAGCTGCTCTTGATGATCGACGCAGCCAAACGTGCCTCAGCACGCACCATCAACGCCGTCATGCCCTATTTCGGATGGGCTCGTCAGGACCGCAAGGACAAGCCACGTGTGAGCATCGGCGCCAAGCTTGTCGCCGACATCCTCATGGTGGCCGGCGTGCACCGCGTCATCACCATGGACCTTCACGCCGACCAGATTCAAGGTTTCTTCGATGTCCCAGTAGACCACCTCTACGCTTCCGGCGTCCTTCTTCCCTACCTTCAGTCGCTGAAACTCGACGACATGGTCATCGCTTCCCCCGATGTTGGCGGTTCGAAGCGTGCCAACACCTATGCCAAGTACCTCGGCGTCCCACTCGTGCTGTGCAACAAGACCCGCGCTCGCGCCAACGTTGTCGCCACCATGCAGATTATTGGTGACGTGAAGAACAAGAACGTCGTCATCGTCGACGACATTGTCGATACCGCCGGAACCATCACCAAAGCCGCCGACCTGATGAAGTCGGCAGGGGCCACCAGCGTCCGCGCCTGCGCCTCACACTGCGTGATGAGCGGCAAAGCCAATGAAAACGTGATGAATTCCGCCTTGGAGGAGATTGTCTTCACCGACTCCATCCCCTATACCAACCGCTGCCCCAAGGTGAAGCAGATTTCCGTCGCCGACATGTTTGCCGAGACCATCCGCCGTGTCATCACCAACCAAAGCATCAGTTCACAATACCTCGTATAAGCCCCATGCCCCCCAAAAGTCTCCGCTTCACCATAGCGTTTTTCTTTTTCTCACTGCTCACCCTCACCTCGTGCCATAAATCGTTCAACTACCAGATTCACGGTACGCTGGACAGCCTGCCACAAGTCAAGGAACTCTACCTTATCAGCGACATGGCAAAAGGCATCCCATTCGACACCATCAAGGTGAAAGGCAACCATTTCGACTACGAGGGCAAGGCCGACAGCGTGACGTTCTGCTTCTTAGGCAACCTGAACGATTCCATCGCACTCATCCCCATCTTCTTGGAAGAAGGCGCCATCAATGTCATGATTTCCCATGACCCCAATAAACTCAAGGTATCCGGCACATACCTTAACGATGAGATGCAAAAGCTCAACGAAGCAGGGTTCAAATACCAAGAAGAGATTCAGAACATGATTTCCGAGATCAAGGACGATTCCTCCGAGGAAGAGAAAGCCCAATTGGAAGCGAAGGCGATGGAGTCTTTAGGAAAACTGGCCGAAATCTTCTACAAGACAGCAGAAAAGAACATAGAAAATGAATTGGGCTATTTCCTTGTCACCAATCCCGAATTTCTCTCAGAAGAGCAGGTCATGACCCTCATCAACAAGATGCCCAAGTCCATGCGGAAGCGCCCATACATCAAGGATATGGAAGCCTACATCAGAGACTACTCAAAAGGACTCAACAACATAGGCAACGACATGGGCGACGCTCCAGCAGTCATGCCAGACTTCTCCGCGCCCGACCTCAACGGCAAGATGGTGTCGGCAATGGACGTGGTAAAGCAGAACAAGTTGACCATCATCGATTTCTGGGCCAGTTGGTGCGGTCCTTGCATGCAAGAGATGCCTCACATGGTGCAACTTTACCAACTCTACCACCCTCACGGATTGGGCATTCTCGGCGTATCACTCGACACCGAAGCCGAGAACTGGAAGAATGCAGTGAAGCAGACAGGAGCCGTGTGGACACACATCAGCGAACTGAAGAAGAACAGCGAGATTGCACGGATGTTCGGCATCAATGCCATCCCCTTCACACTCATCGTTGACAAGGAAGGCAACGTGCTTGCCTCAGGACTCACCGGCACCGAACTGGAGGATTTCATCCACCAAGAACTTGGTGAATGATACGAACATATCCAGCCATTTTGCATTTCATAAAAAGCAGTAAGTTGGGACAACATCATTCCCATCACTCATCAGCCTTGTCGAACCATTCGGTCTCGACAAGACTTTTCTTGAACAGACAATAAAGGCGCTCGACGAGTGGGCAAAGTGATACATTGCGCCCCTCCACCCTCACCTATCTTCCCTCAGGTTCTGGCCAGACGGAGGCAAACAATAAGGAAAAAGAAACAAAAAGCGCAATTTGTCTTACAATCTGCATCGAATTTGAAATTATTTGTGTAATTTTGCAAGCACGGAGCAAGAGAAGGCCGGCTCATCAGCCGGTCAATGCTTTGACCAACAAAAAACATGGAATATTCACCTTATTTGCACCCAGAACTGGAAACGATGCCCCAAGAGGAGCTTCGCCAGTTGCAGTTGGACCGTCTGAAAGCGACAGTCAAACACTGCATGAACTCACCTTTCTACCAAGAGAAATTCGCCGAACTGGGCATCAGCCCCGACGACATCCAAACCTTGGACGACATCCACAAACTACCTTTCACCACGAAAGACGACCTGAGGGAACACTATCCTTTCGGACTGGCCTGCGTGCCCTTGCGTGATTGCACACGACTACACTCCTCCAGCGGCACGACCGGTAATCCCACCGTGGTGCTTCACACTCAAAAAGACCTTGACGAATGGGCTAAAGCCGTAGCACGCTGCCTTTGGATGGTGGGAAGCCGCCCCGAGGACGTGTTCCAGAATTCCGCTGGATATGGCATGTTCACCGCCGGTTTGGGTTTCCAATACGGAGCAGAGAAAGTAGGCATGCTTACCGTCCCTGCCGCCGCCGGCAACACCACCCGTCAAATCAAGTTCATCAAGGACTTCGGCACAACCGTGCTTCATGCCATCCCCAGCTACGCTTCCCGCATCTATGAGGTGATGCGCGAAGAAGGAGTCGATCCTCGTCGCGACACCAAGTTGCGTGTGCTGTGCATCGGTGCCGAACCTCATAGCGAGGAGCAACGCAAGCGCATAGAGGACAATCTCGGTGTGAAAGCCTACAACTCGTACGGCATCTCCGAGATGATGGGTCCTGGTGTTGCCTTCGAATGCCCAGAGCAGAACGGCATACACATCTGGGAGGATTATTTCATCGTGGAAATCATCGACCCCGTCACCCTTGAACCCGTTCCCGACGGACAATTGGGCGAACTTGTCATCACCACCATCAACCGTGAGGCGATGCCCCTGCTCCGCTACCGCACACGCGACCTCACCAGCATCATCAGCGGTTCTTGCCCCTGCGGACGCACACACAAGCGATTGTCGAGACTGCAAGGCCGCAGCGACGACATGATGATTCTCAAAGGTGTAAACATCTTCCCCATCCAAATAGAAAAGATTCTATTGAAATTCAAGGAATTGAGCACAGATTACCTCATCACTCTCGATACGGTGGACGGCAATGACACCATGACCGTCGAAGTGGAGCTCCGTGAGTTGTTCACCGACGACTACCAACGCCTACAAAGGCTGACCAAGGAGATCACCCGCCTGCTCAAAGATGAAATCCTCGTCACTCCGAAAGTGAAACTGCTTCCCAAGGGCGGCATCCATGCCTCCGATGAAGGCAAGGCCGTCAGGGTGAAAGATTTACGAAAACTCTTCTAACCAACATCTCCATACCATGACGATTCATCAGTTGTCCATATTCATTGAGAACAAGGCCGGGTCTCTTGTAAAAGTGCTCGACCTCTTCCGTCGTTTCGGCGTGCAAATCATCGCATCCACCATTCCCGACACTGCGGAAAACGGCATCTATCGCGTCATCTGCAGCGAACCTCTCCGAGCATTCGAGGGATTGAAAAAAGAGGGCATTCCTGTCGCCCTCTCCGACGTCTTTGCCTTGGAACTTGACGACCAACCCGGGAGGGCCGCCGACGCTGTCGAGGTGCTCAGCAACGCCGGCATAGGACTGACCTATATGTATAGCTTCCTCCTCCGCGGCAAGGGCATCCTCATCTTCCGAACAGACAACCCAGAAAAAGCAAGAGAGACCATCATCCTCAGCGGTCTTAATTACATCGCAGAGAAAGACCTCTCCATCTGGGCAGGAGTAAAGTAAAAAATTCCCATTTCCAACGCTTCCTTGCGTTGCCATACCAAGACCTACAAAAATGGTCGATGAGGTATGGCAGCGCAAGGAAGCGTTGACTTATAGTCATTCTATTTCAAGTCAATCGTTCCGCTGCCAATTTTAGAGCTCTCCAAGCCCTGGTGTTTCATATTTCCGCTGATGGATCCGGAACCATTCACACGCGCCTTGACCTTCTGTGCTGTCCCATCGAGTTGCATGTTACCACTCCCATTGATATTGGCAGACAAATCCCCCTCTACCTGAAAGTCAGGCAATCTGATGGAGCCAGAGCCATTGATATACAACTTGGCAGCATTTGCCATCACCTTGTTTGCCTTGATTCCGCCACTGCCGTTGATTTTCATACCCACATCCTTGCAATCGATGCCTTGGAAGGTGATATCACCGCTGCCGTTAGCCACTACTTCGAAACGAGAATCGTGGTCGACGATAGAGTCACAACTTATCATTCCGCTACCGTTCTGTTGAACGGAAGATAAACATGGAGCATGCACCTGCACTTTCAACCATAAATCCTTGTAGACCCCAGACTCCAAATCCAAGTAGAGCGTGCCATTTTTGACTTTGACCTTGAGACATTCCATCTTGCTGGTGTCTCCCAAAATGACCACGCCACATTCTTGCGAACGAAAATAATCAACGGCCAAAGGAACATTGCTTACAATGGCGGAAAACTCGTCCAAGGTCACATTGAGCGATGGAGCATCGTCAAACCCCTTGGGCGAGAGAGACACGACATTGACACCATTGCCATTAAAGGTGCAACTTGCCATCAACGCGGCAAAGGCGGTGATGAAAAGGAGAAATACAGTTGTTTTTTTCATGACGAATAATTGATTTAGCTATAGTGATAAAATTCTTGTCCAAATTGGCAATAATCCCTCTATTGATTTCTTGCCACAAAAACAATACAAAAATAGCAATAATAAATCTAAAACCTGAGGAAAGAACAGGATTTTTTGAAGACACATACAATCATATAAAAAATAATGTCTATATTTGCAATTCAAAAGCACCATGAAAGAATCTGATGGTTTCAAAACCTTAAGTGAAATGAAGGACGAGACATTTACCAAAGTAGCTTTGCGCTACCAAGCCGTATTCCTCGACATCCACCGCGAGGACATCAATATGCAATCCGAAATCACCATGCCGGTAACGGCCTTCCTCGCTCGGCTGAAAGAGAACGGGTTCTGTGTCAGCGAAGAACTGCTCCATGCACTAAACACCGTTTCCATAGAGCGTCTGGCAGATATCACATCATGCTTCCGCAATGTGATGGGAGTGGACCTCAACTGGGCCTCGCTGGTAAAAGGATGGAAAGTGCCAACAGGTGAATCGGCTGTCGACCATCTAATCACATTGTTAGCCAACATCTTTGGCCAAGAGGCCGGGTTCAAAGGCACCACCCTTCCCTGCGGCCACCTCATCCCCGAAGGAACATTCCCCATCGAGCGATACAACGGCTGTCCATTCTGCGGCAAGCCCTTCAAAACCGCCAACCATGTCTACAAGGGGCAAGGCAGCAAGCTAAAGGAACTGAGGCTGTTCACCCTTGAAGACATGCAGCATGTCTTCACGTCGCTTCTCAATTCCGCCACCCCACTCGACGGTACCCAGAAGGACTCGTTGGAACAACTGCTCCGTGAGATGCCTTTACCCACCCAGGTGAGCATCACGATGAAGGAAACCGCCATGCTCGTCATCAAGCTGTTGGTTGAACAAGGCAAGGCCGACGAGGCAACGAAACTTCTAAAGACCCCCACCGACATCTTACGCTACCTCTGGTTTGAGAAGACCGGATACGTGCAAATCATCGAGCCAAAGACACTTGTAACCCATGCGAGGAAGTTATACTCACACATCTGGGAACCTTTGGACAAAAGCATGGATGCAGCAGATAGCATGAGAAAGAATCTGCTACTGAAATATGACCGCAAGAGCTGCCTTCGTGTTGCGCGATGGTTGAACGCCCTTCCCATGTCTGCCCAACAAGCGGCAGAGAACATGAATCCGAAACGTGGCATGTGGGTGCGCATGATCCGTGCCCTCCGGTTAGGTGAATATTCCCGAAGGAAAGGTTTCGACCACCTTGCCAAACTTCTCGACGTATTCTACAATCAAGATTATTCCACATGGCAAGGCCGTGTGGACCAAGCCAAGAAAGATTCCCCCTCAAAGGTTCTTTCCATCTTGAAAGAACGTCCAGGAGCATTCTCCCGTTGTCTGTTTTCCACCATGCTTCGTTTCGGCAGCGACAAAGTCCTTGTTGCTTTCGAAGAGGTCGCCGACAAGTTGCCTGCCCGTCTGCTTTTGTCTCTTGGCAATGCAGCGGAGAGTTATTTCGACCCAAAGGAAATGCGCCTCGCCCGACCCATCACCGGCGTCACCCATCAGCTCGAGCCCAACAAGTTGTTGGTATTATATAGCGACCAGGAATGCAAGGACATGGCGAATGCAGTCATCCGTCTCTACCAAGACTCCATGGCAAGACGCTTTGCCGCACAAAAGACAGAAGCCAAAACCATCTACATCGAACCGACACTTTACCACATTCCTATCAGCGTGGGCGACCGCTCTGCCACCATCCAGGATGCGTCATGCGCCTTGATGGGCACTCGCTTCCCCGTGGAGGGAGATGCCGTGCGCCTCTTCCTGCAATGGGGAAAGGGTCTGCATGCCCAACCCCTCGACATGGACCTGAGTTGCCGCATCTCCCTGGCAGATGGCAATATAGCCGAATGTGCCTATTACAACCTGACCTGTGTGGGCGCCAAGCATTCCGGAGACATCCGCTCCATCCCCGAAATGGTGGGGACTGCCGAGTATGTCGAACTCTCCCTTCCTGAACTAATTGCAGCTGGCGCCAAGTATGCGACCTTCACCTGCAACGCCTATTCCACTGGAGCGCTCTCCCCCAACCTCGTGGTAGGATGGATGAACTCTGCTCATGAGATGAAGGTTTCCGAGGAGGACGGCGTGGCCTACGACCCATCTTGCGTACAGCACATGGTGCGCATCAGCGAAGGCAACCTCTCCAAGGGACTGGTATTCGGCGTCCTCGACGTAGCGAAGCGCGAAATCATCTGGTTGGAAATGCCATTCACCTCCCAAACGTTGAGAGGGGTCGACAGTGCTTCAGTAGAAGCGCTTTTGAACAAATTGGAAGCCAAACTCAGCATCGGCAAACTTCTCGACATGAAGGCCAAGTCACAAGGACTTGTACAGGTAGAGAAGCCCGAGGATGCCGATGAAGCATACACCTATGAATGGGCGCTCAACCCAGCGCAGGTGACCCAACTGCTCAATTATTAAAGTTTCGAAATCATCATCAGGAACAGCAGACCACTTTCAAAGAAAAGTGGCACTCTTCCATCACCAAACATAACACAAAGGAAAATGAAAATCATTTCAGCCCTATTGATTACGTTCTTGTCTTTATCGACCCTGAACGTCATGGCCCAAGAGAGCCAAAAAACAGCACCCGCAGCCCCGGAAATGGAGTTTGTAATGCAATTGAAAGTGACCTTAGGCGAGGCCTACTCCGCCGGCCCCACCCAGCATGGCGACCGCACCATCATCCCCATCACCGGCGGCACCTTCGAGGGTCCGTTGCTGAAAGGCACCATCCTCAGTGGCGGTGCCGACTATCAATTAGGAAACAAGGCACTCAACCGCACAGAGTTGGAAGCCATCTACTGCATCAAGACCGATGACGGCGTCGTCATCCATGTGCGCAACCGCGGCATCATCGGGAGCGGGCAAGATGCCGAAGGAAGACCATCCTTCTATTTCCGATGCGCACCACAGTTCGAGACCGACAGCAACAGCAAGTATGCCTGGCTGAACAACTCCCTCTTCCTATGTGCTCCTGACTTCGGCGCCGGGTTCCAAGGCATCGTCCTCAACGTGTGGAGAGTGAAGTAATAGGAAAGGAGGAGCCGTCAAAAGTCTGTCAACTGACAGTTATGGCAGAAGGACGGCGGAGTATTTCGTTGCCATTGGCGTCGGAATGCCAATGCCTTCTCGCCATTGAGCACCTCCATCACGCTTGAATTGAAGAGATTCCCGAAATTCAACAGTTTCGGGAATGGTTTCCCGCAGCATGGGACATAATAGCCGTCCCATGTGATGTATGGGTATTCCCATGGGAAGATGCAGTCATGGAAGGAGGCGTTTTCGGGGAAATGTGGCCCAGTAATTTCCATCTTAGGGAATTGCCTTTTCATTTCCTCCAGCGCCTCAACCTCTTCCAGATATTCCTTCGAACGGAAGAACTGATAGAAGTCACGTTTCATCCCCGGTTGTGATGCGATGCTGACTGGATTGAAATTGACATAACCGATTCCCATCTCACGTGCAAAGGAGACTACATTCCGCATGTCACGGTAATTCTCCGGCATCACAACGCAGTTGAGCATGAAAGTGACCCCCTTTCCTTTTTCCATCGTGAAGCGGATGTTGTCGCGCACCTCTTCGAATGATGTTTTCGGTCGAATGGTCTCATAGACCTCCGCCACCCCGTCGACAGAGAATTGTATGTTGTCCACAAACGGTAGCACCGGCACAATCCTCTCCTTGTAGTCTTTTTGGTATGCATTGGTGGAGATAGTGGTGATAATGCTTCTTTTCTTCTCCTTCACATGCCTGGCTACCTCCGCCAGATTCGGGTATAGAAAAGTCTCTCCCAATCCTGTCAAGCCAATGGAGTCAAGATAGGGATACAGTTCGTCTATGATTTTCACCGCTTGTTCCAATGCCATGAAGCCTTTGTCCATCTCCTTTCCATAGATGAATTCACGCGGACACATCATGCAATGCAAGTTGCACAAGTTGCCCAGTTCAATCATCACATTGGTGGGGAAAGGCACTTTTGCACTTTTCTCCCTGTCATGCAAGAGTTTTCGGAGACGGTTGGCCGCATATCTGCACAGGTCAGCATTGAGCCGGGTGTTGACAAGCAATTTCCCGAGCAATTTCCGTCTACGTTTGTTCAACCGTTTCAAAATCGTTCAATCTTAATCCTTAGTCACCGGCATGTTCTCCTTGGTCCATTCCAGGATGCCACCTTTCAAATTGACGGGTCTGTAACCAGCCTTTGCAAGGCGTTCGGCGGCATTGGCAGACCTTCTTCCACTGCGGCAATAAATGGCTATGGTCTTTTCCTTCGGCAACTTCTGCTCCACCTGCTCGAGGAAGTCGCTCTTGTTTTGGTCGATAAGTATGGCACCCTTGATGTGTCCCTCGTTGAACTCCTCCACTGTTCTCACGTCCAGGATCACCACCTCGGGACTGTCTATCAATTCGGCGAAACCCTTGACGTCTGTGTTCTCAAAGCTCTGGCTACAGGCTATGTTCAATCCCAATGCAGCCAAGATGAAAGTCAAAAATCTTCTCATTTCATGAAATGATTATGTTATCCAACCTAACGAATAAAATTCATCATTTGCCATTGCTCCCGTTCCGGGTATACGGTTTTTCCATCAGCGTGTATCTTATTCAACATCCACGCCATATTGTCAGCCAAGGTCCTCATGGTCTGCATGCCCTCGGTGTCGAGAGCCGCCTGGCCCTCTGCCGCTCCGTAAACGATGTTCCAATACTGCGAGGTGACGACGGGCATGTTCATCATTTGGAAAGGCATGTTGAGGGTTTGGAATGCAGCGGTGGCACCACCTCTTCGGCAAACACAGACCGCGGCGGCAGGCTTGTTCTTCACCGTCTCACCTGCAGAATAGAAAAGCCGTTGCATCAAAGATAGTACCGAACCATTGGGTTGGCCGTAATAAACCGGCGACCCCACGATGAGGGCATCGGCCTCCGCCATCTTCGCAGCCACCTGGTTGCAGATGTCATCGTCGAACACGCATTTGCCAAGACCTTTCGCCTTGCATTGGCCGCAGGCGACACAACCACGAACGGGTTTGGCGCCGATTTGCACGATTTCAGCCTCGATGCCGTTCTTCTCCAATTGCTTCGCCACCTCACTCAAGGCGGTGTAGGCGTTGCCCTTCCTACGAGCACTTCCGTTGATCAATAAAACTTTCATAGGTTGTTTATTATTTATGGTTTTTGTTTCTTCATCCCTTCCCTGCGCGGCAATCCGACCCAAGGGTGTAGTGAACAACAACCCTCCGGCTGCCGCCACGGCCGACTTCTTAAGGAATTCCCTCCTATCCATATCCACTTGTATTTTAATGGTGTATCCTTTTCATTTGACAACGCCTTTCCTTCCGCGATGAACATACAACCCCTTGGAAGGATGTAGCACCCGCTGCCCTTGGAGATTGTAATAGCCTTCATCGTCGGGTAAGGTCTGTTGACATGTTTCCACGATGTCTATACCCACCATGTCGATGATGCTGGCAAGCACCCTTTGCGAGCGGATAGGGAAATAGTCTTCGACAAGCCTTCTACGTTCCTCCATCTAATGGTCGTCTACGGTGTAGAGTTGCCCCGGATGACTGAACACCAATCTCTGGGCAACGGCAGTCAGAGGAGGGAAGCATGTCAAGAGCAGCAAAGGGCAAATACCCCAACGAGGTTGCATGGTTAATGATATCTCTTTTCCGACCAAGTTAAAGCAAAGTTCTTACGTGTTTGTCCTTTTCCCTCTCCTAAATTCTTATTGTTGGATGGCAGGGAGATTTTAATTTGAGGAAAAGGCCAAATTGGTTGCTCGCAAATCAAGTTAACCAACTTCGTGTTATTAACCAGATTCAATTCTTTGAAATCATTGTCACTGCAATACAATTCCTTTAGATTGGAATTTGAAGCGACATCCAGCACCTTCAACCCGCAACCTTCAACTCCCAAAGCGCTCAATTCGATATTATGTGACACATCAATCCCATTTTCCTCCAATGGATTTTCATAACATAGCAAAACCGTCAATTTGGTGTTTTTAGACACATCAAGGGATTTCAACTGGTTTCCACTGCAATTAAAAAGCCATAACTTCTCGTTTTGTGTCACATCAATGGAATTCAGTTTGTTTCCTTTGCAGCACAACACTTCCAAATTTTTATTCAAGGATATGTCAATTGACATCAACTGATTGTCACTACAGTCAAGTTGCCTGAGAGCGCCAAAGAATTCTATGCCTCTCAAGCTTGAGATGCCCGATTCATGCAAATCCATCTCGTCAACCACCCTCAAAAACTTGTTGGGTATGGTATCACCATCGGCCACTGGCAACATCCTACATATGGCCCAACGGAACTTTTGGTCTGGAAAATTCTGTTCGTTCAACACCACCACCACACCATCATCCTCTTTTTCTTCAGTTTGCGGGTCGACATTCTCTTCCTTTTTGTTTTCGTCATCTTTGACTTGCTCTGGATTCTTGATGAAATCACACCCGACAAGGAAAAGAACAGCAAGTACCAACATCATTTTTTTCATCTTGCAAACACCCTGATTCGTGTCGGGCACAACTATTAATCAATTGACTTTGTGGGCAAATCCATTTCCACCTTTTCTTAACAGTGCAAAAATAGGTAAAAAAAAAGAAAGGACAATGAACTATAGTTGAAATTTTCATATTTCCTCCATTTTTTCAGTAGTCCACAGAAAATATCACATCTATTGAAAAAAAGGAAAGAGCCAAGTTTGTTGCTTTCGGAGTTTTTTTCTATTTTTGCAAGGTCAAATACCTTGAATGGCAAAGAATATCAACGACCACATTGACCATTATATAATCGCAAAATATGGAAACACCCTATGACAATCCATCGACGCCATCCCCATTGACAGACGCGTCTCGATATGCCTTGGTGGAACTACACCTTCACCTTGACGGCTCTCTCTCGGCTGAAGACGTTTTGCACATGGCCAAGGAAGAAGGAGTGGACTTACCTTCCTCAACAAGAGAAATCTATGAACTGCTCTCCTGTCCTGAAGATTGCAAGGACCTCAACCGCTACCTGAAATGCTTCGACCTGCCCCTCTCTGTGATGCAAATGCCCTCCACCATCGCCTTTAGCGTGGAGAGTCTGGTGAGGCGTCTCGATGCCATGCAACTGCTTTACGCAGAGATTCGTTTCGCCCCACAACAGCATCAGGAAAAAGGCCTTAGCCAGGAAGAGGTGGTGAGAGCGGCCATCGACGGCCTCAGACGTGGCTTGGCCGGTTGCATCAACGGTTTCAAAGCCAACCTGATACTCAGCTGTATGCGTGGTAAAGGCAACGAGGCAGAAAATATGGAAACAGTGCGTCTGGGCGAAAAATACCTTGGCGACGGGGTTTGCGGCATCGACCTCGCCGGCGCCGAAGCATTGTATCCTACAGAGGATTTCCGAGACCTTTTCGAGCACGCCCATGCCATCGGAATCCCCTTCACCATCCATTCCGGTGAGGCGGCCGATGTGGAAAGCATGCGCCATGCCATCGACTTCGGCACACGGCGCATCGGCCACGGGGTGCGCAGCCATGACAACGAGGAAATGAAAGCATTGCTGAAAACCAAGAACGTGTGCCTCACCCTATGCCCAACGAGCAACCTGCAGACGCGGGCACTGAAAGGCGTCACATTGATAAAGGACTATCCCCTTCCCTCTTTCCTCAATTCTGGCGTGAGCATCAATATTGCCACCGACAATATGACGGTGTCGAACACCACCCTTCGCAAGGAATTCCAAAAACTCTTTGACGCGGGCATCCTCACCAGCGCCGGGGCGGAGGCCATCGTGGAGTCTGCCATCAGCCATAGCTTCATCTCTGAAGAGGAAAAGGAGGAACTGCGCAGGAAAGCAGAGAAAAGAATAAAAATATAGGAGGAAAAAGAGTTTATCGAATTAACGAACACGCGCTCGGCAACTGAGCGCGTGTTTGTTCTTATATGCATGTGGAAAACTTCGTCAAATTCTAAAAAAGTCAGAACTCGACATTGACACCAGCCATAAATGTGGCGCGTGGCATGGGATATCCAAGGTTTATTTCATATTTCTCCGCCAGCAGGTTTTCACCTCTGACCCATAGTCTTACTGCATTAGTGGCTTTGAAAGTGACAGCAGCACTAAGCAGACTGAAATTCTCCTTGGTTTCCTCTTCCCCCACAGAAGTATAGAGTCCATCGATGTACTGCATCCCCACATTCGCCATCCAACGCCCACAACGGTAGTTGGCTCCGATGTATCCCTTGTATTCAGGTGCCGCCAACACCTTGTTCTCCATATGCAGGAAGGAGTGGTTGGAGTTGAAACTCCAATGGTTGTCGTAATGCCAAGTTGCTTCCAGTTCCAATCCATGATTCTCTATCTCTCCCGTGTTCACGTTCCTGGGTTTGCCATCCACGGGCATGGTCTGAATCATATTGTCGCCTTTGATGTAGAAAAGGTTCAAGCCATATTCGAAGTATCCAGAAGACAATTCGGGGCTATGTCTCCAGGAGAGTTCGTAGTTCCACAACCGCTCCGGTTCCAAGTCAGTGTTCGATGGTGGATAGAGAAACATCTCACGCATCGTGGGGTTTCTGAAACCCTTGCTCGCCATCGCCTTGATTTCTCCTGTCGCCATGGGTCGTAAGACGATACCGGCTTGTGGAATCAGTTCCGTTCCGGTGATGTTGTGATGGTCTACGCGCAAGCCGGCATCGATGGTCAGCCATTGCAACAAGTCCTGTCTGAAGTCGACATATCCCGCCACTTCGTCACGGTTGGACCTGCCACTTTGCTTGTTGGGCGTGTCGAGCACCTCCCCCGTCGCTTTCGAGGTATAGAACGCCTTGCCATAGATGTGCTGGTAATCGACACCCACCGTGAGCCTGTTGCCCTCAAAGAGTCGGGCGCTCTGGTACCAGGAGACACCGGTGAGTGCATCCTGCGACCTGAAATATCGTACCGTGGGGCTCGCGGGGTCGGTGGTGCCGTCATCAATCTTGTGTCTTCCAAAATTGGAATATACGCTGATGGCTCCGCTTGTGTTATCATAATGGTTCTCCAATGCCGCCGACACCACCCCACGGGTGATCCACTGGTTGGCTTCGAACATCGGTTTGGAGGTGGTTCCCGGATAACTGGCGTTGAAGTGTGTCACATTGGCATCAAAATAGGCTTTCCAATGGGCGGAGAAATCATAGCCCACCTTGAAATATCCCCCGTACTGCTCGAAGCCCATACGCGGCCGGTGGTTGTCGGTGCGAGCATACTGTGCAGCCACCGTGGTGGAGAGTTTCCCACTCCTCACTTGGTTGGAGGCCTCTGCCTGAACCGTGCCATAACTGCCGGCACCGACATTGAGGTTGGTCTTCACGCCGTCGTGGTGCATCGCCCGCGTCACGATGTTCATCACGCCACCCATGGCATTGGAGCCATAGAGCACTGAGGCGGGGCCTCTAAGCACCTCCACCCTGTCGGCCATCAACGTCTGGTAACTGTCGCTGATGGGATGACCATAGACCCCTTGGTATTGCGGATGACCGTCGATAAGGACGAGCAACTGTCCCGACCCGCCGGTGATTCCTCTCATATTGATGCCTCCAGCAGCCCCTGTGGAGACGCCATAGCCCATCATCGAACGGCCGGTGACAAAGAGTCCCGGCACCTGCTGCATCACTGTCGGCAGCACGTTCACCTGATTTTGCTCCGTCAACTTATCCCTTGAGATGACTGTCACCGTCATCGGAAGGTGTCTCACGTCGGTGGCATTGCGTGTTCCTGTCACCACCACCTCGCGTATCTCATGGGTGGTGCTAAATATCAACGAATCCGTCTGTGCTTGCATATTCGTGCACCCCACCACAAAGGAAAAGAGCATTAAGAAATTCTTTTTCATTTATATTTTGTTCTTAGATGAATGCCGATGAAATAATCAATTAAAGCACAAAGATATATTTTTTTACACACAACCACAAATACGAATCGTTTTTTCTCACAAAAATCATAATTAATTAGGAGCAAAAAGGTGGTGTGCATCACCCCGTCCCGAATCAAGGTTAGGGAGATGCACACCGTACTTTTGCGCACTTTCCACTTATTAAAGTGGATTCAATTACTTGAACAGTTTCTGAGCAAACATAGTCAGGTAGATGCGCCAATTGCGCCAGATGTGGCCGCCGTCGGTTTCCACATACTCATAGGTGTAGCCTTTGGAATCCCAGTAGTTGCGCAAGTCGACAGTGCTCTGATAAAGGAAGTCGGTCTTTCCCATACCCATCCAATAGAGTTTTGGTTTGCTGGCGAAAAGTCTTGCCGACTGCTGTGCAAAGTCAGGATCTTTCTTGATTTGCTCGGAGAAAGGCTCACGCATGTTGAAATCCTTCCCCAGATGGAGACCGGCAGAGAAGAGGCCGTAATAGTCGAACTTCGTCGGATAGGTCAAGCTGATGCCGAAAGTGTGTCCACCACCCATGGAAAGTCCGCAGACAGCCCTGTGCGCACGGTCTTTCAGTGTGCGGTAGTTGGCATCCACATAATTGACGATATCCATGAAGCTGGCCTCCATCGTTGCCACGGCAGGTTCCTTGGGACCATCTCCCCCACCCTGGAACGCAGGTTGGTACATCCCCCACGACCACTCTCCGGGAGCAGCCTGGCAGTTGGGGTTGCCGTTAGGCATCACAACAAGCATGGGCTTTGCCTTCCCCATGGCAATGAGGTTGTCGAGGATTTGTGCAGCACGACCGAGTTCGCTCCAGGCATTCTCATCACCTCCCGCCCCGTGCAGCAGGTAGAGGACGGGATACTTGCCCCCCTTGTCATAGCCCGGCGGTGTGTATATGGTCATGCGTCTTTGCATCTTCAGCGTAGGGCTGTTGTACCACACCTTGCTCAAGTTGCCATGCGGTACCTCGTTGACACGGTAGAGGTCGCCTTTGTCTCCCTTTTGCTCGCTGACGATGAAGATGTTGGTGAACGACACGATGTCGCGGTTGACATAGATGTTGGCAGGGTCTTTCACTCCCGACATCCCGTCGATGTTGAACGTGTAACTGTACATTTCAGGAGCCAGTTTGCCGGTGGTGTAGGTCCACACGCCATTTTTCCCCTCTTGCATCTGAGCCACGCCCGGTGCTTCATATTTTCCATATCCCTCCACCTCTATGGTTTGCGGGGGGAGGAAGTCGCCCGTCACCTCCACCTTGATGGCTTTGGGGGCATACAGGTTGAAGGTCACCGTGCCATCGTCATTCACGATTGGGGATTTCACATTGGCACTGTTGAAAAGTTTCTCTTGCGCCTGCACCGCCATGCAGCATAGGCAGGCAAGTGCGATGGTGATGATTGTCTTTTTCATTGGATGATCTTTTATGATTGTTCTATATAAGGTCTATCTTTTCAGCAGGTTCATCTTCTTTTCCGGCTTCAATACGTTGTTGGCTTTCTGCGACTGAGCCTTGACCGAGGCACTGAGTGTTGACCTAATGTCTTGCGAGGATGCTCCTACAAGGAATTGATATTCGCCAGCGGCGACCACCCACGCTGAGGCCTCCTCGTCAAAAGAGGCGAGGTCTTCGGTTTTCACCTTCAGAGTGACGGTTTCGCTCTCACCAGGCTTCAACAGTTTGGTCTTGGCAAATGCTTTCAGTTCCTTGGCGGGCTTGTTGGCAGCCTTGTTGTCAGGGGCGGAGACATATAGCTGCACCACTTCCTTACCCTCGTGTTCACCACTATTCTTCACGTTGACAGTTACCTCATATTCTCCGTCTTTCTCTGCAATCTTCGCCTGGTCGTAGTCGAAGGTGGCATAACTGAGCCCAAAGCCGAAAGGATAACTCACGGGGATGTCGAATGAGTCGAAATAGCGGTAGCCCACATAAATGTCTTCCTCATATTCAGTATAGTCCACATTTCTCACATTGCCTTTTTGGCCTTGGTTCAACATGTCGATACGAGGATCCTGGTCGATGGGGAAGTTCTTGGAAGAATGGACATCGGTGAACTTCACCGGCCATGTCATGGTGAACTTGCCCGAAGGCGACTGCTTTCCGCAGAGTACGTCGACCACGCTGTTTCCACCCTCCTGGCCCGCCTGCCAAGCACAGAGGATGGCATCGGGCAAATCTTTCCATGAAGCAGTCTCGATGACGCCTCCGATGTTCAGCAGCACCACCACCTTCTTGCCTAACTTGTGGTATGCCTCACAAACTTGTTCCAAAAGTTTACGTTCCGACGCACTGAGATTGAAGTCGGACGCCTTCCGGTCGAGGAATTCTCCCGACAATCGGCCGAAAGTGATGACGGCGACATCAGCCTCACCGGCCTGTGCTGCCAACTCCTCTGGGTTGAAGAGTTTCTCTTCGGGCAGCGGCTGTGGCATGAAACGCATCAACATGGCAGCAGTGGAGTCTCTCTTTGCAGCCTCTGCCATAGCCGCCTCCGCCTTTGCTTTGCAATCGGCAAGATAAGCCTCATAATTGCCTTTCAATTGATCATTCACGGCATAACCGCCATTCTTCATACCTTCGAGAAGGGATATCACATAGGCATGGTTCACATTTCCCGAACCAGTGCCGCCGGCAATGAAGTCGTAGGAGGTGTTGCCATAAAGGGCCACCTTCTTGATGTTCTCTCCAAAGGGCAGCGCCTTCTCGTTCTTCATCAGCACCATACCCTCGACAGCCGACTGGCGTGTCACTTGTGCATGGGCTTTCAAGTCGGGTTTGTTGGAATACTTGTATCCTTGGTAGCGCGGACTCTTCTCCACGAGATTGAGGATGCGTCTGACATTTCTGTCCAGGTCGGCCTCGACGAGTTTCCCACTCTTCACGCCGGCCACGATGGAGTCATACTGTTCAGCCTTGCCTGGTTGCAGCATGTCGTTGCCAGCCCACATCTGGAGAGCGCCGTCCTTACCACCGAACCAGTCGGTCATCACTGTGCCTTCATAGCCCCATTCGTCACGGAGGATAGTCTCCACGAGTTCCTTGCTCTCCGAACTGTAGGTTCCATTGATGTAATTGTATGAGGTCATCACCGTCCAAGGCTTGCTTTCCTTGATGGCGATTTCAAAACCCTTCAAGTAAATCTCACGTAGCGCACGCTGCGAGATGCGTGCGTCGTTGTTCATACGATTGGTCTCTTGGTTATTGGCTGCGAAGTGTTTGATGCTGGTGCCCACATTGTTTTTCTGCACACCTTTGATATATGCGGCAGCGGTTTTTCCAGCGACCACGGGGTCCTCGGAGTAGTATTCGAAGTTGCGTCCACAAAGCGGGTTGCGCATGATGTTCAAGGCTGGAGCCAGCAACACGTCGGCACCATATTCCTTCACCTCCTCACCGATGGCCTCGCCCACCTCCTCGACAAGTTGGGTGTTCCACGTCGAAGCGAGCAGCGTTCCTATGGGGAAATGCGTACAATAGTAGGTGCCCTTGTCGCCCTCGCGGGTGGCATCAATGCGAAGTCCTGCAGGCCCATCGGCAAGCACTATGGCGGGAATGCCCAGACTGTCGAGAGGATAGGTGGTGCCTGCTGCGCCAGGCACAAGATTTCGTGTAGTGCCGATGACGGCATCGTCGCCAGAGAAGCCCTCCATTCCTGACCCGATGACAAAATGGGCCTTGTCTTCGAGGGACAATCGCGCCATCGTATCTTCTTGGTTGATGGTGTTCTGTGGTGTCTCTGTCGTGGTGCATCCTGCAATGAGGACGACCATCATGGTGAGAGGAATGATTTTTTTCATTTTCTTAAAGGTATTTTTAAATAACAAAGGGATATCATCTAAATGGCATAAGCACCAATCGCGTCAGATGAGTCGGTCATCCTTTTTCATATACCAAGGCGTCATCTCACGGATGAACCGACCATACGAGAAACATAATCACCATGTTTTCATCATATAGGATTTTGGTTGAATGCCACAAATTTAAGAAAAAAAAATTACTTCTCATTCTTTTGTTGTCATTTTTTTGAGATATTCATACTACAAGGGAGGAACTGAACAAGTAGAGAATGTGAAGACAATGCAAAATCAGAGGAATCTGAGTGTCGGAATAATCGGAGGGTGCGGAATAATCGGAGGGATAATCGGAAGGTACAGGATTGAAAAATAAGAGTATTTTTATTTGGTTATTTGCTTTTTTTACTATCTTTGCCGAAACTTCAAACAATCTGATAAGATTAACTATGGAAAATATGAATTTGAAAATGAATGCCAACCGCGTGGTGGCATTCCTGCAAAAACCGGCAGAAGAACTAAACAAGGACGACATCATGCGTTTCATTTCTGAAAACGACATCCAGATGGTCAACTTCATGTACCCGGGAGGCGATGGTAAACTCAAGACCCTTAACTTCGTCATCAATGATGCTGCATACCTTGACACCATACTCACCTGCGGCGAACGAGTGGATGGCAGCAGCCTCTTCTCCTTTGTAGAAGCAGGGAGCAGCGACCTCTACGTCATACCTCGGTATGCCACAGCCTTCGTGGACCCCTTCGCCGAGATTCCCACCCTGTGTATGTTGTGTTCATTCTTCGACAAGGAAGGCGCCCTACTTGAGAGTGCCCCAGAACAGACGTTGGCGAAGGCCTGCCGCGCCTTCACTCGAGTGACGGGAATGGAGTTTCATGCGATGGGTGAACTGGAATACTATGTCATCTTCGACGACAACGGCCGTTTCCCCGCCATAGACCAACACGGCTATCATGAATCGGCGCCCTACGCCAAGGCTAATGAGTTCCGTGCAAAATGCATGCTCTACATCGCCCAGACGGGAGGACAAATCAAATACGGACATTCCGAGGTGGGCAACTTCGTCCTCGACAGAAAGGTCTATGAACAGAACGAGATAGAGTTCCTTCCCGTCAAGGCAGAACAGGCCGCCGACCAACTGATGCTGGCAAAATGGGTTATCCGCAACCTCGCCTACCGCATGGGACTGGATGTCACCTTCGCCCCGAAGATCACGGCGGGGAAGGCGGGGTCGGGCTTGCACATCCACATGCGTATGATGCGCGACGGCCGGAACTGCATGGTGGAGGACGGTCAACTTAGCGACGCCGCCCGCCATATGATTGCAGGAATGATGCTCCTTGCTCCAAGCATCACCGCCTTCGGCAACAAGAACCCGATGTCGTATTTCCGACTTGTCCCCCACCAGGAAGCCCCCACCAACGTATGCTGGGGCGACCGAAACCGTTCGGTTTTGGTGCGTGTCCCCCTGGGATGGAACTCCGGCGTGGACTTGTGCCATGCAGCCAATCCCAAGCAGCCTTCCTGCGATGTGGACACGACGATGAAGCAGACGGTGGAGATGCGCTCCCCCGACGGGTCTGCCGACCTCTACCAACTCATCGCCGGCCTTTGCGTGGCATGCCGCTGCGGCTTCGAGATGCCTGACGCACTAAAGATGGCGGAGCGCACCTATGTCAATGTGAACATCCACGACGAGTCAAACAAAGAGCGCCTCGCACAACTCGCCCAACTGCCCGACAGTTGTGTGGCCTCCGCCGACTGCTTGGAGCAGCAGCGGACCTATTATGAGCGCGACGGCGTATTCAGCCCCGCGATGATCGACAGCATCATCTCACAACTGCGCTCCTACAACGACGGCAACCTCCGTGCCGAGATAGGCCAGGACAAGGACGCCATCCTTCGCCTTGTCCACACCTATTTCCACTGTGGATAGTAGAAACCATGGGGACAATAACTATAAAAAAGGCTGGCGATTGGCCAGCCCTTTTTTATAGATTCTGAAATCCTATCGATTAAGCATCTTCTTTCCGTCCTTGATGACGATGCCCTTGTAGGAGTCGTTCACGCGCTGACCTGCAAGGTTGTAGATGGCGCCGTTGGACGGGGTACTGAAGACCTTCACGGCTTCCACGCCAACAAGATAGTCCTCCCATCCGGGGAAGTCAGCATTCATCTGTGCCTTGATCTCGCCAGCAGTCATCTTGCTGTTCTTGATCATCAGTCGTGCGAAGCGGAACGGTGAGTCAAGGTCGTTCCAATCCCATGCCTGGTTGCCGCCGAGGCAAACATACTTCAGGTCCTCGCCGTGGTCAAAGAGGCCGCTGATGATCTGCCCCTCTGTCACGCCGTCCACGTTCCACTCGTTCTTCACCTCGCCATCCATGTAGACGGAGGCTTTCGTGTCGGTGAAGACGGCAGTGTAGTAGTGCCACTTCTGGTCTTCCAGCCAGTTGCCCACATAGTTGTAGGCGGCATCTCCTGCTTCCCAAGCATTGTTGTTGTAGATGTTCACCTTGCCGCCAACGGCCTGTGCGCCGACAAAGTCACACCATCCGGAGCAGTTGACTTGTATCGGTCCGCGACTTTGCAGGGCGAGCATGGGCCAAGTGTTGGGGGAGTTCTTCTGTGCGTAGGCGGTGAAGAGCGGTGCATAGGTGTATTGCTCCGGAGTGAAACCCTCTGCGCTCACCCAGAAAGCGATGGTCAACTCATGGGTCTTCTGCGAGTGTGCCAGCACGTCCTCGGGGAGGAGGCAATAGTTCTGACGGGGGGCATTCCCCATCACGTTCTGGTAGTAGTCGCCAAAGACAGCGCCTTCTTCCTCGGTGCAGACAAACTGTCCGTCACCCACAGCTTTCTCACCCTTCCATGTCACGCGCTCGCCAGTCACGTCGTCCTCATAGGTGGAGAAGTTGGTGGTGTAGACGTATGCAGCCTCAATACCGGAAATGAGTTCCTCGGCAGTCTTTCCCTCATGGAATTCGAATCCGCCGAATCCGATTTGAGAACTATGTTGGAACACCCAATACTCCTCGCCGGCCTCAATGTCGAAGGTCAGCCATCCCCAGAAATTCTGATTACCGTTTCCAATGACATATTGGCGCTCAATGGCCATGGCGTCGCACTCGGCCTTCTTGGCAGCCAGTTCTTCCTCGGTGTAGGTGCCAGGGTTCTCCTCGTTGGCCTTGACCATCTTGTCGTAAGCATCATAGATGTAGACATGGTGCACGGAATCCACCTGCTCCACGGTAAGCAATTTCTTCTTGCCATCGGCATCGTTGACGCCGTTGATGTAACCGGAAGCATAGAGAGGCTGTGCCTTCATATCCTTGGCATTGACGACGAAGGTTTTGCGGTTACCCTTGTTGGCCCATACCTTCACCTTGAAGGCACCCTTCTCGGTGGCGGTGAACTTGTAATACAGACCGGTGATGGGCATCCCCTTCGATCCGTCTGGTTCATAATAAACATATTCGGCCTTGTAACTGCCCTCGATGAGTTCGCCGTCCTTGGAATTCTGTACGGCATACATCTCCACGTAGGGATTTCCAGTGCCGGTGACATACCAGAAATCGATGTCGCCTTGGTTTTTCATCCCCCAACTGACATCGTTCCAAGCATTCACGGATTGGATGTAATAGGTGTTCTCCATTCCCTCCACTGGTGCTCCGATGGTGATTTGTTGAGCTGCACCTCCTATGTCAGGGTCGTTGGCAGGAGTCGTACCACCCACGCCGGTGACGGTGGCTTTTCCAGCGTTTATGACAACGATGGACTTGCCATCTACGGTGTTGTTGGCCGCTCCTCCATTCTCACCGGAGACAGCAGCGAACTCAGGAGCCAACTTGCCATCAGCGATGGCATTATAGACATCCTGTGCATTGGCGCTTATGGCGCATATCGCCAAAGCAATCAGAGTAAAAGCTTTCTTCATACAATTTGTTTTAACGGATTTATAGATAGTAGTGATTGCAATTGCCAAAGGTATACAAAAATGACGAAAAAAAGGTGGCATTTTTACAATTTATGATATTTTAACAACAAAATGATATCCGAATGCATCTATAGGTTGCTAAAAGTGTGTTTCTCAGCCACCAGCTAAAAAATCATCCATATATGATAGAAGACAATCACTTCAACTATAATTATATGTATAATATGACTTATATATATCACCTCAAACACAAAAGGCATGACGATTTCAGACATTTTACAAATGCTCATAGATTTCAAGAACAAGAAATCAGCATATGGCGAACAGCATGAAAAGAAACGGACTACCATCAATGAACTCATCACCCAACATCTTCACTATCATAAGGCTTTCGAGGAAAAGCGTTCTTTCTTCTTCTGGCTTGATGAAGTGGCGAAGAAAGCAATGATGGAACAATTCAACGAAAAAATCATATTGTTTAAAACAAGCAGTCAACCCAAGGTCAAAGATATGTTGAAATTACTTTCAATTCCACCGTTGACAGATGACCCCTTCGATGAAAACCCTGCCAAGCCATTCAGTTTGCCTACATTGGAAAAGGAGGACAAGCATCCACAGAAAGGTTTCATTCACCATCCGTGGAGTATGGCTCACGACGATGTGCATGCTTGGGTGAATACAGAATACAGTAGACCAGACTCACGAATACGTTATCCGTTCCGTTGGGAAAACTTTTTCCAACGTAAAAATAACATAGTCACTACTTACACAGAATTCATCGCAAACTTGAAAGAATGGTTGCAAAAAAAGATGGATAAAAGACCTCTCGCAGAAACCATTGGATACTACATCCACAACAAGAACGGATATGATTGGGATATAAACACCTTGTACAAGTTGCCGGCAATACCTTCCCATACAAATACCAGCCCTCAAACCTGGAGGGAACGATTCTTGCAAGAGGGTTCCACCTTGGTTCCATTCCAAAAGAAATCTCGCAGATAACAGGACTGTTGCTGTCTGCGGCATAAAAAGAAAAGGATTTCTTTGTTCTGCACTCGATTTTTTGTAACTTTGCGCTGACGCGCGAAGTTACTCCATCTCGGCATAAAAAGAAAAGGATTTCTTTGTTCTGCACTCGATTTTTCGTAACTTTGCGCTGACGCGCGAAGTTACTCCATCTCGGCATAAAAAGAATAAAAATATTTCTTTGTTCTGCACTCGATTTTTCGTAACTTTGCGCTGACGCGCGAAGTTACTCCATCTCGGCATAAAAAGAAAAGGATTTCTTTGTTCTGCACTCGATTTTTCGTAACTTTGCAAGTAGAGACAGAACTGTTGACGAATCAAATACAAATCATCAAAATAGACTACCATGAGAAAGAGAATCGGTATGATGACGACCTTGCTATGCTTCTTTGTGGCAGCATGGTCAGGAGAACCTGTCGTCTTTGAGACTGGCGAGACTAAGGTCAGTGTGGAGTTTTACGCACCAGGCATCGTCAGAGTGTTGAAAGCACCTGTTGGCCATCAGTACCAGAAACAGAGTCTGGTGGTGATCGCCCAACCCCAGGAGGTCAAGGTCACCAAGAAGGGGAACACCCTGCAAAGCAGCGAATTGACGGTGAGAGTGGATCCAAAGACTGGAGCAGTGACCTTCATCGGTGGCGGAAAGACGCTGTTGCGCGAGCAGTCCTGTTCCTTCGAGGCGAGAGAGACGGGACCAGATGCCGGGAGTTACCGTGTCACCCAACGCTTCACTCTCGACCCCAATGAGGCCATCTACGGCTTGGGGACCATTCAGAACGGCAAGATGAACCGCCGCGGTGAACACAAGTTGATGGAGCAGTCGAACCTCGAGGATTTCCAGAATGTGCTGCAGAGCATCAAGGGTTGGGGGTTGTATTGGGACAACTATTCCCGCACACAGTTTGACAACGATGCCAAAGGGATGTCGTTCTCGTCGGAGGTGGGCGAATGCGTGGACTACTACTTCATGTATGGCCGTTCCGCCGACGGCGTCATCGCACAGATGCGCCAGTTATCAGGCGACGTGCCAATGTTCCCCCTCTGGACCTACGGCTTTTGGCAGTGCAAGGAGCGTTACAAGAGCGCCCGCGAACTGCTCTCCGTGGTGGACAAGTACCGTGAGTTGCAGGTGCCGCTCGACGGCATCATCCAGGACTGGCAGTACTGGGGTTCCAACTACCTGTGGAACGCGATGGACTTCCTCACCGAGGAATATGCCAACGGCCAGCAGATGATTGATGACGTCCACAAGAAGAACGCCCACTTCATGATCAGCATCTGGGCCAGTTTCGGACCGAAGACCAAGGCATACAGGCAGTTGGACGAGAAAGGACTGATGTATGATTTCGCTACGTGGCCGCAGAGCGGTCTCACCTTCTGGCCGCCGAGGATGGAATATCCTTCTGGGGTCCGTGTCTATAACGCCTTCATGCCCGAGGCCCGCGACATTTACTGGAAGAACCTGAAGAACCTCTTCGACAAAGGTGTGGACGGATGGTGGATGGACTCCACCGACCCCGACTTCTTCGACCCCAAGGACACGGACTACGACCAAAAGGCTGGTGGCACGGCGACCTGGCGCCGCCTGCGCAACGCCTTCCCGCTGGAGACCGTCCGCGGCGTCTATCAGGCCCAGCGCAAGGAGTCGGAGAAAAAACGTGTGTTCATCATGACACGTTCCGCCTTTGCCGGACAGCAACACTATGGTTCGAACATGTGGAGCGGCGATGTGGCCTCGTCTTGGGACATGCTGCGCAAACAGGTTCCCGCCGGACTGAGTTACACGCTTACGGGCAATCCTAACTTCAACACCGACATTGGCGGTTTCTTCTGCGGCTCTTACAACACCCGTGGTGGTGGTTCGGCACCCCGCAACCCGCAGTATCAAGAACTCTACGTGCGCTGGATGCAGTACGCACTCTTCTGCCCCATCTTCCGCAGCCACGGTGCCGATGCGCCACGCGAGATATGGCAATTTGGCAAAAAGGGCGAACCGGTGTATGACGCGATAGAGAAGGCCATCCGACTACGCTACCGCTTCATACCTTATCTCTATAGCACGGCATGGCAGGTGACCTCTGCCAATGCAAGTTACATGCGTCCGCTGTTCAGTGATTTCGCAGGCGACAAGAAGGTATGGGACACCACCGACGAGTTCCTCTTTGGTACCAGCATCCTGGCTGCTCCCATTCTCAACCCACAGTACACCGAGGAGAAGATTATCCGCGAGGACGCCATGACTGGATGGGACCGCAAGGATGTCGAAGACGGACAGACGGTGTCGGGCATCGACTGGGACGCCAAGAAGGAAGTCACGAATTATCTGCCCAAGGGTGCCGACTGGTATGACTTCTGGACAGGCAAGTGCAACAAAGGCGGTCAGACGGTAACGGTGACCACGCAATTGGACCGCGTGCCGATGTTCGTTCGTGCCGGCAGCATCATCCCCCTGGCGCCGGAAATGGAGTATGTGGGACAAATACCATGGGACAACCTTGAAATCCGCATCTATCCGGGAGCCGATGCTTCCTTCACCCTTTACGAGGACGAGGGCGACAACTACAACTACGAGCGCGGTCAATTCTCGGAAATTACCTTCCAATGGAACGACAAGACACGCCAACTCACCATCGCCCCACGCAAGGGCAACTACCCCGGGATGTTGCAAAACCGCCGCTTCACCATCGTCCTGCCGGGACAAGAAGCAGAGGTTGGAAAAGCGGTAGTGGTGGAATACACGGGGGAAGAAATAGTTTGTAATTTAAAATAATAAGAAGTAGGCCAGAGACAACAACGGCAATATTCTTAGTGGCAGTGCAGCCATCGAGGAATCCAGATGGCAGATGAGCAACGCGCCCTGCATAGGCAAAAGAACAAACATGTTCATCAGGTTTTGCCTTTGCAGGGCGAGTTTTTCCCCAACCATTCAAAAACCAGGGCGTTGTCCAAAATGTAAGGCGGCTTGGGATTGATTAAACGAGGCATGCATAGATTCCGGCTCCTATGAGGCAGGGAACAAGGCCGATGAGCATTCCCCAAAGCGACTGGACGAAATGATACCGTTTCTGGTGATACGCCTTGTCCATGTGCTCCGTTCCGGGCAAGCGCACGGCTTTCATATTCGCAAACAACACCCAGTCAAGGAACAGGCAGTCGTACCAATCGATGAAGAGCCAGATGCCGTAAGCCAGTGCCAACGCCGACCAGAAGTCGTAGGCTCCTGCCAACTTCATCAAAATGAGCATCAATGCTAATGCGACGAGCAACGCGCACCCCTTTTTGATTAACACGGTCTTCGAGAAGAACTCCGAGGGAATCCGCTCGTGGGTCTTGAAATACTCCTCCTGAATGTCCTTCGGGTAGTCATGGATCCACCACACGGGATTCTTCACCAATGGGATGAGAACCATCGCTGTAAAGGCAATGGTCATGATGATGGTTTCTATAATGACAACTGTCCAATTCATACTACTTTTGTCGATTTTTCTTAATGCTTTGCCATCTTCATCCCCAGCCAATATGTGCGAAAGCTCCATCGTGAACAACGAAGGCAAGGATGAACAGGACGTTAAGTACGTAGTTATCATAGAATGGTGCTTCGTGTTCCTTCATAACTATATCTGTGTGCAAGCAACTTTTTCCAATTCGGTAAACGAGCCTATCTCTATCAGGTTGCCGTCAGGGTCTGCCACATAGCAAGTGCGCTGCCCCCATGGCTCTGTGGTGGGAGGAAGAACGGATGCTGCCCCATGGTCAATGGCATTCTGATATTCCTTGTCTACATCTGCGAAAGTCGGCACATCGAATGCCAGTTCCACGGTGCCATTAAAGCCGTCGGGATAATGGAACTTATGCGAGACCATCTCCTCGAAAGCCTCACGGGGAAAAAGGATGATGCGCATGCCTCCTAATGTCATTTCCACGTTGGGCTGTATGCCGTCCCAATCTGTGGCGAACCCGAAGGTTTTCGTGTAGAAATCGACTATGGCCTTGTTGTCTCGGGTGAACAGCCCAACGGTGTTAAAAGTGAAACGAGGGAAGGATATGTTTTCTTTCATGTGTTATATGATTATTTTGATGTTCTTTTCCTTTCGCAAATGCAAAGATACGATATAATTTTGTTATTTGTCGTTTTCAGGGATAAACTGAATGTATTTGTGATGAATGGCTTGCCTTTTCGACCATCATCACCATACTATAGCCATAACGTTTCAGAAAGGTCGCATGATTTTAGTCCTATTATGCGGATAGATTCTTCATACTGTCAATCCAACGGGTATGTTGAAGAAAAAAGGCAGTATGCTGAAATCATTTGTTTCTACGATTTGGAGAGCCTACCTTTGCTTCCGAAAACAAGAAATAAATTGTCTAACGAAAAAAAAGGAGACCCAAACAATGAAAAGAATAATTGTTACACTGATGGCCATATTGACCATCTGCATGGCTCAAGCCAAAGTGGTGAATACAACCATACAACTTAAGAACATGCAATCGAAACAGAAAGTAGAGCGCGTGGCAAAACAACTTAAAGGTGTCACAAGTGCCGTGTATTCCTCAAAAAACAAGACGCTCTATATCAGTTATGACAACAAGAAGACAAGCGCTTCGAAAATCAAAACGAGTTTAAAAAATGCCGGCTACAAGATCACGAGCTCGCAAAGATCCAACGGCAACAACCAGTCTCGGAACAATCACCAAAACCATCAAAACACCAATCAGAATTCAACGAAACCAACATCACATGGCAACTCGTCTACAAGTGGTTCACATCAATCATCCTCAGGGCAGCACCACAATAACAACAGGAAATAAGTTAGGTGCTTAAGTAACGCAAGATTGTAAGAATCCTAAGAACTTTTTGTCCTAACTACATAGGCCTAAGGAATCAAGGAATAAAGGAAGTGCGTCACAGCACGACAAATCTTCCCCCAATCCCAGGTTCCTTAGTCTTTTTCAACCAAACCCTTTCAAGGCTTGGTTTTATCAATTTCACAAAATGGGATATGTGAATTTATTGTTGCTTTTGGTTTTGATGGCCATCTCGACCAAAGGCGACAACCATCCCTACCGCAGCGACGGCCTCCCCCTAAACAGCATTCTATAGCCCGGCATCGACCAGCGAGCGGAACTGCTGTAAGCCTTGGTGGTTGTTGTCGAGAGCCTCCGCCTCGGCGAGATATTGCAAGGCGTGGTCGAGGTCTCCCATACCGTAGTATCCGAGGGCAAGCATATACTTGCAATGAACAAGGTTTTTGATGTCAAGGTCATCACGTCCTTCCCAGATGAGTAGATCGGGCAATGAGACAGCGAAATAGTCCATCACCTGCTTCTCGAAAAGGTGCTGTTTGCCATAATTGATGAGTTTGAAAAACCTTCCGTGCGCCTCGCCCTCACGTCCGAGTTTACGGAGCGCAAGCCCCTGGTAAAAGATTTTATCAGGTTTCGCATCGTTGTAATACATCGCGGCGGCAGGCTCCTGTGGTCCCTTGGTGGCCTTCTCCCAACATTCCACGGCTTTCTCCTTTTGTCCCAATGCGTCGTAGGCGATACCAAGCAGGTAATGGAAGTCGTTCTCTTGAGCGCCAAAAAGTTTTCCCTCGCCGAGGTGTGGAGGATATTCAAGGCACTCATTGAGGAGCATGACGGCCTTTTCATAATCCTTGGCCAAGATGGCCTTTTTGGCAAGTTCTACTCGACATATTTGATACTGCGCTGTCACCTTGCCTTCTCCCCCCTCCCATGGGTGGAAAACGTGTGCGTCCAACTTCTCCATGGCCTCTTCATGACATCCCGTTTGATTGAGCAAGGTGATTTCCTCCAAGACGAGGTCGTCACGCTGCTGGATGAGTTCGGGATATTGTTGCAAGAAGATGAGACGCCCTGCATGTGGCTTATGCAACCGCTTGTAGAGTTGGTCAAGTTCCATCAGCACACGTGCGTCGCTCTCATCCAAAAGGAATGCCTTCTCCATGTATTGCAACGCCTCCTCTTTGCGGCCTTGTTTGTTGCATCTTGCGAGTGCGAGGTTCCGCCAGACGGTTGCGAACTCCGGGTCGAGATCCGTGGAGCGTTCCCAATTCTCTATGGCGAGGTCATACTGCCGTGCAGCATAATACAGGCATCCGAGGTAGTAAGGCGCCTTTGCCCCCTCGGGGTTTTGTTCCTTTGCGGCGTTGAGTGCAATGACGGCTTCTGGACGGTTGGGGAAGCAATAGGCGGAGTCGGCTTTTTCCGCCTCCTCGTAACGACCAAGGTAATAGTAGGTCATGGGAGAGTCCGCCCCTTCGCTGATGGCGATGTCCCACAAAGCCTTGGCCTCTTCATCCATTCCTGCAGCCAAATAATCGAGAGCGATTTCGTCGTAGTTGTCTGCTGAATGGTGCATCATCTCCCTCATCTCTTCCAACACCTTCTCATCCTTTGTCAAGAGATACTTTTCATAGCGGCATCCATAGTTGAACAGGTCCATTTCCAACGACTGTTCGATGAGTGCCAAAGCCTCTGCCTCCCTGCCCAGTTTTCTGAGTATGGCGGTCTTCAGCGCCCATGCCTTGTGGTTATGCCAGTTGTTTTCCAGACAGCGGTCGATTTCGTCAAGAGCATCCTCGAAACGCAGCTGCCTCACGCTGACCTTTGCGGCCTCGAAATAGCCGGCATCCGCCCACCCTTTGTTCCAAGTGGCCTTCCAAAAGTACTCATGAGCCTCCTCCACCTTGCCTTGGTATTTCAAGGCGAGTCCGAGATTGTAAATGGGTTCCCCGTCGTATGGGTTGGGGTTGCGCTTGGTGATAAGTCTCACGGCCTTGCGCAGGAATCCCTCAGCCCTTGCGAACCGTCCTTTCCGGATATACCACAAACCCAATGCATTGAGGCAACGGATGTCGTTCGGGTCGCGCCGCAGCGCCTCCTCGTAGTAATCTACAGGATTCCATGTGGCGTGTCGGTACTGCTCCAAGTGTAGTCCCGTGAGATATAGTTGTTCGTTGGTCTTCACCTCAGCGGGCGGGAGAGCAGCCTCTGCACTGTCGGGGATAGGGCGTATCTCGTCGGGTTCAGCATGCCATCGCAGCACACTTCTCTTCCCATAGGTGAAGGTCTTTTGGATGTCGAAAGTCAGTTCGCCAAACTTGGCTCCTTTCACATCAACCATCTCTGTCAGCACCTCTTCCGGCGAGAGCGTCACCTCCTTTTGGTAACAAACCTCCCCGTTGTCGTTTTGTAGTGTCAGACAAACCTCTTGCTTCGACGTGGCGAAGACCTTGAAACAGACCTTTCCATCGGCCACTTCATTGATGTTGAACACCAGGTCTTTCGACGCCTCCTTCACCACACCCAGTTCGCGATAAGGCATGAAATACTGCACGAAACGCTTTTCTTCGTAAGGCATCAACCAAGAGAAGTCGGGTTGATTCTCGGTATATACGCCCGCCATCAGTTCGATGTAAGGTCGGAAGCCCTCTCTCACGCCCAACCGTCTGGCCTCTTCAGGCGACACCTCGTCGGTGAGGTTGCGGTCCCAAGCCCGTCCGAAGTCACCATTGCCCCATGTCCATTGCTTTTTCCCCGGAGAGTAATGATGACTGGCCACATGGAGCATTCCCGACTCGGTGTCGTTCTCGTAGCCACCCTCGAAATTGAAGCGTGAGTTGACGCCCATATAAGAGGTGGGTACCGGGATGTTGCGGTAGTTGGAGATATCGACACCAGCCGAATAATCCATCTTGTAGTAAGTGCCGGTGGCGATGGGGAACGAGGATACGGCGCGCTTGCCATGGTCGAAGACGGCATTGATGTCGGGTGGGAAGACGCTCTGATACTGGTCGTTGACCTCCACGGCGGGATTAGCCCACCATAGGAAAGTCTGCGGCACGTCGGTGCGATTGTACAACCTACCCTGTATTTCCAGATAGGCGCAGCCAGGCCGGAGTGTAAAACCTGCAGCCCCTTTCTGATGGAACATCTTCTCCATCTCATTCACCCATACGGTGACGGAGCCATCGGCGTTTTCCTCAATCGTGGTGTCCACGGGCATGAAGGTGGAAGGGCGGTGGTGCTGCGGCCAGTTGAACTCTATACCACCCGAAATCCATGGACCGGCAAGCCCCACCAAAGCAGGTTTGACGACATGGTTGTAGTAGATGAAGTGGCGCTTCTTGAGTTTGTCATAGGCCATCTGGACGCGCCCTCCGAGTTCAGGTAGTATCATCACCTTGAGGTATTCGTTTTCCAACCAGACGGCAAGGTATTCCTTGTCCACCTTCTCATCGGAAATGGATTCGATGACAGGGTAAGGATAAACCACTCCGCTTGAGCCTTGATAGACACGTTTTTCCAAGAACATCGGGTTCTTTTCTGGCTTTCCCACCTCGTATGTGGGGATGGTCACCTGTTCTCTCCAAGCCTTTACCATAATCAATAATTTACAATTAAAAATTTACAAGTTATTTTGGGATAGAGAAATCTTCAAAATTGCGATTAAGCAAGAGCAGACCATGGAGTCTGCCGAGCGTGAACAACTTCGACCGAGGTCAATCTTTTCCCACCAGTTCTTGCTCCAATTGTTCGAGGCTCTTTCCCTTGGTCTCAGGACAGTTGCGGTAGAGGAAAAAGAAGGCACAGACACAGATGGCGGAATAAATCCAGAAGGAGCCATAGGTGCCGAGTGCGGCATTCATCGGGGGAAATGAGAAGGTTAGTGTGCAACATCCCACCCAAAGTGCGAAGGTGCATGTGGCCATGGCGACGCCCCTGATGCGGTTGGGGAAGATTTCAGCGAGGAGGGTCCATGTGACAGGCCCGAGTGTCATTGCATAGACGGAGATGGCCGCCACGACGAGAACCACCATCAGTACGCCCTTCATGCCCATGAAGTAGCACGTGCCAAGGGTGAGGTAGATGACACCCAGACCGCCGGCACCGATGAGGATGAGGGTTCTACGTCCCCATTTCTCAATGGTGTAGAGAGCGATGATGGTGAAGACGACGTTGGCGATTCCGGTGATGACAATATCGATGAACATGCCATCGACATCATATCCTGCCCCTACGAAGATTTCCTGTGCATAGTTGAAGATGACGTTTGTGCCGCACCACTGTTGGAATACAGCGATGACAAGGCCGAGCAGCAGCACTTTTCCGTATTTATGTTGGAAAAGTTCGCCCAATCCAGCCTCCGCCTTTCTGCCATGCGAAGCAGGAGCCGCCTTCAGTTTCAGATAGACAGGACTTTCAGGAATGAAGAAGCACATGATGAGGAACAAGGCTGCGGGCAAGGTTTCAGCCCAGAACATCCATCTCCATCCCCATTCCACGTTCCATGCCTGGTTTTCGGCGACACTGGTGTCGCGAGCCAGCAACATGTTCACCACCTGTGCGGCCAAGATGCCCAAGACGATGGTCATTTGGTTGAGACTGACCATGCGTCCACGTATCTCCGTAGGACTAACCTCGGCAATGTACATGGGTGCCAAGGCGCTCGCGACCCCGATGCCCATTCCACCAACAAAACGTGCGATGTTGAAGAGGGAGAAGTTATTGAACAATCCCGTAGCGACAGCAGAGACGGTAAATAGAACGGCCGACACCATGAGCAACGGCTTTCGGCCAAACTTGTCGGCAGCAGCACCCGCCACCATGGCACCCACAAGGCACCCCACCAGAGCGGCGCTCATAGCCACGCCCTGCATCACAGGCGATTGGGATATGCCGAAAAACAATTCATAAAACGGTTTTGCACCACCTATCACCACCCAGTCGTAACCGAAGAGCAAGCCACCCATCGCCGAGACGAGGCAGATGAAATAGAGAAATCCTTTGTTGTATTTTTGCATATGGCAGTAGTTTTTGAAATCTTCCACGAAGATGTGCAAAAATACGAAAAACCAAGGGAAGCACAAAGAAAACGTATGTTTTTTTGGCAAGTATCTCAAGGATATGTCACACACAATTGATTTTGATATATGAAACATATTTCATAAATCTGCACAAATAAACTGATGTCAGACAAGAGTTTTCCCCATCAAGGATTTCATATGCAAGTATTACCGTCTGAGATGGTGAAGAAGATGTGGTGATTGAGCAATTTCAATACAAAAAACCACATGTTGTTGATAGATTCTCTTCTTTACGCCCTATCTATATATGAAAGACGTAGGAACTTGCCAATTCAAGAAATTGCGTCTGGCGTAAACAAAGAAAACAAAAAAAACTGAAAAGCAATGAAAATTACAGAGAAACCAATCACAGAGGCCCAACTTGAAGAAATGGCCAACCTCATATTAGACGAAAAAGCCATGATAGGCCTTGACATACACGATTTGGAATGTGTGCTCAAAGGCAAGGAGGGCATGCTTTATGAAGGCCTGAATGACGAGGGGGAAGCCAACGCCCTCTTCATGAAGCATTTCTTTGATGCACTGACTCAAAAAGAAGAGGTGAAAAATGGATCCTTTCTCCTCATCCATATCGGCATGGCCACAGAAAACCCACTGATGATGGACGACATGAACGCCCTCCATGAGTTCTTCGAATCTTTCTGCAATGAGGACATGGAGATGAGATGGGGCATAAAAACCAATGCTGAGGCTGTAGGCATGACCATACTCGTCATATGTACACACGACATCTAATTGAAATGAGCAGCAGAAAGAACCGCCATAGAGAGTAAAAGGGCGCAATGTGTAAAGGACAAGGCTGCTATCATTACTGCTGATGCGGTCGATGACACCTGTACTCCCATACGACACCAAACGGGTCTTTGGCGACATTTTTTCACCCTACGCAAAAATATGGCGTAGGGAGTTTCTACTTTTGCATTCAAATTAGCGAAAATGAAAAAAAAGACAACAAAAAGGAGTTAGCCATGTAAGTAATATCCATCAACCTGAGCCCAAACTGTGTCTGGCTAACAGATGATATGAATGCAAAAAGACTAAATGAAACAATCATGGAAGAGAATCAGCAAACAACAAACAATCAACATTTGGCTGGCAACAACTCCCCTGCCACCAACAAGGTACAGCAACAGGTCGACTTCTATGACCCGAAGACGAATACGTTGGACATCCGTTCCAACGGGATATATCCCTCCGGCGTGCTTTCCAACCTATGCAGCAACGGTTTCCGCTTTGAAGGCATGGTGTGCGGAAGCATGGAAGGCTTCCTGCAATCACTCAAGCAACAAGACCGTGACAAGCAGCTCCAAATCTGCTCGATGAAGGGTGGCAACGCGCGGACGCGGAGTGTCACCTCTTGGCAGACAGACCAAGTCGTGTGGTGGCGAGGACAAGCCATCGACCGGCAAAGCGAGGAATACCAACAACTGCTCCGAAGAGCCTACAAGGCCATGTTCGAACAAAGCGAGCGATTCCGCATCGCCTTGATGTCCACACGCGGCATCACCCTCACCCACTCCACCGGCGAACGCAACCCCTACAAGACCATCATCACCGAGCAGGAATTCTGCGGAATACTCACCGAACTACGTGAAGACTATGACAAGCATCCCAAGGTGCCACCACGTAAGAAGCGTGTGTACGTTGACATGGACAATGTACTGGTTGACTTCCAATCTGGTCTGAGCCAACAAAGCGAGGAAACGCTACAGGAGTACGAAGGACGTCCTGAATACATCCCCGGTATGTTCGGACAGATGAAGCCCATACCAGGAGTCATAGAAGCGATGCACATCTTGCAACAACACTATGAATTGTACATCCTCTCCACCGCCCCTTGGGACAACCCATCGGCATGGTCCGACAAGGTAAGATGGGTGACAGAATATCTTGACGACGTATTCCACAAACGCATGGTCATCACCCACTGCAAGGACCTTTGCCAAGGAGACTACCTCATCGATGATCATGGCAACCATGGCACAAGCGAATTCGCTGGCGAATGGATCGCATTCGGTTCTGAAAAGTTCCCTAACTGGGACAGCGTGCTCGGCTATCTCCTTCCAGACACTTTATAACGAACACGAAACAGTCGATGGAGCCGAAAAACATGAAGAGTTAAAAGAAATGACATTTACACATAAAATTGCCCAGATTTTGGACCAAAAATAAAAAAAACACCCTTTTGCGTAATTTTTACACAAAAATATTTGGAAGTTTGGAACCAAAACCCTATATTTGCGTAAAAATTACACAACATGAAAAAGAAAAGGGAAATCGTTGTCATGGGCGGAAGTTTCGACCCTCCAACTTCGGCATGAAAATGCTGAAGAAGGAAGCCGTGGACGCACTATAAGCGGACATCGGCTTCTTCATGCCTGTCAGCGCACATGAAACATGCCGGCATCTACCATGAAGGCGATTCAGAAATTGATGGGATGTGCACGCGAATAGCTAAGAAAACTATTTAACAATAAAAACAGATAAGCGATGGAAGTAAAAAAAGGTTCATACACATATGAGTATCCCCGTCCCTCAGTGACGACGGACTGCGTGATTTTTGGCTATGACGTCAAGGAAGGGCTGTCGGTGCTTCTGATTGAGCGCGGCATCGACCCCTATAGAGGGCACTGGGCTTTTCCAGGCGGATTCTTGAGGATGGATGAAACGACTGAGACAGGCGCCCTTCGTGAGCTGAAAGAAGAGACGGAGTTTGACGTGGAAAAAGGATTTTTGGAACAGTTGGGGTGTTTCTCCGACGTGAACCGCGACCCTCGCGGACGGGTCATCACGATTGCCTATTACGCACTGGTGCAGAAAGGGGCGGTCAAGGGTGGCGATGATGCCAGAAACGCGCAGTGGTTTCCCATCAGCGAGATACCACAGTTGGCTTTCGACCATGAGAAGATTCTCCGAGTGGCACTCAAACGCCTGAAGGAACGGATACATTTCCAACCCATCGGGTTTGAGTTGCTGCCGGAAGTCTTCACGATGCCACAACTGCAGGCCCTTTACGAAGCCATCCTCGAGGTTCATTTCGACCGTAGGAACTTTGCCAACAAAATGCTGAAGTTAGGTGTTCTGGAGGAGACGGGCGACCGTCCGAAGAATGCGGCCAGAACTGTCCCCATCCACTATAAGTTCAACCTCGACAAGTATAAGGAAATGAAGTCAAAAGGCTTCAGGTTGGAATTCTAAGCATCCGAGACAAAAGAGACCTTGGATTCATGAAACAGCTGATGATTGAAATCAAGAACAAAAAGTTGATGATGTAATCTTTACAAACCGTACAACCCCAAAAATAACAAATAAAGATGAAAGACAGAGAATTCACCCCCGAGAGAATAACAGAGTTGAAGCCAAACGAGATTTTCGTTTTCGGAAGCAACCTTGCCGGTGCTCATGCCGGTGGAGCGGCCCGCGTGGCATACGATCATTTCGGAGCGAAATGGGGCCAAGGCGTGGGTTTTCAGGGACAGAGTTATGCCATCCCCACCATGCAGGGTGGCGTGGAAACCATCAAGCCCTACGTGGATGATTTCATCGAATTCGCCAAGCAATATCCAAAATGCAAGTTCCTCGTGACCCGCATCGGTTGCGGGATAGCGGGCTTCTCCGCCCATGACATAGCCCCCTTGTTCCAAAAAGCCCTCGACCAGGAGAACATCCTCCTGCCCAGGGATTTCGTGGAAATTCTGGAACGCTCACAAGACAGCACTCCGACACCATCCATCACCTGGAACGCGGAGAAAGACTTTCTGGTGAAATACCGTTTCATCATGGAAAAGGTAAAGAATGGAAACCAAATGGCCTACCTCCAAGTAAAGGAACTGCGTGTGCAGGAGTTCCACAATACCATCGAAATCGTCAACCAAGGGCACTATACTACGGAGAGCGGCAAGCAGTATTGCTTCCCTTCCGATAAGGAGATGATACGAAATACTGTATTTTACGAACATGAGTTTCACGCACCCGATGCTCCACAAAACAGTGACCCGACCATCGTGGAGATACAAAACATCGACTGCCTGTATGCAGGAGTGCAGCTCAAGGAACAGGGGTACGACCCCGCAGTCCTGAACATGGCCAACCGCCACACCCCCGGCGGCGGCGTGGCGGCAGGGGCCGGGGCACAGGAGGAGACGCTGTTTCGCAGAACCAACATTTTCCGTTCCCTCTACCAGTTCGCTCCCTACGCCAAGCAATTCGGCATGGCACCATCCTCTCACCAATACCCCTTGGACAGGAACTACGGCGGCATCTATACGCCCGATACCATCTATTTCCGGGAAAGCGAGCAGAAAGGGTACGCCCTGTTGGACGCCCCTGTCGCCCTATCGTTCATCTCGGTGGCAGGCATGAACCGCCCCGACCTGACTGCTGACAACATGATAGCAGACCACCTTGTGGAACCTGTCAAGAACAAAATACTCACCATCTTCCGCATCGGACTGGTTCACGGCCACGATTCGCTGGTGCTCGGCGCCTTGGGATGCGGGGCATTCCACAACCCACCCCGGCATGTGGCACGGCTGTTCCATGAGGTGATGGACGAGCCAGAGTTTAAGAACAGATACAAGAAAATCGTGTTCGCCATACTCGACGACCACAACGCTCATCAAAAACATAATCCGGAAGGCAATTTCAAGCCGTTCGCCGAAGAGTTTGAAGGGATGGACAATCCCCAACCAACCGCAGACCAAATGAAGGCACTCAAGATGTGGACGATGGGTGCCGGCAACTCCGCCAAGCGGTTCAATGGTGAGAACCCCATACCTCCAAAAAGCGAGGTGGCGACAAAAGACAGTTGGAAAAACCTGCCCATGCCAGAAAAGGAAACGGTCATCCCATTGAATGTGACGATACCAAGCGAAGCGATGCACATCATCAAGTATGGTCACATTCCCGAAGCCATGGAAGACCACTGGTTCATGTACTGCGATGAGGACACCATCCGCTATTTCCGCAGTTGGACGGGAATCTGCATCTTCGAAGCCAAGTATGAGGAATACGGAGGCGATTACAGAATAACCAGCCTGAGAGTCAACCGTGACCCAGAACAGTATGGCAGTACCGACATCAATAAAGACGCCAACCTGTTCCTGGCACTACTGACCGACGAATATGGCGGTGATGCCAAGATGTATTGGAAACAGGCATTGCAGTAATACCAAGAAGGATATTTTTCATCCCAGTTGCTGCTTTCGTTCATATCATCATTCCATGGTTCCTTATGGAGTAGTTTGGGAGAGGCACGATGAAAAAAGAACACGAAATAACCGAAACAATCGATATGCAAATATTAATTTCTTTCGGCTATTTCGTGTTCGTTTAATTACTTATTTCAACTGACAGCGGACTTCACTAATATTGATCATGGGGTGTAGGTCATGAAACCATTTCCAACAGACAAACCCATAGGGATTTTTCATGTCCTCCAGATTTTCATTCGCACCATACCATAAAAAGTGGTGAAATATGCGTTTCTTGCGATTGACGCCGAGTATAGTCACATTACAATAGCCCTCGTAGGCCAGTCTCAAGAGCCGCCTGTCACGGCAGACGATGTGATAGACATTGCAGAGAAGGACCCGACCTTCATACTTCACATAAAACTTGCCCATTCTGTCAATATACACACCATTCCTGAGCCAACGCCTGCAGCACCAGACCCCAGGAACCTTGACCAAGGAATTATGAAGCATTTGGCTGTTGTTGATTTCCCCAAAGGGTCGTATCACTTCGGACCCTTCGGGCTGTTCCGATTGTTCGGACTCTTCACTGGCATCATCACCATTTGAATAGGCATTCAAGGCGTTGTCCTCAGAGACATAGAACAACCCCTCATGGCTATTGTAACAAGGAGCAACATAGAGACTCCACATTTCATACATGTCGTTGGAGTTTCTCCAGCCCATCCTGCTGAACAGATGGAATACCTTGTCGACATCCATTCCCACATGCTTTAGGAGAAATCTTTCGATGTAATCTCTCATTTTCCACATGAAGAAGCTAGCATGCAAATCACCGACATTGCCTCGTGAAAAAGGAAGATGCCTTGCACCATAAGAGTGACGGGCCACATACTTGCGGTCATACTTCATAAGCCATGGACGACTCTCCACCCAGTGAAACCTGTAGGATTTGCCGAATTTTGACTTTAGTTTCTTTTCTTTTCTCTTCATTGTTGTAGATGATAATGGTAATACCCTACAAAAAATGCATAGAGCTGATCATCATCTTATGGAACATGTTGCTTGACATCGTTGAATACTATTTTGTGTTTGGTTAATGATTGCCTATCATAGATGTGATTCCCATCGAAATGTTTCTATTGGTCATGTCGAATCATACATAAGGAAATACTGAGTTTAAACGTGCACCATATTAATTGCATATACCATAATAATAAGAACGTTGGAATCCATTGAATCTATCATTTCGCGTGAACTAAGACACCTACAAGTCCCATATGAAGCCCCAATAGCATCTTGATAGGCTTGTTGCCACCAATATCCAGCCGCATCCTCTTTACCAACGAGATAGCGTCCTCTTGCATAGAGAGATTCTGCTATTATATCAGGGGGTCTTGCAAGTTGGCTTTGTTGTAGTTTAGTAAAAACCTATACCCAAAATGACAGATTGATGCTCGGTTTCCAATATTACTAATGTGAGAAGGCATCCCACGTCCTGCTTTCACAGCAGGATGATTGGCTAAATCCGACATCATTCGCAAAGGAAGAGTAAAAAACATAACAAATTGCCATATATGACAATCATACATCCCTATGACCCCACAACACAATTTCTCTCGCTGATTTACAACCAGCGTGATGACATAAAAAAACATGTCACTGAGAAACACACCAACATGAATGTCATCCGTGCCATCCGTGACGACGACACCATCATGATGCTTGGTCATGGCGACGGGAGAGGTTTGTTTGCCATACCCTGCAAAGACGGCATCGACTTTGAGCGATTAATAGTCGGCAGCAGCCATGTACAATTCCTTCGCGACAAGACATGCATCGGCATATGGTGCCATGCAAACAAGTTTGCCATTGACTATAAGCTCCACGGACTCTTCTCGGGAATGATCATCTCCGAACTGAAGGAGGCTATTGAAGAGCATGTCACGACCACCAAAGAGGAGTTAGACCGCGAAATGGTCAAGTTTGCCTCTCGGCTGCGTGACTGCATCAATCTATATGGTCTCAAGGCCACACCTGCAAAGATGAAGGAACTGGATGACGTGAAATCCGAACTGACACAATACAATTACAACAACCTTTTCTTTTTTGAATAAGATAACTTATGGTCATCGATGGCTCATATCTTTAGATGGTTCGGAAATAGTGTGTCCAATATCACGTGTTCTTTGCATCCCTAATTATCGAATAATAGAATCCTTGCCACCATAGCGACAGTTTTTCATAATAATTCTCAAATTCGATCATTCGGGATATGATGATAGGGGAACAACATAATACTATTAATCGAGTAGGAGGCAAGCACTAATCATAGGTGTTTACCTCCTACTCGATTTCATCATAGAAAAGAATATTTCGAACGTGATTATTTCCTGACGGTTTTCAGTTCGTTACCATTGTATTCATTGAAATCCAAGTCGATTTTGTTCCATGGTAAACGGTTCCTGTACTGTTCGGGATGATTGACTGTCAGCGTGCATTTCGACAATCCATCAAAAGCGTCAGGAGCACAAGCAGGAGGATTTTCCGTACGCACGACAACAGAGCGTAACATCTTGCAATTGGCGAAAGCCAACGCACCAATCTCCGTCACCCATTGTGGAATGCGTATCATCTCAAGACGACTGCAGTTGGCAAAAGCAGTCATCTCTATCGTCCTAAGTTCCTGTGGGAGCGGAATGATACGCACGCCGGAATTCATGAAAGCACCTTTCTCAATGCTTTGGATATGGCTGTTGTAGACATTGATTTTGTCCAAAGAGACACAATCTTTCAACATCTGCTCAGGAATGGCCGCCATATAATTGGAGAACTGAATGTTGGAAAGATTGACACATCCTTCGAAAGCAGACCGTCCCAGTTGCACAAGTTTCTTGGGCAGACGCGCATACTGCAAAGTTTTCATACCATAGAAGGCCGAGTCGCCAAGTTGCTTGTTAGAAAGTTTATAAAGGTCGATTTTTTGAAGATTGGGAAGAGAGCGGATGAACCTCAAGTCACTGTCGTCGATGGTGCCGGTCAGAATCAGTTTTTCCACATTCTGATTGTTCCCCACAAGCGTGCACAAGGAACCAGGCGTACTCACATGGAGTTTCATGTTCTGGGCAGAGGCAAAAGCAACCAAGCATGCCATAGCCATCATAGTAAAAAGTCTTTTCATATCGATATTGTGTTGATTGATATTGCAAAAGTTGACTTCACTTTCCTTTAGCCCAAAAGGAAAGAAGGCCCATCACCAAGGCTAAACTGTCCGACTCTGGACCATAGTGCAAAGTTAAGAAAAAAAACACAACAAAAGATGGGGGAATCCCTATCAGCCAGGGGGATTTCCCTATCCTTTCAGCGTTACAACAAGTCAGTTATCAGACAAGTCTGATGACAGTTACTCCAATCCTTTCCATTGACCCTTGATCTGCTTGCACTGGGTGTAAAGCGAAGGACAGTTGAATACTTGACAAAGCAGACTGCCAGGCTGCTGGATGACCTCCACCTGTCGCTGCTCAGTATCCCATCCCTTGCCCATCACATAGAGATAGACCACACGTCCACTACCTGCGAATTGCAAATCCTGATGTTTGTTGACGCTGGCCCTCATCTCCACGGTGTAAGGTCGTTGAGGGGTATAACCATTATCTGGTGTGGCTCCCTTGAGCACTGCTGCAGGCAGATAGGGCTGAAGGTAAGGGTCGTTGGACGGAGCAAACTTTGTCGGTCCGAATTTGGTGTTGAGGATGGAAGTGACGGAGTTGACATTTGAGGGGTAGCACAGCAGTTTCAGGCATTGAAGGCCTATTTCCCTGTCGCGCCGATACAGTTCCATGGCCATGGGCATCATGGCTGCGGCACCATGAGGTGTCATGCCCAAAAACTGTGTGTACACGGCTTCAAACTCGGCAAAATCGGCGGGTATATGCGTGAAGGTCACCATGCCCGTGGCATTGCCGTCATATGTCTCGGCATTGAGCGTCCCGACCATGGTATAAGTATGAGTCCCATAAGTGAACGTCGTCTGTTTGTCTTGGGCGTCAGCCGTCAAGCCTGACATTGATAACAACATCCCTATCATCATACTTAACAATCTTTTCATTTCATATTTTCAATGAGGTTCGATAACTTTCAGTGTTTCAAATGAGTTTCGCATTTTCCAGCATCACCGACTTACCTTAAAGGCCACATGCGTGTCATAAAGAGAAACATAGAGCATGCCGTCGCTGCCGAGAGCCAACCAATGAGGTGCATTAGCCACCCAAAGCTGTTGCTTCTGGACACCCGTAAACCTATTCAAGACGTTAATAAAATCAGGTTTACCTGAGTCACCGAATCCACAGACGATGGAATTGTCAATGACCAGGAAGTTGTCAGAGTTGCAGGTATTTGGTTTGCTGACCCATAATGTCTTATCTGTGGCGATGTCGATAGCTACAACATACGCATTTTGCCCTTTGTCAAAACCCATCAAACCAGAAATGCTGAAGTATAGTATGCCATCCTTCACGACAGCCCAGTTGACCGATTGCCTGTCGATATCGGCAGCACGGTTTTTGGGTGGGAAAGTCATCGAAGATGTGTTATACACTTTCTTCACCTCTTTCGAGGGGTCGACGAGCATGATCAGGTGCGGGTCTCGGCCTCGCCGTGAGATGTCCTTCTCCGATTGTCCCCACGGCAGGAGTTCTGTTTTCGGTGCCCTTCCATAAGTTGCCACGGGATAGTCGCCGTCGTAGAAGACATCGTTCAGAACCCATTCGTTGTCGTATACCTCAGGCACGATGTCGGGTATGCGGTAGTCTGTGTCGTCCCAACCGAGAGTCGGGTGCCCTATGATGTTTCCGACTTTCAGTTCTGGCAGCGCCAGTGCGTTGTAATCATCCAAAGGAGTTGAGAATTTGGTCCTTATTAGAGTTACGGTCTTGTTCTTCCCTTTAGGGGCGACAGAGAGCGTTTGTCCGTTGAAGTTGGACACTACAACAGGTATTGTTTCGGTTTTGTATTCAACACCGTCAAGCGTGTAATTCTGCGCCTGGGCAGAAAACGCTGCCGTCAACAACACGGCTGATAAAACAATTCTTTTCATGATAAAATTATTAAATTGACATCAAAATTACCCCAATACTCATTTTGAAGATATTTCATTTTCCAAATTGGCTAATCTAATCGTTTTCGCCACAAATATAATACATTTTGATGAAAATTCCATTATTTAGCAGTAGAAAAACAACCCCTACTGATATTTATCTTCATCCAAGAAAAAAATTGCACTTGGTGATACAAGAATTCCTGATTTTGGTATTATATCAAATGAAAACAAAAAACAAAACGAAAATGAAAACTATGAAGAATTGGAGTAGAACGCGATTTGACGAGAGAACATCAAACGTATTTGCAAAAGGGCGGAAGACAGCTATATATTCCATCGCCTTTGTGATGCTTTCTGCCGTTTTCCTTGCCTCTTGCAGCAACGATGATGAAGAGTTGCAGACAGGCCTGCTTACGGGCACGTGGCAGCAGGTGTATGACACAGGAGTTGTCGCAGAGGGTTATGTGCAGTACACTTTTACTCCCGGCGTCCCCTTTACAAGTGGCGACTGCACCATTCACGCATATGACGTTTTTGCCGGCGATACGACCATCCTGTGCAATTATACGATAACAGGCGACAACCGTAGGTTGCTCATCTTCAATGCACAACACGATGGTATGCAAGAATATGAAATACAGCGCATTTCAACCAAGAGTATGACTTGGCTTCCCGTTGGTTCAGACAAGGTGCTGAATTTCAAAAAGGTGAAGTGACGCCTACCAGTTGTTCTATCAACTGGTATCAGGTCAGCACAACAAAATCGTAAAGGAAAGTGGCTACATCATCATGAATTAAAAGGGGGCGGCAGAGTCGTTCTGCCACCCCTTCGAATGCATTGGGAACACCTCTATTCCGATGTACCAGATGTGGATTCAAAAGAATAGACGTGACAGCCTTTATTGAAACAATTTCTGCGCGAAGTCATGGAGCGACTTCCTCCACACCTGCCACTCATGGTCGCCGGGGAACGAGTTGAAGGTGATGTTCAAACCCGCCTGCCTCATGTCGGCCACCGCTTTCTGGGTGGAAGACAAACGTGGGTCGTCGGTGCCTACAGAGATATAGAACAGTTTCAGCGCCTTGTTGTATTTCTCGTGTTGCGAGAGAAGGCCGGGCATGGCAGCCTCTGCATCGAAGGACTTGGTCTCACGAATGCCGCCAAAGACACCGGTGCTGAACACGCCGATATAACTGAAGAGTTCCGTATGCTGCAGTCCGACGAAGAAGGATTGACCGCCTCCCATGGAAAGTCCGGAGAGCGCCCGATGCTGCGGGTCGGCGAGGGTTCGGAAGTTCTGGTCCACAAAAGGAATGATGACCTCTGTGAGTTCGGCCTCAAAGCCTTTCATGCCCTCGATGGAATAGCCGAAGCCCGTGCCAGGAACAGTGATGTTGCCATTGGACATCACGACAATCATCTCCTTTGCCTTGCCCTCTGCGATGAGGTTGTCAAGGATGTAGTTGGTCTTGCCCTGAAGAGTCCACCCCGTTTCATCTTCGCCCCCGCCATGCTGTATGTAAAGCACGGGATAGCGCTTGCTGTTAGTGGAATATCCTGCAGGGGTGTAGACATACATCGTGGCATTGGCTTTTCTCACCTTCGAGTAATAAGTGACGATGCTGACCTTGCCATGTGGCACATCCTTGATGTCATAGAAAGTGCAGCCAGCCTCTGGAATATCAATGGCGCTGGTCATCCTACCACAACCGAAATAACTTTTGCTGGCCGGGTCGGACAGTTCCATCCCGCCCAGGTTGAACCAATAATAATGGAAACCGGGCACCAATGGCTTTGTGTGGGCCATCCATGTGCCATCCTCCTGTTTCTCAAACCGGCACGAGGGGTCGAGCGAGACCTTCATCTGACTCAAGTCCTCATTCGAACGGATTTTGAATTCCACGCTGTTGTCTGACAACACATGGGGATATCCCTTTGCATTGATGTTGGTTGAGGGGACAACATACTCCTGTGCTCCTGCTGTCATACAGCAAAACACACTCAACAGTAACAGTATTTTTCGCATCTTTCTAATATTTGGTGGTTATTATGAATCAAGTTTTGCAAACGAATGCCAAGAAAACTATCTGTCCTTGATGTTCGGCAGGAAATAGGTCACTATTCCAAGCAGGGGCAGGAATGCCGTCAACTGGAACACATGCTGAATACTGGAAATATCAGCCAGCCAACCGAAGAGGGCGGAGCCGATACCGCCAAGACCGAACGACAAGCCAAAGAAGGCGCCAGAAATCATGCCGACATTGCCAGGCAGCAGTTCCGTGCCATAAACGAGGATGGCCGACATGGCGGACGACATCACCATGCCCACAAGGATGACAAGAACGATGGTCCAAGTCAGGTTGCAATAGGGCAGCAAAAGGGCGAAGGGAGACGAACCAAGGAAGCTCACCCAGATGACATACTTACGTCCATAGCGGTCACCCACCTCTCCGCCAACCAGCAGACCTACTGCTGTGGATACGAGGAAGGCGAAAAGCACATATTGCGAAGCCGTGACGCTCAGTCCGAACTTGTCAATCATATAGAATGTCAAGTAGTTTTGGATGTTGGCGGTGTAGAAATCTTTGGAGAACATCAGCACCAACAACACAATCAAGGCAACGACGACTTGGCGGCGTGTCAAATGGGTATCATTCTCCATATCGAATTTGGACTTGCCGCCAACGTATTGCTCTATCTGCCTCTTATACCATCGTCCAATCCTTGCCAGCACCCATACGGCAACCAATGCAAGGACGGCAAACCAACGTATGCTGCCTTGTCCATGAGGAACCACTATCAGCGCAACGGCCACAGGTCCGAGTGCACGTCCAACATTCCCTCCAATCTGAAATATGGACTGCGCCATGCCTTTAGCCCCTCCGGATGCCAACCGCGCCACCTTCGACGACTCGGGATGAAGCACCGAAGAGCCTACGCCAACAAAAGCTACAGACAGCAGCACCAATGGGAAACTGTCGGCGACAGAAAGCAGCAACAATCCTGTCAGCGTGAAGCACATGCCGATGACCAACCTATAGGGGCGAGGATGCTTGTCGGACAGATAGCCCACCACCGGCTGCAGAAGCGACGATGTGACCTGATTGGTCAAGGTGATGGCTCCTATCTGCATGAAGCTCAAGCCCAACGTTTCCTTGATCATCGGGTAAATGGAAGGTATGACCGCTTGGAACATGTCGTTCAACAGATGTCCCAAACTGACCATCAACAGCACCGATATGGTAGCGTTCTTCCTATTCATAAAACCAATAGCAGTATTATTACATTCCCCATTTTTCAGCGTCGTGGCATCGTTCTGGTGAGATGGTAAAAATCCCATGCAAATATATAAAAAAGAGAATGGAATGTGCCTCAAATCGATAGAAAAATGTAAGAAAGCATCAAAAAAAAGCCTCGCTGAGACTGGTTTGTGCGGCGACCACTTAGGTCGTAGCATTCTGTGATTGTTGGCTGTAAGGCTTGAGATTCTTGTTGAGGTCGGGTCGCTGTCCGTCAGGGCTACGATGTAAGGAAATTCTTTCCATTGTTCAGCATAGCTGTAAGCATCAATAGAAAACGTTGCGATAATAGAAAACCATATTATAGTTCCAAATCCATAGGTATTTTTTCGCACTATATGAATTATTTCCTGTTTCCAACGTTCCACTCAATTCAACAAAAATCATGGTAATATTTGCAAGAATGAATAAATAGGATTAAATTTGCGGTGAAAGTCAAAAGATGATTTAACACACAAAAAGTATTGTTTATGAAGAAGTATATTTTGGTGACCTTGATCACGCTGATAACAAGCATGACAGCAGCAGGTCAGAATATGTTCAGTGGTTCAACAGACTTGGAAGTAATTGCCAACGAGTGGGAGAACATTACCCTGAAGGATGTGCCCGATGGTTCTCTTGTCACCATGCTTGACTGTTTCAATAAGAAGTGGCCCACATGGATGCTTCGCTCGGCTGTCAAAACGATGAGAAAAGGCGTGGTGGGCAGAGACGCTTATAACAATGACCAAATTGTTGTACACAACAAGCCTAAGAACGGTTTTGTCCAAGTCGACTGGTGGGGTAACGCAGAACGGCACGAATTCATGAGAGCATGCTACTGGAAGCGTTCCAATGGGCACCGCTTGCTCGGAATATATTTTGGTGGGGTTGACAATACCCCCAACATACATTTCGTATGTTTCTACGACTACGACGCCAAGAGACACACCCTTACTCCTGAACCGCAGATCATTGACGGTTTCAGAACGACTGAAGACAGGAAATTCTACTATGATTTGCCAGAAGAAGGCAAGGAATTGCAAATTACAGAAACAAATTCACAGGGCTACTTCATCCACACCTTCAAATGGGATGGAATGAAGCCCGTGTTCTCAAAAACAGAGAAGCAAGAATTTGAAGCCGACGGAGACCATTGCGATGACGAAGAGGAGTAATTCCATTGAATCAAAAACTCCGTCCCCGCTGATCACTTATTTAACGGAATCTCTTTTATCTCTCCTTCCATATTAGTAAAGGTGAAGACGTGGTCGCCGGGAGCAAGGTTCAAATAGGCGCATGGGTTGCCACTGACATCGACACCGTCGATATGGGTCAGGCGGTCGCCCAAACGTATCCCTTGGGCATAGGCGCGGCTCTTGCTCCACACGAGGGTGACATAGAGATTGTCGTCATTGCGTGTCATCAACATAAAATCGTTGAACGAGTTTGCCACCATCACGCCTTTGTCATATTGATACGGGTGGAAAATCATCTTGTGTGTGTTGTAGTCGATGACCATCGAACCGTATTTAAGGATTAAACTGCCCAAGACAAAATCATTGGCAGACTGACAGTTGGTTGTCACTTGGCGGAACACGCAATCACCTATGCGTAGACTGTCCAAGCGAAGCATTAGCAGGCGCTCTTCGTCGGTCTTGCCATAGACCCCGGCTGTGATGCTCCCAATGGCGGTGTCGAGCGTATCCGCCTCAGCGATATCTTTGCGTCGCACATCAAGAAAACCAGGAAAGCCAGTATCAAGCAGACACCATCGCGTTTTGTCAGCACGAGTCGAGACCTGCAGATATGGCACCCTTGCATCTTCTTTGAACGAGAAACGAAAGCCCTTTTCACTATCAAAGAAACCCTGCTTGTCGGTGATGACCATGATGCCCTTTTCGGTATCAATTTTCACGGAACGACACTTTGAGACAAAGTCACTTCCAATGCACCCAACGATCTGACGGCAGTCGTATTCGTTATTGACCATACTTTGGGTGGGAGTGAGGACGACCCGGTAGTTTCTGACTGTGACATGGCCAATATGCATCTCTGGGATGCATTTCACACCGGAAAGATGCACATTACCGGCCGCATCGTTTGCCAAGGTGAGGCCAAACTTCTTTTTCAAGGAGACGGCACGGTCAGTGAACATCAGTCCCACGCTACAGCCGGTATCGAAAATAAACCGATGTGCATGTCCCTCAATTTCCACCGGGATGATAATCCTACCACGGCGGAATTCAATGGGGATGGTATCGCAGAAATTCTTCTCCAAGATACGCATCTTGGAGAAAAACTGAGCATGGGCCGGCAAAACCATGCCAAACGCCAACACTATAAACATGAAGAGCGATGCCCAAAGCCGATACTTCATGAGTCCTTATAATAATCCTCCCATTCTTTCAATGCTTGCTGCCAGTCGGTTTGTTCACCTTTCTCTGCAGCCTCTTTCAGGCGTTCCTCCTCGTCGCGCGCCCTATCCCTGGCCCTTTTCTCCTTCATTGCCTCAATGGTGGCGTCGTCGAGTATGGCGATGGCTCCCCGCTTGACAGCAGCCATCAGTTCCTCCTCACCGAAAGCCTTTCCTGGTTCGTTGAAATCGGAGATATTGAACTCATAGTCCACACGGAGGGTGTGCCTGATGCATTTCTGCTTGGCACGATTGCCCTCGTTCTTCATTCTCAAGAGTTTTGCAATCTCTTGTATTTCCTTTTGTGAAAATTTGTTTCTGCCCATAACACTAAAAAAGCCCACCTTTTAGGCGGGCTATGCGGTGCGTACGAGACTCGGACTCGTGACCTCCGGCGTGACAGGCCGGCATTCTAACCAACTGAACTAACGCACCTTATCGGTCATTATTCTGATTTGCGGATGCAAAGTTAGGAATATTTTTCTAATTAAAAAAATTTTTCCTCGTTTTTTTACATAAAAATTTGCATCACCAATGCATCATGGTAACATTGCCCATCAAAAATCCATTCTTTCAGTGTTGCGCCCTTAGAAAAACCTGCTTCTTGAAAGATTTTCAGCGAGGATGAATTGTAGGCACCCACAACAGCATATAATTGATGCAAATGGAGAACACTTTTGGCATATTCGACGGCGAGCCTTACGGCCTTGCACCCATACCCATGATTGCGCACCCGTTTCTCCACAGCGATGCCCAGTTCGGCCCTGCTGTGACGCGGGTCAAAATTGAAGATGTCGAGCAACCCCACTGGGGTTCCATGGTTGTCTTCCATGACCAGCCTCATCTGCTTGTCGGCGTAGATGTCTGAGGAAGAGGAGAGCAGGTAGTTGTTGAGCGAAAAACGGGAATAAGGCACATTGGCATTGCCCACGTCCCATAGTTCCACATCATTTTCAATGGCATAGAGAAAATCAAGGTCTTCTGGTTCCAAAGCCCTAAGCCTCAATGCCTTGTCTTCATAAAATCCAATCATTTGAGTATTTCCTCCGCCGTGATAATGGTTTTTGTACGAGGATTGTAGGTTCCAATCATCACATTTTCGACTGGTTGCTGGGCAAAGATGTCGAGAATGGTTTTGAACGCATAAGCCTCGATGTCATACACGATGTACTTGATGGTTTTCGAAGTGGTGATTTCATCCAACAAGGAGAGATGCCCCTCCGGCCTAACTTTTTCATTTGCGACGATGAATTCCCCGGACAATCCCTTTTTCCTTGCCAATTTCCTACACTGCGTGATGGAAGACACCGAACCGATGAAGATGTAGTCGGGCTCCCTTCTCCTTCTCGGGCTGAAGAACCCCAACGCCTTCCTCATCTTTGCCATCTGCATCTGGATGAGTGCCAAAGTCGCCTTGAGGTATATGGCCATCTTGATAGGGATGGTGAGCCAAAGGCTGGAACTGCCATAATGCTTCCTAAAGAAGATGAGCATGGCTTCGTAGAACACATGAACGTATCTGAAAGAAGACTTCTGCGTGCTCTCCCCCTTGTAGTGGAGTATGGTTTCCGGAAGGTACCAGTTTTGGAATCCGCCTTTGAGCAACCTATATGACAAGTCGATGTCCTCCCCGTACATGAAGAAGTCCTCATCAAGCAGCCCCACTTTTTGCACTGCCGTCCTTCTAAGCATGCAGAACGCCCCACTGATCACCTCGATCTGCACCGGCTCGTCCCACGGCAAATAACTCATATAATACTTTCCAAAGGTCTTGCTGTCGGGAAAACGCTTACACAACCCGACCATCTTATAAAAAGATGTCATTGGTGTGGGCAGCCCCCTTCTCGACTCCATTGCCTTTGTGCCGTCAGCCTTCAGCATACGCACCCCTACACCACCGGCCTCCTGATGCTCGTCCATGAACTGCAAGACATTGCGTATGGTATCCTCTCCGACCACAGTGTCGGGGTTGAGGAGCAGCACATACTCCCCCTCCGACTGCCTTATGGCGATGTTGTTGGCCCTGGCGAATCCCAAGTTGTGGTTGCTCTCCACAAAATTAACCTCTTGGAAATATTTGGACACGTAGCCCACACTACCGTCACGAGAATGGTTGTCCACAACATACACCTCTGCGTCGAGCCCCTTGATGGCCCGGCGCAGGCTGTAAAGGCATTGGTGCAAGTAATGCCTTACGTTGTAGTTGACAATGACGACAGTAAGTTTCATTCCTTCGGTTTACCTGTTTCCACTTCCCTTGCACACCTGCCTGCCGATGGATATACGAAGAAAAGGCAGATGGCCAAGATTAGTGCGAGATAATAAAAAGTGGGGGTGAGGAAGAAGTAATAGGCCAAGATGCTTGCCAACATGGGAAGACACAGCATCAGCAACCTGACCATTCCCCATAAGAGCAATGCATCTTCCTTCCTTTGTCCCAAGTCCTCCCTTACCTTCTTCCATCTGAAAAGCCAAAACGAAAGGGGTATGAGCACCAGTGCCAACAACTCGAGAATCACAGCCGTACCATATTCCGCCACGACGTTGCCTGCGAGCCTCCCCGGAACGACAACCGACATCTCATACGCCAAAATGATGAGCAGCGCCAACAGAAGCGCTCCCCACAAGGTTGTCAACAATACCGTTCTTGTCTTCTTCATTGTCATTCATTATTTTATTTCCAGAGTCCGCACCTACTTTCCGAAAGGCGTGCGGTTGATGATGGAGCGCCCCAATGTCACCTCGTCGGTATATTCCAATTCGTCGCCTACCGAGATGCCCCGAGCCAACACCGTGAGATTCACGTCGAAGGGAGCGAGTTTCCTTGAGATATAAAAATTGGTGGTGTCTCCCTCCATGGTACTTCCCAGAGCAAGAATGACCTCCTCCACCCCACCCGCTTCCACACGTTCGACGAGCGACTGTATCTGCAAGTCGGAAGGAGCCACTCCATCCATGGGCGAGATGACACCTCCCAAGACATGGTATAATCCATGGAATTGCTGGGTGTTCTCGACAGCCATCACATCCTGTATGTTCTCGACAACGCAAACGACGGAACGGTCTCGTTTCGTGTCGGAGCAGATGGAGCAGACAGGCGCGTCGCTGATGTTATGGCAAATGCCACAATAAGTGACCTCACGTCTCAATCTTCCCACAGCCTCTGTGAAACTCTCCACGTCGGCAACAGGCTGTCGAAGCGTGTGCAATACAAGGCGCAAGGCCGTCTTGCGCCCTATGCCAGGCAATTTGGCGAACTCGCCCACCGCTTTCTCAAGTAGTGTCGAGGGATATTGCTGGTACATTCAGTTTTTGTTGGTAAAGAGGTAGACACCCAGTCCCAACCTGATTCCCACGTTGGAATAATCACCATGGTTCTTCATCGACTGCTCGTAATAGAGAGCAGGCTCGATGGTGACAGTGCGGTTGATGAAAAAGGCGTATCCCACTTCCACTGTCGGCATGATATCATTGTAGGAATGGTTGGAATGCTTGTAATTGACTCCAGCCCCAAGATAGATGCCGTTTTGTATGATGTAATAACGTCCCATGGCTCCGAAGACAAACCTGTCCGGAGAGGGGTCGTCGCCACCTACGCGTGTGTACCCCACATTGCCCAAAAGCATGAGGTTGTCTTCAAGAAAATAACCACCTTTGGCCTCCAGTCCGCAACTGAACTTGGTGGAGCCATTATAATTGAGGTCCAACCCCGAGAGCGAGGCGCTGATATAGGTCTTGCCCTGCTCAAACTGTGCGCTGGCCGTCATGGTCACCACGAGTGCCACGACCAACAAATAAAATTTCTTCATCTTTTCTTTCCTTTCAATCAATTAATTACAACTTATTATTTTCGGTATTACTGAATTTCCTATACCATGCAGTGAACCACACCACTGCCAAGACACAGCATGCCAATCCCAATCCATAACCTATGGACAACGGAATGTTAACCCCTTCGATGGCATTGACTCCATTCGGACTGACGAAGATGAAAGTGGAGCATACGGTGGTCATGAAAAGTGCGGGAATGAGACTGATGACATATGGTTTGTGATTTCGTGCAAGATAGACGGTGATGGCCCACAAGGTGAACACAGAGAGTGTCTGGTTGCCCCATCCGAAATACTGCCAAATGGTGTTGAATCCGTCCGGGTTTTCCATCTGCCATACGAGCAAGAGGATGGAAGCGGCAAACATGGGCAGTGCGATATACAGTCGTTTGGCAATGGTGCGTTGCTCCACCTTCAAGGCAGAGGCAATGATGAGCCTTGCGCTGCGGAAAGCTGTGTCACCCGATGTAATGGGTGCCGCCACCACGCCAAGGACGGCGAGGATGCCTCCGAAGACCCCGAGCCATCCCGAGCAGACATATTGAACAACCGCCGGAGCGGTGAAGAATTGCACGAGTGTCTTTGGAGAATCACCCTGAAGTTGTTCATTGAACTGTTGGACGACAGCCTCTGGCACGACCTCTCTCCATCCTCCGTAGTAGAAGAAATAGGCTGAAACCGATGCCCAGATAAGCGCCACAAGTCCCTCGGTAATCATCGAGCCATAGAAGATGGGCCTTGCCAGTCGCTCACTCTTCAGACAACGAGCCATGAGCGGACTTTGCGTGGCATGGAATCCACTGATGGCACCACATGCTATGGTAAGGAAGAGACACGGGAACACGGGATTTTTAGCAATAAACGATTCAGCCCCCAAAAGCGATGCGGGGTCGTTATGATTAGCTTGCGACAAGTCTGTCCATAGCTCGGGGATGGCAGGCCATTTGATGAACAGCACCACTAACAGCGCGGCTGCCATGAAGAGCAAGGAGAATGCGAAAATGGGATAAAAACGACCGATTATCTTGTCAATGGGCAGCATGGTGGCAAGTATGTAATAGACGAAGATAACCACCACCCACACGATGAGACCCAAGGGTGCCATGTTTTGCAGCAGCAAGGCCGGACTATACACAAACACCACTCCCACCATGACGAGCAGGAATACGGAGAAGACAAGCATCACCGCTTTTGCGTTCTTACCCAGATAAGTCCCAATGAGCTCTGGCAAGTTGGCACCACCGTGCCTGATGGATAGCACACCGCTGAAGAAGTCGTGCATGGCTCCCGCGAAGATACATCCCAACACAATCCAGATATAGGCGCCCGGTCCGTACCATGCACCCATGATGGCTCCGAAGATAGGCCCCGTTCCGGCGATGTTGAGGAACTGTATCATGAACACCTTCCACGTTGGAAGCGGCAAATAATCCACCCCGTCGGTCATTGAGACAGCCGGTGTCGGCCTGTCATCAGGTCCGAAGACCTTTTCCACGAACTTGCCATAGACGAAATAGCCTGCTATGAGCACCAAGAGACTCACTAAAAAAGAAATCATATCAAAATAATGTTTTTAATTATGCAAAATTACAATCTTTTTCGCATATCTTTAACAGAATGACGTTTTTTAACATGATTTACATTCCTTCATCGTCCTCTCCCAACAGCCAGGTGCCAAGCTTTCTGAGCGGTTTCTTGGGCAGCCGGCTCCATTTCTCCTTTTTCTTGACCTTTTCGTCAAACATGTTGAAAGTGACATATTGTTTCCTTGCTGTAAGGTAATTATAGCTGGTCGTTTCAGCCTCTCCGGTGTTGCGCATATAGTTATGCTCGTCTTGCCCGATGAGGAAAAAGTCGCCATTTTGAAACCTGAACTTATAGCTGTAGTCACTCTTTCCCCACGACCCCATGGAGCTGAAATAATCCAACCCAATCTGTATGACCCCATTGGCTAAGACCTGAATATCGCAGTCCACGCTCATGAAGGAATCAATGCGTCGAGGAATGACATTCTCATATTGTTTGAAACAACGATAACTCCCGTCCTTTTCGCCAAAGAAGATGGCCAAGACCGGCTGGTTGTAATTGTATTCGTAACCGTCGTCCCTTTTCTCGATGAAATCAGGGAAGTCGGGTGTGGCCATAACCACAAGATCGGACACCCCATCTTTGTCAAGGTCGCCTATTGCTTCCTGATGAGTCCAACTCCTGAGTTGAGTCAGAGACAAGTTACCTTTCGACAAAACGGAAGGAGGTGTGCCCTCGGGCTGGGCAAAAGCCAACATCGGACATGCAAAGAGCAGCAGTAGTAGCTTTTTCATCACGTTGATATTTAAATGGTATGAAACCGGTTTTAAGAATGCAAATATAGTGAAAAAAACGATTATATCAACAAACTGACAAAGTTTTTTCTTTTTTGGAGGAGGAAGAACGATGAAAAACGATGATGTTGGTGATGGCGGTAAAGGCCACTTACGGAGAACAAGCCTCATAGAGGGAGAGATGAGGAGAGCGATGGGGACAATGGGAGCCATGGGACGATAAAGGAAAACTATAAAAATAAGGCTATTTTTTGCAAAAGTGGAAATAACATGCTACATTTGTAGTCAAAAAGAAGGGAATGTGGCAGTTTTATGAATAAACGAACTGTAGCTGTGATTGGCGGCGGTGCCGCAGGCTTTTTTACCGCCATCAACATGAAAGAGATGTGCCCTGAGCTGGAGGTATCCATCTTCGAACGCGCCAACCGCGTGCTTGCAAAGGTGGAAATCTCCGGAGGCGGCCGCTGCAACTGTACCAACACCTTCGAAGGCGTGAACGACCTGAGCAAGGTCTACCCCCGCGGACACAGGTTGATGAAACGTCTCATGAACGTTTTCGACCAACAATCCTCCTATGAATGGTTTGAGCGCCACGGCGTGCCCTTGACGATTCAAACCGACCATTGCGTGTTCCCCGCCGCCCAAGACTCCCATGCCATCATCGACTGTTTCCTGCACACTGCCGACCGTCTGGGTGTCACTGTTCATACCCGTCATCGTGTCAGCAACATCGAGGAACTGAGCGACTTCGACAACATCGTAGTGACCACGGGCGGTTCCCCTCATTCCACCGGTCTCCAGTGGTTGGCCGACCTTGGTCACAAAATCGAGTCTCCCGTCCCCTCTCTGTTCTCTTTCAGTATCGCCGATGAGCGATTGAAAGCATTGATGGGAATTGTGGATGAGAAATGCATCGTACACTTGCCTGGCACGAAACATCGCACAGAAGGTGCAGTCCTTGTCACCCATTGGGGACTGAGCGGTCCAGCCATATTGAAACTGTCAAGTCATGCCGCCCGCCATTTGCATGACAATGGCTACCACGGCGTGGTCGGCATCAACTGGACAGGAAAGGCAGAGGGTGAAGTACGTGACGCATTGTCTCGTATGACGGTGGAACATCGTCAGAAGCAACTGTCCACTCTGTCACCTCTTGGAGTGACGCATCGCTTGTGGCAATATATGCTGGGCAAGGCAGGCGTGAACTCTCCCACCCCACGTTGGGGCGAGATGAGCAAAAAGGCATTCAACTGTCTGGCAAACGTGTTGACCAACGACGAGGTGGTACTGACCGGTCGCGCCCCTTTCCGCGATGAATTTGTGACTTGCGGTGGTATCTCACTCAGCAGCGTGAACTCTTCCACATTAGAGAGCAAGGTACGTCCCGGTCTTTTTTTCGCAGGCGAGGTTCTCGACATAGACGGTGTGACCGGCGGTTTCAATTTCCAAGCCGCGTGGACAACAGCCTATGTCGTCGCCAAGAGCATCGCCGAAAGGTGCTAAGCCATCTTCAATGCTTTCTCCACAAGGTTTTCGTAATCGTCGCCGAGTGCCGCCAGACGGTTGAGGCAATTGTATGCCGCATGGCGGACAGCCATAGACTCATCGTGCATGGCTACGACCGCCTGGTCCAAGAGTTCGGCTATTCCACGCGTGTCAGGCTCCTCTCCCCTGGCCAGTTTGCCAGAAATGATGTGATAGCCGCACACCTGCCGAAGCGGAAAGCTTGATGCAATCCATTCGAAAGCCATCACCGGTGTGAAATCGAGGTGTTGCAGCAAATTGTGCGCCAGCATCTCCGCCATCTCCACGGTGTCGGTTTGCTCCATCCACAAATCAGCCAGTTCCGGCGACATCTTTTCATACGGCATGGTGAGAGTAGCCAAGATCTTGCACTCGCGGATGTTCTCCTTCCAAAGTTCAACAGCCAGATGGTAGTCCTTGCCGTATTCTTCGGCCATTTTTTTCAAGTCGGTGAAAGCCACCCCCCAGTTGAGATGGTAGTTGACACCATTCTCGCGCATGTAACGCGAAGCTTCTCCATTCATCAGCAGTCGGAACGACTGTTTGATTTGCTTGAGTCTGTCATCTTTGTCCATGATGTTGGTCTATAGTTCGACAAGCGTCATTACCCTATCATCCCATGGCATATTCCTTGGAATAACGCCTCATCTGTTGTTCGTAGGTTTCAGAATAGTCCACGGCGATGTCAATGATTTCGCCTTGTTCGTCACGCACAGGCATGAGTCTTGGATTGAGGAATCCCTTGTATGGCGCAAGATTCAATTTGTCATATCGTTGCAGTATTTCCTGATGGAGCGCCGGTTCCACTTTCACGGCATAGCGTTCCACCAATTCCCTTGCGGCCTCAAAGTCGCCTTCGCTCTTGATGCGCTGCACTTCCGCCAGAAGTTGTGCAAAAGCGTCTCGCAACTTTTGGTAGTCGAGAATTCTCAAATAGGTTTTCCCCTCCACGTTGACCAAGCCTACAGCCTCTGCCGCGTGTTCTGCCGTCCATCGTGCGATGAGTGCGCGGTTTCGCATATGAGCCTCCTCGATGTTGTTCCCCGGACGTATGCGTGTGAGTTGGGTCATCAGCCCATTCATCATATAGGTGTAATACTGTGCCTTGTAGGCCTCACCATCTGGCAGCAGTCCCAATTCCACCAGTTTTGGGTCGGCCATGTAATAAAGTCCGAAGAGGTCGGCCCTTGCCTCCTCGATGGTGTTTCCATATGCCTTGAGAGCGTCAGGGTTTGTATCCGGTAGGAGTTGTCCACTGCCATGACCGAGGCATTCATGTAGGTCGGTATGGAGGTTGTCGGTGAGGTCGCCGTAGCGTTCTATCATCTCCAATGTAGGCTTGTCGATGACAAATTCCTCCTTGAAACCGTTGCCGTGAGCCGCCTTGTCGTAAGCATCGGTGATATTTCCAATGGTTACGCTCTTACTCCCGTGCATCGCCCTTATCCAGTCAGCATTGGGCAGGTTGATGCCGATGGCCGTGGAAGGGTATTCTTCTCCCCCCAGCATGGCAGCACAGACTACGTTGGCGGTGACGCCCTTCACCACCTTCTTCTTGAACCTCGCGTCGACAGGAGAATGGTCTTCGAACCATTGCGCGTTGTCGCTGATGGTCCTGGTGCGCTTGGTTGCTTCTCGGTCCTTGTATTCCACGAGTCCCTCCCAGGTGGCCTTAAGCGCCAGCGGGTCGTCATACACCTCGATGAATCCATTGATGAAATCGATGTCTCCCTCATGGCATCCCACCCATTTGACTGAATATTTGTCGAAGTCGCGCAAGTCGCCAGAGGTGTAGAAAGCAACGAGGAGTTCGATGAGTAGCCTTTGTTCCTCATTCTCAGCCACGTCGGCTGCCTTGTTGAGCCATTCCACGATATGCCTTATGGCATTGTCGTACATACCGTCCACCCTCCATGTCTTTTCCTTCAATACGCCGTTCTCCTTGACCAATTTGCTGTTGAGTCCCCATGAAGGCGGTGTCTTGTCGTTTGCATCCTTTAGAGAAGCGTAATAATTTTCCACCTCCTGCTGGGTGACCCCTTCATAGAAGTTGACCGCCGACGTTTCAACGAGGTCTTCTCCATCAGCCTTGTTTGTACGCCTAGGCATGACGTCGGGGGCGAAGATGACAGGGAACAACTCTGCCATCATCTCTTCCACGTCCTCTCCTGTTTTCAATGGCAGTTCCTGGGGATCCGTTCTCTGCACGACCTCTCTCAAAAACTTCTTAGTGAAACCTGGTTCGAATTTCTCCCCTCCGTAATGGTGGTGTATGCCGTTGGAGAACCACAATCTCTTGAGATAAACCCGCAATGCCTCAGCCTGTTGCTGGTCACAGGAAAAATCCAAGGACGCCTCTACAGCCTCCATCAACTTTCTGATTCTCAGATTGTATTTTCCCATCTGATCGAAGGTGATGTCACGCCCCCACAAGGTAGCCTCCGCCAAGCAGTAGACATAGACTTTCTGTCTTGGGGTCAAGTTCTCAAATCCATCAAGCCGGTATCTCAACATCTGTATGTCAGCAAAACGCTCCCCGGCATAACAAAAATCATCCATCATCAATTTCAAGTTTTATTTCATCCTATCATTTCTTTCCCAAACAAATCGAGCATTGCACTTCAAGACAAAAGAAATAGTTGGAAAAAAATTAACTAAAAAGCAAGAAGCTGATGAGGCTTGCCATCGTCTCACATCCTTATGGCATGTGAGCAGAGTCATGGCCAACACTGCATCAGCTCCTTGCATTCAATCTGTCATCCCAACTATCAGGGGACAACAATCATACATTTTTTTCAGCAGGTTTTCTCCCACGCCGAGTTTCTTTCTTAGGTTCCTTTTTAGTTTCCTTGAGTGAAGGATGCTGTGCAAAATGCTTCATGCGATACTCTCTCGGTGTCACTCCGTTGATTTTGAAGAAGGAAGCGTAAAAAGACTGCCTGTTGGAGAAACCGACCATTGAACTGATATCTTCCATATTGAGTTGTTGATACCTTTTGTCCACCAGTAAAGTCATGGCCTCGTCAATCCTGTATTTGTTGACAAAAGATGTATAGTTCATATGGAAACGCATATTGACAACAGCAGAGATGTACCTTGTATTGGTACCGAGGTCTTCTGCCAATCGTTTCGCTGAATAATCCTTGTCCTTGTACTTCTGCTGAATAAGAATGATGTCAAGTATTTTCTCTTTAAGTTCATCCATCAGCTTCGGGCTTACCAGACTTCTATACGCAGCCTCTTTTTCTTTTTTTTCTGTAATGTTATATTTAGCCATATCCTATAAATAAATGAGTCGTATTAAATTTTGTAGGTGTTGCAAATATAATTACAAATCGTCAAAAGAGCAAATTTTTTTATGTTTTTTTAATGAAAGGAAGATTTTTCCTGACAAAAAAATGCAAAGCGGACAAAAAAAATGCACAAATAGACAAAACGAAGCTCCAAGACATCAATGCAAGCAAATAGATTACAGATTTCACAACCCGAATGATGACGAGAATCCATGTCACTTATATCCTAATGGAAAGAGGGTATAGGAACAAAATGCATGCAGAAGTTCTTTTTTATCACAATAATCGGTTTGAAAAGGAGAAAAAAGCTTATCCAAATGCTGTTCCGTTCGGAAAAGCTAAAAAAAGTTTGGCTTTCCGCTCGCTAATTCGTACCTTTGCATTAAAATTTTGATAAAAGAAAGATGAGACCCACCGCCATATTGCTTCTGCACTGCCCCGACCAACAAGGCATCATCTCGGAAGTGACCAAATTCATCACCGACAACCAAGGCAACATCGTGTACCTCGACCAATATGTCGACCGACAAGATGGGGTCTTCTTCATGCGTCTTGAATGGGAGTTGGACGATTTCCTCATTCCCCGTGACAAGATCAAGGAATACATTTCCACGCTGTATGCCCAGCGCTACCAGATGACCTTCAACCTTTATTTCAACGACATCCGCCCCCGCATGGCCATCTTCGTAAGCAAGATGAGCCACTGCCTATACGACCTATTGGCTCGCTACAAGGCTGGCGAATGGGATGTCGACATCCCTTGCATCGTGAGCAACCACGAAGACCTTCGCTATGTTGCGGAGCAATTCGACATCCCATACTATGTATGGTCCATCGAGAAGGACCACTCCAACAAGCACGAGGTGGAGGCGGCAGAGATGGCCTTGCTGCGTGAGAAGAAAGTGACGTTCATCGTCCTTGCCCGCTACATGCAGATTGTGACAGAGGACATGATCGCCGCCTATCCCCACCACATCATCAACATCCACCACTCCTTCCTCCCCGCCTTCGTGGGAGCTAAGCCTTACCACCAAGCGTGGGAACGTGGAGTGAAGATCATAGGTGCCACAAGCCATTATGTAACCACCGACTTGGACGCCGGTCCCATTATCGAGCAAGACGTGGTTCGCATCACCCACAAAGACACGCCTGAAAGTCTTGTGCTAAAAGGCCGAGACCTGGAAAAGATCGTGCTCTCCCGTGCCGTGACCAAACACATCCAGCGGAAAATCCTGACTTACCACAACAAAACAATCATTTTCAGTTGACGGTATGGAAGCAGCTATCGTGAAATACAACGCCGGCAACATCTATTCCGTGGAGAGTGCCTTGAGGCGTCTCGGTGTGACCCCATTGCTCACCGATGACCCTGAGACCTTGTTGCATTCCAGCTGCGTGCTTTTCCCCGGGCAGGGAGAGGCCCGTGGCGCCATGGACTATCTCCGCCAACGAGGGCTTGACCAAGTAATTTGCTCACTCACCCAGCCCGTCCTGGGCATCTGCATCGGCCAGCAATTGATGTGCCGCCATTCCGAAGAGGGCGACACCGACTGTCTTGGCATCTTCGACATCGACGTACACCGCTTCATCCCCACCCGTCACGAGGAAAAGATTCCCGCCATGGGATGGAACAGCCTCACGCGCCTCAGCACTCCTCTTTTAGACGGCATCGCCGAAGGAGAGTACGTCTATTTCGTCCACAGCTACCATGTACCCTGCTGTGAGCACACCATCGCCACAGCCGACTACATTCACCCCTACAGCGCCGCCATCCACAAGGATAATTTCTATGCCACTCAATTCCATCCGGAGAAGAGCGGGCGTGTGGGAGAGCGCATCATTGAGAATTTCCTTCACATTGCACAAACTTGGCCATCCACCCACCCATGATAGAACTCATACCTGCCATCGACATCATAGGCGGCCAATGCGTCAGACTGAAAAAAGGCGACTATGCCGACAAGACTGTTTACGCCACCGACCCTGCAGCAGTAGCCAAGGAGTTGGAGCTTCAGGGGTTCCATCGCCTCCACGTGGTGGACCTTGATGGTGCCAAGTCACGCCACATCGTCAACACCTCCGTCCTACGCTCCATCACAGAAACCACCAGTCTTGTGGTGGACTTTGGCGGCGGCATCAAGAGTGACACCGACATAGAAGAGGCCTTCCGTTGCGGTGCAAGCATGGTCACCGTTGGTTCGGTAGCCGTCACCTCCCCCACCCTGTTCGCACATTGGCTGCATGAATATGGTTCCGACCGCATCATCCTCGGTGCCGACGTCCGCGACGGCAAGGTGAGCATCAACGGATGGAAAGAGGACAGCAGCGAATCACTGCTTCCCTTCCTTCGTTATTATGTGGAGCAAGGCGTCACCCATGTGCTCTGCACCGACATATCCCGAGACGGCATGCTATCAGGTCCCTCCGTCGAACTTTACGCCGAAGTGATGCAAGCCTACCCCTCGCTCCACCTCATCGCCAGCGGTGGTGTGTCGTCCAATGAAGACATCGAACAATTGCAACGCTGTGGCATCCCTGCCGTGGTGTTCGGCAAAGCCTATTATGAGGGGCGTATCGACGTGCAAAAACTGAGGACGGCCCTTACAGAAGACAACAACCAACCTACATAGCCATGGGACTTGCTAAAAGAATCATCCCCTGCCTTGACGTGAAGGACGGCACGACAGTGAAAGGCACCAACTTCATCAACCTTCGCCATGCTGGCGACCCGGTGGAGCTTGGCAAGGCATACAGCGCCGCCGGAGCCGACGAATTGGTGTTTCTCGACATCACCGCAAGCCACGAAGGCAGGAAGACATTCACTGACATGGTGACCCGTGTGGCCGCCGAGGTGAACATCCCCTTCACCGTGGGCGGTGGCGTCAACGAATTGTCTGACGTCGAGCGCCTTCTACTCGCCGGCGCCGACAAAGTCAGCGTAAATAGTGCAGCACTTCGTCATCCCGAGCTAATCGACGAGATTGCCAAGCGCTTTGGTTCCCAAGTATGCGTCTGCGCCATCGACGCCCGCCTGAACGATGGGAAATGGACCTGCTACGTCAACGGAGGCCGCATCCCCACAGACCGTGACCTTTTCGCTTGGGCGACAGAAGTAGCCTCACGCGGTGCAGGTGAAATCCTGTTCACCAGCATGAACCACGACGGAGTGAAACAAGGGTTCGCCCTCGAAGCACTCGCCAAACTTCACGACCTACTCCCCATCCCCATAATAGCGAGCGGTGGCGCAGGTGAACGGCGACATTTCCTTGAAGCCTTCACCATAGGGAAAGCCGATGCCGCCCTTGCCGCCAGCGTGTTCCACTTCGGAGAAATCAGCATTCCTGAATTGAAAGGCTATCTCCGCGCCGAAGGTGTCGACGTGAGGATGTAGGACATAGTCATTCAACAAAGACAACTGCAAAAAAGAGAAAAGAAAACGATGGAAATAGATTTTGAGAAAGGCGGCGGCCTTGTACCCGCCATCATCCAAGATGCCAACACCCGCCAAGTGCTGATGCTTGGCTACATGAACCAAGAGGCTTTGACAAAGACCCTTGACACCGGTTTGGTGACATTTTACAGCCGCACACGTCAAACACTGTGGACAAAGGGAGAAACGTCTGGCAACAACCTGCGCTTGGTAGACATCAAGAGCGATTGCGACCACGACACATTGCTCGTCAGAGCCATCCCTACAGGCCCCGTATGCCATACCGGCACCGACACGTGCTGGGGTGAAAGCAACGACGACCGCCCACTCGACTTCCTCAGCCAATTACAAGACTTCATCGAAAAGCGCCATGAAGAGATGCCAGAAGGCAGCTACACCACAAGCCTCTTCCGTGACGGACTGAACCGCATGGCCCAGAAAGTGGGTGAAGAAGCACTTGAACTGGTGATAGAAGCCACCAACGGCAGCAACGAGCGCATGGTGTATGAAGGAGCAGACTTTCTCTACCACCTCATCGTGCTGCTCACCAGCAAAGGACTTAGGATAGAAGACTTGGCAAGCGAACTGCGAGAGCGCCACGACCCTCAATGGAAGAAACACTGAAAAGACAAACAACGAAAAGATACAAGAGATGTTGATAGACTACCAAAAAGTAAACATAGTGCAAGATGGAAACATCGTGCTTAAAGACGTGGACTTTCAAGTGGATGAAGGTGACTTCGTCTATATTATAGGAAAGGTGGGAGCAGGCAAAAGTTCACTTTTGAAGACCATCTATTGCGAATTGGACCACAACAATCCAGAGAAAGCCGAAGTCCTCGGACGCGACCTGAACTCCATCCGACGCAAAGACATCCCAGCCCTCAGAAGAGAGATGGGTGTCATTTTCCAAGATTTCCAGCTTCTGCCAGACCGTACCGTGCAGAAAAACCTCGACTTCGTGCTCCGTGCCACAGGTTGGAGCAAGCGCAAGGAGCGCAAGGAGCGCATCAACACCGTCCTGGAAGCTGTGGGCATGGCCGACAAATCGGAGAAAATGCCCCACGAACTCTCTGGAGGTGAGCAGCAGCACATCGCCATCGCCCGTGCACTGCTCAACAAGCCCAAAATCATCATCGCCGACGAACCAACGGGTAACCTTGATTTCGAGACAGCGAAACATATCGTGGGCCTTCTCAAAGGAATCAGCAAAGACGGCACTGCCGTGGTGATGTCCACACACAACATCCAGTTGCTGGACGTTTTCCCCGGCACTGTCTTCCGATGCAAGGACGGCGTGGTGAAGGACGTCACCCACGAGTATCGTCAGATGGACTTGTCTGAAGATGCCCAAGACTGAGAAAAAAAACAGAAGATTAACAACAAAACGATAACGAGATGATAGTAATGAAATTCGGCGGCACCTCCGTCGGCAGTCCCGAGCGAATGAAATCAGTGGCCTCACTCATCACACGTGGAGGCGCCCCAACTTTTGTCGTGCTCTCAGCCATGGCGGGCACCACGAACACGCTTGTGGAGATTTCCAATTACCTTTACATGAAGAATCCCGACAGCGCCAACGAAGTGATCAATGCACTTGAGGCACGGTATCTTCAACACGTGGAATCGCTCTACAGCACGGAAGAGTGGCGTGAGAAGACCCGCCTGTTCCTCACTGAGGAATTCAACTACCTGCGTTCATTCACAAAAGACCTTTTCACCAGTTTTGAGGAGAAAAGCATTGTAGCCCAAGGAGAGGTAATCAGCACGAACATGATGGTGAACTACATGCACGAAGCAGGCATCGACGCCGTTCTGCTTTCCGCTCTCGACTTCATGCGTACGGACAAGAACGCAGAACCCGACACGCAGTACATCAAGGAGAAATTAAGCGCCCTAATGTCTGAAAACGAGGGTCACCAAGTCTATGTGACTCAAGGTTTCATCTGTCGCAACGCTTATGGCGAGGTGGACAACCTCCAGCGTGGCGGCTCCGACTACACCGCCAGCCTGGTGGGTGCCGCCCTCGAGGCGGAAGAGATTCAGATATGGACTGACATCGATGGCATGCACAACAACGACCCCCGCGTTGTGGATGGCACCAAAGCCGTTCACCAATTAAACTTCGAGGAGGCAGCCGAGCTTGCCTACTTCGGAGCCAAAATCCTCCACCCCACATGCATCCAACCCGCCAAATACGCCGGCATCCCCGTCAGGCTGCTCAACACCATGGAGCCAGATGCCGAGGGCACCATCGTTGACAACGTGACCATGCGCGGGCAGATGAAGGCCGTGGCTGCCAAAGACAACATCATCGCCATCAAGATCAAGAGTTCACGCATGTTGCTCGCCACAGGTTTCTTGCGCAAGGTATTCGAAATCTTCGAGAGCTACCAGACCCCCATCGACATGGTCTGCACTTCTGAAGTTGGCGTTTCCGTAACCATTGACAACGACACACACCTCAATTCGATTGTGAACGAGTTGAAGAAATACGGCACGGTGACAGTCGATGCCCATATGTGCATCATCTGCGTGGTAGGCGACTTGGACTGGAGCAACCTTGGTTTTGAGACCCTGGCCACGGATGCGATGAAAGACATCCCTGTAAGAATGATTTCCTACGGTGGTTCCAACTACAACATATCCTTCTTGGTGAAGGAACAGGACAAAGAGCGTGCCTTGCGCAACTTGAGTGCGAAATTGTTCAGCTAACAAAAACCATGAGAGGAAAATTCCCCACGGACAAGTTCGAGGCGATTGAGACCCCGTTCTATTATTACGACACCGACTTGTTGCGAGCCACTCTTCATGCCATCCAAACAGAGGTGATGAAGCACGAAGGGTTCCAGGTGCATTATGCCATCAAGGCCAATGCCAATCCCAAAGTGCTGAACGTGATAGCCCAGGCTGGTCTTGGCGCCGACTGCGTGAGCGGTGGCGAGATCAACGCCTCCCTTGCCTCAGGTTTCCCCTCTCGGAAGATTGTATATGCCGGTGTGGGAAAAGCGGATTGGGAAATCAACCTTGGCTTGGAGAAAAACATCTTCTGCTTCAATGTGGAAAGCCTTGCCGAACTTGAGATCATCAACGAATTGGCCAGCCTTCGCGGCAAGAAGGCCCGTGTGGCTTTGCGCATCAATCCCGACATCGGTGCCCACACCCACTCGAAAATCACTACCGGCCTGGCAGAGAACAAGTTCGGCATCGCCATGCGTGACATGGAGAGTGTGATAGAAAGTTGTAGAGCGATGTCCAACGTGGAGTTCATAGGACTACATTTCCACATCGGTTCACAAATTCTCAACATGAGCGACTTCGCCGCCTTGTGCAATCGTATCAACGACCTTCAGAAGCAGTTGGACTTAAGCAACATACGTGTAACTGACATCAATGTGGGCGGCGGTCTTGGCATAGAATACACACACCCCGACCGCATCCCCATCCCTGATTTCAAAGGTTATTTCGACACTTATGCCCGTTTGTTGAAACTACGTCCTGGGCAGACGCTTCATTTCGAGTTGGGCCGTGCCGTTGTGGCACAGTGTGGCACGCTGATCACGCGCACACTCTACGTGAAGCAAGGCGCTACGAAACAGTTCGCCATTGTTGATGCCGGAATGTCCGACCTCATCCGTCCCGCCCTGTACCAAGCCTATCACAAAATAGAGAACATCAGCAGCGACGCCCCTTGCGAGACCTACGACGTCGTTGGCCCCATCTGCGAATCGAGCGATGTCTTTGGCAAGTCAGTCGACATGAATCTCACTCATCGCGGCGATCTTATCGCCATTCGCTCTGCCGGTGCCTATGGCGAGATCATGGCATCGCATTACAATTGCCGCAAATTACCAAAAGGATACGTCACCGAAGATTTATGACAGGCATCCCCATCGACCTTCTCACCCTCGTCCTATCGGGAGTTCTGCTGCTATCAGCACTTCTCACCCCTATGATGAATCCCTTCTTCAGACGGCTGAAGAAGGCAGACTCCCGTGATGCCATCAACCCTCCCAAAGTCACCGTCCTATTGATATCCAGCGGCGACCACGAAGCCCTTGACGAGCATCTCCCTCTCTACCTCACCCAAGATTATCCCCCTGGCTACGAAGTGGTGGTGGTGACAGAGAAAGCCGACTTGGAGACAGAAAACGTCCTGAAACGTTACTCCTCCTCCCCCCTTCTCTACCATACTTTCGTCCCCGAGAGTTCTCGTTACATGAGCAAGAACAAGTTGGCCATCACTCTTGGTGTAAAAGCGTCGAAGAACGACTGGATCATCCTCACCGACCCTCGATGCAAGCCAGCCGACAACCACTGGCTCTCTTCTCTCTCCTGCCACTTCACCCCCAACAGCCACTTGGTGCTGGGATATTCCAATTACACTGAAGAAGCGAAAACCTTCCATCGTTTCGAGCAACTTCACACCGCCCTCTACCTTTTGCGCGATGCTCAGAGTGGCACAGCGTACCGCACCAACAGCCTTCACGTATCATTTCGCAAGAGCGACTTTCTTGAGCAACAAGGTTTTTTGGAGTATCTAAAATATTCCATCGGCGAATATGACTTCCTTGTCAACAAATATGGCAGGGAAGGCAACACGGTTGTAGCCACGTCGCCTTCCACTTGGTTGTGGGAAAGCCCCATCCATCCCAAGTCGTGGCAAAACCGACAGGTGTATCACCATGAGGTGGGCAAGCACTTGGAGGGAGGAGCCGGCGTTCGCATCACCCGTTTCCTTGACCAATTGTTGATGCACCTAAACTACCTCGCAGAAATCGGCATTGGCATCTGGGCCGGTCTCACCATGCGCTGGGTCCTTCTTGGTGTCGCCGTGTCATCCCTTCTCCTCACCTTGACACTCCGTACGATATATGGAAAGAAAGCCTTCAATCAATTCCAAACAGGTTTGGCGTTCTGGCGCGTCGTCCCTCTCGAACTAAGCATGCTTCGCCATACTTTCCTCACTCGCATGCGCTACGAATATGCTGACAAGAACGACTTCATCAGTCATAAGGTTTGAAATACAAAAACAATTCATCAAACACAACAGCTATGAGAACAATATGTAAAGCACTTTTGTTATATATTTTATTTACCCTACCAGTCCATGCTGTGGACATCCAAGTCAACAGCATCAACTACAGACTTTTTTCCGATGGAACAGCGATGGTGCTTCCCAACCATTTCGATGAGAATTCTGGCGATGTGGTCATCATTGGCCTGAACAACGGCTACGATGGCGATGTGGTGATACCGGAAACCGTTAACCACGAGGGCACAGACTATCAAGTCACCAGTGCTTATGAAGGCACTTTTTCCAACTCCACAAAGATGACGAGCATCTCACTGCCTTCCACGCTGACCAACTTGGGCAACACTCCATTTTCCTCATGCAACAAACTGACCACCATCAACGTAGCAGAAGAAAACCCCGTCTATAGTTCGGTGAACGGCGCCTTGCTTAACAAAGCGAAGACCACCTTCATCTCTTGTCCTGCCGGCAAAACGGGTAGTTTTGAAATACCCTCCTCTGTCACAGACATCGCCCCCAGCGCTTTCTATGGTTGTTCCAAACTCACCGCCATCACCCTCCCTTCCACAGTGCAGCATATAGGGGATTGCGCATTCCGCGCATGCATCCTCTTGACAGACGTAAACATCCCCGATGGCATCACCCAACTGGAGAACAGTGTTTTCAGGGGATGTAGCTCTCTCAAGCACCTGACCATTCCCTCGTCAGTGACATCCATAGGCGACTATGTTTTCTATTATTGCCAGAGCCTTACCGATATCCAATTCATGGGACAAGTGACTTCCATCGGCTCCTACGCTCTCAGTTCGTGCGTGAAATTGCAGGCCGTGGAACTGCCCTCTTCCGTGCAAACCATGGGAGATCGTGTTTTTGAGAGTTGCAACAAGCTGACTTCATTCAACATACCAGTCAGCCTACAAACCCTGGGTATCGCGACATTCAGAGGTTGTTCCATGTTGAACGCCATCACCGTGCCGACAGAGAACGCGTTTTTCTGTAGCGAGGATGGCGTATTGTTTGACAAGAACAAAGAGCGTCTCATCTGCTGTCCATCACAAAAGACAGGCGTGAGAGGTGTCTATGAAGTTCCTTCGACAGTGAAGAAGATAGATAGTTATGCCTTCTTCATGTGCCGTCTCATATCGAGCGTCAAGTTACCTTTATCGCTTACGGAAATAGGCTTGTCATGCTTTGCCAACTGTTCCAACCTGACCAAGCTGACACTTCCCAATTCCTTGCGCCGCATCGGGAAGAACGCATTCATCACCTGCAACATGCTGAGCGAAATCACCTGCTACGCAACGACCCCTCCTGTGAACACCCCTGACGTGTTTTCCTCAGCCGCCTATGCCCTTCCCCTTTACGTCCCATCAAGTGCCATAGCTGATTACAAGAACAGTGATGATTGGGAGCGATTCAGCGACATCCGTCCCATCAAGGATATGGCTTTCGCTCATGTAGACAATGCTTTCTGTAACGCGACATCCAGCTTGGAGGTGAGCTTGACCAATGCCCAGACAAACGTCAGCGATTACTCCTTCACACTTCAACTTCCTGCAGGCATGAGCCTGATGACAAACAACGATGGTACTCCAGCTTACCAACTCACAGACCGCCATTCCCAGACCGGCACTACGCTGACAATGAATGGCAACCAAGAGAGCGGTTACATCATATCGGTAGAGAACCGCAGCAATGCAGTGACTGGAAATGAAGGCGATGTATTGAGCCTCATATTCTTGATCGATGAAGGAGTGGCAGCAGGCACTTACACCGGCACCATCAAATCCGGCACCATCACCTATGCCGATGGCAGCAGGCTGACCTTAGACGACACGTCTTTCTTCATCAATGTAGAAGAAGGGGAGATAGGTGACGTGAACCGCGACGGCGATGTTTCCATAATAGATGTGACGCTGGTTGTCAACCACATCCTTGGCGAGCCTAAAGGTACCTTCTGCTGGCAATTAGGCGATGCGAACAAGGATGGCACCATCACCGTGGCTGATGTGACAAACATCGTGAACATCGTACTAAGACCATAGATTCTCCAAATCCGGAAACACAAGAAAAGCAACAAATAAAAGCAAAAAAAGAGACCAGCAGGTCTCTTTTTTTTATTTCTCTATGGAGATGGTTTCTATGGTGAAAAAGAGGTCGGAATGGGGTTTTATGAGCGACCCCATCCCCCTTGGTCCATATGCTTGATCGCTTGGGATGTAGATTTCCCACTTCGACCCTACCGGCATGTTGGTAAGCGAATGCCAGAAACCCGGAACGGTTTGTTTGGGCTGCATGACGACAGGCTCTCCACGTTGGTATGAACTGTCGAAGACTGTGCCATCCATGAGTTTTCCTTCATAATGTAGTTTCACGTTGGAGTCATCCTTGGGCTTAGCTCCTTTTCCCTTGGTCAACACATGGTAAAGCACACCCTTCCCTTTGGGGAGTTCCTCAAATCCCATCTTCTTGTATTTCATCATATGAGCAATTCCCGCCGCATTGTTTCTCACCTCTGTGAAAAGTTTTGAAGCCAAGTCTTTATCAGACGATTGGGCAGCCACCTCCTCTATTTTTGCCTTGACATCTTCATCAGACAAATAGAATTCAAAATCCGTAGCATCGATGTTCTTGGCGATATCATCCTGGAAAGCAGCCCATTTGTTGGCCATCTCCTCAATGGAGTCACCTGGCTGTTTGACGATGTTGGCAAGTCCCTTCACTTGGTCGAGCAGCAATTTAAAAGTCTCTTTGGAATCACGATACTTGGCCGGTGTGAGCCCCATGTCAGAAAAGCTGCTTTCCATTTCAGCCACCAGTTTCTCCAATGCCGGTCCACAACCGTTTTTCTGGAAGAATTCCTGTCTCCAAGTAATGACTTGCTTGACGTCATCAGTGGAAACCATCACACCATCTGCATTCCTTGCCAATTTATCAGTTTCCACCCTGACCCAGTTTTCCTGATAGTCTTTGAGCATTACTGAAGCAAGCCTGGAAGCTACGGTTGCATTCACTTTCATTTTCATGGCATTGCTTTTGTAGTTATTGCCAAAGAGCAACAAAGCGAGCCATCCAAGCACGCCTATGCCTATTACAGCAATGACGAAGTACAGCACTTTTTTCAGATTGTTTCTTTTACCGCGTTCTACGCCTGTAGTTTTCAAGTGTTGGACGTTTTCCTTCTTTTTCTTTTGATTATTCATATTCTTTTCCATATCAACCCTTTAAAATATCCGTTTCTTTTTTGCGGATGCAAAAATATAAAGAAAAAATGATTTTAAGGTCACATTATTTCAGTTTTTTATGTAACTTTGCAAAAAAGACAAAACTATGAAGATAGCCAATCCTATATACGACACTGTATTCAAATACTTGATGGAATACGAACGCATAGCCCGCACCATCCTGTCGGCTTTGCTGAAAAAAGATGTTGTAGCCGTGGAAATAAGACCACATGAATACACCAATTACAACCATCTTTGAACAAAAAGCGTTACCTTTGCATATTCTAAAATGAGATTGAGGAAATGCTTTCATATATCGTAGCCCCTTTGGTAGGAAGTGTGATAGGCTATATCACCAACGACATAGCAATTCGAATGTTGTTCCGGCCTCATCATGCAAAATATCTTTTAGGACACAAGATACCCTTCACTCCCGGTATCATCCCGAAGGAGAAAGGCCGAATAGCCGCCTCCATCGGTTCTTCCATCAGTGCCAATCTGATGAATCACGAGGTATTGGAGAAGAACCTTCTCTCACCCGAGATGTTGGAAAAGATTGAAGAAGCAATAGACGCTTTTTTAGTCGAGCAGAAGCACAACCCGGAACCTCTGCGCGATTTCCTTTGTCACTATATGTCAAAAGAAGAGTTGGATGCCATCGCCAACCAGGGAAGTAGCGACCTCACCTCTTTGTTATACGAGAAACTTGCCAGCAGCTCCGTGGGCGACAAGATTGCACATGTCGCAGTAACTCATGTGATGCAAAAAATGCGGCATTTCGGCAGCGGCATCGGCGACAAGCTTGCCGACGAGGGCATCGGCCAAGGTGGCGGCATCGGTGACATCCTTCACCGCGGAATCAAGCGCATCTTCGGCCACCAAGGCAGCAATGCCGCCCAACAGTTCATCAGTGCCCTCGCTGAGCCAGTGGAGCAAGCACTCTCCAACAACATCAACGACATGCTCCGTAACAACTCGGAAAAGATTGTAGGCGACCTCATCGACACCGAGACACAAGCCCTGCTCGATCGTCCCATGAATGACCTGCTGAAAGACAAGGAAGAGCAAACAGAGCAAGCAAAAACCTCCATCCTCTCGTTTTACAAGACTGTCATATCCGAACATCTTCCCAAGATTCTTGAGACAGTAGACATATGCACTATCGTTGAGAACCGCATCAATGAGATGGACATGAACGAAGCCGAGAAGATTGTCATGGATGTGATGTCCAAGGAACTTCGTGCCATTGTATGGTTGGGTGCAGGCCTTGGTTTCCTCATGGGCTTCGTCAACTGCCTGATCTTATGACAACCTTTTAAAAATCTTCAACAAGAAATACCCCAAAGACGACAAGACAAGACACCACTGATGAGAACAAATATATTATGGTTGCTAACCACCATGATGGCACTCGCCATTGTCGCCTGCACTGAAGAACCTGAAGTTGTGGAAAAGAGGCACTATCCCGAGGTCAGCCATCCCACTCCCAACATCGTTCCCGACTCGTTGAACGAAATGCTCGGCATAGTTCTTCACCACACAGCCCTTCCCACAGTGGAAGCCGCCCTTGAAGAATTGACGCGTCCCGGATGGGTGAGGGTGAGCTCACATGTTGTCATCGACACAGACGGAACACGCTACATCCTTGCTCCCCCCACCGCCATCACCTACCACGCAGGCAAGTCCATCCTTCACGGCCGTGAACGATGCAACAACTTCTGCATCGGCATAGAGTTCCAAGGCAACACCGCGCAAGTTCCTCTAACCACGGAACAGATAGAAAGTGGCGTGGAATACCTTCTGCCCCTCATCTTAGAGTGCAACATCCCCCTTGACAACATCGTGACACACAAGATGGTGCGTGACAATTTCATCCACCATCATCCCGAAGAAAAACGTTACAAGGCCAAAGTGGACATTTCTTCTTCAGACTATGCGAGATTCATGGATGCCTTGAAGGCATCCCTCGATTCCTTACAATCCCTTTCAAAATGACAACAAAGAAGAGAAGACGCAAGAAACGCCAGAAGTCAGGCTTTTCGCTTGGAAAGTGGTGGAAAAAGCAAGGCCGGAAATTGAAACGACTGTCGAAATGGCTAATCGCCATCATCGTCCTTCTTTTTGTCGTCCATCATTTTTATCCCGACATCCTTGGATGGCTCTCTCCCTCCACCCCCTCAGGTTCCTCCTCCAATTATGACGGTATCGACATTTCCAAATACCAAGGGAAGATCAATTGGAAGAAAGTGAAAGCCAACCGCAACATCAAGTTTGTCTATATCAAGGCCACCGAGGGAGCCTCCCTTGTAGACAAGAAATACAAGAGCAACTTGAAAGGCGCCCGCGATGTCGGCATCCCCGTGGGTAGTTACCATTTCTTCACCTCCCACCGTTCAGCCGAAGATCAGTTTGCCAATTTCAAGCGCAATGTGCCAAAAAGCAAGCAGGACCTCCTGCCCATGGTCGACGTAGAGGAGGATGGTGTGCGAGGTTGCAGTCGCGCGAAATTACAGAAGAGCCTTGGTGAGTTCATGCAATTGGTAAAGAATGAATACGGCAAATACCCGCTTCTCTATTGTCCTTTAGACTTTTACAACAAGATGCTGGCACCTGAATTCAACAAGTATTACATCTTCATTGCTCGATATGGCAAGTCCGCTCCTCGACTTCATGGTCCTGGGAAGCACAATCTTTGGCAATACTCTGAGAAAGGTCGCATAGACGGCATTCCCAATCTTGTGGACCTCGACAAGTTTGAAAACGGCACATCCATTCACGACATTATGCTCTGACGAGCCTTGAAACGACGAATCATCAACAAAAAACATACACAGACCCAAAGAATCAAATCATGACACAAAGAACCACATTCTGGACAAGAAAGGTCATCATCCTCCTTTTTTGCATAGCCAGCCAGACCCTGCACGCGCAAGTCATGGAATACAAGACTTTCGTTTACACCAGCGACGAGCTTGCCAACGACATCAGCAAACTTAACGATGAACGCGACACCTCTCGCGGTTATCTCGGCGACCTTTTCTCCGCCACCAGCAATTCAATGAAAGGCATTGCCTCGGGTTATGTCTCCACCTTCATCGACATGGGTGTGACAGCCATTGGCGCCCTTGTGACGCGCAACGCCCGGATGAAGAAGGAATGGGAAGAGGCGGTGAAGAAAGAGAACGTCTTCCAAACCGTTATCAACTCCGTTTCAGAGATGAGCGATTTTTACGATGCACCCTCCTTCGATGGTGCCATGGACCCGAAGGGGATGCGTTTCGATGGCATCGGTTGCCTGCGCACCTCCGGCAAGGACACACTGTTCTATATCTCATGTCACATCGACCGTAACAAGCTTCACCGCATCATCAACCATTCCAAATTCGAGCTTGTACTTGACACCCTCGTCCTCAGTCCCACGCACTCCAACCTCCCCAATACGCAACTATCGATTCCTTACTCTTTTGAGGAGCGCAAGGATTTCACGCTTTCCATGGACATCACCATCTCTTCTTCCTGGATGAACGAAATCGTACAGTTGCAGAAGAACCAAGAGTTAGGCGTCTTCCATATCAACATCCCCGTCAACGAGGACAATCTTGATGAGAAAGGCTTCCTTCGTTACGTACGACACGGCAGCGAGCCTTCACGTTACCAGGTTACCGGTGAATGCTTCATCGTTCCCCGTTCGTATAGCGGTTTTAGGGACGAGCACGACAATTTCAAGGACTGTTGGGGCACAGGCGAATACAAGCTTTCCGTAAGTATCAAGGAGACATGCGATGTGACCGATGCTTACCGTACCAACTGGAAAAGCGACTACAAGCACCGCAAGGAGATGGCCAAAAAAGGCAAGGAATTAGGATTGCTCGAACAGAGTTGGGAAATTGTTTCCAAGCAAGACTGGAATGAAATAACTCATTCCTGGGTGATCACCACGCTGAAGGCCCCCGCCAAATACATCTCCAACGACCTAATTGACCGCATGGGCTTAGAATCCAAATAAATCGACTCCCACCAATGCGAAACGCCATCCATTTGCTCATCCTTCTTTTGTCTGTCGTTTGGGGCCAACCTGTCTTCGCACAGTTCCTTCCCCAAGATACGCTGGAGCATCGACTGACAGGCGTGCCTTCCAACGAGGAGGACGATGCCTTCATCAGCGATGCCCTCCGTCTCGCCAAAGAATTGAACCGAGCAGGGCGTTCCAAGGAAGCCATTGCATGGGGGAAACGGGCACTCGACGCGACAGAGCGGTTGCATGGTACCCAAAACGCCAATTATGCGTTAGCCCTTTCCGACCTTGCTGGAAGTTATTCCCACGCAGGTTCCTATGAAGAAGCACTCCGTCTTGGCAATGCTGCACTCACCCTTCGAGAAGAGACTTGCGGCAAGAACAGCCTGGAATATGCACAATCGCTAAACAACACCGCCCGTTACCATGCCTACTTAGGACATTACATCGAGGCCATCCATTTAGGACGTAAGGCAATGGAACTGCGCGGACAACTCTCTGGCACCGACAACGCCGACTATGCACAGTCGGCAAGCAATCTGGCCGGCTATTACTCCCGCATCGGCAATTATGACGAAGCCTTGCAGCTTGGCACCCTTGCCTTGAACATCAGGGAAAAAGTGACCGGGACTGAAAGTTTGGACTACGCCCAATCACTCAACAACCTCGCTAAATACCACTATTTCAAGGAAGAATACGACGAAGCTATCCGCTTGGAAAGCCAAGCCTTGGCCTTGCGTGAGAAATTACTTGGCAAACATCATCCCGATTTTGCCACTGCCCTAAGCAACATGGCCGACTACCAAATGATGGTCGGTGACTACGAGAAAGCCCTCCTGTATGGCAGCGAAGCTCTCGCCATACGGCGCGAGACGCTGGGCGTCTACCATCCCGAATATGCCGAGTCGACCAGCAACATGGCAAGTTACCACCATGCATTGGGACATCACTCTGAAGCTGTGGCTTATGGCAGGGAAACCCTCCAATTACGCCGAAACCTACTTGGAGAACAGCATCTCTCTTATGCTCATTCCGTGTGCAAGATGGCCACGTACTTCTCTGCCAACAACCAACCCGACTCTGCCTCCTTTTATGCATTGGAAGCTACCAACCTCTACTCCAAATCCATCCTCAACACCTTTGCCGACCTCACCTCCAACGAGCGCGACCTCTTCTGGCTTCGTGTGAAGCCATGGTTCACCCGCACACTCCCCCAGCTGGTAATGAAAAACCCTAGCGACGGCATGGTGTCCAGCGCATACAACGCCACGCTCCTGTCCAAAGGCCTGTTGCTCAACAGCGAACTGGAAATGACCAACCTGCTTATGGAAAGCGGCGATTCCCTCCTCATAGACACCTATCATCAACTACAATCCAACCAAGCCCTTCTCACCCACCAATACGCCCTTCCGAAATCAAAACGCACCATCAATACCGACTCATTACAAGCTGTTGTCACCAAGATGGAGCGAAGATTGGTAAAACAATCGAAGGTCTATGGCAACTATACCAAACCGTTGCGCATCGATTGGAAACGCATCCACCGCCAACTCCACCCCGACGACATAGCCATCGAGTTTTTGTATTTCCCCAGTTCCGAAGGAGAAGAGCAATACGCCGCAATCATACTCACCAAGGCGCTGAGCAAACCCATTTTCGTGCCACTGATGAGTGGGGCACAGCTGGCTTCCGTCCGTTCCAAAGACATCTACACCACAGGCAAGGTGTCACAATTGTTATGGCAACCCCTCGCCCCATATATGGAAAAGGCACACAACGTCTTTTTCTCCCCCGCTGGCGAACTCTACAACCTTGGCATAGAATCACTGCCCAACTGGGAAGAGGGCAAGGGGCTGATGATGGACCGTTGGCTTTTCTACCGGCTTTCATCCACCCGTGAAATAGCCCTCGCCCGCGAACACACAAAGGTTTCCTACTCCGACGTAGCCATATACGGCGGTGTGAACTATGACAGCGATCTCAACAACGATGACTCAACAACAGACGACCCTCAATCCACGAAGAAATTGAAAGGCGGCGCCAAATACCTACCGGGTACGCGCAAGGAAGTGGAGGACATCAGCCAAATGGTGAGCGGCAAAGAACTTGCCACTAACTTGCATACGAAAGGCGATGCCTCAGAGAAGTCATTCAAACACCTCTCAGGTCATGCACCCAGCATCATCCACATCGCCACCCATGGTTTCTACTGGACCGACAGCGAAGTGCGCGACGGCAACATGGATGACCGCTTGATGTTTCTCTCCACCTACGGGAACATGGATGATGCAGACAAGGCACTCACTCGTTCTGGCCTGCTGTTGGCTGGAGCCAACCACACATTGACAGGCGACAACGATCTGCTAGCAACAGAAGACGGTGTGTTGACAGCGAAAGAGATTTCCATGCTCGACCTTCGCGGTGTCGATCTTCTGGTGCTCTCTGCCTGCCAGACAGGCTTGGGCAAAATCACCGGCGACGGAGTCTTCGGTCTACAACGCGGTTTCAAGAAAGCTGGAGCCAATGCCATCTTGATGAGTCTGTGGAAAGTGGACGACCACGCCACACGACTGCTGATGAATATTTTCTACAAATATTTGATGGAAGGTTTGGACAAACACGACGCCCTTCGCCGTGCCCAGACCGACCTCCGCACGATGGAAGTGGAGACAGAGAGCCGCACCAGCAGCCGCCGCGCCATCTCCATCCGCGCCAGGCGCAACCGAACAACCGTGATGAAACGCCCCTACGCCGAACCCTATTATTGGGCAGCCTTCATCTTACTCGACGGAATGGAATAATCTCAACATAAACTATAACTCAATATCATGAAGATAGGGATCATCGTAGCAATGGACAAGGAACTAGTCCAGTTACAAAGTTTACTCTCCACCCCCAACGAAGAACAAAATGGCAGCAAGGTATTCACCACCGGGTTTATCGGTCCTCATGAAGTAATTTTACAGAAATGCGGCATTGGGAAAGTGAACGCTGCCGTGGGAACAGTAGAAATGATAAATCGTTACCGTCCCAACCTCATCGTGTCGACAGGTTGCGCCGGAGGAGCAGACACACGATTGAAGGTGACCGACGTGGTCGTAGGCACGCAATACACCTACCACGACGTCTACTGCGGAAGCGAAGTGGCTTACGGTCAGTTCGTAGGAATGCCTGCCATCTACGAAGCAAGTGAAGAGTGGGTGAAGAAAGCCATAAGCTTGCAATGCTCCACCACCATCCACAGCGGCTTGATGGTAAGCGGCGATTGGTTTGTTGATTCGCGTGAGAAGATGAAGAAAATCCTCGACCATTTCCCCGAAGCCAAGGCCGTGGATATGGAAAGTAGCGCCATCGCCCAGACTTGCTATCTCTACGACGTGCCTTTCGTGTCTTTCCGCGTCATCAGCGATGTGCCGTTGAGCGACGAGAAAGCTTCCCAATATTTCGATTTCTGGAGCAGAATGGCCGAAGGGTCGTTTGAGGTGACAAGGACCTTTATCGAAGCACTTTAAGGAGGTCCGTCCAGATTTCTGGAATAAAAAACCTTCATAAAGAAATATGTCAATTCGGGAAATCAAGAGCTCCCAGAAGCCCTAGATTTCCAAGTATCCTATAGACTCATGGGGTATCCCAAGAAAGGAGGAGTCATTCTTTCTGGCTCCTCTTCCTGTCGTTATGATCGAGAATGGCCTTTCTCATACGTATGCTTTTCGGAGTGACCTCTACAAGCTCATCGCCCTTGATGTATTCAAGGCATTCCTCAAGGCTCATGACCACCTTGGGTATGATGCGTGCTTTCTCGTCACTACCGCTGGCTCTGACATTGGTGAGCTGCTTGGCCTTGGTGACATTGATGACAAGGTCGTTGTCGTGGACGTGCTCTCCGACGACCTGTCCAGCATATACCTCCTCACCCGGGTCGATGAAGAAACTCCCTCTGTCTTGCAGCTTGTCTATGGAATAGGCGTACGCTGTTCCCGTCTCCATGGCCACCATGGAACCGTTGACGCGTCTGGATATTTCTCCCTTGAAAGGCTGATACTCCTTGTAGCGGTGTGCCATGATGGCCTCCCCCTGACTTGCGGTAAGAACGTTGGTGCGCAGTCCGATGATGCCTCTCGATGGGATGTTGAAAGCAATGTTGGTGCGCTCTCCCTGGCTTTCCATGGACACCACCTCCCCTTTTCGCCTTGTGACCATGTCGATCATCTTGCTGGCGAACTCGTCAGGGACGTTGATGGTGAGTTCCTCAATGGGTTCGCATTTTTGGCCATCGATTTCCTTATAGATTACCTGCGGCTGCCCCACCTGCAACTCATAGCCTTCCCGACGCATGGTTTCGATGAGAACAGAGAGATGCAGCACGCCCCTTCCACTGACAATCCATCGGTCGGTATTGCCGTCAAACTCTTCCACCTTGAGGGCAAGGTTTTTCTCCAGTTCCTTTTGGAGTCTTTCATTGATGTGGCGTGAGGTGCACCATTTGCCCTCCCTTCCGAAGAAAGGCGAGTCGTTGATGGTGAACAGCATGCTCATGGTAGGTTCGTCTATGGAGATGGGTGGCAGTGGCTCTGGGTTTTCCAAGTCGCAGATGGTATCTCCTATCTCGAATTTCTCCAATCCGATGATGGCGCATATGTCTCCACTCCCCACCTCTTTGGTTCGGACGTGTCCCATACCCTCAAAGGTGTGTAACTCCTTGATCTTGGTTTTTTCGGAAGTTCCGTCCCTATGGGCAATGGTGATGCCCATGCCCTCGGTAAGGGTACCACGATGTACGCGCCCCACGGCGATGCGCCCTGTATAGTTGGAATAGTCGAGAGATGTGATGAGCATCTGAGGTGTTCCTTCGATGACCTTAGGAGCTGGTATGACTTCCACGATCTTGTCAAGGAGGTAAGTGATATCATCCGTAGGCTTGTTGTAATCCTCTCCCATCCATCCATTCTTTGCACTGCCATAAACCACGGGGAAATCCAATTGCTCTTCAGTGGCATTGAGTGCGAACATGAGGTCGAAAACCATTTCATACACTTCTTCCGGTCGGCAGTTGGGTTTGTCCACCTTGTTGACCACGACGATGGGTTTGAGTCCTATTTCCAATGCTTTTTGGAGGACGAATCGTGTTTGTGGCATTGGTCCCTCGAAGGCATCGACGAGCAAGAGGCATCCATCGGCCATATTTAGCACACGCTCCACTTCTCCACCAAAATCGGAGTGTCCCGGAGTGTCGATAATGTTTATCTTCACACCTTTATAGTTGATGGAGACGTTTTTGGAGAGGATGGTGATACCTCTTTCTCGCTCGAGGTCGTTACTATCGAGCACTTGGTTACCAATTTCCTTACCCTCGCGGAAGAGGTTTCCCGCGAGCATCATCTTGTCGACGAGTGTCGTTTTGCCATGGTCGACGTGTGCAATGATAGCGATGTTTCTAATGTCTTGCATGTTAACTGTCTTGGAATATATATCAAGAAGGGCGAATGACCATTCTGTTGCTTTACAAAAATCTCATATCCTGAAATCGGCTGCAAAATTACAAATAATTAGTGTAACAGACGAATAAAAACGGGATATTGCGCAAAAATCACAAGAAAAAAGACATAAAAGTTTGTGTTATCGGAAAAAAGTAGTAATTTTGCACCCGCATTTGATGCAAGTGAACAAAAATTACCATTTACAAACCCAACAAGATGTATTTAGACAAGGCAAAAAAAGCAGAGATCTTTGGAAAATACGGAAAGTCTAACTCTGATACTGGCTCACCTGAAGCCCAGATAGCATTGTTCTCCTACCGTATATCCCATTTGACGGAACATTTGAAGAAGAACCGTAAAGATTATACTACCGCACGGTCACTGACCCAGTTGGTAGGAAAACGCCGTGCCCTGCTCAACTATCTGTACGACCGCGACATCACTCGCTATCGTGCGATCATCAAGGCTCTCGGCCTGCGCAGATAAAAAGACAGAGCAAAAGATCTTGGACTCCGCCACGACACATGATGTCTGGCGGAGTTTTTTATGGTCTTATGACAGCGATTCATCCTGCACCCATACCTCTCTGAGTGGGATCATGACGAAGTCGCGCTCACGCATGAGGGGGTGAGGAATCTTGAGGTCGGGATAATCTATGTGCCAATCATCGTAGAGGAGGATGTCGATGTCGATGATACGGTCGTGATAGACACCGTTCAGAGATTTTTGTGTTCTTCCCATTTCCTTTTCTATCTCCTGTGTCGCCTTCAGGAGTTGCCTGGGCGACAAATCGGTCTGGCAAGCGATGACAGCATTGACAAAGGAATTGTCAGAATTGAACCCCCAGGGCAAGGAAAGATGCAGAGCTGATTGTCGCATGACGCGTCCAATCAGCTCTTCGATTTTTCTTATGGCTTCGTTGATGTTTTCAACTTTGTCTCCGAGGTTGGAGCCAATGCCAAGATAGGTGATATGCAGGTTATCAGTCATCAAGTATGAGCATGGCATCGCCGTAACACCCGAACCTGTATCCATTCTCTATAGCCATGTCATAAGCCTTCATCACGAGGTCGTACCCCCCGAAGGCACAGGCCGACATGAGCAATGTGGAGAGAGGATGGTAGAAGTTGCAAACCATGGCGTCAGCCAGTCCAAACTCATGAGGTGGGAAGATGAATTTATTGGTCCATCCTTCATACTCCTTGAGTTGTCCGTCTGTACCAACAGCGGTTTCAGTAGCCTTGATGACACTGGTTCCCACTGCACAGATATGCCTGCCCTCGGCCTTTGCTGTATTGACGATGTCGCAAGCCTCCTTCTCCACGAACATCTGTTCAGAGTCCATCTTGTGCTTGGTGAGGTCTTCCACCTCGATGTTATGGAATGCACCAAGCGCACAGTGCATGGTGATGAATGCGAACTCAATACCTTTGATTTCCATTCGTTTCATCAACTCCCTGCTAAAGTGCAGTCCTGAAGCAGGTGCAGTGACAGCCCCTTCGTTCTTGGCATAGATGCATTGGAAATTCTCCATATCTTCAGGCAAGACAGGCCGGTCTTTCACCTTGACGATCTTGGTCTTTCCGGGTTCGCTCTCATCAGGCACCTCCTGCTCCACTTCATGATCGATGATATAATGAGGCAGTGGAGCTGAGCCAAGGGCATAGAGTTCGCGTTTGAACTTGTCATGGGGGCAGTCGTAAAGGAATCTCAGCGTACGCCCCCTGCTGGTGGTGTTGTCAATGACCTCTGCCACCATGGTTCCGCTTTCATCGAAGAAGAGTTTGTTCCCTATTCTAATTTTCCTTGCAGGCTCCACGAGGACATCCCACAGCCTCAGTTGCTCATTGAGCTCCCTAAGCAAGAACACCTCGATTTTGGCATCAGTCTTTTCCTTTGTGCCATAAAGTCTTGCGGGGAACACCTTGGTGTCGTTGAATACGAACACATCGCCTTCATCGAAATATTCAATAAGATGTCGGAACTCAATGAATTGCGGTGACCCATCCTCATTCTTCAGAGGCTCGCCATTCTCATCTGTCCTGAACATATCGATTCTTTCCGACTTGCGGTGAATCACCATCATACGGCACTCGTCTCTATTGAAAGTAGGATAAAGCGCGATTTGCTCTTCCGGAAGTCTGAACTTGAACTGTGATAATTTCATATATCTTGTTATCTTGATTATTACATTCTATTTATTCACCGCCTTTGGCGGACTTCATCGTCTGGATGGGAACGATATCTTGCGCATCCAACCATGCGGGAAAGTCGTCCAGCGTGATACAGTCTTCGACACGGTAATCCCCCACCCTTGTCCTTCTTAGCGATGTGAGGAAGGCCCCGCTCCCAAGGGCATGCCCAATGTCCCTTGCCAGTGCTCTGATGTAGGTGCCTTTTCCACACACTACGCGGATGCTCATCGTCATGGCGAGTGGATCGAAGTCGAGCAGTTCTATTTCGTCAATCCTCAAGGGTTTCGCCTTGAGTTCAACGTCTTTCCCCTTTCTCATCAAGTGATATGCTCTTTTGCCATCCACTTTGCAAGCTGAAAAAGCCGGCGGCACCTGCATGATATCACCAACGAACTGTTTCAACGTGCCCTCCACAAGTTGTCGTGTGACATGTTTGGTGGGGTAAGTGTAATCCACGGTATGCTCCCGGTCGAAACTTGCCGTCGTCGCCCCGAGTTTCATACCTGCCACATACTCCTTGGTCTGAGCTTGCAGTAGGTCGATCTGCTTGGTCGCCTTCCCTGTGCATAACAGCAGCACTCCAGTTGCGAGGGGGTCTAACGTTCCGGCGTGGCCGGTCTTCACCCTCTTCACTCCAAGTTTTTTAGAGATGAGATATCTGATATGCGCCAAAGCCCCGAAGCTTGACATTCGGTAAGGTTTGTCTATGCCTATGATGACACCTTCCTGAAAATCCATCAGTCTACCATTACCAATGATTGTCCCATCAGCAGCATAATGATGATGATGCCACCAACGATGATGCGATACACGCCAAAAGCCTTGAAGCCATATTTGGTAAGGAAGTTCACGAACCATTTCATAGCCAACAGGGCAACAATGAACGCCACGACACATCCGAGAATGAGCATGGCGATGTTGTGGGAAGTGGCCCATGACGTGTCTTCCTTGAACAGGTCGAGCAAGTCAAGCAAAGTAGCCCCCGCCATGGTGGGCACGGCGAGGAAGAAAGAGAATTCTGCAGCACGTTTGCGTGAGAGTCCCTGGGTCATGCCGCCCACGATGGTGGCCATGGAGCGTGACACGCCTGGAATGACAGAGATGCATTGGTAAAGGCCGATGTAGAAGGCCTTTTTCTCATTCACCTTTACTGCATCGCTTCCCTTGTTGAACCACTTGTCGCAGAAGAGCATGAATATGCCACCGAGGACAAGCATGACAGCCACGACCTCCACGCTATCGAGGAGTCTGTCGAGCAGTCCCGATTTCTTGGCAAGTAGTCCAATGACAACAGCCGGGAGCACCCCGATGAAAAGGAGCCAATAGAACCTGAATTTGTGAATCAGTTTCTGGAAGGCGTTGCTACCTTTGGGTGCAGGCGTATTGTCGATATGAAAGAACTTCTTCCAATAGAGACACACCACGGAAAGTATGGCCCCAAACTGTATGATGAAAGTGAAAGCATGAACGAAAGCGTCACCTTGTTTGATTCCCAAAAGATTTTGTGTGATAATCATATGCCCAGTGGAAGACACCGGAAGGAACTCCGTCAATCCCTCCACAATGGCAATGATGATCGTTTGCAACCAATCCATTTTGTACTTAAAAAATGATTATACTCAATTTGTTATCAATCAGGCTATTAATAATCATAGCCACTCCTATACTAATAAACAGGTTGAATTCTTGAAATCTATCACCACGCCAACGACTATACCTGCCTGACCTATTCGGAAACCATCGGTACTAGCTTGGGGTCTTCAACTATTCACCTTTTAAAGAAATAGAATCTGTTTTCTAAGATTTACTCTCATTCTTCAATTCTTCATCACCTTGCGATACAGCATCCTTTTTCCGATACATCACGCCAACAATCATGAAGACGAATCCAAAGAAGCAAACGACAGGAGCCACTTTTACACGCATGGCACCAAAGATGTCGGGATTGAAATTCTCCACTGTCGACCCTGGCCCGCTCATAAGGATGAATCCGATGATGACAATTACAGCACTAATGGCAAGAAGAATGAAATTGGTGCGTCCGAAAGCCAGATTTCTTTTGTCCATAGCAAATGTTTTAAATTGAAAGTTCGCGATTAAATCTTGTAAAGTTCTCCTGCTTTCATTTTGAGGAAGTTGTTCACAGAGAGCCAAGAGCAGAAAGTAGTGATGATGACACCAAAGAGCAGTACGGCAACCCCTGTGATGACAAGCACCTTCCAAGTGATCACCTCCATGACATCACGCTGGTTCTGCCAGAGCAAATACATTCCGACGCCCAAGACGGCATTGGCCAAGATGCCTGCTACAAGCCCTTGTGCCACAGCTTGCTTGATGAACGGCCCCCTGATGAAACTCCACGATGCACCAACAAGCTTCATCGTGTGAATGTTGAACCTCCTGGCATAGATGCTGAGTTTCACTGTGTTATTGATGAGGACGAAGCAGACGATGAGCAACAATGCAGCGATGACAAGCAGCAAAAGACTGAATTTCTTCACCATGCTGTTCACCTGCTGTATGAGGTCTTCAGGATATCTCACATCCGTAACATTGGGAAGTTTGGTGAGTTCCTCCGAGATCCATTTCAAGGAATCGGTGTTGGCATAGTCGGCATGAAGTTGGAACTGCAAAGAAGGCAGGAAAGGATTCATACCAGCAAATTCCGTGGGATCAGTGCCCAAGGTCTTCTTCGTTTCCTCCAAGACTTGTTCCTTGGAAATGTACTTCAAAGAATTGATATATTTTTTCGACGACAAGTTGTCGCAGAACTGCTTTGCTTCAGTTTCGGTAAGGTCTTGTCCCAAGTCGATGAATACCGGAAGTTTCTCTTTTACGGAAGCTGAAAGATTCCTGGCGGAAAGTACGGTAAGCACGACAATTCCAAGCAAGATAAGCACCATGGCAGTGCTGATACACAAAGTGATAACCTGTAGTCCCCCTTGGCGACTACGGGTCTTGTTCTTATTTTTTCCCATTTTTTAGGTTATAATACACCAAATTTTGTGCAAAAGTAGTAAAAAAAGCTTGGTATAGCAAACCTTTAACGACTATTAACGCTACGAAGCGAGAAAAATGATTACCTTTGCGTATCAGAAATTCAAAAAACATGATTATCTACCCATCACCCATTTTCGGTCCGGTTCACAGCCGCCGACTGGGTCTATCCTTAGGCATCAACCTCCAACCCGGCGACGGCAAGTTATGCTCTTTCGATTGCATCTACTGCGAATGTGGTTTCAACTCAGACCATCGCACGCGTTCCCGCCGCCCCACTCGTCAAGAAGTGGCCGATAGTTTGAAGCAGAAGTTACAGGAAATGGCTTCCGCCGGCCGGTGCCCCGACGTGCTCACGTTCGCCGGCAACGGCGAACCCACGCTCCATCCCGACTTCCCCGCCATCATCAACGATACGTTATTGCTTCGCGACGAACTGGCACCAGACGCCAAAGTTTCGGTGCTCAGCAACTCCACCCAGATCCATCGTCCTGAGATACGCGAGGCATTGATGCGCATAGACAACAACATATTAAAACTTGACACCGTGGACGAGGCTTATATCAATATGGTTGACCGCCCTTGCGGCACCCATTATTATGTCCACCGAATCATCGCTGACATGGAATTGTTTGAAGGGCACTTGGTGATACAAAGCATGTTCATGAAAGGCGTGACAACCTCTGGCGACACAGACAACACCAGCGACCGTTACGTGCTTCCCTGGCTCGAAGCCCTCCGTCGAATCCGTCCACGCGAGGTGATGGTATACACCATCGACCGTGAAACCCCTGACAACCATCTGGAAAAAGCCACCCCGAAAGAACTCAACCGCATCCGCGACCTAGTATTGGCAGAGGGAATCCCCTGCTCCGTTTCATATTGACCCATCACATCAACCCTATCACCACAATCTATGAAAGAACAACTGACCTCATCCAATCTCAGAATTGAATACAACTCATCCATCAACTATGCCAGCACCCTCATAGGAACACGCTATTTGAACATCTGCGAACTGACCAACGACGAGGAAGAAGACTGGCACGACCTTGTGGTTAGCATCAGCGGCGAAATGCTCATACCCACAGAGAGCCGCATCAGCATGATTCCCAAGGGGCAAACCGTCTCGGTATCATCCCTTGACATCAAGCCCGACCTTGACACGCTTCGCCATCTCACAGAGAGTGTTGACACGCAATTCGTCATCACCGTGAAAAAATTCGGGAACGAAGAAGTCATTGCCCCTGAAAGCGAGACGGGGGAGCACTCTCAAGCAGAAAAAGGCCTGGCCCATGAGCTTTACCGCCAAAGCGAGCCCATCCACTTGATGGCATACGACCAATGGCCCGGCATCGAGACCAATCCTGAATTGCTGTCGGTCTTCGTCACCCCCAACACCCCGGCACTCGCCCCTGTCAAATTGGCAACAGCCAAACAACTTGAACGCCTCACGGGTGCATCGGCATTGGATGACTACCAAACCAAAGACCCCAATCGAGCCCGTGCCCAGGTTGCCGCAGTCTATGAAGCTTTCCGTGAACAAGGCTTGGTTTACATCACCCCTCCTCCCAGCTTCGAGAAAGAAGGCCAGCGCGTCAGGTTGACCGACAAGGTGCTCACCCAGAAACAAGGCACATGCCTCGACCTTTCTTTGGCCTATGCCTCCTGCTTGGAATCCATCGGGCTCCACCCATTGGTGATTATAGCCAAAGGCCACGCATACGTTGGTTGCTGGCTTGTGGACAAATATTACCCACAGACATTCTGCGACGATGTGAGTTTCCTATCCAAGTCTGTTGCCGACGGCATCAGCGAGATGGTGGTGGTGGAAGCCACGATGCTCACGGAAAAAGGTGTTTCGTTTGAACAAGCGGTAAAGATGGCCGAGGACCATCTCCACTTGAAGGCCGACGATTTCATCATGGCTGTCGATGTCTTCCGCTGCCGCCTGCTGAACGTGCGTCCACTGCCTACAAGCGATACTGGCACCTCTATCGAGGAGGGTCTTGAACTCGACCAAGCCACCGACGGCATGCGCGAATTGCACCAGTACGACCTTGAAAATTCCGCAGAGCGCCATCTGACACGTCAACAGATATGGGAGCGCAAATTGCTCGATTTCTCCTTGCGCAACAACCTGCTGAACATGCGCATCGGCAAGAAACTCACCCAATTCGTCTCCTTTGACATTGATGTGTTGGAAGACCATTTGCAAGCCAAGGAGGACTTCAAGATCATTCCACGTCCTTCCCAATTCGACGCGAAGGCCGACGAAAACGGAATCTACGACTCCCGCGCACTTCATGAGGCGATGGGAAATGCTGTGTCAGAAGGGTTGAAACACAAACAATTATATTCATATTTAAAAGAAGAGGAACTAACCAACACGCTGAAAAACTTGTTCCGTTCCTCTCGCACGGCATTGGAGGAGAACGGCGCCAACACCCTCTTCCTCGTGCTCGGCATCATGAAATGGTATGAAACCGACAAGAGCGTAAAGCCACGCTATGCCCCACTTCTGCTTGAGCCCGTCGACCTGGTGAAAAAAAGCGGCAACAATTATGTCTTACGCGTGCGCGATGAGGACATCACTTTCAACACCACACTCATGGAGATGATGAGCCAGCAATTCGACATCCACTTGACCGGCCTCGACCCCATCCCCACAGACGAATCCGGCATTGATGTGCGCAAGGTGTTCGCCACCGTCAGGAAAGCCCTTGAGACCCAACAACGATGGGATGTGATAGAAGAGAGCATGCTCGGCCTTTTCTCTTTCAGCAAATTCGTCATGTGGAACGACATCCACAACAATGCTGACAAGATGCGCCAAAACCCGGTGGTGGAAAGCCTCATCCAAAAACGTCTGGTCGGTGTGGAAGAGCCATCCACCACCGACACGCGCAAGGTGGATGTCACCGTCACCCCAGGCAGCTACGCCATCCCTGTAGACGTGGACTCTTCTCAATTGGAGGCCGTCATCGAGTCGGGTGAAGGACGAAGCTTCATCCTCTATGGTCCTCCCGGCACCGGAAAGAGCCAGACCATTACCAACATGATCGCCAATGCCCTTTTCCACAATCGTCGCGTGCTTTTCGTTGCCGAGAAGATGGCAGCCTTGGAGGTGGTGCAGAAACGTCTTGCAAAAATCGGGCTCGACCCCTTCTGCCTTGAGATGCACTCCAACAAGATGACCAAGAGTCATTTGTTGCAGCAGTTGCAAAGCGCTCTCGACCTCACCCGCATCAAGTCTCCTGAAGCATACGAGAACGAGTCGAATGCACTCTTCGAGCAGCGCAAGTCACTCATCAAATACGTCAACCTGCTTCATGAGAAGCAATCGACCGGATTGTCTCTCTATGACTACATCACGCGTTACACGAGTATCGAAGGCAAAGACGCTCTCCCCCCCACCTCCGCCTTCCTCGACGGCATCGACAGTCAACGAATCGACGAAGTGGAGAAAGCCATTCTCCAACTCACCGCCGTTCTGAACATCACAGGTTCTCCGAAAGACCATCCTCTGAGCGGTCTTTCCATTACCGACCCCTCATACGACGCCCTGCAAAAGGCCACTACGTTCCTGCAGCAAGTGGGCAAGCTGGCCCCCAATGTACGCACCGCGCTCCGTGCACTGGCACAGGCCAACGGCCTCACCTTGTCTGAGGACATCACCAGTGTGCCATGGGCCGTCCGTTTTGCCGATGCCCTTGCCGCCATCCCAAGCATCAGCGGCGACCTCTTGCGCATCGTTGGAGACGAACAGCAGAAGAGTGTCTGGCAGCAACACATCGCAGATGGAAAGACGCTGAAGGAGGTGCGTGCCACCATTACCAAGGACTATGCCAAAGAGGTTCTCTCTCTTGACGTCATCCATCTAAGGGGCGAATGGGCAAATGCTTGTGACAAGTGGTTCCTCCCCCGCTATTTCGCCAAGAAGAAAGTGGTGAAAAGTCTCCGTGGTTATCGTCCCAACGTCTCTTCCGACGACATCGAGCCATTGCTTGCCCTTCTCGACAAGCACAAGGTGCAACAAGAGAAACTCTCCAGCCTTCGTCAGCAGAGTGCCAAGGTGTTCGGTGCCATAGGCACCCCTGAGCAAGAGCAGTGGGACATGATGGAGGAAAGCCTGCGCCAAGCTCCTGCCATCCTTGCCATGCTCGGCGAAACATCCATGCCAGCAGCCTACGTTCCTCCTGTCAACGCCAATGCCACCCAAAGCCTCGACCTGACAGCCATCCGTCAGATGAACGACTTGATGTCCGCTGCCCACGATTACTGCACCATCGACCCACGCATCACCATCGACGACGTCATCCTCCGCACCCCTCAATGGTTGGTAGGGATGAACAAGTCGAGAGACTGGGCCCAATGGTGCATCCGCCGCCGCCAAATGCAAGACCAAGGCCTGGCGCCAACCATAGAATACATAGAAAGCGGGCACAGCAGCGACGAGGCCTGTGCGGCCACTTTGCGCGGTCTCTACAAGAAATTGTCGATGGACTTCATTGATCACAATGCCGACCTGCAGATTTTCAACGGCATCATCTTCGAGGAAGCCATCGCCCGTTACCGCAACATGGCCAAGCAGTTCCAAGACCTCACCAAGAAAGCCCTTTACTGCAAGTTAGCCTCCCGCATCCCCTCGCTCACCATCGAGGCCGCCAGCAGCAGTGAGATAGGCATTCTCAAGCGTTTCATCGCCTCCGGCGGCCGTGGCGCCACCATCCGCCACATCATCGACCAAATCCCCACCTTGCTTCCCAAGCTATGCCCCTGCATGCTGATGAGTCCGATTTCCGTGGCACAGTTCATCGACCTCGACCAGGAGAAGTTCGACATCGTGGTGTTCGACGAGGCTTCACAGATGCCCACCAGCGAGGCCATCGGCGCCATCGCCCGCGGCAAAGCCCTCATCGTGGTGGGCGACCCGAAGCAGATGCCCCCCACAAGTTTCTTCACCACCACTGCTGTGGATGAAAGCGAGGCAGAGAACGACGACATGGAGAGCATCCTCGACGACTGCATCACTCTCTCTTTCCCCGATCATTACCTCACATGGCACTATCGTAGTCGTCATGAGAGCCTCATCGCCTTCAGCAACTCCCAATACTACGACGGCAAGCTCTACACCTTCCCTTCTGTCGACGACCGTGCCTCCAAGGTGAACTTTGTCCCCGTGTCAGGTACGTATGACTATGGCAAGTCCCGCAGCAATCGTTCCGAGGCAGAAGCCATCGTCTCAGAAGTAGTCCGACGGCTGAAAGACAACGACTTGTCCAAGAGAAGCATCGGAATTGTTTCCTTCAGCAAAGTTCAGCAAGACCTCATCGAGGACATCCTCGTCGATGAGTTGAGCAAGGACCCACTATTGGAGAAACGCGCATACGACTGCGAAGAGCCCATTTTCGTGAAAAACCTGGAGAACGTCCAAGGCGACGAGCGTGACGTCATCCTCTTCTCCGTGGGCTATGGCCCAGACAAGAATGGACGTGTATCGATGAACTTCGGCCCGCTCAACAACACGGGCGGCGAGCGACGCCTCAATGTGGCCGTCAGCCGTGCCCGCTACGAGATGGTTGTGTTTTCCACCCTCCAGCCCGAACAAATCGACTTGAACCGCAGTCGTGCCCGTGGCGTGGAAGGTCTGAAACGCTTCTTGGAATTCGCGAAGAGCGGTCGCATGCCATTGTCCGCCACACAGGTCCAAACAGAGACCGATACTGCTCTTGTCGATGCTATCGCCAACGAGCTGCGCATGCATGGCTACCAAGTCGACACCTTCGTCGGACGCTCCCGTTTCAAGGTGGACCTGGCCGTCATCTCGCCCGACCACCCCGACCAATACATCCTTGGCATCATCTGCGACGGCAACAACTACTACAATACACATACCCAGCGCGACCGCGAGATTTGCCAACCAGGTGTCTTACAAGGTCTGGGATGGAACTTGATGCGTGTGTGGACCATCGACTGGTTCCTCAATCCTGAAAAAGTGACCGACCGCATCCTCGACCTTCTGGACTCCATCAAGAGCAAAAACGCTCCAGAGGCAAACAAGGGGACGAACGCTCCAAGTTCCACCACCATTCCCAAAAGTGGTTTCGTAAGCAACATGGGATTCACTGTCAATGAAAACGAACTACTTGAAGCCCCGGAGAACGACAAGGAGATTCCCTATAAGAAGGCCGACATTCCACAACGTTACACCAACAAGACCCAAGAAGTCCTGGCTTTGGCACGCCGCCAAGTTGAGCAGGACATCAAAGACATCATCGCCACAGAGCAGCCGGTGACCATCGGTTATCTCCGCAAGCGCATCATGGACATCTACGGCCAAACCCGCAACACCGAACGCTTGCAACACATTCTGGAAAAAGGTCTTTCTAAAGCTTATGTAGATCCTTTGTCGATCCCTACCAACGCTGCCTACTGGGCCAATGCCGAAGCAGCCAAGGGATATGACAAATACCGTCAAGCCAGCGGTCGCGACATCGATGACATCCCTTTGATTGAAGTGAAAAACGCGGTCCTCCTTGCCATGAGCCAGCAAATGTCGCTCAGCGTCGACGACCTCCTCTCCCAGATCTCCCGTCTGCTCGGTTTCGCCCGCCGCACTCCCAAGACCAAGGATGCCATCAGCCGCGTCATTGAATATCTGGAGCGTGAAGGCAAAGTGAGATGCGAAGGAGACAACATCATATTGAAAGACCCCATCATCCACTGACGCCCTATGGCTAGCCGTTTGTCCTCCCATATCTTGGGCATCCTTTTCCTCTTCACTTGCTGTTGTCTTGACATGGCAGCCCAATCCAGCTTGGAAGAAGGAACCTATTACCTTCTCAACAAGGCCTCCGGTCGCTTCCTCATGGCAGGAGGCAACTGGGGCACCCAAGCCGTATTAGCCAACCATGCCCTCCCTTTGACCTTGGAAAAGGCCGGCGAAAACACCTATTATATCCATACGGGGTTTGATAAAAACGGAGATGGCTGCCTATGTCTCACCAATGAAGGTCTGTTCCTCGACTCCTACAAGATGGCATGGACCATTCTCGACGGACAGACAGGCTGCCATGTCATCCTCAACCCATACGGTGGCTGTATTGGATTCGACCAAAGCGACATCGTCGAAACCAACCTACCAGATGTTTCAAGCAACGAGGCGCAATGGCAATTCCTCACCCATGCGCAGCTGCTTCGTCAATTGCTCACAGCCTCCGCCGCGCACCCTGTCGACGCCACGTTCCTCATCGCCGACGCCCGCTTTGACCGCAATTACAACATGGGTGAATGGGAAGGTAGTTCCTTTGCCATCGGAGGCGTTGAAGGCAACAACGAGACAGGCAATTTCTGCGCAGAAGTGTGGAACGCCAATTTTGACATCCATCAGCAATTGGAAAACATACCCAATGGCAGATACCAACTCAAGGCACAAGGTTTCTACCGTTACAACAACACCAGGGACAACACGAACCGCATAGCTTTGCAGGCGCACAACAATGGCTTCGAGCAACTTCGTGCCGAACTCTACGCCAACGACGCTTCCACTCCCCTCCAAAGCATAGCCAGCGAATATGACAACATGGCCGACATGGGGCTCAGTGGTTCCAGTTCCGGTCTGCCTTTCTCCATGGCAGAGGCTGCCTATGCCTTCTCCGCCGGTCTCTATACGGACAACGAACTGACAGTGACCGTCAACAACCACCAACTCACCATAGGAGTGCGAAAGAACCACAAGGATGGTTGCGACTGGACAATATGGGACAACATCGAACTCACACTGCTTCAAGCCTACAACAACGACGACTATCAGATAGAAGACGGCGGAGAGAATTACGACAATGCCAGTCCGGACAATCCCTACGACATGACTTCACGCATCACCAACCCTCAGTTCAACAGCTCCAACGGTTGGAAAGGCAGTCCCGTCATCGGAGGATCCTCCTCCAACCTTAATGCGGAGAAATACAACACCACTTTTGACGTATACCAGACCATCAACAACCTCCCCGACGGGTGGTACCGCCTTCAGGCACAAGGTTTCTACCGCTACGGCGACTATCACGACGAACAACACAAGTCGTATTATGGCGGCGGATGGGAGGAGAACGATGCCAACAATATGTACGCGATGTACACCATCCCCTATGCCGTCATCAGCAGGAAGCTCGGTTTGGAGAAGCATTTGGCCGAACTGTATGCCAACAAGGTGTCCGCAGGCCTTCCGTCACCCTTCGACTACGCCCACGACACGGCCACCCATCCTGATGACTACCCCACCGAATTCGGATGGGTGCCCGATACGCAAAGGGGAGCTTCCGGGGCATTCTCCGACGGTGAATACCCTGTGGAGCTTCTCGTCCCCGTCACCAATGGCACATTGACCATCGGTGTGAAGAAGTCGCTCGGTTACAAATATGACTGGGCTTGCTGGGACAATTTCCAACTCTTCTATCTCGGCAAGGAAGGCCTGACATATGCAGACGGTGTACAACTCGACACCCAATCACTCAACATGGTGGTTCATGAAAGACGGCAGTTGGAAGGCAAGGTCACCCCCGCCACAGCCTCAGACCCCACACTCACTTGGCAGTCTTCAAACACCAACGTAGTGGAAGTAGATGCCACCGGCCTACTCGTCGCCAAAGGAGAAGGCACCGCCCAGGTCACTGCCATCGCCAATGGTTCGAAAAACCATGTGGCAAGCACCGTCAACATCACCGTGGAAAACGGCACTGCCAATGCCAAGGATTTGCTCATCAACGAGATACAGGTTTCAAACATCGACATGTTTGTTGACCCTTCATCCAACTATGGAGGCTACATCGAACTCTATAACCCCACAAACAAAGGTGTCACCCTGCGCAACCTGTATGTCAGCGACGACCCCGACAACCTATTGAAATGCCGACTGACCTCAAAGAGCGGAGCCGTTCCCCCCAAGGGGTTCGGTTTGGTATGGTTTGACCACCGCGACACCTACGACGGCCAGGTGGACTTCAAACTCGATATGGATGGCGGCACCATTTACCTGAGCCAGTCCGACGGCACCCTCATCGCAAGCCAAGCCTACCCCACCGCTATCAGCCGCACCTCTTATGCTCGCACAACAGACGGTACGGGGAAATGGATGGTCACCGCCTACCCCACACCCGGTGCCAGCAATGCCGGAAGCAAGGAGAAACTTGATGCCGTATCCGCCCTCCGTCTCAGCATCCCCGTAGTGAATGAGGAATCACAACTCTTCACCAGCGATCTTACCGTGGAGGTGGACATCCCCAGCGGCGCCACGCTCCATTACACCACCGACGGGTCGACACCTACCGAGCAACACGGCGACATCAGTGTGGACGGCATCTTCCACATCAGCGAAACCACCATCTTGCGTCTACGGCTCTTCAGAAGCGGCATGCTACCCAGTCCTGTGAAGACCTGTTCCTACATCTACAAAGACAAGGAGTACATGCTGCCCATCATCTCCATCGCCTCCGACCCCGTCAATTTCTTCGACGACGAGATGGGAGTTTTCGTCACAGGCACCAATGGAGTCTCGGGCAGCGGCATCGGTTTCAACTGCAATTGGAACATGGACTGGGAGCGCCCCGCCCATCTCAGTTACATCACTCCCGACAACCAAACCCATCACGAGCAAGAGATGTCCTTGTCCAGATTCGGGGGATGGAGCAGGTCATGGTATCCCTTCAATTTCAAACTCATCGCAAAGAAAGAATACGAAGGTCTCAACTATGTCAATCATCCTTTCTTCGACAACAAGCCCTACCTGAAACACAAGGCCCTCCAGATGCGCAATGGCGGCAACGACCTCATGTGCCGCATCAAAGACGCATCGCTGCAGCACATCATCATCAGCAGCGGGTTCCATCTCGACTGCCAAGACTATATGCCTGTACACAGTTTCATCAACGGGAGATACCAAGGGATGCTCAACCTGCGCGAACCGAGCAACAAGCATTTCGCCTACGCCAACTACGGAATAGACACAGACTTGATGGACCAAATGGAACTTGGCGGCGGCATCGATGTGAAAGTGGGCAATGCCGATGCATTCAACCAATGGCGGACACTCTCCGCATCCGCGAGCGACGCCGATACTTACGAGCAAATATGCAACATGGTGGACATCGACGAGTTCATCAACTACATGGCCACCCAGATATTCCTTGGAGGCGACGACTGGCCAAGCAACAACTGCAAAGCTTTCAAGGGCGACGACGGCAAATTCCACATTGTGCTCTTCGACATCGACCAAGCCCTGCGCTACGACACCTACGCATTCACCCATATCACCAACAGCAGCGGATGTCCTTTGGTGTCCATATTCTTGAACATGCTTGAGAACGACAGCTTCCGCAAGCAATTCATCGACACCTATTGCCTCGTTGCCGGCAGCGTGTTCGAACCCGCAAGATGTGCCGAAATCATCGACCGCATGTCCGATGAAATGAACCCCGCACTCGCCTGGGAAGGACTTTCCACCGACCCCACGGCCGGCTACGTCAAAGCCGCCCTCACTGCTACACGCCGCACCAAGATGATGGAAGCTCTTGCCCAATGGAGCAACGTCCGAATCACCACCCCGGGGCAAGAGGTAAAACTTTCTACCAACATCCCTTCCGGCAAGCTTCAACTCAACGGCCTCTCCGTTCCAACCAACCATTTCGACGGCACCCTGTTCGCCCCCGCCATCATCAAGGCCTCCGCCCCCGAAGGCTATGTTTTCAAGGGTTGGTATGACGAGGCAGGCCACTTGTTGGACACGAACCAGGAATACGACATTTCCGGCCAAGGGGCGCTCACCCTCGTGGCCACCTATGAAGAGTCCTCCACCGACGAGGAATTGCTGGCAGACATCGCTGTTCCCATCAAAGTGAACGAAGTGAGCGCCGGCAACAGCGTGTTTATCAACGACTGGATGAAGAAGAACGACTGGATAGAACTATACAACAACACCGACAGCGACCTCGACGTGGCCGGCCTTTACCTAAGCGACGACCTCGACGAGCCACAAAAATACCAAATTCCTGAGAGCAACGGCGTTGTGAACACCATCATCCCCGCAAGAGGCCACCTGCTGGTATGGGCCGACAAGTTGGAAAGCCTTTCCCAAATCCATACGAACTTCAAGCTCTCCAACACCGACGGCAACATGGTTTTGGCAAGCAGCAGCGAAGATTTCGTAGCCCGCAATGCGGATTATTTCAACGTCCATCCGGCAATGAAGGGTTTTGTCGACGGGATGACCTATTACACCCACGATGGCGACCAAAGCATGGGGCGCTATCCAGACGGAGGCCATTTCTTCTATCGCATGTCCAAGCCCACCATTGAGCATACCAACACCCTGCTCTCCTGCGACACGATAGTGGGAGAAGACCAGAACCTCATGGTCAACGACCAAATGTTCACCCTTAACCTCGCCTCAGGGTGGAACTGGGTGTCGCACAATCTTTCCTCCTCCGTAGCCGTCACGCAACTATCGGGTCACGCCATCAGGATAACAGGTTGGATGAAGGAAGCATACAAGGACGACGTCTTCGGCATGACTGGCTCGCTCAAGACGATGGAGGCCGGCAACCTCTATAAAGTACTGATGGAAGAGCCCGACTTTTTCAGTAGTGAAGAGACGCCTTGCCGCCCCGACATGCCCATCGCCTTGCGGCCGGGATGGAACTGGATAGGTTATCCTGTCAACGGCACACAACCCCTCTCCTCTGCATTGGCAGATTATCCTGCTGACGAGGGAGACCAAATCATCGGGCAAGACGGCTTCGCCCTTTTCAGCGATGGTACATGGAAAGGTTCCCTGATCTCTCTTGAAACAGGCAAGGGCTACATACTCAACACCAGCAGGGCGAAAATCCTGAGATTCGCCAGTCCCTCCCTACATTTGAACATCAACAAGGGCAAACACCGTGGCCTTCTTTCACAACGCTTCGGCATCGACAAGACCGCACACCCCGATGTTATGGGCGTGGTGGCTGTCTTGCTGAAGGACGGGATGCCGGTGGAAGCCGACCGCTTCACCATCCTTGCCTTCTCAACCCACGAATGTCGTGGTGCCGGCAAATGGGTGGGCGACCATGCCTTCGTCACCCTCTATGGCGAAGGTGGCGAGCCATTGAGTTTCATAGCCATAGACAACTACGACGGAACGACCCATGCCATCAAGGAGACCATGCCCTTCAATGCCAACATCGAAGGCAGCATGCAAATTCCTGTCGTCTTGACCATGGAAGAGACGGCTGATGGTATCATGCTTCCCGAAAGCCATATGTCAACCAACACGACGAATGTGAAAGGATGCTACACCCTCAGCGGCACACACATGTCAGGCCCTGCAAGCACATTACCCCCCGGCATCTATGTGATGAGACTGGCCGATGGCACTTATCATAAAATCTTGATCAAATGACATCTCCCACCCCACTCCTACATATGAAAAAAATAATCGTCACCCTACTCATCACCTTGGCATGCATTTCTTTGCATGCACAAGGTACGGTGAAGGTGATATACAACGGGAACTCCGCCAGCGTCATTGTCCCCGACGATGTCAAAGGTGTCACCTACACGATATCAGGCGCACATGTCATACTCAACTCCACAACCACCACGCAGGAATACACCTTTTCACTTTCAGGTGCATCCGACAACGGTTCGCTGACCTTCTATGGCAACTACAAGTTCACGATGAGCTTCGACGGCCTGCTGCTCACCAACGCCAAAGGTGGGGCGGCCATCGATGTGGAATGCGGGAAGCGTATCGCCGTTGTCTTGTCTGACGGCACCATCAACACCCTCGCTGACTCCCCGTCAGGTTCCCAAAAAGCCGCCCTCTACTTCAAGGGACATCCCGAGTTCAAAGGATCCGGAACCCTCAACGTCACGGGCAACCTGAAACATGCCATCTGTGCCAAGGAATACATCGAACTGAAGAAATCCACAGGGGCCATCAACATCCTGGGAGCTGTGAGCGACGGCATTCACTGTGGGAAAGGCACCCCCGATTGGGAGAATAACTATTTCCTGATGGAAGGCGGCACGGTGGACATCCGCCAAGTGCAGGGCGACGGCATCGATGCCGACGACTATGGCGCCATCCGCATCAACGACGGAGCCGTGAGCATCACTGTGGAGCATACCGCTACAGCCCTGAAGGCTGACAGCATCGTCAGCATCAAAGGAGGAGTCGTCAACCTTTCCGTGGCAGGAGACGACAGCGAAGGCATACGTGCCCGCCACACGGTGGACATCTCTGGCGGACAAACCAGCATCATTGTCACCGGCAACGGCAGCACCGGCATCAAGGGGAAACGATACACCGAAGGCTCCACCGTCCTCAATGGAGGTTATATCAACATCAACGGCGGGACGACGGAAGTCCATGTGCTTGGCGACGCATTTGAAAACGAAGAAGGAGAAAGCGCCCTTTGCACGGGTATCAGGGCCGACGCCGACCTTGCCATGACCGACGGAGATGTGGAAATCCTCGCAATGGGCCAGGAAACCCTCCCCATCCTGGTGACAGGAAACGACTATCGTCAGGGAGGTACGTTGCGCATCATCAGAACGCCTTGGCACACCAACGCTTTCGACTACCGATACGACATGACGTTATATGTCGTAGTGGAAGCCGACGGACAACTCATCGACGACTATTCTTCCAAGGCCGTGGGAGCATTCATCGGTGACGAATGCGTGGGATATGGCGTGTTTGAAGACAACGACTATGGCATCCTACGCGTCAGGAGCAATGTCACCGAGCCACAAGAGGTGGCTTTCAAGACGTACGACTACGACATCGCTTTTGCCTTCGATGCCACAGCCGACCGTGACATTGTCTTCACTCCCTCTGCCTCTATTGGCACGCCAAGCGCCCCGGTAGTCATCGGCTACACCTCACGCGGGCTATTGGGCGACGTCAACCTGGATGGCATGGTTAACATCACCGATGTGACATTGATGGTAGAATACATTCTCAACCATTCCATAGATCATTTCTATTTCCCCAATGCCGACATCGATGGAAGCAATACCGTCAACATCACGGACGTGACCCGGGTCATAGACATCATCTTGAAATAGCGATTCCATGAGACATAATTTTTGACAGTCAGTAACAAATCATTCCACTACGCCAAACAACCGACAGCAATGAGAACATACCTTCCCTTCATCCTGGCCACCATCCTGGCATTGGGTGCGGCAACAGTCTCTGCCCAACGCCATGAGATATACACTGACCGCATCGCCACCCTCCAAGTGGTGGCTGGCGACGACTGGTTGTCGCCCCCCGTCACCTATTTGAACAGCCGCACCCCCATCATCATCTCCTTTGACGAACTGAGCCACGAGTACAACCGCTTCACTTACAAGGTGGAGCACTGCGAGCATGATTGGTCGCTGAGCGAAGACTTGTTTGAAAGCGACTACATCGATGGTTTCACAGAAGGCAACTTGATAGAGAGCACGGAACAGTCGATCAACACCAACGTGCTCTACACCCACTACCGGCTGACCATCCCCAACGAGCACTGCCACCTGAAGATGAGTGGCAACTACCGACTCACGGTATACGACGACAACAACGACGAAGAGCCAATGTTCACCGCCTACTTCATGGTGGTGGAGCCGAAGATGGAAGTAGGTTTGCAAGTGACAAGCAACACCGACGTGGACATCAACCACAGCCACCAACAAGTGGCCATGGAGGTAGGTTTCAACAATTGCAGGGTGATCGACCCCTCTTCACAAGTAAAGACAGTGGTGCTGCAAAACAGTCGTTGGGACAATGCTGTTTTCAACTCCGAACCTCAATACACGATGATGGGCAAGGGTTTGAAATGGGACCACAACCGTGCCCTCATCTTCAATGCCGGCAATGAATACCACAAGTTCGAGGTACTCGACACCGACCACCCCACCCTTGGCATCGACCGTATCAGATGGGATGGTTCCGTTTTCCATGCCTTCGTCGTCCCCGATGAGCCCCGTCCCAACTACATCTATGACGAGGATGCCAACGGTGCCTTCTACATCCGCAACAGCGACAACGTGGAAAACGACCGTCTGACCGACTATGTAATGGTACATTTCCAACTCAACAGCCCATATGAAGCAAAAGGAAAGCTGTTTGTCAATGGCAATTGGACCTACGACCAGTTTCTGCCCCAATACCAGATGGAATATGACTACGACGCCCATTGCTACAATGGCCAGATGATGCTGAAGATGGGCTACTATTCCTATCAATACGTGCTGATAGACGACAATGGCCAGCCCACCATCATGCCCACCGAAGGCAGTTTCTTCCAAACCGAGAACCAATACCAAGCCCTGGTCTATTATCGTGAGCCAGGCGGTCGCACCGACCTATTGGTGGGTTACCAGCAAGTGCACGCGAAATTCTGACCAACAAGGGGACGACCAAAGCATTCGGAATAATCGGAATCGTCGTAATAATCAGAGTGGTCGGAGTGGAGTAACAGATAGATTCTGCCTCTAAAGTTTTTTTCCCAACCTGATGGGCATGGCAAGGACCAGTTCCGTGTAGTCAGCCTTGAGGTAATGAGCCTTCACTTTGAAACCGATGGTGAGGTTGGCTAGTGAGGGGAATGCATATCTCACACCCACCGTCTCATAATAACGCTTTTCAATGAATTTGGCGCGGTATCCCATTTCGCGATACAGATATGCGCCCAGTGAGACATGCATGGACAAATTGTGGAAGAATGCCTCATGCTTGGCAGCGATACCCACCGACCATGGACTATGTTTGTCGGGGTGGTTGTTGATTTTGTCCACCTCCTCTATCCTTGAGGCGTAACTGCCGTGGAAGAGGTCGACGCCAATACCCGACGCCCACCTCCGTGCATATCTATACATGATGTCCGCCTCTGTCGACCATGCGGTGTAGAGTTTGAAATCCTTCGTGCGGTAGTCAGGGTCGTCGGAAGGAAGGTCGAATTGCGTATAACTCCAGTCCTCCTCCAAGGTCTTGGCCCCCAGTCCGATGGTGAAATTGAGATACCAATAAGGATTGAAAACCGGTCTCACCCTTGCCTTTTTGTTATTGTAGACAGTCTCATAATATGGATAATAAGTAAGCGCGAGTGATGGTCCAAGGATGTTTGCCCCTCTGTTGGGTCTGTTCAACGCCCCGTTGCTCACATGCCAGTATTCCAATCCTGCCCCCACGCCCCATTGAGGCGCGATGCGGTAGGTGGCATGCAATCCCGCACCGAAGTAGATGAGCCATCTCGACCCTACGATCTCGTTGTCCACGTTTTCGTTCTTGTCATACTTGTCGTGGCTATAGGCGGTTCCCATGCTGACGGTCATGTCGGCCATCCATTTCTTCGAACGATACAACGTTCTTTTCATGGCCCCATAGATCATCCATGTGTCTCCAAGGAAAGAAGTGTTGTTCACGACATCCTCAGGTCTCCAATCATATTCCGGATCCCTCAAGAACTTGATTTTTTTGTTGGACGCGTATTTCAGTCCCACGCTGAATACCGGGAAGTCGTAATCAGACGCAAAGGCATCGCTGTCGGCAGGCAAGGTGGCATAATGCAACTCCGCCCCGATGGAGAAGTTGCTTTTATGAGGGACTTCGTATTTTCCTTCGAATTGCTTCATATTGAGTATGGTTCCAGGATTGGCCACCACCGAAAAACCCCAATGTGTCAATGAATCTTGCACTTCAGCCTTGATACTGCCAGCCGTCAAGAAGAAGGCCAGCAGGCAAACGCTGCGCAAGAGGATGTTTTGATATGGATGATTATATATCATAGCAAGTCTGTTTAGAATGGCATTCCCACTGCGAAATGGAAGGAGAAGTCGCGTCCCATGTCAGGATGCAACACGGCGTAGTGTTCATGCGAGTTTTCATATGCGGGATTGATAGCCTTCATGCCCATGTCGAACCTCATGATGAAATAGTCGAAATTGAGTCTGACCCCCAATCCGTACGCCACGGCAATTTGTTTATAGAACTCATTGAATTTGAATTGCCCTCCAGGCTGGTCTTCATATTCCCTCAAGGTCCAGATATTTCCTCCATCGATGAAAAACGCGCCATTGAATTTCCAGAAGAGATGCGTCCTGTACTCCAGGTTGAGGTCCAGTTTCATATCGCCCGTTTGGTTGATGAAGTCGATTGCCCCGTGATTCCCCTTGAAAGAGCCAGGCCCCAATCCTCTCACCCTCCATCCTCTCACGGAGTTGGCTCCCCCGGAAAAATAGCGTTTTTCAAAGGGGAGTATCCTACTGTTGCCGTAGGGATATGCGATGCCGAAACCCGCATGCAGGACAAAGGAGTTTTGGTTGTCCAGATGAAACACCTTGGTATAATCAAAATCGCCTTTGGCGTATTGTGCGAAAGCAATGTTGAAGAGCACGTATTGCCCGTCGCTATTGCGGTTGAAATCCATGAGCGAAGCGGCGAGCCTTAGTATATTTCCTCCAAGTTCCACGTTGGCCTTGATGGCATGGAGGCCGTTGTTGTATGTCAGTCCGAATCCAGTCCTGATAATGAAGAGGTCTTCGTAGTTGTATCTGAGAATGGCGTTCCTGTTGCTGACGCTGTCAAGGTACTGCCGCTTGAAAGTGGAAGAGATCCATGGCATGTAGATATAGTTGAGGTCGATGGCATCCCACTTGAAAGTCCACTTGTCTCTTGGCTTCTCCCATCTGTATCTCCATCCTGCAGAAACGACCCTTCGGTGAAATTCAGGTCTGTTTTGCAAGTTGTAGCTGAACGACAATTCGGATGAGGCATTTACCTCTCGCTTGAACCCCTTTGAGAGGAATGGTGCAACGAATCTTGGGAACAAAATTTTCGCTTCCGCCCCATATTCCACATAATCCTCGTTTTGGTATCCTTCCAGGCCTGTTATGGCTTCGAAGGCGCCACGTAGGCTGACGGAGAGCAATTCCGACCCATGGAAGAGATTTCTGTTCTGGTAGGTTAGTGAGACGGCAGCCCCCAGGTCACCCGCCGTATTGGTTCCCTCGGGTTGGAAGGATATGGTGCTGGGCTTGTTGAGTCCATAGTTGATGTGGCAGTCGAGTTTTCCCTCTTCCTCCCTCTCTGTAAAGCGCAAATTGGTGAAGCGTATGGCGCTAAGCCGGCTGAAATTGTTATAGGTGCGCTGAACGGCCGATGCCCTATAAGGTTCTCCTGCTTGTATCGCCGTGCTTCCCTCAAGCGCGCCTTGTTTGACATGGGAGGTCGTGGAGTCGGAACAAAGATAGTCGATACTTTCAATGATGTATCTGGGATGCTCGGTTTCGGGCATTTGGTTGTGCTCTCGGTATTTGAGAATATGCATGGTGACGTCTACGAGTCGGCTCCCCCTCATGGTGTCAGCTTCAAACCTGATGAATTCCTTGTGAAACTTGTAGAATCCATGGTCTAAGAGCAAGGCCGTGATGCGGTTTCTCTCTTTGTCCAATCCGTTGATGGTGAATGGAGACCCGCTGTGTAAGACAAGGTTGGCGGAATCGTTCTTCGCAAGGATATCAAGAATGTTCTCATCTTGAATGTCATAGGTCATATTGCGTATGACAAATGGCCTGCCAGGTTCGAGAGTGTATATGGCCTTGAGCTTCTTTTTCTTGACCTTAACCATGTGGTCCACTTTTGCGTTCATATAACCCATGTTTTGCAAGGCTGTGACGAGGTCGCGTTGCGTGGCCTTGGCTTGAATGGTGTCATATAGCACGGGGGCTTCCCCCACTCGTTTGAGTGTTCTGTTGATCCACTTCGTGGAGTCCCTCCCTGACATGGCATAGAAGCCAAGGGGTATTTTGAAGAGGGAGAACCATTTGGAATTACCTTTCAAACGCACATACTGCTCAAGTTGGGAAGCATCGAAGTCCTTGTCGTTCGACTTGAGCTCGACCTTGTCTAAGAGGTATTCCTTTTCCGGGATATACTTGGCTGACGAGCACGCCGAAAGACAGGCGATGAACAAAGCCATTGCCAACATCATCCATGAGGAAGCTGTCCTGTGTGCACCAAGTGTCTCCATTTCGGTGCAAAAGTAACGTTTTTTTTCGATATGGCAAACTTTCGATTTGCCTTTCACGTTTCTTGTGGGAGAAATAGGAAGAGAAGTAAAGGGAAAAGCCCAATCATTCAAAGAACAAGAAGCAAAAGGCCCCAGGATTTCACTTATATCCTGGAGCCCTTCACCATACCTTTTGCTATGGCACCCTATTTGTCATATCCAAATTCGGGATTCTCATACATGGTGATTCTGATTTTGTACTTCATCATCTCGTCCAAGTTGTGGACGGGATGCTCCATGTCTTGTGGTATGGGCCTTTTTGAGAACGTTTGGAAATAGAGCAGGCATGCGTCACGCCACCACACCGCATCACGAGCTTGGATGCGTAGTTTGCGTTGCACTTCCTCAAAACGTTGCTTGTCCACATAAGGTTGCATGGCATCCCATTGGGCGAGGAAGCCCCTTGCTTGTTGCACTCCCTTGTCATATCTGTGGCACAATTCATCCCAGAAAATCCTACCCGTCTTCATCTTATGGTCCCATGCCACATGGTGGAACCATAGCAGATACTTGTCCGGACAGGTATTGATGTCGTTGTACAAGTCACACAACTCCTTCGGATATTGCGACACAGCATCCGAGCCGTTCTTTGTACGGTCGAAACCCAATCCGACCTCGTCGGCCTTGTGATAGTAAGCCGGTGTCCAGTCACGGCGGATACCTGGGGCGTCGTACCATGGTTCCGGACCATAGTGGTGAGTGCCGGCGAAAATGTGATGGAGTCCCAAGGGCATCATGTAGTTGACACATGCGTCACGGCTCTCCGTCATCACCTTCACCATGGGCTTCACCAAACTGTCGTCATTGTCAAAAGTCTGCCTCATCCATTCATCAGCGATGGCTTCCGATGTCAGTTCAGGATTCCATGCGAGTCTTCCGAAGGCGTACCAGTTGGCCTGAGCGAAATGATGTCCGCACCAATTGATGTCATCGCCGATGTTGGCCACTCCCGCCATGGCCTTCAAGCTTTGCGGCTTGACCAGGTCGAAGAACTCCTTCCACATTGGAGCAAGGAAGACGAGGTGGTTGGCGGCTCCCAGATATTCCTGTGTGATTTGAAATTCCACCATCGTTGGTGTCTTCTCCACGGCGGTGAAAAGCGGGCTGTAAGGTTCGCAAGGCTGGAAGTCGACGGGGCCGTTCTTGATTTGCAGGATGACGTTATCATGGAACTGTCCATCGAGCGGTACGAATTCCTCGACAGCTTGCTTCGCCCTGTCCTTGCTTTGCGGGTTGTAGACGAACGCCCTCCACATGACCATTCCCTTGTAAGGCTTGAGGATGTCGGCCAACATGTTGGCACCCTCGGCATGTGAGCGTCCATAATCGCACGGTCCCGGCTCTCCCTCGGAATTGGCCTTCACGAGGAATCCTCCAAAATCGGGAATCATCTTGTATATTTCCGCCACCTTGTTCTTCCACCATTCCACGACCTTCTTGTCCAACGGGTCGGCAGTTTCCAATCCACCCAATTTGATTGGGGAGGCGAAATTGACGGAGAGGTAGACGTGAATGCCGTATGGCCTCAGGATGTCGGCAATTTGCTTGGCTTTCTGCAGGTTTTCCGCCCCCAGCGCCTCAGGCTTGGCGTTCACGTTGTTGAGCACCGTCCCGTTGATACCCACGGAGGCATTGGCTTGCGCATATTTTTTCAATCTCTGCGGGTCGAACTGCAGGAAAATGCTTTTCCCGGCGAAGCCACGCTCCACGGTTCCGTTGGGATTGTCCCAATGGTTGAGGATGCGCAGGTCGTAGAATGGTTTTTCACTGACGTTGACAGGTGCACCACCCTGCCCCATTTGCTGCAGTCGCAACAGATGGTATGTACCATAGAGCAGTCCGGCGTCAGTGCTGGCGGCGATGGTGGTCTTTCCACCTTTCGTAGAAATGACATAGCCATCCTTGGCCACGCTTTTCTGTTTTTTCAACACTACTGGATTACCTGTCCAGTTTTGCTTGAGTTCATCCATGGCCACTCCCTTGACACCGGTCACATCAGCAGCGCCGGCACCCTTGAAACGGAGCCAGAGGTTGCTGCCATCTTCGGCATGCACCAAGGTGGACACCGACAGGAGGAGACCCAACATTAAAAGGAAAGGAATTCTTTTCATCATTCGATTATTTTTGATTATAGTTTTTATCTGGAGTTAAAGGGGAGTTAAAGAGGAGTTATAGGGGAGTTAAAGGGACATATGTTCATTTCGAGTATGAATTTTCGATTATTTTTATTTTTTTCTGGAGTTAAAGGGGAGTTAAAGGGACATATCTTCATCAATACAAGTATTTTTGATTGCATTTGATATTCTATTTGTTGACTATCACCTTTTTCACCCAGCCTTGTCCTTGGTTGACGATGTAGATGCCCCTGGCTCCGTTGTCCAGTTTTCCAATATCCACTTTGCATCCTGCCAAATCATATGCGTAAGGAGCAACTTTTTCAGCATCCCAACTCTCAAAAGACTTGATATCCGTAGGCGCTCCCCCCATGGTCACGGGTGGCACGCTGCTCGTGGTGATGCATATCTTGTCCATGCATGCTCCATCCTCCCTGCTGGTGATGCCCAGTCGATGGGTGCCTTCAGAAAGATATCCCTTGTAGATGTTCAGCCACTCCCATGCACCTCCCGTGAAGAGCCCGTTCACCATGTCCCACGAGCCATTGTCCATGCTGACAAAATAACTATCATCATCATAGGATGGACACGACAAACGTGCGTAAACAAAATATGTATTGTCTTCCTCCACGTTGAAATCAACCATCAACCTGTCCGCATCATCGTAGGAAAGATTGGGAAGATTTTTCACCGTCTCCAGGAACTGACCTCCGGAAGCCATCGGGTCGTCACGCACGGCGAAGTTCTTTCCATAGGTGTTGTTTTTCAGGCTCTCAGCCTCTATCCAGATGCCCTGCACCTCTTCTTCGTCAACCTCGTCGTCATCGGCCAAAGGTCCTACTTGTGTGAAAAGTTCCACGTTGACAGTTTTTCCCATTACGTCATAACCTTCCGCATTAAGATGCAACCAGTCATTCTCGAAGAGATATTTGGCATCCAGTTTCTCATTGTCGGAAGGGTCGCAGACGGCATCGGCGAAATCTATCACCCCGTCAAGCATCTTCGTGGTCCTCATCCAGTTGTTGATACGTTGCCTTCCAGCCTCATGATCATGGCTGTAATAGCTATTCCCCTTGAAGGGTGTGATGGTAGCCCCGAAGACACGTATCCCTTTGGAGTGTGCGAGTCGTATGATTTGCTTCCACACATCGATGATGCGTCTTGCTGTCAACTCGCCATTGTTGGTGCCTCCAAGGTCGTTCACTCCTTCAAAGAGAATGATCCATTTCACCCCCTCCTGTTCAAAGATGTCGCTTTGGTATCGCTTGACGGCAGATGGTCCCAACCCTCCGTTGAGCACACAGTTGCCCCCGATTCCCAAATTCAGCACGCCGACGGATGCCGCCACTTTTCCCTCTTGGCAGGCCATGTTGATTTGCCTTGACATCACATCAGTCCATCGGTTTTGCAAGTTGGTGGTGGAGCCGCGACCGTCGGTGATGGAATTACCCAAGACAGCCACACATCCCGCATTTTCAGGAGCCATCACCTCCAATGCGAGGACATGATACCAATGGTCTGTCTTCGTTGCAGTGGTGAAATTGTTGGTATTGCTATTGGCGAGATAACTGGTGGTACGCGAACCAGGATGTCCGCAAACGTTGTTTGAGGAGGCCTTTCCATAATGTATGGTGATGGCGACATTCTGTCTATCATCCAAATGGAAATTGACAGGGTCGCTGACCGCCATGCCACCGGCAGCCATGGTTACCTTGCTTTTACCGTTGAAGGTGAGGTTGACGGTTGTCGCCTCTTCCACTTCGCTGCTGTTTCCTGCAGTCTTTGCCACGGCCAGTTCCACGCCATTGATTTCAACGAGGTCGGTTCCATGGAGATTGGAAAGTTTGAGTCTGACGAGGTCACCACCGATGCTCACCTGGATGATTTGCCGAAGGGAGTTGTTGGCCAGTCCAGGCGACGGAGGGTTGTTGTTGCTGCCGGAGAGCATGGGAGCAGTCGCCCAAGTTCCCACCCAGTGTCCTTCATCCTGTGCCAGCGCCACACTGCCATCCATGGTCAACGCTCCGATGATAGCCAACGCCAGTGAGATGATGAAGTGTTCAAGTCTTTTCATGTGATATATGAAGATTTAAATCAGCTGCAAAATTAAGGAATTTCACTGAATAATGCTTTTGATATTGTTTCACAAAGTTATAAATCAGTGTCGTTTTCTCCAGTTAAGCTACCCTCCAGTCTTTTTCTCCATTAAAGGGAAACTTGCAGCGTTCAAGTCTTTTTAACCTTGAGAGGTCATCTTCTGCAACAATTCGTTAACTTTTTTCATCCCTCCAAGCTATTAATTGGAAAAAATAACTTAACTTTGCATTTTGTAAGGGTGACACCCTGTTAAAAGTCAAAACCAACTACTGCCGATATGAAAAGACTGCTCATCATATACGGTTTGTTGACGTGTGCACTTTTCTGCCAAGCCCAGACAAGTTTGTTCTATGCCAGCGACCAACTATCGAGCGCCGTCATCACCTCGATATGCCAAGACAAGACGGGCTACATCTGGGTGGGTACAGAAAACGGTCTGAACCGTTTCGACGGCTATCGTTTCATCCACTATCATCACCAAGTGGACGACACCACCTCGCTACGCGACAACGTGGTGACTCACCTCTATTGTGACAGGGATGGTCGGCTCTGGGTGGGTACGAACAAAGGCTTGCAACTTTACGACACTGCCACGGAGCATTTCAAGAACTACACCTTCCCCAATGATTGGGAGCCGCGCATCAGCGAGGTCATCCATCTCTCCAACGGCCAAGTGCTTGTGGGGACCTCCGGCTATGGCATTTTCCAAGTGCAGCCCGGCACGACGATGATGAAGGAACGCAACGACTTGAAAGTGGACGACCGCGACCAATATTTCAACAACCTTTACGAAGAACCTTCCGGCGGTTTCTGGAAGTCGGGTGCCAACCGATTCAGTTATACGCCAAAGGGAGGGAAAGCGATACAGTTTGACTCCCCTCTCGGCAACCCTACCGACTTTTTCGAGTTGGACGGTCACATAGTGGCTCTCTGCCGTGACGGCTTTCTTGCCTACGACGGCAAGACGATGAAGAGCGACCTCATCGACATCAGCGCCGTAGAGGGAAAGGCGGGATTCCGCACCGCCATCAAAGACCAACAAGGCAACATCTATGTAGGCACTCGCGGCAACGGACTCTTCTGGATTCCTGCCGGCACGCGCCGCATGGAGCGATACCCCGTCACAGTTCCCAACATCGACATCAACGCCTCGAAGATATGGGCGCTCGCTGTGGACAATCAAGGCAACATCTGGGTGGGGTGCCAACAGAAAGGCCTATTGATGATACCGGGACGCAAGTCACGATTCAGTTCATGGAGTTTCTCTGACCAGAAGGTAGACATCGGCACCTACGTTTCTTCGCTCTGCAAGGGCGACAACGGCATCACCTGGTGCGTGGTGCAAAACAAAGGCGTCTATGGCTTCGACCCCGAAGGGCGCATCGTCCATCAACCCCAAGGCACCCAGGACGTGGAGATGATTTACCGCGACACCCATGGCAGTTACTGGATTGGCACCGGCCACGGCCTCTTCGCTTACAACCCCTTGTCAGGCAGCAAGCAACTGCTTACCGACTTCCCCTGCGACAAGTTCAACTACATGGTGGACGACGGGCACGGGCACTTTGTCATCTCGGTTTTCTCGAAAGGCATTCTCGTCTACGACCAAGCCACCCGTTCCTTCATCAATTATGACATGAACATGCCCGACGACCCGAAGAAGGGACGCTTGTGCAACAACTGGGTGGCGAACCTGATGGCCGACCATGACGGACGAGTGTGGATAGGCACATCCTCCGGTCTGTCGTGCTATGACCCACAAGCCGACACCTTCAAGCCCTTCGGCTGGCGCATCCTTGCCGACAAGTTGTCATGCAACGCCCTTTGCGAGACCCGCGACGGCGACATTCTCATCGGTACGGAACAAGGCATCCTCGTCTGGCACAGGAAGAGCAACAAGTTGGAGCCACTTCCCAGAGCAAAGCAGTTGCAGTCGCTAACCATCGGCTACATCATCCAAGACAACAAAGGCGACCTGTGGTGCAGCACCTCCAACGGCATCTGGCACTATCAAGCCCAACAAAAGGAATGGGTGAGTTATGTCAGTGGCGCCGGATTGAGAATCCATGAATATGTCAACTGCTCCGGCCTTCACACCGGCGACGACCGCATCTACTTCCCCAACAGCGATGGAATCACCACTTTCCTCCCACAACAGGTGAGCGACAAGCAAGTGTCGCCAGGCAAGATACAACTCACCGGATTCTACATCGATGGCAACCTGGTATCCACCCTTACCAAGTCGAAGGGGAGGCAGGTGACCGAACTACCCGTCGAGGAGAGCGACCATTTCACCGTGTCGTATCTTGACAACACCTTCTCCCTGCACTTCTCCCTGCTCAATTTCGCCGATGCCTCCAATACGATCTTCGAATACCGCATGGGTAAGGACGACGAATGGCATCGCAATGAGGAGAGCCCCAATGCCATCTCCTTCTACCATCTTCCCAGCGGCACCTACCACCTTGAGGTGAGAGCCATTGACAACGGCGTGGTTTCAGAGACGAAGACCTACACCATCGTTGTGACTTCCCCATGGTATCAGACCACCTTGGCCTACCTGTTGTACGCCCTCGCCGCCGCCGGCCTGCTGGCACTCATCGGATGGGAATGGCGTCACCAGATGAAACTGCGCACAGAGGAGGACAAGATGAAGTTCCTCATCAACGCCACCCACGACATCCGCTCACCGCTGACCCTCATCATGGGGCCACTTGAGAAGTTGAAGGCTGAGAGCGACAAACTGAGCAAGACGACTGCAGCGGATTTCCAACCCTCTTCCTTCCAATTCCAACCACTCCTCGACACCATCGAACGGAATGCCAAGCGCATACTCAGCCTGGTCAACCAAATCCTCGACGTACGCAAGATAGACAAGCACCAAATGCACTTGCATTGCCAAAAGACCGACATGCGAGGCTTCATACAGTCCATCTATAAAGTATTCGAATACAACGCAAGGGAGCGCAACATCAATTTCCATTTCTCGGTGGTCCCATCCATCGACCCTACGGGAAAAGAGAAGCCCATCACCGCCTGGATTGACCAGAAGCAGTTTGACAAGGTGATTTCCAACCTGCTTTCCAACGCCTTCAAATACACCGCCGATGATGGCGAGATTGGCATCGTCCTGTCAGAGCACCACGACGAGAAAGCCAAAGAGCCGATGAAAGACTACATCGAAATAAAAGTCATCGATACCGGCATAGGCATGCACGCCAACACCCTTCAACACCTCTTCGACCGTTTCTACCAGGGCGCCTCTGAGAAGTCGGAGCATATCGAAGGCACCGGCATCGGCCTCAACCTCTGCAAGATGATCGTAGACATGCACCACGGCAGCATCACCGGCCTCAACAGGGACGACGGGGTGAAAGGAAGCGTCTTCACCGTCAGGCTCCCCCAAGGCAACAGCCACCTCGCGGAAGAGGAGATTGAGCAAAAGAAGCAAGAACCGACAAGTATCAAGCTCAAAGGACAGAAAGCCAGCACCAGGTACAAAGTTCTCATCGTGGATGACGATGAAGAGATACCACAGTACATCAATCAAGAACTGGGTAGTTATTACAACTTCTTCACATGTCGGAACGGCAAGGACGGCCTAAAGGAATTGCTTCTCAACGAATACCACCTTGTCATCAGCGACGTGATGATGCCTGAGATGGATGGCTTCACCATGCTCAGGATGATCAGGACCAACGGCAACATCAACCACCTGCCGGTCATCATGCTCACGTCGAAGACCGACATCGGCAACCGCCTCGAAGGTCTTGAGCGTGGCGCCGACGCATACCTCACCAAGCCTTTCTCCGTGAAAGAGTTGCACGCCACCATCGACAACCTCATTTCCTCTCGCCTGAGGCTCAGGGGGAAATACACCGGTGTCCAGAAACCAGTCGACCAAATCGAGTCCATAGAAATAAAGGGCAATGATGAGCAACTGATGGAACGCATCGTGAAATGCATCAACGAGCACATCGGCGACAGTTCCTTCAACGTGGAAGTGCTATGCCAGGAGGTGGGCATCAGCCGTGCCAACCTGCACCGCAAGATGAAGACCCTTGCCGGCATCTCCTCCTCCGACTTCATCCGCAACATCAGGATGGAGCAAGCAGCGCGACTGCTTTCCGAACAGAAATTGAACATCACCCAGGTGGCCTATGCCGTAGGTTATTCCAACCTTTCCTATTTCTCCACCGCCTTCAAGAAACATTTCGGCATTTCACCCACCGAATATGTGGAGAGACAGGATAATTAATAATTAATAATTAATAATTTACATTTTTATTTATAAACCTACAAGAAGAGGAGTTAAGGATGATCGGCAAGAAGCGGATGAAAATCGTGAGGCAGTTGGAAAGCAAGAAGCATCGTCTTGAAACCGGGTTGTTTGTAGCCGAGGGTCCCAAAGTGGTTGGCGACTTGCTGGCCTATTCCCCTGCCGTGATGCTGGTCTGTACTCAGACGTGGGCCTCCTCGCACGGGAATGTGCCTGCCGAGGAGATGTTGGTGGTCAGTGAAGATGAGTTGCGGCAGATGAGTTTTCTGCAACACCCCCAGCAAGTTCTTGCCACCTTCCGCATCCCCGAGCACGAGGTAAACCTGGAACAATCGATCGCCCGTGCGGCCAACAGACTCTGCCTGGCACTCGACGGCGTTCAAGACCCGGGCAATGTAGGTACCATCATCCGCATCGCCGACTGGTTTGGCATCGATACAGTATTCTGCAGCCCCGACACCGCCGATGCTTACAGCCCCAAGGTGGTGCAAGCCACGATGGGAAGCATCGCACGCGTCACCGTCATCCCCACGGACCTTGCCCTACTCATCGACCATCTGGCCGAAGGCACGCCCGTCTATGGCACACTGCTCGATGGTGTGAACATCTATGAGAGCCCTCTCTCACAACAGGGATTGCTCGTCATGGGCAACGAGGGCAACGGCTTGAGTGACGCCATCCGCTCCCGCCTCACCCATCGCCTTTTCATCCCCCCCTACCCCTCCAGACAAGACACAGCAGAAAGCCTCAACGTGGCCATCGCCACCGCCGTCTGCTGTGCAGAATTCCGTAGGCGGGTGAACCACTGACATGGCGCATGATTATTGAAAGTCAATAACAATAGATATGGAAAAGGAAATGATTTACAAAAGCCGAGGTTTTTCCTCTTGCATCAACTCGGCTTACCATTTGATGGGCGACAATATGAAAGGCATCTTCCGCAGCACATGGCTACCTGCATTGTTGGTGAGCCTGCTCGGCGCCATTGTCGCCATCCTCTACATCCCCAACGAGGACGTCTTAGCCTTCGCCCTCACCAACAATGGATTATATTTCACCTTGTTGGGCGTGTGCCTACTGGGCATCGTGGTATGCAGCATCTGGCTTTATTCCCGCCTGATGAGCATGCTCAACGGCCTACCCCGCGGTTGGAATTTCAAACGTATGTTTCTCGCCACCATCTACATGGTGCTGATAGGATTGGTTGTTGTCTTCGTTATCGTGACAGCATTTTTCCTCGCTCTCAAGACGACAGGTGGCAATCCGTTGTTGTTTCTTTTAGACAATTGGCTTGCAGTATTTTTCGTCTTGGTGTTGGTGGTGCTCGCCCTTCTACCGTTCAACTACATCGTCATGCGCTACCTTTATGACAAGGACAGCCGTTTTTGGGGTGACTTGCCCAAGAGTTACAAGACAGGACTACGCCATCTCGGCTTCATCTTCATCACCACATTGCTCACCTCCATCATCGTGGGCGTCGTCGCCATGGTGGCATACATCCCGCTGGGGATACTCAACATCACCAACGTGCTCTCCATCCTTGGCAAGCAGATGGGCGACCCCGCCACCCTTCCCGGCTATTTCCTTCCCTTGTTCTTCTTCACCACGGTGCTGGTTATCATGGTGCTCCAATACATCTCCATGTTCCCCACGGTTGTCTATCTTTTCATCTATGGTTCGATAGAAAAGGGAGAAGAGGAGCGCCGAAACATGGAAGTCACCCCGAATGATGGATTCCCGTCGACCGACTCTTTCCCCAACGACACCGACCCACATCTCCCACTCCAACAACTCAACTAATTCCAAGAAAATGGCACAGAGAATCCTATTCATCGACCGCGACGGCACACTCATCGAAGAGCCTGCCGACGAACAAATAGACTCCTTTGACAAGCTCCGCTTCACGAAAGGCGTTTTCCGCAACCTTTCCTTTATCCGCGAGAAACTCGATTTCAAGTTGGTGATGGTGAGCAACCAAGACGGTTTGGGCACCGCTTCCTTCCCCGAGGACACCTTTTGGCCTGTCCACAAGTTCATCCTGCAGACGCTGGAGAGTGAAGGCGTGACCTTCGACGCCCAACACATCGACCGCCATTTCCCGGAGGACAACCATCCCAACCGCAAACCCGGCACGGGGATGCTGAAGGAATATATGGACAACGAGGCCTATGACCTGGCCGGCAGCTACGTCATAGGCGACCGCGAAAGCGACCGTGAGTTGGCCGCCAACCTCGGTTGTAAGGCCTTGATCTTAGGCGACCCCGGAGTGACATGGGACAGCATCGCCGAGACACTGTTCGCCGGCGAGCGCCATGCCAGTGTGCGCCGCAAGACAAAGGAGACGGACATCGCCATCGACCTCCTTGTCGACGGCACCGGTCGATGCGACATCCACACCGGCCTGGGGTTCTTCGACCATATGTTGGAACAAATAGGGAAGCATGGCATGATGGACCTCACCATCCACGTGGACGGCGATTTGGATGTGGACGAGCACCACACCATTGAAGACACCGCCATCGCCCTTGGCGAATGCCTCCGCCAAGCCTTGGGCGACAAGCGAGGCATCGAACGCTACGGTTTCAGCCTTCCCATGGACGATTGCCAGGCAAGCGTTTCCCTCGATTTCGGGGGACGTCCCTGGCTGGTATGGGATGCCGAGTTCAAGCGTGAGTACGTGGGCGACATGCCCACGGAGATGTTCCTCCATTTCTTCAAGAGCTTGAGCGACTCAGCCTTGATGAACCTGAACATCAAGGCAGAGGGCACCAACGAGCATCACAAGATAGAAGGCATCTTCAAGGCTCTCGCCCGCGCACTGAAGATGGCAGTCCGCCGTGACATTTACCACTACGAACTGCCCTCTACGAAAGGCGTGCTTTAGGTCAAGTCCTCACAACTTCGATTATCGACTTGGAGGGATTCACCCTCTTCACCTGCACCTGCGCGTGGATGCGGTCGTTGAGCGCATCCACGTGGCTGATGATGCCGACGCGATGGCCTCCCATCTGATGCAGTTGCTCAAGGGTGTCCATCACGACGTTGAGGCATTCCTCATCGAGTGTCCCGAAACCTTCGTCGATGAACAGCGTATCCACACTTGACTGGTTGACATTCAACTTTGCCAAGGCCAATGCAAGTGAGAGCGACACCATGAAACTCTCGCCTCCCGAGAGAATTCTGGCCGACTGAGGCGACTGACTGCTGAAGCGGTCTTTCACAAGGATGGTCAACACTCCCGGCTCACACACCAATTCATAACGGTTGGTGAACTTCGACAGGTAATTGTTGGCATGTGCGAGTAGATGGCGAAGGATGAAACTTTGTGCCACCCTGCAGAATCGCGACCCGTCGCTGCTCCCCAACTCATCGTCGAGTTTTTTCCATTGGTCATACTCCCCCCTGCTCTTTTCCAAAGCAACAAGAGCCTGGGCATGCTTCTTCTGTTTCTCCTTGTCTTCGCGCAATTGTTGCTCCAACTGCCCTATTTCCTGCAAAGTTTTCTTGCAACGTTCATCCAGTTCAGCAGCCTTGTCCTTCAACCATTCGGCTGTCTCCTCCTCGCGGAAATCCGGTTTGTCCTCCTGGTGACGCGCTCGTTGCTGCTTGAACGTGGCAAGTCCGCCCTTTTCATTCTGTATGGCAGCCTCCACCTCTTCATGCCATCGCCTCGTTGCCTCCACCTCATCCTTGACACATTCGGACAGTTCGACAAGCCTCTGCATGGAGATGTCTGGATGAGAGACGATGAAAGCCCTGACCCTCTCCTCATTCTTCGCAAGGTCTTCTTCCTTGTTGGCCAAAGAGGTTTTCCAAGTATTCACCTTGTTGGCAAGCGTGTTCCACAATCGTGGCAGGTCGGCTTCGGATTGGGGACGTGCGGGCTCAACCTTGGGCACGCCGACCCATTTTGGCACGAGTGTCTCCACTCCTTCCTTCGATTGTCCGACAACCTCCAAGGTCATCTTCCGTGTGGCAATGACCTGGTTGAGCGACGTCCTCCTTTTCTCAGCTTTGTCCAAATCCGACGCCTCGTCATTCAACCGCTTGATAAAGGCGTTGTGGTCGTTTTCCCATTCCTTTTCCCATCCTGCCCATGAGATGTCGCTGCGCAAGAGTTCCATCGCCTCGTTGATGCCGTCTTGCAACTGCCTCCTGTCGCGATTGGCGGCATCGATGTCGGCTTGTAGTTGCTTCTTTTTGTTCTCCGCCTCCAAGGTGGCCGCCTTGGCTTCGGCCTGTTTCTTGAGAAGTTTCTTTTCCTCACGCATCATCTGTTCAAGTTGACTTCCGATTTTCGCCAATTCCTCCAAGCGTTCATTCACCTCGTCAAGTTCTTTTTCCACCTGTTCCACCAACAGTCCGAGCATCTCTTGCATCTGCGTGGAAGGCATAGCCATGTCGGGTTCGCTTCCCAACACCTTCATCAGGTCTTTGCGCAACATCTCTGTCTGATTGTCAAATTGCCCACTGGCTTTCTCCCAAGTCTTTTTGGCCTCGGCCACTTGTTTGCCCAACGTCATGAGCGTCTTCTCGCCAGCCTTTAATTCGGCCATCGCCTTTTCCATTGCGTCCCAGCTTTTCTTCTCCGCCTCTAACAACGGCCTGATGCAGGTGTCATAATCAAGGTCGGGCACATGGTCCTGCTCCACCTCCTGCAAGCACAACGGGCACTTCATGCCTTTTTTCAACGTGGCCCTGAGCGCCTTGATGTTCTCTTCCATGGAACTACGGATGTTGTCATAGGCTTTCTTCTCACGTTCATGTAGTTCTTTCTGCAATTCCACCTGTTTCTTGAGCCCCGGGAGTTCGTCTTCCAAACGCCGCTCCTCATCCATCAGATTCTTGTATGCGGTTTCCTGCTGCTCAAGATGGACACGCTTGGTGTCGAGCAGGATGACGCCACTTATCGCCTTCTTGATGTCATCCCTCTTATCTGAGAGTGTCTTGCTTTTTTCCACCAAGCCGTTGCGGTCGAAGGCGTCCCTCTTTCTTGTTATTTCATCGCGTTCCTGACTTTTCTGTAGCAGTTGGGCCGCCACCTCCTGTTCATTCTTCCGGTTTTCCCCGATACGCTCGTCCATCTCAGGAAAACGGTTGTTCTTCTCCTCCACCATTTGTTGCTTATCCCTGATGGATTCCTCGTCTGCTTGCACCTGCTTTAGCCTGAGGGTGATGGCTTTAGCGTCATGCAACATTCCGGCATGGTCTTGCCTCTCCCCTATCCAGGCCTCCACCTTCTCCAATTCCCGTGAGTCATCGTCGAGCGCCTGCCCTACCATGTCGTTGGCGGCAACCAGTTCCGCAAATTGCCCGGCCATTCCAGGCTCCTCATCTTTCAACAGTTGTATTTGCAGTCTGGCCTGTTCCATGTCTGCCATCCAAGCCCTGGGTTCGGTCGTGGCATCGTAGTCGGCGACCATCTTGCCTTTTCTCTTGTATTCATCCGTCTGGGTTGTCTCCATCATCCCTTGAAGACTCTCAGTTCTCTTTTCAATTTCGGAAGCAAATTGACTGTCGTCAGATAGCCATTTTCGTTTCCTTTCACATTCGGCAAGGTCGGCGGAAAGGGTTTCGGAGAGTGTTTTCAACCCATCCTTCTCCCTGATTTTCTCAGCGGTCTGTTCTTCCGAGAACACGGTGATTCCCTGCAACAAAGCCTCCTTGCCTCTGTAGTCGATTTCATGAGTCTTGGTGAGTTCGTGAATTTTCTTCCCTATCTCCGTGTATTCCGTGGTTCGGGTGAGTTGCTCCAGGATGACCGACTTGTTCTTGCTCGAACTTTGGAGGAACCGTGTGAACTCTCCCTGAGCCAGCATCGTTGTTCGGCAGAACTCATCGAAGGAGAGTTCCACGACTTTGCTGATCTCTTCATCAAAAGCCCTTTTCGCACTCACCACCTGCCCGGTGGCAAGGTTGGTCAGCGAGTTTTGTGGCGATTCGAGTTTGCCGTCTGCCTTGCATTTCCTTCTCTTGACATACCATTTTGCCAAATATTCCGTATCCTTGGCCTTGAACCTGAGTTCCACCCATGCTTCGGCTGCTCCCCTTCTGAGGAGTTGCCCCTTGTGGTCGAGCGTAATCTCCTGGAAACCAGGAACGTAATTTTTATCTTTTGCTTTTGCGTCATTGAAACGCTCGGTGATTTTCATTTTTTTATCCTCCCCCCCTGACAACCTGGGTGTGTCATTATACAAGGCGAGGCAGATGGCATCGAGGATGGTGGACTTTCCTGCTCCTGTCGCTCCAGTGATGAGGAAGAGTGGTTCGTCACCCAGCACGCTGCCATTGAAATCGATTTCCGCATCCTCTATGGATGCCAGATTATGGATTTTTAAGTTCAGTAATTTCATTGTGCTTTCTCTTTTAAAATTGTATCGAGAGTCATCTTCAGTAGTCTCAGGTAGTCGTCGGTTGGCAGTCCCTTACTCTCAAGGTATCTTTTTGCCACCTCCATCGGTGTCATCTCCATGAACTCCTCCGGAGTGACATCTATTTGCTGGAGTTTTGTGGCATTGTCACGCTCGTCTAAAAGATGGAAAGTGCAGAACCTGCATCTCTTTCCCGTAACTGCCTTCAGCGCCCTTTCGTTACAGTCAACAGGCAATCCGTTGTTGGACCTGACATTGAGTTGGATGTATGATGCATCGTTTTCATCGTGGGCCTTCAAGATTTCAATGGCCTCCTCGAACGTGACCGGTTCGTCGGGTATGGTCCGCACGGGTCTCATGAGATGCAAGGGTATGATGTCCACGACAGGCTCCTTCCCGTGCTCCACCTGTGCGATGGTGACGGAGTGTTCATAACTTTCCCGGAACGTGATGGCAAGGGGCGAGCCGCAGTATCTCGCCTTTTTGCTTTCCTTGGAGATGAACCGTGGGTGGTGAATGTGTCCCAACGCAGCGTAGTCATATCCTTCACCCAGGATGTCGAGCGGTTCGAACTCCATTCCTCCGGCTTCGTCAGGCGAGTTACCATCCTTCATGTCCTTGACGGCGAGGTGGGCCATCAACACCACGGGCAGGCCGTCGGTGTTCCTTTCCTCCACATGTTGCATGAGCGCATGATAGAAAGCCTCCTGGCGGTCAACAGACGGGTCGGTGGAAGGCGGGAAGTTTTGTTTGAATACATGTGGCACTGCAGCCACGATGCCCTTTCCCGGGATGACGAACACATGGCGGTCGAGATCCACGCCATCGGGTGTTCGCACAAGATTGCCCACGACCCGCACCCGGAAATGGTCCCACAACAAGCGATCCACTTCCAGCCTTGACGCACTGTCGTGATTGCCTGCCGTGACGATGATCTCCATCTCGGGACACGCCTCGTGGATATCCAGGATGGCCTCTACATACATGGTCTGTGTGGATATGATCGGAATGGAAGAATGGTAGATGTCGCCAGACACCAACATGGCATCGGGCTGCTCTCGCCTCACAATGTCGCGCAACTGAAGAAAAAAATCTTCGAATTCGTCTTGTCGGTTGTAGTTGTAATGTTCATGGCCCAGGTGCCAATCGCTGGTATGAAGAATTTTCATTGTGCTTGTTCTTTGAGTTTCTATTAATATAATATGTTATGTGTTGTAGATTATCTTATCAGTATACAAATATACGAAAAAAAATTGAATTATCCAAATAACTTGGCGTTTTTGTTACACACGACCTCTTGGCGTCATACGGACATGGACGGAGCAAGCACTTTCGGTTGCATCATCGCCAAGAATGTTCTGGCTGCAAAACGCCACGTGGCGAACGGTACGAGTATCGCGAGTTGGTGAGATTGTCCTGACACCATAAAACGTTAAATCCTGTTAATTTTATTCATTTTTCAAGTACTATGTATTGCAAGGTACTATAAAACGTATTATATTTGCATCGTCGAAGGAGAATGGCCAGCTCCAAGTGACAAAAGGACTCATTATATAAATGTAACCATCATGAACATAGACAACGCAAAATCACAGATGCGGAAGGGGATGCTCGAGTACTGTGTCCTGCTTCTATTGCGCCGGCAACCCTCCTATGCCAATGACATCATCAAGCAGTTGAAGGAAGCCGACTTGATAGTCGTGGAAGGTACGCTCTATCCTTTGCTGTCGCGCTTGAAAAAGGAGTCTCTCTTGAGCTACGAATGGCAAGAGTCGTTTCAAGGTCCTCCACGCAAATATTACGCCCTGACCGCTGAAGGCTCGCATGCCTTGAACGAGATGGATGCCACCTGGTCGGCCCTCACTCGCACGATAGAAGTACTGAAAGGAATCTGACCACCCTGAAGGCTGCGACACCATCCAGCCATGCCTATTACAAAACCATTCACAAAAAAAAGAAGAAAGGAAACCCAATGAAAAGGAACATCACCATCAACATATTCGGCACGCTTTATCACATCGATGAAGACGCATACGAACTGCTCCAGAAATACAACGACAACATGCGGCGCTATTATGGCAGCCGCGAGGGCGGTGAAGAGATTGCCGACGACGTTGAGCACCGCGTGGCCGAACTGATGAGCGAATTGCAGTCGCAAGGCGTGCTCGCCATCACGATAGACCATGTGAAAGAAATCATCAACCGCATCGGCGACCCCCAGGAGATGGACGAAGGCGATGTCAACGACTCCTCCTCCCACACCGATACAAGCAACGACACTCCTTCCGGCACCGGAGCCACAGCAGGTTCTGAAGAAGAGAGGCAAGAAAGCGCCTCCGCCTTCAGCACCGCCTCCGACCCCGGCACCCGCAAGCTGTTCCGCGACACCGAGGACAAGATTCTCGGCGGCGTGATGTCGGGCATCAGCCACTACTTAGGCATCAAGGACCCTCTCCTGCCACGCGTTCTGATGGTGCTTCTCGCCATTCTATCATTCTCAACCTTCGCCATCATCTACCTCGTGGCATGGGTGCTCATACCAGAAGCCATCACTCCTGAAGACAGGCTCCGCATGTATGGGAAACCTGTTTCTGCAAAGGCCATCAACGAAGAGATGATGCGCGGGTTGAACAGTGCCAGCCAATTTGTCAACAACCCTCAGCATCGCGACACGGCTCGTGGTTGTTTCTCCGCCATCGCCAGATTCGTGATGTTCTGTTTTGGCGGATTCCTCCTGTTCATCCTATGCATCATCTTGTTTGCCATACTCGCCGCCATGTTCGGCGTTGCCACTGCCGGCCTTTTCGGCGGTCTGGAGATCATCGGCCTTCCTTTTGAAATCAGCGTCAACATAGTGCCTAAAGGTTTGATGATAGCCGCTGTCGCAAGTGCGTTGCTGATGGTTGGCATCCCTTTGTTTGCATTGACAAGACTGATGTTCAAGAGCAAAGACGGGAGCCATATGCCAACGACTGCAAAGGTGCTGCTCATCTTGTTGTGGATGGCCTCCATCGGCGTCTTCATGGGAGCGGTGATCAAAGGAGGTACGATAGCCGGAAAGGCATACGAGAAACATGAGAAAAGCCAACACACCCGCAATGGCATTTACCTGCCAAAATTTGTGTGGGAAACCCTCGATCGTGAAGGATGGAAGGTGGAGACACTAGAAAACGTGAACAAGTATCTCGACCAATATGGAATGTTGCCTACTGGCGAAGGCAATTTCATTCATCTTGAGTCCATGAACCCCAACAAGATGCTTTACAACTTGAATCAGGAAAGCGACCTCCGTCCAGGCTCCTACAAGGTGGAGGCATATGTCAGAAGCGACGGAGAAGGCAACGCCCTCTATGTGGTTTACAACCAAGGGAAGGACACGCTGCGTGTGGACGTTCCTCCCCTGAAGGAAATACAAGAGGTGACAAACGAATTCAGCGATGAGGACGAAGAGGTGGTCATCGACAGTGACGACCATAGTGCTCACTGGACTCATGTGGAAGGCACATTCAATGTCTCGCAACAAGACAAGGTGAAATATGGCATCAGCAATGACAAAGGTCTTCGCAACGCACCTTGGAACAGTACCGAGGTGGACATCGCCAAGGTGAAAATCTCAAGCAACAAATGAAAGAGGCTATAAACCTTGCATAAATAAGCCTTCATCTGGAATAAGACAAGGTGCGGAAGGCCTAATGCTTCCGCACCTTTCTTATTGTAAAAATGCGTAAAAAACACTGATTATACTTCAAAAGTCAGACGGGTTGGACGAGAACGGGGTACGGCCTTCCCTCGGAGGGGTTGGCGAGGGTCCACCATGAAGGTACTAGATGTTCCATATAAGAAGAAACCCTTGCAAGTCATTGACTTACAAGGGTTTTTGGTACTGGATAGGGGAATCGAACCCCTATGCCAAGATTGAGAATCTTGTATCCTAACCATTAGATGAATCCAGCTTATGTCATTTTGCCGACCTCATAATTACGCTTGCGGAAGCTGGGGGATTCGAACCCCCGGTACGGTAACCCGTACGGCAGTTTAGCAAACTGCTGGTTTCAGCCACTCACCCAAACTTCCAATACCGGTTGACCTTTACCGCAGCATTTTCTCTCAAATGCGGTGCAAAGTTAGAGCAAATTTTTATTCTATGCAAATTTTTCGCTGTATTTTTTTCAAAAATTCTAATTTTCGTGTTTTTTCCAAATCATACGAAGAAGAAAACGCCCATTTTAACAACCTCATGAAGCAAGCCGTTCATCCGGCCTAAAGCCATCTTGAAGACATGAGGCAGGGTTGCGTGGCACAAACTCTTGCCACGCCGGACATTTGTATCTTTTTCCTACAATTACCAGACATAAATGATGAAAAATAAATGGGTGAGAATGATATATTCTTAGGAATGGAAACATATATAAGAATAAGAGACATTGTCTAACATAAAAATAATATCAACAACGCATATGGGACGAAAATACTACGGCTACAAGCCAAAATATGAACACTACACTGTGGTTCTCTATGAGAACAACAAAAAGGTTGGCGAAGAAATCTTCTTCGTCTATGACAATGGCAAATGTTCCGTCCATCACCTCTATTGGGGTAGTAAAATGGAATACGAATATAACCGTGACGGCTTTGTGGAGCATATCGATTACTTCGACGCTGAGAACACGAAACTTCTCATGCTCAGAACGGGCGCGAAAAGTGGCAGGGACTTGGTGGAAGAGATGTACAAACGTTTTCACAAAGAGAAATCCAACGCTGTATCAAAAATCAGAGAGTGGTGCGACTCAAAAGGCATCAAACATCATTATGACGCATGGTTCTAAGCAGGGCATGGTGCATATGTTGTAGTCGTCGGACTTATAGGATTATCAAGACTTATCTTAGAGTCTACGGACTATTAGGACTTTAAGGACAACAAGGACTCACCTTCGAATCCTTTGAATTCTATGAGACCGTAGACATTTCAACCTTGATACAATGTGGGGGAAGCCCGCGCTATCTATGAAGTTTTCCCCACTCGAAGGGTGGTTTTCCTACTTACATATAGGGAAGCCACCATTTCAGTTTAGGATTAATCCCTTTCATAGACGTGAATTTAGCCTTAATTTTGCAGTAGAAAAAGCGAAGGTAGGCTTCACCTCAGCATAGCAAGCAAGCTTGACTCTGCATTCGGTTCGCACTCCCTTTGCCATTAGAAAAAGCGAAGGTAGGCTTCACCTCAGCATAGCAAGCAAGCTTGACTCTGCATTCGGTTCGCACTCCCTTTGCCATTAGAAAAAGAAAGAAAAGTTCAACCATCAAAAAAGATAAGAGATATGAAGAAGATGATGACCTTGGTGATGATGATGGCGATAGCCATCTCCGCCGCAGCAATGCCGTACAACACCGCACGCAACGAGGCCCTTTATCTTTCTGACAAGATGGCCTACGAGCTCGGACTCACAGCAACACAATATGAGGCAGTGTATGAGATCAACCTCGATTACCTGCTCAACATCGATACCCGCGCCGACGTATTCGGTTTCTGGTGGGAAGTACGCAACCGCGACCTGCGCTATGTGCTCAGCACCTGGCAATACGACCGCTTCATGGCCAGCGAGTGGTTCTACCGTCCCATCATCTGGACCAACACCGGCATGACCTTCTCCATCTACAGCCGCTACGGTGTCGGAAGGATGTTCTTCGACCGTCCCGCAGTGTTCGTGACCTTCAAGGGTGGCCATAGCCATAGGAGCGGCAGTTTCTACAGCGGACACCACTACGACAAGCCCAACCCTCCCAGGGGCCATGGCAACCATAATAACAACGGAAATCACAATAACGGGGGCTGGAACCACAACGGCAACCACAACAATGGAAACCACAATGGCAACAGCAACCACAACAACGGGGGCTGGAACCACAACGGCAACCACAACAATGGAAACCACAATGGCAACAGCAACCACAACAACGGGGGCTGGAACCACAACGGCAACCACAACAATGGAAGCCCCAACAGCAACAGCAACCACAACAACAATCCCTCAACGGGCGGCGGCCATCGTACTACTTCGGGCAACGGCAATCACAACCCCTCCGTGGGCGGCTTCAGCAACAGCCACGGCAGCGGGACGGTCAATGCCCCCAGCCGCACAGGCAGCCGTGCGTCGGGCAACCTGGCCGGTAGTGGCAGCACCTCTCGCGGCACCTTCGGCAGAAGCAGGTAAACGCTTACTCCTATATATACAGCATGGGCGACCATGATGCATCGAATATCTCCACAACCTCGTTTTTCGGGGTTGTGGAGCGTTTTTGTTTGGTGACACTGATAAGATTCACCGAAAAAGTGTTATCTTTGCGCGTATTATTAGCGTACCAGAATTGATAATCTTCGACAAAGGACATGAATATGAGAAAACTCTTTTTACTCAGCATGCTGTTCCTGCCATTTGCTGCATTGGCACAAAAGCAGTACGAACTACCCATCGCCGAATCATTGGCAGACGAGAAGGACAGACCAATGATCGAAGTCTATCTGCCAAAAGAAGAAATGGCCAACGGATGCGCCGTCGTTCTTTGCCCTGGTGGAGCCATGAGATGGTTGTCTTGGGAAAGCGACGTGGTGAAGATGGCTTCCTTCCTAAACGAACACGGCATTGCCGCCATTGGCCTGCGCTACCATTTGAACAAAGCGCCAATGCCACAAGGCATGAGCATGCCCCCGATGGTGGATGTGACACACCCAGAAGTTTTTCCACATGCAGATGCCAATCCGTTGCATAATGAAAGTGGCGACTCCATCATCCAACTTGCCGCAAAGGATGCCAAGGCGGCCATCCGCATGGTGAGGGAGCATGCCGACGAATGGCATGTCAGTAAGGAAAGAATCGGTTTTCTCGGTTTCTCGGCTGGTGGTGGCGTGGCCATTGCCGCCACCATGTCTGCCGACGGCATGGAGCGCCCCGACTTCCTTTGCACCAACTTCGGCCCCTCGCTGATGCCTGTCACCGTTCCCAAGGATGCCCCACCCTTGCTGATCATGACCCGTGCAGAACATCCCAACGTAGCAGCAGGTCTCGTGGCCTTGTTCATGGAGTGGAAGTCGGCTGGAGCCAACGCGGAACTGCATATCTATGGCGACGGCAAAGGCCCGTACGAACTGATGCCCCAAACGGGTGAGACCACGACAGAGAATTGGAGCGGCCATATGCTTCAATGGCTAAAGGCCAAGGGGTTCATCAACAGAAAATAACAAGCATTAAGAAGGAGGAGCGCAGGCGTCATAGAGGGCGAAGGCAGATTGCCCGTCGGCCTTATAGGTAGCCTGAATATACGTGTACTTGCGAAACATCGACGACCTCAATAACTTCAAGGCATTGTCGTTACCTCCCATCAAAAATACTTGGTGATGTTGGCGTTGTCAAAGTTGTTCATTTCATTGATCATCCTGACTGCACTTTCTATGATGGGATAGGCACAGAGCGCCCCCGTACCTTCTCCGAGGCGCAATCCCAGGTGGAGCAAGGGTTCGGCATGCATGATACCGAGCATCCGTTGATGCCCACTCTCATCTCCGCAATGCCCGAAGATGGCATAGTCGAGGATGGAAGGATAAAGGCGTGATGCCGCCAACATGCAGGCTGTCATGATAAAACCGTCCACCATCACCAACATCCGTCGTTCTGCGGCACGCAACATGGCTCCGATGGCACCCACCATCTCAAACCCTCCGAAATAACGGATGGCAAGCCGGGGAAGGCAATTCGGAGAGGTTGGAGAAGTCGGTGCAGGCTCCGTCCGACCCGTCAATCCTGCGTGTCCATTCTGCTGCGACCATTCCCGGTAGCGCTCCATCGATTTTTGCAGAATGCAGCATTTGTGCCGGATACCCTCATCGTTCAGTCCGGCTCCCGCTCCCACACATTCATCCAGGGGAATGTTTCCAAAGAGGCTCATCCAAATGCTCGACGAAGAGGTGTTGGCAATGCCCATCTCCCCGACGCATAGGATGTTGCAACCTTCCTCGGCACACTCATCCACCAATGAGGCACCTGTGTTGATGGCCTCCCAATACTGCTCCTCCGTCATGGCAGGCCCATGGAGGAAATTGGCCGTGCCATAGGCGACCTTGTGATTCTCGATGCCCTCCACCCCGCTCAAGTCATGGTCGACTCCCATGTCGATGATGCGAAGGTGAAAGCGATGCTGCCGGCAGAACATGTTGACCCCGCCACCCCCATGGGTGAAGTTCACCATCTGCTGCCATGTCACCTCACGCGGTGACACGCTCACTCCCTCCCGCTCAATGCCATGGTCGCCTCCCATCAAGAGATGACAGGGATGAGACAGCGAGGGGGAGAGGGTCTGTTGCACGAGGCAGATTTGTTTGGCCAACGACTCCAATCGCCCCAACGACCCTTTTGGTTTATTCAAATAGTCTATCTTCCGCTGTATGTTTTCAGACAAGCATGGGTCCACCGGCCGTATGTCAAAGTATCTCATTTTTTCGGAGTTTAAGCACTACTTCCGGCCCAAATAAAAGACGAAACCGCAATCTTCACAGACACATGTGCCATCCTCATAGATGGTGATGTACGGACTGCCGCACTCCTCACAGAAAATCTCCCTTCTTTTCATTTTCATTCAGGTATTCAAGATGATGTATTTCACATACTCATCCATATTGTTTAATTATTTCTCACTCGTGTATTGTTCATAGAGGCGTTGCAAGCGGTTGCGCAACCTCGATGAAACCATCAACGTGGGGCTGAACGTAGCATAAGTCGGCGAGTGGTCGATGTCATCGCAAGCCAGTGACAGCACGTCATAGGTGTCTTCATATTGGTTGTTGAGCAGCCACAGACGGTTGTCAACAGCATCGAAAGAGCCCTGCTTTTCCAAATGCTGACGCAGCGTGGCCGACACTTCTTCCTGAGTTTGCGGGCATTTCACGACGATAGCCAAGTTGACCTCTCCGTCATTCCAATAGTCGTTTCCCGGAAAGCCGAAGATTTCGACAATGTCTCCGGACTTAAACTTGATTTCCTCGGGATTTCTCCCCTTGAACAAACACAGTTTCGACCATTGGTGATAATCTTCCGGCAGGGAGAAATTATCGGGAATGAAGTTACAATATTCCCTCGCTCCCAGCAACGTCCCATCGCGTCCATAGACCCATTCGGCGAGACTCTGTCCGAAATTCTCCGTGTTGACGGCCATTCCCAACGGTATCTCCGTAATCACATGGGCATAGGTGTCCAACACGAGCCTTACATTTTTTCTCACCTGCTCCTCAGCCTCATATAACGAGAGGTGGAAAGACGAGGTGGTCTTCCTCAGATTGAAACAAGGATATTTCACCTTCCTGATTGAAGGGCTCTGATATTCATAGGTTGTGACCTTGAATATGGAAGGAGGCGTAATGATGTCGTTTTCCATGAGATGAACATTTTAGTTAATCTATTGAGCAGGGATTGATGTTTGCACATCCTTCCCTGTGGAGGAAGTCAGGTGTAGCGCACCTGACCGAAAGGTTAGCTCCCCAAGCCTGTCAGTTTTTGCGCCGCCAGAACGAGGAACATATAGTGAGACGACCCTCCTCCCAGCACGTATTCAGTTTGTTGCCAGAGGAAGGGGAAAGAAAGCAGTTCCGGGAAGTCAGGTCTGATGAGTGCCGTTCCCGACACCACGCCTCCAGGGATGTACGACCAGTCGGCACGATTGAGTCCATACGCCACGGTAGCCGATTTCGCCCCCACTCCCGATGCAAAGGAAGCCGTGTTGCTCCCCGGATGGCATCCCAGCACGAAATTGAGCGCGTTATATACAGTATGCTTGGGGAATATGTCGGGATAAGCCTTGGTAAGGAAATAATATTCGAACCCGAAGCGTTGGATGTCCCATCCCGCCCCCCAGATGCTGGGTTTGTAGGGCACGCCATAAGGTGTCTCCTCCGCCCGCTTCTCCAAATCAGCGGCATAGCCAACAAGCGCCTCCTTGAAAGCCTTGACAAACTTTTTGGCCTTGGCGTCCTTGCTCGTTTCCAAGCGCTTGGCAAGGCGTGCGACATACCATCCTCCACGACCGACCTGGCGGACAACCATGTCTTGACGGTCGAGTATGAAATCCAGGTATTCCTTGTCCTCCGTGGTGAGATAGAGTTCCACCGCCGCCTGGCATTTCATGCCTTCCATCATCGGGTTGCCCAAAGGCTGGTGGAAGATGGTGGTGGCGATATCGATGCACTCTTTGCTGAGTTGGGGATTGAAATCTTTCAGCACCCTTGCCGCTCCCGACAACTGCGCCGCCGTGCTGATGCTCCTCATGGGGTTGTCTTCCGTGAAGATCCAACGGTCGTCGTCGTTGCCAGGCACGCCATCGGTCATGGCTGCAGCGTCGCCCAACAATGCATATTGCCTGAGGTTGTTGCAGATGATGCCCCTGTATAGCCTGCCGAGGGCTTGGTAGGACCTCACCACCGTCAGTGCGCCATTCTCCACTTGTTGCAGGATGTCGTTTTTCCCATCCGGCTCGTGAATCTCCACTTTGTGCTGTTGCTGTTGAATGGCGGTCACGTCGATTTCGGGTTTGAACTCCTCATAGGCCAGGGCGAGGATGTATGCCTCTCCCGCCTGCGACTCCACCCTCAAATCGAAGTCTCCGGCGTCGTGCCATCCTCCCACATTGACACCCGGCACACGGTCACCAGCCTTGTAGGGACTGATGCCCGGGCTTTGGGCATAGCCGTCGATATGATTTCCCACAGGAGCCATCAATGCGTCGTCCATATGGCATGCATCGTGCCAGATGCGGTATTTCTCGCTGACCCTCATGTGGCACATCTGCACAGGCAGGAAATACTCCACCACAGGTTGCCACACCCCTCGGTCATAGACATCCTCTGCGATGCGGAAGATGGAGGAAGCAGAATCCCCATACCTCACCTGATAGAGTCCCGGCGTGACGATGTCGGAGAAGTCGGCAATGAGGTATTTGTAGCGCAGGAACTCCCCCCACTCCTTGGGTTGCAGCGTCTTCACCACCTTCTCCCCGTCGGCATCCACCCTGACAATGGTGGCGGCAGTCACGAGGCCATCCCTCTTGTCGGTCTCGATGACGGCTCTCTTCTCCTGACCGGGCATGTAGCCCACCTGCGAGGTTTGGATGACAGGCTGATACCTCCAGGACTCCACCACATGGGGAGTGATGACCCATTTCACCGCCCCTTTGGTCACCCCGGGTTGTATCTCGCTACGCAGGACGAACCATCCGTTGTTGTGGTTCATGCGTCCATCATACAGTTTGAGATTCCCCGTCTGCGACTCGATGGTCAGTTTGGCATACGGGTCGTCGGGACGCGAGACAAAGACCCTTCCTACCGCATAGGGAGCCGCTATGACGTCGTCGGCCACCAGCGGACTGTATCCTTGTGCATTGAGGTGGCGTATGTCCGCCCGCTGTCCTTTCCCGGTGAAGAAGTCGCCAGTATGCAGGTTGTTGGGCTTAGTGATTTCCAGAGGTGTGTTGGGTTGTTGTGGATAGATGCCCGTCTGGTCATCCATCAGCCATGGCTTGCCAAACAACTCCCCCGGGTAGAATTCCAGATTGAAGCCCACCTTCCCCAAGAGGAAGTCAGGCACGGGCTTGTCCATGTCGACAGTCACCACCAAGCTCTTCCCCTGTGCCTCCAACCTGACCTCATAATTGAATACGTAATCAGGATAGGTCATGGGATTGAAGCCAGTCTCGTGACGTGAGGAGTCTGGATAGGCCAGCGTCGTGACGATGCTGTTGGCCTCCACCTTCCTTCCCAACTGTTTTGGCACGGGTTGCCATTGTCCCGGCGTGGCTTCCAGCCTGATGTCACCATTGGTGGCGACACGTTTTCCGTTCATGATGACGCACACCCCACCCTGATGTCCTTCAGGATAGAAGTCGCTGAACGCCATGACATCCACTCCTCCACTATTGAAATAGCCTTCCTTGTTGAGTTTGAACTCCTGTGCCGGCATGGCCGATGCCATACATAGCAAAATGCCGGCAATGATGCTTCTCGTTTTCATCCTGCAATATTTTTTTGTTCCTGTTCATGGTCCTATTTTCCCAAGCCTTGTCATTCCCTGCTTGATTTCATGTCTTTTAAATTCAACTGCTTTTCCCCGCAATAATCAATTATAAATCATAGATTATTTACAGAGTCGGAACCTCATCATGAACATACTTCCCAGAACGATGATGTCATTGTCTTTCAACTGTTCGAATGTCATATCATTCATGATTCTAATTACTCTTTGGCCATAGCCGGGTTCATCACGTATGATTTTTGTGCGACCTATCTTTGTGGAATGGAGATAGAAACTCCCGTTGACCACCCTGATGTCCGCATGGTCCCTGCTGACATAGGAGTTGACCTCCCTCAACGAAGGGTCTGTTTCATCATCCGCATTCTTGATGGCAATGTAGTTCTCCCTCAAGACACCGGGAATCACGGGTGTTACGCCACGCCCGATGTTGTACACCATTCCGTTTTTCAATGCCAAAGTGTATGACTGCCGATAAAAACTTCCCCTGGAGGGTATGGGCTCCACCACGGCATTGCCAGTGACGACCTGGGCCAAAAAGATGGAGTCATCCTTGATGGCCTTGGCAGATGCCTCGGCAGGTGGAGCGCCCCGGTCGATGACCAAACGAAATCCCCCCGTCTCATTGCCTTTGTTTTGTAGTTCGCGCACGATGTCTTTCACCATGGCCTCGCTCGTATAAGAGGTGTCGAAAATGGCATCGAAGCAATCGTCTGCAATCCACAGACGGGTTTGCAGTGTCAAATCGACCTTGTCCAACTCCTCCACGATGATATCCAGGCACTCGTGCCGTAATTCCAAATTTGTCATCTTGTCGTATCTTCTGTTTTTTTATGATTTTAATAATTGACATATCCGGTTTCCTTCAAGACGGGCATGACCATGTCACGCACCCAAGCCTTTGCCTCCGTGGAAGTTCGTTTGGTCCTTTCTATCCTGAGGGCGACAGCGAGGTTGGTGCCTTTGCTTGATTTGACCACGAAAGCATACCAGGAATCATTCTTCCTGTCTCTCTTATCCCCCACCCTGTTGGTGAAAATCGTTTTTGATGCCCCACGCTCCGGTGTCCCTGTCTTGCCACCGAAATCGATTTTTCCGAATTCGGACAACCCACTGGCACTTATAAGGTCTTGCCATAACATGCTGGCAGAACCCTCATCCAACAATTTGACGGGTTTGACATTCTCATTCATCGTATATCTTGTAGGAACATAGTTGCCTTTGTTGACAATGGCGGAATAAGCCCTTGCCATGTTCAGCGGGGTGGCCCTCATGGCGCCTTGCCCCCACGGCATGGCAAAGAAGGTGTTGTTCAACTTCACCCTATTGGGCAATTTCATGATTCTCCGATATTCACTCAGTGCCAGTTGTTCCCTCACTTTCATCACTTGATTGAATTCGGTTTGAGAAGCGGCAGGCTGCTGCTTCATGAAATAATAAGGTGTGAAACACTTGTAGGGCGCTTTCTTCAACAAATCCTCGTCGAAGGCGGCAGCCTTTTTGTCTTCCTTCTTGGTCATCATGACACCAATGCCCACGGCATAATAGATTTTGTTGAGTTCCTTGTATAGTCCATCGCCTTGATTCACCAATTTGACAAAGAAGGGGTTGAGAGATTTTTCCAGCGCAGACTTGATGGAATGTGTTCCTGCATTCTTTCTGTCTTGCGAATCAACGCCCTCGCCACTCAGATATGAGATGCGAATATCCTGCGCCGCCTCTCCATCCCTCATGAACGCCGCCATGGCAGAGACGGTTTTGGCCGTTGAACCTGGAGGGGTCTGGAACGTCGTCCCCAAGTCACGGTCGGCAAAAGCCATTTGTCCCTTTGTTTCCCTGTAGGTGATGTTGGGCGACGTCTTCATCATGTCCTTCATCAGGCTTTGGTCCGCCATAGGCCAACTGGCCGAGCAAAGCAAATCGCCATGGTTGGCATCGAGGACGACAACCGATGCGCGCAAGTAGAAAGAGTCCACGCCTTCGTATTTCTTACCCAGTTCACGCACTTTTTCCCTCAGGCCTTCACGCATTCTCTTCTGCAATGCAGCGTCGACGGTAAGGACCAGTTTCCGTTGTTCAACATTTTTCTGGCTGTTCCATTCTTTCACCTCCTTGCAGTCCACTCCTTTTTTGAGTCCAGCCATGATGACGTCGATTTTGTAATTTCTCTTGACCACGCTGTCCTGGATTTCAATAGGCGGCAGGTAAGGCGACTGTTGGAATTTCTTGCTGACAAGTGCCACTTTTTCTCCTTTGTTGTCAAATCCTCTCAAATCAGAGAAGTGTCGCTCTTCAGCGAAATACCCAACCTGATAGTTGGCATGGTCAGTGTTGCCCCACAACATCTTGGTGTTGTAATTGCCCAGCATGAAGAAAAGGTCGTCGCCGAAAGGATAATACCTCTTGGAATGCTTTTTGGCCAAGTCCTGCATGTCACTCCTTCGGAGTCCACTGCCGCTCAACGTGTCAAGTTGCCCGGTGATGATGGCAGGGTCGGTGGTGGCCAGCACCACTCCGTTGCGGTCATAGATGTCGCCCTGCTTCAAATGTTTCAGCAGTTGGGAGATGCGTGGATTGTATTCCAGATAACGCCTACCGCCGGAATCTGCTATGGCAGCTGGCTTGACGAGATACTCGTCCTGCTTGATTTTCTGATAATACAACAAGACGCAGATGATGCAGCACGAGATGGCCAAGAATGAACACATGCCCGCCACCAACACGTTGTCGTAGGCCTTGACATGCTCTATCTGCTCCTTTTGGGGTTGGTAGCGAGACATGGAGATGACGATGCCGAAGGCCGCCAGGTTGATGATGAGACTGGCCCTGCCGAAACTGAGGAAAGGCACGGCCACGCCGGTGAGCGGAATGAGGCCGAGGCTTCCCATGAGGATGACCAAGAACTGGACGAGTGTCACCAATGCAATGCCTGAGATGGTGAAGAAGAGGAAGGGGTGTGCCGCCTTCCTTGCCAGCAGCAGCGACCTGTAAATGAGGAAGAAGAAGCAAGCAATGATGAAGAGCAGTGCAAAGAAGCCCAGGATTTCCCCCACGCTTTCCAGCACCATGTCCGTATGGAATGCCGGTATGAAGTTCGCATTGCCACGTCCCAATCCCTGCCCGGTCCATCCACCGGAAGCAAGCCCCCAGATGCCTTGTGCCACTTGGTCGCCTCCACCGACGGCGTTGTCCCAGACCCCTGAGCCATACATCGCCATCCTGTTGGCCAACCGCTGTCCTCCCGGCAGGTTGAATGTGCTGAATACGGTGCCGGCGAAACTGAACATGTAGAAGAGCAGGTTGAGGAAGATGGCACTCTCATAGATTTTGCGCTTCGCTTTCCAGAAATAAAGTATCCATGCGACAAACCAAAGCAATGGCAGGAACACCTTCACCAGGAAACCACCCATCTCCCCCATGAAGGAAGCCAGCACCATGCTGGCGGCCATCACGATGAAGAAGGTGACCACGCCTGTCACCAGTTGTATCAGGTCCTGTCGTGCCACGGAATAGAGGAGTATGAAAGTGACCAGGATGACCAAGGCAGGTCCCATGTCGCTGATCAGGAAGAGATACATCCCCATCAGCAAGACGATGGCCACCGCCACGAAAAGGACGGTCCTCATTTGTGGCTTCAGGTATTTGATGTCGGTGGAGAAATCACGTATCCTGTCGGCATTGCTGGCGAAGAACGCGGCAATGAATATCACGATGAAGTATTTGGACAACTCGCTGGGTTGGAAGAAGAAGAGGTTGACGTGCGCATCACTGCCCTCGGGGCCTGTGCCAAACAGCCTGAGCAAGATGACAAAGAATAGGGCCACCAGCAAGTAGCCGAATCCATCTGGCACTTTGTCGAGCACCTTGGAATTGCATTTCTTCCCCACCCAGCGCAACGGTTGCATGATGAAGTCGAAGTGTATGAATCCCATCTGGGCCTTGCTCTTGTTGTTTCTGAATTTCACGTAATTGATGCTTGCCATGGCACACATGGCCACGATGCCCGCCACGGTCCCGCCACTCATGGTGACTCCATTGGGCATGTCCTTCAACGGGTCGCAGATGCCGAAGGTGACAAGTATGCATATGCTGTTGATGGCCATGAGAATCACGAAGAGCATATAGTCGGATGAAGCCTTCAGCCCGTAGATGGTGCCGATGCCATGCTTCTCACCTTTGTTTCTCTTCCTATCCATGTATTTGAGCAAGAAATAGGCGACCCACCAAGCGAAAAGGACGAAGGCGACGGAGGAGAACAAGGAACTCTTGTACTCCGCCGGTGTCCTCACCGTCATCGCGTTGTCTTCCTTGATGTTGCGGAAGGTGAAATTGTCCAGGATTCTGATTTTGTTCTCTTTTTGCTTGAACGCAAGGGTCTGCCCTTCAGTGAAAGGCTTTCCGTTTCTTGTTCCTTTAGCCGCCCCGTACTCATAGCCCTGCCTGATGGGGAACACGCTGTAGCAAGAATCTGCAGACACCTTGAACGACGCCTTCCCTTCAGCGTCCGTCCACTGATAGGTGACATTCTCCAACACTTCGATTTCACTGTTGATGGTGTCTACGGTATGTTTCCTCAGCCTTACCAGTATGCCTTCCAGGGAACCGGTCTCACCTTTCCCGTTCTCCACCTTCACGTTCAGGGTTACATCGCCATATCCTTGGTTGAAGGACGGTTTCTTCTCGTAAAGACCTTTCACCTCATCGTCTACGCCCAATGCCCTATAGGCCGCCTCCAAACGCTTGGCCAATCCGGGACATTCCTTCTCGTGCCCGACTATCAAACGCTCGGGGATGCAATGTCGGGATTGGTTGAGTTCTCCCAGGTTGGGCAGGCTGCCACTTTTCTGAAGGATGCTGTCCACGAGAAGGTCTGCCACATAGTCACATTCCGTTTTCTCCTCGATGTAATTGTATTTTTCCAACAAGTCGGAGAGGGCTTCCTTGGTTACCGAGCCATCCAGGTTCAAGGACATCCCCTCCTGGTATTTCTGCTCCACCTCGTCGAGATAGTCCTTTTGGTTGTCATACAGTTTCAAGGCTCCCAACGCCGTCAGCACCGTGATGATTACCAAGCATATGAAATCCTTTTTCATATTCTCTGACAATTAAATTAAAAGACAAACACTTTCAGCAAATAGCCGACGAGCACGCCGAGGGCAAACGCCACGATTGCGACGAGGGCCAAGAGCCCTCTTCCCGTCTTGACATGCCGCCAGCCCTTCCGAGCTTGAGGAAGCACGTCATCATCATTCTTTTTTTCATCCCCATTGACATTCGCCTCAGCCTCCTCTCCCACCTTCGGCGAACAATGCTTTTCCTCAGCATCCTCCCTTGCCGTATCGAGTTCCTTCGAAGTACGTTCTGCACCCTCGGTCGGCACCGTTGTCGCATCGCCTTCATTTGAAGAATCCGACTGAAAGAGTTGAACCAGCACCACCGTGACATTATCCTTCCCTCCACACTCGTTAGCCAAGTCAATGAGTTGCCTGCTTTTCTCATGCACCCCTGTTTCCTGCTGCAAGACGGAAGAGATTTCGCGTGAGGTGACCATGTCATACAATCCGTCGGAACAAAACAGCAACTGCGTGCCTGGCTGGAGGGGGAAGACGCCCAAATCCAAATAGTCGGCATCGTGTACGGCAAGCCTCTCGAAGCCGAGGCTCTTGGTGACGATGTTCCTTTCAGGGTCGCTCATGGCTTCCTCTTCCGTGAGCACCCCCGAATCCTCTTTTTGTCCTACGATGGAGTGGTCGAAAGTCAGTTTCTGCAACACGTTTTGATGAAACTGGTAAAGTCGGGTGTCGCCCACATGTGCGAGAAAGAGTTGGTTCTCGTTCAAATCGAGGATGCCCACAGTAGCCACGCAGCCCATGTGACCCACATCGGCGTGTTTCATCTTGTGTTCGACGATGGCATTGTTGGCTTTCACCACAGCAGCCTCGAGCACCATGAGGATGTTGTCAGCCGCCTCATGCGTTACGACCTCGTCGATGATGGTTGTCCTGGCAATCTCGGCAGCCACTTCTCCTCCTTCGTAGCCCCCCATGCCATCAATGACGCCACACAACAGAAAGGAGTCATTCCATATCGTCTGTGCCATCCAACAATCTTCATTGTTGTCCCTCACCATTCCCCGGTGAGTGAGTGCGTCGAACATGTTCTTCATTGAGGATTGTTTCATAAGGATTGTTCCAGGTTTCATGTTTTTCCCAGAGATGACGGAGTCTCTTGGATTCCTTTTGTTTACTTGGAAAAGATTTTTGAAATCAACATGGAGAAGAAATTCCCCTCAGTGTTTTTTTGAATCACGGAAAAGCGGAGTTGATACTTGTTGGCAACGACGATCAGGGAACCATCGGGAAGCATTTCCGAGGAACCTGTAATGTTTTTGCCATTCAATGTCAAGCCGGCTTTGGCTTCTATGGTGAAAGTTCCGTCATAAGTGTTCTCATAGATGATGAAATGAGGATTGTTGACCATGACGTCGTCCATATGCACGATTTGTATGCCTGCACCCGGAATCCCACTCTTCCCACACACCATCACTTTTGGCTCGAACAGACCGATGCTCTTCATGCCTCCGATGAAAGTGCCATTGGAGATGAAGGTCAGAGAGGCTTTGGACGGCTTTTGCATTCCAACGTTAGAATCATTTCCGCCTCCTTGTGGAATAACGATGAGTTTTCTTTCATAGATGAACTCGCCTTTTTCTGAAATATCATTCAGCAATTCCGGGTTGATTTCAAAGCTTCTGCCCATCGTACCATCCTTGGTCCTTGTCACCACAACCGTATTGGTCCCTTTCGGCTCCTCCCCTTTTGGATAAAGCGTACTAACGATGAGCACATTGCCCGAAGGCAGGTTGATGGCATTACCTTGGAAAAGCATGCCCTCTGTGACCTTGATGAACTGGAAGCGCCATTTTCTTGAATGGGGGATGTAATTCCCATCGGATATTTCATTGGCCAACAATCTGACAAATTCGTCGACAGTATCGCTAAAGATGCCTGGGAAATGCTGCTTCAGCCTCTCAAAGTCACTGCTCTCAAGAAAGATGATGAAAGAAGTGGGATAATACACATGGTGCAACAATGAACTTTCTTTCTTCCCCTCCTTGAAATTTTCAATGATGTGTGATTGCAAGACACGAGGGGTGAGTATGGAATGCCCAAAGACCATTTGTTTGAACTTATCAAATAATGAAGCCATTATGAAATGTTTTTTGTCATTAAATTATTATGGTGTGACAAAATTACAAAAAAAAACGACCAAAGCAACCTTTCTGTTTGTTTTTTTGAGGTCCAATGGGAAAAATATGGCTTATTGTCTTTGGGGAGTTTTCGATGTAAAAACTCGGAGTTTTGAAGTTAGAGAAGTTAAAAAGACATTAGTCCTGCGAATGGCACGTTGCACACAGCGTTACGCCGGGGAAACACTGTAGGAATCCCTTTTCCACTTGTGCGCACCGTGGATGAGAAAAGTTTAGTCGTTAACTTCGAGCGAAGCGATAACTACGTTAACTACTAAACGACTTCGACAACTCCGTTTATTTCAACAACTTTTGTTAGTAGAGTCAGTCATTGATGTAGTTTTTGGTAGACATGTCGTAATAGATGGCCTCCAACTCCTGCAGGGTCAGTTTCTGCAAGGCATGTTCGATGCTTCGAAGCAGTTCCTCCCTCCTTGACTCATCGTCTTGTCCGAAAGATGCGTTGCTCATATCTTGAATGGTTATAATGATTATCGTTTACTTCAATTTGAACGTCACGGGTAGGTTTTTCCTCACTCTTACCGGCTGTCCATTCTGCTTGCCGGGATCCCATTTAGGCATGGTTTTCACCACTCGTACGGCCTCTTTGTCAAGCGACGGGTCAACGCCCTTCAGCACCTTCACGTTGCTCACTGAACCGTCAGTCTCCACAATGAAATCCACTATCACGCGCCCCTGGATATTTTTCTCGCATGCAATGGGAGGATAGTGTATGTTGTGAGCCAGCCACGAAAGGACATTGCCGGGGAATGCAGGCGGCACGTCCACCACTTCCAACACTTGTGCGGCGGCATCCTTATTATCGGGTTCGCCAACGGGTGCTTGCCTTGATGGTTCTGAATCCACGGCATCCTTTCGAGCAGACACCGCGCCCACCACTGCCACGTCATTCGCCTTGTCCACTTTCACCGTGCCACCGGAGTCTTGTTCGATTGTCTTCAACCTTTCCTTGGCATCTTCATCCCCTTGAGCGGCAGCTTTCTCATACCATTTCCTTGCCTCTGCCAGGTTCTTGTCCACCCCGAATCCGTTGTCGTACATGAAGCCAAGGCTGTATTGTCCGTTGGGGTCGCCTTGCTCCGCAGCCTGGCGATACCACATGAGGGCTTCGGCATAATCCCGGGCCACTCCATAGCCATTGAAATACATGGTTCCAATGTTGTTCTTTGCCGTGGCATTCCCCTGCTCCGCCGCTTGAAGATACCATTTGAAGGCTTCTGCATAATCCTTGTTCATGCCATAGCCATTCTGCGCCATGAACCCAAGGCCGTTTTGTCCCGAAGGAAGGCCTTTGTCCGCCGCCTTGCGATACCATTTGAGGGCTTCTGCATAATCCTTGTTCACGCCATAGCCGTTTAGATACATATACCCAAGTTGATTCTGCGCAGAAGCATCGTCCTGTTCCGCCGCCTTTCGGTACCAATTAAGTGCTTCGGCAAAATCCTTGTTCACTCCATAGCCGTATAGATACATATATCCCATCTGTGCCTGCGCTTCAGCACCCCCCTGGTCTGCAGCCTTGCGAAACCACTCCACTGCTTTTACATCATCCTTGGCCTTGCCGTTTCTGCCATAATGAAAATCAAAGCCTGTTTCATACATCTCGCCAGCAGTGCCCTGCGAGAAAAGGGTGATCGGTATTGCCCATAGGAGCAAGAACATACATTTATATCTCATCATCATTTGTCGTTTGGGTTGAAAATTGGGAAGAAGGATGTAAAGAGGATATGAATGATGCCTCACCCCCTGCATGAGCCTTCCTGGCACTGTGCCCTCCATGACATCGAGGACATATGCAAAATTAGTGTTTTTCAAACAATCCACCAAAATAAAGGCCAAAAATAAGAAAAGAGATTCCAAATCTAAAGGTTGAAAGCAAGAAACGACTAATGAGGGGCACTCCGAGGATGACCAAGGAGGAACAGTTGAAGAGGATGGAAGAATTGAGGAAGGAATGGGAAACTATTAATGAATAAGTGGTTTTGTACCAATATATTCCCCGTTATCCATAGCTTTTTTTTCTTTTCGGTACTTCGTTACGCAGGACAAGATAAAAACAATAATCAGACACACGCCTCCCCAACCAGCATATTCAGTGAAACCGAGAATGATGGTCAAGGCTATCAGAATAACCTCCAATAAGTAGATGTATCTTGTTCTGATCCTTTTCATTGTTTGGGATGTTTTGGCATCGCAAATATAAGGAATTGTTTCCATAATTGCAATTTTTCGGCTGAAAAAATATGGCTAAGGACGTAAAATTCAGAATCAACCTCACTGTTGACGGCAAAGATCACCTTGTCGAAGCAACAACCAACTCAAAAAAGTTGGTTCATGAACTCGGCCTTGCCGAGGACAAGGCAACAGCTTGATGACAAGGCCAAGGAGGTTTATTTCAAGGCCAACATCGAGGGGAAGAACAACAACATCAAGGAAATCGACGATGCCATCAACTTCTATACCGAAAGGCAGCAGGAGGAGGAGGATGCAGACCAAATACGCAAGACCCAGGACATCATCGACGGCCTGACGAAGAAGAAGCACATTTTTGAGTTGTCCATCGACCTTGCAACGAAGTCCCGCGAGATACGCGAGATTGAGGAGGGGATATGAGCACCGCCCTTTTGCCCATTGTCCATTTTAAGCGGAAGCATGGATAAGACTCCCCTACCCCCCGAACAACTGTGATGACTCCTGAAAAAAGACATAAGGGGCGATTTTTTTTCGCAGTCGTGCAAGAATGAAAAATTTTTACGTATCTTTGTAGCGTCTTGCAACAGTCAAGAACATGATTGTGGAAAAGACTTGCAACTCTCACAAAAGGAGGATTCTACTCATCACCTATAGGCGGAGACACATAGGCGGGAACACTTAGGAGGGAACACTTAGGAGGAGACACATAGGAGGAAACACACCTAAAACCTATCAAGCCAATGGAAGGTGCAGACAACGGATATTACAAACTAACGTGGCGGGAGCGAATAGGGTTCTGTTCGGGTGAACTGGCCCAAAACCTGATTTACCAGACCATCAGCATCTGGTTGCTATTCTATTATAACAATGTTTTTGGCCTCGACCCGGCGGCAGTGGCCGTGATGTTCTTTGTGGTACGCGGCATCGATGTGCTATGGGACCCCATGGTGGGAGCATTTGTCGACAAGTCCTATCCCCGTTGGGGGAAATACCGCTCATGGATTCTCTTTGGCGGTTTTCCCCTTGCGGCATTCGCCATGCTCTGTTTCTGGGATGGGTTCAGTGGGTCGCTACTCTACGCCTATGTGACATACGTGGGATTGAGCATGTGTTTCACCTTGATCAATGTGCCATACGGAGCATTAGGTTCATCACTGACTCGCGACACCGAGGAGATCACCATTTTCACGAGTGTGCGCATGGTGATGGCCAATTTAGCGGGACTGATTATCAAAACCCTGCCGTTGGTGATAGCATTTTTCGCCCCCAAAGTATTGAATGAAAAGACCGGCAGGATGGAGGCCGTCTTCAACACTCCGGAGGCAGGTCGTGCCTGGTTTATCACCATGAGCATCTTCGCACTGACAGGCCTTGCATTGCTCATCATTTGCTTCTTTGAGAGCAAGGAACGCATAGTGATGGACAAGAATGAGACGTCGGGAGTCAAGGTGAGCGACCTTTGGATGGAGTTGGTGAGGAACCGGCCTCTCAGAGTGTTGTCTTTCTTCTTCATCATCGCCTTCACCACCATGAGCATCAGCAATGCCGCCGACTCCTATTTCATGACTTTCAACATCGGTGCCACCCCGTTCATGACCACCATGTTCATGTGGCTCGGCACCATTCCGGCATTCATATTCCTGCCTCTCGTGCCTGCCATCAAGCGAAAGATAGGCAAGAACAAGATGTTCAGCATGTTTCTTGGAATATCCATTGTAGCCATGCTGTTCATGTATTTGTTTGTCTCACTTCCTGCTCTCAAGTCATGCTTCCCGCTGCTCTGCGTGGTGCAGTTTGTGAAGAGCACGGGCGTGCTGGTGGCCACCGGCTACATGTGGGCGCTCGTCCCCGAGGTGGTGACCTACAGCGAGTATGCCTCCGGACGCCGTGTGGCAGGAATAGTGAACGCCTTGATATGCATATTCATGAAGGCCGGGATGGCCCTTGGAGGTGTTATACCCGGACTGGCCTTGGCCTTGGTGGGTTTCAAGGCAGGTGCGCAGGTTCAGACACCATTGGCAGAGCAGGGCATCCTCTGGCTCGTGACACTCATTCCCGCCATGCTGTTCGTCCTGGCCATCTACGCGATAGGGAAGTACGAACTAACCGACAAGAAGATGGACGAAATCAATGCTGCAATAATAACAAGTAAAACGAAACAACCATGCCATTCACATCAAATTCAGACAAGATAACGAGGGACTTTTTCGACTCCCTGTTGGTAGAGACCCGATATTTGGATGCTGTCATTCCATCCACTCAGATGACACTTTTTGGCGAGACCTTCCGCACGCCTATCATGACCGCTGCGCTGTCGCATCTTCACAACACCGCGCCCGACGGGATGACGGTCTATGCCCGTGGAGCCGCCTTGAGCGGAGCCGTGCACTGGGTAGGCATGGGCGATGAAAGTGAGTTGGAAGGAATCGTAGGCACTGGTGCCAAAACCATCAAGATAATCAAGCCCCATGCCGACAACCGAGAGGTGTTTCGCAAGATAGAGCATGCCGTGAAGTCGGGGTGCATGGCGGTGGGAATGGATATCGACCACGCCTTCAATTCCACAGGAGGCTACGACAATGTATTCGGGTTGCCCATGAAAGCCAAGACCACGGAGGAGTTGGCGGATTTTGTCCAGGCTTCCTCGGTGCCTTTCATCTTGAAAGGCGTGCTCAGTCCCCGCGATGCCGAGAAAGGCCTCAAGGCCGGGTGTGCGGGTATTGTGGTGTCGCATCATCATGGCATCATCCAGTATGCCGTGCCGCCAATGATGGTGTTGCAAGACATCATTTCGGCCACGGGTGGAAGCGTGCCGGTGTTCGTTGATTGCGGCATAGAGAGCGGGATGGACGTCTACAAGTGTCTTGCCCTTGGCGCCAAGGCCGTGTCGGTAGGCCGACACCTGATGCCGCTGCTCAAGGCCGGTGCCGAGTCCGTGGCCCTTCGGATAGAAGAGATGACTGCGGAATTGGCTGGTGTGATGGCACGCACCGGTGTGCGTTCGTTGGACGAAATGGACCCCACGGTCATTCACAGGAGGGCATTCTGATGTATTTAGGCATTTCATCCTCTTTGGAACATGGTTCACCGGAAGAGTGGGCTTTGAAACACAAGGCTCTTGGACTTGAGACGGTGGTGTTTCCCGTGAGTTGCCTTGATGGTGAGGAAACCATTACTGCTTACAAGAAGGCAGCAGACGACGCCGGCCTCACGATTGCCGAGGTGGGTGTGTGGCGCAACACGTTGGCCGCCGCCCCCGAGGAGCGGGAGCGCTGGACGGACTATGCCATCAGGCAACTCCGCATGGCCGATGCCATAGGGGCTGCGTGCTGCGTGAACGTGGTGGGAACGCCCTATGGCCCGCGATGGGATGGTGGCTATCGCGACAACTTCAGTCCCGAACTGTGGGATATGGCGGTGGGAATGATACGTCGAATCATAGACGCTGCGAAACCCGTGTGCACCAAGTTTTGCATTGAGTCGATGCCATGGATGATACCAAGCAGTCCTGACGAGTACTTGCGCTTGATAGAGGATGTGGACCGTGCGGAATTCGGCACCCACCTTGACGTGGTGAACATGATAACCACCCCACGGCGATACTTTTACAACGAAGAATTCTTGGAAGAGTGCTTCCAGAAACTCCATGGAACCATTGTGAGTTGTCATCTGAAGGACATCAGGTTGAAGCCGGAATATACTTTCCAATTGGAGGAATGCGCATGCGGAGAGGGAGCCTTGGACCTCAAGCATTACGCCAGTCTGGCTTCCGCCGAGGCTCCCCACATGCCGATGATCATAGAGCATCTCTCCACCGATGAGGAGTATGTGGCGAGCGTGAAATATGTGAAGTCGGTTCTTGGTGTCGACCAATCCATGAAGCCATAGGGGCAATAGGAGATTTCAAGAGGTGCTATTTCGCCTTGAAAAAGAAATAATAAACGCTTTTTTTTGTCTGTTCGCATTTATTTAATATTTTTGCGGACAAATAGAAAAAGATTAATGGAGACTTCCCGTAAAAATCAACTGCGAAGCATCCTGGTGCTGGTTGTCGCCGCGCTTTTGCTGGAATTGATTACCACCGTGCAGTATTACTCTACACGGAAGGGCATCACCGAGCAATTGATGGAGATGGCGCAACGCGACCTCAGCGCAACCAACCGCACCGCCCAACTGAAGCAGAAGGTGGAGGAGGCGTTGGCACAGATACTGCCCGCGACCGAACGTTTCGCAGCAAAGAAGGACAAAGACTCACTGCGGTTGATTGTCCGAGAGATGCTTGCCAAGGAAGAGCATGTGTCTGGAGTGTCCTATTGTGACTTGGTGGGCGAAGACGGCCGCCATGAAGGCATGTATATCTTCAAAAACGGGAAGGATGGCGACATCACTGAACAAGTCATTGATTTCGATTATACCCAGCGCTCTTGGTATTCGGAGGGCATCAACAGCGACGCTTTCTGGAGTGAGCCATATATGGGCAAATACAACGAGATACTCATGTGCACTTTCTCACGGGCTGTACGCAACGCCCAGGGAGAGTCGATGGCCGTACTGGCCGCCGATGTGCCACTCCATGAAGTGTCGGCACTTGCGTCAAAACTCATTGACAACCAGAAACGCACCTTGCTGCCCGTCATCCTGTTGCAAATCCTCGGGCTGGTTGTCCTGGCGTTCATTGTACAGCGCTATGTGCATGGCATCCATCGACTGCATCAAGTGAATACTGAGAAGGAGCGCATCACGGGAGAACTGAATGTCGCCCGTGGCATACAGGAGGCGATGCAACCCAACATGAGCCAAACCTTCTCCGGGCACGAAGACATCGACATCCATGCCTCTCAGACACCGGCATGGGAGGTGGGTGGTGATTTTTGCGACTTCTCCATCCGCGACGAGAAACTGTTCTTCTGCATCGGCGACGTCTCGGGAAAGGGAGTGCCTGCCGCACTGGTGATGGCGGTAGCCCGTTCCACCTTCCGCATGCTCATCGTAAGGGAGTCGGCCCCTGAGCGCATCATCACTGCGATGAACGACACCATGGCGCAAGACAACGAATACAACATGTTCATCACCATGTTTGTCGGGGTCCTCGACCTGCCTACCGGACGGTTGCGTTACTCCAACGCAGGGCACAAGGCTCCGTATGTGGACGGCAAGCCACTGCCTGTCGACTCCAATCTCCCCGTCGGGGCATTCAGCAACTATCGGTTCTCGTCGCAAGAGGTGGAGATTCCATCTGGGGCCACCATCTTCCTCTACACCGATGGGTTGACAGAGGCAGAGGATGCCCAGCACAACCAATATGGCACCGCTCGAATGGAAGAGCACTTGAAGGCCGACACGGCACGGCAACTCATTGAAGGGATGACGGCATCGGTCAAGGCCTTCGTGGGCGACACCGAACAAAACGACGACCTCACCATGCTTGCCATACGCTATTCACACCGGTCGTCCGACGCATTGCTGAGGCGCTCACTCACCCTCCCATGTGACGTCAACGAAATAACACGCCTTGTCGAAATGGTGGAGGAGGTGTGTGGCGAGGTGGGACTCCCACCATCCGCCACCATGCAGGTCAACCTCGCCTTGGAGGAGGCGGTTGTCAACGTGATGAACTATGCTTATCCTCTCGGAAAGGATGGCGACGTCACCATCGAGGCCGAAGCGAACACGGAGCGAATCAAGTTTGTCGTCAGCGACAGTGGACAGCCGTTCGACCCGACCATCAAGGAGGAGGTGGACATCGCACAACCTCTTGAGGAACGCGCCATCGGCGGACTGGGCATCCATCTCATCCGCCGCTATATGGACAGCATCAACTATGAGCGACGTGACAACCGCAACATCCTCACACTAAGAAAAAAAATACATCATACATAGTCTCCCATCACCCCTTAACAACTTCAATCATGACCACAACATTCACAGAAGAGAACAACAACTATGTGATGCGCCTGGAAGGGCGCCTCGACACCATTGCCTCCGCCCAGGCTGGACGTGACATGCAGGTGCTTTACGATTGCGCCGGGCACGACATCATCCTCGACTGCTCCGCCTTGGAATACATATCCTCCAGCGGACTGCGCCTTTTCCTGTCTGTGCTCAAGAATGCCAACAAGCATGGCAGCAAGGTCACCATCACCGGTTTGAACAACGAACTGCGCCAGGTATTTGATGAAATCGGTTTCACCAACATATTCCTTTTACAATGACAGAAGAAGATATCCAACGGCTGCAAAAAGAGAATGCCGAATTGCGCAAACAGGTGGAACAACTGAAGAACGAACTCATCCGGCTCGTCAGTCGAAACCTCGATTTGTCCGAACGGTTGGAGGAAGACCTGGAGATGAGACGCCGCACCGAAGTGGCCCGCGAACTGCTCAACGGCAATATTGAGCGACAACGCAATGCCGACCTGAAAGACGATGCCCAACTCATGGCACTCATCGAACTGCATGTGGAGCAGGACCGCCCGCACCTGAAAGCGGATTTCGACACGGCGGCCTTAGCCCAACTTCTTGGCGTAAGCATGGAACGGCTCAACAAATTGTTCCGCCATCAGACCATCCACCGCTCACCAGAGGCCTATATCGACAACCTGCGCGTGATGGCTGCCCTGCGGATGCTTCGTGACAAGCCACAGTGGAGCATCGCCGCTGTGGCCGAAGAGTCAGGCATAGGAAATGTGCGCACCCTCCAGCGCCGTGTGCAGGAGGTGGTGGGCATGACCCCTGTGGAATACCGCAGAATGCTCACCCGGGATATGTGATAATCTGCAAAAATCATCATCAAGACTCCATTGCGACAAATTAAAAGCATATGGAGTCTTTTTGTCGTAATATGGGTGCCATGTCGCAACGAGTGAAAGAGAAAAACACGTTTTTCATCCAGCCCAAGTGAAAAACCGCCTTATCTTTGCATCAGAAAACAAAATCAAACAAAAAACAAAAAAAGATAAGGGCATGAAAAAAGCAATCTCCACGGTTTACTCCTTCTTCCAGATGATGACCAGAACCACAACAGAAAACAAGAGCGACAAAATGATTCTTCCAAATGACCTACCCATGGCTGTCAAGATCTTCGTGTTGCACAACTTCCCCAGCAGGAGCATCGCCTTCGCAGAGACAAGACACACCTCAAAGGGCATGATGTACGTCGTCACCCTCAACGACGGCATCCAGGCGGAATTCAATGAAAACGGCAGTTGGAAGATGGTCGACTGCAAGATGGGGGCTGTCCCCGCCGCCTTGATTCCCGCCAACATCGAAGCATTCATGGACGACTTCTATCCCTGCACCCCCATTGTCAAGATGGTGAAGACAGACAATGGTTACGAGGTGACGCTCTCCAACTATTTCACCCAGAAGTTCAGCAACGTGGAGTACGTGGCTTAATAGTCTACGGAGTCAAGGAGTATGGGAGAATGCCCTCCAAGAATGAGAAGTCTACGGACTCAAAGGACTCAAGGGACTTGAAGACAAGTCCTAACAGTCTTTAGCCCGTAGACTTTTTTATCCGAAGCGGACCGGGAATCAAGGATCTACGGAGACAAGGAGTATGGGAGAATGCACACCAACGATGAAATGTCTATGGACTCAAAGGACTCAAGGGAATTGAAGGCAAGTCCTAACAGTCCTGATAGTCCGTAGACTCAAACTGATGCACAAGCGGTACATCCTCCTTTCCTTCAAATTCCGAAGCCGTTTGCCATGAATTTGTATAAAAAGGGAAAATTTCGTATATTTGTAGCCCGTGCAACAAATTCTCAACCAATCACACCTGTGAAACAGCAAACATCATCATAGACATTATGATCAAGGAACCATTTCAATCACATTCACAAGACCAGGATTTCTGGATTTTCCTTTGTTTCGGACAGTCCAACATGGCAGGTCAGGCACCCATAGAAGAACAAGACTTGATGGTGAGCGACCGTTTTTTCAGTATGGCGACAACCGATGGCGGCGACGGACGCACGTTGGGCACATGGCGCAAGGCCATTCCCCCATTGTGCCGTCACGACGCCCTTCTGGGCCCCGCCGATTATTTCGGACGCACCCTGATAGACGTGGTGCCCGACAACATACGAATCGGCATCGTATCGGTAGCGGTGGAGGGCTGTCCCATCACCTTCTTCGACAAGGATAGGAACGCATCCATCATTGCCAGGGAAGAACAAGACTGGATGAACGACATCCTTGACCAGTATGGCCGCAACCCCTATGAGCGCCTGCTGAGCATGGCGAAGACTGCAGCCAAGGATGGCGTCATCAAGGGAATCCTGTTGCACCAAGGAGAGACAGACGCCTACAATATCGAGTGGTGCCAAACGGTAAGGAAGATTTACTGTGACCTACAACAGGAACTCCAGTTTGACCCCATGCAAGTCCCATTGTTGGTAGGAGAAGTGGTGCGCTGGGAATATGGCGGCATCTGCGGACACGCCAACCCAACCATTCGCAAAATGGAGCACCTTTATCCAAACACCTTTGTCGTCTCCTCCGAGGATTGCCTGCCCTGTGAGGACTACCTTCATTTCAGTGGAGAAGGCTACAGGCTGTTGGGACGGCATTACGCACTTCGCTATCTGGAAGTCACGAATCCGAAATGGGCAGATGTATGTCGGAAGACGCTGTAGATAAAAGCACCTGTATGTTTGGACACTCAGAAAAATGAGTAAATTGACTTTGAATATTTGTGAATTGAAATGAAAACCATTATCTTTGTTCCACAAAATCACATATATACAACCACAAATCCTATAAAAATGAAGAAACTATTTTGCCTGACTGCCATCATCATCGCTTTCAGCGGCATTACCAAAGCCCAAGGAGACATTCCTTTGGATGAAGAAGCCATGTATTTCGACATTGATGATATGCCCAACGCCGTCGTATGGCTTCCCGCGCCGCCCGACACCACATCGACTCAGTTTGTCTATGACATCACGCAGTATATGTGGGGCAAGACTCAGCGGCAGGATTCCGCTCGTGCCCGACAGGCCATCGACAATGCCGTGGAGGAAATCGACGAGATGGCAGAACAATTCAGCGTCCCATTCGGAATGGAGATATCAAAGGAAAAGACCCCGGCCATCTTCAAAGTGCTGTATCGTGGCGTACTCACCACCCGCCTCGGCGCCACAAAACCCAAGACCAAATATATGCGGAAACGCCCTTATAGCCGTTTCAACGAGCCTACCCTACTTCCAGAGGGTGAAGAACGTCTGCGTAATAACGGTTCCTACCCCTCAGGGCACACGGTGCGCGGATGGGCGATGGCTCTCCTGCTCTGCGAAATCAATCCTGATGCACAAGACGATTTGCTGAAACTGGGTTATGAGTGGGGGCAAAGCCGTGTCATCGCCGGCTATCACTGGCAAAGTGACGTTGATGCGTCACGCCTCGTTGCTGCTGCCGGTTATGCCCGTTTGCACACCAATGCGGAATTCCTTGCCGATATCGCCGCCGCCCGTCAGGAGTATGCCCAACTGAAATCCGGCGAGGCGGCAGTGCCTTCTGTCACGGCTCCCACTGGTTCACAATCTGCCGCCATCTACAATATTCAAGGGCAACAACTCAATGGAAGACCCGACAGTGGCATATACATAGAAGACGGAAAGAAGATTGTCGGGAATGCCAAAACCGCAGAAAGGAAATAAAATCAATAGGATGATGAAAAGACTGATGTTCACGCTGCTGATGCTTTGTGCTGTGATGGTAGCACAGGCACAGACGATTCGCGTCAACCAGAAGTTCTGGGATGGTTATAGTCTCTACACCGTAAAGGAGATTAGGATGGGAACCATCGTCTATATGACCACCAAGGAGGGCGATGAGTTGACCCTGGAAAAAGTGGCTGGCAAGCAAGGGGAGTACAAGATCATTCCCAGCCGCCAGGCAGAAGAATGTCCTTTTGGCGCCCAGTTTGGATGGAGAGTGCAACATATCCGTCAGGACGGCAAAAATTTCCTTGCCATCCGCAAGCCCAATGGCGACGCGGTGTGGACGATGGAACTGACAACCCACGATGAGGATACATGTGAGGAAATGCAAATGTTGATGTTGCAGGAGGAACCCTGGAACGCAGTGAACAGCATCCTGCTCAACCGTGCCTACCTGGCAAACACTGTTACAGACAAGAAGGAGTTGCGCCTGTTACGAAACAAGATACTGGCTTATCACGGCTACCGATTCGAGTCGAAAGACCTGCAGGACTACTTCGGCAAAATAGACTGGTACAAGCCAGGCAACAACAACAAAGCCATCAAATTAGACATCATCGAGCAAACCAATCTGCAACTCATCAAGAGCGTGGAGGCAGAAAAAACAGAAAACGAAAGTGTGGAAGCTCTGGCCGACGGTGTGGATACCGCTCCTGATGCCGAATGGACGGAAGAGGCTGTGGCCAAGCAGATACGGAAGTATTTCGATGCAGTGAACAAAACTTTTGAAGAAGAGTCGGAAATGAATCCCTTCGACTTGGACAAGAATTATTATACAGCGTACTGGAACGAAATATACGATGCCGTCAACGAGAAAGAAAGCCATGTAGAGACGGTGGAGCAACGCTTTTTCATTGACGATTTCCATTGGACCGCCGGCTTGGAGACTCCCATCGAAGTGAAAGACATCAAGGTGGAATTGCTAACAGGCAACATGGCAGAGGCCGTATGCACCCTTGTGGAAACAGCGCATGACTTCAGCATGAAGGCCATCCTGTCTCTCGATTATGAACAGGGTGCATGGCGCATCAGCAACTGGCTCGAAAAGAGCAATGATTCCTCTGACAGCATGTTGGTCAGAATGGAAAAATATATTGGACGATAAGTTGCACCCTGCTGAGTTAAGGAGCATGGGAGTTTTTCATGCGCCATTCATATCCATCACAGCATATATCAACCACTCAAAATTATAATATTACGATAACCATATGAAAAAAACGTTGCATATCCGAGAAGAGGCGGCACGCTGCCTGTTGTGCGATGATGCCCCTTGTACCAAAGCGTGTAAGACAGGCGACCCCGCTCGTGCCATCCGCGCCATCCGATTCGACAACGCGATGAATGCGTGGCGATGGACGGAGGGGTGCAGCGATGCAGACCTTGAACAAGCCGAACAAGCTTGCATCCACTACGACCAACCCATCAGAATCAAGGAACTACTATCGGCCGTTGAGGCAGAGAGCAACAAGGAGCAGGCAACGGCCTTTGAGCCAAAGAGCAATGAGGAGCTACCCAGCCTTTCCATTGACTTTTGCGACATCCCCTGTGAGAATCCGTTCTTCCTTGCCTCCTCCGCCATTTGCACCAACTACGAGATGGTGGCGCGAGCCTTCGAGCAAGGTTGGGCCGGTGTCTTCTACAAGACCATCTGCAAGCAGGACATCCGCGAGGTGTCACCCCGCTTCGATGCAGTGAAGAGCGGAACAACGTTTGCCGGCTTCCGCAACATGGAGCAGTTGAGCGAGAACCCCCACGAGGTGGATTTCGACATCCTGCGACGACTGAAGCAGAACTACCCCACAAAGATTGTCGTGGCCTCCATCATGGGACAGTATGAGGAGGAGTGGATAGAGTTGGCCAAGATGGCCGAGGATGCCGGCTGCGACGCCGTGGAACTAAACTTCTCATGTCCGCAGATGCGCCTGGCAGGCATGGGCAGCGACGTGGGACAAGACGCAGAACTCGTGACATTCTACACCGCCTACGTGAAGCGGAGCGTGCAAATCCCCGTCATCCCGAAGATGACCCCCAACATCACGCAGATAAACCAACCCGCCATGGGAGCCTACTTTGCCGGCGCCGATGCCATCTCGGCCATCAACACCATCAAGAGCGTCACCATGTCTCCCGATGCCGAGGTCAGCGGCAAGCAGACCCTCTCCGGCTACAGCGGACGCGCCGTGAAGCCCATCGCCCTGCGCTACATTCTCGAAATGGTGAAGAACCCCATCCTGAACGGTCAGGACAGGGAGAGCAGAGAAAGGCTTGCGCATTCCTCCAGTCATGACGGACAACCGACCATGAGCAAGAAAGTGCAATTCAGTGGCATCGGTGGTATCGAGACCTGGCACGACGCCCTGGAATTCATCCAACTCGGCTGCCGCAACGTACAGGTATGCACCGCTGATATGGAATATGGCTACCGCATCATCGATGACCTCATATTGGGCTTGCAGACATACATGGCAAGGCGCGGTGTCGAACACCTGGCAGACCTTGTGGGCGAACAGTTGCCCAACTTCGTTCTGCCCTCCGACCTCGACCGCGAAACGATGACCTATCCGAGAATCGACCGAGACCGTTGCGTAGGTTGTGGCCGCTGCCACGTCTCCTGCCTGGACGGCGGACACCAGGCCATCACCTTTGACAAAGAGACCCGCCAGCCTCACATCGTCGGCACAAAATGCGTCGGCTGCCATCTATGCCGCCTTGTCTGCCCCACCGGAGCCATCGGCATCACCAAACGAGTGAACAAGAAGCGGTGACATTCACATACTTGTTGAAATCATTTGAAACCAAAAGACACGACCCGGTGGATTTCTGTTCCCGGGTCGTGTCTTGCTATTAGAATTTTCGCAATTATTGCACAAACACCTTCTTGCCATTGTAGATGTACATACCTCTTGCGGAAGGCTTGTTGTCTTGAAAGCAGTGGGAAATGGAGTAAAGGCTATAGTTTGATTCCGTACTTCACTATCCGCTCCTCCATCATTCCATCAGGCATGAAACGGAGGAGCGTTTTCGTGATGGAGTTGAGCATGCTCTGACGGATGTAATCCTCGCGGATGTAAAGCGAAACACGGCGCTGCGACAGGTAGTCGCCCTCTATACGGCGCACATTCTCGCGTTGCTTGTCGGTGAGGAAAGGCAAGTGCATCTCAGGGATGATGGTGAAGCCACCGTTCTCATCGACGATGCGGATGAGAGTCTCGATGCTGCCAGCCTCGTAGATGTGGCGTCCTTTGGTCCGAGCCTTGCAGAAACTGAAAGCACTGTCTCGAAGACACTGCGCCTCCTTCATCACCCACATCTTCTCGTGCTCCAGGTTCTCGGGTTTGAACACAGGAAGTTTCCGCCAACAGTTCTCTGCCAGATACACCATGAACTTCTCCGTGTAAAGCGGTATCTCCAACACACCTTGTCTTGTGTTCCCGCTGATGGCAACTCCGGCATCGAGATGCCCAAACAAAAGTTCACTGAGCATCGTGTCGGCTTTCATTTCCTTGATGCTGAGTTTGACAGTCGGATAGTCCTCCACGTAATGCCTGATGAACTTCGGAAGAATATACGGGGCGATGGTAGGACCGACGGAAAGAGACAGTTCACCAAACACGCTCCCCTTTTCCTCGTTCACCAGCCATGTGATACGCTCTGCTTCTGCAATGGCCCGTTCAGCCTGACGGATGATTTTCTCTCCGTTGGTCGTCGGAGAGACACTTTTGTTGTTGCGCTCAAAGATGCGCACGTCCAATTCCTCTTCCAGTTTCACCAACATGGCACTCAGTGTGGGCTGCGATATGCCACATGATTCGGCGGCCTTGGCAAAATTGCGGTAGCGGTCGATGGCTACGATGTATTTCAGTTGTTGTAAGGTCATACGCTTCCTATAATAGATAAAGTCGATGCAAAGATAGAAAAATTCGTTTGCATTTCTATTATTATCTTAATAATTTTGCAGTCAGAAAAGAAAACGAATACGACATGGAACAGAAAAAGAACAAGAAAAAGAACTTCCACCGGCATTTCCAGACGAAAGGCATGCCGCTCTATTGGATACTCTTCGCCTACCTCATCCTCGCATGGTTCTATCCGGTGATTGGTTTGTTGGCACTCATCTGCATGATAGGCCCTGTGATGACCTCCATTTGGCGCGGCAGATACTGGTGCGGCCATGTCTGTCCAAGAGGCAGCATGTACGACCGTCTGCTCTCGAAATACTCGCCCCACAGACCCATACCGAAATTCGTCCGCACCTTCGGGTTCCGGCTGTTCATGGTGGCCTTTATCTTCACCATGTTCGGCATCCAACTGAGTTTTGCCAAGAGTTGGGGCGACGTTGGGCGCGTGTTCTGGACCATCATCCTCATCACCACCATCGTGGGCATCGTGTTATCGTTCATCTATGCGCCCCGCACCTGGTGCAGTTTCTGCCCCATGGGAACCATCTCGCGCTGGGTGGCCCCCAAGAAAGAGCCATTGCCCAAAGGATTCAAAAGCGTCCACGTGAGCAGCGCCTGCCAGATGAAGTGCAAGAGTTGCGCCCGCGTCTGCCCCATGCAACTCACGCCTTACGACTCCCGCGGTGAGGCGGTAGGCTATCTGCACCCCGACTGCATCAAATGCGGGAAGTGCGTGTTGGCTTGCCCGACTAAAATCATGGAACTAAGAAAATAACAATACTATTTATTATGGAGAATATCAAAGACTATCAGCAGTATCTCAGAGGATACGATTACACGGGCAAGATTCCCGTCATCATCGATTTCTATGCCACATGGTGTGGCCCCTGCCAGGGCATGGCACCATTGTTGAAACGACTGGCACAAGACTATGAGGGCCGTGTCAAAGTGCTCAAGGTGGATGTGGACAAGAACCAGGCTTTGGCCGTGGCTGCACGCATCCAGTCCATCCCGACACTCTTCTTCATCACCAAAGACGGTGACATCGAGCGGCAAGTCGGCGCACTCCCCTACCAGGAACTCACAAGGCTGGCAGAAAGAATCATGGAATGAAAGAAACTCAACATCACTCAAAAATCCCAAAGCATGACAGATGATGCTTTGGGATTTTTTTCGTATTTTTGCACTCCCTTATATTCAATAAAAATGGAACAATTCGAAAACCAACTGCATAATGACCTGCACCAGTTCCTTGTCAGCATGAAGGAAGTGGATGAACGTCTGCCAGAATGCCCTGACGTGGAAGAGAAATGGGAAGAGATGGCCAAAGAATACATCCCTGATGGAATCAGGGAGTTCAACAACTATCCTTCCGCCAGCCTTGGATGGATGATGTACATCGGCATGGCCGTCGCGAAATTCTGGGATGTTGAGTGGGAGATCTACTCGAAAATAGAGAATCTCTATGCCTTCATGCGTGACAAGCGTGGATATGACAACATGGATGAGTATATCCGCGAGGAAGTGCTGCTGCTAAGCGGCGTGGACTATACCATATTAGAGAAAATTGTCGGCGAATGCGCCTCCCGCGTCTACAACGCCTTGCGCCACCAGAACATCGAACCCGGCACAAGGGATGCATTCAACGCATACGTCACCTGCCTGCACCAGCTTTATCTGATGGGAGCCGCCATGCAACTAAAACGGATGGGTTACCGCATGACCAAGATGAACTGAGTGATGAGCAAGTCCACGGAACACCTACGCAGATACGCCGAAAAATACGAGACTGCCGACTTCCTGAAGGAAGACCCATCAAGATTCATGCATCTGGTAAAAGGCATCAAAAACCAGGAAGCAATGGCGTTCATTGCTTCAAGCCTAAGTTATGGAAAAAGAGAACAATTCAACCCCAAAATCCAAATGATTCTCGACTGGACGGATGGCGAAGTAGATGAATGGATAAGAACAGGACAATATGAAGACCATTTCAAGAAAGGAGACATGGGATGTTTCTATCGTCTGTTTAATAACGACACCATGCATCGTTTTCTCCATGCCTACCAGCAACTGTTGCTGACCTATGGCTCACTTGGCGATTATGTCCGGCTTCATGCCACTGACGGATACACTGCCATCGCAGCCATCAGCAGACACTTCAACAATCACGGCATCAGCACAATCATCCCCCAAAACACACAATCCGCCTGCAAACGTATTTGTCTGTTCCTGAGATGGATGGTGCGCAACAATTCTCCTGTCGACATAGGGTTGTGGGCTGGTTTCATCGACCGCCGCACACTCATCATTCCGCTTGACACCCATGTACTCCGTCAATCAGCACGCCTGGGACTACTCAAAAGCAAAACGGCAACAATGGGCACGGCACGTCGCTTGACCGCCACCCTTGCCGACATCTTCCCTGACGACCCGCTGAAAGGCGATTTCGCCTTGTTCGGGTATGGCATAAATCAAGAAATAACATAATCGAAACAGGAGCAATTCGTAATAACCCAAACAAATAGCAACCAAGCAATGATTGAATGGTACGACAAAAAATGGATTCTGGGCAAATTGCCACATGACATTCCACAAGACATCGTGAAACGGGCTTTTGACGGGATGCGACAGTATTATGTGAAAAAAGACCCTCTGGAAGTCTGGTGCATAGGCGAACGCGAGGCTGACCATGTCGTAGAACGATTTGCCAACAAAGAAAAGTTGATGACATGGGTCTGCAAGAACATTTGCTGGCATCTGTCATGCCTATGGGAACTCAAAGGACGGGCCGACGATGAAAGGAAATGGCGCTATGTGCATGACCATGCAAAAAACGGCCTATGGTACTACCGTGAACACAAGGACTATCTATACGATGCCATCCATGACACCCGCAAGAGTTCATTCGAGACGGAGCTGAAACTATTGAAACCCATGATTCCTGCGGAGGAATGGGAAGAACAAGTGAAGAGAAAAACACGCCTAATGAACCGATGGTTCAAGAAAGACCATTGGGCCTATGACGAAATGCTGTACGAATTCATTGAAATCAGCCACTCCAAGGAATACGCCTCCGACTTCGACGATACGGAAGAGCCAAGAGAGGGGTCGGTCATCAGCATAAGCTGAAGTCCAAGGTCTTTAAGGGCCTTAAAGACCAGATTAAAGACCTATGGTCATTTCTTTACAAACTTACGTCCGTTTTGGATGTAAATGCCAGGTGGAAGGTTGCCTTGCACGGCCTGTCCTTGCAAGTTGTAGATTCGCGAAGAGCCCGGCTGACGTGTCGTCACCTCGCAAATTTCGTTCACTTCCGGCTGCGTGACAGGTTCAGAGTAACTACCCATGATGTTTGCCTTGCCGATGGTAGGCACGTTCATGGTGAAGACGTCCCGACCACCGTCGGGATAGCGGCCCACGGTCTCGTCGCCCTCCATCGAAGCATAGCAGATGCGGTCGCTCCAACTCTCATCGGCAGCCGTCAGCAACAACTCGCCACCGTCGGCGTCCAACTTGAAAGAAGCGTGCAGTTGCGACAACGGTTCCACCTTGTCGCACCATATCGTAATGAAGCCGTGTGCGGGGATGACAGTCGGAATGTCGTTTGTCTTTTCTATCTGATACTTCTTCGGATTCGCGGGGTCATCACTCAGGAACATGCCGGCGATGTCAATGTCGGCACTGGTGGTGTTGTAGAGTTCCACCCAGTCGTTGTGTTTGAAGAACTCATTGACATAGACGCTGTTGGCCGCGCTCAACTCATTGATGCAAACGGGCGTGTAGCCTTCCGCCATTCGTTCCGCGTCGGTCAAGGGTGTAAAACAGGCTGTCAGCGTCAGTTTGCTTTCATCTGACAGGTCGATGACAGGGTCGGTCAACATGTCGTCGTTGGTGGCGCCCATGGTCGTGAGCAGTTCGCCATCCCAATAGAGGTCGCTTGACGTGTAACTGGTGTTATGCACCTCGACGGCAATGACGTTGCCACCTTTCCTGAAGAGCGACGGGCTCAGTTCAAGCGAGCCTTCCAAGGGGACCTCGGCGGCATAGGTGGAAGAGAAAGTGTCGTAATTGACGTTGCCCTGCCGCATGTTGACACGGCCTGCCTCCTGGTTGTTGACCCAGACGACGCATCCATCGTCCACCTTGTAGTTGAGCATGAAAACGTCGGTGGAGTTGGGCTCGGCATTGAGGGTGAACGTCTTGCGGAAATAGGCGGTGGGATTCTTCCGGTCGGGATTGCCTCCATAACCGATGGTGGTCTTTATACCATCCATATTGTAACCCAGTGGTGCCTCTCCCGATTTCCATGATGTCTGGTTGAATCCATATGTCTTCCATCCTGAAGGCGCCTCACCGGTGTCGTAATATCTCCATGTGTCGCCATAACCAAACACAGGGATGAAATTGCCTGACGACTTGCGCCATCCAGTGAACGTGTAGCCAGCCGGGGCCTTGGCTTCCAAACTGACAGGTGCGAAGAGTCTGCCGTTGAATTGAGCATACGGCACATTGATGCCGTTCATGAAGATATTGGCTCCCTCGGTATCGGCAGCAACCTGAAGGCTTATCTTCTTCACGCCTGTGAGTTGCATGGGCCTGTATTGCTGCAGTTGGCTCGTCATGGTTTCCAACCGATTCGCCAGTTTGTTCTTGATGTTGTTGGCCGATCCGTCGGGGCTCCTGCCGTCGAGTTGCAGCATGGGACGCATGGCGTCAGCCAATTCGTCAACGATGGCGTTGGCGCGGTTCTTTTCAAAAACGCTTCCCGCCAAGATGCAGAAGGTGTCGATGAACTTCTTGCGGTATTCGTCGTGCTTTAGCAGATTCAAGAACAAGCGCACCATGTCCACGCTTCTGAACGATTCAAGGGAGGAAAGGCTGCGTCCCCATGCGTTGAAGGGCTGGTCCAAATCGAAGAGGATGAAGCGGAAGCGTCCGTCATCCTGGCTGCGGTAGGCTTTCACGTTGTTGTCGGGCCAGTCATCGTTGCCGAGATAGATCTCTGCAACCATGTAGTTGGTGAACTCGTCGATGTCGAGCAGCGTCTTCACCTCATCGTAAACCCCGTCGGCATTGATGTTCTCACTGATATCGCAGAGGTGACGATAGGCTTCGTTGGTGCCATTCGTGAACGTTTTGTTCTCAAACATATCAATTTCCTCGTCGTCATAGCCGTAGTTGGCATACACGAACTTGTCGTTGTTGGGCTCACGCAAGTTGAGCACCCCCTTGAAGCGGCCGTTGACATACTCCGCCACTTGCACCAAACTCTGCACGTCAAGGTCGATGCCAGAGCGCTGGACAATGGTGGTCAGCGCCGGGTCCATGAAACGGTTGTAGGAGTCGTTGCCCCCATTGCGCACGAGCACCACCTTGCTTCGGATATTGGGTTTCTGCGGGAAGAAGGCGTAGTCGAGGTGGTTCAGCCCGTCGAATATCTTGTTGGACTTCAGTTTCATCGAACGAGGACTGCTCATTCGCGACCATCCTCCGGAGATGCTGACGTTGACATCCTGATTGAAGAGCATGCCGTCTGTCGGACTGATATAACTGAAGTTGACAGGGCGGTCCCAAGGCTGGTTCCAGTTGACGGCATCGTCACGTCCATTGCCGGGTATGCCATTGTTGCCTTTCACATCGATGCCCCACATCGCATCGGTGAAGTACCGTTCATCGCCGACAATGGAAACCACGGGAATGGTGAAATTGTTGTTGGTTTGGATATAACTGCGGGTGACAGGCACGCTGGGCAGATAGCCATCGCGAAACAAGCGGAACACATAGTTCGTGGTATTGGTGACGGTGAACAGTCCGTCCTTGCTCTGCTTGCTCGAGCCTGTATTGGCACTTCCTGCGCCTGAGTCAGGTGCGTAGACAGGCATGCTGCCGTCTGTGGTGTACATGAGCGTGGCACCTTCAGGGATGTCGACTCTGACGGTAAGGGGGCCGTTGAGCAGCCGACTTCCCTCGCTGACCACCGGAGGGTCGAGCCGTTCGGCCGCAAAGACCGAAGTGGAGTTAGTGGCTCCCGGCGTGGCGTTGGCCGTCCATCCCCACTCGTCGCCTCCGTCGGTGGTGCGTGCCCAAGAGGTGCGGCTCATGGCCTCGGGATACTCCACGCTGGTGACGAGTTGTCCGTCACGGTCGCTCAGGCAGATGACGCCTCCATCGCAGTCAAGTTTGAAAGGAGCCTGATTGCTCTTGATATCATCAGAACCCAGCCACACCACGAGATACCCCTTGGCAGGCACGGTACCGATATTGGAGGGCATCCTCCAGCGTTTCAGATTATAGGCGTCGTCACTCAGATACATGCCGGAAAGATTGACGGGCTGTTCCGTCGGGTTGTAAAGTTCTATCCAACTGTCGAAATTGTAGGCCGGACTCATCACCGAACCGGCATTCGAAGCCATCAATTCGTTGATGACAAGGGCGACGCTGAGGATGGTTGACATCATGGGAAATGGACTTGTTATTAGTGTTCGTACGTCAAAAATTTGCCAAAATTACGGATAATAATCCGTCTCGCCAAAAATTGTGACAAATAATTGAGTTTTATTAACTGAACCCAGGAAGAGGTGGGGATTGGTAGGATTGGTAGAATTGGCAGGACAGGTTGGATTGGCAGGACTTCAATATGATAGAGTATTTCTCTTTTGCCACATTTTGGCGAAAAAGTTGTTTCATATCGTGTTAATTTTGTTTCATAACGGGATTATTCCTTCATATTCGTTTTGAAGAACGAACTATTATAGTTAATTTTGCGGCCGAAAATTCACCATCCTTACACCAATGAAAAAAATAGTTACTTTCTTTTTCGCCCTGGTTGCTGTCACGGCTCTCCAAGCCGCAGTAATCACCGTTACGGTGAACGACACCCGGTATCAGACGATAACGGGATTCGGGGCAGCCTGCTGCGACGGCGCCATGTGCCCGTTCGGCAACGACACTCAACCAGTCAAACTTCTCTACGGCCCCACCTCACAAATCGGGTTGAACATCATGCGTATGGAGATTTCTCCCAACTTCATCGGCGACGTCGTCGTTCCGGAATGGGGCAACTGGGACTCCCCTTACGACTGGAAAGGTTCCTTGCCATCGGCAAAGATTGTCAAGCAACGTGGCGGCATCGTGTTCGGCACGCCTTGGTCGCCCCCCGGTGAATACAAGACCAACGGAACAGCTCAGGGCGGCAATGCCGAAGACCAAGGCTATCAGCGCGGCCGGTTGCGCGACGACTGCTACGACAAGTTCTTCCCCTGGCTGAACACGTTCCTGGAGTATATGAAGAACAATGGCGTTGAAGTCGACGCCGTGTCCATCCAGAACGAGCCCGACTGGTGGGTGAGTTATTCCGGATGCCTCTATACCCCCCAACAACAACTCAACCTTGTCAAGAACTACGCCCACATGCTTGACAGGGAGAAATACAATGGCGTTCGCCTCATCAGTGCCGAGCCTCTCGGCTTCGACCCCAGTTATTCCGACTTGCTCTTGCGAGACGAGACGGCACGTAACCAAATTGACATCATCGCCGGACACATCTATGGCCATCCACCACTTGGCAATTTGAAGAGCGCTTCCTTCATGGCTCAAAGGCACGGCAAGGGAGTATGGATGACTGAACACTCAGTTACCGACAACATCGACCACCTGCCCAACTGGCACGAGCAGTTGCTCTTTGCAGAGGAACTGAACGAATGCATGCTTGCCGGCTGCACGGCATACATCTATTGGTACATGCGCGCCCACTGGGCTTTCGTCGGCACGGGCGAGACCCAATATAATCCCGGCAACACCAAGAACAAGTTGCTGCCTCGCGCCTTCGTCATGTCACACTTCTCCAAACACGTCACTGGCTCCACCCGTCTTGGCATCTCTTCCAGCATCGCCACAGGCACCAATTCGGCTTTCGAGACTTCCGCCTACATCAAGGGCGACTCCCTCATCGTCATGGCCATCGACACGACGAAGAACGCTCACGACCTCAAACTCAAACTGCCCTACAAGGTGATAAGCGGCACGCACCTGTTGTCAACCGGCAACGATGCGCTCTTGCAAGAATCGCCTATCGAAATCGGCGAACCCGTTAATGAACTGACGGTAGCCTTGCCAGCACGCAGCCTGAACACCTACATCTTCATCATCGACCCAGCCAGTACCGCCATCAGGGATTTCACTCTTCCAGAATACGATATTCCCAAGACCTATTACGATTTGAACGGCCGCCGTTTAGATAGCCCGCGTGGACTATGCATCGAGCGATGGGCCGATGGTTCTTCCAGGAAAGTATACTTTAACAATTAGGCGTTCAAGCCACTGCATATTGGCAACCTCATGCTGCCTCTAACGTAAAAAAGCCTGTTTTCACGTGAATGTGAGAACAGGCTTTTGCTTTAGAATATGTTCGTGGAATGGCAACAATGATGCGGCCAAACCATTTTGACCGTAACGGTCGTGAAATGCTCAATCTTTGAGTGAATAGGTGATGGTCGACACCACCCTTACATTCTTTTTATAGGGTATTTCCGAGTCTTCGATGGAGAACTCGCCTTGTCCGGCCTCCACAATTTTGTTGATTTTGGAATGGCTGTTCTCAGCAAACTGTTTAGCGGTTTTCTCAGCGTTGGATATCGCCTCCGCCATCATTTCCGGCTTCAGTTGCTGGAACTTGGTGTAGTCGTAATCCGTGCTGTTGGAATCCAAGATGATGTCACGGTCAATCAAGTCGTTAGACTGGGCAACCAGTTCGCTGATGAACTTCGTGTCATTCGAAGAGACAATGACGGAGCAATCCACACTATAGTTGTAGCGTGGTTTATCGTCACCCCATACATTGGCGAGGTTGTCTGTAACGTCAAATTGGCTCACGGTGATTTCACCTTTTTTGTCCACTCCCTTTTCCTTGAGGTAGTCCTGGATAATTTTGACCTTGTTGTTTAACCTGCCAAAGATGGGTTTCAATTCATTGTCAGATTCTCTCAGTCTCAAGGTCCAAACCACTTTGTCGGAATCCACTTCTTTCACAGCCAACCCTTTTACGGTCACGCGTCGGTCTTTGTTGGTGAAGTTGTCGATACCTCCCTTTATGCAAAGGCCCAAGAGCAAAAGTCCCACAGCCACGATGGCTGCCACGATGATTTTTTCATACTTTTCCATAACAATGATGTTTTATTCGATGATTTGACGAAACAAAGTAATAAAAGTTACAGTTTTTTCGCTCCGAAAGAAAATTTAACACGATTTCCGATTTTGTATCTGTTCGGTGGATTCACACAGCACGCATGGAGGAGACGTTTTGCCCGAACATCCTTGGCATCGGTTCGGGAAATGTCTACGGAGTTGAGGAGGAAAGGTGGATGACAAAATCCAAGGCGCCGTGGCGCATAAAGTCCTTTTTGTCCTAAAAGTCCGTAGACTAAAAGAGAACGGCTTTCCGCAGGGGAGACGGGAAGAATCCCTTAAGTGTCGCAGCAGTAAATAACGATTCCGCTTGAGAAAAAGATTGATTGGCTCTATCCTTGCTTAATTGCTGCCTTCACCTGTGCCATGTTGCTGCGCGAGACGGGGAGTGATTCGTGGCAATGCTTGATGAGCAGTTTTGTGGAACCAGAATGTGAGACGATTTGCTCGACCTGACCGAGATTGACCAGAAAGGCTCGATGGCAGCGGACAATCATCGGAAAGTCATGAAGTGTTTCATCCATCTGTTTCATAGTGGAGCGAAGCATGTCAGTACGTACCTGTCCGCCACACAGATGGCTGACCTTGACATAGTTGCCGACGGCTTCAATATATAACAGGTCGGAAACTTGGAGTGTGACGGATTCGTTGGTCGTGCCAGTAAGCGTGAGTTCCTGCCGAAGTGGCTTCTCAATCGGCTTCTCCACTTCATTCGGAAACAAATCCTCCGGCTCTTGACTGTCAGGCTTGACATCCGACACTACCGCTGCAGCGTTTTGCATAAGTTTCTCTTGCATCTCCTTCAACTCCTCGTTCAGCAGCCGGGTATCTTCCAGCTCCATTGCCAGATACTTGCTGCGGAACTTGAAGCGCCAATAGAGTCCGATGGCAAAGGAGCAGAAGGCAATGACAACAAGGGTTTCTATGAAATTAACGAGAGAAAACTGATTGCTCGCCACACGGTCACTCATGGCGAAATGGCGATAGAGGCAGATGCCCAGTGCTACAAGCGGGGTGTTGATTAACTGAAACCAAAGGTTGCGGCGGATGATATATTCAGCGCCTTTCTTCAACGACATCGGCATATTGACGACATACTTCAAGATGATGTCGGTCATCATGCATATCATGATGCCTATCACCCAGAAAGCAGCCAGATGTACGTAGCCCTGCCATTGCCATGCATCGAGACCGAAGGGCTTAAACACGGCCAACGCCACTGCCACGAACGTGGCACTGACAATCCTCATCGTTATCGTTTCCATATGTCCCTGTTTCATACAAGGTACAAAAGTAGTTTTTTTCCCTTAAACAGTCAAACCATTCTTCATTTTTCTGCCATTTATCACTTTGCCGTGCTGTTCATCCCTAAAATTTGGAGGAATAAACATTATTCCGTATTTTCGCAGTGCGATTTTGCAAAGAAGCAACAAGAAGAAACATGAAGATGAAACCAAGAACGATAATCGGTATTATATTCATTGTGGCCAGCTTGCTGAAACTGGCAACGTTGTGGGGCATTCTCCATTGGAGTTGGTTTGAAACCCTGTCGGAGAGCCCCTGGGCCATGTATCTATGTATCGTTGTATTGTTATATGTCGGAGTACATCTCTTGGTGGAGAGCTACCGTCGCGACCCCGACCAATGGTTGCGGCGCCCACTGCCAATCGGCGAGGACGGCAAGCGCATCCGCTGCTCGGTGCACTACGGTGCCGACGAATATGTCTATCATGGAGAGACCTTCCACGGTGCCCGTCTCGATGCTTTCTGCGGCGGCATCCGCCTGGACTTGCGCGAAGCAAGCATTACTGAGGATGAGGAGATTGACATCCACACCTTCTTCGGCGGCATTGAGATCGTCGTGCCCACAACGGTCAATGTGGAGGTGAAAAGCCAAAACTTCATCGGTAGAGTCGGCAATCATACTAATGGCAAAGCCAGCAGCACAGCCCCTACCCTCCACGTCATCGCCAGCAATTTCCTCGGCGGCGTGGTTATCAAGAATTAGAGTTACTTTTTCTTACGATTATCAAAAAAAATAATAAATGATGAAAAGATTGTTTTTTGCAGCAGTTCTTATATTTGCAGGCATATCAGGCCGGGCACAAGAACAGGACTCTACAGAATCAGTAAACAAACTGGTGGAGTTGCAGGAAGTCGTCGTCAAAGGCGGCCTCCCCAACACCCGTCTGAAAGCAGGTGCGATGATTACGCGCATTGAAGGCACACCGCTGGCTCAGTCAGGCACGTTGGGAGAGATGCTCATCAAGGTGCCAGGCATGACAGGCACCGACGAAGCGCCAGAGGTATTAGGAAAGGGTTCACCACTTATATATATTAATGGCCGCAAGATGCGCGATGCCAGCGAACTGAAGCGTCTGCATAGCGAAGACATCCGCGACGTGGAGGTCATCAACACCCCTGGTGCTCAGTACGATGCACAGGTGCGGGCAGTGGTACGCATCCGCACCCGAAAGCAGCAGGGCGATGGTCTGAGCCTTGATGTCACGCTGACCAATGAGCACGACTTGCGCTACAACTTCGAACGTCCCCAGGGCAAGTTGGGTGCCAACTATCGCCAGAACGGCGTCGATGTCTTCGGCTCCGTGTACTATTTCCATCAGGACTACCGACAATACAGCACCATCGAGGACATCACCAGGACGAACAAGGTATTCCGCCAGTGTGGCCCCTACACCATGACGTGGAAGAACGACCAGCTGACCTATACGGCAGGTGTGAACTGGCAGTTGTCAGACAATCATTCCCTGGGTGTGCGTGCCGACCTGACACACTATCTCGGCGGCACCAACCAGGTTATCTACGATGAAGATGTGTTTGAGAACGATGTGCTGATAGACCATCTCTACTCCCATCAGACCAGCGACGAGACAAAACCCCTCGGCCTGCTCACCAACACATATTACAACGGCAAAGTGGGCCGGTTGGGCATCGACTTCAACTTAGACTGCATGACGAGCGGAACTGATACCGATCGCGAAAACGTTGAGCAGAGTCAGGTGAACGACGATTTCGTCCTCAGCAAGTCTGGCACCAACAGCCGTCTCTACGCCACCAAACTCGTGCTGTCCTATCCTCTCTGGAAAGGCAAGGTTGAGGTGGGCACGGAGATGACCTTCGTCAAACGCCACAACACCTATTGGATTGACAAGAGCACCATCCCCAACACCAATGCCCACATCAAGGAGAACAATATCGCCGCCTTTGCTGAGTATGGTTGCGACTTCGGCCGGTACGGCAACGCCAGCATCGGCCTGCGCTATGAACATACGCTCTATGACTACGATGATACAATGAACCAGGATTTCCTGCATCGCTCGATGGACGAATGGTTCCCCACCGCTGCCTATTCCGTATCCATGGGCAAGGCTCAGGCCGCCCTGTCATACAGCATCAAGACCGAGCGTCCCAGTTTCTTCGCCATGAACGACGCCGTGACCTACATCAGCCGCTATACCCTTCAGGTAGGCAACTCGCAACTGCTCAACGAACGTCTGCGCGATTTGACGCTGAACGTGTCCTACCGATGGCTCACCCTTACCGCCTCCTACGAGCGCACCAAAAACGCCATCACCCAATGGACCTATATCAACACCACGCTGCCGGATGCAACACTTGTCAAGCACGTCAACCTCGGCAAGCCCGTCAACACGCTCAGCGCCTATCTCGGTGTCACTCCTCGCATCGGCATCTGGTCGGCCAACGCCACGGCGGGCATTGAGAAGCAGGATCTTTACCTCGACGTCACCGGCCCAGACGGTACCTATCGCGTCTATTGTGACAAGCCCAGTTACACGTTCAATGCCTTCAACACCTTCACGCTAAAGCATGGTTGGCAGTTCGACATCAATCTGACGTACCGCTCCAGAGGCTACTCCTACAATTTCTACAACGACACCTACAACCTCCGTCTCGGTCTCGTGGCACAGAAGAGTCTGTTGAAAGACAACGCGCTCACCATCCGCTGTGCAGTCCTCGACTGCCTGCAGCGCAACCGCCTCAATGAGTCGGGAGATTTAGGTTACAACCAGTTCCGTCAGTGCAACCGTTTCTCCACCCACAAGCTCTTGCTCTCCCTCGTTTATCGCCTCAATGCCACCCGCAGCAAGTACAAAGGCACCGGCGCAGGCAAGGAGGCGCAGGCCAGAATGAGGTTGTAAAATTGGGTCCTTTGTTGAGGGATAATAATTATGTTACGTATCTTTATCATAATCATTGCACTTGCATCCACAATTCCTGTGGATGCTCAGAACGAGGTGATTGGCGGCTATGTCAAAAAAGGTGGGACGGAGAGTGGCATCAATGCGACAAGTCGTTTCCCCATGTATAGCGTCATGAAATTCCCTCAGGCATTGTTCGTCGCTGACTTTCTCATCAGGAACAACATTGATTTGAATACAGAGGTGATAGTCAGAAAAGAGGAATTAGTGCAAGATACATGGTCGCCAATGTTGAGTACGTTTGAGAATCAAAGGTCCATCACATATTTTGAGTTGTTGGCACTGTCGCTTCAACAGAGCGACAACAATGCCTGCGATATTCTCTTCGAACGATGCGGAGGGCCGAGAGCAGTGGAAAAATACATCCGAAAGCTTGGATTCAAGGATATTCATATTCAGAAGACGGAGAAGCAGATGCATGCCAACCCCGCTCTTAGCAGAAAGAACTGGTGTACGCCACAGTCGATGGTTGAACTCCTTGGGTGGTTTACAGCACATCACAATGTCAATGAACCGCTTCGCTACATCTGGAAACTGATGGCGGAATGTCAGACTGGTGGCGACCGTCTGCCTGCCGCAGTCGCCAATTCAGCCAAAGTCGTTCATAAGACAGGCACAGGATATCCATTGCCATCAGGTCAGCCATCAGGCATCTGCGATGTGGGTATTATCATATTGGATGATGGTCAGCAACTCCCAATCGCTGTTTTTATCACCACCCCCTCATCACAATCTCGGATTTCCGATGTAGCGAAACAATTACTCGAACAATAAGCGAAGAAAAGGTTACGACTCGGAGCGATTCTCCACTTTATCACAGCCCATGCCATCTCGTCTGTCTCTTTGCTTTGGATGAATCAATCGAGGCATACTGCATCAAAGACATGATGTATAACATGGTGTCTGGTCATGTCTGGATGCTTTATGCTCTGTCCCTCTGCATTATTTGGAAAAAGGGTTGGTAAGAAACAATCTCACCAACCCTCGAATTTGTATTAGCAAACGCTTGCGCTGCTATTTCCGCATCTTGTAGAACGACAGGCCTATGGCCGAAACAGCGACTGTCGAGAGCAAGGTACTGCCCTTAATCAAATCTTTGATATCCATCAGCGTTGCGATACCTGCAACAGATACGGCGAGTGTGATGGCGATGACAGTCAGAATGACCAGAAGCTTGTACGAAACGGTGATTTTCTCCTTGTGATGCAACAAGCCTAATAAGAACACGGCTGATGCCATGATAAATGTCAGGCCATTGATACCTTTCAGCAGTTCGAGCCAGCCAATACTTGCACTGTTTATCACACTCATGGCAGTTGCAACAAGGAAGAGGCATGCAGCAAGGCCAAAGAGTGTATAGCCTATGATGGAGGACCATTTTCCACCTAACTTGCGAGGCTTGCCTGTAGCGGGGTCGATGGCCTGGCCGTCATACTTGAACTTGATCACCAACCAACGGAAAAGAACGGGTATCATAAGGGTCAAGGCCAAGATGATGAATATGAACACCATTCTACCAGTTCTCCCTATGAACAACTGCAGGAAGAATGCCGTAATGAAAACGAGTGTAACGATACTTCCCCACTTGATGTTCTTCGAGTATTGCGCCTCTCTTTCCACAAGGGTCTTCAGGTCATAGGAGCCGTAATCCTCCTTCTTTATCCGCCTTAGGATGACGAACCGGAAAATCAGTGAAGCCACCCAATACACACCCAGCAATATGATGCCCAAGAGCGTCAGGAGGCTATTTGCCCAAGCCCACCACGCCAAAACGGGCACAAAGATAAGATTTCCCCAGACGAGTGCCTCCCTGGCATTCTCACGTATATTGGCAAATTTGCGGTACATGGCTTCGCGGAGTTGCTCGTCGGACACGATTTCCTGACCATCCAGCCTCTCATCCATGAGGTTGTAAGCAGCCTTCAATTCCTCCAACTCATAGAGTTCGTTCATATTCTCTGACATAGCTTTGCGGTTTTTAATGGTTTGACATTGATTTGAGTTGTTCCTTGATTCGGAACAGCCGGCTTGTTACAGCCGAGGTTGAGATGCCCACTATGGCGGCAATCTCATCATAACTCATGCTCTCCAGCCAAAGAAGAATGATGGCGCGGTCGAACAGTTCAAGGCGGTTGATCCTGTCGTACAGCATCTTGACCTGCCGGCCCACCTCATTGGAATCACTCAACACATCCTTGTCGATAACAAGCGGAACGATTGGTACATTCCGTTTCTTGCCTCGCTCCACTTTGCAGCAGGTGTTCAGGCTGACGCGCCATACCCAGGTTTTGGGACTGCTGTCGCCACGGAATTTTGGAAAGCCCTTCCAGAGGTTGACCAACACTTCCTGGAAGAGGTCGTCCACATCAGTAGGATTGTCTGAGAAAAAGTAACATACCGTATATATCGTCTTACGGTAGTCTCGGACCAATTTCGTGAATTCTAATTCAATTGCATTCATCTTTTCTGGAGTTTGTTCAAACATTTAGTACCCCAAATCGAAAATTCCTTTCGAGAAAAATGATTTTTTTCAGAAAAAATGTCACTCCTTTAAAAATAATCCATTTAAGTTCCGCATTCGCTCAACTATCAGGAGTTAAAGGGGAGTTAAAAGGAAGTTAAAGAGGAGTTAAAGGGACATATGTTCACTTTTAACGCCTTTTGGGAGTAAATCATGCTATCTATACTTCTTTAAAACCTTTTTCACGCCTCATTTTTCCCTACTTGCGGAACTTGAATAATCCATTTAAAGCAGCAAAACATCCGCCCTACAAGATGGCAATGGCTGCCAACATGACGGGCCAAAGTTTAGGACAGTGCAAGCCAAATGCAGAGTCAAACTTGCTTGCCATGCCGAGGTGCGGCCTGTTCTCGCGATATTTCATCGCAAAGGTAACCAATAGTTGCCAAGTAACGGTTTCATACCTTGTTAATCTTCGTTAAAGTCGTTTCCTGACAAAGTCCATTCCTATTTCCTGCAAAAACAGGAAAAACGGCAAGATATGACAAACTTCAAAAAAAATTGTCTCATCAGGCGCTTGTTCTTCATAGGTCAGTGACGATTTTGAAGTCATTGGAAGAAAAACTTGTCGGAAAGCGATTGGCCCGACACCCTGCTACAGACAAATTTTGGCACAAGCCCCGCGTTTTGTCGCATTTTCAGCTCTTTGTCGCAACGTGATGAAAAGAAAAAACTACAAATGTTTCCAAGCCAAGAAATCCCGCCTTACCTTTGTAGTGTCAAAAGCAGACTATCTGTTTCATAAGATAACATTTAGGTTTATAGATATTAGGTTTTAGGTTGATAATTAGGTTAGAATTTTTTGCGAATTAAACGCAAAGTAAATCATAGTGATGATTGCCAAGACTGCCTTCATGTGATGAACATGGAGGCAGTCTTGCGTTATTCGTGATGACAAGGGCATCCGTCTCCCCTGCGGAGAGCCGTTATCATATGGTCTACGGACTTTGGGGACTGAAAGGACTTTATGCGCCAAGGCGCATTGTTATTGTCTACGGACTTTTGGGACAAAAGGACTTTATGCGCCAGAGGCGCATTGTTATCTGTCTACGGACTTTTGGGACTAAAAGGACTTGATGCGCCAGAGGCGCATTGTTATCTGTCTACGGACTTTTGGGACAAAAAGGACTTAATGCGCCAGGCGCATTGTAATCTGTCTACGGACTTTTGGGACTGAAAGGACTTTATGCGCCAGAAGCGCATTGTAATTTGTCTACGGAGTCATGGAGTTGGGGAGTTTTTCATGCGCCTTGGCGCTTGTGGTAAGAGCGATGGAACAAGGCATGGGTAACATCCCGATGAAAGACAATCGTAAAAAAATTTGGTAGTTCGCTTCCTAATTCGTATCTTTGGACATTGAAACCTAAAATCAAGAACGACGATGCCATTAACGATTACCCCAAACCATATGACGAACAAGACCAGCAGAACGATTCCCCTTCGTCCAAGAATCAAGAGGCAGCATATCTGCATGCTATTGACGGTCATTGCCTTTCTATGCCATTCCAATGCAACCTATGCCCAAGTGTCTTTCGGTCACGCCACACCATTCAATGGCGACTGGCGGTTCGCCCTTGTCGGCACCGACATACACGACACCGACGGCAAGAGTATCGCAGCAGAAGCCCCCGCATACGATGACTCACGATGGCGGCGTCTTCAACTTCCGCACGACTGGTCGGTGGAGCACCCGATGTCGCCCCATCTCTTCTCCTGCACGGGCTATCTTCCCGGCGGCGTGGGATGGTATCGTAAGCATTTTTCACTCCAAGAGGGCAGCACTGCCGACACCCAGTGGTTTGTCTATTTCGAGGGCATCTACAATCGTGCCGAAGTCTTCCTCAACGGGCATCTGCTCGGCATGCGCCCCAACGGCTACGCCTCCGTGCTGTATGACATGACGCCCTGGCTCAACAAGGAAGGCGACAACGTGTTCGCCGTGCGTGTAGACCACTCCCGACAAGCCGACTCACGGTGGTATACCGGCAGCGGCATCTATCGCCCTGTGTGGCTCGTGAAATCCGGACCTGTTCATCTCGCCCAATGGGGAAGCGCATGGCGGCTGAAGCAACTCAGTCGGGGGACCGCCACCGTGGAGGTGGATGTGGAAACCACCACGGCAGAAGGATATGGCAAAGCCTCCCCCTCCCTGAAGGCACAAGTGACCATCTATGATGCCCAGCACCGGCAGGTGGCACAGAAACAAGCCACCATTGGCAACCAAGAACGCCAAACGCTGCAACTGAAGATTTCGCAACCGCAGTTGTGGAACATAGGCAACGGCTATCTATACACTGTGGAAACCCGACTGCTGGATGTCGGTAATGGCGACGTTGTAGACAGCAGCATCATGCGCATGGGCCTCCGGACCCTGCATTTCGACCCAGACAAGGGATTTTTCCTCAACGGGAACAACATGAAGGTGAAAGGGGTGTGCCTTCACCATGACGCCGGAGTACTCGGCGCTGTAGTGCCCCGCGACGTGTGGGAGCGACGTCTCGTCAACCTGCAGGCCATCGGGGTGAATGCCATCCGCATGAGCCACAACCCTCAGGCCCCCGTGGTCTACGACCTCTCCGACTCCCTCGGCCTCCTCGTCATGGATGAAGCCAGCGACGAATGGGAGTTCCCCAAGCGCAAGTGGCTTGAGGGCTGGAACCGCGGCACCCCGGGTTTTGAAGGTTCCTACGACTTCTTTGAGGAATGGATAGACCGCGACGTTGCCGACATGGTGCGCCGCGACCGCAACCACCCGTGCATCTTCCTCTGGTCCATAGGCAACGAGGTGGACTATCCCAACGATCCCTACTCCCACCCTGTGTTGGATGGAAGCAGTATCACGCAGCCCATGTACGGTGGATACAAACCCGAGCAGCCAGACGCCCAGCGCATCGGACGCATCGCCGAACGGCTCACCAAGGTGGTGAAGCAGATCGACACCAGCCGTCCCACCACGGGCGCGTTGGCAGGCGTGGTGATGTCCAACGAGACCACCTACCCACAGGTTGTCGACGTGGTGGGTTACAACTACACTGAAAGCCGATACGACGAGGACCACCGCACCTATCCCACGCGAGTGATTTACGGTTCGGAGAACCGCCATGACCTTGAGGCATGGAGAGCGGTAGAGCAACACGACTTCATCTTCGGACAATTTCTTTGGACCGGAATCGACTACCTCGGTGAGAGTGGAGCATGGCCCGCACGAGGTTCATCAGCCGGACTGCTCGACCTGAAGGGCGAGCGAAAGCCCCAAGGTTGGTGGCGGGCGTCATTATGGAGCGAGAAGCCAGTGTGCTACATCGGCACCTACCCCGCCATGGGCAATGGTCGCGGCCGTCAGTCAGGTAGACGCGACCCGGGTGTGTCCATCTATGCACAAGACACCTGGAACTATCGCAAAGGACAAACCATCCGTGTGGTGTGCATGACCAACCAGGGAAAAGCACGGTTGATGCTCAACGGTGAGGAAGTGGGTCCGTCCAAAGAGAAAGACCAGTCTTCGGGAGCCATTTGGTGGGACATCCCCTATCATCCCGGAGTGCTTGAGGCAGAGGCCCTGGACAGCCAAGGCAATGTCGTGGCATCCTACAAGATAGAGACGACTGGAAGGCCGGCAGCCTTGAAAATGACCACTGACAAGGCCGTGTTGGCCGGACGCGGGCGTGTCGCCCATGTCATCATCGAGGTTACAGACATGGAAGGGAAGACCGTGCCACTTTCAGACAATGAGATATCCGTCCGAGTGACCGGTGGAGGTCGTCTATTGGGTCTCGAGGGCGGCGACATGAGCGACACCAGCAACCTGCGCGACTGGCGACAGCGGGTCGTACGGGGCCGTCTCCTCGCCTACGTGGAGGCCACGCGGGACGAAGGCACCATCACCGTCAGGGCAGAGTCTCCCATGCTCGAAGAACAGGAACTGACGATAAAAATCAAAGAATAGACGGGCGTCAAAGGATGCCTGATTACCTCAAATAGCATAACCCTCAAAACAAAACGGATATGAAAAGACTGTTTCTTTGCCTTATGGCAATGACAAGCGTGCTGGCGCTGTCGGCACAAAGTATTTATGATTTCAAGGTGAAGGACGACGTCGGGCAGGAAGTATCGCTCTCCGACTACAAAGGCAAAGTGCTGCTCATTGTCAACACCGCCACACGATGTGGTTTCACGCCCCAATACAAGGAGTTGGAGGCGCTCTATGAGAAATATGCCAAGGAAGGTTTCGAGATTCTCGACTTCCCTTGCAACCAATTTGGCGAGCAGGCCCCTGGGACAATCCAGGAGATTCATCAATTCTGCACGGCCAATTTCAACATCAACTTCCCTCAGTTCGACAAGATTGAGGTGAACGGAGACAACGCCCATCTGCTCTACGTGTGGCTGAAATCCCAGAAGGGCTTCGGCGGCTTCGACGTGACAGACGAACGGGGCAAGATGATGGACGGCATGCTCCGCAGGCAGGATGCCGAGTATGACAAGAAATCAGACATCAAATGGAACTTCACCAAGTTTCTTGTCAGTCGCGACGGACAGGTCGTCAAGCGCTACGAACCGACGGACAAGATGAGCGACGTGGAAGCCGATGTGCAGATGGAAGTCAATCCCGTGCTGAGCAACATCATGGCCCGTCGCTCCGTGCGCAAATACCTCGACAAACCCGTGGAGCATGAGAAGTTGGAAGTCGTCGTCCGTGCAGGCATCAACGCCCCAAGCGGGGGCAACCGCCAGCCGTGGATTGTAAGGGTGGTGGAAGACCAGAAACTGATAGCCGAAGTGACCGAGATTTTCAAGCAGGAGAATACCGAACAGGTGAACCGCGACAAGAATTTCAAGAACATGTTCCGCAATGCCCCCAACCTCATCTGCGTCTGTACACCGGCAAATGGCGGTGGCGAACTTGATGCCGGATTGTTGGGAGAGAACATCATGCTTGCCGCCCAGTCCATGGGTCTCGGCACCTGTTGTCTCGGTGGTCCTGTGAGATGGCTTGTCGCCAACGAAAAGGCAAAGTTCTTCATCGACCGCCTCGACATCCCTGCCGACTACAAACTCAACTACATCATCGCCATCGGCTACCCCGATGAGCAACCCGCTGCCAAACCCCGTGATGCTTCCAAGGTGAAGTACATCAAGTGAGCGCCCACGCCCGTCCTCTTTGGCAAATGAAAGTGCGCAATGCAAAAAACACTCGTTTTAGGTATTGCGCACTTTGTTGAAACATCGTACCTTTGCACGCTGAAAGAAAGCCACGTTTCCGTCGATGCCTCGCACTTTGCAACCGGGTTGCGTTTTCTTATACGTACCTTTGCAGCGTCTTTTTCGGCGACCCCGAAAAAAAAGGAATGTTATAGCAATTATGACATTCGGGCGACAAGATTTGCTATATAAACAAAAAAAAGAATCATGGCAGACAAGATCAAGAGTTCATACAAGTTCAGCAAAAGTTTTTACGATGATGCCATCACACAAGGCAAGTGGTGGAGCCGCATCTATTTCAAGTTGCTTTGGGGTGGAGTCGACGACAACGAGATAGCCCGCAGGGTGCTGGGTTGGATTCCCGATGATTTCAAGGGCAGATTGCTCGACGTCCCCGTGGGTACAGCCGTTTTCACGGTTGAGAAGTACAAACACATGACACAGGCCGACATCACTTGTGTGGACTACAGTAGTGACATGCTGGAGCGTGCGGAAGAAAGATTTCGCGAGGCCGGCCTGCCCCATGTCAGAACGATGCAAGGCGATGTCGGTGCCCTACCCTTCAAAGATGAGACATTTGACAAAGTGCTCTGCATGAACGGTCTCCATGTCTTCCCCGACAAGGAAAAGGCTTATGATGAGATTCTGCGCACATTAAGACCTGGCGGCGAATTGCTGGCGTGCTTCTACATAGCAGGAGAGCAGAAGATAGCCGACTGGCTCGCCAACACCGTGATGACCCGCATGGGATGGTTCACCCCACCCTTTGACACCGCAAGCGACGTGCGCTGTCGCTTGGAGCCACACTACGACATCCTCGACTTCCACATAGAGGGAGCCATGTTATATTTCAGAGCAAAAAAGAGATAGGTCATGATTACTACATTGATTATAGGACTGCTTGTACCGGTGCTGGGCACGGTGCTCGGCTCCGCCTTTGTCTTCATGATGAAAGGCGACATGTCGGTGCGGCTGCAAAAGTCATTATTGGGTTTCGCTTCGGGCGTGATGGTGGCGGCATCGGTTTGGTCGCTATTGATACCAGCGATGGAGATGCAAGCCGACAGCGGCAGATGGTCGGTCGTGCCCGCAGCCATCGGATTCTTGTTGGGCATGGGCTTTCTGCTACTGATTGACGAAGTGACACCGCACCTTCACATGGGAACAGACAAACCGGAAGGCATGCGCTCCCATCTTTCCAAGACAGCGATGCTCGCCCTGGCCGTCACCATACACAACATCCCGGAAGGGATGGCTGTCGGCGTGGTGTTCGCCGGGGCCGACACCGGAGCGACGAGCATTTCCCTTGCCGGCGCTTTGACCGTCTCCCTGGGCATTGCCATCCAGAACATTCCCGAAGGGGCCATCATTTCCATGCCGATGCGGGCGGCAGGCAATAGCCGTTGGCGCTCTTTCCTCATAGGTGCGCTGAGTGGAACCGTGGAACCCATCGGTGCGGTCACCATCCTGTTGCTGGCCTCCCTGTTGGCACCTGTCCTCCCCTACATGCTTTCATTTGCCGCAGGAGCCATGCTCTATGTGGTGATAGAGGAACTGATACCCGAAGCCTCCGGCGGCCAACACAGCAATCTCAGCACCATCGGCTTTGCCATCGGTTTCGTCTTGATGATGGTGCTCGATATGGTGCTGGGATAGAAGACACGATTGAAAACAGATTGTCATGGACATCAAGCATTTCTTCATCGAAAAAGGCCGGGGCGAGGCGCTGATTCTCCTCCATGGCAATGGTGAGAGCAGCGACTATTTCCGAGGTCAGATTGATGAGTTTTCCCGATACTTCCGCGTCCTTGCCATAGACACCAGAGGTCACGGGAAGACCCCGAGGGGCGATGCACCATTCACCATCAGGCAGTTTGCCGACGACCTCTTGGTTTTTATGGATGCGCACCAAATAGGAAAGGCCCATCTGCTTGGTTTTTCCGATGGAGGCAACATCGCCATGGTCTTTGCCATGAAATATCCTGGTCGTGTGAACCGCTTGATTCTCAATGGTGCCAATCTGGATGCGAAAGGCGTGAAACGCTCCGTGCAACTCCCCATCGAGTTGGGTTACAAAATCGCGGGCTTTTTTGCAAGATGGAGCAAGTCTGCCAAGCAGAACGCAGAGATGCTGGGGCTGATGGTCAACGACCCCAACGTGCAGCCGGAAGAACTTCACGGCATCCAAGCAAAGACACTGGTTGTGGCCGGCACCAAGGACATGATCAAGGAGGAGCATACACGACTGATAGCCCGCAGCATCCCTGACGCCCGGCTCGCCTTCATCAAGGGGGACCATTTCGTCGCCAACAAATGTCCTCAGTCGTTCAACCGCATAGTAATGGAGTTTTTGAAAGGATGACCATGTGAGTGGGGATGTTTGCCCTACTCGTGATATCGCAGGGACGGAGTTTGATACACTGTATCACATGAAGCCTTGAATTGTTAGGTAAATATTTCAAGTTTCGCATTCGCTCAGCTTTCGGAAGTTAAAGGGAAGTTAAAAGGTAGTTAAAAGGAAGTTAAAGGGACATTAGTCCGCTTCGTAACCATTTTGGGGTATTATTTTCCCTATCTGAATAACTTAAACCCTATTGTTTTCCTTAGACATCCCCACTTG